>NZ_FNFC01000054.1 GCF_900100385.1 Halovenus aranensis
TGGGCGTGCGACCGGAAGGTCGCCGCCCAGCGTTCTGGTGGAAACACGATCTCGTCATCTGCGACAACGGTGAGCAGATCCAACAAATCACGGCTCACTAACAGCGACAGCAACGCTGCGTACAGCAGAATCTCGACAACATGGGATTTGCTCGTAGTGAACTCATCCAGTTCGTACTGCGTCTTTAACTCACGAAACAGCAACTCTACTTCCCATCGACACCGGTAGAGTGTTGAGATATCTTCGGGAGAGAACTCTTCTCGCGGCAGATTCGTGATATAGAGGTGGTGCTCGTCGGCGTCCTCGTTGCGGACGCCGACGACACGGAATGTCTTCGTATCCCATGATTGCGTGCCCGCGTACGGCCTCCGTTGAAACTCTGCCTCGATCTCTACGTCAATGTGCTGTCGGTAGAGATCATCCACAACATCCTGGATCTTCTTTCCCTCCAAGGGAATGGCGTCGCCACGCCATTCCCGTAATTCCTCCGTAACTATCGGATTAGCATTCGATTTCAGCCGACTCACGAAGTAGCCGTCATTCTCGTCAATCAACGCAAAGCGGCGGTACTTGAAGTACGCTTGATCGAACAAGACTAACCGATCTTCGAGCCACGGTCCTGTGTCAAACTCAGTGCTGTCGTGTGCTTTTTCGTCGGTAACGCTGAACTGCTCGATTGTTTGGTCGGTGACGTTGTGGAGCAGGTGGAGCCGCGCTCCACCCTGCTCTCCTCTCCGGGGTTTGTAGTCATCTGCGAGAAACCGGTGTAGCCGCAAGATAGTGCCGTCAGCAACCATCACATCACGGAAGCGAGAGAGATCGTTGTCGACAGTGTCAGGAACAGCGACCTCGTCGATCCCGTGTTCGACGAGGTCGCGGAAGTACTCTGCAAGTGTCGGCGTCAATCGCTGATAGAACCCGCCAGGAGAGAGTGTCTTGTCCGCTGTGTTGTTGTAGCTACGCCGAAAGCCAGCCAGTGTTCGGCTCTCGCCTGCGGCGAAGCCGAACACGAATGACCATACAAAGGCAGGCATCTGCAGTTTCCCATCCCGCTCGACCACGCCGAGTTCCTCGGCGTGCTCTTCGAGCAGATCAGATGGAAAAAGCGTAGTGAGTCGACGCATTATTCTCGATGAGGAGGTTTTGGTGTGCACAGCCTTTCCTCCTCATTCCTCTCAAAAAGACGCCTCGATAAGCCGCTGCTGTCTCGTTGTTTTTCGCTTAGCTAAAGAC
>NZ_FNFC01000056.1 GCF_900100385.1 Halovenus aranensis
GCCAGGTCTCGGTGGTGGATTTGAGCCCCGATCATTTTGGGCGCCCCGAACCTCGGCCGGTAAGCTGTTACGCTTTTCTTGGAGGGTAGCTGCTTCTAAGCTCACCTCCCGGCTGTCTAGGGCTCGGGACCACCTTCGATCGCACTTAATCCACACTTTGGGACCTTAACCCGGCGCTGGGTTGTCTCCCTTATGGTACACAGGCTTACCCCGCGCACCGGACTCCCCGCGTTGACGGCGTCTGTGAGTTCGGAGTTTGACAACCGCGCCGACCTCTCTCGAGGGCGGACACAGTAATCAGTCACTCTACCTCACAGACTACCTCGGCGGAGGTCATGCTTCGACATGTTTTGGTCGGAACCAGCTGTTGCCGGACTCGATGGGCCTTTCACCCCTACACGCAGGTCACGGGAGGGTATTGTAAGACACCAGCCCTAACAGACTTCCACATGACTTTCGCCATGCTTCATCTTGCCCACGCGTAGATCGTCCGGATTCGGGTCGTGCTCGTCTGACTCCCCGCGCTTGAACACGGCGGCCCTCGCGCAAAGCGCTGCGGCCATGTCGGTTTCCCTACGCCTCCCCCGGTAGACGGGTTAGACTCGTCAGACAGGCACACTCCCTGGTCCGTTTTTCAAAACGTACGACGGAACACCGGCTTCCTGTGAGTCCTACTGCGGGTTCGCACCCGTCTCGTTTGTCACAGGACCTTTCGTGCCCCGTCGCTCCATCGCCACCTGATTTCAGGCCCTATTTCACCTCCCGTTGGAGGATACTTTTCAGCGTTCGCTCACGCTACTTGTTCACTATCGGTCTCGGAGAGTGTTTAGCTTTAGCAGTCGATGCCTGCTAGATTCGCGAAGGATTTCCAACCTCCACTACTCTGGAACTGACGCACACCGTATTGGACACCGATACGGGGCTTTCACCCTGTTTCGCGCTCCATTCCAGGAGACTTCTCGATGACGGTCTGGTGCTGCATGTCAGCCCATACACCACATAGCCCGAAGGCTTCGGTTTGAGCTGTATCGCGTTCACCCGCGGTTACTAACGACATCGCATTGCGCTTTCTCTTCCTGCCCCTACTAAGATGTTTCAGTTC
>NZ_FNFC01000052.1 GCF_900100385.1 Halovenus aranensis
TAAGCAGGTGCTCTTCCTCTATTTCGCTGTCTGCTTCGGGTTGTTGCACATCCTCCCAAAGCAGACACTTCCTCTAACCCGATGTGATCGACTGAAGATGGGAAAATGTGTCTAGATGGCCGACTTGACCCAGCAGAGTATAGCGAATAGCAGTGGCTCCTGTCAAATCATAAGTGAGGAGGCTCCTTTTGATGATCTGGTTATAGACATTTTGAACATCTGGCCAACATTGAAAAGGTGCAGAACACCTGCTCTGATTCGTAACAAATTACCTATGATTGGCTGATATTCGCCATTTCAAAGGGTGATCCCCGTTCGGAATGAGCAGCTCCTGTCGGTCTCCGACCCGCTCGGCGAGCTTCCGTTTCAGGTACTGTCTCGCCGTCGACGGCGTGAAGACACCCTTATCGATCATGTCGCCGACGACGTCTTTGAGAGCCGCGAACTGCCCTGCAGGTGGCCGTCGCCGACCGGCTCGCCGTCGTACCAGCGCACCGTCGCGAGCGCGCCGTTCCCGACCGTCTCTCCCTGTTCGACTGTCTCCGAGTCGTACTGCAGCCCGAACCACAGCGTCCGATAGGCGGTCACCTCGAACATCGTCGACACCACGAAGAACGCCTCGTGGTGGAGGTAGTCGAGATGGTCAGCGACAATCTCGTCGAGAGTGAGCCCGGTGGCGCGGGGCTTCGGCTCGACGACCGTCGACGGTCGATCCTCGCCACCGAGGTAGCCGTCGACGGCATCTGCCTCGAGGCCATCTGCAAGCTCTGCGAGGAGTTGTTTCGCCCATTTGGAGTCGGTGTCGTCGCCACCGGACGGCGACTCAGCCGAGATTCGGTGCTTGAGCTTCAGGTTTGCTGCGCCCCAATGGCTGTAGTGGAGCGTGTACTGTCCGTCCGTGCGTTCGTACGCAACGAGTGCGCGGTGTCCCATCGAGCAATCACCTCACGGGGCGACCGCGACTGGATCGCCCCGCACCCCTCTCGGGGGACGAACAACGCTACCAGTAGTTGCTATCTAGGCTTCTTTATTCGGGATGAGTAGTGAAATCGGGGCGGCTAAATCGGTAAGTAGAATTGTTTAGTTATTTGAACGAAGTCAGTGTAAATGCGTGTATGGATATTGACGCCGGCGAGTTCAAGAAGAACATAGAGAAGGCGTTAGAGGAGCAGTCAGGGCTCCGGATAAACGAGCAGAATGAGATTCCGTTTGAGCAATTGTTCACAGTGCTCTATTGAAAATGGAAGACTGCGACAGGATCACTCCGTAACGAGTTTGAGAAGATGAGGTCGAGAAGGCGATTATGGGCGTCGCTTTGCTCGACCTCGTT
>NZ_FNFC01000051.1 GCF_900100385.1 Halovenus aranensis
TCGGTACTTCCCAATCGAGAATTCGGAAGCCGAGTTGAGTTGGTATGAGCCGTTCAATCTCGGAACGGTAGCTGGCTGAATCGAAGCATCGGTCTGAATTGAACAGAGACAGTGACGAGAACGATTGTTGAAGCGGTTTTTGACGAGTGCTGCTGCTGACGACTCGCTTACCTGAGGCCGCGGGCTGGCCGTCAGCCCGCGGCCGAGGCGTACGCGTCGGGGACGCCGACACCGTTCATTTCAATCTCCCACCGCCGGGCCAACTCTTCTTCCAGTTCGTGACGAATCCAGTCACAGAACGTCTGGAACGTGAACTGCTCGGGCAGGTCGCGCCCGCCCCGCTGTGGGCGGGCGACGACCGCCCATCGCAGCACCAGCCACAGGTTCTCCAGCAGGAAGCTGACGATCACGAACGCAAACCGGACGATCGGGTCTTGTGTTGTCGTTGTTGCTCGTGCTTGGCGAAATAGCCGGTAACTCGTCTCTATTGCCGACCGTTTCCGATAGCGTCGTTCGACTTGTGTAGGCGTGCGATCTCCGAGATCGCACGCCACGTACCCACGAACGACCTCGCCATGCTTGCCTCGGTCTCCGTTCTGATAGGAGACAGAGACCGCGAGCGGGAAGCGTAGTTCCCGCTCGCTGTCCTTGTACATGCGGTAGGTCGTCATGTACGAGCAGTGCGTGGCGAGCTTGTCTTTCATCCGCTCACCCTTCTTTTGAACAGGGATCACCGTCGTTGCAAGGTCGCGTGCGCGACGAATCACCCGTTCATTGTAGAAGCCGCGATCAGCGAGCAAGAGGTCGATTTCGAAGGGATAGGTGCCGACGCGGTCGAGGACGCGCTCGACCGCGTCGGCCTCCTTCTCGTCGCTGCGGACGTATGTCAGTGCCAGCGTCACCGGCTTCCCGTTCGAGACAACGTAGGCGGTGCAGTAACGGTGACAGGTCGTGGTACCGTCGGTTGGCGTGGTTTTGCAGAGTTCGGCGCTGTCCTCGTGGGCAGAGCCGTGGTAGGGGTTATCGACGAAGTCGATGGAGACGATTCTCGACCGGTCAGGGTCGAGAATCGTCATAGCGAGGTGGCGAAATAGAAGGCTGGCGGCCATTTCGAGCTGGTCACGCTGAAGCGTGTGGAGCCAGTCCATGACAGTATCGTCGCAGGGAGTATCGTCCGTTTGGGACGTGACCTCCCAAACGGACGACTGGTTGACGCTGGCCATGGTGACGGCAGGCCAGATATCACCGGAATCGAGGGGCGAGCCCTCGATTCCTTCCATTGGGAGCTGTCCAATCACGTCAGCCGCTACTTCTTTTACGTCTGCGGCCGAAAGAACACCGTCCGGTTCGGGTAGCTCAAGCACACTTCTGAACCGGACATCTTCCTCAATCAGAGCGACGCTTTAGCTCCGCTGCTCACGCCGGTTGGGAAGTACCG
>NZ_FNFC01000049.1 GCF_900100385.1 Halovenus aranensis
AACATTGTTCGTCGGGTGACGTGTCTGCGTCACCCTTGCCTGCTGTGACTTCCAGCTACTACGCCAGTTCACCAACAATCCTCTACAGAAGAGCGTCGTGGTAAAAATATTTCTTGATCACATGCCTCTCTATCAGGTGGTCAAACACTTTTGATCATCTACTCAGAATTTAGACTGAACGCATTTGCTGATATTCCACGGGCGGATGAATAGGTACTACTAGTTCTCTCTCATATATAACACGACGTCACCGTTATCGTATCCGCGGTGATACTCTTGACGTCTGTCGAGTGTTTTTTCCGGGTCCCACTCAAGATAATACGGACCACCTCTGAATAAATATATATCTAACTCCGGACGGATAGCTACCGACTCATATCCTCGATCAGCGAGATCCCCAATTAAATAGCCATCCCTGTCCATCCATTCTAAGAGGCGCGGGAACTTTGACCCCTGCTGGTGCTGGTCTGGCCGATACTCTGCTGCTTGTGGTATATCTGACACCTGGTAAGCATAGAAGTAATCCCTTACAACTATGTTGGGGACCCGATCGTATCGGAACTCATCAGCCTTGATCTCAGCGTTATTGAGATAATACCGTGGTTCATCTGGATGATCAATTGTCGTCGGCGGGGCCATAAATTGTGATACGATTATTATTCCGATCAGACCAATCACAAGGATGGAATTCGCTAGTGTTATGAAAAATGTACGGTTGTATAATATGGTTCGAGCAAAGATCCAGATTCCACCACCGACTAACACCACAACAACAAGCTCAGCAAGGAGCATATTTCGCCGGAGTGATCCCGCTGGTGTTACTGTTCCGACAACTACCAAAACAGCTGTAACACCACTTGCCGACAGGAGAATATTTAATTTATTTGATGAGTATGAAGATCTGATGAAGAGCCACATCCATACAATGCCTCCAATCCCAAGTAAAAGGATCACACCAATGCGGTTCATCGCTCGCGTAGTGAAAGGGGGTATTGCGGATGTCGCAGCGGGGGCGTAGAGGTCTCTCCCAGCCCCAAAACCAATATCTCCGGAAAGAGCCTGGGATATGTATGTAATCATTACTCTGAGGAAGTCCGTTAAATAGAGGAATTGCAGACTTACTATTATCCCGACAACTAAGATGAGGGTGACGTCAGACCCCCGTGTGGAGTACGTGAGCGGCTTTTGATCGATAAATCTAATCAACAAAAATACACAAAAAACTAACAAGAAAGCAAAGATTGGAAGTTTATGAGTGAACATTGCAGCCAGCGAAAAGACACCGATTACTGCCGACCAATTATAGCGGTTTGATGGATTTTCTACGTACATTATGAACCCAATTAATAGAGCGATAAAAAATAACGCTCCTACCATGCTGGGAACCGGCCAGTAACTAAACTGTATATGAGATACCCCTACACTTGCAAATACAGCTGCAATTGTCGCAACAACCTGATTACCTACTCCCGGCCATGACCGGCTACCGAACACAAAGACAAGAAGTGGTACTAATAATCCGCTTACAACGGTCCATATCGCCATTCCGTTGTGGACAGATGTTTCGGAGATCAGAGTAAAAGTCACCGTAAAGATTTGGAAGACAGGTGCAACATCATAAAATGGGATATTGAGTGGGTCAATTGACCCTGTATTGAGTATGAGCTGGACTTGAACAGCAAATGCGTTCGGATCTATCCCGATAATACGGGGCGCAAAAGATGTAATGACAAGACGATACGAAATAGCAACGAAACAGACAAGTCCTATAAGGTAAGGAACATAGGTACGGTCCCAGAGGACGGGGATGACCCCGACAGTAAGAGCCATCACCGTTGTAATCTGGAGAATTGGGTATGGAGATCCGATCGCTTTGGTTATAA
>NZ_FNFC01000021.1 GCF_900100385.1 Halovenus aranensis
ATGGGGGTCGCCCAAATCGATCGCAACCAACTGGAAGCTGAGTTTGCGATCGTCAAAGACGCTCGGGAACTTCACTTAGAACACGGCGGTTGGCTTACCGATAATACCGAAGACTTTTCTGACGAGTTAGTGAACCTCCACGAGGGCGACCATCGATTCGAGATCATGGGTTCAGAACCCAATCCAGGAATCGATGTTAACTTCGAGTGTTCGTTCCGAGACTCGATGATCGAACGAGATATTCAGAAACAACAAAAAGAGCTTACTGAGGAATTAGCCCAAACATTCAGTGCTGCTCTCTCCAACGAGGAATTAGTCCCAGAGAAGTCAAGCACAGCAAAGATTCCAGCAAAGGAATACGACTGGGAACAAGTGGTGAAAGATGAGTTGGAAAGGCTCATTGACGGGTCGGAGTTCGAAGGTACGGGCGAACTGCTCGGTGCATTACTTGACGAAGCAGAGCGAGATGGCGACGCTGACCCGTTCGCGATCCCGCAGTCAGAGGTTGAGACAGGCTCGGAAGTCATCGCCAAATTGTTTGAAGCGTATCTCCAACCGCTGGGCGAAACCGTCGCCGACCTCCAAGTGAACCTCCAGAAATTGAAGCATCCCGACAATGTGGGCACAATCGATCGGTTGAAGCGATTGAAAGGGATTGCCGAAGGTCCAGGAGCAGTCGCTGGCGGTGTGGAAGTGCCACGGCCGGATCCTGGTATTACAGATAAAGACGAAATGACGGGGCGCGACATTGCAGGCCTCGGAAATCAGTACGACACCGAATTAGAGAGCAGTACTTCCGGTGATGAAGGAGCAAACCCCTATCGCAAACAACGCAACGTGTCGCCCGAAGACCTTGCCGAGGATGCTGAACACGTTGGCGACACGGATGTCTGGGAGAATAACAAGGACAAGATACTTGACGATTTCGCAGTCGCTGTCGGGAACTTGGATGACGAGCGTGTGCCGTTGAACGAACCTGAGCCAACGTCACACGGTGAGGAGGTTTCGCGATTCTACGAAGGAATGTGCTTCCATGCGGTGTACCTCTCTCCGGAATTTGATCACGATGCTGGCGTAGGCGGTGCGCGATTCGAGGAGGTGTTTGAGGCACTGCCACTGAATAATAAGAGCCAGAGCCGCGATCTGTATTCAGCGGAGACGTATGATTCCGGTCATCCCCACGAGTTTACGATGGTGTTGTTTATCGGTGGTAACATCTTGGACAATCTCGCGCCGGTGACAAAAATGGATGGCTACAAGGACACGTTCGATACCCGCTACAACGAACAGGAGGTCCCGGGTGCATTCCAGACGATTGGCCTTGGAGCACAGTGGGACAAGTGGGACGCACTCGGGCAGTGGGCAGCGACGGAAGCCACTGACCAAGAGATTGAGGACGCGTACGGCGCTTACGTTTACCGCGACGAGATTCGTCCGATGGACGAGGACTTTGTCTCCGAAATCATGCAAAGTGATGCTAACGAAGACGCGACTACGGCTGACGTACTCCTTGACATGTACGACATTGACCTCTACGAAAGTACTGTCGGGTCGCGCTAAAGGAGCCGATTTGCCAAGGTGAAATACAGCGAAAGCCTTCGGTCTGATCTAATCTTGCACAATTTCATTTAAAAAGTACTTGGACCGTTTCGACATTACCTTTGGCGTAGGAAATCAAATCCCAACCAATCCAAACAACATTGAGGTGAGGTGTGGACCAGCTAACAGGATGCCCACAGGGTATAAATAGGAGTTTTCTAAAACCCACCTTCAGATCAGGTATAGCGGTTTTGAATCCGCGGGTCACAATCAACAGCTATCGATCACGTCGAAACCACTGAAAAATCAAATCCCTCAGGGTCGGATCGTGTTTTGTCTCCGATTCCATCATCTCTTGTGTCTCCTGATTAGCGCCGGCTAGAAGCGTAGTGCTGTCCTCCTGTTCCCGAGACCAATACAATACATCATAAGCAATATTCTCAATCATGTTGATGGCGACAACTGTATTTTCGATCCTCACAGATTCAGAGGTGTAATTGTGCCTGAGTAACCTTCCAGCAGTTTGCAGATCAGACACTCCCACAGTTACGGGCCGATTTTGTTCTTGTAGCTGTTCCAGAAATTCAGTGGTATTATTTTCAAGCGAGCGTTCGCCAGCGACGATGCGGAGAAATTCGCCCTCTTCTGTATCTTTTCTCAGTGTCCACCCCGGACGTTCTGCAAACTCTTCATGAATCGCTGTCCAGAACTCATCAAGAGGGTTAGATTGTGGTTCGATCTGCACAACACCGTAGAATGCCTCGGGCGCGGTGCGTCGGACTGGAAGAAATCCGCGTACTTCACCATGTGTTGCATCAACTACAAAGCGTACGCCCGACTGGACGTCTTGTTTTACACGTTCTCGTTCTTTCTCATCAACCTGATCAGTGTTTCGAACAAGACACTGACCACTTGTAGCAGCATAAATCCGTCTTACTATCATGCTTATGAATCAGATTGCGTTATCGTCCCATAAAGTTTAGAATATGAATTTGACACAATCTCTGACCCTGCAAACTGAGTCATTGCTGTATTTTTCCCTTCTATCCGGTTGAGTATCTCATCAGAGCCTTCCAGTAGATCACCGCGGTGTTCGGCTCGGGCATTATCATTCGGTTCAGATTGTCCCTTCCTTTTTTTATCTGTACGTATCCGGAGCTCTCCTTCCGGACTGCGTTCTTTGATATCAAACCATACTGGAAAAATTGAATCTTCACGGGTGTTCGTCAGTACGTTTTCAAAATCTTGTTCATCCCATAACGTTTTGATATACATCTCTTTTATCCAGTGCGCAAAAAGACAGTATTGAACGGAGTTCATTTGCCTCTTTCTGAAAGAGGTACTAACTGACCCAATATTTTCTTCAAGCTCATCAATGATTTTCGATTCAGTCCCGTTTTCCTCTATTTCTGTCGCTGAAGCCACGGCTTCATCAAAGTCCTTTGCAACAAGATCAGCCATCGTGAATATCCACGTAAATTTCCGCCCTGCCGCTCCTTTCTCCTGTAACTTATCAATAAACCCCTCCAGTTGTTCTGTATAGATCTGCGGGTTTGTTCTGTTGGCCATGTGAGAATAGGTTGTGTCTTTATCAACTGGAATGAGATACTCCACGGACTCAAAATTGGGTTCGGGACAAGGTCTGTCAAGATCGTCGAATCTTAGTTCACCATCTTGTCGATTGATATTAACTGTTTCGCTGCCAGTGAATTCATCCAATAAATCTGCTTCCCAAGCATTTTTATCCCTGAGTATATCCAAATTGTTAGGTAATGTTAGATCGAACTGGTCATTTCCACTTTTCTCAATCTTAAAATAAGGATAATATCCCCTAATATTCTCGCGTTCAATCACTCTATTAAGGAAGTCATCAATCGGAAGTGTCAAAATAAGATGGTCCGCAGTATCGGCTAACTTTGCTACTGTTTCTATTTCTGGGTGGTCCTTGTCTGCCCATCGAGGGTCGATATTTCCCTGTTCTTCAATGGCCCTATTCCAATAATCGATGGCACCAAATCTGTGAAGTAAACGCTCCACAACTGTGCGTTCATTCCTTATTCCTTCTAACGTATTAATAAATCCTAGATTTTCCGTTTCAGTCCCCCTATCAAATAATATTTCTCCCCGGTAGTCAAATCCACTGACTGTTGTTTTTTTTCGGAAAAATTGATGTCCTGACACATACTCTATCTCGATATATTCCGTTCCTTCTTCATCCGTTCGATCTGGTAGTTTACCGTTCCTAAGATTTCTTGCGATCTTTTTTAGCCGGTTAGATGATGTGCTTTCGATATATCGAGTGGAGTCAAACAGACTATAGCCTGAATCTGAAGAGCTTGATTCGGTTTTAGAGTATTCTATGTCATTATACAAACCAGCAAGCACTGCGGTCTTACCTGCTCGCGCTGGACCAAGAAGTAGAACTCGCACACTTCGTCTATATTCAGCGGTTTCATAGAAACAGAAAATGAGAGTTCCACCGGCAAGCACATTTATTGCTAGATCATTATTCTCTGAGAGTTGTAGAAAGTCCCCAGAAAATAGATGGAAATCAAGAAGACCGAGAACAACGGCGACAGCCACCGAGACAAATATTATGTATGGGCTTTGGGGGATACTACGTGGGGGCGGCCCCATCAAATGATTTTGCTTTCCTCTTGGTGGTCTTATCCAGCTAATAAATGGTACTTGTCCAATTACAGAGACACTGAATATGAGTGCCGCAACAAAGACTATCAGATAATCTGCACGTAGGACGGGTCCAGGTTGAAGTACATTTGTCGTTTTGACTAGTGTGAGAATCACTGTACTCAGGAACACTAAGGGGACAAAAAATAGTGATTTTTTATAAGTATCTAATAGCCAAAGAGTAGACAATCCGATCCACATACCTATCAAAAATATAAATATTTGATAGGGGTTTCCACCAAATATGCGTGTTAGTTGATGATATACAACAAACATGAATCCGCCAGCCTGCCAATTGATTACCCAGATATTCGCAGTCATATACCAAGTAGTTATGACAAGTGAAACTAGTAGAACGATGAGTCGCAGATATTCCGTATAATTACTGTCTGATACCCTAGTCACCATGCAAACTGAGTCCTTTCCGACTCCAATAAAATTGTCGATGGACGTAACAAAGAAATCGTAACGCTCTTTTGTAGAGGATTGTTGGTGAGTTGGAGCAGTAGCTGGAAGTCCCCTGTTAGAGTGACTGCTCGAATATGTGTAGAAAATTCATTAACGGCGCTGATCAGACGAGTGAAACAATCTGTCGGCATATAATCAAGAGATGAGATTCAATTGCCGTGTTGAATAGCGATCTAATCGTCTGATATCACGGGTTAGAAGGGTGAAATCGAGGAATTCGACTCTATCCATGGAGATCGACCTCCTCGACTTCGTTGAGAAGTGTCGCGACCTAGCCAAACAAGCGTTGGGGAAGCACGCGGGCGAGCCCGCCAGCGGCGGGTTCGCCCGCTGGAAGCACGTCGTTTTACACTGTTTTCGGCTTGAAGACGGCCACAGCTACCGTGAAACGCCGAATCGGCTGAAGTACATGACCGAGATTTGTGACGCACTTGGCCTAGATCCGGACGATTTACCGGACTTCACCACGCTCTACAAATCGTTCGACCGGCTGGAAATGTGGGTTTGGCGGGCGTTGCTGCGCGTTTCAGCGCATCAACACCCGCAGTCTGGCCACGCTGCACTCGACAGCACGTTCTTCGACCGCCGCTCAGCATCGTCGTACTACCGCCAGCGGTCGGGAAGTACCGTTCAGACGCTGAAAGTGACGACACTAACTGATAGAGAGTCTCTTGCCGTCCTTGACGTACATATCTCGGCTCGGTGGAAACATGATACCAAGACCGGGCCGCAGGTCGTCCGCCGGAACGCGGACGACCTGCTGTCCGTTGCCGCCGACAAAGCCTTCCACAACTGGATCACGAAATACGAGTTCTACGCGCTCGGTGTCGAACCACTCATCTTACAGCGTGGATCGAGACCGTTGACGCTAGGGCATAACGCGCTCATCCGGGCAAAAGGCTACTCTCAGCGCTGGATGGCCGAACCCTCGTATTCGACAAGGAAGCGCTCGCTCGGCGATGCCGTGCGAGCGCTCGGCTGGTATCGACAGTTCCGTGAAATCGTCCTCATGTTCGCCATCTCCAACATAGAACCGCTCTGTGAGCCACTCTGATCGTGACACAGCATCTATTCAACACGGCAGATTCAATTAAAGTCTAATGACAAAGGGGCTTCCGGATGGTTCCTTGTTCACTAAAAAGTAGAATCTTCGTTAACCCCAGCCCATTATCACGATTGATTAACATTTCTATTTTGATAATTTCCATCGGATTTAAGTATTAGTCGCAACACAGAAAAGTTTGATGAGCAATCTCATTAGGAAGCCTAAGATTGGGATAAAGTGGTATCTTATTGGAATGAGTATATCAGCAATTATTTTGGCGCATATGATTGTAGTAACCTGGAATCAAATTTTTCCCGTAGTGAGAGATCTTGGACCCACAGGTACAGAAGGTGAGCTTGCCCGTCAAGGTATCCTGTCATTTCTAATTGGACTCTACGTGATTTGGCTCGGGCTCTATACAATGGATGTCAAGAAACGGCGTCAGGGAGTACTCTTAGGCGTAATATCACTATTGCTGAGCGTTGTCATATATGTATTCCGGGATACTACCCCTCTCAATTTCCACGCTAGTAATGGGGTTGCGTTGATTGCTGGATTAGTACTCGGCTATTTCTTTTCAGATGTTTTTGGAGGCTCTCATGATCTGGATATAAAACAGACTTTTCAAAAGAGCAGGGAATCTACAAATGGCGGCATAATTCCGCGGCTTGTCGTAGTTGATGAGGATGGGGAGTTAGTGAGGTTTCCGGTCGCAACCTATGGTTTGATTGTACTGGCAACTATAACAGTTGGTTCTCTTACTGTGATTAGCATCTTAGCGAGGGAGCATCTAACAGCTTCCGAGATTGGCTTGTCGGCGGCTTATGTATTTGGTGCCATTGCATTCATGGGTTGTTTATTTAATTTCATACGGTTCAATTTCGGAGAGTACGGTTCATCAACACAATTTGCTGTTATCGGACCCAAAGGATCTGGAAAAACCTATTTCGCCTTAGGTTCTTGGCTTTATATCTGTGATCGTGATAACGAAGACTACGAATTTGTTGGGTACGGCAATAACGACGACATGATGAGTACGATAGTCGATAATTACAGAAGGAATGTACGACATCGGAGAGACATCAAGAGGGACAGAGACATAGATAAAGAGGTTGCTTTCGATTGGTTCCTCGGCTCGACAGAGATTGCCGCCGAAGACGACTCAGAAGAGTTGCAGTACGGAGAAGTTTCATTTGATTTTAACCATAAGAAAAAATTCGGTCAACCAACAATATCAGTCGACACAGTAGATCATCCTGGCGAAATTCTGAAGGACACTTCAAAAGAATTTGGAAATCCTGTGTCGACTGATGGAGGAAATCCGGAAGGAAGTGAGCAGGAAGGGTTTTCGCCGGAAGATGAGATTGACGAAACGAAGGGGATGACAGAAGTGTGTCACGAGGAACTAACAGAGATACTATCTGATATAACAGAAGGACACGACCGTTATCGTATTTACAACCAACTAAGGGATATCGATGCGATACTGTATGAAGACGAACCATCGGATTTGGAAGATGATACGTCTCTCAAAGAATTTAAAGAAATTATAGATGAAATAGAACGGACTGATGATGTTGATAGTGAATCTATCCGGGAATCGCTACAGCTTAGAGTAATGGAAGAGATGACAAAAATTCGTGACGACCATCAAATTGATTGGCGAAGAGATATTGATCAGTTGGTGGAAGAACTTCAACCAGAATTAAAAGACAATCCGGAGGGAATGTCGGAGATAATTTCCGTAATAAGAAATCCTGAATCGCAGACAGACGACTATCAGGAGGTGCAAGAGTTGGTTATCGGCATCTCAAATGACAATATTTTGGATGAAGAATATAAAGATGCGCTTATAAACGTATTTGAAGAAAAAATATATGAGTGTGTTGAAGATTATGGGGTACTAAGAAGAGAATTCATAGATATAGCTGAAGATCTAGTTGATGATAACGGTCACGACGTCTGGGAACACACTTTGGAGATTCTACAAGAGATCGAGGAAAAAGATATTGGCGAAGAATTGAGTGGTTATGAGAGTGAAATTGCGAATCAGATGCGAAAAGCACTGTATTTAGCAAAATTAATAAAAGAAGTAGGTAGCGAAGAAGGCCAGTATGAGCGTATTATCGAGGGCCTGAGGAATATTATTGTTGATGTGATTATAAGCCGCGGAAAAGAAAATATAAAAGGAGTTATTGATGAAAGAGAGGTCGCTAGCCTCCTCCATCTTTACTCGGCCCACGCGCTGGCTACATTAGATGATTCTCCAAATGGTTTGGAGGAACTGGTACATAGTCGCCCACGTAATCCCGGTTTAAAAAGACTGTATGATGAAGAATACCTCACTCAGAGCCAAAAGAACAACATTATAGCCGAGTATGGTGAGTTCTTGGAATCAGAAGTGCCAGAAGACTGGGTGGAAAAAATAGCTAAGTCTGGGATCAAAAGACAGATCAAGCAAATGGATAAAGAGGACGAAAGAGAGAGAGAATTAGAAAAGTTAACCCAGATAGATCCAAGAAAACTTGATGCTTCAGAATATGAGTTTTTGCCTGCCTTACTTCTACTTTCAAGAAAGAAAGACATTGAGATTCACGAGCTCAAAGAAGAGCTTGAAAAAGAATTATTAAAAACAGACGAGGAAATGGAGGCAGCTGAAGCTGAAAAACCAGATAATCAAGAGGCAGTTAGTCTAGATGAAAAAGAAAGTAGTAACGAGTCATCTCAGGAGGGAATAGCAAAAGATCCCCGTGACAAAGCAGTCCATGATTTGAAGACCACAATAGATACGGCAGATAAGCTCGTTATTTTGCTTGATTCAGAGCGAGCTGTTGGGTACTCCCCAACTACTGTAGAGGGGCCGGCAGACGAGTGGATGGAGGTCGACAATCTACGTGTTATAGCAGAAAATGCAGATGTTGAGGAAATTATTCTGGTAGCTACCAAAGCGGATTATTATATTGAAGAATTCGAGAATTATATGCGTGATGAGAAGGGTGTTAAAAATCCTGAACCGGCGGGAGAAGATTACGATAGATTCAGGGATTTCGTCACTAGACGTATTGAGAATTGTGCGCACTCGCTAATGGCTCCAAATGCAGCCGATGTAAGTACAATTTATCCGGTTTGGTTCGAAACCGCGATCGATAAGGAATGTGTTGTTGCAAAGGACCCGAGGAAGTTAGACAGCGATGCTGGCGGAGAACCCAAGAAAGGAAGTCATGGCGCTGAAGACGAACGAATAATGAAGCCTAGAACCGACAGCGAAGATGGCCGTCCCATGAGATACCCCAAGGCGGACGAGTACGGCCAACTGATTCCAGTGCGATATGGAGAAGTAATCAAGAAATTAGTTGACTAATGGGTCTCAACAAATGAGTGAGCTAAAAATATACGATTCGAAAAATCAACAGGTCTATCCACACCAGGAGGTCCCTCCTGAAGCACCTGAAGACATACGGGGACTAATTGATAACGAGATTCCGTTTTATATTGATTTAGCAACTAAACGTATAGTCGCATTTGTTCGCGCAGAGGCGCCAGGAATGTCGCGTAGTGGTCACTTTCATCTAGAATTCAAGGGTGACAGTAGGAGAGATCTATTGGATGACTTGATAAACAAATTAGAATCGCTGGAGGAGAAACAAGACGAAAATGGGGAATGGAATTTTCATAACAGATCAGATAAGAGAAGATTACCGTGGATACTGAAGACAAAACAAAATAATACACTATTAGACATTGGCATTGATAGACGAACGCAATATGCTATCAATGAATTGTTTAACGAAAACGAAACGCTTGATTTTGCTGTAAGCAATTACCAAGCCGCTGCTGTTGCAGTTTCTTATTGCATCCAGCAGACAAACAGTAGTGCGTCAATAGTTGTTGCACCGTTTGGGCGGACTCCTGTAATCAACAGCGTTGACGTGGTATTCAAACCCGATCAAGATGAGAAAAACTTTGAGCCATTAGATTCTCGGACAAATAAAAAATTATCAAGCAAATGGGGGAAGGTTCTCGAGAGTGTTGAGGATTGGTGTGAGAAAGAGGCTATTGCAGCAGTTCAAGACATCGTCGAGACTGAGAACCTTACTGCTTGGGAAACGTATCTCGAATTAGAGGATGTAAAAAAGAATATCGGAAATTCTTCAGAGTCATCAGAGGGGGAGATCAGGACATCAGCAGCAAAGAAAGTATTGGACGTTGCTGAAGCCTTAGCATCTGGACAAGCTTCCTCCAGCGAGTTGCCGATCTCGGAGTTGAAAGAGCAGGACAGAAAGAGCCTGTTAGGAAAGATTGAAGAAAGTGTTCAAGAAGAATTGGAGGGGCTCGAAAACGACATGCGTTCGCGTGTCGAGCGTGAGGTAGAAACAGAGTTAGAGAAATTATCCGAGTTAGATCGGAAACTCCGGTATGAAGTTTACACAGCCATTGAAAAGATACTCAACGCCGAAAGTCCTGCTGAGAGAGAGAACATTTCATTCCCCGATAGAGAGAATATAAATCCCGAGATATTCAGGCAATTGCCAAACAACGGTGCCTTGAGTGATAAGGAAAAAGAGAATCTATCCAATGCTAAATTATCAGAAGTGAGTAAATTCAAACGTGAGATTGAGAATTTAGAGGAGCAGCACTTTGATGACAGATTTGAGAGAGGTCTTTTGCGATCATTAAACGAACAAGTGGGAGAATCCACCAATCCAGGACTTTTGCTTGATGAGGTTGAAAAACAATTTGCCGTCCAAGAGGAAGAGACATACAGTGATATAGATATTGATAAAAAGTTGGTAGAGGATTTCAGGGCACTAAACAAGGACATTGAGAACTCTCCGCTTCTATCGGAACAAAAGAAGGAAGATCTCATTGAGGGATTTAGAGAGGATATTGACGAGGTGAAAAGTCAAGAGAAAGACGAGTTTGAGCGAGTTAAAAGGGAATCGCTCAAAGAGATAGTTAATAAGATATCGGAAAAGACAGAGGACTTAGAAACAAGAGTTCAGTACCTCGAACAGGCGAAAAAGCAGTGTTCACAGAATCCTTCGAAAACTGAAGAAAGCCATTTGTTTGGGAACTTTATCAACGAAATACGAGAGATCAATAGCAGTAAATTACTCACCAATGAAGAAAAACGCAGGCTAAGAATAGGAATAAGAGATTCAATAGAGAAGGAATTAGATCAAGTTAAGACCCATTTGAAAGAGCAGGAGAAAAATGAACTCGAAGAGGAATTTGACGATATTCTTGAATCAATTGATGAGAGACGGGATCGACACGAACAATACGAAATCATTAACCAAATAGATTTCATACTGACAGAACAAGAGAAGAGTCAAAAGCAGCAAACTGAAGCAGCTCAAGCGGTCCAGCATCTCCTCAGCGAACTTCGAACGGATAGATATGTAAAAAAGAGTGAATTAATTCCGATATTCAAAAAGAAGATTCAGGATAAAAAAGATGAAATCAAGGAAGGGGTTAAACGAGAGTATAATTTCAGGTTTGAATCATTACTGGGAAATCTAGAAGAGGAAATAAAAGAAAAGCCGAAAGTAGTAACTGAAGAAATCGAAAGGATAATTGGTCGTCCAATTGGTGGGGGTAATGATCACAGCAAGCTAAGGGATCTTATTAAACAGATAAGTACTGATAATATATTGACACGACATGATCGCCAAGCATTGAAAAAGAATTATAAAAAGAAGGTTCAGGATAAGAGAGAGAGCGTTGAGGACAAGATAGTTAAAAAAGAGAAGCAAAAGTTGGAAAATCTCACTGAAGAAGTCTCTAATAAGAACCTACGTGAAGACAGCGGTGATGTCGTTTTACGATTGAACAAAGCTATTAATATCTGTCAATCAAAGCCAGAAGATCGTTCAGGGGAGCTACAGGCGCCTCTTGATGATTTTTGTGATAGTATTCTGAGGTTGACTAACTCTGTACCAGAAAAATCTGATGAAGTAATAAATGAGATAGTGATAGAATTGCAAAATAAGAAGAAAAATTTAGTTGACGAGATAGTAGACTCATCTGGATTACAGGCTCAGACAAAATTCGATATAGAATCCAAACCACTAGATGAACGAGAGGTTTTGTTAGAAAACTCAAAGAAACATGTAAAAGGGGATGCAGAACGGGAAGTTCATACGGAAATCAAGGAGCAGATCGAACAAGCAAAAAAGCTTCGGGAAGAAAAAGCCCTAAACAGATCTCAATTTGAGAATATCAAGTCAGGTATCGTATCGGATATAGATACCCTGATTGAGGCCACAAAAGAAGAACGTTCCGATACTCTAAAAGAAGAAATTAAAGAGTGTTTGGGGAGTATAGAAAAAAACGGAAAATATTCTTTAGATGCTAAGGTTTTCCTATTTTGTAACTATTTTTATATCCTAAGTGACTCCGACGATCAGCCAAAATTAACGGAGAAATTGCCTGATGAATATATGGAATCGTTGTACTCTGAATTCAGCCAAGGAAATATAAAGGAATTTGATGACAAAGTCTGGGAGTTACAGGATCTAAGAGGAGAGGTCAGCTCGGTTGATAGATCGTTGAATGATTTGGTTAAGGATATCGAAGATGACTTGCATGACCTAAGAAACTCATACAGTGAAGAGTTACAAAGAGATATATCGGACCAACTGGAAGAACATCTTAATGTTGAAGACATTTCTAACACACCGTCAAAATACCATAAATCTGAGTTACGAGAAGATATAAAATACCTGAAAGGATTAAATGAAGAAATTGAAGCCTTTTTTGCAAGCGACAGAAGCATTGAGTCAGATAGGTTTCGTAGAAGTTCGAAAATCCCCAATCAAATAATAGAGGTATTAAAGAAGTCCGTATTGCTTGGGAATAAGCAGAAAGAAGAGTTCCATAATGATATTGAAGAACTTATTAAAGAAGAAATTGAGAGCCGGTGTGAGGAGATTGCCTCAATTTCTAATGAAGAAGTTCAAGAAGAATTAGAAAACATTCAGGAACTAGACGAAAGCTCACCTGAGGATAAGCGAGATAAAATAAGCAAATATAGAAGATTAAATAATGATATTGGTAGTGTTGGTGTTTCTCTGGGTACAGACATCATTGCAGACACTCAGCATGATTTCGAGTATCCTGTGGTGAGTGATGGAGACTATAAATCAAAAATAGAGTCTGAGATTAGTCGGATAAGGAATGATCTTAGAGAGCAGTATGAGCAAATAATATTAGATAAAATCAATTCAGCAGCTGATCAAGTCAAGCATGAGATCGAGGGATTTCGGCTCATGTATTCTTATATTGATAAAGAGGGCGCGGTGGAAATTGGGGAACAGAATCAGTTTTCAGAGGCAGCTTCTAAATTTGACGAACTCGCGGATTTGAATAACAAGGATATAATCAATAATGAACAGTACGAAACTGCAAGGCAGAACCTTCTTAATTCCCTTAGACAAGAACAACCGGGGGTTGCGGATCCAAGCAGTCAATCCTCGCTGACAGGGAAGGATACTAAACCAGAGTCCGCCCCAAGTGGACCGACAGCAATTATTCCGGGCTTCGGAAATATAGGAATTATCGGGACAATATTGTCGCTTTCCCTTTTACTCATTCTATTTTTGTTATTTGGCCCTTTTGCCGGTTCGACAGGTTCATCGGCCGGAACAGGAATTAACGATATCTCTATTACCACGGACTCTTCTGGAACGATTTACCTCAGTGGAAAGGCCGAGGTCGACAACATCGATATCGAAATCAGGCAACAGGATACGGTAGAACAAAGTGTAACAATACCGGTAGAATCAGGAAGTTTCGAGGGGGAGTTATCAGATCTACCCTCCGAGAGGTACACTCTCGTAGCGATGGGAGGGGACTCAGAATTGACTTTCCCATTGACAATTAATGCCCAGGGATTTACCTACAACCCTGCTGTACCCGAACCAGGACAATCCATAACATTCAATGCTAGCGGAAATCTGGCAGATAGCAACACATTGAGGTGGAACATGGGAGATGACACAATGCTGGAAGGCGGTAGTATACAACATAGTTATGACACACCGGGGGAATACAGTGTTGAACTCTCAGTAATCAATGAGGGCAACATTACAGCCACCACTCATCAGACAGTAGTTGTTCTACCAACACTGTCCGCCGATTTTGAGACGAGGTCTCAATCGCCCGTTGTGGGTGAAGAAATAGAATTTGATGCTGGATCATCTAAAACTCGAATTGGGGGCCTCAGCTATCAGTGGGACCTTGGCGATAATACAACAGAGACCGGTGAGGTCATACAGCATAGTTATGATTCTCTTGACGAATATACTATTCAACTCACTGTGATCGATGAAGCCGGAAATCGCGATACTACTGAAATTCAACTGGATGTCGGTGCTAATACGAATTCGTCGTCCTCATAGCACAATCTTAGAGAGTGACCTAGGTAAAGGGCGACTGAATACAAACGGAATGTGGCAGGTCTGAACCTATCTGGGGATTATTTGAGTTTACACTTCATATGCATAATGTACTTCATTTCGGCCGAGGTAGACTTTCTTAATTCCGACCGTTTGGATCTTCTATGAAAGTAACGCCGTTGTTTCTACCGCTCACTCAAGACGTAAGTTCATACACGCCTCACACAAGTCCTCCATGGCGACTAAGGGTCCTCCATTTAAACCAGCGGATACTACCTGCTGAGTTTCATCATGGAAGATTTCTTGCGTAGTCTGCCCATATACATTATTCTTTTTATATTTTTTTGACCATCCGCAACATGGTGATTCTCGAAGATGCCATTTTTTACCGGGCTTACGTCCAAGACGTAATGGGCTGAGATTTGATTTGTTTAGTAGTTCTAAGAGTTCCGCTCCATCAATCAACTCTATTCCATTAGCCTCTGCAAACTGACGTGCCCCTTGGGTGAATCCGGACTTCCCATCAACACAACCCGAACTAGTTACCAAAATTGACTCATCAAAGACACCTATATTTGACTGCCTATGACCTCCATTTTGGACCCCATATAAATCGCGAACTTTCGGTTCACGGACCTTCTTTTTCCAGTTTTTTGCCTGAATCGCAATCGTGGGTGGATTCGAAAATGGAATACGATTTGTTCCTTTTGCAATCACATCTACTCCGCCATCACGTTTACCTTGTTGCAAGCTTGTTTTGTATCCCATATCATTCCACAAGATAGATATTAGCTCTTCAAATGCCCGCCAATTGCGGCTTGTCAGATGTTCTTTTTCCCAGTTAGGATGATCATACAGACATTCATCTAAAAGATTGTTCAAAAACCTCCGTAACTCCGATCTCATAGATGGTATGTGATGATGATTCCAGATAGATTTTTCTTCATTAGCAGCACGCGAGAATCCTTGATTAGTTGCACACGCTAATTTTCTGCAACAAGGTCGTGCTGTGAGTCGGTTATCCGTACTGTCAGCAGGCCATTCTAATCTTCCGAGAAACTGATATAATCGCGGTGGAACTCCTCGGTCCGGTACCGCTGTTGGCCCAACGTCATGAACCGGCTGGCACGGATCGGCGGGCGCTTCCGTTCGGAGTCTTCGAGGTGTTGTCGCCGGGCCTTGGTGTTCGCCGCCACCCACGCGTTGTAGGTCGTCATTCCAAAGAGGGGCTCTGGTGAATCACTAGACAGCACTGGAACGAACCGTCAGAACTAGGAGAATGAAGCGGGAAATTACGATTTGGACATGTCGAAGATCTCCCGCTTCACGCAGAGAGTGGTGACGTTAGCAAAAAATGCTGTTGGTGGCCGAGGCGAAGCTGCCGCCCCCGAAGGGGGTGGCGGCTTCGCCGACTACGCCGTCGTGTCCCTGCACTGTCTGCGGGTTTACCTCGAACAATCTTACCGTGAAGCACTAGACTGGCTGAGCGAAATGCCACATATTTTGGCTGAGATAGGGCTTGAACCGGATGAATTGCCTGATCACTCGACGTTAGTCAAGTGGTTTGATAGATTGACGATGGCAGTCTGGCGAGTGCTCCTGCGCCTCTCCGCGCAGGAGCACGAGCCGTCGGGACACGCCGCCATCGATTCGACGTACTTCGACCGCGAAAACGCCAGCAAACACTACTGCCGCCGGACAAATTACCGTGTCCAGACACTCAAAACAACCGCTCTCGTGGACACAGACTCACAAGCTGTACTGGACGTTCACTGTACGACTGAGAAACGCCACGACACGCAGATCGGCTGGCAGGTCGCCCTGCGCAACGCGGGCGACCTGCACAGCCTTGCCGCCGACAAGGGCTATGACTGGCAAGAGTTACGCGAGAAATTACGCGACGAAGGCGTGAGACCACTGATCAAACATCGTGAGTTCCGCCCCATCGATCACGCGCACAATGCGCGGATCGATGCGGCTGACTACGGGCAACGAGCACTCTCCGGAACAGTGTTTTCGACAATCAAACGCACGCTCGGCCACGCCGTGCGTGCCCGAGCGTGGTACCGCGAATTTCGCGAAATTGTCCTGATGTGTTCCGTCTACAACATCAAACGAAGCGTTACCCACCCAAATTAAGCTACGTATGGCGATTCACCAGAGCCTTATCAACAGACTCTCTCACTTTCTCATCATCAGCCTGTAAAAACCACCGAGATCTTCTTGGCTGTCCAAAGCGTCTATACCATAGTAATCCCCTTCCCGAGCCCTTCAGCATCAGATGGGTCGTCGATATTATAGATGGCCAGCAAGCAGCGTCCTATAACTTCTTGAATATCCTTACCAATATATGGCGCACCAGAGGACCCGCCAGAAGCACTCGCTGAATCTATGTCATCAGACGTGTTTCGATATCTGCCTGCTTCTTCATCAATGACCCTTTGATTTGCTTGACGTACTTTTTCCTTGTGTGATTTTTCTATCGCTTCCTACTCTCCGTTGAGCATCAGTCGTTCTTCCAATCCCATGCGAATAACAAACACTTGGAGTATTGTTTAATTTTATCCGAAAGAGTCGAAACTCCTCGGATTTACCGAATAAAAAATCATATGTTCGTCTCATAGGTTGGTATCCTGCTTAAGTCTCAGTGTCTGACTGACCTTCTTACCCGCACAAGCTCGATATCCTGAGAAGAGGCTTCATCCAGCATCTCCCGCCCATCTTTGGCCGCAGTATTAACAGTCCTCAGTAACTCAAGATGGTTTTTCAAACTGATACAGCGAAAATAAATCGGTCAATTTGCGGTTGTATTTGTTGATTAGAGCTGATACAGCCATATGTGCTATTTCAGATGTTTAATGAGTTATCTTGCCATTTCTAGATTCTTATAATTTGTATGGTGTTATTAGTGGTGCAAGATATCGAGAGAGATATTAATCATGAGTCTTGACGGCGAGAATCAAACCAGTTGTAGCAATCTACAATTGTACTTCTCACTTTTTCCACTTCATCATCATTCTTATCAAGTTGATCTAAGTAACCGAGGTCGTGAACCAACTTACCTCGCTTCTTCACAAGGCTATCAAATGAGTCTCGATACTGTTGATCAATTATTTTCTTCTCATTACATTTGCTGACGTACCATCCAAGGGTTTTGTCACCACATATTTCATCAAAGGCCCTTCTAGGGATTTCGAGATGCTGGATTAACTCGTCTCTCAGAATAGCCTCTGCCGTTGTAGCAGTTAAAAGAAGTGCAATCTCAATCCTACCGTTCTCTAATTCCTCATCAATTCGATCAGGCTCGAAAAGATTGACCTCGGTCATTGCGTCCACTGCTGTAAATTCTTCTCTCATCTTTCTCTTAAATTGAGACTTGGGCCGATAAAAACGGTGTGATACCCGCTGTACCTTTACCACAAGCGCTCTCAACCTATTCCTCTCTGTCGGAACCAGCATCACCGATACAGAGAATCAGTACGGGTTCAAAGAAAGATCGTCACTTCAACTGGTATCCAATCAACATCTCAACGAAAACTCAGTAGTCAGGAATGGTTGGCCACCATATTTCGTCTTCACGATCAGCACGTATGCGTTGTTGGTCAAACTCATTTGCTTCTTTCAAAATATCAATCTGGTTCTCCAGCTCTTTAATCCGATTGGAACGGTCATCGGATGAGAGGGCGAGACCATCCAACATCTCCCTGAAGGCCTGTGTACCGACCTTGTCCCAAAATTCAAAGTAGATATCAAAATACGCATCAAGTAGTGTTTTCGCCGCTACGACATCTATTGGCCGAATCTCTACCTCCGGACCCTCATGCACCATCTTATTACGGAGTTTATAGAGCCCGTCCATTGCGTCCAACAGACGTGGTCTTTCGAACCGAAGTCCTCCTTGCCGTGTCTCAGGATTACCAATCTCTGAGCCACTCACTGACCATAGAATTTGTTGTGCTCGGTTAACGAGCTCTTCGTTACTTAGCTGATTGTTAACGGCTAATACCTCAATCCCACGCCAGAATGCAAAAAACGCGTCATTCGCGTTGGCTGTGCTCGATCCTTTTTGATATGACGTGGTAGCTGCGAACAGCCTCTCTTGAGGTTCGGTGAGTGAGTCGAGCGATGGCAGCTGTGGAAGAGAGTCATAGTCATCCAGTTCTGAGCTGCGACCCTCATGAATTGTCATTGACTCCCGTTTGATTGTCAGCTGAGCACACTCGTTGCGAGTCTCTGCTGCCGAAGTTGAGTAGACCAGCATACCTGCCGGCAACCGCAGTCCTGGGGCAGATTTTTCAGTCGGCTCACCAGCCGTTGTCCATCTCAGTCGTCTCCATCGTAGTAGCAGGTGATTCAGGATTCCGTAGAAATACCGGAGAATAGTTGTGGCACGTTGATACGCGAACGCATTGTCTCTGGCATCAATTTGAAGCTCCCAGTGCTCCCCGTCGTACTCTCGAAACTGATCTACCGCTTCAGTGTCAGAACCTGATGTACGTTGAGTTGCATATGATTTCAACCCGGACTCCAACTTGGCCTGGTCTGCTGGTTGCAACTCGTTACCTAGCACAGCTACGGGCTCGTTTAGCCCATCAGCACACCTCTGTTGGAGCGGGAATATAACCCGATACGTGTGTACATCACGATTGACAATTGACCGGAAAAATTCTGACTTGAAATCATTGTATGCCTCCATCTCCGACTGGTCGGATGTCGCCGCCTGCTCAACTGCATCGCAGAGCAGAGGAATGAATTTCCGTCGGAGCGTCTCTAGCGAATGCCGTTTTGCTTGGGGGTCCACACCATGGCCTTCTGTAATGAGTCGTTCGACATCGTAATCAAACGAAGAATCTTCCTCAACCTGAACGTGTGGATCATGTGGAATAGGAGCATAATGCATCTTAGATAGAACTGGATCTAAATATTCCTTATCGACCATACCGATACAAGAAAACCGACGCGTAATAGATTTGGTGGATATTCTAATACTTTCAACAGAACTCAACCACTTTTGGAAAATTCCAGGTGGGAGACCGCATATAATTAACAGTGTCCCCTCAATGGTTTTGGTCTTTTAAACTACATATTACAGGATTCGTGCTTTGTATATTGCTAGTAATATCAGATATTATAAATTCAGTTAATAGCACATCAAGTGAAATTATACTATAGATTCTCCTTCACTAAGTCACTCACATCAGACAAGTCCGACACCTCGCCAATACGCACAGACTCAAAATCATGAAGGAGAGACATCATAAACCGGTGTGCTGTCATTTGATACCTCCCTTGACCATCTTTCACCGATTCACCATTCTCGACAGCTTTCCGACTGTTTGCTGCTAACCACATATTGTAGTAGAGCACTGCCAGCCCGAACTGGAAGACGCGCTTGCGCCAGAGATTGGTATTCGACTTGGGGAGGAAATAGTTCTTCATGACGCGATAGCTTGTTTCAATCCCCCATCGGAGTCTATAATCGTTCGTGAGCTGCTTGGCTCCGCCTGGGTAGTCATCTGGGTCGATATTCCCGTAGAACGCCTCCCAGTCACGGTACGGTTTTGGAAGTCCCCCAACAGAAGACGTCGTCTTGTCCCGGAGATCGGAACGTTTCTTCGAATACCGGGCGATCAACCAGTCCTCGTACTCCTGGTGCTTTGGCGTCTTGATTTGATATGGCGCGTGATTGATCGTCTCATCCCGCCAGTTGACCCCATCGACGAGATTCTTGAAGAGCTTCATCCGGCGTGGTGCCTTCATCAGGAAGTTCCGGTTGTTCGAATCAAGAGCATCGCGGACAGCCTCGGAGTAGAACGCGCTGTCCAGATAGACCTGCTCGATATCGAACCGTGTTTCGACGAAATTCAGCAACTGCTGGACAGCGTAGTGCTTGTGCTTTCGGAAGTGAAGTTCCCTGAATCCGATCACGAACGGGAGATCGACATTCACTAGGGAGATCGTCGCGAATTGCCACGACTTCCCGTAGTTGCGGCTGGGCTTCGTCTGCTCGGTCCCCGGCGGATCGTTGTCGATGCTGAAGTATGCCCAGCCAGTGATGTCGATAGCAACTTCCACTGACTCCGGTAAGTGACCCCGCTCTTGGGCGTTCGCGACGAACTGATCAAAGGTAGCATGGAACATCTGGCGCAAGGAGAGTCGACGTTCCTCTCGAAGATGCGTCCAGAGTGTCTGGGCTTGTGGTGAGTCCTGATTCCAGTACCGGGAGATCACGTCGAGATTCTTGTGGGCATCGTTCGCGTGGATGTTGTCTTTCGCCGCGAGTTCGTGTGGCTTGAACAGCTCCCACTTGTCGTACTTCGTCCAGTCACCCGTCCGACCGAGTTGGATACACGAATAGCCGATTTTCTTCACGTCGCGCGTTAGCAGCGTATCCTGGGGTGGAGACATTCCATCTGTCTCGGGCTCTGGCAGTTCCCGGAGCTGCGATGAGAGATCGGTATCACGGAACTCACGGATGACTTCTCGTGTCTGGGTATCAAGATCGAGTGGCCCGATCTCGTCTATGTTATCGCTAATTGTGTAGGCGAGCGTGTTTCGGGAAAGGGAGGCATTGATTGAAAGTTTGTCTCGGAACGAAGGACGGTCAGCTCGATCAGTAACAGTGTGCGAAGCGTTGTCTGTCTGTCGCCAGTACGTGTAGAGACGGAGTGCATCTTCATTTGAGACGTCTTTGGATTGCGTGAGCTCGACATCGGGCTGTGTGGGGAGGAGTGTATCGTACTCGGAGACCGCCCCCACTGCTTCTTCGAGTGATTTGCCGTCTTTGAGTTCTCTTCGAATGACGTTCGAGAGGTCGGGCCTGATGTAGAGCGGGAACTGAACTGGTCCAGGGACGTCGAAATACCCATCGGGAATCTCGTCGACAGTATCGAAGACGATGACGCCAGTCGATTCGTTGATCGTCCACTCGAATTCAGGAACGTAAGGGCCGCTATCGTTGTTGAAGAGTTTGTCAAAGTCGAGTGAGCCAGTATCGTCTGGGTATGCGGTTTCGTCGAAGGGGCTGGTGACCGGCTCGTACGTGTGGGTTTCTCGTTCGACTTCCTCGTAGTCCTGTGGAAACCCGTCGCCGTCAGGGTCGTCGACGCGCTCAAGCGTGACGATCTCGTATTCGATATTTCCCTGCTCGTTGACGGACTCCCCAAGTGGCATTTGAATCGTATCACGCTGGGCAAGTCGCGACCGCCGGCGTCGTGCATCTCGAGACTGGCCCGAGGATCGCTGTTCGAGGTGCCGCTCATGTAGAGAATCGGCTTCATCTGTCATTTTCTCACCTTTAGTTGGAAAAGACAAAGAATTGTGAGCAAGAGAAGATTCATTGTGCATTGTATCGACCCACGGTGCTGTAAATTTCACGACCATATTAGCGGCCAATCTTGGAAAATACGTCCCGGCTGCCGAGATCAAAGACGCAACAGATTTCAGGTACGTGTTTAGCCCCAGACTGATTTCGATAGTCTCTCGTAAGAGCCACCCAATTGGTGCCGTAGATCGATGCAGCAGGCAAATGAATGCACCTTCGAGGGATGGTCTCCAGTCCGGAGACCATCCCGTCTTGCCTGCTCATGACTTCTTCCGACCCTACCAAAGAGGAGATCCTCGCACGCCTTGCTTCGCTTGAGGAAGAGGTCGAACAGCTCCGCGAAGAAAACCAAGAGCTTCGAGAAGAGAACAAACAGTTACGACAGGAGAACAAGCGCCTCAGAGCAAAGCTCAGGTGGTACGAGGGACCGCATACACCACCGAGCAAGGACCAATCCGAGCAAGGGGAGTT
>NZ_FNFC01000009.1 GCF_900100385.1 Halovenus aranensis
GGGAACAGTTCTCGGCGACCACGAGACCGACGTAGAGCCAGAAATCGGTCCCACTCTGGTCGAGGCTGACCCGGAAGCGGGGTTCGAGTACCCTTACTTCCTGTACGCCCCGACCCGAGACGAAGGCGACGAGCCACGGCCGGTACTCGCTCAGCCGAACAACACGGGCTACTCGACCGACGACTTCAGCGTCCACCGCGAGCGAGCCAAAGAGACGGCTGAACGCTCTTCGGGGCGGCAGATAGTCGACCGGCTAACCGCGCCGTTTCTCGTTCCCGTGTTCCCACGGCCGCGCCCAGATTCCCAAAACCCGAATGGGTACAACCACGCACTCGACCGCGATATGTTCGAACTGGAGGAAGGCCCGCTCGAACGCGTCGACAAGCAGTTGCTCGCGATGGTCGACGACGCCCGCGACCGTCTCGACGATGAGGGGTATCCTGTCGCCGAAGGGTTGTTACTCAACGGCTTCTCTGCGAGTGGGAACTTTGTCGAGCGGTTCGCGAGCCTCCACCCTGATGAGGTAATCGCAGTCACGGCGGGCGGCATCAACGGGATGCCACTGCTGCCACTCGACCGGGCCGACGGACGGGAGTTGCCGTATCACGTCGGCGTGGGCGATATCGAGGAGTTGACCGGCGACGCCTTCGACGCCGACGCGTTCGCCGACGTCCACCGGTTCCTGTATCTGGGCGAAATCGACGTGAGCGACACCATCCCCTACGGCGACGTGTTTCCGGCCGACCTGCGGGAGGTCGCACTGGACGTGTTCGGGTCGAACATGCAACGCGACCGACTCCCGTACGCCAAACAGGTGTACGAGGACGTGGAGGCAAATGCCGTCTTCCGGATGTACGAGCGTGAGCCACACACGCCGCGACCAGCAATCGACGATATGGTTGCGTTCCACGAGCGGTCACTCGCGGGCGAGTCGATTGACGATATCCGCGCCGACCTCGGGGGGAACGTTCCGGAGTTGGGTGCTCACGTCGAGAGTGACGTGACCGAGCTAGAGGTCGACGAATCGGTCACGTTCGACGGCAGTCGGTCGTCACTCGACGCGGGCGAGATAACCGACTACGAGTGGACGATTGACGGCGACCGGACGGCGACCGGCGAGACAGTCACGCACACGTTCGAGACAGCAGGCGGGCACGCGGTACAGTTACGCGTCGAGACGGCCGATGGGACGGCCGACGAGACAGTCCACCAAGTCGTCGTTGGAGGGGGTCAGAGTGTGTCTGAGCCAGTAATCGAGGTGTCTGAGCAGTCATTTGCCGACCGGACGGTGACGATAGACCGGGTTGCGACGGACCGCCCTGCGAGGCTGGGCGTCAGTGGCCTAACTGGAACTATCGGACTCGACGCGGACGAGGAGCGCGCCAATCTCACGCTCGACCTGACAGAACGACCGTCGCCGGGCGAGGAACTGCGCGTGTCGCTGTACGACGCCGACACCGGTCAGGGCTTTGCCTCGAAAACCGTGTCGGTGACAGGTGACCTGTCGGACCGCACCGAGGGAGTCGAGCCGACACTGATCGAGGCCGACCCGGATGCTGGCTTCGAGTACCCCTACTTCCTGTATGCGCCAGAGCGGTACGCAGACGAGACACCTGGCCCGATGGTCGTTCAGCCAAACAACACCGGCACATCGACCGACGACTTCTCGCGACACCGAGAGCGAGCCCGCGAGGCCGTCGAGAGAAATCCGGGGCGACTCGTGGCCGACAGCTTCGCGAGCCCGCTCCTCGTGCCCGTCTTCCCCCGTCCGCGTTCAGGTGAGATTAATTTCCGGTACTACACACACCAACTCGACAGAGATACGCTCGAAATCGACGAGGGACCGCTGGAGCGAATCGACCGCCAGTTGCTCGCGATGGTCGACGACGCTCGCGACCGTCTCGACGATGAGGGGTATCCCGTTGCCGACGGGCTCGCAATCGACGGGTTTTCTGCCTCGGGGAACTTCGCGAATCGGTTCACAGCACTCCACCCCGAGGAGGTGTCGTCGGTCACCGCCGGCGGCGTGAATGGGATGCCGCTTCTCCCACGAGAGTCGGCACAGTCACAGCCCTTAGACTACCACGTCGGCGTGGGCGATATCGAGGAGTTGACCGGCGACTCCTTCGACTTAGAGGCCTACCGCGATGTCGACCAACTGCTGTACATGGGGGAGTTCGACGACAGCGACACGATTCCGTACGGAGACGCCTTCTCCGAGGAGTTGCGCGACGCGGCGCTGTCGGTGTTCGGCCCACACATGACAGACGACCGGTTCCCGTACGGTCGGGCAGTCTACGATGCGTTCAACATCGGGACTGTCTTCCGGACGTATCCTGGGTCTGCTCACACCCCTCGTCCCGCAATACGTGACATACTCCGGTTTCATAAGGCGAGTTTCACCGGTACGGACACGGAGACACTACGGGCGCGATTTGGGGGCCAGACGGCGAATACGCGAGCCCATGTCAGGTTCGCGCCCACGCGACCGGCTGTCGACGAACGCGTTACGTTCGATGCAAGTCAGTCCAACATTCGAGGCGTCGACGCCGAGCCGGAGTCGTATGAGTGGGCGTTTGCCGACGGACGGACCGCGACCGGCCCGGTGGCACGTCACACGTTCGACTCGACGGGACGACACGCCGTCGAACTCACTGTCACGTACACCGACGGCACAGTCGTAACCGCCGTCGAGTACGTGCCGGTGGGACCAGACGGCACACAGGTTTACAACGACGGCGTCACGTCCGAGACTGGCGGCGAGCCAATCGCGTATCGCTCACAGTCTGAGTCGTCGACCCCGACAGCGACCGAGACACCGACACCCACAGAGACGACGCCAACGCCGACAGCGACCGAGACGCCGACCGAGACAGCAACCCCGACGGCGACAGCGACGCCGACAGAGACGACACCCGAGGCCGAGCCGTCACCGACCTCGGCACCGGCGGCCGACGACGATGGTGCCAGTGTCTTCGGTTTCGGCGTTGGAAGCGCGCTCGCCGGCCTCGGCACCGCAGCGTACGCTGTCGCCCGACGACTAGGCGACGAGGACGAGACAGAGTAACAACCGCCCTCGTCAGGACGACTGCTCTGTGAGTCGTCCCCCGTCGACGGCGACGTTCTCGCCGCTGATGTATGCGGCCCCATCGGAGAGGAAAAACAGGAGCGGAGCAGCCACGTCGTCGAACGACGCCGCCCGGCCACGCGGGTACGCAGACACGTCGGAGACGGTGTTTTCGACGGCAAACGGCGAGACGGCGTTGACGGTGATACCGTCGTCTTGCGTGTCGCCGGCCAGCATCCGCGTGAACATCAGGACGCCGGTTTTCGCCACGAAGTACGGAAAATTCACCGGCGCGGCGTGCATCCGGTCGCTGTCGGCAAAGCCGATGTTGACGATGCGACCCCATCCCTTGTCGCGCATGCCCTCGAGCGCCCGCCGTGAGCAGAGTACAGTGCCATAGAAGGTGCTCTCGACGACGCTTCGCCAGGCGTCCCACTCGATGTCTTCCCAGTGGCGGGCGTCGAAGTTGCCGACGTTGTTCACGAGTACGTCGACATGCCCGAGTTCGGCCGCGGCCTCGTCGAACATCGCATCGACCGCGTCCGGGTCGGTGATGTCACCCTGGACCGTCGTCGCGGCAACGCCGTGTTCGCGCGCTTCCTCGGCCGTCGCAGCGGCCTCGGCGTCGCTCTCGCGGTACTGAACGACGACATCGGCGCCGCAAGCTGCGAGGCGAAGCAGTAACTCCCGGCCAACGCGGGTGGCGCTTCCGGTGACGAGTGCTGTGCGACCGTCCAAATCTGGCTCTGGAGCCATACAGTACTGAGAGTCGAGACCGTCTTAAATCGGATACCAACACTGTTTCCTGGCGAGTATTTAGGTGTCCCACTCGTGTCGTGAGTATGGACCTAGACCGGTTTGCAACAGACAGTCCGGCCGACGACGCGCCGGGCGAGGCGTCGGTCTGTGTCGTGGCGACCCAGTCAGAGACGTTCGAGCGCTGTCGGGAGGGGTACTATCCCTCGCCGCGGTCCTACCCCCGGACCCGCGAATCCTTCGAGTACATGGCCTTTTATCGTACGGCACCGGTCTCCAGCGTGACACACTACGCCCGAGTCACGGACCGCGTTCCACAGACCCGCTCCGAGACGGGACCGATGGACGAGGCGGACTGGGCGGCACTTATCGACCCATTCTCGGAGGAAGACGAGGTGGTCGTCTTCACCCTCAGTGACCCCGTCCCGCTCGATACCCCCGTCGCGAACGACGAGAACGGCGTTCGTGGGGCGTGGTACTGTACAGTGGCCGACCTCCGGTCCGCGTCGACGCTTTCGGCGCTTGCAGACAGAGCGCGGACCTGACACAGAGACAAACCGGTACAGACATCAATATCAAGAGCGAGCGACAGCTGGGTGTGAAAGAGTGTGTGACGGACCGTCAGATTTCGTCGACAGAACTGTACTTGTTCCAGCACTGGCAGTCGAGGTCTTCAATCGAGTTCACTTCGTCGGGCAGGTCGGATATCGGCATCCCGTCCCCAACTTCGTCACAGTCGTCGTCATGAACGGTAAAGTCGTCGCTCGACATAACCGGCATACATACGAATACGAGTGAACGATAATAAATTCTGTCACTAAGACAATTCGACAGCACAATCGTGAGACCACCAGTGACCAGTGCGATAAAAAGACAGTAATTTGACGGTACAGCGAGAATTTTGGCCCGTGGTTGGATTAGACAGACTCATCATCGGCGGCTTACTTGCGGTGGTCGGTCTGGTGTTGCTGTATCGCCTTGCAGGTGTGGTATCCGCGTTTGCCACCGTGTGGGCTGCATCGCCAAGCGAGAATCCGACAGTTGCCGACGGCGAGCCGATTACAGTCGACGGGCGGGTGTTCGTCGAAGAGTCGGCAACTGTGACCGACCGGTTGTTTCCCGACGCGCCGGATGTCGGCGGCTACGTCTGGCAGGCCGGCTTTCCCAGCGCAGGGACGTACACATACGACTCGGCACGCGGTGAGTTCCGCCAGCGTCGGACGCCGTTTGCTTCTGGCGTCGAATCCGGACAGCTCGGCGTCGAGAGTGGTGGACAGCGGTTGTACCTCGATTTCGACTGGCTCCGAGACCAGTACGACTGTCCGGCGCTGACAGACCTCGAAGTCGGCAATCCGCGTAAGAACGTCTCACTTCCGGCACTGGTGACGCGGTATCTCATCGACTCCGAGTTCGTCTGTCTGCACTCGACGGTCGGTGAGGTGGCCGTCGACAAGCTCACCGATGTCGTGGAACTGTACCGCGACGACGTTCACACAGACGAGTTCTTCGTCGACGCACGGGGAATTCCGGCCGGCCAAGAGCTGTTCGTCCACGGCAACGTGAAGCTGCGAAACGGCCGCCCAGCGGTCGTCGGCACCGACGACACGCCGCTTGTCGTCTCCGACCGTGGAAAGCGTGGACTGTGTCGGATGCTCCTGTGGAAGGCAGCGAAGTACGGGCTTGTTCTCGCTGTGGTCGGATTACTCGGCGCCGTATTCGTGCTGTGACCGGTCGGGTGTGCTTATCAGGCTGGGGGGCGGAGTATCGCCTATGTTCACGCTCGACGTAGACCGATTCACCTTCGAGTTGAAAGACGGGGCGCTCAAACACGTCGGTGCCTCGAACAAATCCGCGACGGCGAAGCTCTACGACGTCGAGTCCGCCGAGGTCCGCGAGTTCGGCGACGAGCGGGTGAAAATTACCTGTGAAGACGACAGCGGCAACGAAATCGAGGTGGCGCTCGGTCCCGAGGCGGCGAGTGACGTCGCACAGGAACTCACACAGCTCGAAGCCGAGAGCGAGGTATTCGAGTAGACGCCCCGACGCGCTTTTCAGGCCGCCGACGAAGACTCTGTGTGGACAGCCTGGAGACGGAACTCGACCGCGCTCGCTCGCTGTCGGTCGACAGCCTCGCGGACGCAATCGAGGCAATCGGCTTCGAGTGTACCCACTGCGGGGCCTGCTGTAAGGCCGCCGACTGTGGTGATTCAGACGATTCCGACGAGGAACACACCGCGACGGTGTTTCCCGACGAGGTGCGCGAGTTACAGGACCGCGGGGACTACGACTGGCGGGACGTGGCCCGACCGATGCCGTACGGCCTCACCGAGGGCGACGACGGCCCGACGGGGGAGACCTTCGAGTGGGCGCTCCAGACCGACGACTGCGGGGACTGTACCTTCTACGATGGCGGTGCCGCCCGGTGTACGGTCCACGAGGACCGCCCGCTCATCTGCCAGACATACCCCTTCAGCGTCGCACTTGGCGGTACCTCCCAGCCGATGGGCGAAGCCGTCGACAGCGAGGGGATGGTCCGGGCACACGAGTGCGAGGGGCTGGGCCAGGACATGTCCCGCGGCGAGGCCGAAGAACTGGCCGCCGCGCTCAAAGAGCGCGCGGTCCGCGAACTGGAAGAGGCGATTGGCGTCCGAGACTCCTACGAACCCGTCGAGACGGAGGGTATCGTCGTCTACGATTCTGAAGGCCCGAAAGACGCCGACGGACGGCCGTACTGACCGCAATCCCGGACGCAAGCTGGGTGGTGGCAGATAACAACTACTTTGACGGTGGCAGTTGCCAGAGTACATACGGAGGTTCGACTACCTGTGGAGATTTCAGATGAACTCCTCTGTCTGTACAGCGCCGATGTATCGGACGACGGCGATAGCTACCGCATCGAAGTACCGCGTCGCGAGGTCGAGACGGGCGCGGTGTCGGTCGGTGAGACCTACCGGGTCGCACTCATCGCTCCCGAGAGCGAGTCGACGACCGAGGCCGAGGTCTCTGACGAGCCCCAGCCGCCGGTCGAGCCCGGCGAGATTCGCTACGTCGAAATCGAAGACCTCGGCAAACAGGGCGACGGCATCGCCCGCGTCGAGCGAGGGTACGTCATCATCGTCCCCGACACCGAGGTCGGTCAGCGGGTCAAAGTCGAAATCACCGAAGTCAAATCGAACTTTGCGGTCGGCGAAGCGATTCCCGAGTAAGCCGGCGTCGCTGTTTCGGTGCTGTACCAGTGACACCAGTGTGACCGGCGGTGAGTGATGTCAGTCCACGCCCGGCGGGCGTCCGACGCTGTTCTGTGGGCAGAATCGCAGTACTGCGCGGTGTTAACTCTTCGTACCAAACCGGCTATAGGTGAACAGTTCCGAACGTAGTGTATGAGCACGACGGCCGAGACCGCGACAGGTGTCCCGACCCTCTCAGAGAAACAACAGCGCATCCTGGGCTACCTGCGAGACAACGCCGACGAGCAGACCTACTTCAAGTCTCGGCTCATCGCCGAGGACCTCGACATGTCGGCCAAAGAGGTGGGGACGAACATGAAAGCTATCGAGCAAGGCGAGTTCGACCTCTCCGTCGAGAAGTGGGGGTACTCCTCCAGCACGACGTGGATGGTCACGACGTAGCGTCGGGCGCGTAATCGAGTAAAGCCGGCGCAATCGACGCCAGCGCCGCAGCATCTTCGCCGAAGGAGTCTGCATACCGGACTAGCAGTACCATCACCTGTTCGGGTTCTGTAACACTGTAGCCGTCGGCACGCGAAAGGAGTCCGTTCTCTTCGAGCCGAGCGGCGTGTTTGCTCACTGTCGGTCGGGAGACATCGAGTCGAGCGGCGATATCACCCGCGGACGCGCCGGGGTCTTCCAGCAACGCGACGAGGATGCCTCGCTGGGTCTCTCGGCGCAAGTGGCCTAACACGACCTGTTCGAACTCGGAGAACTCGTCTGCCGGGAAATACCGGCGGTAGTCGCCGTCTTTCCGGCTCTCGACGACACCGTCGTCTTCGAGCTGGCGGAGGTGGTGTTGAGTCTCGCCGGTCCCGAGTTGCAGGTCGTCACGTATCTTCGAGAAGTGTGCGCCGGGCGTCGTACTCAGATAGCCAGTCAGGGCCTCAGGGGCGTCGCTGTCGCTCTCGTCGGCACTCGCGAAGCCGACGAGCGGGCTGGCCGCTCCCAGCGCGGCAAAGCGGCGGAGTGTCGCCCGTTTCGATTGGTCGACACTCCTGTCTCGGGCCATATCGGGGCAACGTTGGGTAGACGTATAACCGCTTCGCTCGTTAAAACGGTCGCCGCGACCCGCTACGCGCCGTCTCCGGCCTCGGGGTCGGCACCGTCGTCGATGATTTCGTCGGGGTCTTTGATGTCTGCGCTCGTCTCGCCAGCCTTGACCGCCTGTGCTTCTTCCTCCATTCCTTCGATGTCGACGATTTCGTCTTCGTCTTCGAGTTCGCCGAGAATCTCCTGGATGTCGTCGAGACCGAGCATCTCACGGGTCTCCTCGTCGAACTCCAGTCCTTCGAGGACGTGGCCGTTCTCCTTGACATCACTACCCTGGAGGTGGCGGCCGTACCGCGAGACCAGCGACGTGAGTTCCTGGGGCAGGACGAACGTGTTCGACTCGCCCTGACCGATGCCTTCCAGGGTCTCCATCCCCTTGTCGATAATCGCCCGCTCGCCCATCGAGTCGGCCGCTTTCGCTCGCAGGACCGTCGAGATGGCATCGCCCTGCGCTTCCAGAATCTGGCTCTGTTTCTCACCCTGTGCGCGGATAATCTGGCTCTGCTTGTCACCCTGGGCCTCCTCGATAGAGCTGCGGCGTTCACCCTGGGCTTCCAGAATCATCGCGCGGCGACGGCGCTCTGCGGAGGTCTGTTTCTCCATGGCCTGCTGGACGTCTTTCGAGGGGTTGACCTCGCGGACTTCGACTGACTCGACGCGAATCCCCCACTCGTCGGTCGGCTCGTCCAGCTCTGTCCGGATTTTTGCGTTGATCTCCTGTCGCTTGTTCAGCGTATCGTCGAGTTCCATGTCCCCCAGCACGGCCCGCAACGTCGTCTGGGCCAGATTCGACACCGCACGCTTGTAATCGTCAACTTCGAGGAACGCCTTCTTGGCGTCCATCACCTTGATGTAGACGACGGCATCCGCGGTTACCGGTGAGTTGTCCCGCGTGATGGCTTCCTGACGGGGCACGTCGAGTGTCTGTGTCCGCATGTCGAACGTGTACGTCTTCGTCACGAACGGCAAGACGATGTTCGGCCCCGGTTCGAGCAGGCCCTGGTACTTCCCGAAGCGAGTGTAGGCTCGCTTCTCGTATGCGCGGACGATAACGATACTCTTGTAGGCGGTAACGACAACGAGGACGAACAGTATTGCGGCAATCAGGCCCCCCGCCGACCCTGTTGCCAACACTGCTTGTGATACCATAACATTCTGAACTTGGGTATCGCCGCACTAAAGTGTTGGTCGTCGTTTCAGCGTATCTCGATACGCAAAGCAAATGTGCCTGAAATGCCACAAAGAAGTTCAAGGATAATTTCCAAAAGTTATGTGCGGGCGTTGTCAGAGTGATCTCACCGTCGAAAACAGCAAGATACGTTAGTATTGAGGTACAAACACCCACCGTCTCGCAGGCGTACCGAGAGTCGCCAGTGAGCGTAACCGAAACAGGGAGACCATGGACGAGAACGAAGCCATAGCGGGGTTGAAACAGCTCGGGCTGACGACCTACGAGGCCCGAGTGTTTGTCGCCCTCCAGAAACTCGGGACGGGAACAGCCAGCGAGATAAGCTCGGTCGTCGACGTGCCGCGGTCACAGGTCTACGGCGCGGCCGAAGGGCTCGAAGAGCGCGGGCTCGTCGAGACACAGCAATCGACGCCGACGGCGTACCGGCCGGTCCGGCTCGAACAGGCGCGACGGCTGTTGCTCGACCAACTCGCCGAGACGGGGACGGAGACGTTCAAGTACCTGGAACGGGTGCAGGATACCCACGAGGGTGAGGAACGTAGCGAATCTATCTGGCTCATCAACTCCCGCGACGCAATCGTCTCGCGGACAGTCGAGATAATCGAGGCAACTGACCGACAGCTTCTCTATGCCGCCACCGAGGTCGATGCGCTCGAAGAGGACGTACTCGCTGTGCTCGATGCTGCCGCGGCTCGGGGCGTCCAGGTCGTCGTCAGCAGTTCGAATCGAGCGGTACTCGACGCGGTACCGGCAACAGAAGGGTACCAGACCTACCGTGTACCCGAAGACCGGGATATGAACGTCGATACCGGGCGCGTACTCGTCGCGGACGGCGACACGGTGCTGGTGAGCACACAGTCGGCATCGGCAGCTGAAACGAGCCAGGAAATCGCCTTCTGGACGAGCGAGAACCCGTTTGCCGCCATCTTCGTCGAACTGGTCGAAGCCTGGCTGCAAGACCCCTTCGAGTGAGGCGGTGGGCTGAAGCAGCCGCCAGACTCAGTAGTGCCATGGGCACGATGCTGTCGTCGGCAGACGAGCAGGCCAGCGAGTTACTCGACCGACTCCACGACGAGTATCCAGATTCGACGATTTCGCTGCGCTTTTCGAGCCGGCTCGAACTGCTGATAGCGGTCATCCTCTCTGCACAGTGTACCGACGAGCGCGTCAACGGCGTGACCGAAGACCTCTTCGAGAAATACGACGGTCCCGAGGCGTACGCGGCCGCCGACCAAGACGAACTCGCCGAGGACATCAACTCGATTACCTACTACAACAACAAGGCGGGCTATATCCGTGACGCCTGTCGGCAGATTGTCGAGGAACACGACGGCGCGGTCCCAGACACCATGTCGGCGCTGACAGACCTGTCGGGCGTGGGTCGAAAGACCGCGAACGTCGTTCTCCAGCACGGCCACGACGTGGTCGAGGGTATCGTGGTCGACACACACGTCAAACGCCAGAGCCGACGGCTCGGCCTCACCGAACAGTCCACTCCAGAAGCAATCGAGCGCGAACTCATGGAGGTAGTACCAGAAGACGAGTGGCAACAGTTCACACACTTACTCATCAGCCACGGGCGGGCGGTCTGTTCGGCGCGAAGTCCCGACTGTGAGGCGTGTGTACTCGAAGACATCTGTCCCTCCTCGAAACTGGACAACGAAACGGACCTCGCGTCGGGAGAGGCCTGGTAACGCCAGCGCCGTTAGGCCGGGGATATATGCCGGCAGCGTACGAACACCGTATACGGAGATTCAGAGGTAACGCCGATGAATATCGATTCTGTTAGACAGTACCAGGCACTCGTCGAGCACTCGACAGACAGTATCACGCTCGTCGACGAGGCTGGCATCGTCCAGTTCAAAAGCAAGTCCGCAACGCGTGTTATCGGGTACGACTCCGACGAACTGGTTGGTGAGAACGTCTTCGAGTACGTCCACCCAGAGGACAGGCCGCGGGTGCGGGAGGCGTTCGAGGAGGTCGTCGACTCGCCCAGCGGAACGACAGGCATGATAGAGTACCGGTTCGACCACGGCACCAAGTCCTGGACCTGGATGGAGTCGACGCTCGTCAGTCGGACCGACACGGCGCTCGATGGCTACGTTATCAACACCCGCAACATCAGCGAGCGGAAAGCCCGCGAGCGCGAACTCGAAGAGGAGCGCCGGAAGTACTCCACGCTCGTCGAACAGAGCAACGACGGAATCGCTATCATCCAAGATGGCGACATCGTCTTCACTAACGAACAGTTCGAGCGGCTGTCCGGCTACGACGAGCGCGAACTTCTCGGCACGTCGTTCCTGCAGGTCGTCGCACGTGAAGACCGAGAGCTAGTCGAACAGCGGTATCAGCAGCGATTCGACCCCGACGCCGACGTACCGCCGTCCCGGTACGAGATTCGCGTTCTCACGAGCGACGACAACCATCGTGTCGTCGAGCTCAGCGTCGCCAAGATACAGTACGAGGGCGACGACGCATCGCTCGCGATGGTCCGCGACGTGACCGAGCGAAAGAGCTACGAGGAGGCACTGGAGGAGGTCAACGCCGAACTGGAGCTGTTGAACCGGATGGTCAGACACGACATCCGCAACGACATGAGCGTCATCCTCGCGTGGGGTCAGTTACTCGAAGACCACGTCGACGAGGCGGGCCGAGAGAATCTCGACAAAATCCTCGCGAGCAGCGAACACGTCGTCGAACTCACCGAGATTGCCCGGGACTACGTCGAGGTGTTGACCAGCGACGGCGACCTCGAACCTAAACCGGTGGTGTTGGCCGAGGTGCTCGAAACCGAGTTGGCGCTCCGCCGCGAGTCGTTCCCGGAAGCGGAGTTCGTCGTCCCCGAGGAGATTCCAGAGGTCGAGGTGCTAGCAAACGAGATGCTCGGCTCGGTGTTCAGGAATCTCCTCACGAACGCCGTCCAGCACAACGACAGTGACACGCCGGTCGTCGAACTCACAGTCGAGCGACGTGACGACGACGTTGTCGTACAGGTCGCGGACAACGGGCCGGGCATCCCCGACCCACAGAAAGCGACGGTCTTTGGCAAAGGCGAGAAAGGACTCGACAGCCCGAGCACCGGCATCGGGCTCTATCTCGTGTACACGCTGGTCACACAGTACGGCGGCGCTGTCCACATCGAGGATAACGACCCCCGTGGTGCGGTGTTTTCGGTTCACCTGCCGCGTGCGGAGTGAGACGAGGTGTGGGCCGGACTACTCCTCGGCGAACTTGTCGTCGAGGAACTTATCGGCCTTGCGCAGAATTTCGCGTGGCCCGTCCTGCGTAATCGTGTTTATGGCCTGTTCGTAGTCGCGCCACTGGTGGTCGCGGTGTTCGTGTGACAGTTCCGCCGACGCCTCGAACGAGCGAGCGATAAACAGATGTACTGTTTTGTGGATAGTGTCGCCACCCGCCTCGAAGACGTAATCGTACTCCTCACGGAAGCCATCGATGAGCCGGAAATCGGCAATTCCGGCCTCCTCTTTCACCTCGCGTATCGCCGTCTGCTGGAGTTCCTCCTTGCCTTCGACGCCGCCTTTGGGAAATTCCCAGTCGCCCGGGCGGCTTTTGAGCAGGAGGTACTCTCGACGGCCACGTGTGTCGCGAAAGAGGATGGCTCCCGCGCTCGTGGCCTCCTTCATTGAAAGCATGTAGTATGGCATGCGTTAAGTGAATGTCGAACAGTTGCTCTGGGGGCAATCGAAAACGAATGGGTTTTGTCTTCGCCCGTGCTGGCGTCGTGTATGCCGTTCATCACTCGGCTCACGCTCAAGAGTGGAGACGGAGACCTGCTCGAGTCAGTCGTCTCCGATATCAAAGAGCGGGCCGAGCGCAAGGGTGTCGAGTTCAAGGGGCCACACCCGAAGCCGCCGTCGCGCCAGACAGTGCCGCTGTACAAGGGCCTGCGTGTAGACGGCCGATTCCGCCCGTGGGAGTACACCGTCTACACTCGCGTCATCGAGATTATCGACCACAACGAATTCGCCCGCCAGATTGCCGGCGAGGAGTTCCCCGACAGCATCCACATCTCCGCGGACATCGAGCAGTTCAGCCAGACCGGCGAGTAAACGCGAGACAAAACCGGCCGTGTTTATGTCCCTCAAACCGCGTGTCACCCTATGGGCGACGTTACCGACACAGACTGGCTCGTCTCGCTGCGCCGGGAACTCCATCGCCGTCCGGAGCCCGCCTGGTGTGAGTTTTACACGACTGCACGTATCGTCGAGGAGCTACAGGCACTCGGCGTCGACGACATCACGCTCGGTCCGGAGATACTCACAGAGGGCGAACGCCAGGGCGTTCCCGACCGGGAGACCCGCGACGCCTGGCTCGACCGGGCACGGGAAACCGAGGTCGACGACGCGGTTCTCGACGAACTCGCCGGCGGTTACACCGGTGCGATAGCGACAATCGAAGGCGGCGACGGCCCGACTGTCGCTCTCCGGGTCGACATCGACGGGCTCCCACAGCGTGAGGCCGACGGTCCCGGCCACCAGCCCGCAGAGGAAGGGTTCCGCTCGGTTCACGAGGGGTACATGCACGCCTGCGGGCACGACGCACACGCGACGTTTGGCCTCGGTGTCGTCCGTGCGTTCGCCGACGCCGACTTCGATGGCACCCTGAAAGTCATCTTCCAGCCCGCCGAGGAGGTCGTCGGCGGCGGCAGACCAATTGCCAGAAGCGGCCACCTCGACGACGTTGACACGCTGCTCGCAGTCCATATCGGTCTCGACAATCCCACCGGAACCGTCGTCGCCGGGATGGGCGGATTCTACGCCGTCTCACACCTCGAAGCGACATTTACCGGCGAGTCGGCACACGCCGGCGCGCGACCCAACGCGGGGGCGAACGCGGTCCAGGCGATGGCGACTGCGATACAGAACCTCTACGGCATCGCGCGCCACGGCGACGGTGCGACCCGGGTCAACGCCGGTGAGGTCGCCGGCGGCACGGCCTCGAACATCATCGCCGAGGACGCCTACATAGAGGGCGAAGTCCGCGGCGAGACGACCGACCTGATGAACTACACACGCGACAGGGCCGAACAGGTCATCGAGTCGGCCGCGGCGATGCACGACTGCACCGTCGATATCGAGCGCGGCAGCGAGGCACCCAGCGCCGAGAGCGACGACGCCGTCGCCGATGTCGTCGCCGACGTGGCGGCGGACCACGGCGGCGTGACACACGTCGCGCCGACCGGCGAACTCGGCGCGAGCGAGGATGCGACATACCTGATGAACCGTGTCCAGGATACCGGCGGCCTCGCCTCCTTCGTCGGTATCGGGACGAACCACCCCGGCGGTCACCACACCGCGACCTTCGATGTCGACGAGCGCTCACTCGGAGTCGGCGTCGACGTGCTCACCGGTACAATCGAAGACCTATTTCGGGACGAACACGACGCGTAACGTGGCGGATAACACCTTAACAGTTTAGTGACGTACGGTTGTAGACCAGGGCATGACAGAGTACACAGTTGAGTTCGTCGGCACCGGTGAGAGTATCACCGTCTCCGACAAGGAGACGATTCTAAACCGGTGTATCGAAGAGGGAATTGCTCAGGAGTTCTCTTGCCGGGTCGGGATGTGTCTCGCCTGTTCGGCGAAAGTCGTCGAGGGCGAGGTGACACAGCCGGCTGCCCGCGGCCTGACCGACGAGGAGAAATCAGAGTACGCACTGACATGTATGGCTCGACCCGAGTCCGATCTTAAACTCGACCGTGGCAAATACCCGCCGAGCATCGAGGCAGAGCACGCCGCCGAAGAGGGCACTGGAGACACGGCCGCCGCTGACGACTGAGCGACAAAGGCAGTCGGTGTCGTCGGTCGAACGCGGTACCGAAGGATAGCCCATTTATGGGTGGGACCCGTAGGTACCTGTATCGAGTCGTTGCCAGAGCAGACAACCCGGTTCACTCAGCTCCCCCTACATCCATGACCAGCCGCGTATACAGACTCCACTCGACGCTGGAACTGCCACTCGAAGAACTCCACGAGTATCTGGAGGACCCCGACCTCCCCGAACGCGTCGACGACATCGAGTTTACCCGACGAAACAACACGCTCATCATCAGTGCGGTGCCGGCTGATGAAAGCATCAGCAAGTACACGCCGACGGCGCAGTTGAAAGCCAGCGTGACAGAGAACCGCGTCTACGAAGAGGACCCAGAAGAGACACCACCGGGGAAACCGCCCCGGACCAGCGGCGGCGGTCCCCAGTGGGGCTCGCTGGACGAGGAAGAAGAAATCGAGTCAGAACTCGTCGAGTACGCCTGTTTCAAGGGCGACCGCGAGACGGTACTCCAGAACACTGCACTCCAGTACCAGATGTTCGAGGTCCTGTGTGAGATTGCCCGTCGGGCCGAGAAGGGCGCGCTCACCGCCGTCGCAACCAACGAAGAAGACATCGAGGCGATTCGCATCGTCGACGGCGAGGAGGTTCCGGCCTCGATTACCGTCACCGAGGACCCCGGCGAGGGCGACGAAGACAGCGGTGTCGACTGGCGAAGCAACGAGTTCATCTAGCCGCACGTCCGGCTGGTCGACTTCCTTTTTGTCGTAAGTTGTGTGTACACAGCCGCGTCGACAGCGGCGGTTACACCCCGAGGGCGTCGAGTCCACGGGCCGGGTAGGCGACGATGTGGTCGACGCCAGCCTCCTGGAGGAGGTCGACCTGATGGGAGACGCTGTCGTTGACGCCGACGAGCGCGTAATCACAGCAGGCTTCGAGCAGCGTCTCGCGGGCGTCACCCTCGATGTCGCTGTCCCGGGGGCAGTCCTCGGGGAGCGCGGCCCGCACGGGGCCACGGCGGGCCGTGTACTCACCGACAGCATCGAGAACGACGTCTTCGTCGTCGGTCAACACCGTCGGCGCGTAGACGGCAATCTCACCGTCGAAACCGACCTCGCGGAGCGCCCGCACGTCACGGACGGTACTTCGCGAGAGGAGTTCGTACTGCGTGCCGCCGGCAGCGAGGGCCGTGCGTTCGATGCCCTCTGTACCGACCCACGGCGCCTCGCTGTCGGCGACCGCGGCACCGAGTCGCGGAGCGATAGCCCGCTTTCGCTCGGCGCGTTCGAGGTAGGCAGGGTGGCCGGCGACGAGGACCTCGCCGACGACCTCGGGAATGTCGGCCCGGACACTCTCGTCGCCGAGCGGGTCGAACCCGTCGGCGCGAACCGGGACCGTGGCCCGCACGTCGGCGTGTTCGGCCAGGCGTTCGAAGACGGCTGGCGCTGGGACGTGCTCGTGGCCTTCGTAGTCGATGGTCACAGTCTGCACGTCCAGGTCGCGGGCGCGTTCGACGTCGACCTCGCTCGGCTTGAGCGCGACCGCGTCGATGCCCACGTTTGTCAGCCGTTCGCCTGTTAGTACTGTCATGGCCGTTTCGTCTGTGTTTCTCTACCGCCGGTGAGACATAATCCTGTCGGTCGAGACGAAACTCCGGGTGCGCTGCTATAGCGGGTAATCTGCGTCCGCGTCGACGACTTCGTCGACCTCGGGTGTCGTCCAGTCGGTCGTCAGTTCGAGGAACTGGACGAGCATACGGGCTGTCGCCCCCCAGACTGTGTACTCGTCGACATAAAAATAATGAACCCGAATCCGGCCGCGTTCGGGGTGGTCGCGGTACTCACCGTGGTAGTTGTCGCGGTCGGTGAGTGCCGCCACCGGGAGGACTGCAATCTCGGCCACCTCGTCGTCACAGGGCTGGTACTCCTGGTCGGGCACCCGGGCGACGAACGGGCTGACCGAGAAGCCGGTGACGGTCACGATATCGTCGAGTCGGCCGACGAAGTCGGCTTCGTCAGGGTCGAGACAGATTTCTTCGTCGGCCTCTCGGGTGGCCGTCTCCGAGAGCGTATCGTCTTCGGGCTCGCGTCGCCCTCCGGGAAAGCTCATCTGACCGGGGTGATTCGAGAGGTGATCCGCACGCTTGGTAAAGAGGAGATGCGGCGTGTCGCGCTCGATGACGCCTACCAGGACCGCCGAGTCGCGGCGCTCGGCCGTCGTCAGCGTCGGGTCGAACCGCTTCACCCCGTCGAGGTGCATGCCTGTAGCAACGTGACCCAGCGGCTTAATTCGTTTGTGTCGCCCCAGCCAGTTCCTCGCGAATCCCCTCGACCGTCACGCCCGCCCAGGGTTCGAGTTCGTAACTCGCATCCAGCAGCGTGTCGATACGCTCCGTGTCGTCGGCCTCGATAGCCGCCATAGCGTCCTCGCGGAACATCTCGACGACCGCCGGACCGACGACTTCCGTCGAGACGGTCCTGGTCTCGACGTCCAAGATGTGTGGCAGGTCCCGCGCGTCGGTCGGCAGTGTCGGGAACGCGAGCGGCCCGGCGAGCAATAGCGGCTCGGTGACCGCCGCCCCCAGCGCGTCCGGGTCGACGGCGACGAGATAGTAGGCTTTGATTGCCTCATCAATTGGGTCCTCGAAGGCGCTCGCGTCGTAGCCCTCGCCCTGTCTGTACGCAAGTTCGGCGAGCGCCTCCGAAAGCTCGTCGTGTGTGAGCCCCCCAAAGAGGTCGACGACGCCGGCCAGCTCGTCTCCGGTAAACTCCATATGCTACTTCGGGACTGGCGTGGTCTTTACTGTTATCCGACTTCCTTCCACTCTGCGCCACACTCGGGACAGACCCGTACCTTGCCGACGACCTCCGGGTCGTTCTCCGTGTCGAGGTCGATATCACACGTAGAACACCGTAATCGCCCGTACGTGTCTTTCTCCAGCTCTCCGGCCCGTAGCCCCTTTCGTGTCGATTCCATAGCTGTGTGTATGTGACACAATCGTAAAAGATTCATGTTGTATTACCTATATATAGAGCGTCCGGCTGGCCGGGTCGGTCACCTTCCGGAACCGGCAATCATTAATAGATACAATCCAATTGCCGGTAATGCGAACTGTCGACGCAGCAGGGCTGCGTATCGGTGACGAGTATCCGACGCGGATTATGGGCGTCTTGAACGTCAGTAAAGAGTCACCGTACGACCCGTCGGTGTACGACGACCCGGGCGAGGCGGCGGCGTACGTCGACGACGAACTCATCGGAGAGGGGGCCGATATCGTCGATGTCGGCCTGGAATCGGCGAACAAACGCCTCGATGTGCTGTCGGCCGAGCAAGAACTCGAACGGCTTGATACCGCCGTCGAGACGATTGAATCCGTGAGCGGCGATGCCATTTTCTCTATCGAGACGCGGTATGCATCGGTAGCGGCCGCCGCGCTTGACCGCGGATTCGACATGGTAAACGACATCTGTGGCTTTGCCGACCCGGAGATGCCCGAAATCTGTCGGGAGTACGACGTGGCTGTCGGCAAGATGGCGAGTCCGCCGGACATCGAACGCCCCGGGGCCGTCGGCGACGTGGACTGGGCGGACGCCCGCTCGCCGGAGTGGGCACAGCAGGCCGACTACGTCGACAAGGTCTACGCCGCACTCGACCAGAACGGGATGACCGAGAAGACGATTCTCGACCCCGCATTTGGGGGCTGGAGTGAAGCCAAGACCATAGACAACGACCACGAGACGTTCCGCCGGCTGCCGGAGTTTCGCGCCTACGGACGGCCGCTGCTCGTCTCTATCAACCGCAAGAACTTCCTGCGGACCCTCGCCGACCGCTCGACCGAGGAAGCCCTCCCTGTCAGCCTCGCCGCAACCTCGATGGCCGTCGAGCGCGGCGCACACGTCGTCCGGACCCACGACGTTGCGGAGACGAAAGACGCCGCGCGTATCGGTGACGCCTTCACCGAGCGAGCGAGCACGACCGCCTCGGGCGCGACCGCAACAGAACTCAACGCCCCGACGACCGGCGAGCTACGGCGGCGTATCGACGGAATCGGTGCCGACGGAGACGCCGACAGTCTCGCGGGTCGCGTCCTGCAGGTCGATGGCCTGAGCGAGGCGGCGCGACGGGAACTCGCCGAGGCCGCCGAGCAGGTGGGCGTCACGGTTGTTGCCGGCCCAGACGGTCTCTTGCTCGGTGGCTCTGGAGCCGCTCTTTCGGCGCTTGCCGACGGGCTATCGACGCCGGAACTCGACGGCGTCGTCGACGTCTGCCGGACTGGGAGGTAGCGATGGATTACGCACAGGAGTACGTGACGACGGTACACGACCTGACGGACCCGACGCCAGCAGCACCGCTGGCGGAGTGTGCGGTCGTGGTACCGATTGCCGGCGACGAGCCCGCAGCGGTGACGCCCGAACACATCTTCTCGACGCTGGAGACAGTCGGCCCGGCTTCTGTGGTCGTGCCACTGCGCGCTCCCGCGGAGACGGCTGGTGCGTTCAGAGAGTGGATACAGAACTTCGAGGTCCCGGTGACCGTGCTGTGGTGTGACGCCGACGGCATCGGCGACAGACTCGCCAAGCACGGTCTCGATGGCCCGCACGGGAAAGGGCGTGACGTGTGGCTCGGGCTTGGCGTCGCCGCCGACCGGGCCGACTACGTCGTCGTCCACGACGCCGACGCGACGACCTACGGTCGCCACCACGTTCCGCGACTGCTCGCGCCGCTTACCCATGGCCACGACTTCGTCAAGGGGTACTACGCCAGAGTAGAGAACGAACAGCTCTACGGCCGACTTACTCGTCTGTTCGTCGCGCCGTTGGTAGACGCGCTCCGTGAGAACCGCCGAGCGGCGTTTCTGGAGTATCTCGATGCCTTTCGGTATCCGCTCGCTGGCGAGTTCGCCGTCACCGCCGAGGCCGCCAGACGCCTCCGCGCACAGCGGACCTGGGGGCTCGAAGTCGGCCTGCTCGGTGACGCCTACGGGGTCGCTGGCCGGGACCGGACCGCACAGGTCGACCTCGGTGTCCACAGACACGACCACCGGCCGGTCGAGGGGTCGAGCGGGCTATCGACGATGGCCGACGAAGTTGGCGCGGCGCTGTTCCGAGCGCTTGCTGACCACGGCATCGACCCCGACTACGACCGACTCCGTGAGCGGTACCGGACGGCCGCCGACCGCCTCGTCGACCAGTACGCCACCGCCGCCTCACTCAACGACCTCGAATACGACCCGGCCGCCGAGCGCGAGCAGGTTCGTGCCTACGCCGAGAGCGTCGACGCTCCCGGTCCCGACGACAGACTGCCGGCCTGGACCGAAACCGACCTCTCGCCGTCGGCCGTGCTACACGCGTCACGGAACACGGAGACGACCGCAAGCAGTCCATCTCCGGACTGAAGGTGGCCGCCGGGTTCAAATGACCCCGGCGCGATGAGTCACTATGACTGACTGGGATGCGGTCCTCAGCGGCTTTCTTACCATCGTCATCCTCGGGTTCCTCGGCATCATCATCCCGGGTGTGGGACAGCTCACAGCAGCACTGCTTGGCGGTGGCGTCGCCGGATACAGAGCGGGCGGTGGCCTGGCAAGCGGGTTCTGGCACGGGCTGCTCGCAGGCAGTTTCGGCGGCGTCGTCCTCGGTTTCGTTCTCTTTGTCGTCCTCTCAGTCACGGGGCTGGCGTTCGGCCCCGTCGGGGGCGCTATCGGCAGTGCGCTCGGGCTCGGGACGTTTTTCGTGGTCGTGGCCATCGCCATGGTCGCGGCGGTCGACAGCGCCGTCGGCGGTGCCCTCGGCGCGCTCGTTGCCGAGTGAGTGAGCCGCGAGCGCCTCGTGTATCCCGAGGACCAGCCCGGGCACCACGATCATGAAGATGTGTTCCTCGACCGGGATACCAAAGAGGTCGTACCCCGTTCGCATGGTGATGTCGAAGACGCCGACTTCGAGCGTGTACCAGTCCCAGACGTAGGCGATGGGGTAGACCGCGAGGATGGTACGGGCGGCCCGTCCCAGTGCATCGGCGTAGACGAGAAGCGCGAGTGCAAGCGAACCGAAGGCGACCTCGGTCGCCAGATAGGTGTACGAGCCAAACACGGTGATATCGGGAAGCGCGACACCGGCGAGTGGTTCGAACCAGACCGCCATGACGAGGACGGCGAGGAAGACGTATGCGCCGCGGATGAGCAGCATCGTCCCGACGGTTGGCCCGCCTCTGCTGGCGACCAGTGCGACCATGCCGAAGGCGAGTGCGCCAAGGGGTGACGACGGCGGGAAGAGCCCCGAAAGCGTTCCCCAGAGGACGCCGACCAGTCCGAACACGACGAGCGTAAACGCAAGCGTCCGTGCCCGGGAGCGACCGAGCACGACCGCGACCGTCGCCTTCGAGATAGAGCGGTCGTAGTCGTAATCCTGCTCGTCGTCGATGATTTTCACGCCGGCAAGCGTCACCAGAAAGACGAGCGCGAACCCGACGGCGGTCGGAGAGACTGCCGTCGCCTGGACGTAATGGCCGCCGACGATTGCGAGCGCGATGCCAGTCGGATAGCCGAGCGTCGTCGTCACGGGGTTCGTGTCCAGTTGCGGGGCATGGAGGAAGCCGATAAACCAGGTCGGCAGCGTAATCAGGACCGCAGTGGTGTCGACCAGCACACCGAGGGCGAGGACACAGGCGGCGAACCCGGCGGTCGCTCCGACGAGCGCGAGGCGACAGCCCCGGCCTGTCAGGGGATGGTCGTCGTCCTCGCCGCGCCCATAGAAGTCGACGTAGCCGTCCTTGACGTGAGCCGTGTAGACGGCACAGAACATCGCCGCCATGTGGACGGCCCCGACGCCGAGACCGAACTCGCCCGCGACGATTGCGCCGAACCAGGAGGCTGCAAGCGGCGGCAGCATAAACACCGGATGGACCTGTGAGGCCAGCGCCCGCAGGTCCGCTCGCGGCCCAGTCGCGTGGCGTGCAATTGCCATATATTCACATTGTCCAGCCGCCGAATAAGTCTATCCGTGAGACCGATACCCAGAGACATTTGAGCTACCCACCCGTGAACAGGTGGGATTCAGCGTGGACTCCCGTTCTGGCCTCAGTTGAGGCAGGTGATTCATACTCACCATTCACGTTCAACGTCCCGCTGTTCAAGCGCACGCCCAAGGGTGCGCCTCCGTCGTCGCCTGTTTGGTTCCGACGGAGATACCGCAGGCCAATGTTTTTCGCCGCATCGTAGTCAGCGTGGTTCAGGTAGCCGCATTTCAGACACGCAAACGACTCACTCTCGCGGTTGTCTGGGTGGGTAAATCCACAGTGTGAACACCGCCGAGACGTGTTCTCCGGGTCAACCTGTGCTACGTCGATACCGTACTCTACGGCTTTGTACTCGGCGTATTCGTACAAGCGGGTAAACGCCCACTTGTGACCCCACGACGCCCCAGTGCGGTCACGGATGTTCGTTAACTCCTCGAACGCAATCACCGAACACCCGTGGTCACGAGCTTCAGCAACGAGTTCGTTCGATATGCGGTGGAGTGTCATCGTGAACCGCCCTTCCTCTTTGCGCCCAACCGACTGGATGTTCTCGTGTGCCCACCGTGTGCCGTGTTCCTGCAAGTCGCCACGCCGCTTCTCGTATTCACGACGCCAGTGGTTGAACTCGTTGCCCGTCCAGAACGTGCCAGTCGAGGCAACGGCAAGGTTGTTCACGCCGAGGTCAACCCCGAGAACTGTTCTGTTCTCAGTGGTTGCCTGCTTCGACGTGTCAGGCTCCACGTCCGTCTTGCAGTGGATGTGAAGCATCCAGTTGCCGTTACTGTAGTGTAGCTCCGACCCTGTTGTCTCGTACTCGTCGGAGAAAAGGTAGTCCGCGTGGGGCGTGTCACTGGCCTTGTCTGGCAACACGTAGTCGGCCTCGATACGACCGTCCGTGGTAGCGAGACCCACGTGGTCGTCGTGAAGTGTCGCCGTGCGATGGTCGTAGACGACGTGTGGACTGGTAAAGTGAGGCTTGCTGGCTTTCTTCCCGTTTTTCCAGCGTGCAACGACGCTCTTGCAGGCTTCGGCGGCCTTGTTGCGGGCGGCTTGTACCAGTCCACCGTTGAAGCCGTCTGTGGCTTCGCGCACCTCATCATAGGTTTCGTCGTCCAACGTCGTCTTGCTGGTGGTGACGTATTCACCCTCGAACGCATGGTCTGTGACGTACTGAGCGCACCACAGGAATGTATCGACGGTATCTTCGAGGAGTGCGGCGCCGTCACTGTCCACGTCGAGTTTGACCGGAACAGTTCGCCGCACGCCTATATGTTAATATGTAACTGCATAGATTCAAAATTACTGGGGGAGTAGGCCAAGTCTTTGCTGATAGAGTGGCTCAATAGCGTACGGATTCAGCCACCCCCTGGAGAGGTTGGTTTGGCGGTGTTTAGTTAAGCGACCGTGGAGTCAAAGAACCAGAAAGGGGCTGGAACTGCACAGCTGATAAATTCTGCTAGAGTAAACACTACCGTTGGTTTTCTCCTGCATTTTATAACGGCCGACATCGAACCGGCAGGTATGCCGAACTACCCGACACACGCCCGATGGGGGCGTATCGGTGCTATCGTGATTGCGTTCGCAACCGGCGGCGCACTCTTTGCCGTGTTCGCGTCGCCAGCCCTGGCGCTCGCTGGCGCGGCCGGCGGTGGTGCAGCGACCTTCGTCGGCGCGCTGTTTCCGGATATCGACCACCACAAGTCAATACCCCGGCGGAAGGCAGTCAGAGCGTTTCAAGTACTCGTCTGGCTGGGCGTCGTCGCGCTCGCGGTGCTTTCCTGGGATATACTCGTCGAGGGGGTCGAGACGGCGCTTGTCGGCCCGGGTGAGACCGCCCTCGCGGAAGGACTCGGGAACGCGCCCGAGATTCCGCCCGCCTTCGTCGCGAGCATCGTCGTCCTGCTAGTCGCGCTCGGTCTCGCCAGGGTTGTCGACCCGTTCATCGGACTGGTGACACGCCGCCACCGCGGCTGGACCCACAGCGTCCCGATCACCTTCGTCCTGACCGGTGCCGTCGCCGGTGCGGTCTGGGTCGCCACCAGCGATATCGTGCTCGCGGACGGGTTGGCCTTCGAGCGACAGGTCACGGCGGTCAGTGTCGTCGGCACCTTCTTTCTCGGCATCCTCATCCACCTCGGCCTCGACGGCGAAATCATTTGAGCAGGTGAGGGGGTGAAGCTTTATCTCTCCCGCCCACAGGCGGGGATATGAAGCTCTCGGAGCACACCTGGACCGACGTTGCGGACTGCGAGACAGACCTGGCGGTCCTCCCTGTCGGCAGTACCGAACAGCACGGTCCACACGCCCCGCTTGGGACTGACGCGCTGACGGCCGCCGCCGTCGCCGAGGCGGGTGTCGACCGCTACGACGGGACCGCCGTCATCGCACCGACGATTCCGGTCGGCGTCGCGGCCGAACACCGGCAGTTTCCCGGCACGCTCTGGGTGAGTCCCGAGACGTTCCGACGGTACGTCCGCGAGACAATCGAGAGCCTGAGGACCCACGGGTGGGACCGTATCGTCGTCGTCAACGGCCACGGCGGCAACGTCGACGCGCTCCGGGAACTCTGTGGCACCCTCGTCCGCGAGTCGGAGGCCTACGCGGTTCCGTTCACCTGGTTCGACGCCGACATCTACGACGACATCGAGACAGATATCCGGATGGGTCACGGCGGCCCTGTCGAGACGAGCGTTATCCAGCACACTGACCCCGAACTCGTCCGTGAGGAGCGAATGAAGCGCGCCGGCGAGGAGAGCGCCACAGGGTGGGGAGAGTACCAGTCTGGTGTTAACCTCGCTTACGACTCCGCGGAGTTCACCGAGAACGGGGTCGTCGGCGACCCGCGCGAGGGCGGACCAGCGGTCGGCGAGGGGTTGCTCGACGGTGCGGTGACGGCACTCAGCAGACTGTTAGAAACGGTCGCCACGCGGGATGTATCACGACCACAGCGGCGGGACTGAGAACTCAGGCCTCGGCAGCGTCCTCATCTGCGTCTTCGAGGGCGCCCTTTAGCTGTGGGACCGTGCTGGTGAGGTCACCCACCTGCTCGCTCGCGTCCTCGATGTCGGCGATGAGGTCTTCGACCTCGGCAATCTCCGCTTTGAGGTCCTCGGCATCCTCGAACGCATCTGCCTTCTCGCCCATCGTGAACCACTTTTTCGCGTCGCGCAAGTCGTCGCGGGCGTCGCCGACATCGAGTGCCGAACGGAGCGCGTTGAGCACGCCCAGCGTGTTCTCGGCGTCGACCTCCCAGACCGTCTCGGCGTCCGGAAGCGACTCGCGGGCGGCGTTGAGCGAGGACTCGACATCCTCGCGCATCTCTGAGGCCGCCTCGGTGAACAGTTCGTCGTCGTCGAGTGTTGCCTGAGACATATCTGGTAGTATGCTACCGGTAGGGTTAAAAGACCGCCTGAAAGTGAAAGTGAAGTTACCAGGGCGTGTCAGGATTCGTCTGCAGTCGCCGACTCCGGCGACGTTTTCGGAAGCTGAACGCGAAGGGTCCCTGCGTCGGTAAGCGTCGCACTCGCCTCGTCGGGGTCGACCTCGGCGTCGGTGGGAACGGCGACCCGGCCGTCGAGTGTCAGCCCTCGTCCCGGAAACTGCATCTCGAACCCGTCGTAGAAGTCCCGGAAGCGGTCGACCCGGACGACGATTGCGTCGTCTTCGTATTTCACCTGTACGTCGGCGGGGTGTGCCCCCGGCGCGTCGAAGACAGCGAGGAAGGCGTCGTCGCTCTCGTAGAGGTCAGCCGGCAGCGGTCGCTGCTCCTGTGCGCGGCCGAACATCCGACCGACCGTCTCGAACAGCGACGAGCCGACCGATTCGCCGAGGTCCTGAATCATAGCTCGACCTCCGAGAGGCACTCGGTTCCGTTACAGTACGGACACTGGAAGTCTGTAACGCCGACCTCCTCGGGCATGTCGTAGGTGTAATGAAGCTCGAACATGTCGAGTTCACAGTCGTCGGCCGTACAGACGACTTCGAGCGTGGCTGGCATAGCTGACAGTAGGGCTGGAGCCGTAATCAATTGCCGGGTCTGCGGGCCGAACGGCCGGGACACCGGGTGCAGGCCCGACCAAAGACGTTAGCCAGACAACAATAAGATTCAATTGGGCGGGGTGGGAATAGGGCCAACAATGGCAGAAATACTCGCCGAGAACCTGTCCGGGAAAGCGGTCATGGGTACGGACGGGACCGAACTGGGGATGTTGTACAACATCTCGATGGATTTAGACACCGGACAGCTAGAGAATCTGATTATCACACTCGACGAGACCGCCGACCCAGCAGAGTTCGAGCGAAACGAGCAGGGTCGGGCGCTCGTTCCAGTACAGCGCGTGCAGGCAGTCAAAGACCACATGATAGTCGACCGGTAATCGAATGTACGTTCTCGATTCCTCGGCGTTCATCCACGAGTATCACACCGACGAACCGATAGCCTCGGTGCCGCTGGTCCGGGAGGAGCTCGAAGACGAGAGTGCCTACCGGTTCGACGCCCTGGAGGGCTCAGGGATGCATCTTCACATCCCCGACGAGGAGACGGTCGTCCGCATCGAGCGCGCCGCGCGAGAGACCGGCGACCTCGAAGAGCTCTCCGAGACAGACGTTCGACTCGTCGCTGCGGCCTTCGAGCTCGATGGCACGCTGGTCACCGACGACTACGCGATGCAAAACGTGGCCGAGAAGCTGAACGTCACCGTCGAAGTTATCGAACGTGACGGTATCGCCGAACAGCGCGACTGGACGTTCCAGTGCCAAGGCTGTGGCCGAGAGTTCGACGACCACCACGACCGCTGTCCAATCTGTGGCAGCGACCTCTCGCGGAAGAACCCGGCCTGACCGCTACTGGTCTGGGACGCCAGCACCCTCTTCGAGGGCGTCGGGCCCGAGGTCGACGAGCTGGCGCAACACCTCTTCCTCGGTCACACCGTGTTCCTGTGCCAGCGTCCGGACCTCTCGCGAGGTGCCGTCGTCACACACCAGTGTGTAGTGGGCGACCATTGACAGAGACTACTCGCCAACAGGGCTTAAAATGGCGTCAGACAGCTGTCTGACCGCCGCCTCTACAGTATGTTCGTCGCGCCCACGTAGAGATTGAGATAGATAACGACATTCCAGCAGGCGTGGACGGCAATCGGCACGGTGAGGTTCTCGGTGTACTCGTGTACTCCGCCGAGGACCAGTCCGGAGACGAAAGCGACGGCCACGTACGCGAGTCGGCTCCCTGCGCCGACAAGTGCAACGTAGTGAACCAGCCCGAAAACGAGCGCCGCGCCAAGGATGCCCGGAATGACGCCGTAGGCGCGTCGGAACAGCCCCTGAACGACACCTCTGAAAAGCAGCTCCTCGGCCGGGGCGTTCAGGAAGACGACCAGCGGGACGAAATAGAGGAACAGCTGGGGGTTGTCCTTCCCAATATCGACGGTGGCGTTTTCGGCGGGTTCGAGGCCGAGCTGTGCGAGAACAACGTCGAGGCCGACCATGAACGCGACGAGCAGCGAGAACCCGAGCAGTATCCACCGGATATCGTGCCAGGTCGGGCGGACAGCCCGGACGAGTGCGCCATCGTCCCAGCGGAGATAGGCACCGGCGACGACGAAGAATCCGACGAAGTGTAGCCCCATCGGCACAATCTGTGTAAGCACCGGCGCATTCGCCTCTGTCAGACCGGCCCCATCGAGTACCGAGAGTCCGAAACTCTGGATGATGCCAGCAACGAGAAAGGCGACGGCAACGAGCAATAGCGCGTGTGTGATGTTCTCGACGCGCTGGAGAGGGTCGGCGGTCCGAACGAGCGGCCGTTTTTCGGGGACGCCGTCGTCGGCTGTCGGCTCCATGCCTATCCTAGCGTCCTCACGGTCAAGTTTGCACCGATTCCTATATGCGGTCGAGCAGCCAGAGGACGATGAGGACAGCAATGACGAGTCCAATGAGGTTCGGAAGCAGGCCCAGGAGACTCCCGAGCAGGTCCACTGTCGCATCCAGAACCTCAAGGACGAGCCAGACGAGGACCAGCACCAGGATGACTTGCAGGAGCGTATCGGCGTCGAGTTCTGCTCGCATACCAGTCTGTGTGTTGGCCAAGGTAAAATTCGTTCCGGCCGGTCGGACAACACATATGACGCCACGGCAAGAAAGCACGCACGATGAATCGCACTCGCTGGACCGTCATCGTGGGTGCTGTCGCCCTGGCCGCGGCACTATTCGGGGCAGCCGCGGTCGTCGGTACGGCCGGGGCCGCCGACGACGCGCCCGAGGGGGCGCTGTTCCAGACGGATATCGACGCTGACACCGTCAGGATGGCGGCGACTGTCGACCAGGCCGGGGACGCAACGTGGCAGGTGACTTACCGGCTCGACCTCGACGGCAACGAGTCGGTGCAGGCATTCGAGTCACTCCGGGCCGACATTCGTGCCAACGAGTCGGCGTATCTCTCCCCATTTACCGACCGAATGCGACGGACCGCAGACACCGCGTCGAACGCGACTGGACGCGCGATGGCCATCAGAAACACCACTATCGACACCCAGCGGATTACACAGCCCGACGCCGAGTTCGGCGACGTCGTCTTCTCCTTTAGTTGGACGGGCTTTGCCGCCGTCGACGGCGGAACCGTCCGCGCAGGCGACGCAGTCGACGGGCTCTTTCTCGACGAGCAGTCGAGTCTCACCCTCAGCTGGACGGGCGAGTTGACCGTCGATTCACAGACGCCACAGGCGGACACGGCCACCGGACAGCGGCTCACGTGGCGCGGTCCCATCGAATTCGAGACCGGCGAGCCACGGGCAGTCTTGGTTCCGCCATCAGAGAGTGACGGGAACGCAATATCGCCACTGATGGTCGGTGCGCTGCTGGTCGCCGTTGTCGGTGTCGGTCTGGCAGCGTTCCTCAGCCGACGCGACGGCGACACCCCGACGGTAACAGAGGAAGAGCCGACCCCCGCGGCCGAGTCGGAGAATCAGGGGCCGCCCTCAGAGCTGTTGAGCAACGAAGAGCGCGTACTCGCGCTCGTCGAAGACAACGGCGGCCGAATCAAACAGAAGGAAGTCGCCGAACGCCTCGACTGGAGCGCGGCGATGACCAGCCAGGTCGTCGGCGACCTTCGAGAGGCCGACGAAATCGAGACGTTCCGCATCGGCCGCGAGAACGTGCTGACACTGCCCGATGTGGACATCGTCCCGGAGGACGAAGGGACGAGCGAGGACGAGACCGGATAATCACCAGACGCCAACGGCTAAATCCGAGTTAATTCGGACAAAATTGGGGTTGAAGACCGTCTATTTATAAGCGATAGGGGTACCATGGATACAGTAGATGAATCGAACTGTCCCGTTCGTCGTGGTCGCTGTGGCGTCGCTCGCGGTGCTTGCACTCCCTGCGATGGGGATGGGACCGACCACCGGCGGGGCCACACAGGTCGACAGCAACGCCACCGCCCCCGGTGAGCAACTGTCAGGCGTTGTCGGCGTCCAGGGGGCCGAACTGGACGGCGCGCTCGAACAGCGAGCCTTCGGTATTCAGTTCTCTCAGGCCGCAGATAACGACACGAAGGCAGCCATCCTCGCCGACCGACTCCAGAGCGTCGAACAGCGGCTGGCTGCCCTCCGGGACCGCAAGGCTACCCTCGAAGCACAGCGCAACGCGGGCGAGATAACAGACGGAAAATACCGGGCCAAAATGGCGAAAGTCGCGACACAGCTCAAGGTACTCTCGCGAGCCACGAACCAGACTGAGCAGGCAGCCGGCAACGTGCCGGCCGCCGCCCTCGAAGGGCGCGGTGTCAACGCGACCGCCATACAGACCCTGCGAGACCGAGCCAGTGAACTGTCCGGTCCCGAGGTAGCCGCAATCGCTCGGGACATCGCCGGCCCCGGTGCCGGCAAGGCACTTGGTCGTGGGAACGAGACGACGCCGGTAAACGGAACGGGGCCACCCGGCGCAGACAGCAACCGTGGGGACGGACAGGGCAAGTCGGCCCGTAGCGACCAGGCCGGCGACGAGCGCCAGTCGCCGGGAGAGAACAGGCGCGAAAACAGCACCCGGGTAGCAGACGGACGTGACGGAGCTGACGACAGAGGCGGCGACCGCGGGAGAGACGATACCGCTTCGGACGACACAGCCGGCGATAGCGAGCAGAACCCAGACGACTCTCCGGGCAACGAGACAGAGCCCGGCGGCGACGGGACGCCTACTGAAACAGAGTCAGACGACACACAGACCAATACGCCGACAGACGACGGCACGGACAGACAGTCGCCGGGCAACGACAGGGTGGACGACTCCACCGCGGATGACGAACGCGACGACGAGGACGACGAAGGTGACGAGGGCGACGACAGGAGTTCCTCGAAAGCGCAACGATAATCGCCCCGGGGGTGCTGAGTTGGGATAACCATGAGTGGATTCACCTATTCGCAGAAATCGATGGAGATAGCCGGTGGAGAGGGGGTCTACCTCACCGACAGCGAGGGTGTCGAGTACCTGGATTTCGGTGCGAACTACGCCTGTACGCCGCTCGGTCACGACCACGAGACAGTCCAGTCGGCGGTCGCCGACCAGCTCGATGACCTGACGTTCGTTCAGGCGGTGTACCCCGTCGAGACCCGACAGCGTCTCCACGAGACACTCGCTGCGGCCGCGCCGGCAGACCTCGACAACGTCTGGGTCTGTAACTCCGGCACCGAAGCTAACGAGGCCGCGCTCAAGTTCGCCCGCTCAGCGACTGGCAACACGAAGTTCGTCGCCGCGACGCACGCGTTCCACGGACGGACGATGGGGTCGCTCTCGCTGACGTGGAAAGACAAGTACCGCAGCCACTACGAGCCACTGCTCGACGAGACGGAGTTTGTCCCCTACAACGACAGCGAGGCACTGTCCGAGGCCGTCGACGACGACACCGCAGCGGTCATCCTCGAACCAATCCAAGGGGCCGGCGGTATCAACCCCGCGACGGTCGAGTTCTTGCAGACGGCACGCGAGGCAACCGAGGAGATGGGCGCGGCGCTGGTCTTCGACGAGGTCCAGACCGGGCTCGGCCGGACCGGGCGGATGTGGAACCACGAACGCGCGGATATTGTCCCCGATATCGTGACGAGTGCGAAGGGGCTGGCCAACGGCCTGCCTATCGGCGCGACGCTGTGTCGCGACTGGATTGCAGCGGCGTACGGCAACCACGCCTCCACCTTCGGCGGTAGTCCCGTCGTCGCCGCGGCCGCCGAGGCGACTCTCTCGACGATTCACGACGAAAGGCTGCCAGCACACGCCGGCGAGATGGGGACCTACCTGCGCGAGCGCCTCGAACGCGAACTCGGTGACAGTGTCCGGGACGTTCGCGGCGAAGGGCTGATGGTCGGCGTCGAAATCGAGGAGAGCGCGGCAGACGCCGTCGCCGCGCTCGCACACGACGAACACGTGCTGGCGCTTACAGCCGGAAAACACGTGGTTCGATTCCTGCCGCCGCTGGTCGTCGACGAAGGCCACGTCGACCGCGCGGCGAACGCGCTCGCGGCGGTCCTGAGAAAGGAGTAACGAGACGGTTGCGGTGTTACTCGCTGAGGTTCGTCCGGTCGATTACCTCGCCCTCGTTGTAGATGAGGAGGACGTTGTCTGGTTTCTCCTCGGCTTCGATGGTCATCGAGTCACCTTCTGAGACGGTCCCGTCGCCGTCCCAGTCGGCGAGCCCCTCGGTTGCTGGTGGGGCGTAGACGCCGAGGCTGTCGGCATCAATTTCGTCGCCGCCGTTGTGCTCGATACTGAGCGCGCCTTCGTCGCTGTCGTAGCTGACGGCGAAGCTCGCATCTGGAACGACGGTGTACTCTTGGACTTGTGTCGCATCACCGCTAGTCGGCCACTCAATGACGATTGTCGTCCCCGCCTCGAACGAGCCGAGCTCGAGTTCGTCGCCCTCTTCGAGCGTGTCGTACTCCTCGCCCGGCTGGGTGTCGAGTTCCTCGCCGTCGGCGAGGAAGCGGAACTCGCTGGCGTCGCGGGAGGTGTCCTCGCGATAGGTCGCGACGAGCGTGCCCTCACGGTTCTCGAAGTTGAACGCGTACCGTGGCTGTGCGCTAAACCGATAGACCGTCGACCATCGCCGGTCGTCCGTCGTGACGACAACGTTGATACTCGTTTCCGGACCCACGTCTTCCAGAGTTACGCTGTCACCGTTTGACAGCGTTTCGATGTCCGAGAACGGCTTTTCGTCGTTTTCGTTGTCTGCGTCGCGACTGTAGCGTCGGACTTCGAGGTTCGAGGCATCGGCCGTCTGCTGGCCAGTGTAGGCCAGTTCGACCGTCTCGTTCGAGGGGTCGTAACTCGCCTGGAACAGGTCACGCCCGGTGACCCGCTGTGTAATCGTCTCCTCGGTCTCGCCGTCGGTCCAGACGACTTTTACCTCTTGGAACGGCTCGCCGTCCACCGAGAGCGAGTCGCCCTGGCTAACTGTGTCGTACTCGTCGCTGAACTGCGTCTCAGCCGCCTCGTCGTTGAACGTGAGTTTGAGGTTGCTTGCATCGACCTCCTCGCCGTTCTGGTGTGTGAGCGTGACAGTGCCCTCCTCGTCGTCGTAGGACACGTTCATGTAGACCCGAGGCGTGATGACTATCTCTTCGATGACAGTCGTCTCGTCGCCAGCGGTCCACTCGACGACGATTTTCGTCCCGTACTCGACATCGGGAAGCGAGATTTCGTCCCCGCGTTCGAGCGTGTCGTGCTCGTCTGCCGGCTGTGTCTCCATCTCCTCGTCGTCGGCGAGGACCCGGAAGTTCTCGGCGTCTCGGGCGATGTCGTCGTAGTACCGCAGCGTGAGTCCTTTGTCTCCACGGTTCATCACAGAGATGCGTGGTTCGCGGATGCGGTATCTGACAAGCGTCCTGTCAGGCCCGAATGAGCTTGCCGGTTTCTGTGGGACATCGAGTCTGAGCTCTACTCTGTCACCGATTCCGGCCTCCTCGACGGTCAACGAGTCGCCGGTCGTGAGCGTGTCGCCCAGCTCTTCGATTGGTGCCGTGAGCTGTTCGGTTTCGTATCGGTACGTGTTGTCGTCCTCGTCGTTGTCAACACGTCGCCGGACCGTGAGGGCGAGACGGTCCGTTTCGGCGTCCATCTCGCCGGTGTAGGTCATTTCGACTGCTTTCGTCGACGGGTCGTACGATTTCTCGAAGGAGTTGCGACCGATGGCCTCGTTGACGTACGCGAAGTACTCGTTTGCTTCTTCGTCGAACCAGCGGAGGTAGACGACTGCGAGCGGGCCAGTATCGACCGTAAGCGAGTCGCCTTCGGTGAACGTCTCGAACTCGTCGGCTGGCTGTGTCTCCGCCATCGCACCGTTGACCCAGAGTTCGAGCATCTCTGCCGGAATCGACTCTCCGCTGCGGTGTGTGAGCGTCACGGTTCCCTCGCCATCAGCCGTCTTTATGCCGACTGACGCATCGGGGGCCGCCTCGCGAGCACGCCGTGGCGGCGCTTCGACAACCGTCTCCACGTAGGCGAAGCCGTCGTCGTACTCGGTCTCAAGCTCGACAAGTGTACCCTGTTCGAGTTCCTGGAGAATCTCTTTGACGGCATCGTCGTCGAGGTCGACTCCATCGGCCGCTTCGAGGAGATACGCGTTCTCGAATGTTCCCTGCATTCCGCGAATCTGGGAGGGCGACTCCTCGAATCCGGCGCTGAACGTCTGAATCTGTTCCGAGAGTGATGCCGAGGCAAACTGGAGATCCGTGATATAGTAGAAGTGCGATTTGTCGCCGAGACGGTCGAACGCCTTGCTGAGCGTCTCAACCCCGTCGACTGCAGAATCAGTTCCACCGACCCCGACTTCCTGGGCAGTCTCGGCCGCATCGATGCGCACGTCCGAGTCCTCGGCGCTCGCAAAGGCGAGCATCCCGTCGGTGCTCGCGGTTGCGCGTCGATCGTCCTCACTGTCACCGATGCGCCACCCACCGATTTCGTCGACCTGTTCTCCCGGCTTCGGTGTGCCGAACGAGCCGAGGATAGCGCCAACGGAGAGTCCGTCGTCGGTCGTGGCGGTCGCGACGGAGTCGACGTCCGCAATGTCGATTTCCTCGAACTGAGTGAGAATCGCGGCTTCGTAGGTAAGCTCGTCCCGGCTGGTGGCCTCGACTGTCGTCTCGGTAATGCGGCCGTATTCGGCGTCAAGTTCCGAGGGTGCAGGGACGAGGTCGAGTGCCGTCTCTATCTCGACAAGTTCCTGCGTTGTTGTCTGTTGTGCCTGTGCTTTCGGTACGCGGCCGCTCAGGAGAACTGCAGCAGCACCTCCAGAGCTAAGGAGTAAGTCTCGTCGTTTCATGGGGACCTCAAGCTACTGTTCACTTGGGAGGCTTTTTATTCATACGGTGTCGTTTCTGGCCCAGCAACGAACAGCAGCCACCGATTTATCACGCGTGCGGTCTATGACTCCCCTATGGACCACCCGCAGTTCGTCGAACACACGGAACCAGAAGCCGTGTTTTCCCTGCTGTCTGACGACAACCGAATCGCTATTCTTCGGGCGCTCTGGTACAGTGACGAGCCGTTGACGTTCTCGGAACTGCACGACGCCGTCGACATCACAGATTCAGGGCAGTTCAACTACCACCTCAACAAGCTCGTCAGCCAGTTCGTCGCGAAAAGCGACGACAGATACACCCTCACCGCTGCCGGCGCGCGAGTAAACGGCGCAATCGATGCCGGCTCGTACACGACCAGCGGGAGTATGGAGCCAATGGCACTGGAGGCGGCGTGTCCGACCTGTGGCGGCAACCGGACCCTCGGGTACGAGGACGAGGTGGCGCGGGTAGAATGTGACTCGTGTGACGTGGCCGCGGAATTTACTGTTCCACCGAGCGCGTTCGTCAACTGTGAGCGCGGCGAAATCCCGACGGTCGCCGGACAGTATCTGCGGACAATCGCAGAACGCCTCGCAAACGGGTTCTGCTGGCAGTGTGACGGGCCGGTCGAACAACGTGTGTGTCGGCTCTCGGAGGCCGCAATGTGGGAGGAAAGTGACTCGGATGACGGAGGCATAGACAGCGACCTAAGCGACACGCCCGTCGTCGAGTACGAGTGTCTCCAGTGTGGCATGAAGCCGACGGCAGGACTGACGTTCGCACTCGTCTCTGCGCCAGCGGTGGTCAGCTTCTATCACGACCGTGGTGTCGACATACGGGACCAGTCGTTCTGGCAGTTTGCGACCTTCAGCGACGAACAGGTTCGCAGCGACGACCCCTTCCGGGCGAGTGCGACGTTCACCGTCGACGGCGACCAGTTGACCGTCGTTGTCGACGACAACCTCGCCGTCGTCGAGACGGAATAGTTGCACCCGCCGGTGGCGTCACTCCTCCTCGTCGTGTTGTTCCATCCGGGCGACGATGTCGTAGGGGCTGTCGTCTTTCCGGATTCCGTCGAGCAGGAGAAACGCCTGGTCCGGCGAGAGGAAGTGACTCGTCACGGCTCGCCCCAGTCGGGTCGGGTCGAGGTCGTCGATGAACTCGTATTCGAGGAGTTTGCCAAGGGCGTACTTCGTCGGCACCTCGCCGACCATCCGCTCGTTGAGCTCGCCCGCCTGTGCGCCGGCGACGGTAATGTTCGCGAGTGTCTCCTCGACCGCGGCGGCGCCGTCGTAACGGGTCGTCACCGGCTCCATCTGGCCTTTCAGGAGCTTGAACGCCACCTCATCTTCGGTCATCTCCTGGCTGCCGTGATAGCTGCCGTCTGGCTCGACGAGCAGATACACCGTCCCCTTGTCGTGGTAGTCGGGGCGTCCGGCCCGGCCCAGCATCTGGTGGAACTCCTGGACAGAGAGCCACTCAATGCCCATCGCCAGCGAGTCGAAAATCACCTGTGAAGCCGGAAAATCGACGCCGGCAGCCAGCGCCGCCGTGGTGACGACGGCGGCAAGCTCTTGATCGGCGAACTGGCGTTCGACCCGTTTGCGCCGCTTGTTGTCCAGCCCGGCGTGGTAGGGAGCCGACGAGTACTCCAGTTTGCGGGAGATTTCGTGACAGCGCCGCCGGGAGTTGGTGAATACGATGGTCTGTCCCCGGTACCCCTTGCTCGATTTCTGGTCGAACGCTCGGCGGACGAGCTTGTTCTCGATGCGGTCTTTCTCGCGGCCGTCGGCGAAGGTGACGTGGCGCTCGATTGGGACCGGCCGCTCCTCGAACTCGATGAGCGTCGCCTTCAGTGACTGCGCTAGCGTCTCCGGATTGCCGACCGTCGCCGAGAGGTATATCCACTGTGTGTCGCTCTCGCGCTCTTGACAGTAGTACTTGAGCCGTGTGATGAGGCCGTCGAGGCGGTGGCCGCGCTCGCCCTCGCCGAGCGTGTGCACTTCATCGATGACGACGGTTCCCACGTCGCCGAGGTTCTTTCCGGTCCGAAGCGCGTGGTCGATTCCCTCGTAGGTCCCGACGATAACGTCGGCACTGGGGTCGAACCGTTCGCCGTTGTCGTTGACACGGCTGGCCCCGACCCGGAGCGTCACGTCGACGATGTCGCCGTAGCGGTCCTGAAACTCCTCGTATTTCTGGTTGGCGAGCGCGACCAATGGAACGAGAAAGAGCATTTTCCCCTCGCCGTTGAGCGCCCGGTCCAGCCCGGCCATCTCGCCGACGAGCGTCTTGCCCGTCGCGGTGGCACTGACGACGAGTTGGTCGGTGCCCTCGGTGACGCCGTTCTCGACGGCGAGGCTCTGGACGGGCAGAAGTGTATCGAAGCGACTCTCAAGCTTGGACTGGATGCCCGGGTGCAGCGACAGCGAGTCGACGGGGACCGGGTCGACGTTCTCGACGGTCGGGCTAATCTCGTCGAACTTGGTCAGCTCGGGGTCGAGTTCGCCTTTGAGGAGGTTTGTAATGCGCTCGAGGTCTTGCACTTCGAGTAGGAGCGATTCGAGGCGGTCCTGTGCAGTCCCCGAAATCTGTCCCTCGTAGGCGAGTTGACGGTCGAGTTCTTCCCGGGCACAGTCCGGACAGATGGACTCGTCGTTTTCGGTCTCGATAGCTGTCTCGGCGGTAATCGGGGAGTAGCGGCCGCTGGATGCACAGAGCCGGCAGGTCCGGACGACCTTCGCCCCGAGCTGGTAGGCATCGAGCAGCGCCCGTAGCTCCTCGCGGCCGTGCCGTGAGGTCTGCTCGGAGATGCGAATGCGAGTGGCTCGTCGGGCCATGTCGACGAACTCGTCGGGGCTGTGGAGTTGCTCGTCGCTTCCGTCAGCAATCCGGAGCCGCGCCGGTCGCGGGCCGGCGTTTGTCTCTTTGACCTCCAGGTGGCCGTCGAGTACCCGGTCGCCGTCGCGCTCGACGACGAGCCGGTAGGTATCGCCGGCCTCGTGGAGAAAGAGCGTATCGACGCGTGGAACCTGCCGTGACACACGTTTTTGTACTCTCTCCCGGTATTTGAGTGCCCCGAACTCCCGACGGCACGGTAACGGCGAGTGGTCGCGCTACTCCTCTGGTTCGCGGTCAGTGTGTTGTCCCCAGAAGCCGGGGTATTTCTCGACGGTTACGTCGCCGTAGACGCGGGTCTGGCAGGCGAGACGGAGCCCCGACTCGGTGTCGTGTGGTGGCACCGACAGCCGGACGGATTCGCGGCGTCCTCGGGAGTCTACGTCGCCGCTGACCGCGACCGCGCAGGTGCCACAAGAGCCAAGGCCCCGGCAGTTGAGTGTGTCTGCCCGGCCGTTGTGTGGAGAGCAGCCCGCATCGAGCAAGACGTTTCGCAACACCGCCCCCGGTTCACAGTCGATTTCTCGGCCGCGAAACGTGACAGTGGGCATGCGATAGATTGTCGTGGGAGGTACAAAACGACACCGGTAGCCACGAACGTTGTTACGGTGTACTGGGGTCGATTGCCCCGCTACACGCTGGTTCGGACACATCAGTGTATGATGAGAATGAAACACAATACCACGGGAATATCACTACTTGTTCGCGAGATAGTTGCCCATGAACGACGGAACCTCTGAGCGCTCGGCGTCCCTCGACGAGAATCGCACCCACTGCGAAGAGATGGCCAAAGCGGTGTCGGTAACGGATTCTATTCGCAGAACATCACCCAATCGCGACCGCTCTCGCAGACGACCTGAGTGACGGAGAGGTAACTGTCGAGAACCCGCACCCTTCGACCGAGGAGTCAGTAACACCGGAGGACGAGCCACCGTACAAGTGGACACATGGGCTGGGCGAGGTTCTGAGTGCGCTCGTAGACGCCGGTATCGAGCTACAGTTCGTCCGCGAACACCCGTTCTCGATACTCCAGCGCTCGCCCGGGATGGTACAAAACGAGGAGGGGAACTGGCGACTTGAGACAGACATCGACCTCCCTCTGACGGTGACAGTGACGGGAACGATGACGGCTGAGACAACACAGCCGCGCCCGACAATGCCCGAGAGTAGCGGTTCGGCGGAGACGGCCCCCAGAGCCTGCCCGATGTAATCGACAGGGAAACGCCGCCGGGCCACTCGTCGAAAATCCCACGGTATCCGGTGCCACAAACCGACACACAACGGCGGAGACGTGCGATGCCGGACTACCGGTCCTGTGGCCAGGTCGGCAGTTCTATCATTGATAATAGCTGACGTGGATTTATATAATCCGAACACAGTGTCTGCTTCGTGGACAAATATAGCTATTCGCCGAGTAGACGGGAGTTCATCGCCGGAACGGTCGGGGTCGGTGCAGCGGGGCTGGGGCTGGCGTCGACTGCTGGCAACGCGCGGGCGGAAAGCATGGACACTCTGGACACCTCTGGCACAGTCAGGGCGGTCGTCCGGTTCGACCCTGCAGAGGGGACTGGGAAGGCGACACTGCAACAGCACGCACGCATCACCCAGCGTGCCTTCGAGCAGTTCGCGGCCGGACGGGCGGACATCAGCATCGAGCGTCGGTTCTGGGCCGCAAACGCCGCCTCGGTGTCCGTCGACCTCGGGAGCGTCGGTCGGGAGACGATTCTTGGTGTCGATGGCGTGACCGAGGTGCATCCGAACTACGCCGGGCGGGCAGACAGTGCTGTCGAAGAAACGTCAACGAAAGCGTCAGCCGAAACCAGTGACACCGCCACACAGGAGACAGGCGTTACGTATCCTCTCGCGGAGATGAATGTCCCGCAGGCGTGGGAGGTACACGACACTCGTGGCGAGGGCGTCGACGTGGCGGTCATCGACACGGGCATCGACACTACCGGCCACGAGGGTCTTGCCGCCTCGCTGGAGCGAGGTGGCTGGGCCGAGTTCGACGAGAACGGCAATCGGCTCGACACAGAGCCAAACGAGGGGTCAGACGTGCTCCGCGGCCACGGCACAGCCGTCAGCGGCGTCATCGCAGGCGGGACAGACGATGAGGGTGACAGCTACGGCATCGCACCGGGGGTGAACCTCTACGTCGCGACCAGCGTCTCTAAACCACCAGAGGGCGTTCGGCTGCTCTCCGTAGTCGCGGGCATCGAGTGGGCCATCGAACAGGAAGTAGACGTCCTGTCGATGAGTCTGGGCCATCCGCAGTACAGTCACGCGTTCGTCGAACCAGTCCAGAATGCAATCGAGAGCGGTATTCTCGTCGTCGGAAGCACCGGAAACGCCGGACGGTACACGGGCGTATCACCATCGAACATTCCGGGCGTCCTCGCGGCCGGTGGCATCAACGACGACCGGCAGCCGTACGACGATGGAAGCGGTGAGCAGGTCGATACCGAACGATACTGGGGAGATGACGCCCCCGACTCGTGGCCCCAGACGTACACTGTTCCGGACGTGACTGCGCCGGCTGTCGACGTCCCGTCGGCCTACCTCGACGGTGAGTATACCGCCGATAGAAGCGGGACGAGTTACGCAGCGCCGTGTGTCGCCGGCGTCGCTGCCCTCGCTCTCGCCGCGACCGACGCCGACAGCGAGGCGGTCCGAAACGCAATCATCGAGACGGCGTGCCACCCGGCTACCGAGAACGAGTTCGACCTCGACCCGGGACACGACGACCGGTACGGTCAGGGCATTGTCTCCGCGCTCGCAACAATCAGCCATCTCCGGGCCAGCGAGACCGTTTCCGGGACAGTCACTGACGAATCCGGCACTCCACTCGACGGCGTGACCGTCGTCTCGGAGGTCGGTCTGCAGACCGAGACCGACGACCAGGGAACGTACGAACTAACGCTTCCACCAGTTACCCAGCCCGTCGGCGCGACCGGTCTCGGGTTCGACACGACCGGCGGGAGAATCGACCCTGCCAGCACCGACACACAGTCGTTCGAACTCGCCCGGACGGACGGCCCCGAGGTCGAGATGACCGGCCGGATGGCGACGCGAATCGACCCCGGCAACGCGGCAACGGCAACGTTCGACACCGCGAACGTCGAAGCGGTCACGGTCGTACCGGAGGTCAACGGACCGGCTGACCCGGAGGCGCTGGACCTCACGGTCAACGACACGGCAGTGGCGTTCGGAGAACCGGTCGCTATCGACCCAGACCGCACGCAGGTTACGGTTGGCATAGCTGTCCCCGAGTCGGCCCTGATTGCGCAGTTCCGGGCGAGTTACGAGTTCACGGGCGGCGAGGAGTCAGTCGAGGGACGCGGTCATCTGGTCTACGCCCATCCCGACCCATTCGTTATCTCACCCTCGGACCCACCGAGCCTGCAAACACCAATCGACCTGATGGCACCCCGGACGACGCTCGAACTGACAGACGGCCAAGCGGCCGCGGTTGCGAGCGGAGACGACGACGCGGGAGTCGTCATCGACAAACCGCTAACAGTACGGGCCACCGACGGGGCGACACCAGAGATTCAGTTCTCGAACGAAGGGGCCGACGAGCCGGCGGCCGTGCTCGTCTTGGCGAACGACGTGACGATATCGGGACTCGATGTCGACGGTTCGGGTGCCGAGACGGGAGTCCAGGTCGGCCTCGGTATCAGAGAGACATTTAGGGACGGGAAACCGTGGCCCTCGGGCGTGACAGTTCGTGACCTCTCTGTTGCCGGGGCGACGACAGCGATTCGCTCGTATCAGTCGCCAGCGCTACGAATTACGAACAACGAGCTGACCGCCGACGTGACGGGCATCACCGTCGCAGGCCGGGCGAAGGTCACCGTTCGAGCGAACGACGTGACCGATGTCGAGACAGGTATCGAGGCAGTCGGCCAGGTCGATGCTATCGAGGCAAACAGTCTCTCGGACATCGGCGGAACGGGCATCTCGGTCGGGACGCCACGCTTCTTGAGTCGTCACTGGGGGCAGGAAATCGGCCCAGTTCGGTCGAACACTGTCACCGGCGCGACTCGCGGGATTGCCATCGAAGGGGTGACGACCCGTCCGGTCGAGGAGAACGACCTGTCCGACATCGGCGAGACGGCACTCGTCGTCAACGGCGGTATACTTGCCCCGCTCCGGTCTAACAGCATTGAGAACGCTCAGCGAGGGATTACGATTGCCGACGACGCGGACGTAGCGACGGTGAGTGACAACGAGTTCACCAACGTCGAAGAGCCCGGCGACGGTGTCGAGGCAGACGACGCCCCCGGGGACGACCAGAGCGACACTACGCCCGAGCCGACGGAAACACCAGACCAGCGCAACACAGACGAGCCCACGCCCGAGCCGACTGTCTCCCCGACCGAAACGGAAGCTGGACCGGCCGCGACAGAGACCGCCGAGACAGACGGCTCCGGTTCAGAGTTCGGTATCGGGAGCGCAGTCGCCGGTCTCGGGACCGTCGGCTACCTGTTGAAACGGCGGTGGGCAGACGACGAGACGGAGTAGGTCCGTTCTGCTGTCTACGGACGCTATCTCGTCGGCGGACGACCTAGCAGGCAGACGGCCCGAGGCCGGGGCATGCGACAGGGACAGCGACTGCAGGTAATCGGTCACCGGGGCTGTGGCACACACTATCCGGAGAACACGCTCACGGCAATTCGGGGCTGTGTGCCCCACGTCGATGCGGTCGAAATCGACGTACGGCGGTGTGCGAGCGGCGAGATAGTCGTCTTTCACGACGAGACCGTCGACGGAGCGACCGAGCCGATTCCCACGCTAGCCGAGGCACTCGATGCGCTTCCCGACGACACAGGGGTAAACGTCGAACTCAAACACGCGGGGATGGCCGATGAAGTCGCGGCGTTGCTCCGAGCAGTCGACGACGCGATGGTCTCCTCGTTCGAGGCGGCGGCGCTCGAACCGTTCCGAGAGGAGTCGATTCCGACGGCATACCTGTTCGGAGAAGGGTTCGCGTCGGGGCTGGATACTGCCACAGCACTCGGTTGTTCGTTCAGCCCCACTACGCAGACACCGACGGTGAACGCATCGAACAGGCCCACGACCGCGGCTTGGCCGTCAACGCGTGGACGGTTCCCCGCGAGCGCGATGTGAAACGGCTCCACAATGCGGGTATCGACGGTGTCATCGTCGATTCCTGGACGATTGTCCCTGGTGGGGTGTACTGACTCGTAGGGAGCGATATGTAGGACTCCTAGTAACGTTCACGGTACTCACCGCTGAGGTTTACCTGTGAACGAGTCACCTGTCTGGGCCGACTCCGATACTGCGACGAAACTGCGACAGCTACACGACGTGACACGGCAGATGATGCAGGCCGACTGTCACGAAGAGCTGTTCACGCGGGTCACGGCCGCGGCCGACGAACTTCTCGGCTTCAAATACAACACGGTCCGCCGACACGACCAGAACCCCGACCGGCTCGTTCCGGTCGCCGTCTCGCCGGCGCTTTGCGACCAGAGCAACCGCCGCGTGTACGAACGAGACACCTCCGTCCAGTGGAACGCAATCGAAACCGGCCGAATGCTCGTCTTTCAGTCAGTCGCCGACATCGAAGACGGCGTCCGCCGGCCCGGGGACGGGAGCATGATGGTCGTGCCGCTGACCGGGTACGGCGTGTTGACACTTGGGTCCCCGGAGCCACGGAGCATCGACGAACGCGACCGCCAACTCGCCAGAGTCTTCGGTGCGAACATCGAGACAGCGGCCGAGCGGGTCGAACAGCTGCGAGCACTCGAACGCCGAGAGAGACGGCTCGAAGCCAAGACCGAGCGACTCGAACGGTTTGCCAGCAAGCTCGGCCACGAACTGCGAAATCCGCTGAACGTCATCGCCGGCAAGGTCGACCTGGCGCGACAGACCGGCGACCCGAGCCACTTCGACGACCTCGAACAGTCGGTCACGCGGATGACAAAACTCGTCGACGACCTGCTGGCGTTCGCCCGCGAGGGCGAGATACAGGTCGACCCCGAGTGGCTCGACCTGGGAGGACTGTCGACGGACTGCTGGCACGCCGTCCCGACCGAGGAGGCCGCCCTTCGCGTCGAGTCGACGGCGACGATCCGCGGTGACGCCGACCGAGTGCGTCAGGTACTCCAGAATCTCTTTCGAAACGCCGTCGAACACGCCGGCAAGGGCGTGACAGTCACCGTCGGCACCCTCCCGGAGGGGTTCTACGTCGAGGACGACGGAAAGGGTATCCCACCGTCGAAGCGTGACCGAATTCTCGAAACGGGCGAGACAGCCAAGGCCCACTGGACCGGTATCGGATTGCGGGTCGTCTCGGAAATCGCCGAGGCTCACGACTGGACCGTCCAGGTCGGCGAGAGCGACGACGGTGGCGCACGGTTCGAGTTCCGTGGGGTGGAGTGTGGCCCCGGCCAGCACCGCAGTGCGCCCGCCCCCTCTGCAAGCGGCCAGTGACCCGGCTGCCAGTCGGTGCGCTCCGGAGAATGGTATACCGGTATTGAGTCCAACGTACCGGTACGGACCACTCCTAGCAACCCTTTTGCAAGAACTCCGGGAACGTGGCCAACGAATGCGGCGACGGCGCGGCGACTAACCCCGCAGTCTCGCGCGTTGCCCGCACAGCAATAGAGACGACCGGACCATGTCAAACAAACATCACCGATACGAGTGTCTCTCCTGTGAAAGCGGGTTCGAGACCAAGGCACAGCTTCGCGGACATCTGAACAACGGACACACCGACTGTGAACCGGGTGGCGAAGTCGACCTGACAGACCCGGAGTACTACCTGAGCCGGGAGCTGAGCAAACTCGAGTTCAATCGACGAGTCCTCGCGGAGGCGACAGACGAGCGCAATCCGCTGCTGGAGCGCCTGAAATTTCTCGCTATCTTCACACAGAACATGGACGAGTTCTTCATGAAACGGGTCGGCGGGCTCGAACAGCAGCGCGCTGCGAACATCACCGACCGCTCGCCAGACGGCCGAACCCCCGACGAACAGTGGCGTGACGTACTCGACATGGCGGGGCCGATGCTCGAAGAGCAGGCCCGAGCGTACCACGACCACCTCAGGCCGGCACTCGCCGACGCGGGTATCGCCGTCCTCGATTACGCCGCCCTTTCGTCGGACGAGCAGGCGAGACTCGACGACTACTTCGAGAGCTCCATCCTGCCGACGCTGACCCCGCTGACGATTGACTCCGCGAAGCCGTTCCCGCATATCTCGAATCTCTCGCTGTCGCTTGGCGTGTTGACCCAACAACCGGGCGAGAGCGACGCGACGTTCTCCCGGGTAAAGATTCCAAAGAACCAGCCGCGGCTGGTTCAGGTCGGCGATGACACGCGCTACGTACCACTCGAACAGCTGGTGGCTGCCAACCTCGCGATGCTGTTCCCCGACGTCGACATCGTCGAACACGCCGCGTTTCGTGTCACGCGCAACGCCGAGGTCCGGCGAAACGAAGAAATCGCCGAGGACCTCGTCCAGCGCGCCGAGGAAGTCATCGAACGCCGACAGTTCGCAACGGTTGTCCGGCTGGAAATCGCCGAGTCGATGTCGGAACGGATGCTCGACACGCTGCTTTCACATCTCGATGTCGACGAGCGGGCAGTCTTCGGTCTCCCGGCACCGCTCGATTTCCGGGATTTCGACCAACTGCTCGACCTCGACAGGCCCGACCTGACCGTCGAGGAGTGGACGCCACAGCCACACCCGCGGCTGTCTCGGCCCCGCCACGATTCGGGTGGCTCGATTTTCTCGGAGATCAAACGCGAGGACCTACTCGTCCATCACCCGTATCAGTCCTTCGAGGGAACCGTCCAGCGGTTCCTCGACGAGGCCGCCGACGACCCGAACGTCCTCGCAATCAAGGCCGCAATCTACCGAACAGCGAGCGATTCGAAGGTCGTCCAGCGACTCATCGAGGCGGCCGACAACGGAAAACAGGTCGCGGTCATGGTCGAGTTGAAAGCGCGGTTCGACGAGGAGAACAACCTCGAATGGGCCAAACGACTCGAAGAAGAAGGTATCCACGTCGCTTACGGCACAATCGGCCACAAGACACACACCAAGACGATGCTCGTGGTACGGCAAGAAGACGACGGCGTCCAGCTCTACTCACACGTCGGCACCGGAAACTACCACTCCGAGACGGCAAAGCGCTACGAGGACCTGGGACTGTTTACTGCCAGCCGCGATATCGGCCAGGACCTCGTGAAGCTCTTTAATTACTTCACGGGCCACTCGCTGCACGACCAGTACCGCGAGCTGCTCATCGCGCCGGGGAACATGCGCGAACGGTTCGTCGAGCTGATTCGCCGCGAAGCAGAACACGCTCGCGAGGGAAAAGAGGCGAGTATCGTCGCCAAGGTCAACCGCCTCGAAGACCCCGAGATTATCGAGGAGCTGTATCGCGCCGCCCGTGCAGGCGTCGACATCGACCTGGTGGTACGCGACATCTGTCGGCTCCGGCCCGAGCTGGCCGGCGTCAGCGACAGTATCACCGTCCGGAGTATCATCAACCGGTTTCTGGAGCACTCCCGTCTCTTTTACTTTCACGACGACGGAGCCGGGCGCTACTACATCGGCTCGGCCGACTGGATGGAGCGCAACCTCGACAACCGCGTCGAGGCGGTGACGCCGATACACGACCCAGACATCCAGCAGCGCCTCCGGCATGTCCTCGACCTCTCGCTTGCCGACAACTACAACGCGTGGGAACTTCAGCCAGACGGGAGCTACGTCCGCCATACGCCCGGCGAAGACGAGCCAATCAGGAAGACTCAAGCGCAACTCATGCGTGAGGCACAGGAATGAAACGCCGGGTGAACCGCCTCCGTATGACTATATAGCTGTCCGAGACGGCATGTAGGTGAACTAGCAGGACATTTTACCGGGAGATTCACAGTCTGGGTATGGCCACAGAGCGCCGCGAGGATGCCCGTATAACCCCGAACCCATCGAGCGACCGGCTGGCGAGTACGGTCGGCGAATGGGGTGCGGGGACAGCCCTGAGCGACGTGAGTTTCGACGACCGAGTCGCAGCGAACCACCTGCGACTGGACGCCGAAGCCTACGAGAACGTCTACGTCGTCGGCGACGTACACGGCTGTCTCCCAGCGCTCCAGGACCTCTGGGACCGGCTCGACCCGTCACCGCGGGAGATGGTCGTGTTCGTCGGCGACCTGATACGCAAGGGACCGACCAGCACCGGCGTCGTCGACTTCGTCGCCTCCCGGCCCAACGCCGTGAGCGTTCGGGGCAACAACGAGATGAAGGTCATCGAGGGGACCGTCGACACGGTCCGGTTCGAGCCGGTTCGAGAGGCCATCGAGTCGACGCCGCTGGTCGTCAGCTGGGAGGACTCGATGGCCGTCCACGGCGGCGTCGACCCCCGGCGGGCGCTGTCGGCACAGGCGCCAATCGACCTGCTCGAAACGCGGGCAATCCCGCCCGAAAACGGGTACGACGGCCCGTTCTGGTTCAAGCAGTACGACGGCCCCGGGCGGGTCTTTTTCGGACATACGGTGCTCGAATCACCGTTTCTCTCTGAACACGCGGTCGGTCTCGACACCGGCTGTGTCTACGGCGGCGAACTGACCGCCTACGACTGCAACCGTGACGAAGTCGTCAGCGTCACGCCCGAGCGCACCTACCAAGAGCGCGCCGACGAGAAGATACTCTCGTTCTGACGATTCGCAGGAAGAGTATTCGTAGTAATAGATTGTAAACAACGTTCTACGACGCTTTACTTCAACTGTCGGTCTGGATGATGAGGACACCCGCGAGAATCAGCCCACCCCCGACAAACAGGAGCCAACTGGGGGCTTCACCGAGGACGACGATACCGAGCACGACAGTCACGAGGGGCTCGGCGGTGCCGAGAACGCTCGCGTGACTGGCCTGAATCCGGTCGAGTGCGGCGATATACAGGAACATCGGCACGGCGGTTCCAATTGCGCCGATACCGAGGACGACGAGCCACTGGTCGAGGCCACTCGGTAGCGTCAGGCGGCCGGTGCCGCCGCCAAAGAGCAGGAACGCCCCTGCGGTGCCGACGAGGACAGTCCCCGAGAAGGCATCAGAGTCGGCGGTCGCGAGCGCGGCCCGGCTCCCGACGACGTAGCCAGCGAGGCCGAGCGCGGCCAAGAGAACGAGCGCCACGCCGACGAAATCGACCGCGTCGGGGTCGCCGCCGACGATGAGCCCGACTCCACCGAGCGCGAGCGCCAGCGCGCCGACCTTGCGCCCAGAGAGGGGTTCGTCGAGCAGCCAGACCGCAAGGACGTAGACGTAGACGGGATAGGTGTAAAAGACCAGCCCGGTAAGCCCCGCCGGGATGAACAACAGCCCCCAGAAATAGAAGCCGGTAAAGAGGGCATAGAGCACGCCGAGCGCGAGTGCAGCGCGACTCTCGCGCCTGTCGAGCAGTGTTGCCCGTCCGGTGACGGCGAGCCCGGCCCAGAGGAGCGCCGCCCCGACGAGAAAGCGAAAGACGAGGAGCGTGGTCGTCGAGAGGCCGACCTCTGTCGCAATCTTGCCGAAGATAGCAAGCGTTCCGAAACAGGCCGCCGAGACGAGTCCCATGACGGCGCCGACGGTTCGTCGGTCGGTCGCCAGCAACTGCTGTCTGCTCACGGACTGGAGGACGGCTGCGGGCGGCTAAGTTCCTCCGTTTCGGACTCGTAGTGATTATCGGGGTCCTGAGCGTATCATGTAGCCACACGGTTGGATTAGCGGTCAGTACAGCCACCTTTTTCATCGTCGGGTGTCCTCGCTCACTACGTTCGCTGCGGGCACCACTCCTCGAAAAACGTGGGTGAAAAAGGCCGACGACTCGTCACTGCGTTCCTCGTCGTCGGTGAAACGCCTCGCTTCGCTCGGCGTATGCTTGCCCGACGTAGCTTGGTCAATGCACGCTCTGCATGTTTCATATCACCTCAAACACCATTCTTGTTTGGTATCTTCTTCACCAGTCAATAAACCCGCTACTGACCGGCTGAGAACATTTCTCTGACACAGTCTTTCCCACCATGTCACCGTCACAGCGGTGTCACAAACTGTGATACGGCGATATATGTCACCGGATTATAAAAAGAACTGCAATAACCACTCTCACTCGACGAGCTGGATGTCGTCGTCGCCGGTCGGGACCGCACAGATGAACGCGCCGTCCTCCTCGCCGGGGTTGCGGTACCAGTGGACCGCGCCGGCCGGGATGTGCAGCGAGTCGCCCGCACTGACGGTGTACTCGGTGTCCTCGATGCCGACGACGTACTCGCCTTCGAGGACGTACTGCTCGTGTTCGATTTCGTTGGTGTGTTCCGGGACGGTCCCGCCGGCCGCGAGCACGAACCGACGGATGGCGACGTTCGGTGCGCCGTGGGTCTCGTTTATCAGGACGCCCTTCGAGAGGCCGTCGGCCGCCTCGACCTGTTCGTACTCGATGTCGTCGCTGTGTCGGATACGGTGGTCGTCTGGCATAGTCGACCGTGCGACCGGCTGGAAGATAAACCGTCGGAAACGAGCAGTTTACGAACAGCCGATGCAGGCGGTTTCGGTGACAGTCAACTCCTCGTCGAGCGTGACGTGTAGCTCCTCGGAGCCGACCGGAATCCGGACCGAAATCGTGAGTGGCTCCTCGGATTCGACGGCCGTGTACTCGTCGTCGACACACCACGGGAGCGTCCAGTACGGCCGGTCGGTCAGCGAGATGCCGTGGTCGTCGTAGAAGGAGGCGACCCGCGTCTCGTCGAGCAAGACGAGTCCGACCGGCGAACAAAGTTCGTGACGACACTGCTGACAGACGTGTTCGGCCCGAACCGACACGTCGAGACAGCAGGGCTCCTCGCGCTCGATTGTGGTCTCCATCCGACCGCTACAGACCGGACAGACGCCGTCTGCGGCCAGACAGTGGAGATGTCGGACCCGCTCGTCGAAGGCCTGTGCAATCTCGTCTGGCGTTCGGTCGGCCAGCCCGCCTGGCGGGAACGGATACTGGCCGTGGGCCTTGTCGCAGTCGTCACAGGCAATCGAGAGCTGTTCGTCGTCGTAAACGGCGACGAGCGGCCCGCCACAGCGCGTACACGACCCCTGTACGTCGAAGGGATCGATGTTGGGCTGGCGGGTAAACGTCCCGGTTCGGATGGCCCGGATGACCTGGCCGCCGGCAAACCGGAGGTCGTACCCCTCCTCGGACTTGGCGACGAACTGGTCGGTGAGCTGTTTGAGGTGGTAGTTGAACTGCGCGCTGTCCTCGAGGTCGACCCTGTCGAACAGCTCCGAGAACCGGACCGGGCGGTCCTCGGCTCGCCACAGGGCTTCGAGAATGTCGAGTCGCGTCTCGTTTGCGATGACCGAGAGCGCTTCCGCCGGCGGCACGTTGCTCTCGGACGGCCCGTCGGTCATAGAACTCATACGTTGGTGTTCGTCGGAACACCACAAAAACGTTCGCTGAAACGAATTTCAGGAGCGCTAGCGTGAGCTACCGACCATCGATATCGGCTCGGGCCGCCTCAGCGGCCTCCCGTCCGCTGTCGAGTGCGCCCTGTATCGCCGACCAGTCGGTGTACTCGCCGGCGAGATACACCGCCCCCTCGGGTGCGTCGACCGCTGGCCACTGACCCCTGAAGCCGGGCTGTTGGGAGAGTTGCGCGAACGGAATCCGGTCGGTCCTGAGCAGTTCGAGGTCGGCGAAGTTGTTCTCGGGGAACCACGAGCCAAGCGCCGCCCGAACCTCCTCGGCCAGTTGCTCGTCGGTCGCCGACTGTTCGCCCAAGAACGTTGCACTGAGCAGGCGTTTCCCCTCAGGTGCGTATTCGGGCGCGACCGCCGACAGCACCGCGACCTGATTCGGCCGCGCGTCGGCGACGTTCAACAGGAGTCGCTCGCTGCCCGCCAGATGCTGGGTCGTCGGCAGCGAGAAGTACTGGGTCACACAGCCGCGTGCCACCGTGGGAATCGATTCGACACCGGTCAGCTCCTGGCCGGTCGGCGGGTCCGTCGCCACGACCGCCGCCGCCGTCTCGATGGTCTCCGATGTCGTCTCGACGACGGCACCGTCGGCCGGGCTATCGCCGGCGGGTTCGACCGCCTCGACGGTCGTTCCCGCCTCGATTGTCGCGCCGGCCTCCCGTGCCGACTCGGCGAGTTGGGCGGTCACCGCGCCCATCCCCTCGGCGGGGACTGTCGCTCGGCTGGTCGAGAGCATCTTGAACGTGTACGCGAAGACGAACGCCGACGAGGAGAGCGACCGGTCGAGCGTGATACCACCGTAAAAGGGCGCGATGAACCGCTCGCGGAACCGCTCGGAAAACCCCCGTCTGTCGAGGTACTCGACAATGTCCATGTCGTCAGCACCGTCGAGGTCGTCGAGCGACGTTCGGGCGAGTTCGCGTCTGAGCCGGAGGATGCGGAGCTTATCACCGATTGTCACGTCGCGGTTGAGTACCGTTGCCAGCAACGCGCCGGGGTCCCGAAGCGGGTCCGACAGTGTCGTCCGCTCTCCGGGCCGGACGAGTGTCGCGCCGGGTTTGAATCCCCGGAGCGAGAGCGCGTCCAGGTCGAGTTCCCGCCTGGCCGCGGGGTAGGAGGGAAAGAGTACCTGGAATCCGCGGTCGAGGACGAACCCATCCTCGCGGTCGCTTTGGACGCGCCCGCCGACTTTCTGGTCGCGTTCGAACAGCGTTACGTCGAGTCCGGCGTCGGCGAGGTGTCGTGTGGCTACCAGTCCAGCGAGGCCGCCGCCGGCGACCACGGCATCTGTCATACCATGGATGTTAGTCCCGACCACTAAAACGGCTACGAGGAGTGCTGACAGCAATCTGTTGTTGGCTCCTGCGGGTCGCCCCGGTTCGTGGCCGGATACGACCGAACAGGGCGGCCTCGGTGACCCGACCAATTTCGACCCGGCCGCCGTTGCCCGCATCGTCGAACAGACGACCGACGATATTCTGACTGCGCTCCGAGACGATACCGACGCGGGCTGGTACATGATTCCAACATGGGACAGGCTCTTGTGAGGGCTCGCCTAACCGCGAGTATGCGAAAGCTCCCCAACAGCGTCGTCGGGGACGCACAGACCAGCGACTTCGGCTGGGAGGTGCTGACCGACCTCGTCGACGTCGGGAATCGGATGGCCGGACAGGAAGGCGAGGCCGAGGGTGCGGCCGTCGTCCGCGACGCGTTCGAACGGGCCGGGCTCCGCGAGCCAGCTATCGAGCGTTTCGACATCCCCGGCTGGTGGCGTGAGGAGGCGACGCTCACGGTCGAGACGCCACGCGAACGCGTACACGAGAGCACACACGAGGTCATCTCGTTGCCCGGCTCGCCGTCCGGTACCGTCACCGCCGAAGTCGTCGACGTCGGTCCCGGCGGGTACGACGACTTCGAGGCCGCAGATATCGACGGCGCGGTCGTCATGGCATCGAGCGAGACGCCCGACTCCGCCGAGCGCTGGATTCACCGGATGGAGAAGTACTCCAACGCCGCCACAGAGGGCGCGGCCGCCTTCGTCTTCCGGAACCACATCGACGGCGCGTTGCCGCCGACCGGCGAAGTGGGCTACGGCAACCGCCCCGGCCCGATTCCGGCCGTCGGCGTCAGCAGTGAGGTCGGGCAGCGACTCGCCCGCTACGCCGAGGAAGGCACGACGGTCACCGTCGACTCCCAGTGTCGAAACGAGCCCGCGACCTCGCGCAACGTCGCGGCACGGCTCGGCCCCGAAGACGGTGAGGCGGTGCTCGTCACCGCACACGTCGACGCACACGACATCAGCGACGGAGCGCTCGACAACGGCACCGGCTCTGCCCTCGTCGCCGAAATCGGCCGGCTTCTCACAAGTATCGAGGACGACCTCGACCATCCCGTCCGATTCGTCACCTTTGGCTCCGAGGAAATCGGCCTGCGCGGCGCCTACCACTGGGCAGAGACGCGGGACCTCGACGACGTGAAATGCGTGGTGAACATCGACGGCGCTGGCTCGTCGCGCAACCTCTGGGTCGGGACAAACGGCTTCGACGCGCTCGGAGAGGTGTTCGAGGATGTCGCCGAGACCTTCGACGCACCGCTGTCGACGCGGTCGACCATCTCGCCACACGGCGACCAGTGGGCGTTCGTTCAGGAAGGTGTGCCAGCGGTTATGGCCGGCAGCGTCTCCGAGTCTTCGGGCCGGGGCTGGGGCCATACGCACGCCGACACGCTGGACAAACTCGACAGCCGTGACCTGCGTGACCTCTCGGTCCTGCTTGCCGAGGGGGTCGCCCGTCTGGCCGACGAGGACGTGACCGTCGAAACGAGAGCCAGGAATGACATCCGCGAGACAATCGACGACGGCTACGTCCAAGAACTCAAGACAGGTGGTCGCTGGCCGTACTGAGCGAGCGCGGCGACCGACCGAAACGGTAAGGTGGATGACGACGAACTGGGAGATATGGACGACGTGGACAGCCAGGAGATGCTCGGGACTGTCGTCGAGGAGTTTCTGGACCACGAGCGCGGGACGCGTGCCCTGCTCGACGAGTTCGAGAAGCTGTCCATCGAAGGCGAACACGAGGAACTGCGCGAGCGGATTCGCGATTTCGCCGAACACAACCAGGAGGTCTTCTATACGGTCGCGCTGGCGCTGACGAACTCACAGCATTTCTTCGGCGACGTCGAGGCCCAACTCGGCGTCGGGCCGGCGGATACCCTGCGCGACCTGGCCGAAACCTACCCCTCGCTCGCCGAGCCGTTCTATCTGGTCCGCATCGAGGTCACACAGGACCGGCGCAATCCGATAACCGAACTCGATGTGACGACGAGCTATCACCGCGAGGAAGAGGTGCCCCTGGTCGCGTACTCGGCGGCCTCCGGCGGCGTCAATCTCTACGACTACAAGGGCGCGCCACACGAAGTCCTCCAGACCGCCACGTTCCTCGTCGAAGCGACCAACGACTCTCTGGAGGCCGCGCTCGCACAGAACCACTCGGTCAACACCGACGAACTGAGCGAACTCATCGACCGCCGCGAACAGCTCGAATCACAGCTCAACGCCCTGCAGGACAACATCGACGCCCTCCGGCGGAAGCCGGTCGGCGACGAGTGAACCTCAGCTTAGAACCGCGACGAGGGTCGCGCCGGCAGCGACGGCGACGGTCGCTCCCAGAAGGTTGACTGCGGCGTTTGCCACTGCCAGCCGTCGGTCTCCCGTCTCGACGGCGTGGACGGTTTCGACGGCGAACGTCGAGAAGGTGGTGAAGGCGCCACAGAACCCGACCGCGAAGACGAGCGAGAGCGGATGTGTCGCCGGAAGTGCGAGCAACGCGCCGAGCGCGAAACTGCCGAGGACGTTCACCGCGAGCGTATCCAGAAGCCGTCGCTCGACGCGCTGGCCGAGCAGATACCGCGCCCACGCGCCGAGCACGCCGCCGGCCCCGACCAGCAGAAGCTCACTCACGTCCCCCACCTCGCGACGGCGTGGCCAAACAGGACGGCCGCGAAGCCGAGAACGTAGTTCGCGGCGACGTTCGTAACCGCGAGGGTGGGCGACAGCGACACCGTTTGTGCGGCGAACGTGCTGTAGGTCGTAACCGACGAGCAGAACCCGGTCCCGACAAGCAGGTGTGTCTGAGCGCTCAGTCGATCAGCGAGGCGCCGGTCGGAGACGAGAGCACCGAGCAAGAACGCCCCGAGCGCGTTCGCCGCGAGCGTCCCCCATGGAAAGGCAGTCGGCAACGAAACCGCAAGCACGTGACGCCCAGCGGCACCGACGAAGCCGCCAACGGCAATCAGTGCGAACGCCGACCGAGACGACTGTGTCATGTCTTCGCTCTCGGGAGAGAGTGACTCGTAGCTTTCGAACGTCGGCTATGGCGAATTCCGGGGCCAACAGTGTCCCGTTGCCGACGGTCACAAAGCCAAGACACAAACACAGCTGAGAGTCAGCAACAGTTACATGGTGGGGTAGTGAAAACAAGGTCACATGCAAGTCGTCCTGATTGGGGTCGGCCAGGCCGGTGGCAAGGTGACACAGGTCCTGGCGGAGTTCGACCACGATATGGGATTCAATGCAGTGCAGGGTGCGTTCGGCGTCAACACTGCAAAGGCAGACTTACAATCCCTCAGTATCGATACGATGCTCATCGGCCAAGACCGGGTGAAAGGCCACGGCGTCGGCGGCGACAACGAACTCGCCGCAGAGATTATGCAAGACGAGTCCACAGAGGTGATGGACGCATTAGACGGCCGCATCTCGACGAGTGCAGAGGCGGTCGTCATCGTCGCCGGCCTCGGCGGCGGCACCGGCAGCGGTGGAGCGCCCGCGCTGGCCCGTGAACTCCGGCGGGTCTACGAGGTTCCCGTCTACGTCCTCGGCATCCTCCCCGGCCGAGACGAGGGCGCACTCTACCAGGCCAACGCCGGCCGGTCACTGAAGACCGTCATCCGAGAGTCCGATGCGTCCCTCCTCATCGACAACGACGCGTGGCGGAGCAGCGAGGAGACCCTCGAAGAGGGGTTCGACCACATCAACGACCAGATTGCCCAGCGCATCGGCCTCCTGCTTGCCTCCGGCGAGGCTGTCGAAGGCGTCGGTGAGAGTGTCGTCGACTCCTCGGAGATTATTAACACGCTCCGAGACGGCGGTATCGCCTCGCTTGGCTACGCCAGTGCCGAGGCGTCGGCCGACCCCGGCGAGAACGTCAATACCGTTACCAGTATCACCCGGAAGGCGCTGTTTACCGGGATGAGCCTGCCAAACGCCGTCGACGCCGAGGCCGCACTCCTCGTCGTCGCCGGTGACCCGGACCGCATTCCACGGAAGGGTGTCGAGCGCGCCCGCAAGTGGCTCGAAGAAGAGACTGGCTCGCTGCAGGTCCGTGGCGGCGACTTTCCGCTCGACAGCGATCGTCTGGCCTCACTCGTCTTGCTCGGCGGTGTCGAGCGCTCCCAGCGCATCGAGGAGTTCATGCAACGCGCCCGGGAGGCACACGAGGCCGCCGAAGAGCGCGACCCAGTCGAGGAGTTCGAGAACGACGAACTCGACGACCTGTTCTAGCTACTTGACGAGCGTGGCACCGTCGAACTCGCCGCGGTCGTACTCGATACCGAGCAGCGACAACACTGTCGGCGCGATATCGTAGAGGTCGGCGTCCTGTATCCGGGCGTCGGGATGGTCGATAAACAGCGAGGCGTCGTCGAAGGTGTGCATCCCGCTGCGGTGTGTCTGTGTGAACACGTCCGTCGTGCCGTTGAACGACGCCTTCAGGTCGAAGCCGTCGTGTGGAATCGCCACCAGGTCGGGCGCGATATCTGCGTGGTCTCCCCGGAATGCTTCCTCGGCCGTCTCGACGCGCTCGACGACCGGATTCCCGTCTGGGCCGGTCAGCTCTTCTAAGGCCGCTTTCAGCTCCGCCCTCGTCGACTCGTACTCGTCTTCGGCGACAGCGCCTCGTGGCTCGCGACCTTCTACGTTGAGATAGAACCGACCTGGGACGAGCGAGTAGGCCCGCGTCGAGTCGGCGATATCGGCGAGGTCGCTTGGCTCGTCGGTCGTATAGTCGAGCCAGCCCTCCCGCGCGAGCCATTCGTTACAGTTGACCTCGTAGTCAATCGTCGTGAAGCCGTGGTCTGAGACGACGACGAGAGTCACGTCGTCGGGCAGGGCCGCGCGTAACTCACCGATGTAGCGGTCCAGCTTGCGGTAGAACTCCATGAACGCCTCGGCGTACTCGCCGTCTTGTTCGTAGTCGCGAAGCAGGAAGTGATTGACCCGGTCGGTCGTCATAAACACGCCCCAAAACAGGTCCCAGTCGTCGAGTTCGATGTAGCGTTTGAACGCCTCGAAGCGCTTGTCAAGTGTCTCGTTTGCGTTGTCGAGAAACGCTTCCTTGTCGTCTTGATGGCCCAGATGAGCGTCGGTGTCGATGCGGTAGCCGATGTCTGTCAAGTACTCGCGGAGTTCGTTGGGGTAGGCTGCCTTGTCTAGCTCCGGTGAGAGAAAGCCAGACACCATCCGCTGGATGCCCCGCTCGGGGGGAAAGGTCACCGGAACGTTCAGCACCGTCGCCTGTCGCCCGGCGTCGTGGACGCGCCCCCAGACACGGGTCGCCTGCACGTCTCGTCCCATCGGGATGTACGTGTCGTAGGTGCCGACCTCTCTGTCAGTCGCGCCGTAGACACCGGTTTCGCCGGGGTTGACGCCAGTCGTCAGCGCCGGCCAGCACGCGTTCGAGTCCGGCGGCACGATGCTGTCGATAGCGCTTGCCGCCCCCTCGTCGGCGAGCGCACCGAGGTGTTCGAACTCCTCGAAGTGACTCGATAACAGACTGTAGGGCACACCGTCGATGCCGATGACAGCAACTCGGGGGCGGTCGTCGCCACGGAGTCGGTCGAACAGGCCCATACCACCGTTTCAGGTGTCGCCTACAAGAAGGTTGGTTTCATCGACACTCGCAGGGAGACGATTCACAGACTGAACAGTCCTCGGTCTCGGGGTCGAAGTTCTCTGGCACCACCGTCGGGTGGTCGACTGCGACTGTCTGATTGCTGGCTGCCATCACGCCTAGTATTACCGAGAGAACCGTTAAATAATTACCCATGCTCATAACTAATTTCGGTGACGGGGGTGATACACGCGAGACATATCGGGTCAGAGCGGGTTCCAGCAGCCGGGAACAAGCGACAGAACTACCTTAGTTTAGTCCAAGCCTCCCGTATGGATACCGGGATTGTCCTGCTGAACTTCGGTGAACCTGGCGAACCGGAACGGGACCGCGTCGTCGCCTATCTCGAACGCATCTTCTTCGCAAACGCGGACCTCGAGGAGGCAGACACCGAAGAGGAGGCACGGGAGCGCGCTCACCAGCTCGCACAGCGTCGCGCCCCAGGGCTGATCGAAGAATACGAGGAAATCGGGGGGTCACCGCTCAACGAACAGGCCATCGCACAGAGTGAGTTGCTCGAATCCGCCCTAGAGGAGAGGGGATACGACGTGACCACGTACAACGGAATGCAGTACACTGAGCCGTTCATCGAGGACGCCGTCGAGGCCGCCGACGAGGACGGCATGGAGACGCTCGTAGGCCTCCCAGTCTACCCGTTGTGTGGTGCCTCGACGAACGTCCTCGCACTCGACGAACTCGAAGACGCTGTCGAGGAGCAGGGCGTCGATATCGACGTTCGCGGCATCACGGGCTGGCACAAACACCCGACCTACAACCGCGTCCGTGCTGACGCTGTCTCGTCGTTTTTGACCGACAACGACATCGACCCCAACGACCCCGAGACAGCATTCGTCTTCTCTGCACACGGCACCCCCGCACACTACCTCGACGAGGGGAGCCGTTACGACATCTACGTCGAGGAGTTCTGTGAGACAATCGCCTCGATGGTCGGTATCGAGGACTACCACCTGGGCTATCAGAACCACGGGAACCGGGACATCGCCTGGACCGAACCCGAAACCGAGGACCTCGTCGAGGAACTCGACCACGACCGCGTCGTCGTCGACCCCGTCAGCTTCCTGCACGAACAGAGTGAGACGCTCTCTGAACTCGACATCGAGCTCGAAGAGGACGCAATCGGCGACGACCAGGAGTTCTACCGGGTGCCAATCCCGCACGACGACGAGCGCCTCGGCGACCTGTTCGCCGACCTAGTCGAGCCGTTCCTCGCGGATTTCGAGCCGGAGTACTACCAGTACCGGCAGTGTCAGTGCCGCGACGAACCGGGGACGATGTGTCTGAACGCACCGCGGAGCGACTAACGCCACAATGACAGAGCAACGACACACCGTCGGAATCGTGGGGGCTGGCATCACCGGGCTGGCGGTCACACATCACCTCGCCGACCGCGGCATCGACAGCGTTACGCTCGAAGCCAGCGACGAGCCTGGCGGCGTCATCTGTTCGCGCGAGGTCGACGGCCACGTGCTGGAGGTCGGGCCACAGCGGATGCGCAAGACCCCCGGCGTGGCCAAACTGGCCGAGGCCGCAGGCGTCGCCGACGCGTTCATCGAAGCCGACGAAGAAGAGCTCTACGTCTACGCTGACGGCGACCTCGGCCGCGCTCCCCTGTCGGTGTCGGCGTTTTTCCGGACGGACCTGCTCTCCTGGCGAGGGAAGCTCCGGATGGCGACCGAGCCACTCACCCGCGAGGGCCGCCCAGAGGAGACCGCAGGCGAGCTGTTCGTCCGCAAGTTCGGCCGCGAGGCCTACGAGAAGTTCATCGGCCCGCTGTACGGCGGCATCTACGGCTCGGACCCGATGGAAATGCCCGCCGCCTTCGCGCTCGATGGCCTGCTGAAACGCGAGCAGGAGGCCGGCAGTCTGCTTCAGGCCTTCCGCCAGCGGGTCGGCAACGGGCACACCGCGCCACCCGTCTCCTTCGAGGGAGGAAACCAGCGGCTCCCGCGTGCGCTGGCCGAGACCTACAGCGACCGCGTCGAGCTAGAGACACCCGTCACCACCATCGAATCCCGCGATAGCGAGAGCGTTGCGGCCGAGGAGGACGGTGGCCCGTACCGTCTCACGACGCCCGACGGCACGTACGTGGTCGACCACGTCGTCGTGACGACGCCGGCGGCCGCTGCGGGCGACCTGCTCTCGGGACTCGGCGAGGGCGTCGGCGACCTCGACGAGTTGCGATACAATCCCCTCGCGATGGCGTTTCTGGAGGCAGACCACGACCGCGTCGGGAAGGGGTACCAGGTGGGGTACGGCGAAGACGTTCACACCCTGGGCGTCTCCTGGAACGGCCGGATGTTCGGCCGCGAAGGCGTTCAGACGGCGTTTCTCGGCGGGATGCACGACCCTGAGATTCTGGAGGAGTCAGACGAGCGCCTCGGCGAAATCGCGGCCCAAGAGTTCGAAGCGGCCGTCGGTGTCCCGGCCTCGGTCATCACCGTCGAGCGCCTCGACCCCGGGTTCCCCGCCTGGGACGGGTCGTGGTGGCTGCTGGAGGACCTGGAGTTGCCCGCCGACGTGACGATGGCGACGAACTACACCGCCCGGATGGGTATTCCGAGCCGCGTCCGCGAGGCACGAGAGGTGGCCGAGACCGTCGCTGACGCGACCGACGAGACCGGCCTCCAGAGGAGCGAGCCGGCTGGGAGAGTCGCTGCAGACGACTGACTGTCCCGACTCCCCAGCGCCGTTGAGTAACACGTTTATGCCAGTGGTCGATAGCCACAACTACGATGAACGACGGGCAGACACCCGGGGAAGTGACCGACACGACGGACACTGCCGAACAGCGCGTCGCCGCCGACGGCGGACACGCCCACGAAGCGGCCGACGAAGTACAGCTGTCGCTTGCAGACTTGCAGGACTCGGCCGAGGATATCGCGGCACGCATCGCGGATATTCGAGAGGGAACACAAGAACAGTCCGAGGGAATCAAACAGGTCGCAGAGGAGGTGTCGAACCTCTCTGCATCGGTCGAGGAGATTGCGTCCTCCTCCGAAGAGGTGTCTTCGGCTGCCTCGGAGGCTCGCGAGCTCGCACAGGAAGGGCAGGAGACAGCCACCGAGGTGAGCGACTCGATGGAGGACGTGAGCGAAGCCGCAGACGAGGTTGCCGAAAACGTCCGGACGATCCAACAGCAGGTCGAGGAAATCGACGAAATTGTCGACGTCATCAACGACATCGCCGACCAGACGAACATGCTGGCGCTGAACGCCTCTATCGAGGCCGCCCGCGCCGGCGAGGCCGGCGAAGGATTCGCTGTCGTCGCCGAGGAAGTCAAATCACTCGCCGAGGAGTCCCAGGACCAGGCCGGCCGTATCGAGGACATGATTGCACAGATTCAGGAGGACACGGCGGTCGCCGTCGAGAGCCTCGACCGCAACAACGAGCGCGTCGAAGAGGGTATCGAGAACGTCGAGGAGTCGGTCGAGATTCTCGAAGACATCCACGGCGTCGTCGAGGAGGTCTCGGACGGTATCGCCGAGGTCGCGACGGCGACCGACGAACAGGCCGCCTCCACCGAGGAGGTCGCGAGCATGCTCGACGAGTCCGTCACGAGCGCCGAGGACCTCACCGCCGAGGCCGACATGGTCGTCGACGAGGTGTCCAGACACAGCGACGAAATTGACGACCTCAACCGCACGGTCGAGGACCTGCTCGCCGAGCTAGCACGGACCGGCAACTGACGAGACACCAACACCCTTTCCTCTCCAGGTTACCCACCCTCAGCTATGTTTCCCGAGTTCGAGGTGATTCCGGCGGTCGACGTACAGGACGGTCAGGTCGTCCAGCTCGTCGGCGGCGAGCGGGGTACGGAGACGACATACGGCGACCCAATGGAGGCGGCGATAGAGTGGGTCGAGGCCGGTGCAGAGACGCTGCATCTGGTCGACCTCGACGGTGCCTTCGAAGGTGAGCGCGAGAACGCGACAGCAATCGAAGCGGTGGTCGAGGCGTGTGACCTGCCGGTCCAGCTCGGTGGTGGTATCCGGACCGTCGAGGACGCAACCGACCTCCTCGACGGCGGCGTCGACCGCGTCATCCTCGGGACCGCCGCCGTCGAGAACCCCGACATCGTTGCGGCGATTAGCGACCACCATCCCGGAAGCGTGCTCGTCAGCCTCGACGCCAAAGACGGCGAGGTCGTCGTCTCCGGCTGGACAGAGGGAACCGGGCTCGCTCCGGCCGAGGCCGCACAGCGCTACGAGGAGCTGGGTGCTGGGGGCATCCTCTTTACCAACGTCGACGTCGAGGGACAACTCGACGGCGTCCAGACGGAGCCGGTCGCGGACCTCACAGACAGCGTCGACATTCCGGTCGTCGCCAGCGGCGGCGTGGCGGCCATTGAGGATATCCGTTCGCTCAGGGCGGCTGGTGCCGATGCGGTGGTCGTCGGGAGCGCACTCTATGAAGGACAGTTCACGCTCACAGAGGCACGCGAGGCGCTTTAGGCTGGAAGCGAGACGGTACTAACGGGCTGGTTGTGTTGGCCGTCCCAGAAGACCAGTTCGTCGACAGCCCACGTGATGTCGTCGATGTCACGGGACGCGACCCGTTTCGCCCGGTCGAGCGAACCGCCCCGGGCAATCGTCACGTGTGGGGAGTACTCGGGCGTTTCGACGCCTTCGACCGGCTCGAACACCGCAGCGAGGCGGCCGTGGAGGCGGTGTAGCTCCGGCGACTCGACAGCGAGATACACGACCGGCGAGCTTCCTTTCGGAACGTCGGTGAAGAAATCGATACCGGTGACGCGACACTCGAACCCCGGCTGGCCGATTATCGCCTCGCGTGCTTTCGTCTCCAGCCGGCTGTAGGACTCGTCGCCGACGAGGCGTTTGATGCCCAGCGTGTGTTCGCCCCGGGGGCGGCGGTAGGCTTCGGGCAGGTCTCTGGCGAGTTCGCCAGCTAGCTTGGCCACCTGTCCCGGAACGGGGACGTTCAGGCTGTACACGTCAGACCAGAGGGAAACGGCCTAAAAAAACACGTCGGTTACTCGTCGGGACTCGTTCGCACCCATTCCCGGAGAGAAAATCGCTCGAAGTCGGTCTCCTCGCGCAGCTCCCACTCCTCGTCGTCCCACTCCGGATAGTAGCTGTCGCCGTCGTACTCGCCGTGGACGCGGCTGAGCACCATCCGGTCGAGATGGGGCTGGAACAGGGCATAAATCGCGCCGCCGCCGAGGACGTAGACCCGGCTGGCGTCGTGTTTGCGTGCGCGGTCGAGTGTCCCCTCGACGCCGTCGACGTGGACTGCCGTTTCGGCGTCGAAACTGCGTTCGCTCCGGCTCAGCACGAACTGGGCCGAACCGGGCAAGTCCTCGCGCATCGACTCGAAGGTCCTCCGGCCGAGAACAACCGGGTGGTCGGCGACGCGACGCCTGTACTGGGCCTTGTCGGCGGGGATGCTCGGCCAGGGGAGCGCCCCGTCGTCTCCGATAACACCGTTGTCTGCGACCGCAGCTACCGAGACGAGTTCCATAGCTCGGCAGACGTGTTCGAGGTGAATAGCAGTTTCTTCCTGCGGTCGATAGCCGGGGCTGTGGCGTCTTATGCCTCCGGGTCGAACGCGTCGTAGACGGAGTTCTCGACCAGCGTCTTCACGCCTTTGCGGAGACGAATCGAGGCCGCCTGTGTCGTGATGTCGAGTTTCTCGCCGAGTTCCTGGAGCGTCGTCTCGCGTGGTACCTCGAAGTAACCGGTCTTGAGCCCCTCCCAGATGATTTCGAGCTGTTTCTGTGTTAGGCCGAACGCCTCCTCGGACATGTGGAATGTGCCGTCGCGCATCACCGTTATCTCGGTCTCGATTGGCTCCTCGGAGATGGTATCCCAGAACTCGGTAAACGACGCCTTATCGGGGAAGCTCATCTTCGTATACCAGCAGGAATTCATATTCTGTGCGTTGAGGTGAACGCCGCCGGCGTTGACCGCCGCATTGTACACCCGCTCGTCGACCGTCCCCGACCCCACGTAGATATGATACAGCGTCCGGCTGTCTTCCTGGAGAATCGTCTGCAACGTCTCGACGTGCTGGTCTGCATGTGCACGCGCCTCGAAGCGCTCGGTGTTGCCACGGACCGAACAGGTGAGCCGGAGCGGAAAACGGCTGGTCGCGGTGAGATGGCTAATATTGACCTTGATATCCGGGTACGTGTCCCGTATATCAGAGAGAACATCTCTGTTGTTTATGAACTCTACGTACATGCGTTCCTGTTGCGCTGTAGTTGCAAGTATGTTCCCCTGACTCGCTTAGACAGCCAGAACGGATAGATAACTCGAACTGTCTCACCGGAGGCGAACGCTACCACGTCAGCTCGAAGGCCGCCTGTTCGTCCGGGCCTGGTGAGGTTTCCGAGAGGTCGACAGAGCCGTCAGACAGTTGCCGCCCTGCGCCCAGAAACACACCCTTGAAATTCTCCAGCGGATACGGCGCGCCCTGTTTGATGCCGATGCGAGCGCTGTGGTCTCCCGTCTCCTCGACGACGTACCCACCCTCGTAGCCGCCACGGTGGGCATCTCTGTCGGCCTCGACGATAAACTGTAGCCCGTCGGCGACTGTCTCGATGTGGTCCGGCCACGGGGCAGCTTTTGCCTGCTCGATACCGGCTTCGGTGATAGTCTTGCTCCCGACCTCGTCTTTGACCTGGTCCATCGCTTTCGCGTAGTTTAGCGCATCGTGCCAGGAATTCTCGGAGATGCTGTCTACGTCGAGGTCGTTCTCAGCGAACATCTTCCTCGTCTTTCGTTCAAACACTGGCGAAACTTTGCCAGTACTCTCTACAAACGCGAGAATGTACCGGCCAACTATCTCAGTTCCCTGTTGCATGCATCTCATACTCCGAGGGTATGTCATTTAAACTGCCATTTTTAATACTAAACTATAGCTGTGAAAACATGTTTGCTTCGATGGAGATGACAGTTAGGGCGTACGAATTCCTCGCAGACAGACCTCGGACACGCCACGGACCACCAGTGAACGAGTCACCGAACCGCCGTGTCGCTGAAGACTGTCAGTCGTCGGTGTTCACCTCGGTCTCGGAGTCGGCCTGGAGGCCGCTGCTGGACTCGCTTTGCTCGGTGCTGGCGGCACCTGTCTCGTCGACAGCGTCGTCATCGATAACGCCTTCGGCCCACCGACCGAGACTGAACCAGAAAGCGGCCAGCAAGAACGTCACGAAGGCACCGATGGCAAAGGAGGCCCAGACGCCGATGACGCCGAGGTCGAGCGCGGCAATCTGGAGGTCGAGAACGGGGACCGTGATGGTAAACGAGAACGCAAGCGCGAGCGCGATAGGGATGCGAAACACCCAGCGCGCCAGTACTGACAGTGCCATCGCGACTTTCGTCTGGCCCGCGCCGCGGAACGCGCCCTGAATAACCATCGTCCCGCCGAAAAAGCCCCAGAACGGGGCGATGACAGTGAGGAAGGTGCGTCCCTCGGCGACAGTATCGGCGCTGTCGTCGAACAGCCCAATCAGGAACTCCGGGACGAGGATACAGATACCGCCAGCGACAAATAGCATCGCCATCGTTCCCGCTGTCGCGACCCACGTCACGCGCCTGGCGCGGTCGGGCGTGTCCGCGCCGAGGTTCTGTCCGACACCGGTCGCGGCGGCTTGGCCGACGGCGCCGGCGACCGACCAAGTGACCGACATCAGCCGGATACCGATGCCGTAGGCGGCGATGGCGGCCGTTCCGAATGGGGTGACGAATGCGGCCATCGCCACCGATGCGAAGCTCCGCGCCCAGCCGTCGAGTGTCGCCGGATAGCCAACATCGACCAGTTTCTTCAACAGCGTCGGGTCCGGCGCGAGGTCACGCAGGTAGAGTTTCACGCCGAAGCCGCCACGGAGCAGGATGACGATACCCGTTCCGGCCGCGAACGCTCTGGCGACGAACGTGGCCCAGCCGGCACCGCGGGTCCCCATCTCGGGCAACGGCCCCCAGCCGAGGATGAAAAACGGGTCGATAATTACGTTCATCCCCGCCGAGATGAACACAAGCCACATCGCCGTCCGCGTGTCGCCTGCGCCCTGGAGTGCAGCCCGGAAGGCGAAGAACAGAAATGTCAGCGGAAGTGTAAGAAAAATGACTTCGATGTAGGCAAGCGCCGCGTCGAAGACCGCATCCTCTGCGCCCATCAGCGCCAGTAACTCCTCGCGGAAGAGAAACCCGAGCGTCGCGAGGACTGCCGAGACGCCAAGCGCCAGTAACACGGTTTGAGCGACGACGTGGTCGGCTTTGCGGCGGTCGTCCGCGCCAACGTACTGCGAGACGAGCGCGATGGTCGCGGCTGTCAGCCCTACCGCCGTCGAGACGAACATCCACGACAGCGGAAACATCAGAGAGACACCCGCCACGGCGTCAGAGCCGACGCGACCGACCCAGAAGATATCCGCCAGGTTGTAGGCGGTCTGGAGGAGGTTCCCCAACACGAGCGGCCACGACAGTGCCAGCACCTTCGGGGCGATTGCCCCGGTGGTCATGTCGATACCTTTGCGTTCGGTTGCCACTGGCTATATCTTGGGTGGCATCACTATCAAACCGGCGCTTGTCGGCCTAGTCGTCTGTCGCGGACTCGCGGAGCTGCGAGAGTCGACCCTCGTCGTCGCCTTTCTCGGTGTCGTCGGACCCCATCTCCTCGAAGACGCCGCTGATGTCGTGTCGTTTCTCGCCGACGAGTGCGCCCAAGAGCGCGCCGGTCGCACCGCCAGTACTCGCGCCGTTGCGACTCACGAGTCCGCCGAGGAATGCGCCGATTGCCGCGCCGATTGCCGCGTACCGTGCGCGTCGGAACGCGCCGATAAGTCGTTCTTTCATATATGTTGGTACGTCAACCGCGTATAAAACGATTGCCTCAACTCTCACAATCCGACACCACAACAGCAAAGAGCCTTCTCACACCACCAATACCCATGTCAACTTACCCCACGACAGAGCGCGAGCCCGTCACCGACACCCTCCACGGCGAGTCCATCGAGGACCCGTACCGTTGGCTCGAAGGCGACGACGACCGCGTCGACGAGTGGGAACAGCGACAGAACGAATACACCGAGACGGTCATCCAGACCGACCGCCGGGCATCGCTCGAACCGGCCTTCGAGGAACTGGGCTGGCGCGAGAACTACTTCCTGCCGACGGTTCGGGGCGGGCGGTACTTCCAGCGTATCGAACCAGCCGAGGCCGAACAGCCACGGCTGACCGTCCGGGACGAGCCCGACGGCGACCCCCGGACGCTCGTCGACCCGACAGACCTCGACGAGACGGTTTCCCTGCAGTGGTTCGAGCCGAACTGGGACGGGACGCTCGTCGTCTACGGACTGATGGATGCAGGAACCGAACAGTACGACCTCCGAGTCCTCGATGTCGACGCTCGCGATGTCGTCGACAGTATCGACGATGTCGGCCGCTGTAACGGTGCATCCTGGGACGACCGCGGGTTCTACTACAGCGCGACCGGCGCTGCCGACGAGGGCGGCCAGCTTGACAAGCAGCTCCGATATCACGAACTCGACGGTGAGGACCGACTCGTCACTGCCGACTTCGACCCCGAGCGGTGGCCGGCGGTGCAGGTCGGTCCCGAATCAGGTGTCGTCCTCGTGACTGTCGGGGAACTCGGCACCGACAGCGAACTCTTCGCGCTCGACGACGGCGACCTCAAGCCGGTCTTGACCGACCTCGATGCACCGCTTACGCCGACGCTGCAGGAGGGACGGGTCTACGTCCACACGACCGCAGGCGCGCCGCGTGGACGGGTGCTCGCCCACGACGCCGCCACGGTTGCCGACGCTTCGGAACTCGACGATTTCGACACAGTCGTCCCCGAGTCCGCCGACACGATTCAACAGCTCGCACCTGTCGGCGACGGCGTCGCAATCCACCGGATTCGGGACGCGAGTTCGGTCGTCTCGCTGCACGAGGCCGACGGGACCGAGCGCTACGAGCTCTCGCTCCCGGAGTTTGCTGGCATCCCCCGAGGCGGCCTCGGGAGCAACCGCGAGTCAGCCGAACTGTTTTGTTTCCTCCAGGGACTCGACAGACCGACGAGCATCATCCACGCCGAGACAGGACCCGACGCCGGGCCTGACGGCTGGGCGGTCCTCCAGTCGCCGACACTGCCCGAGGCACTCGACCCACAGCAGGGGCTCGATTTGACCGTCGAGCGCCGCTGGGTCGAGTCCACCGACGCCGCCAGCGTGCCCGTCTACGTCGTCCACCGCTCGGATATCGACCTCGACGGTGACGCGCCGGCGGTGTTGTACGGCTATGGTGGCTTTCGTATCCCGCTGTTGCCGAGCCTCGACCCCTACCGGCTGCCGTTCCTGCGAGACGGCGGCGTTTTCGCGCTGGCGTGTCTGCGCGGCGGCTCCGAGTTCGGCGAGGAGTGGCACGAACAGGGCGCCCGTGAACACAAAGAGCACACCTTCGATGACTTCGAGGCCGTCGCCGAGGACCTCGTCGAGGCAGGCTACACCAGCGCGGACCGCCTCGCGGGCTGGGGTGGCAGTAACGGCGGGCTGACCGTCGGCGCGGCGCTCACCCGTCGCCCGGACCTGTTCGGGGCACTCGTCTGTTCGGTCCCGCTGCTCGATATGCTCCGCTTTCATACGTTCCTGCTCGGCCAGGCCTGGACCGGCGAGTACGGCTCGCCCGAAGACGAGGCGGCCTTCGAGTGGCTGCGGTCGTACTCGCCGTATCACAACGTCAAACAGCGACCCTATCCGGCGACGCTGTTCGCAACCGCCGCCGGCGACACGCGGGTCCACCCCTCCCACGCCCGGAAGATGACTGCCCGACTCCAGGAAGCAACGACGGGCGAGGACCCGATCTGTTATCACAGCGTCGAAGAGACCGGCCACGGGACCGGGACGCCCACCTCGCTGGAGATAGAACAGACGCTCGATAAGTGGGCGTTCGTCTACGAGACACTCGACGTTAGCTCCGATACCGGAAGCTGACGACCGTCGTCATCGCGTCTCGGCCCTCGGTGGACTCCGTCGAGACATCCAGCCCGAGGACGTCCGCCTCGTCGACGACCTCGTGTGTAATCGCACGGAGTTGTTCGGCACTTGCCTCGTCGTCGAGTATCTCGATTCGGAGTTGTCGTCGGTTCCGGGTCACGTCTGCAACGTCGTAGCCTTCCGATTCGAACGCGTCTCTGAGGTCTGCATCGACTCCTGACATACCCCTGTCTTCACAGAGTGGCTACTAAAATCCCTACCCGGCGGCGACCGCCACGACGCTACACCTCGCGGGCGACCATCTCGCCCCAGCCCTCGAAGCCCCACCGCTCGTAGAACGCCTGCGCGCGGTCGTTTTTCTTGTCGACATCAAGGACCAGCCTATCGAGCGGGAGTGACTGCTCGCGGGCGAGCGCGAGCGCCGCCTCCATCAGCTCGTCTGCGACCCCGTCGCCCCGGAACGCCGGGCGGACGTAAATCTCGTTGAGGACGGCCGCGTCCCAGATGTACGCGAGCGACTCGGGGAGGACGAAGACGTAGCCCGCGAGTTCGCCGTCGCGCTCGCTGACCTGAACGGCCCGCTCTTGCTCGGCGACACAGCGCCGGACCCAGTCGAGATACTCCGCCCTGTAGTCGGCGTCGAGTTTGCCCTCGTAGGCGTCGGCTTTCGCCTCGTCGCCCGTCGAACTGCCGAGTTCGCGTTCGAACCCGCGTTTGAGTTCCCAGAGCGCCTCGGCGTCGTCGTACGGTCGGACCATGGTCGACCGCTGGCTCCAGAGGGCCAAGAGTCTTCCCGCTCGTCCGGCACCCCCCAGCGCGACTGCTCGGGTGACAGCGAACAGAAATTCCCTTAAAGGTGGAACTGGTACGGGTAGATGCGCGCGGTTGGTCTAGTGGCAGGACCTGAGCCTTCCAAGCTCATGGCCCGGGTTCAAATCCCGGACCGCGCACTACCACTTTTTGCTTCCTCGGGTTTCCTCACTCACTACGTTCGCTGCGGGAGCAGCGTGGCGGCTTCGCTGCCACGACATTCAGTTGCGGGCCGCCGGCCCGCAACTCGCTCGGTCGCAAAAACCTGGGGAAAAACTCTCTCGGCCCTCACTGCGTTCGCGCCGAGTGAACCGCGCCTTCGGCGCGGACATAATGAATGAGTATATAATCAATGGATAGCGGTGTGGACTGACCGTCAAAGAAACTGCCAGATTTGAATGGTGTCCGTACTGATATGCAAGCTACAGGGTGGGGGTCTTCCATGACAGTTCACCCGACATTCCGGGGACTGAAACCCGGAAGAGACTGATTCCACGACTTGCTGCCCAAACCAATGGACGGGTATCCACTCTCAACGACCTTACCGCTGGACTATCCAAAACATTTAAATACATTGGGTACGAAATGGTAAGTAGGTAGTAAATTAAACTCAAACGATTAATTTTTTCCGGTAGCAGATGCTACGTTCTCGTCCAGCAATGGACCCCGACGAAGATATTACACTGCTTGAAGATCCGGTCTGGACAGAGAAATATAAGCGCGAGGAGGAACGGCTGCAGGCGGCTGCTGAAGAAGGACTGCTCGGCGTTCACCACGTTGGAAGTACTTCGATTCCGGACGTGCCCGGCAAACCTGCACTGGACGTACTTGTCGCCTTCGACTCGTTTGAACATATGGATGCGACGGCAGAACGAATCGAAGCGAAACACGAAGAGTTTGAGCGGTTCTCCGCGACGGACACCTCAATACTGCTTATAAACTGGGCCGACGACTATGCTGTCTTCCACAGGATGCACACGATGGACGACGAAGAGAAGATCAGAAACCAGATTCTTTTCCGTGACTACCTTCGCAATCATGCCGATGCACGCAGGGAGTATGAAGAGGTCAAGCGTGAAGCCGTCGAGAACCACGCCGACGACCCTGGCGATTACACTAAGGCAAAGACAGATGTCGTTACTGACTTGATCCAACGAGCAGAAGCGGCAGGCTACGAGGAGCGTCTTCCGGACTACCTTCAGACATCACAGCCTTCGCAGTAACGACACGGCTGCCGCCGCAAAGTATCGACTACCGGGCACGAGCAGGGTTGGCGTGCCCGGTAGTAGTGTCGTTGTCTCGAATACCCATGGGGCTACGTTCATTCTGGATGAAGACATAGCAGTCCGATACCAGAAAACCGAGGGCTCGGCACTCATAGAGTCGTCAATGTTGACCTGAGTTGCTGTATAGACACAGCAACTGCGAAGCTGATTCAAACGATTCGAGGTGGTATAAACGGTTACAGACCGTAGAATCTTCTGCATATTTCCCCGATTTAGTTACGGATTTCAGACAAATATCCATTCGTAGCGGTATGTACACTCCCTGTACTGAGCGGGTTTGTCGGACAGAGGGTCGCCGACCGAGCGGAACTGTCCACAGTTCGTGAGGTATATACACCGACCTCGTAAATCAGTAGACAATGATATCGGTAGGCATCAACGGCTACGGAACCATCGGAAAACGCGTCGCAGACGCCGTTCGCGCCCAGCCAGATATGGAGGTCGCCGGGGTCGCCAAGACCCGACCGAACTTCGAGGCCCAGAGCGCCGTCGAGAAGGGCTTCGACCTGTACGCCGCAATCGAAGACCGAAAGCCCCGCTTCGCCGAGGCGGGCATCGACCTCGCGGGCGACGTCGAGGAGCTCGTCGCGCAAAGCGACATCGTCGTCGACGCCTGCCCCTCGGGCATCGGTGCCGACAACGCCGAGATGTACCGCGAGTACGACACCCCCGCACTCCTGCAGGGTGGCGAGGACAGCGACGTGGTCGACGGGAGTTTCAACGCCCGCTCGAACTACGACACGGTCGAGGGTGCCGACCTCGTGCGCGTCGTCTCCTGTAACACGACGGGGCTCTCCCGGCTGGTCGCGCCGCTACAGGAGTCCTACGGCATCGAGAAGGTTCGCACGACCCTCGTGCGTCGTGGCGGCGACCCGGCCCAGTCCGGACGCGGCCCCATCAACGATATCCTCCCGAACCCGGTGAGTCTCCCCTCCCACCACGGCCCGGACGTGAACACCATCTTCCCCGAACTTGACATCGACACGCTCGGACTGAAGGTGCCGGCCACCCTGATGCACATGCACAGCGTGAACGTCACGCTCGAATCCGAGCCGACCGCCGAGGAAGTGCGCTCTCTTCTCGACGACCAGCGCCGGACGTTCGTCATCCCCGAGTGGCTCGGCCTCGACGGCGCCGGAGCTATCAAGGAACTCGCACAGGACGCCGGACGACCCCGTGCCGACATCTGGGAGAACTGCATCTGGGGCGAGTCGATTTCGATGGAGGGCTCTGACCTCTATCTGTTTCAGGCGATTCACCAGGAGTCGGACGTGGTCCCCGAGAACGTCGATGCCATCCGCGCCGTCCTCGGCGAAGCGAGCCGGGAGGAAAGCATGGCCACGACCGACGAAGCGATGGGTCTCGACGCGCCACTCGCGAGACGCGAATAACCAGCCGTTTTTTCGGTATTAGCAACGGTGACGAGAGACGTCACCGTCATTGCGTCTGCGTCATTTTTATTTTCGATAATGGAAGTGTGTGCTCGACGAGCGAAAGAATGGCTTTTCAACCTTTCTTACCGGGTATTATGCTGTATTGGCGACAGCGGAGATACCGAAGTTACGTATTATCAAGCGTGAGACTATAACAAAGGAAATAAGTCACAACGAAGGTTCGAATATGGGTATGGTGGGGGCTGGCGCGATTCTCATACTGGCTACCGTCGCAATCGGGACAGTACTCGTTGCTGGCCTGGCGACTTACGCACACTACAACGCGACCGTTCCGGCCGCGGCGGAGTTCCGGAACCTGCAGGTCGGGTGTACGCTCTGGGGCCTCAGCGAGTTAGCGGTGTATCTCTCTCCGTCGACCGGGGCAGTGCTCGACGGTCTCTACACCGCCCGTCTCCTGTTTGCTGGCCTCACGGCCGTGCTGGCAGTCGTCTTCGTCGCCGAGTACACCCAGTCTGACCTGTTGACTCGGCCGTCGGTCCGTCGGTTCCTGTGGGGAGGTTTCAGTGCGATGCTGCTACTGTGGGTGACGAATCCGATGGAGTTGGCCTACAGTGACCTCGCCGTCGAGTCGTTTCAGGGCCTCAATCTCGTCACGCCTTCGTTCGGTCCCGTTCTCGTCTGTTATTTTCTGTTCATCTATGGCTTTTATTTGGCGACGTTTGCCGTGCTGGGGCTGTTCCTGCTCGACTCGGCGAATGTCTATCGCAAGCAAGCGGCCCTGATTTTCGGCGCGTTTTTTATCGTCGTCGCTGGGACAATCCTGTTTATCGTCGGTGGTGTCCCGCGCGAGGGCGTCGACCTCGGCATCGTGTTCAACGCGTTTGGCGGGCTGGCAATCTGGGTCGCAATCTCCCGGTACGAGTTCCTGAGGGTCGTGCCCCTGGCTAAGGAGTCAATTGTCGATACGGTCACCGACCCGGTGTTGGTCTTCGACCAGGACGACAGGCTCATCTACTCGAACGCGGCGGCCGGGCAAATCGGCGTCGATGCAGATGACCGCGACAGGCACGCTGACGACCTCGTTCCCGGGCTCAAGGCGGCGATGACCAACGGCAAGGTCATCCACCAGCACGGAGAGGAGACCGCCGTCGAGCGCGAGCGGGTGTTCGAACCGGCCGCCGAGGAACTGGTCGACCACCACGGGCGCGAACGCGGCCGAGTGGTCGTCATGCGCGAAGTCACCGAGCGCCATCGCCGCGAACAGCGCCTCGACGAGTTTGCCTCCATCGTGAGCCACGACCTCAGAAATCCGCTAAACGTCGCGAGCCTCCATATCAACCTCGTCGAGGAGACCGACGATACCGCCCACCTCGACGACGCCGCGAACGCGCTCGACCGGATGGAGGAACTCATCGACGACCTGCTCACCATCTCACAGGCCGGTTACGCGAGCGCCGAAACAGAGCCGACACCGCTTGCCCAGACCGCACAGGCCGCCTGGAGCAACGTCGACACCGGCGACTGCGCTCTCGAAGTGGCGACGAAGGCCACTGTTGTCGCGAACAAGAGCCAGCTTCAGGAACTGTTCGAGAACCTCTTTCGAAACGCTATCGAACACAACGAGACGCCGGTGACAGTCAGCGTCGACACGCGCGGCGACGGCTTCGTCGTCACCGACGACGGTGCGGGCATCCCCGAGGACCGACGCGAGTCAGTATTCGACCCCGGCGTGAGCAGTGCGGAAGGTGGCACCGGCCTCGGGCTCTACATCGTCCGACAGATTGCCGAGGCCCACGGCTGGACTGTCACCGTCGGCGAATCCGCCGAGGGCGGCGTCGAGTTCGCGTTTGCGGCCGGCGAACGGACGCTTCTGGCGTAGCTCACATCCTACCGAGATGGTGGTGTGACGATTAAAATAGTCCCGGGTAGCGCTGCTGCTACCGGAATCCAGTCGGTTCCCGAAAGCAGAACCCATATTAACAACCAGGTAATACAACTTGGTGTTATGGAGGAATTCGACCAGTTCAGCAACGTCGGCGAAGCGGACGTAACGCGCGCAATCGGGCAGGAGTGGACAGAGGAGTTCATGGACTTCTCGGACTCGGATGTCATCATCGTCGGTGGCGGCCCGTCGGGGCTGATGGCAGCCAAAGAGCTGTCAGAGCGGGGCGTCCAGACGATGGTCGTCGAAAAGAACAACTACCTCGGGGGCGGTTTCTGGCTCGGTGGCTTCCTGATGAACAAGGTCACCGTCCGTGACCCGGCACAGACGGTTCTCGAAGACCTCGAAGTCGATTACAAGCGTTCACAGGACAGCGAAGGGCTCTACGTCGCGAACGGCCCCGAGGCCTGTTCGGGCCTCATCAAGGCCGCCTGTGACGCCGGCGCGAAGATGCAGAACATGACCGAGTTCACCGATATCGTCATCCGCGAGGACCACCGCGTCGGCGGTATCGTGATGAACTGGACGCCGGTTCACGCGCTGCCCCGGGAAATCACCTGCGTCGACCCCATCGCCGTCGAAGCGGACCTCGTCATCGACGCGACGGGCCACGACGCGATGGCTATCAAGAAACTCGACGAACGCGGCGTGCTCGACGCGCCCGGCATCGGCGACGCCGAAGCCGACGCGACGGGTATGGACCAGACCGGCGACGAGTCCTACGGCGCACCCGGTCACGACTCGCCCGGCCACGACTCCATGTGGGTCGGTCAGAGCGAGGACGCCGTTGTCGAACACACTGGTCTCGTCCACGACGGCCTCATCGTCACCGGAATGGCGACGGCGACGACCTACGGCCTGCCTCGCATGGGCCCGACCTTCGGTGCTATGCTCGTTTCGGGCAAACGCGCCGCACAGGCCGCGCTCGATGAACTCGGCGTTGACGCCGACCCCGTCGAGATGACTTCGCGCGCGACGCCGGCCGACGACTGATACGGATTTTGCGAGTCTGTCCCGCCGTGACAACAGCAGACGAGTTTCACACGATGTGAGACGACAATTCGTGTGACGTGGTCACGAAGCGTACCGCAGTAATCAGTGTGGTACTGCTTACGTTGTCTCGGAAGAGTCACCACAGACGGTGGCTCGTGCTCTTTGTGTCAGCACAGCTGTCTCGGGTCACACACGTCCGTACGAGCGCCGAGCAGTGGCGTCGCTGTCGCTCCCCTACTGATATATACCTGTCACACAATATTACAGTATGGATGGATATACCGAGACGGATTTTATTCTTTCCGCGCTCTTCGAGGCCGGGGCAACCTCGCCCGAAGGACGGATTCCCCTGTCGACGGTTCTCAAGACGGTCGTCCCCGACAGTTCACAGTTCAGTGCGAAAACGAACGTCGCGGTGAGTATCGACCGCCTGACGACCCAGGGGTTAGTGACGCGAACTGAAGAGTCCGATGGGACCATCTCGCTGTCTCTGACCGCCCGGGGTGAACCGGCAGCACGGACGGTACACGAAGCGATTGCCGAGGAGACGATTACCGTTGCCGACGAGGAGGAGGCCCGCACAGTTCGGGCAGTTGCGAGTACTGTCGAGGATACGACGACAGCTGTCGCCGTGGCGTGTACCGATGGCGACGCGTACTATCGAAGCGAAACCCCCGACACGGAGTTCATCGACCGGGAGGACGAGCGCGCAGAGTGGCAACAGGTTGTCGACGAATGCACTGAGCACGGACGTGGCGCGGCGGTCGCAGTGAGTGGGCCACGAGGTATCGGGAAGACGACGCTCGTCGAGGAGTGTGTCGCCGACGTACAGTCACGAGACGACATCGATGTGGTCCGAGTAGACGCGAAACAGACCGACGAGCCGTACGGCCCGCTGCGCACGTTCGTCGACAGGGCCGGCGGGGAGAATGACATGTTCGCGGTCGACTCCGAGTGGGAAACCCTTCGGTCACAGACAGGACAGGAAGGGGAGCTCGACTCGTATGAAGCCGGACAGACCGGGCTGTTTTACGGGATAACACAGCAGCTCGAACCAGCACACGGACACCGCATCCTCGTGCTCGAAGACAGCCACGAAAGCGACCGCGGAACGCAGTCGTATCTCGAATACCTGCTCGGCCAGTTGTCGGAACTATCTCTCATTCTGCTGTGTACGTCGACTGTCGGCAGCGGTGACACTGTCGTCACCGACGGCGGGCCACTCGACGACGAGCGCGTGACACAGTTCGAGTTGTCTCGGTTCGGGCGCAGGGAGACGGCACGGCTGGTTCAACAGACAGTCGGGCGGCGCGACGTTCCAGACAGCTTCGTCGAGTTGGTGCACGACCAGTCCGGCGGCACCCCCCTCTATGCCGAGTTGCTAATCGAGGAGTTGCTCGAAACAGAAGCGCTAGACCCCGACTTCCGGTGGTACCCGACCGACGCTGACGATATCGACCTTTCGACTGCCATCGAAGACGCAGTGTCCCGACAGCTCGAATCGCTCACTCCTGCCGGAAGAGAGCTCGTGACGTGGGCGTCGCTCTGTCATGAACCAATCGATACCGCGGTTCTGGCGTCGGTCACGTCGGTTGAGCCCAACCAGCTCTCGACGGCGTTCGATGTGCTCACGGGCGCAGGTATCCTGGAACGAGACCCGGACGGCGACCTGGTGTTTACCACTGCCGTTACGAAAGAGGTTGCACAGTCACGCTTGACCGACACACAGCGGCGCGACCGGCACCGGGCGCTTGCAACGGCACTGCGCACGGAATACGAGCCAGATGACACGACAGACGACCACGGTGGAGTGGAGCGCCGGATTGGCTCACACTACCAGAACTGTGGCCAACAGGCGGTCGCAGCCGAGTGGTACAAGAGGGCTGCTGAGAGTGCAGCGGCGGTCTACGCCCACGAGACAGCCATCGCCGAGTACAACAACGCCTTGACACTGGCCCGAGAGGGAGACAATTCCGAGCAACTGTTGGATATCGTTACCGACCTCGCAGAAATATACTGTCTCGTCGGCGAGTACGACGCAGCTGAACGACACATCGCATTCCTCGAAGAGCGAATCGAACCAGGCGAACAACAGCGCTCACAATACGTCTGTTGGCTTCGGGCGCGTGTCGCGAACGTAAAAGGTGAGTACGAGGCTGCAGAAAAAAGCAGCCGCGATGGGCTTTCAGTGTCTGGTCTCGAAACAGAGGCTGAGTGTCGTCTGTTGAGCACGCTTACCGAGTCACAACTCATGCGCTCAGAGTTCGAGGCGGCACGGACGACTGCCGAGCAACTGCGTACCATCGCAGAGGAAGGTGGCGTCCAGAGATATACCACGGAGTCGTACGCCAAGCTCGCAAAGATAGAGTTGCAGACTGAAAACTACGACCAGGCGGCAGAGTATACCCAAACTGGCCTCGATAGCTGTGACTTCACGCAGAACACGCGCACCCGAATCCGGCTTCTCAACATGCGTGGAACAATCAAACGCGAGATTGGGGCGTTCGGGCAGGCCAGAGAGGCTGTCGAGGAGGCGCTGCCGTTGGCCCGAGAGATTGGTGACAAATTCAACGAAGGGAGACTGCTCGTATTATTGGCAGGTATTGCAATGCGAACCGGCAGGATGGACGAGGCACTGACGCACGCGGAGGAAGCCCTGTCGATTCAGAACGTCGTTGGTGACAGATTCGGCCAAGCTGGGACAGCAAATATTATTGCCGCAGTAAATAGCTACCTTGGTAATAGAGAGAGCGCAGTGCGCAAGTGGCGACAAGCCCTCGACATTGCACACGAAATAGATAACAAAACGCTGATCTGTGGAGTTTCGTTCAATCTGGGAGTGAATTTCCGGCAGATGGGCGAGCTCGAAAAGGCAATAGATCGGTACAGGGAAGTTCTCGATATCGTCGAAAACTCCGAAGTTGAGCAGACGAAAGCAGAAACCTTGCTCGGTCTTGCGAGAGTATATAACAATCAAGGTGAGTATCGACAGGCAATCGAGTACGCCGAACAAAGTCTCGCGCTGAGTGAAGAGCACGGTCATTCGTACCAGACACTCGAGGAGAGACTGGTACTCGGCAGTGCGTACCACCACGCGGGGCTGTACGCCGAGGCACGCGACTCCTACGAGACTGCGCTCGAGATGTCCCGACAGCACGAGTTAGATCATTACATTTGTCAATCTTTGTTATCACTTGGCGCAGTTGCCCAGGAACAAGACGAACACGAGACTGCAGCCGACTACTTCCAGCAGGCCACAGCAATCATAGACGACATCGACCGCGTCAAGCTAATTGCCACGTACCACCTCAGGTATAGTCAGTTCCAAGCCGAGCAAGCAGCATACGAGACGGCATTAGAGCATGTCGCTCGGGCAGAGAGAGCGTTGTCGCGCGAAGAGTGGCCCTACTACGAGGCGCGAGCACAACGCCAGGCCGCGCGTATTATGCTCGAAACCGGCGATATTGCGACGGCAGAACCGCTCGCAACGGCGGCAATCGACACCTTCGACGAAATCGGGGCCGTCCACCATCTCGCCAAGGCACAACTCCTCAAAGCCGACATCGCAGCGACAGCAGGCGATATCGACCAGGCACACGGCCTTGCACGGCGTGCGCTCGACACCATCACGAGTGTCACGGTCCCACACCAGAATCGTTCGTTGCTCTTGTGACCCGTCTCGGGGTCAGCCCCGAGACACTCGTTTTGCTCCGCCTGTCGAGATTCGCCGTCTCGATTCACCAGCCAGATCTGACAGCGTCGTATTTTAGTGTTGGAGCCACTAGCAGACAATAATAGACATACTCAGCATGGCAGATGAAAACACGCCCCAGATTTCCGACGACGAGCGCGAGGAGTTACAGCTGTTGTCGCGTACGGAACTCGAGCAGCAGATTCAACGTCGGACAGCAGAGCTGGAGAACCTGACGGATGCGATGGCTGATATTCTCATCAAACTGGACGAGACAGGTGAGATATCGATGGTAAACGGTGCCGTCGAGACAATCCTGGGATACGAGACGGCGACAGTCGAGGGCAAACCGCTCGATTTTTTGCTCACGACACCGCCCGAGAATCATCAGTCTCTGGTCCAGTCCGGTGCTGATTTCATCAACCATCTGGTCGACGACGGCCGAGTTACCGATGCGGAGGTGTATTTTTCGACACGCGAGGGGGATGTGGTGCCGATGAGTCTGAGCGCCTCGACGCTGAAAGACGACCAGATTACCACGGGTATCGTCTGCGTCGCGAAGGATATCACAGAACGCAAGGAGGCCGAGCAACGAGCGGAGTTTCTTCACTCCCTGTTGCGACACGACCTCGGAAACCACCTGCAGGTCGCCCGGGGGTTTCTGGAGGCACTCGAGGGGAGCGATCTGAGCGATACTCCACAACAACACGTCGAGTACGCGTTGAGCGGTGTCGAGGACGCAGTCGAACTGATAGACGACGTTCAGACACTGAACAAAATCGGTCGTGAAAAGTCGGTACAGCCGGTGGCACTCGATAGACCGATCAGGGAGGCACTCGACCGACACAACGCGCTCCAGGAGCGACAGGAGTTCGATGTCATCACCGACCTGGGCGACCTGACAGTGATGGGCGGAACGCTGTTGACCGAACTCTTCGCCAACCTCGTCGAGAACGCGTTTGTTCACTCTAACGGCAGCACAGTTCGTCTCGACGTGACCGCGACCGACGAACACGTCACCGTGCACGTCGACGACGACGGGGACGGAATTCCGTCCGAGAAACGCGAGGGGATCTTCGAACGCGGCGTCTCTCACGGGAGCGAGTCGGGGAGCGGGCTCGGAATGTATCTGGTACGAGAACTCGTCGACACGTACGACGGGAGTATCGAGGTGGCCGACTCTCCGCTGGGTGGGACGCGGTTCGTTGTAACCCTCCAACGAGCCACCCAACAAGAGCGCGGCTGATGGTGAGTTTTTGACACGGACAGCAGTGACTGTGTAGCAGTTGAGAGTAGTGGTGGTCCACTGCGTGGCAACCACCAGTCAGTTGCCGCGTTCAGATGACGCGGTTCTGCAGGTAGTCGAGGTGTTTCGCGTTGTAGACGATTTTCACCTCGTCGGTTTCGGCAGAGCCGATACAGGTCAGGCGGACATTCTTGTCTTCGACTTCCTCGTCGGAGAGAATCTGCTGCATGTCCATGTTGATCTCGCCGTCGATGACGATGGCGGCGCAGTTCGCACACGCGCCGGCACGACACGAGAACGGCCAGTCGTACCCCTGTGCCTCTGCGGCTTCGAGGATGTACTCGCCCTGGTTGACATCAAGCGTACCGTAATCCTCGTCACTGAGTCCTTCCTCAGCCGCTTTCTCGAAGACATCGGGGTCGTACATGTCCCAACCCTTGTCGTCGACAACTTCGTAGTTGAGGTATTCTACTGTAGGCATCATCCGTGTATTTTGACGCGCGCCGGTTAGACTTTGCTATTGACAACGACAGTAACGGAAAATTGTGAAAGTTCCTCAGACTGCTGTTTTCAGCCTCTAGACCGAGTAGAGCCGGGATTCTGGTGGCTCACAGCTCGACGACCTCTTTCACTGGAACGATACGATGTTTCATAACCGGTTTCGTATATCCGGGTGCTTCCTCGTCGACTCCGGAGGTGTACACCTCGACTTTCTGTTGGAGGACGTGGGGTTCTCCATTTTTGTCATCCATTACTGAAATCGAGCGCCAGGTCGCATCTTCCATGTAGGCTGGATGCGTCTCCTGTCGCTTATGTGTTTATCCCACATGGAGAGCAGTATAGTGTGTCGTGAATCGCCTCGGGGTCAATCCCCGAGGCTTCCCGTGGATTAGTCGGACACGCCTCGGATACCATTGAGATGATGCCCTCTCGCGGTAGCCGAGGTCACGGTCGGGGCGTCCACGGCCCCCGATGCCTTTGACGGCGATGTTGACGATCACACCCATCAATACAGCGAGAGGTCGCCGGTGACGGCGTCGACCGCCTCCTCCGGGGCCGGGCCGACCGCGAGCGCCGTCGCCGTCCCCGGTTCGAGTTGCGTGTGTCCGGCGTCGCGGATGACGGCGTTTGGCAGTCCCTCGACGCGGGCGCTCTCTGCGAGTTCGAACAGCTCCGACTCACCTGTCGCCTGCAGGACGATTTTCTTCTGGCCGCTGCCTTTCCACTCGCGCTGGTCTCGCGGTGGGGCCTCCTCGTAGGCTTGCAGGGAGGCGTGTGCGACCTGTGCGGCGAGTTTTCCCTCGCCCATGCCGAGGTCGGCGCGCGCGACGATTGCCTGTTTCATACCTCCGAGTCAGGGGGCGCGGTACATGAACGTGTGGAGTTGCGAGAGTTATCGGCGGTGGCTCGCTTTCACTAACACCTTTACTGTCGGCGTCCGAGATGCGACCAATGTTCGACGAGATTATGGACAAGTTCGCGGATTCGCCGAGTCAGCAACAGGTCATCCGGCTGTTGCTGGAACGGGGGTTTTCGGTCAACGACGACGGACGGGTGGTCTCGGGCGGCATCGAAATTCCCAACACGGGCATCGCCCGCGAGGTCGGCGTCGACCGGCGCGTAGTCGATACGACGACCGACGCCATCCTCGACGACGACGAACTCCGGCCAATCTTCCAGAACATCTCGGCCATTCCGAGCCTGATGGACCTCGCACCGGTGCTGGATTTGACGGTGCTGACGGTCACAGTTCCCGACGCCGAGGAGTCGGGCATCGTCGCCGCAGTGACAGAGCAGATTGCGACCCACGACATCACCATCCGACAGGTCATCAGCGAGGACCCCGAGTTCACCGACCAGCCCCGCCTGTATGTCATCATCGACGACGAGTTGCCCGGCAACCTCATCACCGACATCCGCGAGTTGCCGTTTGTCCGCCGCATCGAGCTGGCATGAGCGAGCGCTACCGCACGGTCGCGGGCCGCGGCCAGGCACGCTTCGAGGTTCGTGGCTCGGAGTTCATCGGTCACGTCGACGCGGCAGCGACAGTCGAGGCCGCCGAGGCGTTCGTCGCGGCCGTCCGCGAGGAGTACGCCGACGCGACCCACAACGTCCCGGCCTACCGGGTCCGGGCCGAGCCACTTCGGGAGTACGCCGACGACGACGGCGAACCCGGGGGCAGCGCCGGCAAACCCGCGCTCAACGTCCTCCAACAGGAGGCCGTCGAGAACGTCGTCGCCGTCGTCACCCGGTACTACGGCGGCACGAACCTCGGTGTCGGCGGCCTCGCCCGCTCGTACTCCCGGGCAATCAAAGACGCACTCGATGACGCCGGCGTCGTCGAACAGCGCCCCCACGAGCGGTTCGTCGTGACCGTCGCCTACGACGATTCGGGTACTGTTCGGGGCATTCTGGAGTCGACAGGCGTCGATTTTGAGGCCGACTACGCCGAGGCCGTTGCCTTCGTTGTCTCTGTCCCCGAGACAGAGGCCGCCAGCCTGCGCGACCGTATCCGGAGTGCCACGAGCGGTCGCGCGTCCTTCGAGACCCCAGACGACCGGTCGTAGCTATGTCTGGTCGCTCAAAAGAGGGAGGGAACGTTTCGTCTGGAACTATCGCGGTTCGTCGTATGACGTTTTGTTCACGGCGTTGGCGTCGGATTGAACGCTACGTGAGGGGATATCACGGATGGTATCGGGTCGCACTCGTGTGAGTTTCCACACGAAATGCGGGGGTGCGACGCCTGTCGAAGCCACCCGTTCTGCCGGAATATCAAAAAAGAGACGTTACCACAGCGTCATAAGTGACAGTATGGAGCGTCGAGGGGCCAACCTGGGGAGAGCCGCGTCGCCAGTCGTCGGGAACATTTTGCTCGTGGCGCTGGTACTCGTATTAGCAGTCGTTCTGGTGACAATTTCGCTCACGTTCCTCGACAGAACTGGGTCCCCGAGTGCGGACGCCACCTTCGAGTACGAGCAGACGCCAGCCGGGTTAGAGATTCGTCCGATGGCGATGGGAACCGAGGCCGTCGTCAAGTTGAACGACCGCACGATTGCGGAACTCGGCCCGGACTCGGTCGGAAGGCCTGTGTTACTCCCGACAGCACCAGGAGACGAGATTACGGTCGTCTCGACAGACAAAGAGCGGTCGGTCCTCGTCAACCGACAGGTCGACAGCCGCGATAGCATCGGCGACTTTACCAGCTACTACACGTTCGACGGGAGTGGGTCGTCGCTGGTAGACAACTCCGGTAACGGAAACGACGGCACACTGAAAGGAGACCCAGACTGGACAGCAAACGGTCTTGCACTGGACGGCTCGGGCGACTACGTCGAGGTGACCGACATCAGCGCCCCCGTCGATGTCAGCGAGTTCACTGTCGCCGTTGCCTACCGGGTCGACGAGGTGAAAAAACAGGAACTCGTCGAACACAAAAGCGGCGACGATAACTGGCTGCTCGAACTAAAACCGTGTGACAACGGCGAGGTGCCGAGTTCCGTGTGCGCCGGAAGTGACGGATACACGCCGGTGTACAACGTCGACAAAAGCGGCGGGAGCCAGAGCGGCCAGATATTCGGCGGTCGACTCGAACCCGGCACCTGGCACGTCGTCGTCGGCACGTTCGACGGCTCGGAGTACACCCTCTATGTCGACGGTGAACAGGCGAACACAGGGACCTACGAGGGCGAGATAAGCATGGGCGATATGAATATCGGCGCAGACATCGAGTTCTCGGGAGACTATTTGAACGGAGAAATACGTGAGTTGCGGCTGTACTACAGGTCCTTCGACAGTACGGATATCGCCCGCATCACAGAGGTGATGGAATCTTGAACCGACTCAGGTCGTCCGGAACGCGCGGTCGCCGGCGTCGCCGAGGCCGGGGACGATGAAGCCGTCGTCGTCGAGTTCGTCGTCGACGCTGACGGTCACGTGTTCGACCTCGGGGAAGGCCTCGCGGACCCGTTGCAGGCCCGGGGGCGCACTGACCGCCGAGAGGACGAAACAGGATTCGGGCGCGCCGTCGGCGAGTATCTCGTCGAGCACCGTGACCATCGTGCTGCCGGTCGCGAGCATCGGGTCGGCGACGATGACGGTGTCGTCTTCCGTTATCTCGGGCAGTTTGACGTACTGTACCGAAATGGGGAACTCGCCGTCTTCTCCCATGCCGGCGTCTTCGTTGCGGCTGGCGGAGATGACGCCCTGACGGGCGGTCGGGAACGCCTTCAACAGCCCCTCGACGAAGGGCGTCGCCGCCCGGAGGACGTTGACGATAACGACATCGTCGAGCCCGCTCACGCGGGTCGCCGGCGTCTCGGCGAGCGGCGTCTCGACGGTTCCCGTTTCGGTTGGAAACCGGCTGTCGATGAGTTCATAGCCACAGAGCCGTCCGAGTTTGACCAGCCCTTTCCTGAACTCGACCTGGCTGGTCTCGACGCTTCGGAGGTCCGTGAGTACGTGCTGTGCGAGCGCGTGCGTGACGACTGAGGCGTGTTCGCGCTCCTGAAGTGGCATGGTTCACGATTCTAACGGTCGGTACTTAGGCCTGTTTACCGACTCCGCCGGCGACAGAGCGTCCCACCGTCGCTTTCATACGCCGTGAGTACGGAGTCCCCCTGCATATGGAAGAGATGGAAGAGAGTGTCTCGGGGTTCAAGGTCCGCGGTGGCTGGGTGACCGTCGTCGAACACGGCGAGCGAGTCGTCCAAGCACTCAGAGAACTCGCCGAGGAAGAAGCAATCGACGAGGCGGCACTCGAGGAGTTCGACGAGTGGCGGCCAAAGAGCCACGAGCGCCTCGACGAAGACGTCAGCAAAAAGACCGCAGAGCAGGCTCACGTACAGGAGGGGAAAGGCGAAAAAGAGGGCAAAAAGCCCGAGGAAGACCTCCAGACCGCCGGTGAGAAACTCGCCGAGTCCTACGAGAACCTCGACGAGCCAGACGAAGCGGTCAACAAGTGGGGCGAGAGCATCGATTACGTCGCCCGGGCCGCCGACTCGGCCGGCCGCAAGGCAATCAGAAAGGTCGAGGATACGGTCTACGAGAACGTGATGACCCGGATGTCACCGTACTACTTCGACAACGACCTCATCTCGGCCAACATCCAGCGCATCTCCGGTGGCGACCGCACGGAGTACGCTTTCGAGGTGAACATCAACGACGACGACCTCAAGATACGGGTCTCGAACACGCTTGCCGACTACGAGCGAGCAGTCGACCGCTGGCACGTCAACACCGAGAAGACGACGGACACAATCGAGGCCGCCGAGGGCGTCGAACCCCCGACAGAAGACGACAACCCCGACGCCAAGACGAACTAGGGGCCTGCAGGCTCGTCCGTGTCGAGCCCGAGTCGGTGAGCAATACGACGCCGTACCCCGCCAGCCGCCTGGCGCAGACTGACCAGCCAGGGCGTTCGTTTTCCTTCGATATCGGTCCGTCCCTCCCGGATTGCGTCGAGTATCCCCGAGACGGTTGGCTCGTCGGCGTCGACCCAGGTCACCGACTGCCCGACCATCTCACAGATGTGAGCGTCGCTTCCGGCGGTCATGGGCATGTCGTGCGTTCGTGCAAAGCGGCGTGCCTGTCGGTTCGAGTAGCCGGTCACCAGCCGGGAGTTGTACACTTCGACCGCGTCGGCGGCTGTCAGCTCCTCGCTGCTGATTTTCGCGAGGACGCCGCTGCGTGACTCCTGATAGGGGTGTGGGACGACCGCGAGCCCACCGCGCTCACGGATGTAATCGAGTGTCTCGCCGAACGCCATCCCCGAGGGGACGAGTTCGTCGACCCCCAGCGCAAGCACGTGGCCGTCAGCGGTCGACACTTCCATCCCCGGGATACCGATGAGGTCGTACTCGGGCGCTAGCTCGGCAGCGTCGAGACTGGCCGAAATTTCGTCGTGGTCGGTGACTGCGAGCGCGTCGAGTCCGACCGCCTGAGCCTGTTCGAGGAGTAACTCGACAGCGTCCCGGCCGTCGTAGGAGGTCTCCGAGTGCGTGTGGAGTTCGACCGCGAGCACACTTCGAGAACGACACCGGACGGTGAAAAACCTGCCGTGGTGAGTCTCTCGGGGCCCAGTCCATACATTCTTATGTCAACCCAGCCACGGGATACGGTATGTCACAGACAGCGTTTCGCCGGATTCCAGCCGAGCGACAGGCCGATTTCCAGCGAGTCGCCGACTACGCGTTCGACGCCGCTGCCGGACCACGTTCCTACGACGACTCCGAGTCGACTCCTGACCTGCTCGGAACGCAGTTCGGCCTCTACGCCGACGAGACGCTCCGGACAGTCTGTACACACTACGACTTTACTGTCAGCCTCCGGGGAGAGTGGGTGTCCATGGCCGGACTCGCGAGCCTGGCGACACGACCTGAGTACCGGCGAGAAGGACACGTGAGCGACCTCATCTCGGCGAGCTTAGAGCGCTGGCGCGGGGACGCTCCCTTCGCCGCGCTGTGGCCGTTCGACTACGGCTACTACGAGCAGTTCGGCTGGGCGATGGGCTGTACGCTGACGGAGTACACCTGTCCGCCGGCGGCGCTCGCGTTCGCACGCGACGCTCCTGGCGGGCTTTGCCGGCTGGACGCCGACGACTGGGAGCAGCTTCAGGGCGTCGTCGAGAGCTACGGGATGGAGTACGACCTCACAACGCGGCGAGACGAGTCGTGGTGGCGTAGGCGCATCTTCGACGACGGCGACCGCTACGTCTACGGGCTCGAACGCGGTGGTCAGTACCGGGGGTACCTCGGCTACACCGTCGAAGACGGGCCACGGATGAACGTCCTCTACAGCGCCTTCACCGACCGCGACGCCTTCCGTGGCCTGCTTGGCTTTCTCTCGGACCACGACTCGCAGGTCGAAACGGTCACGCTCTACCGACCGGCGGCGTCCTCGCTGCTGGATATGGCACCGGACCCGAAGGCAATCGACTGCGAGCGCCACCCGGGCACGATGGTTCGCGTCGTGAGCGTCGTTGACGCACTCGAAACCGTAGCCTATCCCGAGGGCGTGAGTGGCACGCTGCGGCTTGCTGTCACCGACGAAACAGCACCCTGGAACGACGGCACGTTCGAGCTTACTGTCTCCGAAGGTACGGGGTCGTGTCGGCGCGTCGATGGCGTCACGCCGGACCTCCGGCTCGATGCTGGCACGCTCGCCCAACTGGCAGTCGGCTATCACACGGCCCCCGAGGCGCGCAAACTCGCCGGGCTGGACGCCGACGACGAGGTGACGGCACGGCTCGCGCGATGGTTTCCGTCCCGGACGGTTGCGCCGATGGACAACTTTTAGCCGGATACACGAAAAGACATACCATGGCACACGCGGGTGGGACACGACGGCAGCTGCATCTGGTCGACAGGCTGGCGGTCTGGAGCGGTGTCGTCGCGCCGGTGCTCGCGCTTGGGTGTGTAGTCCTGTCGACGGCGCTCGCTACGCCCGCGGAGTTCACCTGGGCCGGGAACGCGCTGTCGGACCTTGGTCGCCCAGAAGCCTCGACGTTCTGGCTGTTCAACGGCGGGCTAATCGCCGGCGGCACGGTTGGGCTCCCGTTCGCCTGGCCGCTCTGGCGGCGGGCGCGCAATCGTCTCGAACGACTCGCCGCCTTCACCTTCCTGCTCTCAGTTGTCGGCCTCGCGCTGGTGGGCGTGTTCCATCTGCCGCGTGACCCCCACGGACTCGTCGCGCTCTGTTTTTTCCTCGGCGGACCAGTCACTCACTCGGTGTACGGAGCCGGGCTGATACGGCGAGGCGAGCGGGCGTTGGGTCGCGTCTCGGTCGGTTTCGGCGCCGTCCACGTGCTGGCGTGGGGCGGCTGGCTCGGCTACGTCGCCATGACGGGGTCGAGTGACTTCTTTGCTGTTCCAGAGCTCGTGGCCGCAGTCGCTTTCGGCTGCTGGGCGGTTGCTGTCGCTGGCCGGTTCCGGCAAGAGAACACCGCGGTTTGATAGACACCACGGCCGAAATCTGGAGTACAGCTCTCGTCGCTCTACAGAATAGAACAATATCGCGACGGTTCGGCGTACTGACGTCGCTACTCGTCGCCAGCAGCTTCCTCGTCGACTTCGTCCTGCCCGTCGTCGGTCTGTTCACGGCTCTGCAAGAGAAGGTCAGTACCAGCCGCAGCGACCATTCCGACACCGAGTGCCCGTAGCTGTCGGAGATATGTCGGCTTCGCCTCGAGCTGCGAGGCATTATCGAAGTTCTTGCCAATCATACGTTTGGTTATTTTAGTACTTATCTGCGGGAAGAGGGCAGTCACGACCCCTTGCAGGAGTACAAACGCTGCGCCGAACGTGCGACTCTTCTGACGATCTATCACAGAACAATCTACGCGCTCGACGGCTTTTAATATTGTGAAAGACGGGACTCACCGAAATACAGAATATACTCTTGAGTTCTATTTTGGGCAGTTACGCCTGAGATGGAGTTATAGTATTGTACTTTACACTCAACGCTAGTATTATACGTTTGGCGTCCATATACAGAATATGAACAAAAATGTTGGCTCGGTAGACCAGCAGTTCAGAACAGGAATCGGTGCAGTTGCTGGAGCGGTATCGATTGGGGTTCTTGCTGGGGCCGTTCCGCTCCCGACAGTTCTCTCTCCGGTGTTGGGGATTGTTGCAGTTATGATGCTCGTGACGGCAACGGTAGGAACCTGTCCTATCTATTCGATATTCGGTATCGACTCCTGCTCGCGCGACTCCACTCCGTCGTAACGACAGACGAACCGCCACTGTCCCCACAGCGCCGCCGGAACACGCCGAAAACGTGGTGTGATGGGCTGGCGCTACGTGTCGTCGGTCAGGTACGGATGCGTGGCACGTCGTCGCCGACGATGACACTCGCGACGCCGGCACCGAACGCGCGGGCGACAGAACGAGCACCGGCACCGATGCGGTCGGTCACACCCTTGTCGGGTTCGAACGTCTCGACCTCGATGCCGTCGACGCCCAGTGTTTCTGCGAGGCGGTCTTCCATCTCCTCGCGCGGGCCACAGGTGTCGACGAGCCCGTTCTCTGCTGCCTCCTCACCGATGTAGATGCGGGCCTCCGTATCGCGGACGAACTCCTCGTCGAGGCCGCGTCCGTCGACGACCGTCTCGACGAAGGCGTCGTACCAGTCGTCGAGCAGTCCCTGGAAGTACTCGACTTCGCGGTCTTCGAGCTCGCGCCACACGGACGGGGAGTCTTTGTACTCGCCGGCGACGAACCGTCGGTAATCAAGGCCAGCTTTCTCGGCCAGTCCGGTCCGGCCGAGCTGTGAGCCGACGACGCCGATACTTCCGACGATACTCGCCTCCCGGGCGTGGAATTCGTCACAGCCACTCGCAATCCAGTAGCCGCCGCTGGCGGCCATATCCTCGGCGTAGGCGACGGTCGGCCCGTCGAATTCCTCGGCGGCCCGCCGGATATCCTCGCTCGGGACGACGGCCCCGCCGGGCGTGTTGAGTTTCACGATGAGCGCCTCGGCGTTGCCGTCCTCGTCGGCTTTCTCGATTTGGTCGACGATATCGTCTGCCGAGGCGGCACCGCCGCCGACCGGCAGCGGACCACCGCCGTCGCCGTCACGCGTAATCACATCGTCGACCTCGACTTCGGCGACGTTGTAGCCCGGGAATATCTCTCCGGCGAGGCGGCCGGCGAAGACGAGCCCGCCGACAGCGACGACCGTGACGAGAAGCGTATCGAGCAGCCCGAGCGCGGTGAATTCCGGGACAGCCCAGACGAGACCAATTCCGATACCGGCCGCGAGGCCGGCACCGACCAGTACCACAAGGAGTCGACCGAGTGTGCGCACTGTCGACATAGACAATCACTATCAATCTCGTCGCATAAAGCTGGCGAACAGCCGGGAGCGTTTCAGGCCCTGAGTGCTGGCTGGCGGTTTTATACTGCTTGCGCGAGGAGACCTCGGTATGACGACCCCAGCAATCGAGATGGACGACCTGGCGAAACGCTACGGTGAGACCGTTGCCGTCGCGGGGGTCACCACGTCGGTGTCAGCGGGTAGTGTCTACGGCTTTCTGGGCCCGAACGGGGCGGGCAAGACCACGACGATGCGCCTGCTGACGACGCTGACCCGGCCCAGTTCTGGCACCGCCCGCGTCGCCGGTCACTCAATCGAAGACCGCGAGGCGGTGTCGGCAGAGATTGGCTACCTGCCCGAGGACCCGCCAATCTACGACGAACTGACCGGCCGAGAGCAACTGGAGTACATGGCCGGCCTCCGCGACCTGCCCGAGCCGGCCGCAGGCGAGCGTATCGAGGAGATGCTCGACCGTTTCGACCTCGCCGAGGACGCGAACAAGCGCATCGGGGGCTACTCGAAGGGGATGCGCCAGAAAATCGGCGTCATCCAGGCAGTCCTGCACGAGCCCGCGGTGGCCTTTCTCGACGAGCCGACCAGCGGGCTCGACCCACGTGCCGCCCGGACGATGCGAGACACCATCGCCGAGCTGGCAGACCAGGAGATGACGATTTTCCTCTCGACGCACATCCTCCCGGTGGTCGACGAACTGGCCGACACAATCGGCGTGCTCCACGACGGCAAGCTCGTCGCCGAGGGCGACCCCGAGACGCTCAAATCCCGCGCCGAAGCAGGCGAGAGCGCCACCCTCGAAGACGCCTTCCTCGCGGTCACGACCGACGAGGAGGCCGCCGAAAAGCCGGTGTAACACGTTATTCGTGCCGATACTCGTCGAACCGGCGGACAGCGTATCTGACCGAGAGCGGCGGCGCGAGTATCCCGGCGGCGAGAACCGCCACCGCAGCGCCGGTGACCACGCTTTCGGGAACGGTCAGCTCGATGCGAGGGACGAGGGTCAAAAGCCCCGAGAGAGTCGCCGCGACGAACTCTGTCCCGCCGTCGAGCCAGAGGACTCCGCCGGCACCGAGCGGGAACAACACTGCAAGCGAGTAGAGCACGAAGGCAGACTTGCTCGGCATCACGGCCTCGCGGTTGGTCGTGATACGCACCGAGCCAAACCGGGGGAATGCGGCGCCGACGCCGACAGCGAGTACCGGGGTGAGAAGCGTGCCAACGACGGTACCGGCCGTCAACAGGAGTGTCTCCGTGAGTGCAAGCGGGCTCAACAGCCCCGCAGCCAGCGGCACCACGAGAGCGAGCGGGGCCATGCAGATGACGCCTGCGAGGACCGTCCCACCCACGACCTCGCGGCCAGAGACGGTCGCGGTCAACACCGCCGGTAGTGCCGGCCCGTGGTCGCCGAGCAGATTGAGCGTAAACAGCGCACCAGCCGCCCAAGCCACGTACACCGCAAACAACACCGCAGCGGCGACGGGAACCTCGCCGGTCTCGATGACATCTCCGATGAACGCAATGGTGCCGAGCAGCGGGTAGGCCACATAAAAGAGACGAACAGGTGCCCGGCGTGCCCGCCGAATCGCGGTCACAGTGACGGTTCTGACGGGACGGGCGGCGAACCCAGCGAGCAGCGACCCGAGCCGGTCGTTCGACTCGACGGTTTTGCTGTCAGAGGAGGCAGGGTCGGCAAACCAGTGAAGCTCGCCGAGTCGGACGGCAACCGCGAGCGCAGCCAACGCGAGACCGGCCGCGCCGGCGACGCTCGCGATGGTCGCCCACCAGACCCCGTCGACCACGGGAGCGGCGACGAGAACGAGCTGTCCCGGCCAGCCAAGCGGGCTGTTGCCGAGCAGGTCGAACAGAACCGCCGTGACTCTGTTGAGCCAGCCGAAGGCGATGCTCGCGAAGTACGCGAGTCCGAGAAGCGCGAACACGACCGTCCGGTACTGTGCAATCGGTTCGTACACCGTGAGCAGGTGCCGGAGACAGAGACCGACCACGAAGCCGACAGAGACGGCAGTTCCGACGACAGTCAGGAGTGCCACCAGCGCGAACACGGGGACCAGCGGTGCCGTTGCCCCCCACGCGAAGGCGCTCGACAGAACGACGACTGGGCCGGCCAGCCAGAGCAAGACGACGATTGACTCTTTCAACACGAGTCCGGCAACGACGTTTCGAAGCCGCGTCGAGAGGAGTAACGCGGCCGGTTCGTCGATGTCTGCAACCGTGGTCATCGCCCGCGCGGTCCCGAAGACCGTGAGTCCGACGACGCCGACCGCGACCGTCCCGAGAACCGTGCTCTCGATTGTCTCGATGTCGTCGCTCGCGATATCTCCGGCAACCAACTCCTCGCCGGCCGTCGAGAGCAGCAACGAGCCAAACAGCAGTACCGGCGCGACCAGAACCAGTCCGAGCATAGCGAAAATAAGAAGCTTCGTCCGGTCTGCGCGGATTGTCCGGAGCGTTCGCCGTACCTCTGTCTGGGCGATGCGGACCGCAACTAAACTCATTGTCTCTTGATTGAACCAAATCCGACAAAAAACCCATCGTCGCGTTTCGCCGACCGAGACTCGACCCTACCCCGGGCTGGAGACACCGGCCAGGTTTAGGCTGGGCGAAAAGTGTACTAAAATTGATAATATTTAAGTGGGTCGGGACACAATAACGAGATACGATGAATACACAAGAGACAGTCCAGCAGGAAGCGGGCACAGTCGAAGAGAACGCGCTCCGGCTCGCCCCGGAGAAGGCAGAACAGATTATCGACGCGTTGAACACTGACCTCGCGGACGCGTACGTCCTCTATCACCAGCTACACAAACACCACTGGAACGTCGAGGGCGCAGAGTTCCTCGACATCCACGTCTTCCTCCAAGAGGTCTACGAGGACGTCGAAGAGGCCGCCGACGAAGTCGCCGAGCGGCTCCAGGCGCTGGGCGGTGTTCCCCACGCCAGCATGACGACGCTCGCCGAGGAGGCCACTGTCGAGGCAGAAGACGAAGATGTCTACAACATCCGGACCTCGCTCCACAACGACCTGGAGATGATGGGCGACATCATCGAGAGCTACCGCGAACACATCGAACTCGCGGCAGGTCTTGGCGACCACGCGACGGCACAGATGCTCCGCGAGCAGCTCGAAACCATCGAAGAACACGCCCACCACATCGAGCACTACCTCGAAGACGACACGCTCGTGCTCGAGTCGGCGACACACGCCGAAGCGCCGGACGTGAACTGAGACGCGCTCTTATTTGATTCCGGGTGCTGGGTCGTCAGTCCGCCCGGGGAGTTCGAGTTCAATTTCGAGTTCCGGCTCGTCGACGCCCTCGTAGTCGATTTCGAGCGTCGCAGGCTCGCCGAATTCGAAGGGGAGTTCCCACTCGTCAGTCGTCATCGTCAGCTCGTCGTCTTCCTGGAGTTGCGTGCCGAGTTCGACGAGAAACTCGCCGGCAGCCTCGGCGTCGAGGCGGTACTCCTGTTCGAAGTCTCGGCCGGACCTGATGGTCGTCCGGTCGGTCGCTTCTTCGGTGTCAGATGCTGTGTTGTCAGTCATGGCTATCGGGAGAAGTCGACGGTAACGTCACTCGCTATCCAGCCGTCCGCGTTCCCCGCTTCGAGAAAGACAGCCCGTCCGGGGCGACTCTCACAGACCGTTAGCCGTGGCCGTCGCTCGGGCGCTGGCTCGACGCTTTCGTCTGGCCGCGTCTCGACTGGCATCACCCCTGTTTAGGCTTGCCTAAAATAAAAGGGATGCGATTGTCACTCGTCGATTGCACGGAGTGGCGTAATCTGTGAGCCAAGCCCAGAGCGCGAAGCGGGACCGGCCCCAGTCGAGTCGAGTGTGACGCCGCGTGTCCGTCCCCGGTGTCGCGCAATTTAGGCAAGCCTAAATAATTGAGACACGTACGAACCGCTGACAGACCCTCTGGCAGTAGCTCCCTGTTCCATGCCCCACCGGGCCGATTCCGAAACCCTTTTCGGTATTTTAGGCCAGCCTAAAAATATGGAAGACGATTCCAGTACACGGAGACAGGTGTTGAGAGCAGGAGCAGTCGTCGCCGGAGCCGGCGCGCTCGCGGGCTGTATCGGCGGTAGCGACGGTGACGACGAGAGCGAGGACGGCGCAGACGGCGACGGCACGCCGACGGACGGAACGGAGACGCCGGCCTCGAGCGACGGCGACGATACTCCCGAATCGACAGATGGCGGAGAGTCGACGCCGTACTCGGTGACGATGGAGTCTGTCGGGACCGTCGAGTTCGAGTCTATCCCCGAGACGTGGGCAGCGAACAACGGGAGCTGGGCCGACATGGGGGTCGCGCTCGGGCAGGACCCGCCCGAGACGGTCTATCTCTCCCAGCGGTACCATACGCAGCTCTACGACGAGATTCCGGACCTGAGCGTCGACCAGGGCGAAATCGGCTCGCTGTGGGAGGGCGGCCTGGACACAGAGAAGTTCCTGGCGCTTGGTGAGGAAGTTGACGTGTTCGTCATGGACCCGAACTTCATCGTCAACCGGAGCGACGCCATCGAAGAGAGCGATATCGAGCAGATAGAGTCGACAGGGACGCCCTTCCTCGGGAACAGTAGCTTCTCGCGGGGATACGAGTGGCACGACTACCAGTTCCTCTCGCTGTACGACGCCTTCGAGAAGATGGCCGAGCTGTTCCAAGAGCGCGAGCGCTACGAGGCGTTCGTCGACCTACACAGCACGTTCCAGGACAACCTAGAGGAGATTATTCCACCCGAGGACGAGCGTCCCTCTGTCGCTATCATGTGGCCACAGCCTATCGGTGAGCCCGAGAAGTTCTCGCCGTACCTCATCGACGAGGGGACGAGTTTCAAGCAGTGGCGCGACCTCGGCGTCGAGGACGCCTTCGCGACGACGGACGTGGCGGACTTCCACGCGGGCCGGGCTCGCGTCGACTACGAGACGCTGCTGGAGATCGACCCCGACCTGGTGTTGTTGCGTGGCAACGAGGCCAAGACGGCGACGGAGTTCGAGGAGACCGTCGTCTCCTTTATGAACAACCACGACGTTGCCAGCAGCCTGAAGGCGGTTCAAAACGGCGACGTCTACCGTGGCGGCCCCCTCTATCAGGGCCCGATTACGAACATGGTACTCACCGAACGCGCGGCCAGCCAGGCATACGGCGTCGACGAGGAGCTATTCGACCGCCAGCGGGTCGCTGACATCGTCAACGGCGACTTCTAGGCCGATGGAGTTCACCACCGAGAAGGCAACAGCGCCACGCGCCGACGCATACGACGTCGTCATCGTCGGCGGCGGTGCGTCGGGGCTCGCCGCGGGTGTGTTCGTGGCTCGATACGGGCTCGATGCGGTTATCTTCGACCGCGGCCAGTCCGCTACCTGCCAGTGTTACACCCTTGAGAACTACCTCGGATTTCTCGGCATCGACCCCGCGGCATTTCTCGAACTCGGGCGCGCACACGCACAGTTCGAGGGCTGTGCGGTCGTCGACGACATGGTGTCGACAGTCGAGGGAGTCGACGACGGGTTCCGCGTCGAGACACAGGACGGGAAGACCGTCACGACCGACTCCGTTATCGCCGCCTCGGCGTACAACGCCGACTACCTCTGTGACCTCGACGACGGACGCTTTCACGACGAGGGTGACCACCCGGTCGACTGCGACGAGGCGACCGGACGCACGGAGATAGACGGGCTCTACGTGGCGGGCTGGCTTTCGGGGGGCCCACATCAGGTGCTCATCAGCGCCGGGCACGGGGCACGCGTCGCGAAGGCGCTGGTCGCGGACCGACGAGCCGGGGAGGGATACTGGGAGGAAGTGGCAGCCTACTGGGATTGGTGTGTCGAAGACGGAACCTACGGCGACGACGAGTGGCATCGTCACGTCGACGAGTGGTTCGACGGGACGGTGCCAGACGACTGCAACGAGGCGTTCGTCGAAGCCGTCCGCGAAGAGGTCAAATCAGAGCGACTCGCAATCCAGCAGACTGAGGCCGAACGCCGCCGTCGCATAGAGCGGGGAAAGGAGCTTCTTCGGTGGTATCTCGACGAGCGATAGTCAGTCGTCGGCGGATGCCACGACGTCTCCGGGAGCGGCCGGTCTGACCGGGGAGACAGCAATCCAGAGCAGTCCCGCCGAGAGCGAGAGCGTCACGCCAGCACCCGCCAGGAAGAGCAGCGGGCCGGTACGGTTCGCGACCGCGCCGCCGCCGACCCGTGCGAATGCCCCTGCGAGAGAGAGCACCATCGACACCCCCGAGAGGACCGTCGCCCTGCCGACATCTGCCAGCCGGTCGTTCAGGTACTGATTACGAATCGGGCGGATGACGACCCTGAGACTCCGGTAGAGGAACAGCGCGGGAACGACCGCCAGCGGGACGACCGCGATGGCAGCGTAGGAGAGCCCGACCAGCGGTGCGGCCAGAAGCAGCGAGCGCCGCGTCCCAAGCGTCTCCTGAATCTGGCCGACGGCCGCCGCCGCGCCGGCAGAGACGAGTTTGAACGCGGCGTACAGCACGCCCATCCCGGCAGTAGAGACTCCGATGGCGTCGAGTGCCGGCTGCTCGAACGTCCGGGTCAAATCGAAGACGAGAAACAGCACCACCGTGTACGCGACGACCCACCGGACCTCGGGCCTGCGCGTCTGTGCACGGAGCGTGTCGACGGCGGTCCGGACGGTCACAGGGTTGTCGCCGTGGTCACCAGAGCCGTCAGGCATGGCCGCGAGAACGGGCAACCCGAGGAGGGCCACCGTCCCGTTGACCAGAAAGGGCAGCGCCGGGTCGAGACCGTAGAGGACACCGCCGGCGAGGGCGCCGCCGGCAGAGGCGAGCAACAACGCCGTACTCGCCCGACTGTCGACCCTGGCGAAACACGCGGTGTCGCCGTAGCTGTCGAGAACATCATAGAGCCAGGCGTCCCTGTTGCCCGACCGGAACGCCCACCCGACGCCGAAGCATATCTTCAACAGCAAGTATCCGGCGGCGAAGTCGACGACGACGTACCCGAGCAGTCCCGCTGCCCGCAGAAGACTCCCGACCGCGAGCGTCCGCCGCCGGCCCAGTCTGTCCCCGAGATATCCCGAGGGCACCTCCGCCACCAGCAGCGACACCGAAAAGACCGCCTGCAGGAGACCGATGTATTCGAGCCCGTACCCCCTGTGGAGCAGATAGATGACACTGACAGGCACGTAGAACCCCATCGAGTTCGTCACCCGATAGACGTAGTACTGCCAGCGTACGCGTCGTGGAACGTCCATCGACTAGGTGTCGGTCTGCTGTCCGGATATAAATTTCCGGAAATTGACATTTGTAAGCAGCGCTTCAACACTGTGTTTTTGTAGAGTAACAGAGAGGTCGCGGCCGCCACTCGTACTGATTATTGGGAGTCGTTCCCGCCGTCCCGACAGCAGACGCATTTCACACGACGTGACACGACCAGTCCTGTGACGTGGTCACGAAACGTACCGCAATAATCACTATCAAAGGCGGCGGTCGACGACCGAGAGGGAGTCATCGACGGTGAGTGTAAGCGTATCGCCGTCGCAGTCGACAGCAAGCGTCGCCTTCGATGGGTCGGTCGCGTCGATAGTCGTGTGGCGGTCGGTCGCCGCGAACGGCAGTTTCCAGATTGGCGTCGTCGTCACGTCGAGGCCGCGCTCGGCACAGAACCCGACCAGGCGGGCATCGCGGAGCAAAACCTCACCCAGTGTGAGGTTGTCTTTGTTGCCACAGTGGTCACAGCCACGCCGCACCAGCAGCGTCCGCAGGTCGCCACGGGGATAGCCAGTCTCCTCGCCGGCGACGAACTCGGCGTCGACCGCGTTGCCACACAGCGGGCAGGTCCCGCGGGCAAACGCCAGCCGCTGGCTCCGGTTGTAGGCGGCGACGTTGTCGAGGGTTTCCTCGCGGTCGTCCCCGAGCACGCCCGGAGGCGTCAGATTGTAGTCGTAGACGTACTCACAGCCGGGGCATCTGATGGCAAAGATAGCGTTGTCGTACTCGGCTTCGAGTGCGGTGTCACAGTGATAACACTCCTGGTCGAGTTCGAACGGCGCGAGCCACGCGTCGCCCTCGTCAGACCAGGTCCGAATGGTACGGATGAGTGTTGTCCCCTCGGGGCGGAGCCGGAACCCCTCGCCCGGAGTACTGGCCAGTTCGGAGACGACCTGTGCGTCGTCGTCCGTCTCCTCGGGCGGAACTCGCTCGACGAACGTTCCGAGCAGTTCCTGCAGGTGGTAATTGAACCGACTGCTCTCGACATCCAGGTCTGCCTTCCGGCGTAGCTCCGAGAAGGGGAGAACCGGCGGCGGACCCTCACCACCCCGGGCCTCGCTGAGCGTCCAGAGGATGGCAGTCCGGATGTCGTTGCCGAGCAAGGCGAGCGCGTCTTCGGGTGGCAACTCCCCGTAGGTCAGCGGGGATTTCTCCGGTGTCATAGACACCTCGTGGTCGAGGGCGGTCGAATCGGTGCTTGCTGGTATGTCCCGGGGCGGCCGGCCAACTTGACCCGGCCGAGACGCGAATGAATCTGCCGACGGTTCTCAGTGCCCTTCATCTAAATCGTATAAACATTTTGCCTCGTTCACATATATAAATGTATCCGGGCGGTTCTGAACAGGAGCGCACTGTGGTCATTATAAGAGAGTCAATACACTACCACGTTTCAGAGAATGAGAGAAACGCTTCTCGGGCGGGCGACCAGGTTCGTCACGGAGCACAACGTCGTCGTGCTGGTAGTGATGGTACTTCTGACCGGTGGTATCCTCGCCGGTATCCCGCAGTTGGATACGTCGAGTCAGTCTGGTGGCACCGCTGACCAGTTCGAAGATGTCGACCGCGTCCAGAAATCACAGTACATCGAGGACGCGTACGGCAACGCGACCGACGACGAGTCGACCAGAACGTTCGATCCGGTATACGTCTGGAACGAGGGCGGTAACGCGCTGTCCAAAGAGTCACTGCTTGCGGGGCTACGCTACCAGCAAGCAGTCACGGAAAACGAGACCGTCCAGGCGGCGCTTCACGACGACGGGATTCAGGGCATCGAAAATCTCGTCGGAGCGCGAGCGGCAGACGGTGACGGCTCGCTCGACGCCCAGATTGCGGCGCTCGAATCGATGAGTGACAGCGAGGTCGAGGCCGTCCTCGGCCGGGTGCTCGATGAGAACCCGCGTGCGACGCAGTTCCTCCCCACCGACCACGAGGGGACGACCTCTGCTGACCGACGCACGCTTGCCGTCCTCGACACGACAGTCGACAGTGAAACCCGCGAAGACGCCGAGAGCGTCCTCTACGAGGCGGCGACTGAACGTTCGGACGCCGGCTTTTTTATGTTGAGTTCTGACGCTTACGACGAGGCGACCTCGCAGTTCTTCGGTGAGATGGTCGAACTCGTCTTGCCGGTGGCGCTGGCGCTCATTCTGTTTATTTTGGTGTTCGCGTACCGCGATATAGTCGACGTCGTCGTCGGCATGACCGGGGTCGTCCTGTCGGTGCTGTGGACGTTCGGTCTGCTCGGCTGGCTCGGCGTCGAGGCTGGCCTCATGAGTATCATTCCCGTCGTGCTGATTGCGGGACTGAGCATCGACTTCGGTTTCCACGTCTTCAACCGATACCGCGAAGAGCGCGGCCCCGAAGACGAGATTCGGGCACCGATGGCGAGGGGTGTCGCCCTCGTCGCGACGGCACTCGTACTTGTGGCCGCGACGGCCTCCATCGGCTTTCTGGCAAACCTGTCGAATCCGTTGCCGGTCATCCGTGACCTCGGTGTCACCGTCACGCTGGGCGTCGTCTCTGCGCTCGGTATCTTCGTCACGGTTGTTCCCGCACTGAAAATCAGCATCGACCGCACGCTCGAACGGGTGGGTCTCGACCGCCGGAAGGCACCCCTCGGTCACGGCACGTATCTGCGGCCCGTGCTCGAACAGAGTGTCACACTTGCCAGACGGGCAGCCCCCGTCGTGCTGGTGCTCGCGGTGCTCGTCGCCGCGAGCGGCGGAGTGGTCTGGACACAACTCGACCAAGAGAGCTACCAGCAGGCCGACGGCGACGTCGCAGAGTGGAAACAGCAACTGCCCGGGCCGCTGGGCTGGGAGGAAACCCCGATATTCGAGCAACAGCGCCACGTCGAAAGCGTCTATCAGCCCGCGAACGCAGACGATGCCATCCAGTCAGAGATACTCGTCGAGGGAGACGTGACGAGTCCGTCGACACTCGAAGCTATCGACGCTGGCGTCCAGACAATCGGACAGGAGGGACTGCTCATCGACCAGGCCAGAACGAGCGCCAGAGACTCCCCGCTGACTGCGATGCAACGGGTCGCGGCCGAGAGTGAGGAGTTCGCGGCCGTCTTCGCCGAGGCTGACACCGACGGCAACGGTGTGCCAGACCAGAATCTCGCCGAGGTGTACGACGCGCTCTATGCGGCCGACAGCGAAACTGCCGGACAGGTCATCGAGCGGGTCGACGGCGAGTACCGGTCGGTCCTCGTGACGCTCTCGCTGGACGCCGACTTCTCCGAATCGAGCGCCATTGCGCCCAAACTCGACGACGGAGCCGCTGTCATGGCCGATGACGGCCAGCGGACGGCAACGGCGGCCGGCCCGATTGCGGTCAACGAGGCAGTACTCGACAACGTCATCGACGGCGTCGTCACGACGATGCTCGTCGCGCTGGCAGCAATCGTACTCGCGCTGGTGGTCGTCTTCCGGCTCATGCACGGCAGTGCGACCCTCGGCGCGGCCGTTGCTTGCCCAATCGTTCTCGTGGTGGGACTCGTCGTCGCCGCGATGTATCTGCTCGACATCCCGCTGACGCTGTTGACGGCACTGCTGATGAGTCTGGTTGTCGGTCTCGGTATCGACTACAACATCCACATCGGCGACCGCTTCGCCGACGAACTCCGCGGGGGGGCAGACTCCGTGTCGGCACTCCGGACGGCCGTGACCGGTACCGGCGGCGCGCTGCTTGGCAGTACGCTCACATCGGCGGGCGCGTTCGCGACGATTGCACTCGTACCCCACCCGCAGGTCCAGAGCTTCGGGAGCATCGTTGTCGTCGCACTCGTGACCGCCTTCGTCGTCAGTTTCCTCGTGTTACCGAGCGTGCTCTTGCTGTGGAGTCGCTACGCCGGGGTGTCACTGGCCGTCTCGACACCCACAGAAGAACCGACACCGCAGGATTGAGCCGCGTCAGTCGTGTGGGTGTAGCTGTGTGATTGCCTCGTCGACGGCCTCGGTCTGGCCGAGCACCGTGAGGTGGTCGCCGTACTGTACCCGCAGTTCCGGGTCGGGAACCGTGTTCTCCTCGTCCCGGGTGACGAGTGCGACGATACAGCCGTCGGGGAGTTCGGTGTTCAGTTCGGCGATTGTCTTGTCGACGAGACCTTCGTCGGTCACTTCTATCTCCTGGACATCGCCGCTGCGGCCGAGTTCCGCCATCCACCGCGACAGCCCCGGCCGCTCGATGAGGTTGTCGATTGCCCAGGCCGTCGACCCCGTCTCCGAGACCGTCTCGATGCCGAGGTCCTCGAACGCGGACCGGTTCTCGGGGTCGTTGACGCGGGTTATCACCTTGCGGACGTCGAACTTCGAGTCCGCGAGTTGTGTCACGAGCAGGTTCGTGTCGTCGTCGCCCGTTGCAGCGACGATTATCTTCGCGTTGTCGGCCCCGGCCTGTCTGAGACACTCGGTGTCCGTGCCGTCACCGTCTCTGACAGTGAACCCCTCGCTCCGGCGTGTCTCTGCCATGTCGCTGTCGTTTTCGATGATGACGACGTTCTCGCCGCGCTCTTCTAGTCGTTTGCCCAGTTCGCTCCCGACACGTCCGCCGCCGATGATGAGTACACGCATTGGAATCACCTGTAACCGCTCAGCGATCTGTCGCGCGAATCCGCCTTCGAAGACGACAGTCACGAAAATCACCAGAAAGACCGTCCCCGCGAGGACGTTCGCACCCTCCGGATTCGACGGCGGGGCCGGGTTCTGAAGCTGGATTGCAAACAGCGTCGCGACGCTGGCCGGAATGATGCCGCGAGGACCGGCGAAACTCATAAACAGCTTCTCGCCGCGCGTAAACTGTGCGCCGGCAGTCGAGAGGAAGACGAGGGCCGGCCGCAACACGAGCGCCACGACAGCGACGACAGCAAGCCCCGCGAGACCCAAATCGAGCAGGGTTTCGAACTCGATGAGCGCCGACAGCGCGATGAAGACAAACGAAAGGACGACAATCGTCACGTCGCCTTTGAACTCCTCGATTTCCTCCTCGTAGGGCAGATTCAGATTGCCAAGCAACACGCCAGCCGTCGCAACAGCCGCGACGCCGGATTCGGTCGCAATCGTATCCGCCGAGCTGAACGCTAAGATTGCGCCCGCAAGCGTCATCAGGCGAACGTTCTGGGGCGTCCATGCGGCCGGGCTGTCGACGTAGACCACTAGGAACCACAGGACGAGCGCGGTCGCGAGGCCAATGAAGACGCCGACGCTCAGCCGCTGGACGAACTCGACGAGGTAGTCTGTCGGGTTCGCCTCCTGTGAGGCAAGCAGCTTGAAGATGACCGCCGCGAAGATAGCCGCACTCACGTCGTTGACGATACCCTCCGTTTCGAGTGCCGCGGCAACGCGGTCCCGAACCGGGACGACCGCCAGAATCGGCGTGATGACCGTCGGTCCCGTCGCTACCAGCAAGGCCCCGACCAGTGCGGAAATCCCCCACTCGACGCCGAGCAGATATCTGACCGCAAGCGTCGTCCCGCCAAACGAGATGATTGCACCGACGGTCACCAGCCGAAGCGTCGCCGACGGTGCCTCCCTGAGTTTCTCCAGTTTGAGGTGGAAGGCACCCTCGAAGACGATGATAGCGACGCTGATGCCGACGATAGTCGTCAGCGAGTCGCCAAAGGTATCGAGCGTGACGAGCCCGATTCCCTTCGGCCCGACGGCGACGCCAGCAAGAATCAAAAAGAGCACGCTCGGGACCTGAAACCGGTCGGCAAGGACCTGCGCCGTCACGCCGAGCGCGAGGATGAGCGCGACGATAATCAGCATCTCTGGTCCCTCTGAGGAGACGAGCGGAGACATGCTGCCGAGCGCGGGGGCTGTGGCTATGTCGAATATGTCCACACTGCAACTCCTCACGCGACCCATATAAAGACCGACACTGCGGTCCGACCCTCGGTCGACGGCAGTTCCAGAAGACACTTGTCAGCAACTCCGTGAGTGTCAGGTATGACATCCGGACGGTACACGCGGCGGCGACTGCTGACTGCGGCGGGCGCGCTCTCGCTGTCGACAGTCGCCGGCTGTCTCTCGGAGTCTGACGACGAGTCGGCATCGCCGACAGAAACGAGCGCCGACGGGATACCGTACGACACTAGCGTTGACCACGAGATAGAGCAGTGGGACCAGTACAACACCGACTGGACGGCGCCGGAGACAGCCCCACAGCAGGGTGCCTACGGAATCGAAGTACTCGCCGAGAACCTCGAGATTCCGTGGGACATCGCGTTTGCCCCCAGCGGCGAGGTGTTTCTCACCGAGCGCACAGGTCGGATTCTGACCGTCGAGCAGGGCGAATACGAAACGGTGACCGAGCCGGGCGCGGTCATCGACGCCGAGGCTCTCCCGCCGGGGTCCGAAGAAGACAGCTGGTACGTCGAAGGCGGCGAAGGCGGACTGCTCGGTATCGCCGTCCACCCGAACTACCCGGACGTGCCGCTTGTATACACGTACTTCACGACCGAGACGGGTGACGGCCGCACGAACCGCGTCGTCGCGTTCGACACGACTGCCGACGACCCAGCAGACGGCTCCTGGGTTATCGTCGACGACATTCCCGCCGACGCCTACCACAACGGCGGTCGCATCACGTTCGGTCCGGCGAACTACCTCTGGATTGCGGCCGGCGACGGCGACCCGGAGTTGGACAATCCCGATGCAATCGCCGACCCGGGGACGCTGGCGGGAAAGATTCTCCGCGTCGAGCCGGACGGCTCCGCGCCGGCCGAGAACCCCGATATCGAGGGCGGCGACCCGCGCGTGTACACGTACGGCCACCGGAATCCGCAGGGACTCGCCTGGCTCCCCGACGGCACGCCGATTATCACCGAGCACGGGCCGAGCGGGGGCGACGAGGTGAACGTACTTCGCCCGGGCGAGAACTACGGCTGGCCGGAGGCACGAAACAGCGACGGGTTCGATTCCTACGCGGGGACCGACTACCAGCCCCCGGTCGCTAACGCGCCCTCCTGGGCACCGTCGGGCTGTGTCTTTTATACGGGCGAGGCGGTCCCTTCGCTCCAGGGTCGCCTGCTGGTCGGTGGCCTCATCAGCCAGCAAGTCGTCGCCGTCACCGTCACGCAGGACGGGTCCCGTCTGTCGGCCGACCACGAGAGTCGCCACGACGCCGACTGGATGGACAGCGAGTATCACGCCGCCAGTACGCCCCTGCTCCCCGACGAACTCGGTCGGGTTCGCCACGTCGAGCAAGGGCCGGACGGCGAGCTATACGCGGTGACTTCGAACCGCGACGGCCGCGCGGGCGACGGCTTCCCCACGAGACACGACGACAAGTTGGTCCGGCTGACCTCGAACTGACTCGTCGTGGTTCTGCGGTTGTGTCCGGGACTCAGCCACAGCGGGAAGGCTCGAAAGAACGGGTATCAGGACATGAACGCGCCGGCGACGAGCAGCGGGAAGACGAGCGTCGCCTCCGCTTCTATCTGCGTGTAGTTCGTCTGTTCCTCTTTGATTTTACCCCAGGAAACCGCCTCGTCCGGCGGCGCGCCCGAGAGCGAGCCGTCGCCTTCCATCCCCGTCGAGATGTAGACGGCGTAATCCGCGCCGCCACGGAACAGGTTCGTCATGATGGCGTGGTGTTTGGGGACGCCGCCGCCGACGGCAATCAGGCCGGTCGTCTCCGCGAGCATGCCGTCCTCGATGAGCGAATCGTAGTCGTCGAGGATTTCGATGCCGATGTCCATGTCGTGTTCGCGCCGGTAATAATAGAGGAAGTTGCCGACCTCGGCGTCTGTTAGTGCCGGACAGTACACCGGCACGTCGTTGTCTGCGGCCTGTTTCAGCACCGAGTCTTCGTCCTCGAGTGTCGCACCCAACTCGCGTGCAAACGCCGTGGGCGTCCGGACCGGCTCCTCGGCGAAGAAATCATCGAAGAAGTCGTACAGGTACTCCTCCAGCCAGACGTAGCGGTCGGAGGGAACGTAGATGTTCCCGAGCCGGTTGATGCCCTGTTCGCGGAGTTTTGCTTCGTCTGCGTCCCACTCGCCCATCTTGAACGGCTTTGCCGTCTTGATAACGTCTTCAGTCAGCGAGCCGGAGGTCGTGATAATCACGTCGACGTGGCCCTCACGGACGAGGGCGGCGACAGTCTCGCGCAGCCCCGAGGAGATGATGTTCGAGGTGAGCGTGAGATATATCGTCGCGTCGTCTGCTTGCATCTGTTCGGTAATCTCGACTGCGTCGGCGAGGTGTGTCGCCTGAAAGCCCGTCGTCGCGTAGGTGTCGAGCAGGTCGTGTAGGTCGGTCTCGCCCCGGAAGTCGGGACCCTGAACGTCCGCTGTATCGAGGTCCTCGTCGGTGCCGGGGACGACGTGGTCGTGTGAGTCGTCGTTGTCCATATGCACTGTTATGAGCATGAACGGTTTGTATATCTCGACTTGGCGGCGTGACGCCACAGACCCGCTCTGGGTAACGTACCGCCCACCAACAGTTAGGTAGACGGACAGCGATGATTGCGTATGAGCGACCCATTTGTGGTCATCGGCGGCGACGCTGCCGGACTGAGCGCAGCCAGCAAGTGCAAACGCGAGGACCCCGACCGCGAGGTCGTCGTCTACGAGCAAAGCGACTGGATTTCCTACGCCCACTGCGGGATGCCCTACTACATCAAAGGCGAGGTCGACGCCCTCGAAGACCTCCTCTCACTGTCCCCCGAGGCAGTCGAGAGCCGGGGAATCGACCTCCACAGACGCCACGAAGTGCTGGGTGTCGACCCCGAGAGCGAGACAGTCCGTGTCCGCGGACCAGACCGGGAGTTCGAACAGAGCTACGGCGACCTCCTCGTCGCGACCGGCGCACACGCGCTGACCGCGCCAATCGACGGGACCGACCTCGATGATGTGTTCACGATGCATCACATGCACGCCGCGGCGGCCGTCCGGGCGTTTCTGGCACCGCCCGGTGAGGAAGTGGACGCCTTCGATGCCGGGTACGTCGACGTCGATGTCGAGGCGTACCACAGCCGTGACCCGCCCGAGACCGTCGCTATCGTCGGCGGCGGCTACGTCGGCGTCGAGATGGCCGAAGCGTTCCGCGCTCGCGGACTGGAGACACACCTTTACCAGCGCTCGGACCGGCCAGTCCCGCCGTTCGGGGCCGCTGTCGGCGACCAAGTGGCCGAGACACTCGCCGACGCCGGTGTCGACCTCCATCTCGGTACGGCCGTCACCGGGCTGGAAGGCAACGGCCGCATCGAGCGCGTCGAAGCGGCCGACGGAGCGGTCGACGTAGACCTCGCGCTCGTGGGTATCGGCATCCGTCCGAACACCGAACTCGTCGCCGACACCGCAGTCGCCTGTGGCGACTCCGGCGCGATTGTGACCGACGAGTACGGCCACACCACCGTCGACGGAATCTACGCGGCCGGCGACTGTGCCGAGATGGACCACGTGGTGACCGGAGAGCCAGACTGGGTCCCGCTCGGGCTGACGGCCAACCGCGCCGGGCGAGCCATCGGCCAGACCGTCGCCGGTGACCCCGAACCGGTCGGGGAAATTGCCGGGACGGCAGTCCTGAAAGCGTTCGACCTGGAGTGTGGCCGGACCGGTCTCGTCGACCACGACGCCGCCCGCGAGGCGGGCTTTACTCCTGTCTCGGAGACGGTGACCGCCGGCTCGCGGTCGGGCTACTATCCGGGCAGCGCCGACACGACGGTGACACTCGTCGCCGACCGCGACAGTGGCCGCCTGCTCGGAGGGACAATTGCCGGCGAGGACCGAGCGGCAATCCGCATCGACACGCTCGCTACGGCGCTCGACGGTGGGCTGACCGTCGCCGAACTCGAGCGGCTCGATTTGGCGTACGCACCCCCCTTCAGTCCCGTGTGGGACCCGGTGTTGGTCGCGGCGAAGGTACTCGGGGGGCAACTGGACGAGGCCTGAGCGCACTCTGTGAATTGGTCGGGTACTATTTCGCGTCGGACCACGTCGCTTTTGTGCAGTCGGACACTCCATCGGTACATGGGGTTTGGCAGCTACGACGAGTCCGAACAAGAGAATCAGGAAATGAACACAGAGGACAACGCCGAGGCCGTCAACGTTCACGAGTCCGAACACGACGGTGAGGTGACCTTCGACACCGAGGCCTCGACGGACGACCTCGTCGACAAACTCGGCGAGATCAAAGGCTCTGGCGACGACTGAACGGCCGATATTTCTCTTCTTTCGACACCCTCATCGCTGCGCGCGCCGTGTTGCGTTCGTTCCCGCCAATCGTTGACTCACCGCGTTAGAGACAGTTGGGCGTGTGACCGACAGTCGAATCTACAGGCGGAACAGGCCGAGTGCCTCGGGGCTTGACCCCGAGGGGGTTCACCAGGTCAGTTCCCAGGCGTGACTTTCGCTCGTGTCTGGTTCAGTTTCGTCTAGGGTCGGCCGCGAGTCCTCGGGGCCAAACTCGGCTGCGACGTGTTCGAACACCCCTCGTGCGAACCCCGGGCCGTACGGGAATCCCTGGAGGATGCCAACTCTCGCGGCCCTGTCTCCGATTTCGGCGGCGGTGTAGTTTCCCGCTGGGTTCTCCAGACTGCTGTTTCTGTATGCCTCGCGGTGTTGCTCGATTAACCTCCTAAGCGCCTCCGCAATCGTCGAAACGGAGTCGGGCCACGGAATCTCCCTCGCCGCCGTGGTGCCGCCCTGTTCCATCGTCTTGGAGCCAGTCTCGTCTCTGACCTCGGTAAAGGCCAGGACCACGTCTTCGGTCCGGTACCACGCTTCCGGGTCGACGCGGGGGAGGTGTTTCTCGAAGATTGCAATCACCTTTCGCTGGAAGACAGGAGAGACCTCACCCGCGCTCTCGACGAACGCGACGACATACCGCCCGTCTGTTTCAGACCCTGGGTCGTAGGACTTCATTCCACAACAGTTGTCGCTCTGGACGGATATGTTACCGGCAACAATTGTTGCTATGCGGTCGTGGACTCACGCAGGTGAGCGAGAGCGAGTACGACCGGCGGGCGGGCTCACCAGGTCAGTTCCCAGGCGTGACTTTCGCTCGTGTCTGGTTCGATTTCGTCTAGGGTCGGCTGCGAGTCCTCGGGGCCAAACTCGGCGGCGACCTGTCTGAACACGCCGCGTGCGAACCCCGGGCCGTACGGGAACCCTTCGAGGATGCCGACTCTGACCGTTCGGCCGTCGTGCTCCTCGACGGTGTAGTTGCCCGCCGGGTTCGTTTGCGTGCTGTCTCTGTATGCCTCGCGGTGTTGCTCGATTAAGACCCCCAGCGCCTCCGAAAGCGTCGAAACAGAGTCGGGCCACGGAATGGCTTTCGCTGCCTCGGCCCCGCCCTGTTCCATCGTTTTTGAGCCAATCTCGTCTCTGACCTCGGTAAAGGCCAGAACCACGTCTTCGGTCCGGTACCACGCCTCCGGGTCGACGTGGGGGAGATGTTTCTCGAAGATGTCGTTTACTTTTCGCTGAAAGACAGGAGAGACTTCGCCCGCGCTCTCGACGAACGCGACGACGTACCGCCCGTCTGCTTCAGACTCCGGGTCGTAGGATACCATCGGGCAGTTGTTCTCTCTCTGTGGGGATATACTGACTGCAGTAATTTTCAGGCATGAAAACTCATGCATAGCGTGCTCTAGTCGCACCTCGGCGTGTACAGACAGCGCGGCAAGGGATTTGAACCCGATTTCGAGACTCCGTGCGGTCGTCTCGCGTGATTCACATCCCTTTTTGTGGGTTTCACTGCTCACTCGCGTTCGCAGGAAAACGCGCGGCAAGGGATTTGAACCCTTGACCTTCTGGTCCGGAACCAGACGTTCTGTCCGCTGAACTAGCCGCGCCTGTCAGCCTCTACTGGCTCGCACGGAATAACGATTACCATCCCGCTTCGGACCGGCGTGACTCGGCACCGCCAGCGTAGAACAGACCGCGAGCGGTGTGCCTCGGTTCGGGAGTAGTCGCGACAGTCGAGTTCAGACGTGCTCGCGTGGGAGTAGCTCTGTCTCGTCGCGGTCGGCGAGCCACTCGCTGAGTTTACATAGCTGTTCGGTGGCGGCCTCGAACAGTCGCTCGCCTTTCTCGGGGGTGGCGTCGGTCTGGTCGCCGAGTACCCCGTTGTCGGTGTTCTCGATGGCGTCGTAGAAGGTCCGTGCACCGAACTGTCGGCCTGTCTCGCGGCCCCAGTCGACGAGTCCGTCGTCACGCGCCTCGGTCAGTCTGTCCTCGTGGACCAACGCCTCGGCGATGTGCATAATCATCGCCGTCTCTTTCGGACCGCCGTGAGGACCGTTCACCTCGAAGCAGTCATCGACCAGCTCGGGGATACTCTCGTTCCACATCCACTCGAGAGCGTAGGCCGTCCCGTCATCGTGGAGACGACGGCCGACCTCGCGGAGGTGCTGGACGTTACCGCCGTGAGCGTTCACGAAGACGATGCGGTCGACGCCGTGGTAGGTGAGATTTCGCGCCAGCGACTCCATGTACTCCCGGAACACCGGCGGGTCGACCCACATGGTGCCGTGAAACTGCCGGTGATGCGGACTGACGCCGATGTTCACGGTCGGCGTACAGAGATACCCGGTCCGTGACGCCGCCTCGCGGGCCAGCGCCTCTGCGATGAGGTGGTCGGTTCCCTCCGGGAGGTGTGGGCCGTGTTGCTCGGTCGACCCCACCGGGACCAGCGCGAGCGATTCGGACTCGAAGTACGACTCGAGGTCGGGCCAAGCTTCGTCGCCAAGGTACATATCCAACCACCGGAGTGCCGTCCATATATACTGTAGGGCCGTTTGCGGGAGAGATGCAAAACACACGGCAACCGGAAGGTGAAACTGCGTGGACGACACAGCAGAAGTATGGCCGAATTCAACTACGAGACAGAGGTGTCGGTCCGATTTCAAGACCTCGACGTTGCCGGACACGTGAACAACGCAGTCTACGTGACCTACCTCGAAGAAGCCAGAATCGACTATCTCCAGGAGGTCCTCGGTATCGACAGCGCCGAGGCGTTGAGCGCCGTCGTCGCGCACACCGAAATCGACTATCGCAAGCCGGTGCGAGACGACAGCCACGTTACCATCGCGCTCCGGACGCGCGAGCCGGGAACCTCGAGCGTGCCAATGGAGTACGAGATACGCGCCGGCGACGAAGTCGTCGCGACGGCCGAGACCGTGATGGTCACCGTCGACTACGAGACCGGCGAGACGCGGCCGATGCCCGACTCCTGGCGCGAGCAAATCGCGGCCTTCGAAGGTCACTGACGGCGTCCCGACCCTTTATCAGCCCCCTCGTCGTGGCTCTGGACATGCAAACTGGGATTCTCGTCCCGAACGACGCGGACGACCTCGCGGCCTTCGCAGTGCGAGCCGAGCGACTGGGATACGACGCGGTCTGGACGGGCGAACTCTGGGGTCGTGACTCCTTTGTCGCGCTGACGCGGGCGGCCTACCGGACCGAGACGGTGCAACTCGGTACTGCCATCGTCAACGTCTACGGGCGCTCGCCGGCGACGATTGCACAGGCCGCGGCCACGCTCGACGACGCCGCGGACGGACGGTTCACGCTTGGCCTCGGAACGAGCACGCGGAAGGTCGTCGAAGACCTCCACGGCGAGTCGTTCGACAACCCGGCCCGACAGCTCCACGAGGCCGTCGAGCTGACAAAGCAGTTCCTCGGTGCCGACGGTCGTGTTTCCTACGAAGGCAAGTCATTCGATGTCGCCGACTTCCCGTCGCTGTCGGCAGATGTTCCGGTGTACGCCGCCGCGCTCGGGCCGGCGACGAGACGCGCCACCGGGCGGACCGCAGACGGCTGGCTACCCCACAACATTCCCTTCGAGCGCCTCGGAGAGGCCTTCGAGACGATAGCCGAAACTGCCAGCGCGGCCGGCCGGGACCCCCAGACAATCACGACGATGCCCTACGTGCCAAGTGCGGCCAGCGCGGACCCTGACCGCGCCCGAGCGGCTGTTCGGGGTCACCTCGCGTACTACGTCGGGAGCGGCGAGGGATACCGTCGAGCAGTCGCCGAGTCGTTCCCACATGCCGCAGACGCGATTGCAGAGGCCTGGCGCTCCGGGGACCGAGAGGAGGCGCGAGGGGCGGTCACCGACGAGATGCTCGACGCTCTCGGCGTGGCTGGCACGCCCGAACAGGCCCGCGACCGACTCGCGGAGATTGCGGCGCTCGATGCCGTCGACGTGCCACTCGTCGTCGTGCCGGACGACACCGGCGACGAGTTGCGACGAGAGACGATGGAAGCGCTCGCGCCCGAGGAGTGAGACCACATCCGTCAAGTGCCTTGGCCCCTACCCTTAGCTAATGACTGACACCGGCCCGCTCTCGCCGGACCGTCCCGAGGCCGAAAGCGAGTTTCGCGTCGACGCCCCCTTCGAGCCTGCGGGCGACCAGCCCGAGGCTATCGAGCAACTCGCGGCCGGCTTCCAGCAAGGAATGGACGAGCAGACGTTGCTCGGCGTGACAGGAAGCGGCAAGACGAACACCGTCTCGTGGGTCGTCGAAGAGATTCAGAAGCCGACGCTGGTCATCGCTCATAACAAGACACTGGCCGCCCAGCTCTACGAGGAGTTCAGGGAACTCTTTCCCGATAACGCCGTGGAGTATTTCGTCTCATATTATGACTACTACCAGCCCGAGGCCTACGTCGAACAGACCGACACCTACATCGACAAAGACGCCTCTATCAACGACGAAATCGACCGCCTTCGCCACTCTGCGACGCGCTCGCTGTTGACCCGTGACGACGTTATCGTCGTTGCCAGTGTCTCGGCTATCTACGGGCTGGGCGACCCGAACAACTACGTCGATATGGCGCTTCGGCTCGAACAGGGCCAGCAGGTATCGCGCGACGACATTCTCTCACGGCTGGTAGATTTGAACTACGAGCGCAACGACGTGGACTTCACGCAGGGCACCTTCCGCGTGCGCGGTGACACGCTCGAAATCTACCCGATGTACGGCCGGTACGCCGTCCGCGTCGAGATGTGGGGCGACGAAATCGACCGCCTCCGGAAGGTCGACCCCCTGGAAGGCGAAATCGTCAGCGAGGAGCCTGCGGTCTTGCTCCACCCGGCAGAACACTACTCGATTCCCGAACAGCGACTTGAAGAGGCCATCGCCGAGATAGAGGACCTCCTTGACGACCGTATCAGCCACTTCGAGCGCCAGGGCGACCTGGTGGCCGCACAGCGCATCGAAGAGCGCACCACCTTCGACCTGGAGATGCTGAACGAGACGGGCTACTGCTCTGGCATCGAGAACTACTCGGTGCATCTCTCCGACCGCGAGCCTGGAGAGGCCCCGTACACGCTGTTAGATTACTTCCCCGACGACTTTCTTACCGTCGTCGACGAGTCCCACCAGACCCTGCCCCAGATTCGCGGCCAGTTCGAGGGCGACAAATCCCGCAAGGAGTCCCTCGTCGGGAACGGCTTTCGACTGCCGACTGCCTTCGACAACCGTCCGCTCACGTTCGAGGAGTTCGAGGAGAAAACCGACAAGACGCTGTACGTCTCGGCGACGCCGAGCGAGTACGAGCGCGAGGAATCCGCACAGGTCGTCGAGCAGATTGTCCGACCCACCTACCTCGTCGACCCCGAGATTGAGATTGCCGACGTCGACGGCCAGGTGAGTAACCTCATCGACCGACTCCAGGCCCTGCCAGACGAGGAGCGGGCGCTGGTGACGACACTCACCAAACGGATGGCCGAAGACCTCACCGAATACCTCGAAGAGGCCGGGATGGACGTCGCCTACATGCACGACGAGACCGACACGCTGGAGCGCCACGAACTCGTCCGGAGCCTGCGCCTCGGCGAAATTGACACGCTGGTCGGCATCAATCTGTTACGCGAGGGACTGGACATCCCCGAGGTGTCGCTGGTGGCGATACTCGACGCCGACCAGGAGGGATTTTTGCGCTCGGAGACGATGCTCATCCAGACGATGGGGCGGGCAGCCCGGAACGTCAACGGCACGGTGGTGCTCTATGCCGACGAGCCGAGCGCGGCGATGGAGTCGGCAATCGAGGAGACACAGCGCCGGCGACAGATACAACAGGCGTTCAACGAGGAACACGGCCACGAACCCCGCACAATCGAGAAGGAAATCGGCGAATCGAACCTCCCCGGCAGCAAGACCGACACCGCCGAGGCGTCGACGCTCGCGCCCGACGACGAGGACGACGCCGCCCGCGCCATCGAGGAACTCGAACAGCGGATGCAGGAGGCCGCTGATAATCTGGAGTTCGAACTCGCGGCCGACATCCGCGACCGCATCCGGGAACTGCGCGAGGAGTTCGACCTCGCTGGCGGCGATGTCGACGAGGGCGTCCCGACGCCGGACTCGGAGTTTTGAACTCAGTAGGCGTCGCCAGACAGCCAGACAGCGGCGAGTTCGCCGAGTGCACGCGCCCAGAGAAACGCCAGCGCGCCGTGGAGGAAGACGTAGCTAGCCGCCGTCGGGAGGAAAAACAGCGCTCCGAATCCCACCACGAGGCCGCCAAAGACGAGAATGCGGGCAATTGTCTCACTGTGTTCGGGAGCCGTGGCGAGGGCAATCGAGACGAGACAGCCACCTGTCGCGCCGACAGCGAGGGCGCCTGTCGTGAGTGCGAGCGACTGGACCGGTGTGAGCGGGAGGAGAAACGCCAGCATCACCGTCGTGAGCGCGACTTTCCCGAGTGCCTTACTCGTCTGTCTCGAAGCGGGGAGCCTCATCTGTCTGAACGGACGCGTCGAGACGAAATAAAGACGCCGAGGCGCCCCCGGGCCGACACGCCTAACTGCCGGTCGGTCGTATGCGAGTGCATGAGCAACCCAGAACAGGACGCAGCCGGCACGGTCGAGGGACAGGGGCCGGTCGAAATCGACGAGGAGATGGCGCGACATATCGAGAACAAGCGCGACGAGCTACTGGAGAAATTCGAGCTTCCCGACGCCTTCCCCGAGGAGGTCATGCAGGAGGCAAAAGAGCGAACCGAAAACATCCAACAGCAGATTGCAGACGAACTCGACGAGCGAGAGGACCTGCGCGACCTGACGACGTGGACGACCGACCCGGTCGACGCCCAGGACTTCGACGACGCGCTCTCGGTCGAAGAACGCGACGACGAGTACGTCCTCTGGGTCCACATCGCCGACGTGACACACTACGTCAACCCCGACACGGCGATGTGGGACGAGGCACGCACGCGCGGGAACACTATCTATCTCCCCGGCTACACGATTCACATGCTCCCGCCGATTCTGGCCGAGACGGTCTGTTCGCTGGTCCCCCACGAGGACCGTCTGGCACACACCGTCGAGATGCACCTCGACAAGGAGACGCTTGGCTACGAGACAATCGACATCTACAAATCGGTCATCCGGAGCGACGCGCGCCTGACCTACACCGACTGCGAGAACATTCTCGACGACCCCGCGGCCGCCGAGGAGTTCCTCGAAGACACCGCGGTCGACCTCGCCGAGCGAAACCAGCTCGTGTGGGAACTCGCCCAGCGCATGCACGAGGCACGCAAGGAGGACGGCTCGCTCGTGCTCAATCCACGCCGCGACCGCGCGCACACAATCATCGAGGAGTGTATGCTGAAAGCGAACAAGGCAGTCACCCACGAGCTGATGTGGGACCGGGGTGTCGAGGCGATGTATCGGGTCCATCCACAGCCAAGTCCCGACGAGTGGAGCGAGGCGCTCAAAGAGATTCAGGAACTCGACGGCGTCTCGGTCCCCGGCGACAAGTGGGACGAGCCGCGCAAAGCGGTCAACGCGACCCTCGAAGAGGCACCGAAACGCCAACTCGACAAGATACAGTGGGCCGTGATGAAGGTGATGCCCCGCGCGAAGTACATGAACGACCCGTTCGGCGGCCACCACGCGCTGAACTTCGAGATTTACGGGCATTTCACCTCGCCAATCCGACGGCTCTCTGACCTCATCAACCACTGGATTGTCTACTCGAACGAGCAGTTCGAGGACCTGCCAGCCCTGTGTGACCATGCTTCGGACCGCCAGCAGGCCGGCGAGTCCTGTGAGCGTGAGTACCGGGACTTCCTCGAAGAAATCGGTCTCGACCCCGATGCAGTCAACAACCGCGGCATCGAGGTCGTCGACGACTAACCCCGCTGTTAGGAGGTCGTTAACCCCAACGTCGCTGTTTGTACGGTCCGGTACGTGGTCAATACCCTTGCCAGCTACGTGCGTTGGTCGAGCTAATGACACCGAATGTCAAGGTCCGATGTGACTACTGTGAAAAGTGGCTCGTGGTCGATGGAAACACCGAGTACGTCGCCTGTGAGTGCGGGGCAGGATTCGCCGTCACAGTCACGCCGATTGCGACGCCACGAGCGTAACCAACACACGTTTGGATTGTCGGACCAAACAGCGTGTATGTTCACCGGCATCGTCGAGGAGACCGGAACAGTGCAGTCAGTCGAGGAGGACGACGATGGCCTCCGCGTCCGCCTCGGAACCACGTTCGACGGACTCTCTCGCGGGCAGAGTATCAGCGTCAGCGGTGCCTGTCTGACCGTCGAGGCCTTCGGAGACGGCTGGTTCGAGGTGTTTCTCGCGACCGAGACCGTCGAGCGGACGTATCTCGGCGGACTCGCGGCCGGCGACGAGGTGAACCTCGAACGCGCACTGCCGGCCGACGGCCGCTTCGACGGGCACTTCGTCCAGGGTCACGTCGACGGCACAGGCACTGTCGAGGCCGTCGAACGCCTCGGCGACGACTGGCGCTTTTCGTTTTCCCTGCCAGAGGAGCTCGCGCGGTATGTCGTCGAGAAGGGGTCGATTGCCATCGACGGTATCAGCCTCACAGTCGCCGCCTTCGACGGCGAGACCGTCGACATTGCCATCATTCCCGAAACCTACGAACTCACGACACTCTCGGAGAAATCGGTTGGTGACCCCATCCACCTCGAAGTCGATGTCGTCGCAAAATACGTCGAACGCCTTGTGGACGGCTACTAACTGGTAGGTTCTACTGACACCGTGAGTTAGGGCTGTCTCTGTAAGTAGTAGTCGGTGACGTTCGATAGTGCGCGGCGCAAAAGCTGAGACACGGCCTGCTGTGTAACTCCCATCTTGTCTGCTATCTGTTGGAGCGTACACTCCCTTGGAATAGCAAAATACCCGTTTTGTCGCGCCAACGAGAGCAGCTGTCGTTGTTTCTCAGTGAGGGCAGCGACGGCATCGCTCTCTTGCTCGGAGGTAAGAATGTACTGTGTCTCGACACACATACCATTTCTCCGACACTCTTCGACGAGCGTCCTATAATCACGAACGGTCGGAAAAATCATCGTGAGATGCCACCCACTACCCGAAGTTACCGCTTCGACAATCGTGGCACCGACATCGACAACGGTTCGTTGCGTCTGGACCTCGCCGATTCCCGAGGCATACTGCGTAAGAAGCAGGTCGTGACCGACCAGTTCGCTGTTTTGTACTGTCTCGTCTGTTTTCGCGTTCTGAACGAGAGTGGAACAGATTTCTGTCTCGGCACGAATCAGCACCTGAACGTCTCCTTGAGGAGTCAACGTAATATCTTCGAACGCCAGTCGCGAGCACCCGTCGGTGGCGCGAAATGCCTCTTCTAAGAGGGGGGAGTCAACCGAAAATTCTGTTTGAACTGCCATTTGTTAGTAGTCTATACTCTAGTAGGGAGACGGTCGAGAGACATAAATGTGCGTATAGATGGGACGCTACCACTCAGTCTTCCATGCGAACCGTTCGTCTGTGTCTTCAGCTATCTGTTCGAACGTCGGAATCGAGTCCTCCGGTCCCCACTGCTTGATGATTCCTGTGTAGATTCCTTTCACGAACGGCTGTGGGTACGGATACTCGTTTGTAACCCCAAGCCGTCCCGAGCGTTCGCCACGACGTTCGAACGTATACTCACCTGCTGGTTTGTCCTGTGTCGTGTCTCTGTATACCTCGTCACTCACTTGAAGAGCGTTCAGTCGTTCGAACGCTTCGAAAACCGAGAGCCCAGAGTCGAATGAGAGTCCACGCGCAGTCTGTTCACCGCCGGAAATCATCGTCTGTGAGCCGACCCTCTCAAGTATTGCGTAGTACGAATCCCGGACCGCTTCAGTCTGGTACCACCCATCAGATGCTAGCTCCCCGATTCGTTCCTCAAATGTGTCTCTGACCTTCCGCTCGAAAACGGGCGACACTTCTCCGGCCGCCTCCGCGAACGGAACAACGTATCTGCCACTTACTTTCGCCTCTGCGTCGTACATTGGCATATCTCACTATTCAGGTGATTTGGGTGTAAGCGCTGAGATTGTATAATCAACCTACTAAGTCAACGTCTCGTATAGATGTGTTACTAGTTACTACACCACACCACGAGATGTCGTTCAGAGCACGGTCGGGAAAGCCGAACTGTTTTTGCGGCCAGCCCACCGACTTTCGGGTATGACCGACGACGTTCCGATTCTGGACGACCACCTTCACCTGGACCCCGTCAACGGCCGCGGCCCGGCGGCGGCAGAGGAGTTCGCCGCCGCCGGCGGCACCCACCTGCTCGTGCTCAACAAACCCTCTTGGTCGCTCGTCGATTCGGCCGCGGTTGGCACACCCGAGGGATTCCGGGAGACCTTCGAGGTGACCTGTGCGGTGACCGACGAAGCTGCCCAGCGGCTGCCCGGTGACGCCTGGCCCGTTCTGGGCGTTCATCCCGGTCTCATCTCCCGGCTCGTCGACGGCGGCCACAGTCCCGACGAAGCCAGAGATCTCATGCAACGCGGTCTCGATATCGCCGCCGAGTTCGTCGCCGACGGGCCTGCCGTCGCGATAAAATCCGGCCGGCCACACTACGATGTCACGGAGGCAGTCTGGGAGGCCTCGAACGAGGTCATGCGTCACGCCTTCAGGCTCGCCAGCGAGACGGGCTGTGCCGTCCAGCTCCACACCGAGGGCGGCGACGACTTCACCACGGTGACAGAGTGGGCGGAGTCGGCGGGTCTGGCTCCCGACCGCGTCGTCAAACATTACTCTGGCGGCCCGGTCGAGGGGCCGATACCGAGTGTCATCGCGAACAAAGAGGGGTTAGAAGACGCCGCAGCTAGCGGCGAGGCGTTCATGATGGAGACAGATTTCCTCGACGACCCCGACCGTCCGGGCGCGGTGCTCGGCCCGAAAACCGTCCCTCGGCGCGTCAACTGGTTGCTCGACGAAGGCTACGAGGACGCGGTCTACACCGCTCACGTCGAAACGCCCGCGCGGGTGTACGGTATCGATATAAACTGACCAGAGGCAGGAACTATTATTCGTCCAGACCGAAGTGTAGCGTATGCGTGGTCTATGCAGTGCACGCCGGGGTGTCGCGCCGGTCATCTCGACGATTCTCATGGTGGCGGTCGCAGTCATTCTCTCTGCGACCATCGCGACGTTCGTGCTTGACGTGGGGGAAGACGTGTCTGACCCGGGACCGAACATCGGTGAGACGACAGGAAAAATCGAGGTACAGGACGGTTATCAGGGCGGTATCGTACGAGTAACACACGTAGCTGGTGATAGCGTCCCAGCCGAGGAACTAGAGATTGTTGTGGATGCAACAGATGCTTGTAGCGAGCAAGCGCGAATTATAAATCTTCCAGCGTCCGCAAGTGGGTTCGGAAATAACGGCTTCAGCGATTCTAACCTAGAAACGAGTGGTGACAGCATCATCAGCAAAGGACAAACATTCAATCAGAAATGGGACCCAGGAGTGTTGCATACAGCGAACGCAAATACCTTCGAGGCAGGTGAGTACCTTGAGTTTCGAATCCGTGGGACAACCTGCTCGCTCAGCTCCGGCGACGAAATCTCGGTCGACCTCGTTCACACGCCAACAAACAGCATCGTCGTCACACAGAAGTTGCGGGTGACGAACTGACCGGTACACGGCCTGCGAAGGCCTCACATGTCAAAAAGTTGCTGTCGAAAGTACTATCCCCGGAGACACGTACGGTTGGATATGAGCAACGAGCCGGGGGAATACTACACCGAAGACCGCTGGCAGAACTGGATCGATCGCTTACGCGAAGAGGAAATCGACCCCGAAGAAGAGGATTCCGCACGTCTCCTGTTGAACCTGCAGGACGACACGGCGATTGCCGTCGCCAAGATTCTCACCGATTTCGACGAGGGTGTCCTCGACGAGGAGACGACACTGGGTAAACTCGAAGAAATTCAGGAGATTGTCCTCACCGAGGTCACCTTCGAGAACGAGGACAAGGAGATGCTCATCGAGGGCGTCCAGACCTCGCTGATGTGTGTCTTCCACGCCGCCCACGAGTACGTCGTCGGCGGCCCAGCCGAGGAGGGAACCATCGGAGAGTACATCGAAGCCGCCGCCGAGGAGGAGGCAAACGAAGACCTCGACGCGGCGCTTGGCTACTGCGTCCAGGCCGGGACGCTCGTCATCGACGGCGAGGAGATGGATATGGGGATGGCCGAAGAGCTTGAGTTCGGACTCGTCGCCGAGTGGGTCAACGGAATCGACAGCCTCCAGACGGCGATGCGAGACCCCGAAGTCGTCGAGGAAGACGAGGACTAAACCGCGACAGAACTTCTTTCACCTCCCGGCGTCGACTCTCACACGATGGGTCACGGCCCGACGCGACAACGCGGACAGTCCGAGACGGTTGGCGTCATTTTGCTACTCGCTGTCGTGCTGACACTCGTCGTCGGAGCCGGTGCAGTCCTGATTTCGGACTGGTATTCCGACACGGAGCGAGATGCCAAGGTGACTGTCGACAGCGACCTGACGGCGACAGAGCTGACGCTTCGTCACATGGGTGGGGATGCAATCGACCCGGCGGACGTGCGGGTCGTGTTGCGGGAAGCTGATACGGAGTTGACGCTCGCCGACACCGGCTTCAGCGGGACGACAGACCGATTCGAGGCGGGGAGTCGCTGGGAGTATTCGTTCTCACAGCTTCCGGAGGAGGTTACAGTCCAAGTGTTCGATATCTCGACAAATACGTTGCTACACGAGCGGGCGTACGACATTAGGTGAGGGAGAGACTACTGCTGGCAGACAGCTTTTTATCCGCCAGCACACAACCCTTTCTCAATGCGATTTCTGAGGGACGACAGAGGGCAGGCAATTCAAATCGGCGCTGTCCTCATCTTCGGTCTTATCGTGGTCTTTCTGGCGCTCTATCAGGGGTTTGTCGTCCCGAACCAGAACGAGGAAATCGAGTTCAATCACAACCAGCAGCTCCAGAGCGAGCTGACAGACATGCGTAGTGATGTCATCTCGATGCCCGGCGAGACGACGACACAGTCGGTTTCGGTTGGCCTCGGCCTGCGCTATCCTTCTAGGGCGGTGTTCGTCAATCCGGGGCCCGTCAGCGGGACGTTACGGACCGTCGGAACGACAGACAGCGCTCTGAACCTGACTATCGAGAACGCAACCGCGAGCGGAAATGTTGGTGATTTCTGGAACGACACTGCGGCGTACAACACCGGCGCAATCGAGTACCGGCCCGGGTACAACATCTTCACGAACGCGCCACGGACGGTCTATGAACACAGCGTCCTCTACAACGACTTTGGCCAGAATACGACGCTCCCAGTGACCGGCCAGACGCTGGTCAGCGGCGACCGAATCACGCTTGTCACGCTGAACGGCTCGTTCAGCCAGAGCCGTATCGGCGACGCGTCTGTCGACTTCGAGCCAGTGAGTACAGAAACCCGGCGCGTCGAGATATTCAACCAGAGTTCGCCGCTCTCGATTACCGTCCCGACCCGACTGAACGAAAGCGAGTGGCAGACTGTCTTCGAGGAGGAGATGGACACAAACGGCGGTAACGTCACGGGGGTGAACACGACCGCACTGCCGGGCGTCGAGGACTTCTCGTTGCTCGAAGTGACTCTCAAGCCCGGCAGCTACTCGCTCCGAATGGCGAAAGTGGGCGTCGGAACGGGCGTCGAGCAGACACAGAAGGCCTACCTGACCGATATCGAAGGGGACGGAACAACGATACAGACCGGCGAGACACAGACACTGACACTCGAAGTCCGCGATTCGTTCAACAAACCGATACGCGGCGTGACCGTCGACGGAGCCGCCGAGAATGGTAACTTCACCGGGCCAGACAGCAAAACGGTAACGAGACAGACAAACAGCGAGGGGCAGGTAACTGTCGAGTACGAGGCAATAAACCCGGGGACCAACGCGATTAATTTCACAGTCGAGCCCGGCTACCAGCCGTCACCGGGCGGGTCTCACGCGGCTGGCACGACGAAGAACGTCACGATGACCGTACAGGTGAACAAGCCGCCACAGGAAAACAGCGGGAACGGCACGTCGGCGTTCGACGTGAACTGGCTCGACCCGAGCGGCGAGCCGGGAACGCAAAACTGTGACGACAGTGCCTGTACGCTCGACTACGCGGAGGCACAGGAACTCGAACTCACGCTGAACACCACCGCACAGAGCGCGGGTGTCGACTTCGCCGTCAGGAACAGCAGTGTCGGCACGCTCAACATGAGCAGTGGAACGACCGACGAAAACGGAGAGGTCACGGTAACGTTCCAGCCACAGGCAAACGGCACCGTCGAGGTGTACGGCTGGACCGGCGGCGGCGGCGACCAGATCGAAATAGAGGTGATCAACGCTTCGGTCGGTCTCATATACCAGAACGACGCCGTGACCAACGACGGCAACGACGGCGACACCGTCGCTGGCGGGGTGAACTTCTCCGTCGCGAACCGTTTCAGCGAGAGCGTCACGATCACCGACGTCGAGATAACGCCGGCGAACGGGGATATCGATTACCTCAGCGACGACGTGTTCCCGAACGACGAACCCTTGGCGACCGAGGTGTACGTCGCCGCGGACCTGGACGATGCATACGTCGATTACAGCGGTGGGGCCGATCTTCCGAGAACTGTGGACCTGGACACTGACGGGCGCAACGACGGTGGGAACGCACAACTCTCGGCCGGCGCAACGGCGACGTTCTACCTCTACGAGTTCACTGACGGTACCTCGTCGGTCGACATGAGCGGCAAGGACGTGGAGATCACAATCACCTACCAGCCAGCGAGTGGCGGAACCGAGACCAAGACGTTTACGATCACACCAACCGGTGGGGGTGGCCAGACGGTAGCCTACCCGAGCAGCTATCGCGACGCAGACGGCGGTGACCAGTCGATACCACCGTCCTCGCCCTTGGGTACAATCAACTCGTTCAGCAATTTGCAGGCGGACGATGGTTCCAGAGCTACGTTTTCCGAGAGTGCGACGACCGGTTCCGGAAATAATCCCAAGTACCGGCACCGTACCGGACTACTGATCGATGGAATCGCCTCCGGCACCCATTCGATGGCAATCGAATACGAGATGGGCGCGGGAAGTGAGGAGTACAGTCTCACCGTCGTCGACGCCTCAGGCAATGAGATAGACGGGGCGACCGACTATACGCTCCCACGGTCCGGATCGGTCACGACTGAGACTTTCACGCTCTCCCAGGCAGAAAGTAATTACATCGATGCCAACGGTCTGGCCTATATCATCGTCGAAGACCCTGGCGACGACGACACCAACGACGAGCTATTCGTCGATTATATCCGGATCGATGTATCCTGAGTTATAAGTGAACTATCTCGACGGTTTTTCGCCACGGCAATCAGACGTATCGACCACTACTTCGAGCCAGCGGAGATGAACGGCCATATCGAGTGGCTGAAAAACTGGCTGTGAATACTCTCAGAACGCCATCGTTCCGAATCCGGACCGCCTGGATTAGACAGTAATCCCCCGACGCATGCAGTCGAGTGTGAGCGGCGTAGCTCGCGATGCGCTCGACACTCCTCGGTAAGCTAGTGTGGTTTCGCACTAACCCTTTTCGGCGGTCACGACCAACATCCGGTATGAGCACGCCAGACGAGGTGGGAGAGGGGACCGTCTCCGGTAATCAGGTCTCAATACCGGCACACATCCGTGACCGATTCGATATCGAGGACGGCGACGTGCTCCGGTGGAAGGTCGTCGACGGCGAGCTCCGGGTCGAGGTCCACAGCCAGGAAAGCGGTGTGTTCGACAACTTCGAACCCGGCGAGTCCGAGAAGGCTGTCGACGTCGTCGAGGAACATGACCGATTCGGCCTAGAATAATGGCCCGGGCGTTCGTTGATAAGACCGTCCTGTACGCTGCCGCGAACAGCCGTACGTCTCGACACGACACAGCGCTCGACATCGTGCGCGGAGCGGATCGGGGCCAACTCCCAACACTGCTGCTATCCGATCCGATTTTGATTGAGATCATGAACGGCCTGACAACAGACGTAGGGAAACCCGTAGCGGTCGATTTTCTCTCCTGTTTGCACAGCGGGAGCAACTTCGAGATTCGCCGTGAGTCCAACCTCGTTTGGACCACCGCTTTGGATACGTTCGAGCAGAGAGACCGCCTCTCACTGGCTGATGCAATGCTGGTCACGAGTGCCCGACAGCACGATATTGAGTATTGCTACAGCTTCGACGACGATTTCGACGGGTTCGATTCGTTGACGCGGCTCGTCACACCGGACAATCCATTTTCGAGTGAATGAGCACGCCGAAGACACAAGTCAGAACGCCATCGCTTCACGGATGCCGTCCTGAATCCGGACCGCCTGAGGTAGGTAATAATCCTCCAGCGCGTGCAACGGGATGTGAGCGTCGTAGCCCGCGATGCGCTTGATTGGGGCCTCCTGGTACATCAACGCCTCCTCCTGGATGGTGGCGGCGATTTCCGCACCGAGACCGCCGGTCTTGGGTGCCTCGTGGACGATTGCGCCGCGGCCCGTTTTCTCGAAGGAGTCGATGATGGTGTCGAAATCGAGCGGTGACAGCGAGCGGAGGTCGACGACCTCGCAGTCGATTCCTTCCTCGGCGAGTTCCTCGGCGGCGATAAGCGACGGCCGAGTCATCGCGCCCCAGGTGAACACCGAGATATCAGTCCCCTCCCGACGGACGGCGGCCTCGCCGAGGTCGATTTCGTACGAGCGTTCGGGCACTTCCTCCCGGAACGCCCGATAGATGAGCTTCGGTTCGAGGAACATGACCGGGTCGGGGTCTCGGATGGCTGCCGTGAGCAGTCCCTTGGCGTCGTAGGGCGTCGACGGCGTGACCACCTTCAGCCCCGGCTCGTGGACGAAAAACGCTTCCTTGGACTCGGAGTGGTGTTCGGGCGCGCGGATGCCGCCACCGTAGGGCATGCGGACCACCATCGGGAGGTTGAGCTGGCCGTGTGTGCGACTCCGCAGCCGGGAGGCGTGACTGACGAGCTGGTCAAAGCCGGGGTAGAGAAAGCCCATGAACTGGATTTCGCCGACCGGACGCATCCCGGACAGCGCGAGACCGATAGACGCGCCGATGATACCCGACTCGGCCAGCGGCGTGTCGACGACGCGGTCGTCGCCGAACTCCTCGTAGAGGGCGTCCGTCGCACGGAAGACGCCGCCGTTGCGGCCGATGTCTTCGCCGAGCATCATCACACGCTCGTCTTGGCTCATCTCGGTGTGGAGCCCGTCACAGATGGCCTCGACCAGCGTCAGTTCGTCGACGCTGTCGGACTCCTCTGGCGTCTCTCGCTGTGTCGGCTCCTCGGACTGTTCTTCGACGTTCTCGGCGAGTGTCTCGGCGTAGGAACTCATTCTAACACCTCCGAGAAGGCCTCGTCGCCGTACTTCTCGCGGAGTTCGCGGAGGTCGTCGCGCTGGGCTGTCAGCCTGTCCGGCGTCTCGCTGTAGACGTGCTCGAAGATGTCGTCGGGGTCGGCTTCGAGCGCTTCGGCCTCCTCGATTGCGTTCTCGATGCGCTGGTCGGCGCGGGACTCGATAGCCTCCTGGCGCTCGTCGGTCAGGATACCCTCGTTTTCGAGGAAGTTCCGCAGTCTGTCGACCGGGTCCCGATCGCGGTAGTACGCGGGTTCTTCCTCCGAGCGATAGACGCTGGGGTCGTCCGAGGTCGTGTGTGCGCCAAAGCGGTACTGGATAGACTCGATGAGCGTGGGCCGGCCCTCGCCCGGACCCGGCTCTTTGGCCTTGCGGACCGCAGCGCGGGTGGCCTGATAGACCGCAAGCGGGTCGAGTCCGTCGACGCGGATGCTCTCGACGCCGTAGGCGTCGGCCTTGCCGGCGAGGGTATCGCTCGCAGTCTGGCGCTCACGGGGCGTCGAGATTGCCCACTGGTTGTTGTTACAGACGAACACCACGGGCACGTCGAAGACGCCCGCGAAGTTCAGCCCTTCGTGGAAGTCGCCCTCGCTGGTCGCGCCGTCGCCGAAGTGACAGAGGACGGCGCGGTCGGTCTGGTCCTGGAGCTTGTACCCCCAGGCCATCCCCATCGCCTGGGGAATCTGGGTCGCGATGGGAATGTACTCGGGCATCACGTTCACGTCGTCTGGAATTGCATACCCCTGGCGATACCCCCGGAGGGGGCCGAGCAGGGAGGACAGCTCCATGCCGTGGACGTGTTTCGCGGCGTGGTCCCGGTAGGTCGGGAACAGCCAGTCCTGTTCGTCGAGCGCGTAGCTCGTCGCAACCTGTGACCCCTCCTGACCGGTCATGGGGGCGTAGGTGGCAATCCGACCCTGTCGCTGGAGGCTGATAGCTCGCTGGTCGAACCGTCGGGCAAGTACCAGTGCCTCGTACATCGCGAGCAGTTCCTCCTCGGAGAGGTCCGGAACTGTCGCGTCCGGGTGGACAGTGCCGTCTGCGTCGAGTATGCGTAACCGGTCGTGTTCGTCCTGTTCGTAGATTCCAGATTGTGCGTGCATCATGTGTGGTTGTTATCGTCCGTGTTCGGTGTCGTGAGTGGTTGGCAGGTCGATACGAGACAGACCGACGGGCCGGGGGTCCGGTGCCAACGACACCCCCCGACTGCGCCGAACTGCGACCCGGTGGGACAGTGCCGGGCCGTTATCGGATATTAACTGTAGTAAATTGAAGGAAAATTGGTACTGTGCATCCGGCATCGGCAGTCTGGTCAGTCGAGCTCGGTCTGACTGCTGCACAGGTGTCGGGGGAGCTGCCCCAGTACATACCAGAGATAACGATAGTATCACCAATAATAGTTCTGAAAGTCGTGCTAGCACTTCACACAGGTGCTGTTGTGGACCGCCGAGAGTGGCAAACTGGCCGAGACAGCGATTACAATAACAGTCAGGGAGTGAGTGTTATCAGCCAGCCCACAGGGAGTAACGCTATTACCCCGTGCGCACGTGCGTGGGAGTATGAGTGTTGACGGACTGAACGTTCTGGACGACAAGCAGGCGATAGACACACACGCCCACCAGCCGACCAGCGAGTTCCTACACGACGCCGGCGGACAGATGATGCAAGACGCTGCCGACCGCTTTGGCTCCGAGATGGAGACCTGGAGCTACGAGGAGATGATCGAGGAGTACCACGACGCAGGTGTCGGGAAGGCGGTACTGCTCGGCTGGGACGCCGAGACGAACACCGGAAATCCGCCCGTGCCAAACGACTACGTCGCCGAGGTGCGCGACGAACATCCCGAGTTCTTCATCGGCTTCGGGTCGGTCGACCCGTTGAAAGACGACTGCGTCGAGGAGGCGATTCGGTGTGTCGAAGACCTCGACCTCTCGGGGTTCAAGTTTCAGCAAATCGCGCAGGGATTCGACCCGTCCCAGCCCGAGTACGAGCAGCTATTCGACACGATTGAAGACCTCGGTGTCCCGGTCGTCTTCCACGGCGGCAACTCCACGCTGGGCGCATGTTCACCCGGTGGGCGCGGCCTCCAGGTGAAATACGGGAACCCGATGTTGATAGACGACGTGGCCGCACGCCACCCGGAGCTCCAGATACTGATTGCCCATCCGGCCTACCCCTGGGAGAAAGAACAGCTCGCAATCTGCCAGCAGAAGGGGAACGTCTACATGGACCTCTCGGGATGGATGCCCCGGTACATCGACGACCAGGTGCTCCATTACGCAAAAAGTCTGCTCAAAGACAAGGTCATGTTCGGGACCGACTACCCGATGCTCGAACCGGAGCCGTGGCTCGAACAGTTCGCGGAACTCGATTTCTCTGAGGAAGTACAACGCAAAATCCTCCGGGAAAACGCCGTTGACTTCTTCGGACTCGACTGAGCCAGTGGCGTCTGCTGGCCGTCCGAGCAGTCCCCCCAGACATCTCGTGTTGCCAAGAGAAAGCCGCCACGCCGGGACGTATCGCGCCGAGAGAGTGTATATGCGACCTCGTTGCTGTCAGCAATATTGTAAAATGTCATACAAGAGTCAGACGTGCGTCGCACACCGGCGGCGTCACGTCTGGCAATTTTCGCCGGTTGTTTTCGGTAGGTTTATGTGTCGTTGAGAACTATTAACATGCATGGAGCCGGATACTATCGTCCCGGCCGAAGTCGAAGCGAGCAGCGAAGTGATGGCCTCAGTCGAGGAGGGTCCAGTAGACAAATTTATCCTCGCTGACATCACCGAAGACGACGCGTTCATTACACTCCAACTCGACGACGCTGCTTCGCTTCCAGCCTGGCGATAGTCGATCCCGGCGTCTCTCACGTTTCTCTCGGTGAGCAACAGCACTGTCTGTCGCGTGAGCGACGAATCCGCAGGTTCAAATCCGACGACGCCCCAGTGCCCGACGGATGGCCGAAACCCCCGGTGAGCGCTGGGACCGCTACTTTGGATTCGAGCAGCCGTACGCGAATCAGCGCGACGCAATCGAGGCAGCAATCGAGGTCGGCAGCGAACGGGGATATCTGGCGATGGAAGGCCCCTGTGGGACTGGCAAGACTATGGCCGCACTCACCGCAGGAGCCGCTCTCGTTCGCGACGGCGACTACGAAAACGTCGTCGTAGTAACGCCGGTGAAACAGCAACGGACCCAGTTCGTCGAAGACCTCCGGGCGATGAACGCGGGACTCGACGAGCCGCTGACCGGTGTTGCCCTCGTAGGAAAGAGAGACCTGTGTCCCTACGGTCGCGAAGGTGTGTTCCCAGACGACGTGGGCGTTCACGACCGCTGTGAGGACCTGCGCGAGAACACCGCTGGTCTGGTCGAAAGCGAGGGCACCGGTGACGATATGGCCGCCACAACAGCCGCAGTTGGCGGCGAGACAGAGGATGTCTGGTGGGACCCACAACGGGCGAGTGACCTCGTGAAACACGCCAGGCCGGGCGGCACAGGACAACGACAGATCACCATCGACACGCTGGAGACCGCAGGTGCCGAGACGCCGTACCCCCGGACCCAGCAGTCGGCCCCGGAATCGATGAGCGACGGAGAGGAGGGTCCGCTGTACTGTCCGTTCGAGGCCGACTGGTACGCCCGGAACAAGGGGTCGCCTGTGGGGTTCGAGGCCGGGGAAAACCACGTCGTTACCGCCACAGAGTACCTGCCGGCGGCGGCCGAGCGAGGGACCTGTCCCCACCGAGCGATGGGAGTGTTGCTCGAATCGGCCGAGGTCATCGTGGGCAACTACAACCATCTCTTCGACCCCGGCTCGCGACCCCTGCTCGAGTCGGTGCTGGGTGAGGAGACGTTTCTGGTCGTCGACGAAGCACACCGTCTCGAAGAGCGCGTCAGGGACCTGCTCTCGAACCGGGTCGGCCGGCAGACGCTCAAGCGGGCGCGAAACGACTTCGCACAGCTGTTGACCCGTGCTCGTCAGAGTGGCGACCACCGCCAGCAGGTCGAAGACGAGCTGGCGAGTCACGACGTGCCGCTGCGTGCAGTCGAGCAGGCCCGGGACTTCTACGATGACCTCTTGGGGTGGTTCGACGACCGCATCGCGACGTATCTAGACGCCGAGTTCGGCCGCGAGTGGCGAACGGGACAGCTCGACGTACTTCCGGACCACGACATCGAAGTTCCCTTACGCGACCCCGAGGCCGTCGAGCGCGACGAGCTAACCGCCTGGGCCGAGTCGGCGGGATATACCGGCGACCTGTGGCGCTCGCTGTCGACTGTGGGCGTCGCCGTCGAGCAGGTCATCGACGAACTCGGGTTGGCGCGCACACCGGTCTGTACCGCGGTCGGCGCAGTCATGAGCCAGTGGTGGGAGTGTGACCACGCGACCTATCTCCGCGAGGTCGAGCTCGAATACGCACCCAAAGACAAGCGAAGCGTCAGCGAACCCTGGGAGGCACAGTACACCGCCGGCCTGGTGTTGTTCGAGTGTATGCCCGGCGAGACGCTCCAGGAAATTTTCGATGGACTCGGCGGAGGTATCCTGATGAGCGCGACCCTGGAACCGCTCGATGTTTTCGCCGAGGTTGCGGGGCTGGAGTCGCTTCGAGCGGCGAATCGGCCGGTCGTCGAGCGGACGTATACGCTGCCGTTCCCGGAGTCGAACCGAGCCTCTTTGCTGGTCGATACGACGCCGTTCACCGCCCGTAATCGTGGTGACCCCGATGAGAACGCGAGTCCGGAAACGTGGAACCGCACCCGCGACGAGTACGCACAGGTTCTGCGAGCGCTGGCACGCTCGCCGGGCAACGTGTTGCTCGCCATGCCGAACTACCGGGAGGCGGCGTGGGCCGAGGGCTATCTCTCGGAAGTCGTCGAGAAACCGACGCTTCTCGACGAGAGCTCGAGTAACGAGGAGACAGAGGCGTTGAAACAGCGCTTTTTCGACGGTGACGGGAAGGTGCTCGTCACGAGCACGCGCGGGACGCTGACCGAAGGCGTCGATTATGACGGCGACAAGCTACACTGTTGTGGCGTCTTTGGCATTCCGCTGGTCAACATCGGCTCGCCGCGTGTGACGGCGGTCCGGCGCGCCTACGCCGATGCGTTCGGAGAGGACCAGGCCTTCGAGTACGCCCTGACTGTTCCGGCAGTCCGGCGTGCACGCCAGACTATCGGGCGCGTGATTCGTGGGACCGACGAGGTCGGCATTCGTGCACTGGTCGGTCAGCGATACGTCGACGACGCGAGACACAGCGTCTTCCCGTACCTTTCGACGGGTGAGCAAGCGGAGTTCGTCAGACTCACGCCAGAGTTTCTCGACGGCCAGATACACCAGTTCTGGGACGAACACGGGAATCCGGAGTGAAGCGGTCACACCAGGCACGCTTTGCGTGCGTTTTTGTTCGCCGGGAGTGTATTCACAGGTATGACCGACCTCGCAGACAGGGAGTGGCGTCTGATTCCAGCCGAGCGCCGCTCCGGTCCGATGCAGATGGCACTCGAAGAAGTAGCCGCCGAGACTGCGGCCTCGGGTGGCCCCCGGACAGTCCGGGTATACACCTGGGAACCGAGCACGCTCTCACTGGGGTACCGACAGGCCCCTGAGACCGTCGACTGGGAGTACTGCGACCGCAACGGTATCACCGTCACACGCCGTCCGACCGGCGGCGGCGGCATCTATCACGATACGGCGGGTGACATCTCCTACTCGATTGTCGGCCCCGAGAGCGAGCTGCCCGGCGACCTGATGGAATGTTACGAGTTGCTGTGTACGCCAGTCCTCGCGGCCTTCGACCGAATGGGTGTCGACGCGGCGTTCGCCGAAGACGCACACCCCGAGATTCACAAGCCAGCCTGCTATCTCCGGAAGGTCAACCCTGCACACGACATTCTCGCCGACGGAGCGAAAATCAGCGGCAACGCCCAGTATCGCCAGCGCGACGCCGTCATCCAGCACGGCTCGCTGTCGTATACACTGGCATCCGACCGTCATATCGGTGTCTTCGAGACCGACGAGGTAAGCAAGGAGACGTTCGACGACCGGGTGACGTCCGTCCGCGAGCAGGTAGGTATCGACCGCGACGAGGCCGTCGACGCGCTTGAGACGGCACTCGCGGCCTGGGTAGACGCAGACGTTGGCGAGTGGACAGACGACGAACTCGAGCATGCGGCGCAGATTGCCGAGGAGAAATACGCCAGCGACGAGTGGACGCGTCGACGCACGGACCCGCTGTCGGCCTGACTCACTCCGAAGTTGCTATGTGGGCCGGGCGCCACTACCCTGACATGCAGGTCGGCGCTCACGTTTCAGTTTCTGGCTCGCGCGTCTCATCCGACGACGAAACACCGCCGTACGACGACATCCGCAACGCGGTCCACCGGCAGCGGGCATTCGGCGGCAACTGCGGGCAGATATTCACCACCTCGCCGCAGGTGTGGCAACAGCCCGCGCTCAGTGACGACGCGACGGCAGGCTTTCAGGCCAAATCGGTCGAGAAGGATGTTGGTCCGTGGGTCATCCACTCGTCGTACCTGGTAAATCTGGCGACGCCAAAGCAAGACCTCCGTGAGAAGTCACTCGACAGCATGCAGGCAGAAGTCGACGCCGCGGCACAGCTCGGCATCGAGTACGTCAACGTCCACCTCGGTGCACACACCGGCGCAGGCGTCGAGCAGGGGCTTGACAACGCCGCGAGCACGCTCGACGACCTGAATATCCCCGAGAGTGTCACGGTCCTCGTCGAGTCTGACGCCGGAAGCGGAACGAAACTCGGCAGCGAATTCGAACATCTGGCCGCCGTACTCGAACGGTCGAGCCAGGACCTCGGTGTCTGTCTCGACACGGCACACGCCTTCGCTGCCGGCTACGACTTGTCGACGCCCGAGGCAGTCGAGGCGTCACTCGGCGAGTTCGACGATGTCGTCGGCTTCGAAAACCTCGCTTGTGTCCACCTCAACGACTCGAAACACGCCTGTGGCACGAACAAAGACGAACACGCCCACATCGGTGAGGGTAAAATCGGCGACGACGGAATGCGTGCGTTCGTCAACCACGACGCGATTCGCGAGGTGCCGCTTGTCCTCGAAACGCCAACCGAAGACGGCAGAGGCTTCGCTTGGAACATCGACCGCGTGCACGAACTCGCCGAGTGAGCGACGGTCGAAGGCGACAGGCTATTTGCGGTTCACTGACCTATACAGACTGTGCGACAGTTCACGGCAGAGTACCTGGAGTCGACCAGAGCGGGAATGTGGGAGGACTCACTGGACGCACTTTGTGAACTCGACCTAGAAGACCGACAGCGTGTTCTCGATGTCGGTGCTGGAACCGGTGAGTTGACGCGAACCCTCCGAAACCAGACAGCCGGGACTGTCGTTGCTCTGGATGCCGACCGGACCCTCCTCGACCACGTCGCTGGCCCCCGTCTCCGCGGCGATGCGACCCGACTCCCGTTTGCCGACGGGAGCTTCGATTTGGTCGTGTGTCAGGCGCTGTTGGTCAACCTACCAGACCCGGCCGCAGTAATCGAAGAGTTCGCCCGCGTTTCGGCCGACCGCGTCGCCGTCATCGAACCCGACAACAGTGCCGTCGCTATCGAGTCGACTGTCACTGCTGAGGCACCACTTGCCCGACGCGCACGAGAGCGGTATCTCGACGGCGTCGAGACCGACGCAGCGCTCGGTGCAGTTCCCGACCTCTTTGTCGCGGCCGGCCTCGAAAACGTGCGCGTCGAGCGGTACGACCACGAGCGGCGTATCGAGTCACCGTACTCCGAACGCGCACTCGAAGACGCCCGGCGCAAGGCGAGCGGGACCGGTATCGACGCTGACCGAGAGACGATACTCGCCGGTGATACATCGACAGAATCCTTCGAGGCCCTTCGTGAGGAATGGCGGGCGATGGGCCGAGAAGTCATCGAGCAGATGCAGAACGGAACCTACTGCCAGCGCGAAGTCGTCCCGTTTTACGTGACCAGTGGCCGTCTGTAGGGCAAACAGGTGGCGCGGTTGCGCCCGGGTCAGACGAAGCGGTGCGCCACGCGACCGCGTCTCGCTTCGTGGCGAATTGCTACATACGGGCGCTGGTCTCGGTTTCGTATATAAACTTAGACAATGTCGCCACGCACAGAGACGCCGCTCTGGCGTTCGCGGTACGCCTCGACAGTCTCGGCTGCACGTGCCGCTTCTTTCTCTTCGAGGCCAAGCATTTCGAGTGCATCGGGAAGGGTCGGTAAGACGAACTCTCCAGCGCGGAGCTTCTCGAAGGCCGTGTCCGAGCGCTGGCCGTCAATCCAGAGACAGACACCCCGAGGGTCGAGCAGTTCTTCGTAGCTGTCGCGCGCTTTCGCACCTTCGAGGCGCTGTGTAACGTTGTCTTCGAAACTCGCGTTACAGACTTCGAGGTGAATCGGTTCGCCTTCGGCGAGGAGGTGGGCTGCGAGACACTTCTCGGGTGCCGCGTAGCCACCTGGCGTCGCCCGCAGATATTCGGGATGCTCCGTGGCCCACTCCGCACTGACGGTCTTGCCGACGCCTTCGATGCCATGAGAGTCGATGAATTCCGCTTCGCGGTCTGGCTCGTCGGTGAGTAGAATGTCTTTCGTGAGGTAAACGTCGAGTCGCTCGACCGGGTCGAGACCGAGCGCAATGTCTCCGAAGACCCAGAGTTCGCGGACCGGGACGGGCATCGTCTCGGTCTCGACAGTTTCGACGAGTTCCTCGATGCGCTCGATTGCCCGCTGTCGGTCCCACTCGCTCATTATTCTTCTTGAGGGCCACGCGGTGAAAACAGTAGCGACGCGGGACCGAAAGGGTCAACCGCGCCAGTCGGTAAGCCACCGATGATGGAGTGTGACAAGTGTGGTGCGGACGCGGTGCTACACGCCGCATACTCGGGGTTGCATCTCTGCGAGGAGCACCTCTGTGCTTCTGTCGAAAAGCGGGTTCACCGGCGAATCCGTGATGACAACCTCCTGCCGAAAGACGCGACCCCCGAGGACCCGGAGACGTGGGTCATCGGTCTCTCTGGCGGAAAAGACAGCGTCGTTCTCACCGACATCCTGTTCGACACTTTCGAGGCCGACCCCCGGGTCGAACTGGTCGCGCTCTCGATTCACGAGGGCATCGACGGCTATCGCGACGAGAGTCTCGATGCCTGCAAAGAACTCACGGCCGACCGCGACATCCGCCACGAGGTCGTCAGCTACGCCGACGAGTTCGACATCCGGATGGACGAAGTAGCCGAAGACGACCCAAAAGACATGTCAGCTTGTGCATACTGTGGCGTGTTTCGACGGGACGTTCTCTCCCGGTACGCAGACGACCTCGGTGCTGACAAGCTTCTGACAGGTCACAATCTAGACGACGAAGCCGAGACAGCGCTGATGAATTTCCTCGAGGGAGATATCACACAAATTGCACAACAGTTCGACGCGAGTCTCGGCCCCTTCGGGGGAGACGAACACGGCCACACGCGGGGCGACAGCGGTGAATTCATCCCCCGAGCGAAGCCGTTGCGCGATATCCCGGAACGCGAGGTTGCCCTCTACGCGCGGCTCAGGGAACTGCCCGCACACATTACCGAATGCCCGCACTCGTCGGAGGCCTACCGGGGTGAAATTCAGGAGCTCCTGTACGAACTCGAAGAGCGTCACCCGGGGACCCGCCACTCGATAATGGCCGGCTACGAGAAGCTCGCGGCACTGGCTGCGTCCGAACACCGGAGCGAATCGCCGAATTTCGACGAGTGTGAGAACTGTGGGGGTCCGACGACCGGCGACCTGTGTCGGAAGTGCGGGCTGCTCGATGCGCTCGAAGCGGTATAACAGTCAGAAAATGGTCGCTCGCTGTCGACTGCTCCGAAACTCAGTCAGTCCGGATGACATCGAGGCCGTTCTGCTGGTCGACATCCTCGCGTCCGCCGTCGGTTTCACCGAAGTCCTGGTCCTGCTGGAGGTTCGCCGCGGCGTCGAAGCTCTCGTCGTCGACGCCTTTGATTGCCTGCCGGGACTTGTCTGCCTGTTTCTGGGTCGTCGGTCCGAGCACCTGCGCGCTCTGGACACCGGTCATGATAGCCATGACGCGGACTTTTCCTTTGTACTCTTCCTGGATGCGAGCGCCCCAGATGACGTTTGCGTCTGCCTCTAGACGTTCGGTGATGTTCTGTGCGATGCCCTCGGCCTCCTGCAGGGTGAGGTCGGGGCCGCCGGTGATGTGGACGAGTCCGCCACTCGCGCCGCGGTAGTCGACATCGAGCAGCGGGTGGTTCATCGCGTCTTTGACGACTTCGTCGGTCTTGTTTTTGTCCTGGGTCTCGCCGACGAGCATTACCGCGACGCCGCCTTGGTTCATGATGGCGGTCATGTCGGCGTAGTCCAGATTGATGAGCGACGGCTGCGTGATGGTCTCGGAGATGCCCTTGACCGTCTCGGCGATAATCTGGTCCATCACCGAGAACGCCTTGCCGATTGGCAGGTTCGGGACGTAATCGAGCAGGCGGTTGTTGTCTAGCACGATGATAGAGTCCGCCTCCTCGCGGAGTCGTTCGAGCCCTTCTTCGGCCTTGACTGTCCGTGCGCGTTCGACGTTGAACGGCGTCGAGACCATCCCGACCACGATAGCGCCCTGCTCTTTGGCGATTTTCGAGACGACCGGCGCTGCACCGGTGCCGGTGCCGCCACCCATGCCTGCGGTGACAAACACCAGGTCGGCGTCACCGAGAACCTCTTTTATTGTCCCCTGTGCCATCTCAGTGGCGCGCTCGCCCATACTGGGGTCGCCGCCTGCGCCGAGACCGTTGGTCAGAGACTTGCCGACCAGAATCTTCGTATCTGCCTCAATCATCTGCAGGTGCTGTTTGTCGGTGTTGATAGCGATGGTTTCGGCACCCTCAACACCGATGTTGTACAGTCGATTGACAGTGTTGTTACCGGCACCACCACAGCCGACAATGACGATGCGTGGGTCCCCGAAGCCGTCGGCATCCGCCATCTGTTTTTGTTCTTGTTCGTCACGTTCGAGCGCTTCGTTGACGATGTCCTGCATCGTTACACCTTTGCCCACGTGCGCTCTTCGCGCCGCTTGCGCTTTTCCGAGGGGCGCTCCGGCTCTGTGTCGTGTTCAGAGAGCATCTCCCGCACCGCCGAGCGAATCGCTTCGCTCCGGTTCGGGTACTCCCCGGTTTCGACCATTTGTTCGACCTCTTCGATCTGCTGTTTCGGAATCCGTAGTGTCACACGCTCCATTTTTGTATTCCCCTTGTGGGTAAGACGATGGCGAGTGTTGGCTCGCTCAGTCGTCTTACACAGCAAAACCCAAGGACGGCGACGGCGCGTTTACCTTCCCGGGCACTGTGTAAGACTTCCGTCTTACGCACGAATTACAACAGACTGGGGCATAATAAAAGTACCGGTCAGACGTATGACGATATTTCGTTTACCGAGGTAGACAACCGCTGCGTAGCGTTTTCACTACTTTAGTGTTCTTCGAGTACGTCGGCCGCTGGCGTGCGTCGCCCACAGCTGGGACAGAAGCCCCAGTCGGTTCGGAGTTCGTCACCACACTCACAGAACACCCTGTGTGACGCTTTCTCTCCGCAGTTGGGGCAGTAAACGTGGGACTGCGACAGGTTTTCGCCACACTGAGTACACGTTTTACGTTCCTCTGAGTCGGCGTTTTCACCGGCTTCCGCCGTTGTCTTACTCGGCGCCTGCGTGTGTGACGCACTGTGGGCCTGCGTGTGTGACGCCTCGGTACCGGTGTTTACTCCCTGTGCTGTAGCGTCCGTCTCCTTGGATGAACCGCCATCAAGCGAGATGTTTACGTTGATATCCTGTGGCTGTTGCGGTGTAAACGCTCCGTCGAGACGGTCCGCGACGAGCGCGTCGACACGCTCGGCGACGATATCGTCGAGACTGTCGCCGCCATGAGCCGAGGCAGTCGAAGATGTCTCACCGCGGGACTCGAGGTACTCGCGCAGCGCCTCGCGCATGACCTCGCTTTTCGAGGCATCGAACTCTTCGAGTTGCGTGATGAGTTCGTCGTCCGCACGGAACGTTATCTTGCTCATTCGCGTCGATATATCGTTTGTCACCCATCCTATTTCAATCTTCGCTGGCTGTCTGACACGGGTCAGACGCGCTGGTCGGCACAATGCATAATGGTTAAGTCCACCAGCCATCGTACTGGTTTATGTCCGCCCTTAGCTCAGACTGGTAGAGCAGTCGACTGTAGATCGACTTGCCCCCCGTTCAAATCGGGGAGGGCGGACTTTCTCCGACATCTAACCGACACGATTGAGCTGACGGACCGTATCCGTACACGCTGAAGACCAAGCACCGCTTGTCAAACGCGAGGGTCAGACCAACAGACCACCGTGGCTGGCAGGCCGATGGGTACGACCGAGAAAGGCTCTCCGCTCGCGTGTGGGCGAGTTTGCTCCGCCGGTTCGTTACGGTGACAGTGACAGTCCACGGCCTGATGTTGTTCCCGGTGAGACAGGCGCTGGCTACCCAAAATGACAGGCAGAGTGAGAAGCGAGACAGTTGGAGTCGAACAGTGGTCCAAACAAGGGCGAAATCAAAGCGACGTAATGACGCGGTTGTAAGAATCATATCATTTCTAGTCGCGGCGATAGATAGTCATAACCCCGACCACCAGAATGGTAAGTTCCATACCATTTCGTGAGTGTATCGGCAAGCGGTTGCGAGCGCGTGAGACTCTCAGTAGAAGTATTTGTTTTAGTATATTTCAGCGCGTGTGCCGCATTCCCATACGGGCGTAGTTGTTTCACAGACAACAGGATTGGCAAACCGCAACACGAGACAGTCAAAAAATAACGTAAACAATCAAGCCCTTTTTTGTCGATTCGGAACTTTGACTGTGTTGTGGTCGCGATGGGTGTGTTCGACAGGGCAAAAGCGGCTTCGGGTCTCTCAATCGACACAGAGGAGGCGCTGCCGTACGTGTGTCTCTCCTGTGGCGCGACCTACGAGGTCCAACATCACCACTGTCCGGACTGCGGCAGTTTCGATATCCGCTGCTCCAGGTGGGTTCAGGAGTAGGACACCCGACGCACCACAGTGCCCGCACGGGTCGGCAACAGTGGCGGGCGACGTGTATTATTTCCAAACTACGGCTTCTGCTGTGGACCGACAGGTGTTTTAATCTCTCGATAAACTGTCGTCTATGTCACAAATACCGGATATCGAGGCAGTTGCCAGCGCCGCCGTTCACGCCGGCGGCACAGAGTTGGCAAGGCGGTACCGCGCCGGTGACGATGCAGGGACCTACACCTCCTACGACGTAAAGGCAGCAGCCGACGAGGCCGCCGAAGCGCGGATGCTCCCGGTCATCCGCCAGGCGTTTCCCGACCACCCGCTCGTCGCCGAGGAGGCTGGCGTCTTCGAGGGAAGTGGGCCCTATCAGTGGATTGTCGACCCGCTGGACGGGACGAACAACTTCGCCACAGGGCTCCCGCTGTTTGCGTCGGCCGTCTCCGTTCGGCGTGACGGCGACCCGGTCGTAGGCGCAGTCCGCCAGCCGGTGACAGACGAGACGTACCTGGTCCGGGAGGGAGATGGCGTCCGGTACAACGGCGAGACAGTCACGGCCGAGCGCTCTGTGCCCCTCGATTCGGGGACGGTCGCGTTCATCCGTGGCCGGAACGTCCCCAGAGACGAGACACTGTCTCAGCAGGCCGGCGCAATCGAGCAGGCTGTCGGGGCCGAGGTGAAACGAGTGTGTGCTAGCTGGGCACCCACAGTCCACTCCGGACTGTTCGCCCGCGGCCGAATGCAAGGGCTGGTGCAGTTCCACCCAGACGAAGAAGAGCAAGCGATTACCGAACTCCTCGCGGTCGAGGCCGGCGGCGTCGTCCGCCGAGACGGGCCCCTGTTCGTTGCGGCATCTACCGAGGCAGATCTGGAGAGGCTCTGGAACTGTCTCACTGTGGTCCACGGGTAGCCACGCCCGGCTGATGCAAGCGTTTATGCCGGAAGCGGCGGCAACGAGGACCATGGTCGAGGCGTTCGCGGTCGCTTCCGGGAAGGGTGGGACCGGCAAGACCACGACGACGATGGCACTCGGGATGGCGCTCGCCGAGGAGTACGATGTGACGGTCATCGACGCCGACACGGGGATGGCGAACGTGCTGTTTCACGCCGGATTGGCAGCCGTCGAGACGACACTACACGATGTACTCGCAGGCAAGGCAACCGTCGAGGAAGCGGTCTACGACAGGTTCGGGATGACGGTCGTGCCGTGTGGTACGTCGCTCTCCGGGTTCAAAGAAGCAGAACCCGAACGCCTTCGGGATGTCGTGGCCACTCTCGCGGCGGAGACTGATATCATATTGCTCGACTCTCCAGCGACGCTCGGGAGTCGCAGTGCCGTGTTGCCAATCGTGCTGGCGGACCGTCTCATCGTCGTCGTCCAGCCAACAATTCCGTCTCTATCAGATGCGATGAAGGTACAGGAGTACGCGACGACATACGGCACCGGCGTCGCCGGCGTCCTGTTCAATCGCGTCACCGACGACGCCGCAATCGACGACATCGCCCCGAAGGCCGAGCGATACTTCGAGGGCGAGACGTTGAGTACTGTCGCCGAGAGTGAGACAGTCCGGGCGGCACGCCGCGCGGGGGAGCCACTGCTTGCGTATGCGCCCGACTCGCCGGCCGCCGAGGCCTACCGGCAGGCCGCCGCGTCCCTCTCGGTCCAGGCTCGTGACGCCGGCACTGTCGCAGACCGATTTCGGAGTGCTGTCATTCCCGACGAGCTATGAACGTCCCACAGGGTCGCCTGCGCCGCCAGCGGGTCGTCACGGACCTGACGACACCGCTCGAACGCGCACTGGACGACGAACTCACCGGCTACATCCGCCTCGAACCGCAGGATACGCTCTTGCTCGACAGCGAGGGCGCTGGCGTCCTCACCTTCGACCGTGGGATACCGAGACTCGTCTATCACACCGGGACCGACAACGGTGGGACCGCCGCACTTACTGATATCGCCGTCGCCGGCCCCTGTCGGGTCGAGCTGTACGAACTCGACCGGGACGCACTCGATGAGATTCAGGAGACGCCCGAACTCGCTGTCGACCCGGGAGCCCCCGCCGAACAGCTCGCTGGTGACCGCGACCTCGCATGCCGGACACGAGAGCGTGCGCCCGAAGACGACACAGCTACCGACCCCGACCACGACGCTGTGTCGGCCTTTCTCGACGACGAAGAGCGTATCGCAGAAATCAAAGATGCCGCCAGAGCCGAGGCCCAGTCGCGGGCGAGCGACTGGGGATTCGATATCTAGACGTGGACCGGAATCCACCAGACGCGGCTGCGCGCTCCGACAGTCTTGCTAGTCAGGTCCGTCTCTGATTCGAGGTCGTGGAGCTTGTTCAGTGCTGTTCGGCGCGAACAGCCGAGTTCGTCGGCGACCTCAGTTGCGGTCAGCGGCTCGGCGTAGTCCTCGCGCGCTTCGAACACCGCGGTCACGTCTTCGAGGCCGTAGGTCGTCTCTCTGCCGTGCTCACTCATGGCCCACGGTTGCGTCCCCACTGACTTATGTTTCGGGCTCGCGTTCGACTGTCAGCGTTACCGAGAGTTCGCTGTCCGGCGTCGTTATCACGAGGTCGAACGCGACGGCGAGGATATGTGTCCGGCCGTGCCGCTCCTGGACGACGACGCCGGTGTCGCTGTCACAGTCGCCGAACTGCCTGTTTGGCCCAGCGAGGCAGTTGTCGGATTGCCACGCCGTCGCGTGTGTCTCGTTGCGAGTGATAGCATAGACGTGTCCATCGTGTATGCGGCTCGTCTCCAAGCGTGTGACAGTCTCGTTTAGCCGGTCTGTGATAGCTTGTACAGCACCGTCTCGGTCGGTCCAGCCGTAGTCTTCGGGTATCCCGACAGACGCGTTGTGAAGGGCTCGCTCCAGTACGCCCTCCAGTTGCTGTCCCGGCTGTTGGTCCAGGCGGTGTACGTCCTCGTCGTAGCCGAGTTGCAAGTATGCGACGCTGAGCGCGACGAGCGCGAGCGCCAGGGCGAGCGCGGCGACCAAAACGAGTTGTCCCCGGTCACGCCACGGCCTTCTGGTCACATCGTGAGAGCGACCGCTCATGCGTACCACACCCTGAGCGTTACGTCACCGTTGGTGGTCAAGACAGTCGCCTCGCCAGTTGCCACGTCGTCGGGAAGCTGGTGTCCGGCCGTCCCGTGTGCAGTCTCGACCCGGAACAGCACGTGGTCGGGAAGCGTCCTGTCGATGCGTCGCACCAACTCGTCGCGCTCGCGGTCGAAGGCGGCTTCTGAACTGGCAACCTCCGCGAGTCGCGTCTGGTCCTGGTGTCTCGGTGCCTCGTTTGACAACAGCGTCACCGTATCTGTCGCGTAGATATCGAGTTGGGGCTGGGACTGGCCTGCCTCGCCTGCGGTTCCGAGTGCGAACGTGAACAGGATGCTCAACACCAGTAACACGCCCAGCCCGGTCTCGACGACGGTAATCGACGCCTGTCCTCGGTCGCTACGCATCGACGGTCACCCGTAGTGTCGTCTTGGTCGTGTCGGCCGGCTCGTAGGCGATACGGACACTTCCCGCGTCGAGGACACCGACAGCGTCGAAGCGAAGGGTCGCCGTCTCGAACGGTGAGAGTGAGACTGTGAACGTGCCACGAAGGCCGCTTGCGTTCGAGAGAACGACGCGACCGTTTGCGAACATGCGTTCGACTGTCGTCCCAGCGGGCGGAGCGATTGTTAGACGCACCGTCGACGTTCGGCGAGGAAGTGTCGCAGTACGACTGTTGTCGAACGCTGGCTCGATTTGGGTCGTGGTCCGGCGCTCGACGAGGACGAGTCGCTCGACCGTGGTTCCGTCTGTCATCGGTCCCGTCTGGAGTATGGATTCCTCGCCGAGCGCAAGTCGGACGGCTGCTTCGTCGGGAAGGTTGTATCGCGTGCGGAGCTGTGTCTCGTCGAGTGCCCTGAGTGTGCCGTTGGCGACGACGTTTCTGCGTACGGTGTGTGGAGCGTCGCCACTTACCAGTCGCTCAGAGAGCGTTCTGGCGGTCTGCTGTTCGAGCGTCTCACGCTCGGCAGTGGTGAGTGAGTTGTTGGCGACGACGACGCCGGCAACGGTGACACCAGTCAACAGGAGGAAGGCGACGCCAAGAGCCACCAGTTCTGTCTGTCCCCTCATTGTTTGTCTCCGAGCCCCAGCGTTCGGTTCGCCAGCGACCCACTGACCTCGATGACGACCCGACCGCCGCTGACTGTGCTATTCTGAGGCGTCACAGCCGGCGGAAGCGAAAGGTGTGTCTCGCGCTCGATGGCACCGTCAGGGTGGACCAGTGCGAGTGTGCTGTTCGAGAGTTTTAGCCGATACTCGTCGTTTGCTATCGTCTCGGGAAGTGTCAGCGTTGTCTGTCTCTCGACGCTCCCGGCAACTGCGGGCGGTGCACGCTCGATTTCGCCGGCCGCCGTTGCAAGCACTCGCTCGCTCAGCTCTCCGCCGGCACGCGTCTCGTAGGCGGGAACGACGCCGCCGAGCAGTGCGGTCGTCATTCCGGCGATGTAAAGCGTCGCCAGCCCGATTGCGAGCGTCTTGCTGACAACTGGCGTCATCCCGCGACTAGCAGTCGAGAGCTTACCCATCCCGTACCTCCAGATTGAGGTCGTGAACAACCAGATAGCCGGTCCGCTCTGTCGGGAACGTCGCTACTACGCTCCCGTGCTCGTCGCCAGAGAACTGTCGACGACTCGTCGTCGCGTTCTGGCGTTCGAAGTATCGTTCGAGCGGACCAGGAGTGGCCGTCTCGATTGCGACGGCGAAGTTCCCGCGGCCGAGAGCGGTCCGGTCGTGTGTCACATTCGTTCGAAGTGTCACACTGATACCGCCGTCAGCACCGACCGACCAGTGGTCTGTTCCGAGGATGGGGGCGCCGACGACAAGCACCTCGTTCGTTTCCGAGGTCGTTATCGGCGGCGCACGTTCGAGCCACGCGCTGGTACCGGCGCGCTGGATGACTGCACCGGCGACGCTCGTGACCTGCCTGTCACCGCTCTCGAAGACGAGAGCGTCGACCGCAAGCGTCTGCTCGACGCTGCCGCCGTCGAGAACACGAAGCGTCCGCTCAGTGGTACTGAGTTGTCCATTCGCGAAGTTCACACGGTCAGTCTGGACTCCCGTTCGCTCGATGACTTCACTGGCATCGCCGAGGTCGGCTGCGACCCGCGTTCCGTCGGCGTTTGCAGACTGTGACTCGATTACTGTCCCGACCCCGGCGGTGAGTGTCCCGAGCGCGACGACACCGAAGCCGAGGATGAGCACGAACCCGACGATGTGAGATTGCCCGCGCATCAGACCACCCCCAGCCCTGTGAACACAACGTAGGTGATTACCACGAGCAGACCAGAGTGGAGCAGCGCCTCGTATTTCCCGCGGCTCGCCATCCCGGCAAACCAGCCACACGCAAGCACTGTCGCCTGCGTCACGAGATAGAACCGCTCGCGGTCCTGTGCCGGGTCGATAGCAGCGGGATTTAACGACGTGCTGCTGGTTGACTCCGCGACGCCAGAGAGCTGTGAGAACCCGTCGAGTACCGTCGCGTTGACCGCAACAACGACACCCACCACGAGCAGCGCAGTCGTCCAGCCGACGGCGACGTACACCATCAACTGGGAGCGTAATTCCTTGCGTTCGTGATAGAGCCGTCCGATTTCGGTCTCCAGTGTCTCGAAGACTTTCTCGGTGTTGCTCCCTGCCGAGAGTGCACCCACGACCAGACCGACCGTCTGTGAGGCAAGCGGCGTGCCGACCCGGCCGACAAACCGGTCGAGTGCCGCCGCTCGTACGTCGTCGGTCTCGTCGACACTCGTCGTCAGCCCGAGATTGAACGCAAGCGCCTCCACGTCAGGTTGGAGCGGGCCGAAGTCGACATCCTCGGTGACCCGTCGGACGGCGGCCGGAAACGGCAGTCCGAGGCTGACGTGGCCCGACACCGCATGAATGAAATCTTGTATCTCCCTGTCTTTGGCGTCGTCGAGACGCGCCCGCCGGCTGGCGACGGCTCCGACAGGCACCCCGTAGACTGCGTAGCCGAGCAACGCAACGTCAATCGGCTTGTAGCCTAGCGACCAGAGCACACCGACGGTGAACGTAGCCGGAGCGAGACAGACGAAGGCCGCGCTCGCGGGGTTTTCGTGTGCCGTCCTGAGCGTATCGCCGACGGTTGTCGGACGCTGGTACGTCGGCATCGCGTGGTCAGTCGGCCGGAGCGCGGCGACGGTCAGTGCCGTCGCTAATCCCATGAGCAAGACGAATACGGCAGCAGCGTACACCAACACCTCCCGGTAGGTGAACGCTCCGAGCGGTGTCGATACCGACGTATTGAGTTCTGGCGTGAAGACGCTCGCGACGGTCAGAATGAGGACTGCCAGCGCGGGGAAGACGAGCATTACGACGAACAACTCCGCGAGTAATTCCATGTAGCCGCTGGCGCGCTGGTGGGCTCGCTGCTGGCGCTGTGAGAGGAGACGGCCCTCCATTTCGAGATAGCCTTCGAGAGAGTCACGGCTCTGGCCGGCGTGCTCTCTGAACTTCAACAGGAACGGCGCGAGTACGTCTCGCGAAGGCGTATCACGAGCGACCGTCGTGAGTCCCTCGTCGAGGTTGCCGGTCAAGGCGGCCTTGTTGAGTATCCGCCGGAAAGCGTCGGCGGTCGCGCCGTAGGCATCCTGGCCGGCGACCTGCTGGAGCATCTCCCGCTGGTCGTTACTGCCAGAGGCGAGCACCCGGAGGTATCGGACTGCTCCCGGCAGCGTCCGTTCTATCTCGGCCCGCCGGGCCGCCGCACGACGACTCAGGTAGAGTCGTCCCGCCCTCAAGACGAGCCAGCGACCGGCGACCCCGACGAGAGCCCCGAACACGGCCCCAACGTAGAGTCTGGGCACCGCAGGGACGCGAACCTCGTTGAGAACGGGGACGCCGTCGCCGAGAACGTCGAGAAAGGCCGCCGTGAGACCACTTGGTGCCAGTAGCGTCGTGACGAACAGCTGTGTGGCAACCAGCAGACCGACCGTCCAGGCGAGGCCATAGACGCGAGCGATATAGAGGTCGAAGCTCGTTTCCAGTCCGGCGGCCCGGTAGTGCTGTCTGTCCGTCGCGTGGGCCTGTTCGTCGGCGTGGCGTGAAAACAGCGCGTACAGCCCCCTATCGAGTGCGCCCAGGTGACCGTTCAGCCCCTCGCGCACGCCGGTCATCGGTCCGCGTCCACCTCCCGTGTCTCCCGAGTGGCTGCCTGCCGGGAGAGGCGTTCGACTGTTGCGGCCTCGTTTGTCTCCAGGTCGGCAAGCAACTCGAACAGTGCGTCGAAGTCGTCGATATCTTCCTGTACCATGTGTTTCACGTACCGGTGTTTACGCCGGAACTCGTCTCGGACTGCCTCGGGCGACCGGTCGGTCAGGTGACCGAGTCGCTCGAAGGTCGACACACTTGCGTCGTTACCCGCGAAGGCAACGTTGAACGTTCCGGACTCGTCGTGTTCGAGGACAGTGTTCCAGTAGATGGTGGTGTCACTCTTTTCGATGCGGCCACAGTCAGCGGCGTCGTCGAGTTGCTGGAACGAGTGTTCGTCGAGCAGTTCGATTACACGGCCGACATAACGGTCTCCGTTGATGCGCCGCGGGAAGACAACGAGGTCGATTTCCCGGAGCAGGTAAGGCGGTAGCTCCTGCTCGATGACGCGGTTGACCAGCGTCTCGATATCGCCGGCGTGCGTGGTACCGATGAGGCCGTGGCCGGTATTGATGCTCTCTGCGAACGTCTCGAAGCTCGCGGTGGTGTTCACCTCGGCGATGACCTCGACATCTGGGTTGAGGTAGTTACATTCAGTCATCAAGTCGGCCATCGTGACCTGCTTGTGTTCGTTTTCGTGGTCGCGCGTGGTGAGCGAGACGCCAGTCTCGTGTGGTAGCTCTACCTCGCGCGAGCCCTCGTCGATGCTGATTGGGCGGTCCTCGAAGCCGATAAACGGCATATGGGCGTTCATCAGCGTCGTCTTGCCGGCCCCAGTCGGTCCCGAGAAGAGGACGACGCCGTGGTGTTCGTAGTAGAGCCACAGCAAGGCGACGAGTTCAGTCGGAAGGGAGCCATTGTTGACGAGGTCGACCGGCGTCAACACGTCTGTCGACTGCTTGCGAATCGAGAGATGTGGGCCGTCCTCGCTGATAGTCGGGAGTGCAACCGCACACCGAATTGTCTCGTCGACGCCCGGCGGGCTGAGATTGACTTTCGCGCTCGGCGTGCTCGAACTCAGCTCCGTCCCGTCGCTCGCTGCGAGCTGTGTGACCACGTTGACGAAGGCCTGTTCGTCCTCGAAGCGGAGGTTCGTCGGGACGCGCTTTGCGTCGGCGTCTCTGGGAATGACCTTGATGCGCTCGCCGACGCGGTTTGCTTCGATGTCTTCGAGTGTCGGGTCACGAATCGGCACCGTGAGCTGGCCGTAGCCGACGTAATCCCGGAGCACGTAGTAGACGAGGTCGTCGAGCCTGTCGTCGGCGTATTTGCGTTCGACCGGCGGGACAGCGAGGTCGTACTCGGCCAGGGCCGACCGCACCCGGTAGGCCAGCGCGTCCACCCACGCTCTGGTGTTGCGACGGTGGAGTCTGCGGGAGAGAATCGCCTCGGCACGTTCGCGGACGAACGCGACCTCGTCGTCGATGACGCCGTCGACAGCTGTCTCCCAGAGCCGTTCTTTGCACTCCTCGATGAGTTGCTCGTCGCCGGGCAACAGGTCCGGCTCCCGGACAGCGTACTTGCGCTCGAATGGGTCTCTGCCGAGGACGTTCTCTCTGTAGCGAATCACGGGAATCTCGAAGCCGTGAAAGGAAACGGTATACTGTGCGATACGCTCGCTCGCGAACCGCTCGATAAACGCCGGGTCAGCCGGGAGACTCGTCGCCGCCGGCGCGTACTTTTCGGTGTGAACGACGATGCCCGATTCGCCGGCGTCTGCGACCTCGATGCGGTCGTCGAGTGCGTACGGCGTCAGGTCGCCGAGGCAGGCGAGAGACGCGAGCGCGTGATACGTGATGCGCCGTCGGCTGGGGGCAGACCCCTCGACCAGCCGGCGAGCCACCCGCTCGTGTTTGTGCGCGAACCCCTCGTCCATCACCTCGGCGGCCCCTTCCCGGGTTCGTGGCCGTTCGAGGTGTGCGTCCGCGAAGTGACTCTCGATGCGCGCCAGTTGGTCCTCGTCACGCGCGGTCAGGACCGGTTCGCGTACGCGGTACTCAAACTCCCCGTCTTCCTTACACAGGGTTACGACGACCCCCGGGTGAATCTCGTCCTGTGCCTGTACCCCGTCTGCGTACCACGCCTCCGGGTCGTCGGGCGGGAGCGGCGGTGGAACCAGTGTCTCCGCCCCCAGGTCCCCACCCGGCGGGTCCGCAAGTTCGAGACTCGCGTCAGCCATGCTGGCTTCTGGCACCGCTTTCGGACTTAAATCTTAACAATAATACCCGCGTTTATATTTTGTATAATTATCAAATACAGACAGCCGACACGACAAAAAGAGAAGAGAGCGTCTGTAAACCAGTATCTCAAACGCCCGCGAGTAGAGGAACTGCAGCCATCAGTCCCGCCGGGGCGTGTCGATCACCTCGAGTGAACGGTTCACCCGCAGCGTGAGTTGCTCGTCGCCGACAGCAAACGTAAAATCGGCGCGGAAGGGCTCCGTCGAGACGATGTCTTCCTCGTAGTCGTTGAGGACGGTGTCGAGGTGGTCTGGGTTCTCCGGAGCGAGTGGGTTCAGTCCCTGCTCAAAGAGGAATGCAGGCAGTTCAGGCGTCGCGAGCAGGCCCCAGGCAGCGCCGGTCCCAGTCGAGAAGATACAGTTCGTACAGTGTGCGGTCAGTCTGACCGCGAACGTACTCTCACAGGCCGAGCAGACACCGTCGTCGCCTTCGTGGGTAGCGCAGACCGAGAGGTCACGGGTCACGGTGGCCGAACACCGCGGACACAGCCCCGCGGCGACAGCGACCAGTTCGAGGTTCGCCCACGTCTGTGCCGCCCGGTAGACCGCTGTCGGAGACCGACCGTCCAGCCCCGCCGGAGGGAGTGGAAGCCGACCCATGTAGCCCGAATCGGCCTCGACGGGGCCACCGACCCGCCCCCACGAGCGGTCCCAGCGGCTCTCACACGACGGGCAGTAGACCTCGACGCTGCCGTTTTGCCATTCGATTTCGAGGCGTCGGTCACAGTCGGTACAGCGCTGTTCGGTCGCCGTCCGCTCCAGACGGGGCTCGTCGGTGACGGCCCCGGAGAGAATTGCCTCGACGACCCGTTCGCCGGGGCTGGCGAGTGCGTACTCGTCGTCGACCTTGTGGACGAAATGGCCAAGTAGCTTGTCGAGGTGGTAGTTGAACTGGGCCGAGTCCGAGAGGTCGAGTCGCTCGTACAGCTCAGAGAACGCGAGGGACTCCTCGGCAGCGCCGAGTTCGCGGAGAATCCGCACCCGCGTCTCACTTCCCAGCGCGCTGAAGGCGTCGTCCGGCGACAGTCGGGTGGTCTGTGTACCCTCGTCTGACATACAGAGTGGTTCGTCTCTGCATACTAAAGTTTCCCGTAGATACAGGTCGACAGAGCGACAGATGGAGCTCAAACGTATATCCAACACGCCACCCAACAGGGCGTATGGACGTCGACGAGGCACGGCTCCGGGAGAGGCTCGACACGAACGGCAAGTTCGGACAGATAGACAGCGAGACCGGCCGGGGCCGAACGGTCCTGACCGGCTCCGAGGCCGACCGGCAGGCACGCGAGCATCTGGTCGAGGAGATGGAACAACTCGGCATGGATGTCCGCGTCGACGCTGTCGGCAACATCGCCGGGCGATGGACGCCCGAAAGCGCCGACCCCACGGCCGCGCCGGTCGCAACGGGGAGCCATCTCGATTCGGTTCCTCGTGGTGGTATCTTCGACGGGCCGCTGGGCGTCTACGGCGGGCTCGAAGCCGTTCGGGCGATTCGTGACTCGGACCGCGAGCCGGCCCGCCCAATCGAAGTCGTCTCCTTCACAGAGGAAGAGGGAACCCGCTACGTCGGCCTGCTCGGCTCGTCGGTCGCAGCCGGCCAGCGCTCGGTCGAGGAGGCGCTCGCGCTGGAAGACGACGACGGCACCACACTCGAAACACGCTTAGAGCGTATCGACTTCCAGGGCGAGGGACGACTCGACGCGAGCCGGTGGGAGGCGTGGCTCGAACTCCACCCCGAGCAGTCGACGGAGCTTGAGGAGGCTGGCTGTCAGGCTGGAGTAGTGTCTGCGATTACCGGACTCGAACAACACAGCGTCGAGTTCGTCGGCGAGGCCAACCACGCCGGCGGCACGCGCATGCCCGACCGACGGGATGCACTCGTCGCGGCGTCGACGTTCGTCACGGATATCGAACGCGCCGCGCGGGAGGTCACCGCCAGCGGTGACTCCTTCGCGGTTGCGACCGTCGGCAGCATCGACGCCGAGCCGAACGCGACGAACGTCGTCCCCGGTCGCGTCGAAGTCGGCCTCGACATCCGTGATACCGACAGCGAGACGATAGCGGCGCTTCGTGACCGCGCGAAACAGATTCTCGCCCGCATCGAGGACGAACACGGCGTCGAGACAGCGTTCGGCGAGCGCCACGGGACAGCGCCGGCGGCGATGAGCGAGCGCTGTCGAAGGGCGCTCGACCGAGCGGCCGAGCGCCACGGCGTCGATACCCTGTCGCTGCGCTCGGGCGGTGGCCACGACACGATGAACGTCGCCAGGGTGACCGACGCCGGACTGCTGTTTGCGCCCTCGCGCGACGGCATCTCACACTCGCCCGCGGAGTGGACCGACCCGGCCGATTGCGCGGCCTGTACGCGTGTGCTGGCAGAGGCACTGGCAGGGCTGGCAGGGGTTGTCCCCTCGTGAACACGACAACCCGTCTGGACGGGAGCGTTCGGAACAGCTAAACGGACAGAATCGAACTGCAAAGACGTATGCAAGAGATACCGAACCCGGAGGAGTACGCCTGGGAGTTCGAGAAACGGGGCAGTGTCGGCATCTGGTTCATGGACGGCTGGGACGGCTTTGCAGACGAGGACCTGGAAGCCGCGAGCAACCACTACAGAGAACGTGGCAGTCGCGACGACATCGAGGCGACCGTCGCGGTGTTCGGCGACAAGACGAACCTTGCGAGAGAGACCCAGGAGTACATGGGCGAGGAGTGGTCCGAGAACGGGCGCTACACCGGCGTCGACAAGATTGGGTTCGTCTCGGAGGGGATTACCGCGATGGCAGTCAAATCCCAGCTCGAGGTTCCCGGTGCCGAGGTCGAGGACTTCGACGACCTCGACAGCGCGCTCGACTGGGCACAGGAGTAACGCGGTGCCAGGCCGACAGGAACCGAACGACATATTTGAACGGCCTCGAAACCGCGGGATATGGAACCTGTCGAAGTCGCTGCATGGGTCGCTCACTCACTGTTTTCTGGCGTCTGGACCGGGAGCGTCCTATTTCTCGCACTGGCCGTGTTGCCGCTTGCCCGAGATGGGTCGCTCAACGCCGCGCCGCTCGAATCGCTGGTCGGGAAGGTCAAGACGATTTCCCGCGTGAGTGCACTCGCGATGTTGCTCACCGGCGGACACATGGCTGGCACCAAGTACACGAGCGAGTCGCTGTTCGAGACCGAGAGCGGGTGGCTCGTCCTCACGATGGTCACGTTCTGGTTCCTGCTGATGGCGACCGTCGAAGTCGGTGGCTCGAAACTCATCGACGGAACCGAGCGTGACAAGGTCCGCGAGCCGGCAGCAGCGGCCCGGCCGTTTCTTCTGACAGCGTCGGTGTGTGCTGTGGCGCTGCTGGTGACGGCGGGACTGATTTCGGCCCGCAACCTCGGCTACTTCTAGGGACGGGTCGTATACAGCGAGTAGACGATGATGAGAAAGCCAACGGCGATGAGGGCACTCTCGATGACCAGTCCGGTCTGAAACCCGGCATCGAGCAACTGGTCGACGACACCGGCGAGGAAGGTCCCGAGCGTAACGAAGCCGAACCCGAGCGCGAGCGCACCGAGTGAGCGCGAGTGTGTTCGGTTGTACGCCCGGTAGGCGAGATACGTGATGAGACCACCCAACACCAGCGTCAACGTCTTGAACCCGATGATGAGTGTCGTGACCGTAATGTCGTAGCTCATGTTTCCTTTCGAACCTCCGACCAGAGTTCTGCGAGCCGTTCGTCGGCGCTCCGGGGCGTCCGCGCGATATCGACCTCGAATTCGTTGTCTTCCGAGAGGCCCAGCGAGACTGCCTCGAAGGCGAGCACGTACTGATTGGCGTGCTGTCCGTCGGGGCGAATCTCGACGCCCTCTTCGAGGAGCGTCGCCTCGGTCAGCTTGTCGAGTTTGCGGTACGTCGTCGACAGTGGTATCTCTGTTGCTTCGGCTATCTCGTCGGCGGTCATCGGCTCGGTGAGGACAGCGACGATTTTCCGGCAGTCCTCGTCGTGCAACGCATCGAGGAGCGGCTCTAACTCCGGGTCGTCGTCCGCGATCGAGTCACGGACCATCTATCGTCAGGTTCGTCCCAACGGGGTTAAGTCTTCATGAGTGCCGACCCGGGGGACCCCCAGACAGGAAGGCGACATCGGCGTCAGACCCGTCGGACCGTACCCCTTTTGTCTGTCTCTACACAACGGGGTAGCTATGACACTTACCGGAACGACGGCGGCTGTCGTCGAGACGGCAATCGAGAGCCGCGAGGCGCTGCCGGGGACCGCCGGGTTCGCCGGCGCGCTGGAGGGGCGGCTAGTCCGGGACGTACTCGGCCGATATCCCCTCTTTTTCGACCCCGAGAACCCCGCGGCCTGGAGTCACGACCCGAGCGCGCTCGCCAGAGCCGAGCGCCTCCCCGCGGGCGCCGTCCACGAGAACGGCGAGACGCGACAGGTGTGGACGCTCCCGGAGCCCTCGCCCGCCGACAGAGCAGACGCTGTCGACAGCCTGCGTGACAGCCTCGAAGCCACGCTCGACGGTATCGACCGCTCGGGGCTTGCTGTCGCTTTTTCAGGCGGCGTGGATTCGGCACTGCTTGCGGCCGCTCTGGACGTAGAGCTGTACACAGTCGGATTCCCCGAGAGTCACGACATCGAGGCGGCACGCTCTGCCGGGGACGCACTCGGTGCGGACCTGACCGTGCTCGAACTCGACCACGAGACGCTCGAAGCCGCTGTCCCCCGGGTCGCGAGGGCAATCGGGCGGACGAACGCGATGGACGTCCAGATTGCCCTGCCGCTGTTCGTCCTCGCCGAGCACTGCCGGGAGGCGGGCGTCGACCGTCTCGCGCTGGGACAGGGCGCCGACGAACTGTTCGGTGGCTACCAGAAGGTCGCGCGTGCGCCCGACGACCACCGCGTCGAGGCCGACACAATCCGGGGGGCTCGTCGCGAAGTCGTCCGGACGCTGCCCGGCCAGCTCGAACGCGACTGGCTCGCTCTGCGGGCCGGCGGTGTCGACCCCGTCACGCCGTTTCTCCACGACCGCGTGGTCGCAAGCGCGCTGGCGTTGCCCGAGGCGGCGCTGGTCTCCGACGAAACGCGAAAGCGCGCGCTTCGCCGCGTGGCGACCGACTGGCTCCCCGATGAGATTGCCTTCCGAGACAAGAAAGCCCTCCAGTACGGTAGCCTCGTGGCTCGCGAACTCGACCGGCTGGCACGGCAGGCGGGGTTCAAACGCCGGATGGACGACCACGTTAGACAGTACATCGAACAGACGCTCAGGGACACGCAGGACACGGCCTGAACTGTCGGTCTCGATAGAATAGTCCTGACAGTTCGATGCGATACCACACACGGACAGAAAACAGTGCCCAACTGCGTGAACTGTTCCGAAACGTATCCACAGATTGAATCGGGACGACGACGGATTATATTCGTCCGTGAATATGCGTCGATGTTGCCGCTGTGAGCGGCGAACATGCCATCATACAGAAAGAACAGAATGTGGTGGTACGGTATGAGTAACAGGCGACAACGGCACTGTCAGCAGGAACGCGACACGGCGGCCGTCTTCGAAGTATATCTTGACTGGACAGAACGGTGCGTTCCACTCAACTCACCCCGCGACTCTGCCGCGAGTACGGGACGTATACTGCCCGGATGTGTTCTAAACGAAACATTCAATATATTCAGACAATAATATGTAAGTGGAGAGTACGAATGTACGACCTGACAGGATTTCAGCGCGACTTGCTGTACGTCATCGCGGGGCGGGAAGAGCCACACGGGCTCGCAATCAAAGAAGAACTAGAGGAGTACTACGAAAAAGAGATTCACCACGGCCGCCTCTACCCGAACCTCGATACGCTCGTCGATAAAGGGCTCGTCGAGAAGGGACAGCGCGACCGGCGGACAAATTTCTATAGTTTGACACGTCGTGGCGACCGCGAAATCGAGGCGCGTCGCGAGTGGGAATCGCAGTATATCGACGCCTGAGGCGGCTGGCTTTCTGTTTCGGGGCCGGACGGGGCGCGTGTCCCGAATCGGCAGGGCTTATATTCACGCTGTGCCTGCTAGCGATATGAACCGAGACAGTGTCGAGCCGGAGGTGACGACGGTTCCCGGTGACATCGCAGAGCAGGTCGCCGAGTACCACCACGAGAACGCCGCAACGTCGACGTACGTTTGCAACTTTGCTTGGGATTACAACGCGCCTGCAGAAGGGCCGTTTTGTACGGATGTTGATGGAAACGTGCTGCTCGATTTCGCCGGTCACGTCGGGGCGGCACCACTTGGATACAACAATCCGAAGGTGCTCGACAGGCTGGAGGAGTTCGACCTCGTCGACCCGATGAAAATCGCCGGCCAGGACTTTTATCTTCCCGCCGAAGGCGTCCCCGAGAGCGACGCCAGCATCCCCGGTCCTGCAGACCTGATGGACCGGCTGACCGATATCTCCGGCCAGTACGGCATGGACCGTGTGTTCCTCTCGAACAGCGGCGCAGAGGCCGTCGAGAACGCGCTCAAAATTTCCTTCGACAACAGTCAGGGTAAGTACACGATAACGACCGAGGGGGCCTTCCACGGCCGAACGCTTGGCACGCTCTCGCTGAACCGCTCGCGGTCGAAGTATCGCCGTCACTTCCCCGAAATCGACGGCGTCCAGGATATGCCCTACTGTACCAACGCCTCCTGTGACGCCGAGAGCTGTGACTGTGGCTTTTTCTTCGACGACACGTCGGCCCTGCGTCGGATGCTCGACCCCGAGACGGGGTACGTCGCCGCCGACGAGGTCGCCGCGCTCGTGATGGAACCGTTCCAGGGCGAGGGTGGCTACCGGCCGCCAAGCGAGGCGTTCATGGACGAAATTGCCGAACTCTGTGACGAGCACAATCTCACGCTCATCGCCGACGAGATACAGTCGGGGATGGGCCGGACCGGTGAGTGGTGGGCATCCGACCACTACGCCATCGAGCCCGACGTCATCACCAGCGCGAAGGCGCTTCGCGTCGGTGCGACCATCTCCACCGAGGAAATCTTCCCCGACGACCGGGGGCGCATCTCCTCGACGTGGGGTGCCGGCGACCTGCTTTCCTCCGCGCGAGGTGTCGCCACAATCGACGCCATCGAGGAGTACGACCTGCTCGACAACGCCACCGAGCGCGGCCGGCAGATGCAGGAACTCCTCGCCGAGTTCGATATGCCCGGTGTCATCGACATCCGTGGCAAAGGCCTGATGCTCGCCGTCGAGTTCGACTCGAAGAGCCGTCGGGACGCGATTCAGGAGGAGGCCTTCGCTAACGGACTGTTGACGCTTGGCTGTGGCAAGCAGACGCTGCGGATGCTCCCACCGCTCGACGTGACCGAGCGCGAAATCCACCTCGCGGCCGAGATGCTCGCCGACACCGCCGAGTCGGTCGCCTAGTTCTCTGTCTGACTGCCCCGCGCTCGGGACCGGTCCTGCTCTTCGAGACCGTCGACTGGCTGCCAGAGCGCACACCAGTCCTGTGAGTAGATGCCGCCTTCGACTGCCGCACACGCGCCGATGGTGGTGTCGGAGGAGTCAGACGAGTCGAAGTTGTTCCCCGGACAGAAGAACTGACAGTTCGCACAGAGTTCGATGAAGCCGCTGTCGCCCGTATAGTTCGGGTGAAACTGGTAGTCCACGTTCTCTTTGGCGGTCAGTCCGTCGGGGTCGCGCTCTATGCCCATCGTCGAGACGCAGTTCTCTGCTCCCTCCGGGAGCGGCCGCTCGCGCGTGTCTGCCAGTTGTTCGTTTTCCGGCCCGCCACCGTCGCTGCCGAGACATCCCGCCAGCGCCGTCGCCGACAGGGCTCCAGTCGTGGTGAGTAGCCGACGCCGTGAGAGTGCGCTGCTGTCATCGGACATAGAATATTGTTTGAGTATCACAACATAAGTAATTATGGTGCGGCCGTTTAGCAACCCGTTTCGGCCACCCTCTCACCCGAGGAGACCCAGCCCGGCTCCGACGAGTCTGAGGCCGATGACCGTCAACAGTCCGAGGACGACGCCACGGCGGGCGCGTTCACCGACGCGGGCGCGGAGTCGCTGTCCAACCGCGACGCCAGCGACCGCCGGCACGACAGCGGCGACGGAGACAGCCAGCACACCCCAGCCGGGATAGAGCCCGAGAGCCCCCGCCATAGCGACGCGAACGGCGTTGAGACCGAGAAAGACGAGTGCGACGACGCCGACAAACAGACCGTGTGAAAGGTCACAGCCCCGGAGGAAGGCGACCAGTTGCACCCCGACGTTCGTCCCGCCGAACAACAGCCCAGAGAGCCCGCCGACGCCGGCCATCGCGGGCGTCGTCTCGACGAAACAGCCCTCGCGGGCGCGGTTTAGTCCCGGAACGGGAACAAACGGTTGCGCGCTCGCGACAAAGCCCAGCGAGACAACGCCGAGCAACAGCCGGAGCGGCGATTCGGGCAGGACATCGATAGCCGCCATCCCCGCGACCGTGCCGAGAACTGCCGACGCGAGCAGGGGGGCAAACCGCCGTCCACAGCTTCGGAGTTCCCCGGCAGAGAGCTCGCCCACCAGCGAGAGGTTGACTCCCAGTATTGGGACGATCATGAACACGACTGCGGTCGCTGGCGCCACTGCTGTCGCCAGCGTCATCGTGCCGACGAGCGCGAACCCGAACCCCGCGAGGCCGTTGACCGCACCGGCGACGAAAAGTAACGCCGTGAGCCCCGCCAGAAACTGCGGCGTGAGTGGGAGTGACACACCCAACAGTTCGCTCAGGCCTCACAAAAGCGTACCCCGGACTGGAGCCGCGTCGACACACCCGATGGAACTGGATGTTTAAGTGGCCACATCACGGCAGTAGGAATATGCTGGATGGAGTCAAGGTGGCACTGGGCGTGACCGGCTCGATTGCGGCGGTCAAGACCGTCGAGTTGGCACACGAGCTCCGCCGACAGGGTGCCGAGGTCCGGGCGGTGATGACCGACTCGGCCCAGGGTATCATCCACCCCTGGGCGCTCGAATACGCGACCGAGAACCCCGTCGTCACGGAGATTACCGGGGCCGTCGAACACGTCGAGCTCTGTGGCCGTGAGGGGTGGGCAGACCTGCTGTTGATTGCGCCGACGACCGCAAACACCGTCGGCAAGATGGCCGCCGCAGTCGACGACTCGCCGGTGACCACCTGCGCGACGACTGCCTTCGGCGCCGACGTGCCCCTCGTCGTCGTGCCGGCGATGCACGAGCCGATGTACGACCACCCGGGCGTGCTCGAGGCGCTCGACCAGCTCGAATCGTGGGGCGTCGACTTCGTCGACCCGCGCATCGAGGAGGGGAAAGCCAAAATCGCGACCGAGGACGCCATCGTCACGGCCGCCGCACGCGCGACTGGCGCCCAACCGCTGGCCGGGCAGACCGTCATCGTCACGAGCGGCGCGACCACGGAGTCGGTCGACCCGATTCGGACGCTTTCGAACCGGGCTTCGGGACAGACCGGTCGCGCGGTCGCCAGGGCCTGTGTCACCCACGGCGCGGAGGTCGTCCTCGTCCACGACGGTCCCGAGGTTCCGTGGGCCGACACCGTCGCCGTCGAGAGCGCCGCCGAGATGCGCGACGCTGTCCTCGACCGCGCCCCCGAAGCCGACGCTCTCGTCTCGGCGGCGGCTATCGCCGATTACACCGTCGAGGCCGCAGACGAGAAAATTCGCTCCGGGCAGGACCTCGCACTCGACCTCGAACCGACGCCTAAGCTCCTCGACGCCGTCCGGGAGAGCCACCCCGAGTTGGCACTCGTCGGCTTCAAAGCCGAAACCGAAGGCGACGAGGACGCCATCGTTGCCCAGGCGCGTGCCCTGCAGGACCGCGTCGGCCTCGCGTTCGTCGTCGGAAACGACGCAGGAGTGATGGGTGCCGACGAGACGACTGCACTGGTCGTCGACGGCGACGACGTGTGCGAGGTTACGGGCTCGAAACAGGCGCTCGGCGCGGCCGTCGCCGACCGTCTCGCAGCCGTCTGCTGAGGACGCCTCAGCGCGGCTCGATATCGACGCCAGAGAACTCGAAGCGTGCACCGCCCGCATCGCCGTCGACGATATCGACATCCCAGCCGTGAGCCTCGGCGATTCGCCGGACGATAGTCAGACCGAATCCCGTCCCGCCGGTCGCGGAGCTAACGCCGGGCTCGAACACCTCTGCTCGTTCGTCCTCGGGGATTCCCGGCCCAGTGTCCTCGACGTAGAGACAGTGGTCGTCGGTGCTGCCGACGGTGATGGTCACGTCGTCGCCGCCGTGTTCGACTGCGTTCCGAAAGAGGTTCTCGAAGACGTGTTGCAGCCGGCTCCGGTCGCCACGAATCGTGATGTCGTCGGCGATATCGATTGTCGCCGATTCTGTCGAGACGCTCTTCCAGCAGCCCCCCACCAAGTCGACCAGCGGTATCGGCCCGGGGTCGGCGACGATCTGACCCTGTCTGGCGAGTGTCAGCGTATCGGAGATGAGTTCCTCCATCCGGTCGAGCGAGCGGACGATTGGGTCGAGGTGCTCGCTTTCACACTCCTCAGCAAGCAGCGTCGTCCGGGCCTGTGCGACGTTCAGCGGGTTTCGCAGGTCGTGGGAGACGACGCTCGCGAACTCTTCGAGCTGTTCGTTCTGGCTCCGGAGTTGGCGTTCGCGCTTGACCCGGTCTGTGACGTTTCGCGTGATGCCGATAATCCGAATCACCTCGCCGTCCGAGAGGACCGGAGCGAGGTTTGTCTGCCAGAATCGCGCACCAGTCTCGACGGGGAGTTCCTCTTGATACGTAATCGGCTCGCGGGCCCGGGCACACCGCCGGTAGTTGGATTCGACTTCGGCCCCGAGTTCGTCGCCGAACACCTCGGTCGGCGTCTTGTCTACCACCTCCTCGCTGGTCAGCCCCGTCTGTTCCTCGTAGGCGTCGTTCAGGCGCTCGAACCGAAACTCGTAGCCCGCCTCCGTCGCCTCGACAGTAACGTAGAAGATGCCGTCTTTGACCGCATCGAGTAACCTCGTGTACTCGTCTGCGAGGTCCTCGTACTCCGCTGCCCGGCGTTTCTGCTCGGTGATGTCGCGGCTGTTCACCAGAATACCGTCGATTGTCTCGTCGTCGAAGCGGTTTTGCAGCGTCGCCTCGACCCACCGCCAGGAGCCCTCAGCGTGACGGAATCGGCTTTCGACGACCTGCGTGTCGTCGGGATTGGCTTTGAGGCGCTCGATTGCGTCGGCGACTGTCTCCCGGTCGTCTGGATGTTGGTACTCGTAGCCGACTTCGCCGACGAGTTCCTCGGGCTCGTAGCCGAGGACCTCCCGGACGGACGGACTCACGTAAGACATCTGCCCGTCGGTGTCGATGATAGTCGCCATGTCGGCGGATTCCTCGACGAGCTTCCGGTATAAATCGTTACACATGTTCTACATACAGTTCACAGAAACATAAAGAAACGCACGAATCACGCGGAGCCAGCCAAGTGATTAAGAGCGTCGCTTCCTGATGTATCACCCGGGCGCATCTTCGTTGGGACCGGACCGAGCGAGACCAGCGTCACCAAGAGTTCCGACATCATGAACGCACAACAGCGACTCCGGGCACTGTACGAGATATCCCTCACGGTCGAGTCCAAAGAGACCGTCGAAGCAACAGCGACGGAGGCGTTGACGGCGTATCTGGAACACCTACACTGTGCTGTCGGCGCTGTGTTCCACACCGAGGACGAGGCGCTGTCACTGGTCTCTGCTGTCCCGGGTGGACCGGCCCAGAGCGACCTGCTCGCGGTCGCGCGCGACCGTCTCGAGTCCGACGCGCAAGCCACAGACAGGTCGTCGATGACAGCGTCGCTACCGGTCTCCGAGATTGTCGCGGGCGTGGGCGAGTATCACCTGTTCGAGCTCCCGGCGTTTGGTGTACTCGTTCTCGGGACAGACGAGAGAGAACTCGACGACGCGACCCTGGCGGCGCTCCCGGAGCTGAACGAAACGGTCGCACGCGCCTGTTCGTCGGCGGTAACGCGAGAGCGACGCCGGGCGCAACGCGACCGGTTCGAAGCAGTCTTCGAGGCGATTCCGGACCCAGTCGTCACCGTCGTCGTCGAAGACGGCGTCGAGCGTATCGCCCGTGCGAACGAGGCCTTCGAGGAGCGATTCGGCTACGAGGACGACGCTATCCGCGGGCAGAGACTGGACGCGCTCATTCGGCCCGGGGACGGAGAATTCGATAGCAACGAACTGGTGGCGGCGCTCGACCGCGGCGACTCGTTCACCGCAGAAATAAAACGGGAGACGTGTTCGGGGACCGGCCACTTCCTGTTCAACGCCGTCCCGCTCGCGACGCAGTTAGACACGGAGTATGTCGGCATCTACGTCGACATCACAGCGCGGAAAGAACGCGAGCAGACCCTCGAGGCGCTGTCCGGGGCGGTACAGGACCTCTTGGACGAGGACTCGCGCCAGCAGGTCTGTGCGCGGGCAGTCGAGGCGGTCGAGTCTGTCTTTGGCTATGCGAACGTCGGCGTTCACCTGTACAATCGGGAGAGAGAGACGCTGGAGCCGGCGGCAGTGACCGAACAGCTGCGCGAGCAGTTCGACGACGAGCCGCCGAGATACACCACCAGAGACACAGTCATCTGGGAGGCATACGAGACCCGCGACCCGGTTCGAATCAACGACGTAGATACCTTCGAGGGAAGGCTCCCCGACCGCGAGACGCCCGCCGAGAGTGCGGTCGTCCTGCCGGTCGGTGTCCACGGCGTGCTCATCGCGTCCGAGTCCGAGCCCCACGGATTCACCGACCGGGACGTGCAGTTTCTACGGCTGCTGAGCCAGCTGGTTGCGGTCGCTCTCGACCGGTCGACCAACCGAAACAGGCTGGCGGGCGTCCAGCGCGCAATCAGCAAGGCGCTGCAGGCAGAGACACACGAGGAGATGGCCGAGACGGTACTCGACACGATACCGGCTGTTCTCGACTTGCCACTCGTCGGCGTCTGGCAGTATCAGCCAAGCAAGAAAGTCCTCGAACCGCTCGGGATGACTCAGGATGCGGTAACACTGATCGGTGATCCGCCGCCCTTCGACGAGGACGGCGAGAGTATCGCCTGGCAGGCGTTCGACTCCGGGTCGACGACGCTCGTCTCGGACGCCTCACAACACCCCGACGCCTACAACGACGAGACGCCAATCAAAGGGGAGATTATCGTCCCAATCGGCGACTTTGGGGTAATGACTGCCGGCTCGACCTACGAGGACAGTTTCACGCAGTTCGACGCCGAGGTGCTCGAAATACTCGCGGCGAATCTCGAAATCGTCGCCGAAGTCATCGACAGCCGCCAAGACGTTGCGTTGCTCGAACAGGTCATTGCACGGGTACTCAGACACAACGTGCGCAACAAGCTGACGCCAATCCGCGGGTACGCGAGCACAATCGCCGCGGAGGTCGACCAGCCACTCGACGCGTACGCCGAGGCCGTCATCGAGAACTGCGACGAACTGGCGCGGACGGCCGAACACGCCCGCGAGATGCGAACTGTCGTCCAGCGCCGAGACCAGATGACAACCGTCTCCCTGGCGGAGGCGGTTCGCACAGCCACAGCGACCGTCGAGTCGGAGTTTCCCGAGGGAGAGTTGCTGTTGAACATCGAGGCCGAGCCAGACGTGACGGCCCACCTAGAGCTGACGACTGCACTCCGGCATCTGATACGCAACGGCTTCGACCACAACGACAGCGAGCGGCCACGCGTCGTCGTCACGGTCGACGACCGGCCGGCCGGTCCGACGGTCGAAATCGACGACGACGGTCCGGGTATCGACGCCTACGAGGTCGAAATTATCGACAGACACGGCGAGTCTGCGCTCGAACACGGCAGCGGCGCAGGACTCTGGATTATCGACCGCGTTATCGAGTATTCCGAGGCACTCCTCGACTTCGAGACCGACGACGGCACGACAGCGACGGTCACGTTCCCGCAGTGACCGACCCACGGACAGGGTTCGTTCGTCGCGGCTATCGCTGTGTCAGGTGTAGATTTCCCGATGGCGCTGTTTCTCGCCGGCAGGCCGTCACTCGTCGTCGATGCTCACGCCGACAGGTTCGTCAGGCGTCTCGATGTCGACATCGGGGTCGTCGCCGCCGACGAGGAACTTGAGGACGGCAGCGACGACCGCGAGGACGACGAGAACGACGACAGCTGCAACTGCCGTGCTTGGCCCGGCAGCGCCGTTGTCTTCGCCGTCCTCGCCGTTGCCCTCGTAATCGACTTCGCCCTCGTCCTCGCCCCACTGTGCCTGGGCGGAAAACGAGCTGTCCGAGAGATTAACTTCGAGAATTGTGATGTCTACCATACGTCTCTGTTCGACAGGCAGCCTCTTACCCGTTGTGCACAGGTAGCTACGCGTCCGGGTCGTCGTGTGTCTCGACGAAGCGCTCGATACGGTCGAGTGCCTCCTTGAGGCCGTCCATTCCGGTCGCATACGAGACCCGAAGGTGTCCGTGGCCGCCCTCGCCGAAGGCATCGCCCGGGACAGCCGCGACGCCGGTCTCCTCGAGTAGCGCCTCCGCGAAGGCCTCGCTGTCCTCCCAGGGAGTCGTGGGAAAGGCGTAGAACGCGCCGCTTGCGGGAAAGCAGTCGATACCCATCTCCTCGAACCGAGAGAGGACGAGGTTCCGGCGGCGGTCGTACTGCGAGACCATCTCCGCGACCACGTCCTCACAGGAGTCGAGTGCCTCCAGTGCCACGTGCTGGGCCGTCGTCGGGGCCGACAGCATGGTGTACTGGTGGACGCGGTTCATCGCGCGCGTCGCTCCCGCCGGCGCGAGCACGTACCCCAGCCGGAGGCCCGTCATCGCGTACGCCTTCGAGAAGCCGTTGATGACGATTGTTCGCTCGCGCATACCCGGCAGCGTCGCTATCGAGGTGTGGTCGTGCTCGTAGCTCAACTCCGCGTAGATTTCGTCCGAGACGACGGTGAGGTCGTGTTGACGGGCGAAATCGGCGACCTCCGCGAGTTCGTCGCGGGACATCGTCGCGCCGGTCGGATTGTTCGGATAGCAGAGAACCAGCATCTCGGCCTCGTTGGCTCCGGCGTCAGCGAGGACCTCAGGGGTGAGTGTGAACTCGTCCTCGCGGCGGGTCGGCACCGGACAGACCTCGCCGCCGGCAAAGCGCACGCCCGGCACGTACGACACATAACACGGCTGGGCGACCGCGACGGTGTCGCCGGGGTCGACGAACGCGCGAAACGCGAGGTCGACTGCCTCACTCGCGCCCGCAGTGACGAGAATCTCCTCGTCGGGGTCGTAATCGAGGTCGTAACGATGGTCGACATCCTCGGCGATTGCCGCCCGGAGGTCCTGCCGGCCGCGGTTTGCAGTGTAGGATGTTTTGCCCTGTTCGAGTGACGCGATACCCGCCTCACGGGCGGCCCAGGGGGCCGCGAAATCGGGCTCGCCGACACCCAGTGAGATGACGTCCTCGCGCTGTTCTGCAAGCTCGAAAAACCGGCGGATACCTGACGGCGGGACCCGGTCGATGCGTTCGGCCGGCTTCATGGTGAGACAGAGAGCCGGTCGTCGTCGTGCCCGTCACCGAGCAGGATGCCCTGTTCTTTGTACGAGTCCATCACGTAGTGGGTAACCGTCTGGGTGATTTCGGGAACTGGCGCGACCTTGTCACTGACGAACTGTGACACCTCACGCATCGAACCGGCCTCGACCTCCATGAAGAAGTCGAACTCGCCGCTGACGAGATGCAGCGAGTCGACCAAATCGAACTTGGCGAGTCGGCTCGCGATATCTTCATAGCCCGTCTCACGGTCGAGCGTGACGTTCAACTCGACGGCCGCCCGGACGGACTCCTCGTCGCGTTTGCGCCTGTCGACGATTGGCTGGTACCCCCTGATGACACCGTCTTCTTCGAGGCTGTCGATGGCCGCCTCGACGGCCGCTGGCTCCATGTCGAGTTGCCGCGCGATGTCTTCGGTGCTATAGCGTGCGTTCTCACAGAGCGCAGTCAGTACCTCGTCGTGGCTCATAGCACAGACATGAAGAATAATGATAATAGGCCTGTCGGAATTCCCCGGGGACGGTCACAACCGACAACGGTAGATTCAGGTGGGCCGGGTCCAACGGCCCGGTATGGACGACACAACGCGGGAGTTCCTCGACTCGTTGTTACAGACATCGACGCCGTCGGGCTTCGAAGCGCCCGGCCAGCGCGAGTGGGTCGACTACGTCTCCGAGTTCGCCGACGAGGTGCGGACCGACGAGTACGGTAACGCCGTCGCCATCGTCGAGGGCGGCGAGCCGACGGTCGCGGTGACGGGTCACTGCGACGAAATTGGTTTCATGGTCCGTGACATCAACGACGACGGTTCGCTCAGCCTGACGCGCATCGGCGGCTCCGACAAGACTGTCTCACAGGGCCAGCACGTCGTCGTCCACACCGACGACGGCACGGTTCCGGGCGTCATCGGTCAGACCGCTATCCACCTGCGCGACAGAGACGAAGATTCCTACAGCAAGATTCGCGAACAGCACGTCGACATCGGCGTCGACGAGGCCGACGCCGCCGCGTCGCTCGTCGAGGTCGGCGACCCAATCACCTTCGACCAGACGGTCTCCGAACTCGAAGACGGGCGCATCACGGCCCGCGGGCTCGACAACCGTATCGGCATCTGGGCGGCCGCCGAGGCACTGCGCCGGGCCGCCGAGCGCGACCCCGAGGCGACGGTCTGTGCCGTCAGCACGGTCCAAGAGGAGGTCGGCCTGAAGGGCGCACAGATGGTCGGGTTCGACCTCGCGCCCGACGTGGCGATTGCGACCGACGTGACCCACGCGACCGACGGTCCCGGCGTCCCCGGCGACCGCGATACGGGTATCGAACTCGGTGACGGCCCTGTGGTTGCCCGCGGCAGCACGAACCACCCCAACGTCGTCGCGGCGGTCCGTGAGGTCGCCGACGACGCCGACCTCGACTACCAGTTGCAGGCCGCCGGGAGCCGGACCGGGACCGACGCCGACGCCTTCTACGTCTCCCAGGGCGGTATTCCCTCGCTGAACGTTGGCGTTCCCAACCGCTACATGCACACGCCCGTCGAAATGCTCGACCTCGACGACCTCGACGCGGCCGCGGAACTGCTCGGACAGTTCGCCGCCCGCGCCGCCGAGTTCGACTACGCGGTCGAGTTCTGAACACGGTACAAACGACCGTGTTGCCGGATTGGCGGTGTGTACAGCGGGTTACGGTGTAATCGGTGCCCGAGCGTCGGTGGCGTTCTCGGAGTCGGTCGGCGTCTGTACTGTCGCGTTCTCGGGTACCTCGAATTCGAATCTATCGTCGTCGACCCCTTCGAACGTGATATTGCGGTACCGGAACACCCCGGTCTCTTCACCCTCGATTCGCTGTTTCACAAGGAACATGTACTCCGCGTCTACCCACAGCTCCATACGCGTCGTGTTGAACGGTGTCTCCGTCTCGTCTAGCTGTTCGTCCCTGCTGGTGATACCGCCGGGCAAAAGCGGCGGAACGAGTTGGTCACGGTCGCCGGCGGGGTCGAGTGTGAGGTGATAGACCGTGCGTCCCTGATACTGCGTTTCGCGGATATCGGTGACTGGAGCGGTCTGAAGTATCCTGGCAAGTCCTCGTCGCATCTGGGTAACCGGGTCGTCACCCGAACCGCCGGGCCTGACGCGAACCGTGTTCTGTCCCGGGTCGTACCGCCAGCGGCGGTCACCGTCATCGACAGTAACGGTGGTCCTACCGCCGACATCGTTCTCAACCCGGCTCGCTCCATCACTTCGATACCAGGCGTCGTACGAGAGCGAGAGCGTCGCCCCCTCGTACGTCCAGTTCGCTTCGAACGTAGCTGCGACCGTCTCTGGCGGGTCCGTCTCGTTGAGGTCGGCGAGGAGGGTCTCGGTCGTCGGGTTGTCGTCACCGAATGTCAGACAGCCCGCGCCGACAGTCAGGAGCAGACAGAGAACCACGAGGGCGTGTATGCGGGCCATGTCAGCCAATGGAGTGTGTCCGGCTTGACCGTTTCCCCCGAATTGACTGCCGGGAGACTTTTGCTCGGTGCGGTCTCAGAGCCGAATGTGAGAGACGACACAGTCGAGGCGGTCGCAACGGCGCTCAGGACCGCAGACCACGCGGTCGCCCTGACGGGTGCGGGCGTCTCTACCGCATCGGGCATCCCCGATTTCCGGAGCGAGGGGGGCGTCTGGGACACCTTTGACCCGGCAGAGTTTCAGTCGATCACATCGGGTTTGAGTGAAAGTGTCTGCTTGGGAAAAGTGTGGAACCTACCCAGGCAGACAACGAGATAGAGGAAGAGCACCTGCT
>NZ_FNFC01000027.1 GCF_900100385.1 Halovenus aranensis
CTGATGAATCGACGATTCGACTCCTGCTTGCTGACCGCAAAGAGGAGTCGCTGACGGTCTACACTGACGGCTTTCGAGCGTACGAGCCACTCGACGAGGACGACGCATTCGACCGCCAGTACGTCGTCCACGGCGAGGGTGAATACGCTGATGGCGACATGCATGTCAACACGTGCGAGAGCCACGCGTCGCTGGCGCGACGGTGGCTCTCGCCCCATCGAGGAATCTCCAAAGACAAACTCACACCCTACCTCAGAGCGTTACAGCTTCGAAAACGCGTCCGTCGCAAACCCGGCGATGAAGCGCTCAAAACCATCCTTGAAACTGCGCTATGATGCTACCAACAATCCTCTACCCATGAGCGTTACCACGAAGATACGCCGATTGAACGTCGTATCCTCACTGTCCTCATCTACCACGGCGAATTGTCCGTTTCGACGGATTGAATTATTTGTCGATGTCTGTCACGTCGCTACCCACTGGTATCATCGTATGAAGCACCTGTTTGAACCCGATCGTGACCGGCGGGAGATAGCCGTGGTTGATGAAATCAAACTGGAGATTGAGGCCGAAGAGATCTACGGTGGGCTGCTGTTGCTATAGATGCCTTCGAAGTGCTGCATATGAGGTCTCTCCCGTCCGGTCCACCCTCAATGCATTCCTGTTTCTCAAAAAACGGTGCAATATTGCCGCGAGCAGTCGGAGATTCTATCTGACCGCGGTCTCCAGTACGACTAACTCTTGAAATCTTCCATTATGAAGGGAAACGAGAAACGTGGGGTGATCACTCGCTCATCGAAGTATGGTTCGGTGTGCTGAAGTCCACCACGCTGTTCACCTACCGTTTTCCCTAACAAGAGCTGAGAATAAACAGAAAGCAGGCTCACAACCCACGCTGTACTCCGCAACACTTTGATCGAAAATTAACACCCCTCCCGGATGACAATCTGAGATTCTTTTATCCGAGGTCTCTAATCATTATCAAATGATATATGGTACGCGATGAAAAAGACTGCATAATGACCAAGAATTCCCTCTTAATTACGATTGATTCGGTTCGGTTAGATGTCTTAAGCGACGATTCTTTCCCAATAATATCGACTCTCCGTGACAATGGAGACGACTTTGGAAAAACGTTCGCCACGGGGCCGGGAACAACGCCATCTTTCCCCGCCATGTTAACTGGAACGATGCCACTCTCTTATGGCGGACTGGGGCCGCTGACAGAGGAGCGTCCATTGCTCAGTCATCGTCAAAGGCAGGCAGGATACACCACCGGCGGTTTCCAGTGTAACCCATTTCTTTCTCGCCATTTTAATTATGACGTGGGGTTTGAGAGGTTCGAAGATTATCAGAACCCACTCATGGGAATTGCAACTAAAGTATTCCCGAGAGGCGTCGAAATCAACAATCCCAAACTAAGGCGAATCGATGAAACACTCCATATCACTGATTTCATAAAGAAAACGTACCAGCTCATCAAAGGCAAGCCTCGACCATACGTAAGTGCTGACGTCATCACTAACGACGCAATCGATTGGCTTGCTGAGACGGAAAGCCCATTTTTCGGTTGGGTTCACTACATGGACGTTCACCATCCGTGCTTTCCGCCCGAAACGTATCGGAAACAGTATGGCGTAGCCGATGTTACCCAGACAGAGGTTTCAGAGTGGTATTCCGATTTGCTCCGAAATCCTGAAACACTCACAGAGGAGGAGATACACAAACTCAAGCAACTCTACAAAGCAGCAATTGATTATACACTCGAACAAATCGCGCGGATCATTACCCACTTGAAAGAGTCCGGTCGTTACGAGGAGACACTGATAATTCTCACATCAGATCACGGGGAACTCTTCGGCGAATTTGATCAGTACGGCAAACCCGAGCGGATGTACGATGAATTGCTTCGTGTTCCACTAATCGTTTCAAATGGACCACCGTATCTAGAAGAAGCTACCGACCAGTTGGTGAGTCTCTTGGACATTCCGCCCCTCATACACGATACACTTAATCTCGAAATTCCGAGCGGATACGAAGGACAGATCCCAGGAAAAGACGCACCACGGAAGTATATTATGGCCGAACATGAGGTTGAAGGTGATATTATCGTCGGTGCCAGGTCCGAAGAGTGGCTTTACGAAGGGGATGAAATCCATAACGAACACCGGTTATTCGATTTACGCAAGGGAAAATTCGAACAGGTATCCGTTTCTGAACATCCTGAAGCAGAAGAGGTTAAGTCTGCTGTCCTCGATCGGCTAGACACACTTGACGTGGATGCCCATGATTTCGTTGATGCAGTAGACAACGATGTCGAATCGCGATTAGAAAATCTCGGTTATCTATGAATCCATGAAACATCACATCTATCCTCTAACCGTGGTCTAGTAATAATTTACCAAGCTAAAATAGAAAGCTTATTGGTGTGATAGAATTCCATTCTCAGTAGTGATGAAACTGAATTGGAATAATAAGAGTGTTCTAGTGACTGGTGGAGCTGGATTCATCGGTTCGTTCCTGACGGAGCGGCTCGTTGACCTCGGAGCAAATGTCACTGTCGCAGACGATTTCTCTCGAGGAGACATCGAGAAAATCAACCACCTGCGCGACGAAATCGAGTTTCGTGCAGTTGATCTCACAACCCACAAGAACTGTGTGGAGATCACAGAAGGGGTAGATTATGTATTCCATCTTGCGGCGAGCGTTGGTGGGATCCACTATATCCAGAGGGAGAATGTAGGTGGCCTTACCCCTTCTGTACTAATGAACCAGCATATGCTGGAGGCTGCTAGGATTAATGATATTAAACGCTTCCTGTTCGCCTCCAGTGCCTGCATTTATCGACAACAACACGACGACCTCAATCGCTTCAGTGAAGACCAGGCCATTCCTGCCAATCCTCACAGTACGTACGGCTGGGCAAAGGTGCTCGGCGAGGTTGCCTGCCAAGCGTACTACGACGACTGTGACATCAAGACCAGTTCGGTCCGAATCTTTAATTGCTACGGCCCGCGAGAGAGTCTCGATCCCGGTGACAGCCATGTCATCCCTTCCCTCTGCCGTAAAGTGATCGAAGAACCTGATGGAGGTTCCATCGAACTGTTCGGTGACGGAACCCAGGAACGAGGGTTTATTTACGTAACAGACCTCGTCGAAGGGATGCTCCACGCCATCGAAAAGAAGACAGATGGCGAACCAATTAACCTCGGAAACGGAAAGGAAGTCGTCACAATCAACGAACTTGCCGAAACGATAATCGATATCAGTGGGAAGGATCTAACAATCGACCATGACCTCTCCAAGCCGACAGGGACAGACAAGTATGCCTGCGACATGACGAAGATGAAAAAAGAACTCGAATGGGAACCCAGTACACCGCTAGAGGAGGGACTCCAACAGGTGTACGAGTGGGCCAAAGAAGAGCTCGAAAGAACTAAACAACCCGCAGTAGCTGACGGAGGTGCTGACGAATGACTTCTTGGAAGAACGAGAACGTTCTAGTGACCGGCGGGGCATCGTTTATTGGGAGCCATCTGGTTGAGGAACTGGTGGATGCTGGTGCGAACGTTCGTGTAGCCGATGACTTCTCAAGCGGCGAGCACGAGAACCTTCGCGCCGTAGAGGAGGAAATCGAAGTCCTCGACGGGAATCTCAAGCACTGGACGTTTGCGGACAAGGCGACAGAGAAGATGGACACCGTCTTTCACCTGGCTGCCGACCACGGCGGCCGTGGTTACATCGCCAACTATCCCGCAAACTGTGCCACAAACATGGCACTGGACAATATCGTCTATGAGGCGGCCGTCAAGAACGGTGTGGACCGCATCACCTTCGCCTCCAGTGCCTGTACGTATCCAACCGATATCCAGCAAGAAAAACGGCGACTCCGAGAGGATATGGTGAGCTTCGATGAACGTGGTGGTGCCTATGCGGACGAAGTGTATGGCTGGGCTAAACTCATGGGAGAGAGATCATTGCAGGCCTACGAGGAGCAGTACGATATCGACGCCAGCATGGTTCGGATTTTCACGGCCTATGGTCCCCGCGAAAACGAAACGCATGCCATCGTCGCCCTGATGGCCAAGGCGTACGCCGAACAGGACCCCTACCAGATTTGGGGCGATGGCGAGCAGACACGAAACTTCACCTACGTGAAGGACATCACCCGCGCTCTCCGCCTCGCTGCAGAGAATATCACTGACGCTACGCCGGTCAATGCGGGGATCAGCCAATATATCACCATCAACGAAGTCGCTGAACAGATCTTCGAACATCTCGACTGGTACCCGGATAATATCAACCACATGACCGACAAGCCCGTTGGCGTACGCCACCGTGCTGCTGACACCTCGCGCGCCGAGGAACTTCTGGGCTGGGAACCCCAGTACACGTTAGAGGAAGGTATCAGTGAAACCCTGGACTGGTATGTGAATAACCGGGGTAAAGAATACGTTCAAGAAAATCTCGAAACCTTGCTTCACGAGCGCTAACTAGAGATTCTATGGGAGAGACTGACAAAGAGTTTGTCCTCGTTACGGAGTATTTTCATCCCGACACCGCATCAACTGGGCAACTGATGACGGATCTCGCAGTCGGATTGGAAGAGCGGGGACTCGACATGACAGTTTATACGGGTCAGCCGAACTATCATAGCGGGGAGAACAAAAAACAACCCAGAGTCAGTACCCATGAAGGTGTTCTCATTAAACGGATTCAGGCACCCCAAGTTCGACAATCGGGACTTCCGCGACGACTGTTCAACTGGACCGTTTTCACAGCGTGGATGTTTTTCACTTTACTCTTCAGTCGGTCAGACCAGGAGCGAGAGATTATTTTCGTTTCGAATCCACCGTTTCTTCCGATTGCCATGTGGTTAGTGTGTAGAATACGAGGATGGGAATACACCTATATCGTGTACGACGTCTATCCGGAGATGGCTATTGCGCCGGGCCATATCAACGAAGGTGGTGTCGTCGACAAACTGTGGTCCAGACTCCACAAGTCAGTATTCCTGAGGGCAAAACACATCGTGGCCCTTGGGCCAACAATGAAGGATTTAATAATAAATAAGTCTGGAGAGCAAATCGATGAGTCGAAAATTCAAATTATTCATAACTGGGAGGACCCGGATTTCATCAAACCTCGAGAGAAAGAAGACAATTGGTTTTCCCAAGAACACGGTTTAGTTGAGCCATTTACGATTCTTTATTCAGGCAATATCGGCGACAATCATGATTTGGAGACAGTTGTACGAGCTGCTGCCGAACTCAGTGAAGAAAATGTGGAATTCGTCATTATTGGCGAAGGAGATAAAAAAGATGAGATTGTAGATCTTGCCTCTCAACTTGATATCATCGGTACCTCAATTAAATTTCTGCCGTACCAGGATTTTGAAGACCTCCCATATTCGCTTACGAGTGGTGATGTCTCGATTGTTTCAGTCAGTGAAGGTATGAAAGGAGTATGTGTGTCGAGTAAATTATATACATCATTTGCAGCAGGCCAACCTGTCTTAGTAATCTCCCATCCCGAAGATGATGAAGCAAGAATTGTCAGTAAGTTTGATGCTGGTGTTCAAGTAACGCAAAATGACATACAAGGGATTGTAGCTGCTGTGGAAGAATGGATAGAAAATCCAAAACTAGTGGAGAAACAGGGTGCTAACGCGAGGAAAGCATTCGAGACACGCTTCACTAAGCAAAATTCTATAAATGAGTATTTCGCTCTATTGCTAGGAGATCAATAGAAGGTATTTCCACGGGACAAAAACTTAGAAACGTCCTCACGTTCCGGCATTGAGTAGTACTCTCCTTCTTCAGGATCTACTGAGCGGGAATTCACTGAATCATTTTTTATATCTCTCAAGGCACTTAACAGGGTATCTGATCCCAATTGCGCAACCCGAGTATTCAAGGAGTGTAACGAGTCTGACTCACGAATTTCTAACGGTTGTTGTGTAATGAGATCCCCCGAATCAATTTCTTCAGTCATATAATGAACAGTAATCCCCGTCTTCTCTTCCTCATTGAGCAGTGCCCAAAAGCTAGGGGAAACACCACGATATTCCGGAAGTAGAGAAGAATGGATATTTATTGCGCCTTTTGTGGGTATAGAAAGCAATTTAGACTCAAACTTTTGGGTTGCCGCTACTGAAACAAGCACGTCAGGATTTTTTTGTGCTACGTGATCAGTATGTGAGTTCGCATTCACATCAGTTACGTGTCGATAGTCGATACCATTGCGTAGTGCGAGAGTCTTCGGCGAATATGCAGCTCCTCTTCGGAGAACTCGATTGAGTCTATCAATCGCTGCATACTTCCCATAAAACATAAGATGTTTAGCGAATACCCGAGGTCCAAATACCCGCAGAAGATCGTACAAGAAAGAGGGCATATTTTGTGTTCCCAATGAGGGGGAAACAGTAGTAATTCCTGATATATTAATATCGTTAGCTTCCACAACATCATGCAAGAACTTTGGTATATAATAATACTCGTCAACGGTGACAATGTACACACCAACAGAATTCGAATCGTTAGACATCGAATGACTCCTCCAAAGTTGAGTGTAACTCGGAAACTAATTCAAACGTGTATCCCTGATCTTGTAGTTCTTGAATGAAGCGACGGAAGATACTGAAACCAGCCTCCTGTCGGCGGGAATATACTAACTGATAGGCTTTCGGCAGCTTCGAAAAAGCATGAGGAGTAACAAAGTCATGCATATGCATATCAAAAATAACCACAGTCGGAGGATTTTGGTATAATATTTTTTCGAAAAGTCTTCCCACGAGTTTTAAATACGATAGAGATACAGGAATTCGAATACTGGATGAGTAGACAGTAAACGGAATCTCGATTATATTTGAATTCATATCCCGGAAGGGCGTAAGCGATTCTCCTGTGTTATTGAACCGACCGGGACGCCAAGACGGAAAAAGACTAGCGCTGAAAGGGATACCGTGTTCCGAAAGGACCGAATAATCACCGGGATCGGCGGCCCCATCCGGAAATCGAAAGCCGATATTATCGTTGTTAAATCTGCTTCGAATTCGCGTAACACTTTCCTGAATTTCATATTCGACATCCGCTTTATCGCGTGAAGGGTGAGTATGGGAGTGCGCATGGAATTCAACAGGTACGCCAGCATCTTCTAACCCCTCAACTGCACGGGGAGACCTCTCCAGCAATTCCGTCTGCAAGAAACAAGAAAGTGGGACGTCATACTGCTCCAGAATTGAGGCTAATTTAGGTGTTTCTCGGGCTGCTTCGTAGGTATTCTCTTGAATTGCCGTCCCGTAATCACACTCTAAATCAAGGGTCAAAAAAACCTGTTTATCGATCGGCCATTCATCTAGAAGAACCCGAGAAGTGCCAACCATTCTACTGAATTTGATTGCTTGATATAATTATAGCTATTGATTTAAGCCGGTTGATTGATTGCTTTCAACGGCTTGCTGGAAAATCGGTAAGTATCCAGATTCAATTTGCAAGTCTTGGGAGTCATAGGGATCAAAAAAACAGACATCAAGTGCATCTGAGCCAGCAAGAGGTAAACCATCGGTCAAATCGTATCTAGTCTTATAAATAAGTACTAGAACATTGTGATTTCCAGAATTGCTTACAAAATGGGTTGTGAATAATTCTATGTCGGATTTTGAGATAGAGAGGTTTGTTTCTTCCCTCAACTCTCGAACTGCTGCTTCCTTTGGATTCTCATCAACCTCAAGATATCCTGCAGGTAGACTCCATGCCCCTACTGCCGGTGGTTTACCACGCTTTACAACCAAGACCTTGTTCCCATCAACTACAAGAACACCAGCACAAGGCTTTGGATTTCGATAAATAGTTCTCTCACAACTAATGCAATAGTACCGTCTGCGACCTTCAATCTCTCTTTGTTTTAATGCCGTACCGCAGTGAGGGCAATACTGTATTTCGGACATCTGAAGATGACCTATTCAGATAAATGCTGCTGCAATGAATGCAGAATGATAGCAGTGAAGCAACCCAATAATCCCGTCAGTCCAAAAAACACGGAGATAATTGCTAGTCCGAGTGGAAATGTCCCGGTAGAAATGTAGTTCGAAAATGTCCAGTACCCGAATCCAAGACCACAAAACACGGTCACGAAGCCCGGGACACCCATCGCCGTTATTGGCCGTTCCTGCTCGATAGTTTTTAAAATATTACTTACTAGTATAACGCCATGTGAAACTGGGTTTAGACTGCTCGTATTCTCAAGTTCATATTCGATAGTAGTCCCGACTTCCCGAACATGATAGTCGTTTTTGTGAGCATGATAGAGAATATCAGTGCTAGCACTCATTCTGTCGCCGATACTCTCATCCTCAGCTAAACTCTGGATAGCTTGTTTGTTGTAAGCTCGGAACCCACTCTGAGTGTCATTGATCCAAGACTTTGGCCTGAGAACTCCGAAACTTAAGTTTGTCAGAAGATTTACTACAAATAACCCGAAGTGGCGATAGAGAGGTGCATCCGTCGATCCATCACTGGTGTACCGGCTACCGATTATGATTTCGCTAGCAGTACTGTTCTGCTCGCTCACAAGCTGTGGAATATCTGATGCGTCGTGTTGCCCGTCACCATCAAGAATGACTAGATGGTCGGAATCGCTCTTGGCTGCTTCCTCAAACGCAGTCTTTAGTGCAGCACCGTACCCTTGGTTGTGCTCATGTTCAATTACCGTGGCTCCTGCCTCAGCAGCCACCTCAGAAGTTTGATCAGAGCTTCCATCATCGATGACAACTACTTCGTCAGCATACGGGTTCGCCTCCCTGACTACCGTATCAATCGTTGCTTCCTCATTATACGCCGGGATTGCAACGAGAACATGCGGATCAGAATCAACATCTGGTCTTGTCGGTGGATCAATAACGTATTCATCAAAGGAATATATCGAGTCGGTGATCGCCTCAAAATCAATGCGGTCAGCCGGGTCAGCTTGCCAGATGAGGCTTGGAAATCCAGATAATCGTGCTAGTTCATTTAGCGCATCTTTAGGATTCTCAGCATGCGAATGACCAGCGAGATCAACCACCTCTACTTGAAGCTGGCGAGCAAAAGAAACCGGTTCTATTCCAGGATTTTCATTATGGGCAACAACTACCGGGAAGTCTTGACGGTTCGCCCGTAAAATAGCACCAGCGACCTCGTCTGCGTTAGTGTCGTGAGTAACGTAGAGTCCGATGATCGGTGAATCGGTTACTTCTGTTTTTATTTGAATTTTCGATTTGTCACGGTCCCTCTCAGCCTCGGATATCGCATCCTCTTGTGTGGTTTCTGATGACATTTTATCCCACCTCCACTATGAACTGCTACCAATTACGTTTCTGAACGACACGGTTAGCAACTGTATACCATAGAGGTGATGTATCTGAATTTGTTTTGCCACCTTCCCCATTGAAAGCGTGATATTCCCCACTCGTATACCACCGCGTTTGAGATATAGCGTTTTTCAGGTCCCCCCTGTTAGATATCTGTCTAATCAAGTCTAGATAGTTCCTAATCACGAAAGTACTTAGTTTTTCTTCTTACCGACGCGTAACAGCATTAAACGGGTCTACTCGATTGTTGGGAGATCTCCCCTTCTAAACCACCTCAACTACAATGTTGAGAAGGTGTAAAATCATTCGTTCTAGTTTAGTGGCGGTCAAAGGCGAACTCACCTGATTCAACCTCTTCCCGTAACCGTTCCCTGTGTGGGTTTGGATTCCGTGATTCCCACAGCAACAACTCGTCGAGATCCGGCAGTTCGTAGCCCAACTCCACATCAGGTACAACTGGATCAGATGTGCATGCCGTTCAACCGCCAGCGAACCACGACGAGGAGGAAGCCGCGACGCCGACTCGTCGGCGTCCGCGGCGTCAGCTCGCTGAGCGTCCAGCTTGTGGAGTTCATCCACAATCTCGCGGCTGATCATTAGCGAAATTGCCGCCATGATGATCAGCGCCTCGATGATGTACGGTTTGGTCGTGTTAATCTCGTCGAGTCCGAACCGCGATTTCAGCTCTTTGAACAGGAGCTCCACCTCCCACCGCGCCCGATAGAGCTGTGCGATATCGGGCGCGGAGTACTCCTTACGCGGCAGATTCGTGAAGTAGAGATGGTACTCGTCTTCGTCTTCGTTGAGCAGCCCAACCAACCTGAACTGGCGTGTTGCGGTGGCTGAAGAACCACGTTTGCGGTCGAACTCCAACTCAACGAGAACGTCGATTTCCTGTCGCTGAAGATTGTCGAGGACGGCCTTCAGCGACTTCCCTTCGAGCGTGATACTGTTCCCTCGCCACGTCCGTAATTCTTCGACGACCTTCGGGTTAGCATTGGACTTCACGCGAGAGACGAACCAGCCGTTATTGGCGTCAATACGGTCGAACAGCCAGAAATCGTAGAAACCCAGATCGAAGAGGATGAGGGCGTCAGCTACCCACTCGCCGGTGGGTAGCTGACTCCGTTCATGAGTTGCTCCATCGGTCGTTCGGAATCGCGTTGGAAGACCAGATGAGAGCGATTCGGTCAGATGCAACTTCAGTCCGGCTTGATCGTCACCGGTTGCTCTGTAGACATCCTTGGCGTCTTGATAGAGTGAGATGAACGTTGCGTCAACAATGAGAACGTCTCGAAAGTGTTCGAGACGGCCTCTGAGTTCGTTTCTGCCGGGGTCGAGATCCTCGATGGCGTCATCGAGGATCTCTCGGAGGAGTGCAACGAGTGTCGGTGAGAACCACTCGTGGAAGGAGGCGTAAGAGAGTGAATTGCAGTCAGCCATTTCGACGTAGCGTTCAAGAAACGCCTGAAGAGATCGATCTGACCCAGCAGCAAATCCAAACGAGAGCGTGTAGAACAGTGCGACGAAGTCGAATTTCCGTTCACGCTCCGTCATTGCGCGACCGCGGTCGCGCAATTCATCGGAGGGAAACGCTCTTTGGATTCGCTCAACTACTACCGAATCCGGTGGTGAGTATGCCATAACTTCCACCGGGTTTCTCACAGCAGTAGTACCAACGATATCTAATCAGCAGACGGTGGTGAATTTTCGCACTAAACTAGAACGGATGGGTGTAAAATCTGAAACGCAGATCACCGACGGGAAATCACATTGAGGTAGCGTAATGTACTATTCAGGCTTATTCTACCACCGAATGGAGAAAGTTGTCAAGTTACCTTTTGTGGTGATAGATCAGTTCTTATAGTTTCAGCTATTTTAGATTGATCTCACCTGTCATGGCAAAGTAGCAGTGGTTGGAACGAAACTCTACGTCGGAATTCATATATTCCCTCTGTTATTTAATATGAGCGTGTCATAGAATCGTTCACAGGGTTTTGAGCTTCGTTCGCCCGGGATTGTCTCCCTGTTCGTAGTTGGTGACTGCGACGATCACACGGAGACAAAGCGCCACGAACACCTGTGTTCGTGCGTGGACGCGGCCTCGGGCGAGGACGTGCCCGAGGCCGCAATCCTTGCAGGCTTCGTTTGTTCGTTCCACCTGCGTCCGGTGTTCGTACGTCTCGTCGAGCACTGACTGCTTGAGGCTGATGTCTTCAGCGTGTTCGTCGATGCGATCTTCGACCCTGTAATCGATGTCCAGCGGGTCGTCCGTATTGCGTGGATTGTACGGTGCAATCGGCACGACTCCCTGCGCCAGCAG
>NZ_FNFC01000018.1 GCF_900100385.1 Halovenus aranensis
CGGGGCGACCGACTGCTCTGAGAACGAATTTGACGGTTCAGGAGCCGCTGGCTCCGAATGTGTAGAAACCATGAGAACCATTCTATGACACGCTGAGTTCGGTAGTTATCAGTGCTGTTCTCTGTTGACGTTCTCGTTCGCGTATCCCGCGAAATACGGACCCTCCTCGGCGATGACTTCCGCCGTAGCAAGCTTGACTGCGCTCTCACTTCCCGAAGCACGGACACTGGTCGTCGCGGGCGGTACCCGCTGTCGCAGGGGTTGCTTAGCCATCCGCATAGCTTTCAACGCCGTCCTGAACCACTTTCTCCGCGAGTACAGCACACGGGACGCGCATCGGCGTCAGCTCGATTCCTAGGAGGTCGAGAGCATCATCACGGTCAAGGTCACGAACGTCTGAGAGTGTCATTCCCTGGAGTTCTTCGGCAAGCAGGCTCGCGCTCGCAATACTGATCGCACAGCCTTCACCAGTAAATGCAACCTCTTCGATCGTTTCGCCGTCCTCGGCGAGTCTGAGGTCGAACGTGAGTTCGTCGCCACAGGAAGCGTTCTCGCCAGTGTGAGAGACGGTAGCTGGCGAGAGTTCGCCCCACCTTCGAGGATTGCGATAGTGATCCAGGATCACCTCCTGATACATTTTGGAACCCTGCATCTACTCCACCTCGTGCCTGGTTGCAAGCCCGGCAAGATGCGGGGCTTCTTCGGCGATAATCTCCACCGTGGCGAGCTCGACGGCATTCACACTTCCCGGTAGGACGAACACTGGTACGTCGCGGGCGATGCCCGCTGTCGCACGGGTCGAGACGATACGCGTTCGTACCTCCTCCCACGAGAGCCGTCTGAACGCCTCGCCGAAGCCCGGCAGTTCGCGGTCGAAGAGTTCGCTCACCGCGTCCGGAGTGACGTCGTCGACGGTGACGCCCGTCCCGCCCGTGGTGACGGCGAGATCGACGTCCGGCCGATCCAGGCACTCGCTCACTGTGGTCTTGATCCGGACGTAGTCGTCCGGAACCATCCGGCGTGACGTGACGACGTGACCCGCTTTGATTAGGATACTCGCAATGGCGTCGCCACTGGGATCGGGTGGCGTCTTTTCGACGCCATCTCCGCGGGACGACGACACGGTAACGATGGCCACGCCCAGCGGGTCGATACAGTCGTGACCGTCGGTATCCGTCGTTCGTCGGTCCGCTACCGGAGGAAGTTCGCGGTCATTCTGGATCACGATAGGTCACCTACCACGAGGCGTTGTTCCATCGGGGGCTGCGACCACTCCATCGTCCCCGGGAACGGATTCTCGAACGCCTCCCAGTCGTCTTCCATCCCGGTCTCCGAAACGAGGCAGTCGTCGAGGGTATCCACGATGCTGGATTCGTCCATCCCAGCCCCGATGAAGACGAGTTTCACTTCGCGGTCACCCCACTGTTCGTCCCAGTGGAGGTCCGACCGCGATTCGCGGTAGGACTCGCGCTGGAACTCGGGGAGTGTGACTGCCCACCGCCCGTTGACCTCGACGTGGGTCTGTGTTCCCGCCTGGCTCAGGTCGAGGGCGTAGCGCTCGCGGCCAGCGACCCACAGGTGGCCCTTGGCTCTGACGACGGAATCGGGGAACGAACGGAGCCACTCGCTGAAGCGTTCGGGATGGAACGGCCGGTGGCGCTCGTAGACGAACGAGTCGACACCGAACTCCTCTGGTGGGTGACGATGGTCGTGCGCTTCGTCGTGGCTATGGTCGTGGTCGTCGCCATGTTCGTGACTGTGGTCGTCCGTCTCCGTCTGGCTCTCGTGGTGGTCGTCTGAATCGACGTCTGTGCCGTCTCCGTGGTCGGCCGAGAGTGCCTGTTTCCACCGGGCGGAGTCACTCGCCTCGTCTTGGTCGAACCGACCCGTTCCAAGAACTCGATCCGGGTCGACGGTGCTTTCGGTCGTTTGGACGATGTCGACACCGGGATGGAGTGTTAGGACGACGCGTTCAACCGCTTCGCGCTCTGTCTCGGAAACGAGATCGCACTTGTTGAGGACGAGTACGTCGCAGAACTCGACTTGCTCGGCGAGGAGGTCCGACAGCGGTCTGGCGTCGTCGTCTGTCGACTTGAGTGGGCGGCCATCGACGAACGCCTGATGGAACTGTGCGGCGTCGACCACCGTGACGGTCGTATCAAGATCGTACAGGGCCGACGCACGTGCGGGCGAGACGAACCGCTGGGCGATGGGGACTGGATCGCTGATACCCGAGGCTTCGATGACCAGATAGTCGAACTCCTCGTCGACGGCTAAGCGTTGCAGTTCCTGGTCGAGTTCGTTCTGCAGCCCACAGCAGATACAGCCGTTCGACAGCTCTGTGACGCCGCCATCTTCCATCGAGAGTTCGGAGCCGTTCTCGATGAGGTCGGCGTCAACATTCACCTCGCCGACGTCGTTGACGAGAACGGCGATATCGTACTCCTCGCCGCCGACGGTAAGGAGGTGGTTGAGCAGGGTCGTCTTGCCCGCGCCGAGTCCGCCACTGAGGATCGTAACCGGGGGTTGGTCGTCAGCCATCAGTCGTCAGCCAGTGCGAGTTCGCGCTGTTCGTCGGCGGTGAACGGGTCCGGGTACTCGTTCCAGTCCTCCTCCATTTCTGCGTCCGAGAGGACACAGTTTTCGAGTCGCTTGATTAGTGTCTCCTGATCGAATTCGCGGCCAATGAACACGAGTTCTGACCCGCGGTCGCCCCACTGGTCGTCCCAGTCATCCTTGAGACCTGGACGGGCAGCGAGATACTTCTCCTGTTGGGCCTTCGGCAGCGTGGCGATCCACGTCCCGTTGGGACCGGCCCTGACCGACTGGCCTGCTTTGTCGAGTCCCATTGCGACGTCTTCGCGACCGGCGGACCAGAAAAAGCCCTTCGCGCGGACGATTCCGTCCGGAAGGTCGGCGAAGAGAGTAGCGATTCGTTCGGGATGGAACGGGCGGTCGGCGTCGAAGACGAACGAGGTGACCCCGTGTTCATCGGCAGCTGACTCGTGATGATGTCCGTGCTGGAGTTCACGCTTCCACCCGGCGGACTGGCTTGCTGCCTCGAAATCGAATCGACCCGTGTTCAGGATCTCCCCGGGATCGACGGCGCCGTGTTCGGTGCGGATGATCTCCGCGCGCGGCTGGAGCGTCTTCAGGACGGCCTCCATCTCTTCGAGTTCGTCGTCCGGAACGAGGTCGCACTTGTTCAACAAGAGGACGTCGCAGAACTCGATCTGGTCCATGAGGGCTTCCTCGGGGACACGATTGCCCTGCGGCTCCATTTCATCGTCAGTGAGCACCTGTCCGGCGTCGGAACCCTGCCAGAAGCTGTGGGCGTCGACGACACTGACCATCGTGTCGAGTTCATAGACACCCGTCGGGTCGAACTCCGCGTCCTCGAATCCGCGGGCGAACGTCTGGGCGACCGGAATCGGTTCGCTGATTCCGGACGATTCCACGAGAAGGTACTCGAAGTCTCGCTCTTCTGCCAATCGCCCTACTTCGTCGAGCATGTCGCCACGGAGACGGCAGCAGATACACCCGTTCGACATCTCGATGATCTCGTCGTCGTTCTGTGTGAGATCTGACTCGCGTTCGACGAGGTCGGCGTCAACGTTCACTTCTCCCATGTCGTTGACTAAGATGGCGGCGTTCAGTTCCTGCTCGCTACTAAGAATGTGGTTCAGCGTGGTTGTCTTGCCAGCACCGAGGCTTCCGCTGAGAATTGTCACCGGGATCGGGTCGTCGTTGAACGGCATACGCCAATTATGAATTTGATACACTAAAATATTAATTATTACTGTACAGTGTTGACAAACATAACATAAGATAATAATTTAGGATTAAGACTTAGTATATGAGCGTCGTTAGCATCTCAATGCCCGAATCACTACTCGGACGCATCGACGAGTTCGCCGACGAACACGGGTACAGTGGCCGGAGCAAGGTCGTACGCGAAGGCACACGAACGCTACTCGAAGAGTTTCAGGGGCGAGATATCGACGGGCAGAAACAGATGTATACAGTCACGGTGGTCTTCGAGTACTGCCAACCCGCAGTCCAACAGCGTCTCACCGGAGTACGCCACGAGTACGATGCTATCGTCTCCGCGACGACCCATGCACACGTCCAAGACCAGTACTGTATGGAGTTGTTCGTCCTTGAGGGGACCACGGAGGCACTATCCGGCTTCGTCAACACCGTCCGGGCAGTACCAGATGTTAAAGCGGTGGATTACTCGATTACCTCATTCGAAAGAGATCCCATTGATCAGCACATCGAGTCGTGAAGGCTTGTTGAATCTCTCTGGAAATGAAAGAAACCGTCTGCTGCATACAGAAGATCTATTCATCAGATAGTCGCTAGAACAGTGAGAGGAATTACATATAGGTTTCTGGGATTTGTTTAAATACGAGTCAGTGCGTTCGTCGGCCGAGGATTTAATGATAAACAGGGAACAAGAGCTTGATATGCCGGAGAAACAGCGTGGTGACGGATGGACAGTTGAGATTGACGACGGCGTGATGACCTGGGAGTTTTTGCCTGGTATGGAGCTGTCGGCATTCCGTGAGGACGCATATCCAGTCTACGAGGATTTGTTGGACCGGTATAACGTAGACGGAATGGTGACTGTCGTCAAGCTTGACAACGCATTCAACGAGCAGGTATTCGAAGTCTGGGAAAAATCCGCACAGCGAGCCGAGCAGGCTGGCCTCCAGCGGTGGGCAGTCGTCGCCGAAGGTATCAAGGCGCTGTCGTTGCGCGGAAAAGTCGATACTGGTGGATTGGACACGATGACGACCGAGGACCGTACTGAGGCTGTTGAGTGGGCGCGCGACGGGTAAGTCTGAGCATCTGTCTCCCCCGAAACAGCGTAGTAACTTCCCATGCTGAGAGATTCGCGCCATGCACTCAGCACGCTCGTTGTGAAATGTCCTTAATCGAGGACCTCAACAGAGTCAGCCGTGAGGCTGCTCAGTGCTCCGCGAGAAGCATCAGCTTGACCCGACTCACCGCATCGAAATCGCGCAAGCGATACGTGAGGTCCCGGACTCGCGGTGCCGGTCCGCTGCAGAAGAGTGTCTCGAGACACCACTCTCCTTCGTGAATATGATTCGTGGTCGTGATGACGTCCTGAAACTGATGTGTACGTCGTGAACCTCTTCGATGACCGCTTCGTGTTCGTAATTGAACGCGATGATAACGACGACGTCGCCCTCAATGTCCTCCAGTCTGGTGTGTCCCTCGATGTACTCCTGCATCGCTTCGCGGACGGCACGCGAACGCGAATCTAATCCCTCTGCCTGCCACGTTTCATCGAACTCGGAGTGGAGGTCGTCGGGGATGTTGAAGCTCGTGCGCATCGGTCTACTGATTCAATGATGTGCCGTCGGTAGACGAAACTCTATTTGGGTCCGGTTCGTCAGCCGTCGCTGTGAGGAGCGACACGAGGTCTCCTTCAGTAACCGGCTGTTCGGTTGCCCCCAGCCCTGCATCGCGAGCCACACGAACCGCACTCGGCGGGTGAAGGTTCGCTTCCGCCAACAGCGCGTCGTCGTAGAACACCTCCCGGGGCGTTCCGCTTCCAACGACGTTGCCGTCGGCCATCACACAGACACGGTCTGCGACTTCAGCGGCAAATTCGAGGTCGTGTGTCGAGAGAACGACGCTGATTCCGTCCTCGTGAATCTGCTCGATTCGGTCAGCAACCAGTTGGGAGCGCTCGGGGTCGAGTCCGGCGAGTGGTTCGTCCAGCACGACCACGCTCGGTTCGAGGACGAGCACACCGGCGAGACCGACGAGGCGTTTCTCGCCGCCGCTCAGGTAGTGGGGGATTCTCTCTTCAAGATGGCTCGCATCGACGGTCGCGAGCGCCTCACGAGCGCGCTCTCTCGCTTCGTCACCAGACACCCCGTGATTCTGGAGGCCGAACAGCACGTCATCGAGGACTGTGGGCGCAACGAGTTGCGTATCGGCGTCCTGGAAGACGAAGCCGACCTCCTTGCGGGCGTGGGCTTTGTTGTCTTCCGTGATCGACGTGCCGTCGACGACGAGTTCGCCGTCGTCGGGAACGAGCGTGGCGTTCAAGTGTTCAAGCAGCGTCGATTTCCCGGCCCCGTTGCCACCGACGAGTGCGACCACCTCGTCGGGGTACACCGAGAAGTCGACAGCGTGCATACCGACGGTCCCGTCGGGGTACGTGTGGGCCTCACACTGGAGGTCCACCAGCGGCGCGTCGTCTCGGGTCATAGTCCCACCCCGTAAACAGCGACCACCGCGTAGCCGATGACAGCAACATATGAACCGACCACGAGGAGGAGTTCGTGGATCGGTGGGCGCGAGACGTCGCCATACAGTGTGAGGTCACCATCGTATCCTCGTGCTTCCATCGACTTGACAAGGCGTTCGGACTGCTCGATTGCCGATAGCATCGTCATCCCGAGGATTCTCGCGTACAGCCGTTTGTTCGACCAGAACTCCGAGAAGTTCGCACCACGGGAGAGTGCGGCTTTCACGAGGTTCTCTAGCGTCTCGATCATCACAAAAGTAAATCGGTAGGTGAGCAGCGCGACTTGGTCGATTGGACGAGGAAGCAACCGTCCGAGCATGTATGCGACATCGGCGTATCTCGTTGTCATTGATGCTGCCAGCGTGAACGTAACGACCGTGAGCGACCGGCAGGCCAGTTCACCGAACAACACGAGTCCCTCCCACGTGACTGACAAGCTTCCAAGTGGCGTAGAGAGCGCGCCGACGATTGGCGTTCCTGGTTCGAGAAAGGCAAGCGGCCCCGCGACGGAGATAATGAATAGCAGTGGCAGCGTGTACCAGCCGACGAGCCGACGGTACGGTAGCCCCGCAACCCCGTAGACTGCCAACACCGAAGCGTATAGCCCTGCCAAGAGTGCGAGGCGGTCGAACACCGTGACTGCGAGGACGAGTGCACCGACAAATCCGACTTTCGTCCACGGATTGATCCGGTGGAGTGGTCCGTCACGGTGTTCAGCGAACGCTGTGATCAGCCGTGGGTCGGGGACGTGGTTCGAGAGTGTTGTCACGGTTACTGCGCCTGGCGTTCGCCGTCCTCAAACCCGCCATAGCGGTCGACGTAGACGTACAGACCGATACCGAGGACAACCAGCAGCGCGACGAGTGCGCCGAACTCGAACATCATGCCGCCTTTGCGAATCGGTCCGGCGACGACAATCCCGCGGCCGGCATCAATCAGCGGCCCACCCCCGTCCTTTACGCCGCGCTGCAGTGCTTTTGCGGAGCGTTTGGCCCACGGAAGCGCGCCACCGGTTGAACTGAATCCCCACAGGCCAGCGGCCAGACAGACACCGAACAGTCCAGCGAGGCCACCGTACTGCTTCCAGCGCTGCATCAGGCGGTCACCCCTGCGGGCTCTTCGCGGTCTTTGCGGTCAGCGAGGTCGACGAGATCGGGCCGGACTGTCGCCAGGAACTGCACGATGAAGCCGGTCAATACCCCCTCGATGACGGCGACGCCGAGGTTGAGTCCGACGAGTCCGCCAACGGCGACAGTCAGATCAGCCCTGGGCAGTGCACTACCGTTGACACCGCTGACGACGATGATCGCGCCCATCAGTATTGCGCCAGAAGAGAGGCCAAGCGTCGCAGCACTCGCGCTCGCGGGGAAGGTGTCCCAGTCCAGTTGGATGAGCGTCTTGAATGCGTAGTAGGCGACGATCGCTTCTGACGCGTTGACGAGTGTGTTTGCTCCGATTAGCCCGACAGCCCCGTGGCCGAGTGCTGCCGAGAAGATGTTAACGACCAGTGCGATGAGTGCCCCGAGGAGTGGCCCCGCGAGGATGCCGACGAGACCGGTGAGGTTCATGTGGATGCCACCCCACACCGGGATATTCAGCTGGAAGATCGCGAAACTCGCGGCCGCGCCGATACCTGCGAGCGCGATCTGGTGTGTCTTGATGCCGCCTTTCCGGACTCGGTAGACGACAGCACTGATCAATCCGGCACCAATCAGCGTCCAGAGTACCAATGCCCATAACGGGAACGACCCTTCACCGAGGTGAATGTGTGCCATGTCTGATTGTTATTTCTAGCACCGATACTAATAAACTTAGTGTACTGGAATAACTAGAGTAGCAACTTTGATGTAAGTGCCTAACAGATGTTGGCAGAATGCGAGAGTCAGCTCTCGTTTGCGCAAGTGATGTCGAACCTATTGCTCGCTTCTCTGTGGGTCCATGACATCGATGGGCACGACCGTGTATTCGACTGAAACTGACTCGTCTGCTCCTCGTACAGTCCCAATAAATTGCAGAGCGTCGTGGTACGCGGCCTCGATGACGAACGTCTCGACACAGCCGGCGTTCTCTTCGAGGCAGTTGTGGGAGTTCGACCGAATCGGCGCTTCGAATTCGTGGCGGATATCCATCATCCGGCGTTCAATCTCCGGCTCGTCGTATCCGAAGACAGCGGTGACTGTCGCCAGCACCCGCTGATCCTGGTACTCTGTCTCTTGATACTCTTCGAGCAGTGACTGACACGCTTCGCGGATGACCTCACTCCGTCCGCTGTAGCCGTGTTCTTTCGCAAATGTATCGAGATCGTTTCGGAGTTGCTCTGTCATCGAGGAGCTCACGATGGGCATATATATTAAATATTGTCTCGAAGATAATAGTAATAGTGGTCCAAACTTATTTTATTAATAACTATGCAGTAACAGAGTTTCAGTGGCTAGTGTCGCCAGGGCTTCCAAGCTCGTCTCTAAACGAAAAGCAGCGCGAGTTCCCCGCCCCACCGTGGGCGGGGGTGAAGCGCGTCACTCCGGCGCGTGTTCTGTCTCTTCGATATACCGTTCAACCACTTCCTCCGACACCGCTCCTGTCGTCCCAACGTAGTACCCAACCTTCCAGAATCCGCCACCCCAGAAATACGACTCTCGAATTTCGGGATACCGCTCCAGCAAGTGCTTTCCTGAGTACGACTTGAATTGTCGAGCGATGCCGCCGGACTGTGCTTCGGGTCAGTTTGCACGAACAGGTGTACGTGGTCGTCCGCGATCTCCAACGCCAGAATTTCGTGTCCGAAGTGGTCAGCAGTCTCACCAAACAACGCTGGCACATCCTCCTCCACTATATCCAGAACCGGGTGTCGATACTTCGGGCACCAGACGAAGTGATACTTGCAGGAACTAACCGAATGTGCATGACTACGGTACTCTTCCATTCCTAATCCATACATTTATGACAGTCTGGAACGGTTGTCAAAGCATGGGTGAAGAAGACACGAAGACGATTCAGACGCGCCCTCACATAGCGTCTGGTGAACGGTCGTGGCTTCACGATGCCCGCCTCGTGTCACGCGAGATTTTCAACGACACTATCCGCCTCACACAACGGGGATACACGCGCACCGAGATACAGAAGGAGGTTGACCGCGACGACTTCTTGCGGAACAATAAGTGCGCGGTTGTCGGAAAAGCCCTCCAAACATGGGACTCCTACCAACCACTCAAAGAATGGTGGGAGAACCAAGACGACCCTGACGGCGGGAAGCCGACGCCGCCGAGTACGGACAAATCTGGTGCATACCCGCTTGTGATGGCGCACACAGAAGGCTACCGCCTCACCGTGGACGACAACACGAACCGCATCCAGTTCCGCATCAGCCCGAGACCCTACAAAAAGGTGAGAGGCCACCTGCGCGGCGAACCGGACGCGATGGACGAACTTCGAGAGGCCATCACGTCAGACGAGGTGGATGTGGGGCAGGCCGAACTCCTGTACCGCGATGGCGTGTACTACCTACACGTCACGGTCACACGCGAGTTCGACGTGCCCGAACCCGACACCGCCGATACTGTGATCGGCGTGGACATCAACGAGCGCAACGTCGCACTCACCGCCCTTGACCGCGAGACGATGCAGACGAAAAGTACACTCGTCCTCGATTACGGACGAGTCAAGCAGGAACGCCAACGCTACCACACCATCACGAAACGGTGTCAGGAACACGGCAAAACGAGTATCCACCACAGACTCGGTGACAAGGAGGAGCGGTTCACTGAGTGGGTGTTACACCGGCTTTCCCGCGCTGTCGTGGAGTTTGCAGAGCAGTTCTCGAATCCGGTTATCGTGTTCGAGGATATGAGCGGCATCCGCGACGAAATCAAGTACGGGACGTATATGAACCGCCGGTTGCACAAACTGCCGTTCCACAAGTTCGAGAAGTTTGTCTCGTACAAGGCGACGTGGCGAGAGATCCCCACGGATACAGTGGATGCGTACTATAACTCCCAGACGTGTTCGTGCTGTGGTGAGTGTGGAGATCGGCAGGGACGGCGGTTCCGCTGTCCGAACGACGAGTGTGACGTGGTGCAAGACCACGCTGACCGGAATGCATCGGTGAACATCGCGTGGCGTGAGAAGGCGAAACTTGACGGCGACGAATTAAACTGCCGGACTCACAAAACCCAGCCGCAAGTCAGGTTGGTGCGTCTGTCTGGGTCGGGGCGCGTAAGCCGCCCAACCTCATCCCGCTCGCTCGCCGAGCAGGGAGTGCTCGCTCAGGGCTGAGGGAACTACAAAAGCCTCGGGCCACCGCGCCCGAGGTTGTTTACTCCGCGCGACGTGATCCACGAAGTCACGAGAGGTCCGTTCACGTTGGCGTTCTAACTCAATGGAGAACGTCGACTGCACGGTTCCCGGGTCGGCATCCATGACGACCACGCGATCAGCGAGGGTCACTGCCTCGTCGATGTCGTGGGTGACGAACACGACGGTCTGTCCGGTTTGCGTCCAAATATCGAGCAATTCGCCGTGCAAGCGGTCGCGCGTCCGAGCGTCGACACTACCGAACGGTTCGTCCATCAGGAGTATCTCCGGATCGGGTGCGAGCGCGCGAGCGATACCGACGCGCTGTTTCATGCCGCCGGACAGTTCCTTCGGGTACGCGTCCTCAAAGCCGTCGAGCCCTACCAAGTCGATTAACTCCCGGACCTGTGCCTCGCAGTCGGGACAGTCACAGGCGGGCCGGTCAAGGCCAAACCCGATATTCCCGCGGACGGTTCGCCACGGGAACAGCGCGTACTCCTGAAAGACCATTCCCCTGTCCAGCCCAGGACCGGTAACCGGGTCTCCACCGACCAGTATCGACCCACCATCCGGATCGTCAAGCCCGGCGATTGCTCGCAACAACGTCGTCTTCCCACACCCCGAGGGACCGACGACACAGCAGAACTCGCCCTCCGACACCGAGAACGAGACGTCATCGAGCGCCTGCGTCGACTCGTATGACCGGCTGACGTTCTGGATAGTGATCTTCTCACGTGAGTCTCGACCGGTAGACGAGTCCGAACTCAGCGCCATGCGAGGACCCTCCGTTCGAGTAGTCGGAACCCGACGTCCATACAGAGGAACGCCAGGCTGATGAGGAACATGTAGGCGACGCTAGTCGCCATCGCGAGGTTGTTCGAGGCGTTGATGATCTCGTAGCCGACGTCTGGTGCGCCGAACAGCTCGGCACCGACGACGATCATCCAGCAGCGACCGATGCTCGTCCGGAACCCCGTCAGCACTTGGGGTGCCGCACTCGGGAGCGCGACGAGTTTCAGCATCGAGAGGTCACGCTCGACTCCGAGCGTCGATGCGGCATCGGTCAGTTCGGTCGAAACGCCCTCCACGCCGCCGTAGGCGCCGTAGAAGTTGATCCAGAACGCGCCGACGAAGACGATGAACGCCGCGCCAGTGTGGTGGATGCCGAACCAGACAATGGCGAAGACGACCCACGCCAGCGGCGGGATCGGTCGCAGTACCCGAACGAGTGGTCGCAGCCAGTCGTCGAGCGCACCGTTCCAGCCCATCGCAAGGCCGAGACTGATGCCACAGAGCGCGCCGAGGAGGAGCCCCGGCACGTAGTGGAACAGCGTCTGTGCGAGGTGTGCGAGCCCAGTCGGGAGTACGAGACTCGACCCCAGAACGGGAACTACAATCGCCGTTGAAGTCGCAAACAGCTCTATAAACGCGTGCACTGATTGGAGGGGGCCCGGAACCAGATACGATGGCTGGGTCGTCATCGCGCCAACCCACCAGACGAGCAGGAACACGAGGAGACCACCCAAGCCGCGGAGATACCGCCGCAATCCCCCCTCGAAGCTGCCGGCGACCACCGCGTTGGAACTGGTGTCGGTACGTGTACTCATTCCTGAATGGCGTCGTAGGGGTCGAACGCGAACAGATTTTCAGTTGCGACCGGATCCTCGATGTTGCCGACGTTGGCAACGAACTCGCCCATCGTCGCGGTCTGGTCGGTGATCGCGTGCGGGTCCGAGACGAACTCTGATGCCTGAGAGTCCATGGCCGCCGTCGCGAGGTCCTCGCTCACGCCGGAGCCGATGACCGAGGCGGCGTGGGCGGCGGTTGCATCCGGTGAGTCCGCCGTGAACTCGGTCGCTGCCACGTGCTGTTCGACCAGCGATTGGGCAACCTCACTGTCGTCGAGCACGTGCTGGTTCGCGAACAGCACCGTGACCGGGTGGTCTTCCAGTATATCTCCAGACCAGACGAGTTCGCCGAAACCGTCATCTTGGCCGATGACCGTCGCGAACGGTTCCTGAATGATCGTCGCGTCGATATCGCCCGACTGGATCGTCTGGACCGCCTTCGCTGGCGGGACTTTTGACTTGTTGATTGCGGACTCCATCTCCCCCACGTCCAAGTCTTCCTGGATCCAGTATCTGAGGACGATGTCGGGGACGCTCCCGTCCGGTGGGGCACCGAACCGGACCTTGCGGCCGCGCTATTGCTCGAAGCGCTCGAACATGGCTGGGCCTTCCTGTTCGTAGAAATCGACGAGTTCGGTCGTCCCCATGATCTTGAAGCCATTTCTCGAGTTCGCCGCGAGGATCCCGGCGTTGGTCCCTTTGTCAACGAGGACCATTGCAGGAGTGATCCCGAAAAGCGCAACGTCGACGTCCCCACTCGCGAACGCCTTGACAACACTGGGGCCGGAGCTGAACCGCTCTATTGAGACATCTGCCGGAACGTCCTCGTAGTACCCCTCTTGCTCCATCACGTAGTGTTGCATGTTCGGGTAAATCGGGACGTACGCGACCGTGACGGAATCGAGTGATGCACCTCCCTGACCGAGACAGCCAGCAATTCCCGTCGCACCAATCGTGGTTGCGCCTGCCTTCTGGAGTAGTCTTCGGCGCGAGATTTGAACCATCAGTGTTGCTAACTCTAGAAGTATTTCTAATAATAACAGTGATTCTAGCAAAGGTGGTTAATACTGATAGAGGATAGATTTCGGAGATGTTGCTAGAGTTAGCGTGAATTCAGCGGGAATCCCCCGAGCGACCGCAGGGAGCGATTGGAACGAGCGGAAGGAAGTGGACTCGCCGGAAGGGGCAAAACAGTATCAGTTCATATCGGCCAGCGGGCCAAAGTCGTCGACGGGTAGCACTGAGTAGTCGATTGTGAGCGTGTCCTTCGTCGCTCGGATCTTCCCGACGAACGTCGAGATCTCTTCGAGCGACCCCTCGAGTACGAATAGTTCCATGCAATGATGGCCGCCGACGTGACTATGGAAGTTTGAGGCGACAATATCCTCATGCTCGTGGCGGAGGTGCATCATCTTCTCCTCGACGCTCGTCGTTTCGTAGTCGAAAAGAACTGTCACGACCCCCATCAACTCTCGATCTTGGAGTTTCTTGTCCTCGAACTCACTGAGGAGATCCCGGCTTGCCTCACGAAGTACTTCACTGCGACCAGTATAGCCGTGGTCGTCTGCAAACTGGTCAATTTTATTAAGCAACTCTTCTGGCATCGAAACACTGACTACACTCATATAACAATCTGGGCGGCATAAAATATTAAATATTATCATCTTCAGCTGTGGTATTACCGCGATTCTGAACACTATCTGTCCCAATAGAGAAATCTCGGTACAGAGAACGCTGAACTGCTTCAAAGAAAGGGATTTGCTTAGAGGTAGGTTACAAGTGCTGCTTCAAGAGTCAAGTACTGATGTACCGCTTCCAGTCACGGAGCGGGTGTGTCCCCGCCTACCAGAGCTTCCCGTCCGCGAACTGTATAAGATCCTCCATGATGTCGGGCGGGAGCATCAAAGGCTTGTTTCGCCACCCACCGGTTTTAGTGTAGTATCCACCGCGGATTTCTGAGCTACCGTCATCCATTTCGATGAGTTGTAACACCTTCCAAGACGTTTCCCCGGAGTCATTTTCTTCCAGCACCCCAACTTCACTGACAACAGTTCCAGCACCCTCTTTGTAGTCCCGCGACAATTCGTTCACCCATTCCGGCGGAGTCGTGCTGAAGCGGTAGTCATCTGCCATGCACATCTACCAATTTTAATCATGGATATAAGTCTAAATTTTTACTTGAGTTATACATATGGTTTTACTGAGTGACGACGTAATAAACTTCCCCGTTTTTACCGATTAAGCTCCAGCGTGTCATAGAATCATTCTCAGCCGGTCAGTAGCGGTGTCTATTGATACTCACGGACATAAGTACGTGAAGACATCTGGAACTTCGATCCGATTGAGTGCAGTGAGCGCAGCATCACGAAGATCGTCGAGTGTGTCGAACAGACGGTTGCCAAGCTCTTGATCGAGTTGTCGCCAGCACTCTTCCGCGGGGTTCAGCTCTGGTGAACCCCGCGGAAGGTAACACAGTTCGATCGGCGTGTCTTCGACGAATTCCTGCACTGCGTTGGCCGTAAAATACGAGGCGTTGTCCAAGACAACGCAGATTTTCTCGCCGAACTCGGTTTGGAGGGCGTCTAGCAAGCGAATCGTCGTGTCGCTGTTGAAGTTCTCCGCACAGGGGAGAAAGAACGTTTTTCCGGAATCGCTGACCGCACCGAGCAGCTTGATGCTGTCCCACGCGCCCGTCACCGGCAGTGACTGGCGCTCTCCTTCTGGAAACCACGCATAGATCAGCGTCGAGAGTACCTGGCGCGTCTGATCGATGGTCAGGATCGTGTATTCGTCGTCCAAGTTGTCGCGCTTTTTTTGAACCCTTCCTGCCAGGCTTCTTGGGCCCTTTCGTCGGATTTGTAGAACTCTGGCCGGGCTGTCTTCCAGGACAGCCCGGCCTCAGACATTAATCGCCGGACGTGTCGTTCACAGTACTCAACATCGAATTCTTCGGCAAGATAGTGACGAGCTAGTGGAACAGACCACGCGGGCGCATCTAGCCCAGCTTCTTCGGGTGATGCGTGGAGTGTCTCGACGAACTGGTCGTACTGTTCATCAGAAAGTTCGGACGGTCTCCCGGAACGGTGTTCATCGTAGACAACCTCCTCGAACGGCTCGTCTAGTACGTCAGGGAAGCTTTTGTGCGACTGGAGCCACTCGACCTAAGCATGGTTGGTCGGGAGAAGGAGCTTGTGCGGCATCTGAGTGAAGACGAACTGGAGCGATTGCTGACTGAAGCTGACGAGATTAAAGTGTACAAACGGCTTGTGTTTCTGAAGCTCCTGTACGGTGGAGCGACACTCGCGGAGGCAGCGGACGACGTTGGTGTCTCGGAAGGAACGGCTAGTAACTGGGTTGAGCGGTGGAATCAAGGTGGATTGGGGAAGCTAACCCCGAACTTCGGGGGCGGCAGGCCCCCGAAGCTCGATGAAGCCGAACAACGTGAACTCATTGAACGTCTCCGCGAGGGACAGCCCTGGAAGAAACAAGAGATTCAGCACCTCCTTGATGAGGAGTTTGATGTCGAATATCATCCGAACTATCTCCCAACGTTCCTCGACGATCTTGGTCTCCATTACGCTATTCCTCGGACAAAACGTCCGGACCGACCAGACAACGCCGACGAGATCCTCGACGAACGCGTCGAGTACGCGTTCGAAGAGGACGCCCACGACCAACCGCACAACAAGCGAGAAGACGACGATGAAGACTGGGACACTGATCACGATGTATGCACTGATGGCGGGACTGTCATCGGGTTTTTCGATATTTCGCATCCGCAACCGTGGGACAATTCCCAGCGAGTGTACTCCGTAGATGAGCCACACACCGAGCGGCCGCTGGTGAAAGTCGATACACCAGCGGCCGGATTTTATGCACTCAGCGGTGAGAGTGTGCTGTCGTTTCCACCGAATCAAGAGAAGGAGAAGATTTGTGCATGCTTCGAACGGATCCGCGAGCAGAATCCCGGCAAGCGGATTCTGCTCGTCTTGGGCAACTTCTCCTCGCACGTGTGCAAGTACACGCGAAAGCGGGCACACGAACTCGGGATTGCTCTCGTGTTTCTCCCAGTTGGTTCGCCGCATCTCAACCCAATCGAACCAGTCTGGAAGAGTCTCAAGTGGGAATCTTCACCGCTGATTGTCGACGGCGAAGACGAGTACCGATCACTCCTTGACGACTTGTTCGATCAGTTGACCGAAAAACTGAGTTTTGCCGCATCGTGGATCGACAATCACCTCGATGGGTTCCTCAATAAGATTCGCTAACCACTACGTTCGAGACGTCCGTTCAATTCGGCTCGTCCGGTATCGAGATTTTCGATGGCGTCATCGAGAATTTCTCGAAGGAGTGCAACGAAGCCCGGTTCGAACCAGTCGTGGAACGCCGCGTAGGACAGTTTGTCGCAATCAGCCATCTCGACGTAGCGTTCGAGAAACGCTTGCAGAGAGCGGTCTGTGCCAGCAGCAAAACCAAACGTGAGCGTGTAAAACAGCGCGACGATGTCGAATTTCCGCTCTCGTTCGACAAGATTCGTTGCGCGAGCGCGCTCGCGCAACTCATCGGAGGGAAACGCTCTTTGAATTCGATCAACAACTACCGAGTCCGGTGGTGAGTACACATCATCCACCGGGTTCTTCAGCCGGGTAGTTGCGACGATATCTAATCAACAAACAGCGACCGCATTCTCTGCTAAACTAGAACGCATGATCTGTGCTGTTTGCTCTTCGTTGGCTGCCGCAATGTCATCGATCTCCTCGGCCATCTCGTCAAGTTCGTCAACGAGGCTATCTATCGAACTGGCAACTTCCTCGGTTGTCGCCGCCTGATCATCTGTCGCGTCGGACACTTCTGTGATACCTTGTGCAACGTCCTGGACACTTTCAACGATATCGCCGAGATCACCCATCGTCTGTTGGACTTCTTCCATACCCTTGGCGACCTGTTCGGTGACTTCTTCGAGACTTTCGGCTGTTTTTCTGGTATCGCGCTGTGCCTCATCAATTGTCTCCTCAATCTCGGCAGCGTTCTGCTTTGATTCACTTGCCAGAGATTTGATTTCGTCTGCCACCACAGCGAAGCCTTCGCCCGCTTCTCCCGCGCGCGCCGCTTCGATACTCGCATTGAGCGCGAGCATATTTGTCTGCTCAGCAACATCGTTGATCACACCTGAGAACTCGTTGACTTCCTCCATCCGGGACTCGAGTGACCCCATCTCTTCGGTGACTTCTGTCACTGCTGCGCTGATATCTTGCATCGCTGCAAGCGCATCTTCAGCAGATTCCTGTCCAGAATTGGCACGTTCTTGGGCCGTATCGCTCGTCTGGTGAACCTCGCTTGCCGTCGATGCAATCTCTTCGATGGTCGCGCTCATCGTCGAGACCTCGCCAGCAACATCCTCCATCGAGTCCACTTGCTGTTGGACTGCATCGCTCACTCGTGTCGTGCTTTGTGTCACGTCCTCTGCAGCATCGGAGACGTCCGAGATTGGCGCTTGGAGTTCGGATGAGACACGTTCTATCAGTTGTTCCTGCTCGTCCATCGTGTCTTTGACCTGCTTGTTGTACGAGTTGATGTAGGTGTCCATCGCCACCTGCTGGTCAAGATTGATGAGCTTTTGCACAGCGAGTACTCGGTCAACAAGTGTATCGATTGTCTCCTTGGCGACTTGGCCATCAAGACTCTGCTTCAGATCGTCAGCGATTGCATCAATGATGCCACGGTAATAGATGCTGTAGACTCCAAAGTAGATCTTCGGCCCCAAATCGAGCATATCGTGTATCTTCCCGATTCTTGCACGCCGTTGGAAGTATTTCATGCCGTATTCGCCCTGACCGAGTTCCATCAGATACTGCCGCTGATCCCGTTTCAGAGCCTCGATTGGTCTCGACGAGGAATCCATAATTGAAATCGTTTCGTCGTAGCTCTGGAGGTGTTGATAGAAGTCGTCAACGAGATCTTCAGAAATATCTTCGAAAATGTGGCTAATAGATTCGAGTTGCGCAATATCTTCGTCAGTAAAGTTCGTGTACTCTTTCCGCCACTGGATTTCTTCCTGGTCAATCCCGATTTCGCTCGTCAACGCTGCGCCATCCACCATTTGCCGCTTCTCATCGGTTATCTGCACAACAAGTATATTTCCATCAATACGTATTATAATTTGGTGATGGCAATTGATTTTGATGATGTGTCAAATCTACTCTTATCCAATACCCGCTGAGCTTCCCACGTAGTAAGTCATAGAACGAGGACGTGAACAGACTGAGCGTTTTGGTGCTGAGTTCGAGCACAGGACTCTCGAAGCGATAGACACAGAGTCCTTCCCGTTTGAACTATTGCTTTCGACTGGCGATTTGTTACGGTCCCGAGCGGTAATTGTCGCGACCGGTGATACGCTCGAACGCTTGGGGTGCCTGGGAGGGGTTCTCAAAGTCAGTCACGACATCGACTTCATCGTCAACTCTCTCAAGTGCATCCTCACCGCCATACGCGGTTCGGGTGTCGTAGTCGCTCTGAAGCTGGGCTGTATATGCGTCGGCGACATCCTGCTCGTCATCGACGAGAAGGATGGTCGTCTCAGAAGTAGTTGTATCCATCTCTGACGCGTTCCGTCTGCAATATCAAACCAGCCGTCACCCTCCAAAATTAAGCTACGTATGGCGATTTACCAGAGCTAATATCTCAAAAGTCCAGACCTGATCGAACAACCCTTGATGGGGCGACTTCGCTCTGATGAGTAGTTATTACAGCATCGTTATATACTCGATGAGATGATTAGTATGTGTCGCGGTCACGCCACGTTATTTCGAGCGTAAATTGGTCTGCTGATGTATACGTGAGTTCTAGCGAGTCGACGTTCGATTGGTATTCCCTCCTGTGTCGTCCTTCAGTCGAGGGTTGAAACTGCTCTTCGAGAAGACCCAGCTCCACGAGACAATCGACCTTTCGGTAGATTGATGATGACGAGAGATCGCAGGTTGCTTCGAGTTCCTCTGCAGACTGCGGATGACAACCAGTTGCCGACAGTATCTCCCGTGCGTGTTCATCAGCCAGAACAGCAAGCACTGTCGATGGGTCGTCCACGGAGGTCGTTTTTTTATTTGCCTCACAATATGGCAAGGATTTTTGACGTTTCATTATACTGGTTCTATCAGTTCAGGCTTGGCTCTCCCCAATATTGAGTTGCCAGTTGGCATGTGCTAACGACAAATCATCGCACAGTTGAGACCGAACATCAGAACGATTCTACGTGCTTTGGAAATATACTCATATGGGCGTTCGTGATTACAGAATGTCAAGGCGAATACATCCGCCTTCCCGTGAGGAGGGTATGTTCCGACCACGCGGAGGAGGATGTCAATTTGGGCATGGCCCCACCAAAACGGGCGTGTCATGGGTTGAATCAGCCTATCTGTTACTGTACGGCGGTAAAGAGTCACGAACGCCCGTATCAGAGGGTTTGCTGAACAAATTTCGAGACGATGCGGTCTTCAGCAGTTCGGAGTCGATACTGCACAGTTGATCGAGGTTCATCCAATATTGACGCCAGATCGGAGACAGAAACTGCCCGAGGCCGTTCGTAATAGCCATGGGTAACAGCAGTTTGTAATACCTGCCAGTGTTCCGGCGAGAGCTCTGACGTAATCCGTTCTGTCGCGTTCCAGTTGCCGCCGCTGGTAATATGTGATAACGAAAGCGATACCCCATCGCGAAGTTTGGATTCCATTCTGTCGTAAACCTGCCCGATAGGATAGTCACTGGGGAAAAGAACACGCCATCGGTACTCATCATCAACACGTCTAGACTCGAATACCGTCCCCTTCTGCACATGGTTCAAAATAAAATATGGGACTGAGCGACACTCTTCGATATCGTGACGGAGCGTGTAAATCGTTCGACTGGTTTCTCGCCGATCGAGGACGTGATACATGCGTTCAGTATCACAATGCCGGACGTCAAAACACTCGTTGCAGCGGCCCTCATCCAAGAATACCTCCTCGAATGTACTCAGCGCTTCGTCTGTTCCTTTTGCGTGGTCGAGTCGCCACATATGATCGTTGCTCACAAAGATGGAAGAAGACCACACCGAGAGAGATTCGTACTCTCTGAAAATGTCCATTAACTCATCGGCTCCCGAATCAAACTGGAGAACGAACTCAAATTCGCGTGTTTCGTCTACCGTAGGAGACTTGGCATCCATATTGGGTATTGCTAATTATTGAATTGGCTAAAATCTGTCGTAAAAAGACATTTGCTCCCCCTACTCGAATAACTTTAGCTCATGCTAAGACAAAAATGATTACCTAACCAAAAATATGTAGATATGTAATGCCCGATGAGAAAGAATACGGAAATGGTGCTGTTGAACCGAGCGAAGTGCTCTGCTCAATAACTACCAAATTCGATGACTCAGCCAGGTTGGCTGACAGTCATACCTCTGGATCACATCCTGCATCAGCACACAGTCATCGAACGAAATGGGGACCGTCACGGTCGTCGCCTCGACAAAATCGTTGCTATCAGCATGGGGGTTACGATGCTAGCTTCGTTTGCTATACGGCATAGCCGTGTGGTGATGTGCTCTCATCGAACGACAATACACCGATTTGCTCGGCCTCAACAGAGGTCACAGCAGAACACTCGCCAACTCGAAACCTGAGAAATATTATGTACGACAACATCACTCGAACGGAAACGGATCGTCGGTCAGTCAGTAGTCCCTGGTCACGCGACCAGAACACGCAACTTGTCTTTTTTGACGGGCAGATTCCTGACGAGGAAACAGCGCTAAACCAGGGAATTCAGCAACAAACACGTGCTACTCTCGAACATCTGTGCGCCGTAGCAGCTGAATCCGGTATCGAAGTTCAGGATCTGCTGCGGACAACAGTCTACCTGACAGAGATGAGCCAATCAGGTGCAGTCGAGCGAGCGTATGACGAGTTCTTTGAGAACAAGCGACCATCACTGACTCTCGTTGGTGTTGAGGCTCTGCCGAACAGCGCAGCAGTACAGATCGAAGCCACTGGAGTAGACCGATGAGCACGCAAAATTGCCAATCCGTTCGACTGGAAGAAACGAAATGGAATCACAGTACAGTACTGTACGCGTATTAGAAACCATGCCAAGCTGTGAAAATTGTGGAGAACACGTTTCAGAACAGTTCAAACGAGTATTTGCTGATGACACGGGGAACGTCTTTGCCTGTCCCAACTGCTCAGCGAACGCTGGTATCGGTGAAGTCACACGTGAACGGAGCAACCCACGGTGAACAGCAGATTGAGATTCCTGCAAAGGTTCAAGAGAGACAGAAACCCATAAGTTACGTGATACATGCATTCCCCTGCCTCAACGTATGGACCAAGAGACCGCTATGAAGCAGCAGAAAACTTTCTCCGCCAGTGTTACAAAGAACTGGGTCGAGAGGGAGATGTTGAGTCACGACTGAAAGAGGTCTGGACATCAATTGGTCGTCAGAACCATTACGTTCACACAACAGCAGAACTCGAGCACGGGGCCAAAATGGCCTGGCGCAACAGTAACCGCTGCATTGGTCGGTACTTTTGGGACAGTCTCCACGTGCTTGATCGACGGGGGATTGACACAGCACAAGGGGTGTACAATGCTCTGATTGAACATATCGACTTCGCAACGAACGATGGTAATATCCGACCCACGATATCAGTGTTTCCTCCTGCTGTCAGGGGAAACCAGCAGGTCCGTATCTGGAACCATCAGCTACTACGCTATGCTGGGTACGAAACAGAGAATGGTGTCATCGGTGACCCTAACTCTGTGGCGCTAACTGACTACTGTCGATCCCGTGGATGGTCCTCTCAGCGTACGGACTTTGACATCCTGCCGTTGGTGATTCAAGTTGGCGACAAGACACCAGAGCTATTTGAAATCCCTGACGACGTAGTGATGGAAGTTCCTCTTTCACACCCAAATTATCAGTGGTTCAGCGACCTTGGTCTTCAGTGGTACGCAGTTCCTATCATCTCGGATATGCGCCTAGAAATTGGCGGTCTCCAGTATCCCGCTGCGCCGTTCAACGGCTGGTATATGGGAACCGAAATTGGAAGCCGCAATTTCGGAGACGTTGACCGCTACGATATGCTCCCAACGGTGGCTGACCAGCTAGGTTTGGATACATCGACCGATCGGACGCTGTGGAAAGATGAGGCACTAGCAGTACTTAACCAGGCTGTGCTTCACTCATTCGAGAAGCAAGGAGTGCGGATCGTTGACCACCACAACGCGGCAGAGCAGTTCAAGCGATTCGAACAGGAAGAACGAGAGGCAGGCAGGAAGGTGACAGGAGAACGGTCGTGGCTTTTGCCGCCAAACGCATCCTCAACCGTGCATATTTTCGAGAATACATACGAGAACGAAATCAGGACGCCAAATTTCTTTTATCGCGAAGATCCGCCCCCGTTGCAATGATGACAACGCAACAGAGGATGGTGGGCATGGATGCTGACTGTGAGTTGGAATTGGGTAGATATTTCGTAAACTAATATAAATAGAATCGTTTGTAGGCTGTAGAATTGGCATATGCCAAACAACAGTTGATTCTTTTCACCCGCATACAGGCTATTGGATACTCCATATGTCAGGAGAAAATACGACAGGCGGAAATGCAACGCAAGACTGGTGGCCAGAATCACTCGATCTGGAGATACTCGATCAGAATGCCAGAGACGTTGAACCCTACGACGACTTCGATTACGCTGAAGCGTTCGAGTCACTCGACTTTGAGCAAGTAAAAGAAGATATTGAAGACGTGTTGACCGATTCTCAGGAGTGGTGGCCAGCTGACTACGGACATTACGGACCGCTCATCATCAGAATGGCCTGGCATAGTGCAGGCACGTACCGTACCGGTGACGGTCGCGGTGGCGCGTCAGGTGGCACACAGCGGTTTGCACCTGTCGAAAGCTGGCCGGACAACGCGAATCTCGATAAAGCTCGGCGACTGCTCTGGCCAGTCAAACAGAAATACGGCCGCAAACTCTCCTGGGCAGACCTGTTGGTCCTCTCTGGAAACGTCGCCATGGAATCGATGGGCTTCGAAACCTTCGGCTTCGGAGGAGGACGTGAGGACGCCTTTGCACCGGACAAAGGCGTTGACTGGGGACCAGAAGAGGAGATGATGGAAGACAAACGCCACGATGAAGAAGGAAATCTCCAGGGTGATCTCGCCGCAGACCACATGGGTCTGATCTACGTGAATCCAGAAGGACCTGGCGGCGAACCGGACCCACTAGAGTCTGCGAAGTACGTCCGCCAATCCTTCGCTCGGATGGCGATGAACGACAAAGAGACCGTTGCCCTCTGTGCCGGCGGACACACATTTGGGAAGGTACACGGTGCCGACTCGGATGAGAATCTTGGTCCCGAACCTGAAGAGGCACCCATCGAGCAACAGGGCCTCGGTTGGGAAAACGAGTATGGCGAGGGTAAAGGTGCCGACACGATTACAAGCGGTATCGAAGGACCGTGGACTCAGTCTCCGACCAGCTGGGACATGGAATACGTGGATCTCCTCCTCGATCACGAGTGGGAGCCACACAAGGGCCCTGGTGGGGCCTGGCAGTGGCGGCCAAAAGACGAAGGCATACAGGGTTCCGCAGAGCCAGCCCACGACGAGATTGAGAGTGCAACTCCGATGATGCTGACCACGGACGTCGCATTAAAGCGGGACCCAGACTATCGGGAAATTCTCGAGCGCTTCCAAGAGAATCCGATGGAATTTGGGATCAGCTTCGCCAAGGCATGGTACAAGCTGATCCACCGCGATATGGGTCCACCGGAGCGGCTCCTTGGCCCGGAAGTTCCTGACCAAGAGATGCTCTGGCAGGGGCCCATCCCCGACGCCGATTACGAACTCGTTGACGACGAGGATGTAGCCGAGCTCAAAGCGGATATTCTCGACTCCGACCTGTCTCGTACTCAGCTTGTCAAAACCGCCTGGGCTTCGGCGTCGACGTACCGAGATAGCGACAAGCGCGGCGGCGCGAACGGGGCGAGGATTCGCCTCGAGCCACAACGGAGCTGGGACGTCAACGAGCCAGCAGAACTGGACACCGTACTCGACACGCTCAAAGGAATTCAAACGGAGTTCAACGACTCTCGCTCAGATGGGGTCCGCATCTCACTTGCCGACCTCATCGTGCTCGGCGGGAACGCGGCTATCGAGCAGGCGGCGGCTGAGACAGGCTACGAAGTCGAAATACCGTTCGAGCCAGGCCGGACTGATGCACTTGCCGAGCAGACCGATGTCGAATCGTTCCAGGCACTGAAACCGGACGCTGATGGCTTTCGCAACTACTTCACCGAGGACGACGCGCTGAACCGCTCGCCTGAAGAACTGCTGGTCGACAAAGCAGACCTTCTGGATCTAACGCCGGCTGAGACAACGGTACTGGTCGGCGGCATGCGTACACTGGGAGCGAATTACCAGAATTCGGAGTTTGGCGTCTTTACCGACGACACGGACACCTTGACCAACGATTTCTTCGAGACAGTGCTCTCGATGGAATACGAGTGGGAGCCAACCGATGGCGAAGAGAATCAAGAAGTGTACGAACTCCGAGAGCGTGAAACAGGTGAGGTCGAATGGATGGGGACTCGCGTGGATCTCATCTTCGGGTCAAACTCGCGACTCCGCGCACTCGCAGAGGTCTACGCTGCCGAAGATAGCGAGGAAAAGTTCGTTGAGGACTTCGTCGACGCGTGGCAGAAAGTGATGACGCACGATCGCTTCGACCTGAATTGAGAATGACTCGCTGAGGAAACGAACGCAACCTTCACGAAAGTTGACGGCGCTGGAATTCCTGAGGATGATAGGATTCTTCCGTTCCAAACACACGAACTAGCCAGGAAGTCGCCTGATTCGGCGACTTGATCCCGTTAAACATCGACGATCGTTCTTCGGAAGTTCCTAGTCGTCGGCGTCGTCCCGGGAAGGCCAACAACGAGCCCCGACTTCCCGACGACAGTTTCTTTCCCGCCGTTCCCGGTGGATGGGACGTTGTCAGTGTGACTCTCTGTGTCACTCATATTTTTTGAACCCCATTTTTGGAGCCAGTTCGCGGAACGATTGCCGGCAGAGCCAAATGTCGTACTTACCGACGAGACCCTGTTCGCTCCCCGTCATCTGGCAGACATGTCGGCCGTCGTCTCTCGAATCGTTCGGCTGCTCGGTTCCACTGTCTTTCTCCGGATTTTCTTGGTCCATAATTAACAACAATGTTTTTTGAATAGCCAATTATAAATAATATACGCTCTAATCTTAATAACAGATGAGTCGAGAGACGATTCCCGTCACCGTGCTGAGCGGCAACCTCGGCGCGGGCAAGACGACCGTGCTGAACAACCTCCTGAACACGCGAACGGACCTGGACGTCGCGGTCCTCGTCAACGACATGGGCGAGGTGAACGTCGACGCCGAGCGCGTCGCCGAACACTCGGACATCTCGGAGGACGATGAGGACCTGATCGAACTGTCGAACGGCTGTATCTGCTGTGAGCTACGCGGCGACCTGCTGGACGCGCTCGCGAAGCTCGCACAAGCCCGCGAGTTCGACTACCTGGTAATCGAATCAACGGGCGTCGCCGAACCGTTGCCCGTCGCCCAGACGCTCACCATGGGATTCGACCAGGGAGACCTCGATCCCACGGAGTTCTACGAGGAGACCGGCATCGAGGTGATGGACTACTACGAACTCGACACGACGGTCACCGTGGTCGACGCCCATCAGTTCTGGACAACGTTCGATTCGAAGGAATCGCTGATGGACGGCGACACCGAGAAGGACCTTGGAAGCCTCCTAGTCGAACAAATCGAGTTCTGCGACGTCCTCCTGTTGAACAAGTGTGACCTCGTCGACGAGGAGACGCTCGACGAAATCGAAGAGATGATCGAGGTGCTGCAACCGCGCGCGGAGATCATCCGAACCGAACACGGCGCCGTCGATCCGGAGGCAATCGTCGATACTGGTCGGTTCGATTTCGAAGCAGCGAGTCAGTCCGCTGGCTGGATGCAGGAACTGCAGGAACCACACGAGTCTGCCGAGCAGGAACACGGCGTCACCTCATTCGTTTTCGAATCCCGCCGACCGTTCCACCCCGAACGATTCGCCGAGTTGCTGGACGAGTTTCCGACGAATGTGGTCCGGTCGAAGGGTCACTTCTGGCTCGCGGGACGTGAAGATATGGCACTCGGGATAGATGCTGCTGGCCAATCTATCCGAATTGCACCCGCGGGCGGATGGATTGCGGCGCTTCCGACTGAAGAGCGCGAGGCCTACTTCGAGGCCAATCCCCAGCTAGAGGAGGTGTGGGACGAGGAGTGGGGTGACAGAGGAACCCGACTCGTTCTTATCGGTACCGACATGGACCACGACGCGCTCCGAACGGATCTCGATGCAGCTACACTGACCGACGAAGAGATGGACGCCGACTGGAATGCGTTCGAAGACCGTTTCCCGACATTCGACCTCGAAGCAGCGGACGAACAGACGGAAGCGACAGATGCTGACGACGCGGAAGAAGTGGGGTTGGCTGATTGACCATGCCGAGCAAACGAAGCCTATTCCAGCAGTCCGTCGCAAAGTCTGCCTCCCGTGAGACGCGCCGAGAGGCGGTCAGTGAGCTGAGACGGATAGGTGCTGTCGACCAACTCAGCACACTCACGCAGACCAACGGCATCGCTGGCCCCATCCGGCGAGCGGCTGTTAGGAAACTCAAAGAACTCGGCGCGACGGAGGCGCTCGAAACGATTTCTGAGAGCCGGGCGGTCGACCCCGCCATCAGAGAGCAAGCACAGCTATGAGTTCCGGATCGAAGACCGCGCCGACAGAGACTCCCCTCGAGGATCAAACTCGCCACGTGGATCGTCAACGGATCGGGTTCGTCGGACCCGAAGGCGCTGGCAAAACGACCGTCGCCACGATGGTCGCGAATCGACTCTCCGAGCGGACCGACGTCGCAATCGTCGGGGAAGCCGCGACGTTTTTCGAACAGCCTTCGGCTTCGCCTGAGAAGGTCGGCCCCCTTGGCGTCCACTGGACAGTCGTCGATCACTCCCCGGGAACGGAAATCCTCGAAACTGCAGGTGACGCACTCGATACTGTCTTCGTCGTCGTGACGCCCGCGATGCTGGACCGTGTGGCTGCCTACGAGCGCGTGATAGACCAGCTCGACTCCGACGTGTTTCTCGTCGTCAATCGCTTCGAGGAGTGCTACCGTGACAGACTCAGTGATCTCGACGGACCCGAACTCGCGGAATACTTCTACGAAAACGATACCGTCGCAGCGGCGATATCTGATGAAACGGTTCCAAAGTTAGAAGAGTGGACGACTGAGGCGATACTGTTGGAGTCGCTCCAGCCCGAACGGCTTGACACCGCCGAAGCGATGGAGGCTCTCAACCGTAGACACCAATCGATTGTCAATGTCGAGGTTGAGAGTGACGCATCGGCTCTGGCAGTGGCTCGATCGTTCCGCGAAAAGGGCTCCGCTGCAGACTTCTTCCGGTGTAACTGCCGCTTTCACGACGGACACGTCCTCGCCCGTGCGCGACCACCCAGGACCTGACTCCGTTCGCCGATATCCTCTCCTCGATTTCTTTTCCTACTGCGTCATCCGTCCAACGAACAGTCGAATCGATGGTCGATCCCCATCTCGATCAGACTATGTGGATGTATTAACTCTATAGCTATTATTAACAACTATTATTACTATTCGTCTTAATATTGATAAGTACGATGCAACAGACGCTTTCACGACGCCAGTTACTCGGTGGCGTCGCAAGTGGTGCCGTAGCGATGACCGCCGGTTGCCAGTCACTCGGCGCTGAAACCGGCGGCGGCTCAAAGACGGTCGCATTGAGCCAATCCCTTACCAGTGGAGACTGGTCGATGTACGGTGGTGCGGCGCCGTACTATTCACCGATGCACGAGACATTGACGGCCTCATCACACGACTTCTCGGAGATAGAGCCGTGGCTCGCAACGGAGTGGAAGACGGTCGATGACACGACATGGGAGTTCAGACTTCGTGATGACGTGACGTTCCACAACGGGGAGGACCTCACTGCGGACGTCGTCGCTCAATCGTTGTCGGCGCTGCTCGCGGACCGGCCACTCGGGTGGGCAAAGGTAACTGATGAGAGTTTTACCGCACTGGATGACCGAACGCTCCAGATCGAGACCGTCGCACGGTTCGGGGCGCTCGCCGGGACACTGAGCCATCCGCTGTTCGGTATCCAACACCCAAGTAGTTACGAGCGCCCTATCGGCACTGGACCGTTCGAGGCCGAAGCGGTTGACGCAGACAGCCCACTAGAGACTGTTCGCTTCGGGGACTACTGGGGTGACGAACCGCAACTGGAAGAGCTCACTTTCGAGGGAATCTCCGATCCCACGACGCGGTCGACAAGCCTCCAATCCGGCGACATCGATGCGTCGTTCGAGATCCCTCGGCAGGACTACGAACTCCTCTCTGCGAACGAGGATATCCAGGTTCGCACGAAGCGTGAGCCACGTGCCGGATCTGCGATGGTCAACCTTTACAATTCGCCGACTGACGACGCTGACCTCCGTAGAGCGCTCAACTACGCCGTCGACCAGCAGGCCATCGTCGAGTCCATCCTGAGTGGAATCGGTGCACCGGCGAAAGGTCCGTACCCGCCGATGATTCCGTGGTCGGCACACGACGATCTCCCTGCGTACGGACCGAACTTAGAGCGTGCTCGTGAACTGGTCGAGCAATCGGCATACGATGGTGAAGACGTAGAGTTGCACGTGAGTAGCGACACACCGCATATGCAACTCATCGCGACACGGATGCAGGAGCGCTTCGCCGAGATCGGCGTCTCGAGTACGGTCCGCCAGTTCGGTCGCGGCTCGTTCTACACGACAGAGCAGAGAGCCGACTCGAACCTCACATTGATTGAACTAGGATCGATCAACGGGGCCGCGGACTACCTCGTTCGACTGCAATTCCACTCCGAAGGCGGCGATAACGCTGCACTCCACGAATCGGAGGGCACTGGACTGTACAACCTTGGGCCGGATGTGGACGACCTCATCGAAACGGGTGACCAGGCACTGGACGAGGAGACGAAACACGAGGCCTACCGCGAGGTACAGCAGCGCGTCATGGAACACGGCGTACTCGTCCCGGTATACTATAAGGAGTATGTCTTCGGCCAGCGTGCGAACACGACGGTCCCACAGATGCACGCCGTCCCCCACATGACTCGGTGGACGGAGTTCGCAAACGAGTAGCGGATGCACTGGCAGTATCTCTTCCGCCGGTTGACGCTGACGGCGGTCACCCTAGTGCTGGTCAGCGCTGTCACCTACAGTCTCACCGGGATCGCGCCAGGGGATCCGGCAGAGCTAGTACTGCAAAAACAGCTTGGCCAAGCGCCGACGACCGAACAAATCGAGGCCTTCCGTGCGAAGCACGGCTTGGACGAGCCGATACACTGGCAGTATCTCCACTGGTTTGGTGACCTCCTGCAAGGTGATTTGGGCCAGTCGTACTACCACGAGCGGTCGGTGAGCGAACTGCTCATGGATCGACTCCCGGGAACAGTCAAACTAGCTGCTGGGGGGCTCGCGGTGTCGCTCGCGGTATCTCTCCCGACGGGTATCCTCAGTGCCCGCCGCCCACAGGGACTTGCCGACCACCTGAGCCAGACCATCGCACTTCTCGGCGTTGCGATGCCGAACTTCTGGCTTGGCTACCTCCTGATATTTGCCTTCTCTTTGAAGCTCGGGCTGACGCCCGTCTACGGCAGCGGGACACTCGCCCATCTCGCCCTTCCCTCGATTACTCTCGGCACTGGACTCGCAGCCGTCCAGACTCGGTTGCTCCGTGCGACGCTTCAGGACACGCTCGGCGCGGAATTCGTTACTGCCGCGCGCACCCGCGGTCTGAGCGAATGGGTCGTCGTCGGAAAGCACGCGCTTCGAAACGCGCTGTTACCATTACTCACAGTGGTCGGCCTCCAGTTGGGATTCGTCCTCAACGGCGCCGTCGTCGTCGAAGTAGTCTTCCAGCGACCCGGACTCGGCACCTTGTTGGTGGATGCGATCTTCGACCGGAACTATCCCGTCGTCCAGGGCGTGACGCTGCTCGCCGGTGTCCTGTTCGTGTCGGTCAACACCGTGACTGACCTCGCGTATGGGCTGATTGACCCACGAATTAACGTTGGGGGTGACCCAGCGTGAGTTTTTCCACAGGGGCGGGTGACGAGACATCGTCTCGCTCACGTACACGCCGCTTACGACGGGCGCTTCGGAAGCCACAGACGGCTGTTGGCGCGCTGCTCGTGATGACGCTTACCGCCGTCGCACTGCTGGGTCCGGAACTGCTCGCGACCGACCCACTGGCACAGGACCTCACGAGTCGACTGCAACCTCCCTCGCCAGCGCACCCGTTCGGAACCGATCGACTCGGTCGGGACGTGTTCGCCAGAATCGTCCACGGAGCGCGGTTCTCGCTGGGTATCGCTATCACAGTCACAGCCGTCAGGTTTCTTCTCGGCGTCGGTATCGGGCTCGTGGCCGGTTATAGCGGGGGGTGGATCGACGAACTCATGATGCGGTTCGTCGACCTTCTGTTCGCGTTTCCCGGCATCGTCCTGGCACTGGTCATCGCCGGTATCGCTGGTCCCAGTCTCACGAACGTGTTGCTCGCACTGGCGGTCGTCGGCTGGGGGACCTACGCACGGGTCGTCCGGTCGGAGGTACTGTCCGTTCGCGAGCGTGACTACGTTACGGCCGCTCGTCTGTCCGGAACACCACGCTACCGCGTCGTCCTCGAGCACGTCCTGCCGAACGTGCTCGGCCCGACAATCGTCCTCGCAGCCCTAGACGTGGGAACGGTCATCCTCGCGACGGCCGGGCTATCCTTCCTCGGGCTCGGCGCACAGCCGCCGACCCCCGAATGGGGGACCATGATCGCCTCCGGCCGCCACTACCTGCAGACTGCGTGGTGGCTCGTGAACGTTCCTGGAATTGCAATCGTGCTAACAGTACTAGGATTCACGCTTCTGGGCGATGGACTCCGCGACGCCCTCGACCCGGACGGACGAACGAACAGGGGGCGTTGAGACGATGGAACGACTCGACATTACCAACCTGACAATCACATACAGTAGTGAAAGCCGCCAGCAAACCGCTGTCGATGATGCGAACCTCACGGTCGAACGTGGGGACCTCATCGCGCTCGTCGGCGAGAGCGGGGCTGGAAAGTCAACGCTCGCCCGTGCCGTTGCCGGCATCCACGAACCCGCCACCATCCAGTCTGGATCGATACTACTGGACGACCGAGACCTCACCACGGCCACCACCGAGGAGTGGCGGGCCATTCGCGGTTCTCGCGTCGGATTCGCGTTTCAGGACCCAACGACGGCGTTCGATCCTATATACACCGTCGGTGAGCAGTTGGTAGAAGCAATCCGTGCGGGCGGTATCCCAGTCACCGATAGCTCCTTGCTCGAGTCCGTCTCTCACCGCTTTCGGCGGCGCAGTTTTCCACGACACCGTGATCGAGCGATTGCGCTTCTGGAAGAAGTCGGTATCGACGACCCGGAGGCGTGTCTGGATGCGTACCCGTCGGAGTTGAGTGGCGGGCAATGTCAGCGTGCGTTTCTTGCGACGGCGCTGGCCGGTGAACCCGATATCCTCGTCGCCGACGAACCGGCGAGTGGTCTCGACGCGACAACACAGGCACGCGTACTTGGACTGCTCGAAGACCTCTCTGAGACGCGTGACCTCGGGGTGTTGTTGGTTACGCACGACCTCGGGCTTGCAAGTGAACATTGCGACAACGTCACCGTTCTCGCAGACGGACGAACCGTCGACAGCGGACCGGTAGAGGAGCTACTTTCGAAGCCCGATCACACTGCTCTATTGAAAATGCGGGACGGGAGTCGGATCATAGCGTTTTGGCGAGTTTCTTGAGATTGTTGAGCGCGAACAGGAGGACGATCTCACGG
>NZ_FNFC01000016.1 GCF_900100385.1 Halovenus aranensis
GGCGTCAATCGCTGATAGAACCCGCCAGGAGAGAGTGTCTTGTCCGCTGTGTTGTTGTAGCTACGCCGAAAGCCAGCCAGTGTTCGGCTCTCGCCTGCGGCGAAGCCGAACACGAATGACCATACAAAGGCAGGCATCTGCAGTTTCCCATCCCGCTCGACCACGCCGAGTTCCTCGGCGTGCTCTTCGAGCAGATCAGATGGAAAAAGCGTAGTGAGTCGACGCATTATTCTCGATGAGGAGGTTTTGGTGTGCACAGCCTTTCCTCCTCATTCCTCTCAAAAAGACGCCTCGATAAGCCGCTGCTGTCTCGTTGTTTTTCGCTTAGCTAAAGACAGATGGAGTTTTGTGTTAAGACACCGCGAGACGGGCGCAAGCAGGTTCTACCGGACCACAGCCTTTTAATACATCCACCACGTCAGAACAGTTGCAATGGCAGAAGGTACGGTTGATTTCTTCAACGACACTGGCGGCTACGGTTTCATCGACACAGAAGATGCGGACGAAGACGTGTTCTTCCACATGGAAGACGTCGGCGGCCCTGACCTCGAAGAAGGTCAGGAAGTCGAATTCGAGATTGTCGAGGCCGACAAGGGCCCCCGGGCGAAGAACCTCGAGCGCCTGTAAACGCGACCAGCGGTATCGCTCTGGTTATCCAGAACCACCGCAGGTGTAGTTAGCTGCTGCCTTGCAGTAGCTTATACTCTCCTGCTTTCTCAAATCGTGACCCCTTTCCACAGCGGCGCGTAGATTCAGGTATGGACAAAACACTGGACTCGAATCTCACACGACGAGCGTGGGAACTGTTACAGCCCGGTGACATCGAACTCGACGGGCTGGTCGTTTCGACAGCACTGGCAAACGAAGAGGAGCCAGAGATGCACCAGCAGACAGTCGAAATTGGCGACGTTATCGCCGACCACGCCGGCTACGACCCGGCCGAGACGTTCGTCTACTCGGGAACCGACGACTCGGAGTTCGCATCGAACCAACACCAGGGGTTGACACTCGACGACGAGACGTTCGTCTGGGAGTGTCAGCAACTCTATCGGGACGGCTCGTTCGACATCGTCTTCTATTTCGAGGCGAGTATCGACGCCGAGGGACTGCTCGCGACGCTTCGCGAGCGCTCGTTTGAGGTAACATACGTCCACGGAGAGCCAGACGACCCGGCAGACGCCGTCGGGCTGTGACGGGAGGCGTTTTCACCTGCTGGGAGGACGCGAGATTTTTAAACCGACGCAATCCTGAGACGCGAGTAGTGACTGAGATGGCGTGCACGCGCAGTCTGTTTCGCCGCGTTTGGAAGGCTTTAGATAGCAGGAGATGGAACCACCGAAAAGTAACTGTGGTCGAAGCTCAATCAGGTGACAGGCCGTGACAGGGCGAGGGCTCATCGTCGGGTCGAGCGTGTCACACCGCGAGGCATCACTGGAGCAACTCGAGGCGGCGACCATCGAGAGTGACGCTGCCACGGTCGAGGCGCTGCTGGCCGAGCCGGGTGTCGACGAGGCGCTCGTCCTCCAGACCTGCAACCGGGTGGAGGCTTACGTCGTCGCCGCGGACGAGCAGGTCGGTCAAGAGGCACTCGACTCGTTTCGCACCACGACAAAAGCCCGTGAGATGGGACACGAGGAGAGTATCCGTCACCTGTTCCGTGTCGCCGCCGGCTTGGAGTCGCTCGTGGTCGGCGAAGACCAGATTCTCGGACAGGTCCGGGAGGCGTACGAGACTGCGCGGGCCGAGAACGCCATCGGTCCGGTACTCGACGACGCCGTCAGCAAAGCGCTCCGGGTCGGCGAGCGTGCACGCACAGAGACGGCAATCAACGACGGCGTCGTCTCGGTTGCCAGTGCCGCGGTCAAACTCGCCGAGGAGACACACGGACTGGCAGATACGACAGCGGCGGTCGTCGGCGCCGGCGAGATGGGGTCACTCGCTGCAGAACATCTCGATGGAGCGGTCGACCGACTGGTGCTCGCCAACCGCACCGTCGAACGCGCCGAGCACCTGGCCGACTCGCTGGAAGCGGCCGAAACGACCGTCGACGTGGCCGGTCTCGACGACCTCCCGACGACGCTTGCGCCCTGTGATATCGTCATCTCGGCGACCGGCAGCACGGACTGGGTGCTAGAGCCAGCGGCCTGTCGCGGCCTCGAAGAGACGTTCGTGGTCGATATTACGCGACCACGGGATATCCCGCCGGCCGCCGACGAGATGGAGCACCTCCGGGTGTACGACCTCGACAAGCTGGAGACGGTCACCGAAAAGACCAGACAGATGCGCCACGAGGCTGCCACTCGTGTCGAAGACATCATCGACGAGGAGTTCGACCGTCTGCTGACCCAGTACAAGCGCAAACGAGCCGATACAGTCATCTCCACAATGTACGAGAGTGCAGAACGCATCAAGGCAAACGAGCTCGAAACCGCGTTCAGGGAAGCCGACTTCGACGCCGAGCAACAGGCCGTCGTCGAAGCGATGGCCGACGCCATCGTCAATCAACTGCTCGCTGCGCCGACCAACAGCCTCCGAGACGCTGCAGAAGACGACGACTGGTCGACGATACACACAGCCCTGCAACTGTTCGACCCGAACCTCGAAGACGGACCTCCCGCGTTCGTCGAGGAGATGGATTTCGAGGAGATTCCCGAGGGAGTCAAACAGCAACTGCTGACCGGCCTCGAAGCCGACGATTAAACGGAGCCGAACTGTTTTGAGGGTGGCTGCCCTTGGTAGTTGGTGGAATGGCAGACCTGCTTTCAGACGATGAAATCGACGTACAGCTCCCCGAGGAGTGGGACCGCGAGGGCGAGGAAATCGTCAGAACCTACCAGTTCGATTCGTATCTCGACGGGGTCGGCTTTGCGGCTGGTGCGGGCGGCGTCGCCGAAGACGCCTGGCACCACCCGGAGATAACACTCACCTACGGTGAAGTTGAGGTCCGTTTGACGACCCACGACGCCGGCGGTATCACGGCCAACGACATCGAACTGGCCGAGCGATTCGACGACATCTACGAGTGAGTCGGTCGTGTCACGGTGACACACGACCGGGTGTGGTTTAATCGTCGTGACAGTCAATAGCAACGTATGCGAACGAAGTCTCGACGGGCTTTTCTGGCGGTAGCAGGCGCCGCCGCACTTGCAGGATGTACCGACGGACTCTCCGGCGGGAGTGAGTCGGCCGGCGAGGACGGCGCGTCCGGAAGCGAGGCGTCGACTCCCACCCACGGAGAGGAGCCACCCACCTCGGCCGGGAACAACGCACAAGACGGCGGCGGCGAGCAGTCGTCGACTGGGCCAGGAGACGTGGCGATGCCGCTGAGCGAGTCTGCAGTGTCACTCTCGTATGAGTTGCCGGCGCTGTCAGCGGACGCAGTCAGCGGCGGGCCGCCCAAAGACGGGATTCCGTCGATCGACGAGCCGAGCTTCGACGACGCGGCATGGGGTGACGAGAATATAGACCCGGCTGACCCGGTGTTCGGTGTCACATACAACGGCGTGACGAAGGCATATCCACAGTACATTCTCGTCTTCCACGAGATCGTCAACGACACGTTCGACGGAGAGAACCTCGCCGTGACCTACTGTCCGCTGACCGGTAGCGCGCTGGGTTTCGAGCGCGGCGACGTCGAGTTCGGCGTGTCGGGCCGACTGGTCAACAGCAACCTCATCATGTACGACAGGGCGACTGACTCGTGGTGGCCACAGATTCACCCCGTCAACCCGGACGGCGAACTTCAGGGCCAGAAGCTATCGGAAGTGCGGGTGACCTGGACCACCTGGGAGCGCTGGCGAGACACACATCCAGAGACGAACGTACTGACCGAGGATACGGGTTCGGTCCGGCGCTACGGCTCAGACCCGTACGGTGCGTACAACCCCCGTGGCGGCTACTACGAGCAGGATGGAACGCTGTTTGGACCGCGCCACGAGAGCGACGAGTTCCACGCCAAGGAGGTGTTTCTCGGCGCACGAACAATCGACGGAAAGGTCGCGTTCAATAAGGATACGCTCCGGCAAGAACGTCTGCTCGAAACGACGGTCGGGGAAACCCCGTATCTCGCGGCCCATCACGAGGCGCTCGATTCGGCGTGGGTCTATCGCAACACCGAGGAGGCGTCAGTAACAGCGGTCACGGACGGCTACGAGGGGCCAGACGGTGCTGTACACGCCGCCGACGAGTTACCACTGGAATCGGTCAACGCCTTCGACGTGTTCTGGTTCTCGTGGTACGGATTCTACCCGGAGACGGAGGTCGTCGCTTGATGTCGGGAAACACGCCCACACGAGCGCGCCTCAGGGCGATTCCGGCAGCGGCCAGACGCCAACTTCGAAACGTGGGGCGTGTCTCGTTCGGTCTGTTCAGGCGACGAGACTCTCGGGTGGTCTTTGCAGTCGTCACAGTCGTGTATCTCGGTACGTACCTGTACGCAATCACCGACATCGCTATCGACACCTCGGCCGGATTCAGCTACAGCATGCCGGTTGCGGACCCGCTGGCGCGGATGTTCGAGCCCGGCCCGGGACAGTTCAGTTACGAGGCTATCGCCTTCATCGAACTCGGCGTCATAACGTGGGTTTTCTCCCCGCTCAACACGGCACTGGGGCTCGGGATTGCTACCCTCGTCGGCGTGAACCTCGCCGTGACCTATCTGGCGGTCACCCAGCCCGCGGCCTGCGGTATCGGTGCCGGAAGCGGCGTCCTCGCCTCATTGCCCGCGCTGCTCGCCGGCGGTGCCTGCTGTGGGCCTGTCGTCGCTATCGCGCTCGGCATCCAGATGGGTGGTGTCCTTCTCACGGTGTACAGCTGGCTACTCCCAGCAAGCGTCGTGTTACTGCTGTCGAGTCTGGTCTACGTTAGCCAAAAAGTCGACCCGACGGCGGTTTGAGACGCGTCAGTGGGCGGAATAGTGGACCGAGCAGACACAAGGTACTTATTTTCTCCGTCACCTACAGACGAAGCCCGATGACCCGTGCCGGCTACGACTTCTGGCTGCTCGACCTGGACGGAACGCTCGTCGACATCGAGCAGCCGTACATTTACGAGGTATTCGACACGATTGGAACGCGGCTCGACGTTACCTTCACCGACCGCGAGTCGGAGCTGGTCTGGTACGGTATCGGCGAGGCGCGAAACGACCTGCTCGCCGAGAAGGGCGTCTCGCCGGAGCGGTTCTGGAACGTGTTCCACGAGGTCGAAGACCCGGACCGACGCACGGAGGCGACCTATCTCTACGACGACGCGTCGACGCTGGTTCCGTCTCTCTCCGGGCCGGTCGGAATCGTGACACATTGCCAGTCACACCTCACCGAGCCGGTGCTGTCGGCGCTGGATATCGGCGACTGGTTCGACACCGTCGTCTGCTGTACCGACGAAACGGGCTGGAAGCCCGACCCACAGCCGGTCAGAAAGGCAATGGACGACCTCGGGGTCGGGGCCGGGCAGGACGGTGTCTTGGTCGGCGACGACCCGCAGGACATCGGCGCTGCACGGAATGCTGGCCTGGAGGCAGTGCACGTCCGTCGGCGCGCCTATGACCGGCTCGCGCCGAGCCTTCGAGACGGCGGCGAATTCTCGTCGATGGGGGCCGACCGGCGCGTCGCCTCACTCGCCGAGCTCGCGAGCGCGTAATCGACACCGGGGGGTTTTTCGCTCCCGGGTCCTAACTGTCAAATATGTCAGCGCTCCGCGAGGCGTTACGGGAGCTCCCGGACGCCGTTTTCGGCGACGTACTGGAGAGCGACGACGCGTACTTGCTGGTGCTCGATTTGCCCGGCACGACGCCGGACTCAGTCGAGTTGTCCGTCGAGCGCGGGCTCCTCGAAGTCACAGCCAGCCGTGACCGGATGGCCCCCGAAGGGTTCGAGCGCGTCGTCGATGGGCGTGAGGACGAACTCTCCTTCGAACTACCCGTCCCGATGGACGCGACCGGGCGCGACGCCGAGGCGTCGATCGGCGGTGGCGTGCTCGAACTCAAACTGCCCAAACAGGCAGCGTCAACCAAGACGACCATTCCCGTGACCGAATAGCGAGGTGTGGTGTCGGTGAACCTCCGAGCCTACCGGCGGTTCGTGGTCGTTGCGTGGCAGTTCCTGCCGCTACTCGTCGCGTACGCCCGAGACCGCCGGCGGTTCCTGCTGTTTGGCAAGTCACGGAGTGTGAGCGCAGAGCAGCGACGCAAGCGCGCGACGAAGCTGCTCGACTCGCTAATCACCCTGGGGCCGACGTTTATCAAGCTCGGCCAGTTGCTCTCGACCCGGCCTGATATCCTGCCCCCGGAGTATCTGTCCGAGTTCTCCCGCCTGCAAGACGACGTTCCGCCGGCCGACTGGGCGGAGGCAGAACGCGTCATCGAGGCGGAACTCGGGCCAGTCGACGAACAGTTCGACGAGTTCGACACCGAGTCAATAAGCGGGGCGAGTCTCGGACAGGTGTACGTCGCTCGACTCGACGACGAGCCGGTCGCAGTGAAGGTCCGCCGCCCCGATGTCGAGGAGCTAGTCGAGGCAGACCTCAGGGTCATCCGCTGGTCGTTGCCGCTGTTGATGCGTTTTGTTGACGAGGCGCGGTCGTTCTCCTTAGAGACGCTCGCCGACGAGTTCGCCAAAACGATTCGCGAGGAGATGGACTACGAGCGCGAGGCCGAGATGCTGACCGAGATTCGGGAAAACTTCAGCGACGACGAGAACGTCCGCATCCCAGATACTATCGAGAGCCACTCGACTGGTCGCGTGCTCACGATGGAGTACGTCAACGGGACGAAAATCTCTGACCTCGACCAGCTCGACGACAAAGGTCTGGACCGCTCGGAGCTGGCAGAGCGGCTCCAGCGGACCTATCTGCAGATGATAATCGACGACGGCGTCTTCCACGCCGACCCCCATCCGGGGAATCTCGCCGTCGCAGACGACGGGACCCTCGTGTTCTATGACTTCGGCATGAGCGGCTACGTCGACCCATTCGTCCAGGACCGCATCGTCGACTTCTACGGCGCGGTCGCCCGCCGAGACATCGACGCTATCCTCGATTCGCTTATCGAAATCGGGACGCTCTCGCCGGAGGCCGACCGTCAGCTGATGGCCGAGGTAGCTGAAATCGCCATCCAGGACGCAAGCGGCGAAGAGGTCGAGCAGTATCGCGTCCAGCAAATCGTCCAGCAACTCGAAGACACGATTTACGAGTTCCCGCTTCGCCTACCGCCGAACCTGGCGCTCGTCTTACGGGTGGCGACCGTCGTCGAGGGAGTCTGTGTGACACTCGACCCCGAGTTCGATTTCATCTCTGTCGCGACGACGTACCTCGGCGAGCAGGGCTACATCGAGGAGGGTGTGCGCGAGTACATCAGTGACCAGGGCGAACAGCTCCGCGAGTCGACAACCGCCGCCGTCCGCATCCCGCCAAAACTGGAGTCGGCGCTCGACCGTATCGAACGCGATAGCGTCCGGGTCACGGCCGAACTCGACGACGACCGGAACTACTTCGATCTGCTCGCAAAGCGAATCGTCCTCGGGCTGTTGATGACAGCGACGGTCGTCTCGGGCACCTTGCTGTATGTCGCCGAGGCGTTCCTGTTGAGTGGCGGGTTCGGCGCAGTCACGCTCGCTGTCGGGGTGGTGCTGTACCGGTCGTTCACGAAATCGCGGACCCTGCGTGGCAAGCCGCAGTTCACGCGCCAGCGGATGCGCCAGCGCGAAGAGGAACGCGACGAGGACGCCATGGGGCCGGCGAGCCTGGGCGTGCCTTCGACAGAGTCCGAGAGCGTCGACTCGCCGATTCTGGACGGGACAGAGGAGTAACCCCCGACTCCATTCCAAACCGTTTATAGTTGCAGGTAGATAATCCCGCCACATGGCAAAACAGCAGACAGAAGTGCGAGAACTGGACGAGGGAAGTTACGTCATGATCGAGGACGTGCCGTGTAAGATAACGGGCTACAGTACCGCAAAACCCGGAAAGCACGGCAGTGCAAAGGCGCGTATCGAGGCAACTGGAGTCTACGACGGGCAGAAGCGGTCGCTCTCCCAGCCGGTCGACGCGAAAATCTGGGTGCCAATCATCAACCGCAAGCAGGGTCAGGTCCTCGACGTGCGCGACGGAGAGATTCAGGTGATGGACCTCGAAACGTACGATAACTTCGTGATGCGGGCCGAAGACACCGAGGACCTCGCACCCGACGACGAAATCGAGTTCCTCGAACACGAGGACCAGCGAAAAATCGTCTGATGTTTCCCGGTGCGGTCACGGACAGGACAGACGCAGAGTACGCTGTCGTCGGTGCACCCCTCGACGTATCGACGACGTTCCAGCCGGGGACGCGATTTGGTCCTCGGCTGCTCGAACACGTTGCAGAGGCATTTTCCGATTACGACCAACACACCGGCCAGCAGTTTACCGACTTGAACGTCTACGACCACGGCCCGATTCGGCCGGGCGACGATGCCGCCGAATTTCTCGACTTTCTCCGGGGAACGGTCTGGGATTACCGCCAAGACGGCACAGTCCCGCTGCTGGTCGGCGGCGAGCATACCGTCACTGTCGGGGCACTGCGGGGTATCGAACCGGACGTGTACGTCTGTCTCGACGCCCATCTCGACCTCCGGGAGTCCTACAACGGGAATCCACTCAGCCACGCGACAGTCACCCACCACGCCCTCGATATCGTCGACAGGGTCGTCCTGCTCGGCGCGCGCGCCGGGGGCAAAGCCGGCTGGGAGCGGGCCGAGCGCGACGAGCGGGTGACGGTCGTCCCGCCCGAAGACGTACCCTCGTGGGAGCCATCGTTCGACAGCGAAGACGCCTACCTGAGCGTCGATATCGACGCAGCAGACCCCGGGTTCGCGCCCGGAACTGGAACTCCCGAACCGTTCGGGCTCGACCCGCAGACGATGCACCGGGTCGTCAGGACAGTTGCACCCCACTGTGTTGGGTTCGACACGGTGGAGGTGAACGACCGCGACGACGGCCAGGCGGCGACGCTGGCTGCGAAACTCCTCCGCGCGTTCGTGTTCGCACACGCTGACGGCTGAGACCTGCGATTGCTTTCGTGTTCTAGTGACAGATGCACAGTGACGCGGCTCGTAACGCCGGTTTGAGGGTGACCTTTCGGTAACGGCTCGCGGTACCCACTGTGACCTGGCGCTGGGTTTTTACTGTGACGACGCGCTCTTTAGGGTATGACACATCTATCGTCGTGTTACTTCTGTGGAGACGGGCTGGAGACGCCGGTACAGACGTACGAACTCGCGGACGGCACGACAACCGTGTCGCTCTGTCGCACTTGCAGAGAGAAACTCGAAACCGTCATAGCGGCGGCCGGGGCCGTGCCACCGACGCCAGCGACCGCCCCTGAAACGGGTTCGGCAGCCGAGGACGACGTATCTGGCAGCGACAATCCAACAGAACAAGCCAACGGCAAAGAGACTGAGACCGACGAGACACCGTTCGAAGACGACCTCTCCTCGCTTGACGAGGAGACACCGGGGGGCAACGAGACCCCGAGCGGGGCGGAGACGACTATCGAAGAGGAGACGGTCGTGGCAGAGACGACTGTCGAGGAGACGGTCGACGAAACCGAAGACACAGCGGAGGCTGTCAGCGCCCAAGCGACCGAGCCTGTCGGTACAGACGATGCAGTCGACGGTGTCGAGGAGCAGTCGGCCGGGTCCGAGCCAGGGACTGCCGACGGTGACGAGATGTTCGATTTTGAAGACTCGAGCGACGACGCGCTGGCCGAGGAGACGCTCGAACCAGAGCTGGATAACGGTGCTGACCTCGACGACCCACTAGAAGGCGAGGAACTGTTCGCAGAGGAAGAGTCGCTCAAAGAAGAAGCAGACGACTCACTCGGGACAGAGATGGGCGATGACTCTCCCGAGGATAACCCGACTGCAGCCGAAACGGGCGAGGTGACCGACGACGACCCGCTGGCCGGAGACTCAGTCGAGACGGACAACGAACCAGCAAGCGACGACACGGCAGACGGACCGACCGACAGTCCTGCGCCCCGGGAGTCGGCCGAGACGCCGCCCGAGGAGTCGACCGATAGTCAGCCGGGGACCGGGGAGCCAGCGTCCGAGACCGGCAAAAACGGTGGAAATCGTGCCGGCAAAGAACACGACACTCCCGCAGAGACGACGATATCCGCACTGGAGTACAACAGGGTGATGCGAATGTTACAGAATCGTAACTTCCCGGTCGACAGAACCGAAATCGAGGTCGTAGCGGCCAACGCCTACGACCTCGCCGAATCGGAGTGTGCACAGGTCATCGACCTGGCGGTCGACCGCGGGCTGTTAGAGGAACGAGACGGGGAACTGTACCGGCCAGACGACTGAGACTGATGTTGCGGTTATGCTGACAGTACAGGGAGATAGCGACGTGTCACGCATTGGACCACGCCGAGATAGGAACACAAAAGATTCGGTAGCGCGCTACTCGCCCCAGACATCGGACAGCGGGTGGTCCTGTGTTCTGTCACTCGTCGACCGGGAGTGGTGGTGCGGGAACGACTGCCGGCTTTCGGTGTCGCCGACCGCCCGGTCGGGAGAGAATGCAGGGAGGTCGGGGCGCTCCATCCGGTCGACTTGCTCGGCAAACCAGTCGGGCATGTCGGTTCGGGCGCGCTCGAAGAGATCGAGCAGCGACGAATCACCGAGATACGTCGCGCCGAAGTCGTCGGGCGAGCGGACGACTCGGCCACAGGCCTGGATGACGGTCCGGAGTGCAGTCCGGTAGTACCAGCCCCACTGCCCGTCTTCGAGCCGACGAGCAACACGAGAGTCTCGCGTGTTCGGATACGGCGCTTTACACAGGAGTTGCCAGCGACAGAGCTCGCCCTCCAGGTCGAGGGCTTCCTCCATCTTCACCGAGAGAAAGACCGCGGGGTCGTCGCTGCGCTTCCAGGCCGCCAGCTGGCCGTCACGGTCGTCTTTATCGTGACTTCGAATCCGGGAGCCGACGCCGAACTCAGAGAGAAGTCCCTCCAGGCGCTCCTGTATCGCATACGAGTGACAGTGGACAAGCCCCTTCTCGTCGGCGTGGCGCTGCATAACTCGAAGGAGTATGCGAGCCATCGCCGGGAGCGTCTCGTCTCGTTTCTCGTAGGTCATCTTCCCCTGTGTCACGTCGTACAGCGGTCGGTTCTCGACCGGGAACGTGTGTGGAACGTCGACCAGCGCGACGTTTGCGGGGTCGAGACCGACACCCGCACAGAAGGCTTCCTTGCTGAGTATCGTCGCCGACAGCAAGACGAACGTCCGCCCCCGGTCCCAGACAGTGTGTTTGAGATAACGCTCGGGGTTCATCGGCTTGACCGTTACCCGCGTGCCGTCGCCGTCGGGCTGGTCGACGACCCACGTCGTCGAACTCTCGGGGTCTTCGTACTCCTCGATGAACCACGACAGCTCCGAGCGAAGCTCTGTCAGGCGGTCGCGCTTTGCGACTTGCTCGGGCGTTAGCTCGGCGTTGCCACGGAGCGACTCGAGGCCACGGGTACAGATAGTCGTCAGATACTGCGCGTAATCGACAGCATCGTCGAGGTCGTCGATCGTGCCGGGTTTCACGTCGCTCCAGGGCGGCACCGTCTCGGGACCCAGGTCGATAGCCGCGTACATCTCGGCCCAGTCGCCGAGTCCGTGCGCCTCGTCGATGACGACGACATCGCGCATCCCGAACACGTCCGAGCCAGCGGTCTGCATGAAATACGCGAGTGTCATCGCGGCAATAGAGCGGTTCGCGGCGATAGCGCGGTCCGAGAAGTACGGACAACGGTGTTTGACCTGGCAGTCGAACTCGCGTTCGCGGACACAGGGGGCGCGATTGACCGGTGTGTCCGTCTCCCCGGGGAGGATACAGCTGTAGTTGTTCTTGCCTCGAATCACGTTCAAGTCCTCGAGCAACGAGTCGCTCGCCACGTCATCAAGCTGTGAAACCTGTGGCGTCGTGTAGTAGGCACCAATCGGCTCCTCTGGGCCGACCTCGGCGGGCGTCGCCGCACAGCCAGCGACGGCACGGGCGAGTAGGGACTTGCCGCTGCCGGTCGGTGCCCTGACGAGGACCACATCGTTGTCGGCCGCCAGCGCATCCTGAATGTCTGCAAGCGCCTGTTGCTGCGCGCCGCGGTAGCTCGGCGCCGGAAACTCCTCGAAGATACGCGACGGGTCCACGGTGATACTGGTGGCTGGCTCGGACTTAAACCCCGGGATGACAGCCCCACAGAGCGCGAATACGGCCGATGGAACGGGACCGAAACCCCGTCGTCCGATTCCCATCCGGAGCGCTTACGGTCAGGCCCGCCGAGATATCAGCTATGACCGACTCAGCGACCCTCGCCGACCGACTCCGGTCGGGTGAGCTACGGCTCCACGAACTGGACGACCACGCAGACGCCGAGACGGCTGCCGAGGCGCGACGGCGTTTTCTCGCCACGGAGACTGATGCCGACCTCGACGCTCTCGGAGCGTTTACCTTCGACGCCGGGCAGGCCACAGACGCAAACGTCGAGAACCTCGTCGGCGGCGCACAGGTACCCATGGGCGTCGCCGGTCCCGTCACCATCGACGGCGGCTCAGCAGACGGCGAGTACTTCCTCCCGATGGCGACGACGGAGGGTGCGCTGGTCGCAAGCGTCAACCGCGGACTCTCGGCCATCGACGACGCCGGCGGAGCGACCGCACGGGTGACCGATTCAGGGATGACGCGCGCACCAGTATTCCGCGTCTCGGGCGTCGCAGAGGCCGAAACCGTCGTCGAGTGGGTCGACGACAACACCGAGCGGTTGCGTGAGGCCGCCGAATCGACGACGAGCCACGGCGAACTGCTCGCTGTCGAGCCCTACGTCGTCGGCGATAACGTCTATCTCCGCTTTGCCTACGACACCAAAGACGCGATGGGGATGAACATGGCCACTATCGCAACCGGCGAGGCAGCCGATGTCGTAGAAGCCGAGACGCCGGCGGAACTCGTCGCCATCTCGGGCAACCTCTGTAACGACAAGAAGCCGGCCGCCATCAACGCCGTCGAGGGGCGTGGACGGACCGTGACCGCAGACGTCGTCCTCGACCGCGAACTGGTCGAGGAGACGCTCAACACGACCCCCGAGGCGATAGTCGAGGGCAACACCAGAAAGAACCTGGTCGGGAGCGCGAAAGCCGGCAGTCTGGGCTTTAACGCCCACGCCGCAAACACCGTGGCAGCGATGTTTCTCGCTACGGGTCAGGACGCGGCACAGGTCGTCGAGGGTGCGAACGCAATCACGACGATGGACGCACGCGAGGACGGGCTGTACGCCAGCATCTCGCTCGCCTCGCTGGAAGTCGGCACCGTCGGCGGCGGGACCAAGCTGGCCACACAGTCGGCCGGACTGGAGATGCTTGGACTCGCCGGCAGCGGCGACCCACCCGGGTCGAACGCCGACGCGCTCGCAGAAGTGATTGCCGTCGGCGCGCTCGCCGGCGAACTCTCGCTGATTGCCGCCTTCTGCTCGCGCCACCTCGCCAGCGCACACGAGGACCTCGGGCGGTAGTTACTCGCCCGGTCGCTGGCGCTCGCGCTGGCGGTCGAGCAGGCGTTTGATTGCCCTCCCCGGGCCGCCCTCAAGTGGCCAGTCGCGCTGTCGCCAGGCCGGTGGCTCGGGCTCGAACTCGGGACAGGAGCCCGCACACTCTCGCTGTGTCTGGTGACAGTCTTTGGCCTCACAGGCCGGCCGTGCGACCGCCGGTGTGGTGTCGAAGACGAAATGCCGACAGTCAGGACGCATCGAGTCGGCGTACGACCGCCAGCCCCGCTCGTAGGCGCGCTCGGCAATTTCGAGCCGCTTGCTCGCCTTCCAGTCCGGGGCTGCGACCTCGAATTGACAGGCCGAGGCGTCGAACGTGCCTCCTTCGGGTCGGTCGACAATCCGCGTCCCGGGTTCGGTCGGGTCGAGCGCCCGCGGCTGCCAGGTCGCCTCGACGGCGCTAGCCCCCCGACTGTCACGCTCGACAGTGAGAACACCGGACTCGACGGGAATGTCTTCTAACAGGACCGGTTCGACAGCCCCTCCAGTCGCGCCCGTCGCCACCCAGACCGCATCAGCCAGTCCGAGGGCCACGTCTCGTTCGAGTTGTGGGGCGAGGTTGCGAGCGGCGCTGGCATCGAGATCGGGCTTGTTTTCGACCGCGACGATTCGCTCGACCCAGTCGGGATAGGGCCACTTCCGGCGGAGTTCGATGCGCCCGCCGTCGCCGCGGCGACGCTCGATTAGTCCCCGGTCGGCCGCCTGGTGGACGGCCTGGCGGACGTATCGCCACGGATAGCCGGGGTCTGGCAGCGCTTCCCGATACCACGCCCACGCCGCCGGCGCGTTCCTGACCACGTGTAACAGGTCCGAGTCCAGCCGCTGGGAGCCGAAGTTGGCGCGAGCCGCCAGTCCTTCGGGGTCACACTCGATGACGACCGTGTCCCACCGACGTCGTTTCGTTCCGAGCTGGCGGGCGACGACGACCGGGCTGTCTCGGGATTTCCCCGGCGGCCAGTGGTCTTCGGCCCACTGGCAGACCTGCAACTCGAAACCAAATTCCGTGCTCACGTCGGCTGTGACGAGGACTGCGCTGGCTTTGTATGTTGCGGCCGGTCAGCTCATCGCCTCAGACCGAACGTCCGGATGTTCGCGCAGAAAGTCGACGAGAGCGTCGACGTACGACGCTGCGGGCGGACACTCGATACCGGTATCGGCGAGTGCTCGTCTGGTGTTCGGGCACGCATAGCGGGTCGGGTGGTCGAGATAGTCGACTGTCGCTGGCTCGGCGGGCCAGCCGCGGTCGGCCAGTGTTGCCATTAGTCGCTTTGTCACAGATTTCGGGACGGGCAGCGAGATGACGCGGTGGCCGGTCGCCGCCTCGACTGCATCGAGGAGCGCCGGAACTGACAGCGGAGCCGGGTCACAGAGCTGGTACACCTCGTCGACGGTGTCGTCACGCCGACTGAGGGCCGCAATCGCGTCGACGACGAAATCACGGGGGACGACGTTCAGTTCACAGTCTGTCGACCCTGGCAGCGTCGTCAGGACCGAGCAGGCAGCCGGCTGGGCGAGCACGAGCCGGAGGATGTAGTACGGGCCGTCGTACTTACCGGTCTCGCCGGTTTCGCTGTCGCCGACGACGATTGCCGGCCGGTAAATCGTCGTCGGGAGGCCCTCGTCCATGCGCTGTTGGACCAGCCGTTCTGCCTCGAATTTCGTCCGCTCGTAGTGGTTGTTGAACGCCTGTCCCTCCGCTAGGTGCTGTTCGGTGAAGACGCCGTCGTAGCGGCCACTGACGTAGCAGGTACTCACGTACTGGAAGCGGTCGACGCCACAGGACTCCGCGAAATCGAGGACGTGCTCGGTCCCGCGGACGTTGACCGACTCGGCGAACTCGGCCTCGACAGCCAGGTCGTACACCGCGGCGAGATGGTACACCTCCGTTACCGACCCGAAGTCGTCGACAGCATCACCGAGGCCGAGGTCTGGCTCGGTGATGTCTCCCTCGTAGAGGCGAATCGAAGCGTCGTCGGCAATCTCGGCCGCGCGCTGCTCGGCGCGCCCGTAATAGCGCGGCTGGACGAGGCAGGCCACCGGTCCGTCGCCTCGGTCGAGCAGGCGTTCGAGGAGTGCCGACCCCAGAAAGCCGGGAAAGCCGGTCAGAAACACCCGAGGCTCGCTCACGAGAACCACCGCCCGAGCACGGGCACAGTCGAGAGGCGACGCTGGAGTCGGGCCAATCCGAGCAGTCCGCGGGCGTACCACGACGACGAGACTCCACGCGGTTCGGTCAGCGGGCCGACACGCGAACTCGCGACGGTCCGAGACTCCAGGAATCGCTCGATACCGGCGCGCCCGTGTCGCCGTCCCAGCCCGGAGTCACCGAACCCACCCATCGGCGCGTCGATGGCGGCCCACCCGGAGACGTAGCCGTCGTTGACACAGACGGTCCCGCAGTCGATTTGTCTGGGGAGCGCACGGCCGCGGTCGCGGTCTCCCGTCCAGACGCTCGCGTTCAGCCCGTACTCCGAATCGTTTGCCTTCTCGACCGCCGTTTCTGTGTCCGGGACCGATTCGACGGTCACGACGGGACCGAACGTCTCCTCACAGGCGACGGTGGTGTCTGGTGTCACGTCGGTGAGAATCGTCGGCTCGTAACAGAACGGGCCGATATCGGGGCGGTGGCGTCCCCCCGTCAGAACCGTCGCGCCGTCCTCGACGGCAGCCGAGACGTGGTCGTCGACGCGGGCGAGCTGGTCGGCGTCGATGAGCGACCCCATATCGGGGCCATACGTGAACGCCGTTCCGAGCGAGAGCCGGCGAGTCGCCCCGACAAACGCATCGAGAAAGTCATCGTACAGCGACTCGTGGACGTAGACCCGTTCGGCAGCCAGACAGAGCTGGCCGGCGTTGGTAAAGCAGGCCTGCACTGCGCCGCGGGCGGCTGTCTCGACGTCTGCGTCGTCGAGGACGAGAAGCGGGTTGTTCCCGCCCAGTTCCAGCGAGCAGCCGATGAGGTTTCGGCCGGCCTGTTCGGCGATGATTCGGCCGGTCTCGGTGCTGCCGGTGAAGGCGATGTAATCGACGCCGTCGACAAGCGGCGGTCCGACCTCGGCCCCTCGGCCGGTGACGACCTGGACGACATCCTCGGGCACGCCTGCGCGCTCCAGAAGCGCTGTGAGCGCGAGAGCGATGAATGGCGTCTTCTCGTCGGGCTTGAGAACGACGGTATTGCCGGCAATGAGTGCCGGAATAATGTCGACCATCGAGAGTGTGAGCGGGTAGTTCCACGGTGAGATAGCGCCGACGACCCCGACCGGTTCGTAGCTCACCTCGGCAGTCGTCGCCGGCGGGACTGCTGCCTGACGTGGGTCCCTGTCGAGCATCTCCGGCCCGCGGCGTGCGTAGTACGAACAGTTAAGCGGCACGTCCGCGACTTCCTCGACGGCGTGCTTGCGTGATTTACCGGTCTCAAGCTGGACGATATCGAGCAGCTCCTCTTGGTTGTCGAGAACCAGCCCGGCGAACCGGTCGAGCAGTTCTCCGCGTCGCCCGACGGAGAGGTCTGCCCAGGATGGCTGTACCGCCCGGGCGCGGTCGACAGCACGCTCGACATCAGCCTCGTCGCACGCTGGCACGCTGCCGATGGCGTCGTCAGTGGCTGGCGCTCGAACCGTGAGTTCGTCGTCGCCTGCAGCGTCGACACGCGCCACCAGTGACGCGATCCGCTCGGACGAGATGTTCGTCTCGGAAAACAGGTTTCTGCCCGTCGTCTCCTGAGTCATGTGGTCCCCTCGGTGTTGGGGTGCCAGCGTTATTACCTCACGGGACCCACAGCCCCCTCGGAGACGGTACCGGGCGAGCATTCAAATACCGGAGCGAGCCCACCCCCAGTATGGACGACTCACTCGCGGAACGCGTCGACGCTCTCGAACGGGCGGTAACCGACGGCGACCACGACCTCTCGGCACTGGCGACCGAGGCACAGGCACGCGACCGGCTCGACAGCCTCGAAACGCAGTACGAGGAACTCGAAGCGCGCGTTGCCGAACTCGAAGCGGCGACACAGGCACTTCGGGGATACGTCGGCAACGTCCGTGCAGTCAACGAGGAGGTCGAAACACAGGCCCAGCGAGCGCTCTCGAAGACAGAATCACTCGAAGCACGGCTGTCGAACCGAAACGGCAGCCAACCACCAGACGGTGGACTGGACGAGTCGGCCATCACACGGGACAGGACGGCAAGCGATGGCAGTATCGGGCAGCCATCGCCCGAACAGCCCGCAGGCCAACAACGCCGACGGGACCACGACGGGTCACACTCGGCCGACGGAGACAAGTGCTGTCAGGCGTGTGGTCGGCCCCACAGCCAGCAAAACCCCGAAGCCGACACCAGAGAGGAGTGGTCGACCGGCGAAATCGCAGACAACGACCCGCTCGTCTCTGAGGCGAGCGAGACGACAGGCGCGCTCGAACGCTTTAGACAACTCCTCTGAGCAGGTACTGCGAGTCTGGCCTCCCGGACGTTTATATGCAATTCCGAGACCAGATACCCCATGTCCGACAGCGCCACCGGAGTCATCGAGCGGGTCCAAACACTCCTCAACAGAGAGGAGGACGGCGGCTGTGGCTGTCGCTCTACGTTCGACGGAGAGACACTCGTTCTCGACGCAGCGGACTGTCCCCACGACGGCGTCCTCGAAGCCGCGCCGGCGTGTCGGGCGACGGCAATCGATGCACTGACCGAGCGCGACGCTGATGCCGTGTTGACAGAGACAAACGGCGTCGAGCGAGCGTACGAAGACGAAGCCGCCGGGCTGTTGGTCGCCGCCGGGCGGTTCGTCGAAGCGGTCGCGTTCCACGACGAGCGCCTCGCGGCACAGGCGCGCCAGGACCCACTGGGTGCCTGCCGAGAAGCGACCGGCCGGGCCGGAGCAGTGTCCGACATCGCCGCCGAGACTGGGCTGGCAGTACTCGCGTCAGCCGTCGACGGCTACGCAGAGGCCCTTGGGCCGGCCGTCGGGCCGACGCTCAGTCACTGGCGAGTCGAGCCGACACCGCCGGACTCCAGGCTCAGTGAGGTCACCGACCTCGATACCGGTGCGACGGTCAGACACTACGACCGGCCGAGAGGGCCACCTCATTATCATCTCGTCCCGCTCGAACAACAGCTCCCGCCTGAAGCGCTTGCGACCCTCGCGGAGGCATACCAGCGCCTGGCCGGTGGCAAGCTCGACGGCGGCGAGCGAGCGCCCGCCAGGGCAGTCCGAGCGGTTGCCGAAGGCGAGGCAACCGAGTGGACCGAACAGGTGAGACAGGTACTCCAGAAACACGCCAGAGGGTTCGGCCTGCTCGAAGATATCTTCGCCGACCCAGCCGTCACAGACGCGTTCGTTACCGCACCAGCACCAGAGAATCGCCTCCGTGTGACTGTCGATGGGGAGACGTTCGTCACGAACCTGTGGCTGACAGCAGCGGGAGTGGACGCTCTCGCTTCGCGATTTCGCCGCGAGAGCGGTCGCTCGTTCTCACGGGCAGACCCGACACTGGACGCGACAGCCGAGGTTGCTGACCGACGGCTCCGAGTCGCCGGAGTCACCGACCCACCGAGCGAGGGGACCGCGTTCGCGTTCCGCGCTCAAGGACGTGAGGTCTGGACACTGCCCGGACTCGTACGCAACGGTACCGTTACCGCAGCGGCGGCCGCCCTACTCTCTGTCGCTGTCGAGCGCGGGAGCGCGGTGCTCGTCGCTGGTCCGCGGGGTGCCGGGAAGACAACCACACTTGGAGCGCTTCTCTGGGAGTTGCCGCCGGCGGTCAGAACGGTCGTAATCGAGGATACGCCGGAGTTACCGGTCTCAGCGCTCCAGAACGCAAACAGAGACGTACAGCCGCTGCTAGCCAGCACCGACAGGGGACTTACCCCGACCGATGCACTCAGAACCGCACTCAGGCTCGGTGATGGAGCCCTTGCTATCGGCGAAGTCAGAGGAGAGGAAGCAGAGGTGCTGTACGAGGCGATGCGCGTGGGTGCAAATAGCGAGGCAGTGCTCGGGACGATACACGGAGACGGCGCAGAGGCAGTCTACGAGCGAGTCGTGACCGACCTCGGCGTGTCGTCGAGTTCGTTCGGCGTTACCGACCTCGTCGTTAGCCTGGAGCGGACCGCAAGCGGTGAGCGACGGGTTCGTGCCATCGAAGAGGTCGTACCGGGCAACGCAGGGACTTTCAGGACGCTCTATGAACAGACAGAAGACGGCTTACGGCCGACTGGCTGTCTCGACCGCGGAAACAGCCACGCCGTCGAGAACCTCACAAAGCCAGACGAATCGTACGCTGCTGTCCGAGAGTTACTCGCCAGCCGAGAGCGCCTCCTCGACGCACTCGCGCGGCGGGGCGCAACGTCGGGGGACGCCTTGACCGAGTCACACACTGAGCGCCAGCGATGAGCGGAGCACTGTTGTGGGTCGTGGCAGGGGTTGCACGGCTGTATCCCTGGCCTGTCGAGGCGAGTGAGCAGCTACGCGATGCGCTTGCCTTTCTCGACGGCGAGTACGATGCCAGCACCGTTGTCCAGGCGGGCTACGGGGCAGGACTGGTCGCTGTCTGCGGGACCAGTGTCGCAGTGATACTGGTCCCCGGACGGTTGCGGGCTACCACCTTCGTACTCGGGAGCATCCTCGCTCTCGCGGTGGTCCACCTCGTACACGCCACACCGAAGGTGGCTGCGACCGCTCGGCGAACCAGCGCACTCGGTGCTGCACCCGACCTCGTCGCGCGCGCTGTCCTGCGTATGCGGCTCACACCGGCACCCGAACGGGCTGGGGCCTTCGCCGCACAGACCAGCGACGGCGTCCTCGCAGACGCGCTCGGAGCACAGGTCAGACGAGGGCGACACACCGGCAAATCCGGGCTAGCGGCATTTGGAGACGCCTGGAGTGACCTGTTTCCGTCGCTCCGACGGGCGTGTTCGCTCATCATGGTCGCAGGCCGGACACCAGAAACGGACCGTCACCAACTGCTGGACCGCGCACTGGCAGTCGTCCTCGATGGAACACGCGAGACACTCCAGTCGTTCGCCGCCAGTATACGTGGTCCTGTGACGGCACTGTACGCGTTCGGGGTTTTGTTGCCGACGGCGCTGGTGGCACTGCTTCCAGCCGCTGGTACAGCGGGCGTCGTTGTCACACCGCTGGTCGTGGTTGTGCTGTACGATATCGCGTTACCGGGGGCACTTGCGACTGCCGCTGTCTGGCTTCTTACTCGCCGCCCGGTCGCGTTCCCGCCCCCAGCGGTGACACGCGCGCACCCCGACGTGGCCGACAGGCGACTCCACGGGGTAGTGGCCGGCGTCGGGATGGCGCTGGGAGCCTGGGTCGTCTGTACCCGGCTCTTGCCAGTCTGGGGGCCGCCGGTGGCGGCGGTTGGCCTCGGGTCCGGTACTGGGCTCGTCGTCGCCACCCGACCGGTCGTCGCCGTCTACAAGCGTGTCCGAGCAGTCGAGGACGGACTCTCAGATGCGCTGGAGCTAGTTGGAAGACGGGTCGCCAACGGACAGGCAGTCGAAGCCGCAATCGACCAAGTCAGCGACGACCTCGGAGGGCCGACCGGCGACCTGCTCGCCGACGGGGCGCGACAACAGCGACAGCTCCACGTCGGGGTTCACGAGGCCTTTCTCGGCCGCCACGGTGTCCTCGACAGCGTGCCGAGCCCGCGGGTGCGGGGGAGTCTCGCCCTCCTCTCGGTGGCCGCAGACGAGGGACCGCCCGCAGGGTCGGCGCTGCTCGCACTGGCAGAGCACGTCGACGACCTGCAGCGAATCGAACAGGAGGCGAGACAGCAACTCACCCCGGTTTGTCGGACTCTGACCAACACGGCGATGGTATTCGGCCCACTCGTCGCGGGAGCGACCGTCGCACTCGCCGGCGGCATCAGCGGCGGCACGGAACTTGCGGGAGGCGAGCAGACTCTGCAGTGGCTCGGTGGCCCCGTCGGAGTGTACGTGCTCGTACTGGCGGCGATTCTGACCACGCTCTCTGTCGGCCTGGTTCGTGGCGTCGACACCGAGCTAGTCGGCCACCGGGTCGGTCGTGCACTGGTCACAGCAACGGCAACGTACCTCGGGTCGTATCTAATCGTCCGGGCGATGCTGTGAGACTCGAAAGGAGTAGGGGCTTATATCTCGCCGTCTAAGGACAGGTATGCTCAGAGGGAGGTTCGAGGACGCTGGCGAGTTGTCACCCGAGGAACTTCGTGCCGCCTACGACGACCGACTCGCCACGGCGATAGATACAGTCGGGAAAACAATCGTTGCCGAAGCAGTCGATGTCGACGAGGCAGTACTCTCGGGTCTCGTCGAAGGCGAGTCACCCGAGCTAACACTCACGACGGCGGCCGAGATTCTCGCACTCGACGACGAGCTGCCAGACGCCGAGAGCATTGTGGCAGAGGCCCGGGATATCCTTCTCATGGGGATGTCGATTGCCGTCCTCGACGTGGAAGCAATCGCGTCGGGCCTCGACGACGAGATGGAGCCAAAGGAAATTCAACAAAAGACAGAGGGTCGGTTCCCGATGACCCTCGACGAGTACGCGCTCGTCCACAACTATATCGAGCGAAACAAGCAATGACAACCGTCGCCATACTCGGTTGTGGCTACGTCGGCATCGCGCTCGGAGAAACACTGTTGAGGGATGGAACGGCCGACCGCGTCGTCGGCGTGCGACGCTCGGACAGCGGGGTCGATGCGATGGAAGCTGCCGGAATCGAGGCGATACAGGGCGACGTAACTACCGACAGTACGCTCTCGGCGCTCCCAGACGTCGACGCGGTCGTCTTCGCAGCGAGCGTCGGGCGAGGCAGCGAGACGACTGCCCGTGAGCTGTACGTCGAGGGACAAGAGACGGTGCTCGACCAGTTGTGTTCCCGTGATGACCCGCCAGAACGCTACATCTACACGTCGAGTACCGGCGTCTACGGCGACCACGGCGGCGATTGGGTCGACGAGGAGACGCCACTCGACCCTGCGACGGAGCGACAGCAGGCACTCGCCGACGCTGAACGACTCCCACAGGAAAGCGACATCGATGCCACAGTCGTGCGGTTCGCGGGGCTGTATGGTCCAGACCGGCACCGTCTCGAGCGCTATCTCGACGGACCGGTTACGGAAGGAGTGTTGAACCTGACCCACCGCGACGACGCTGCCGGGGCGATTGCGTTTTTGCTCGACGAAGACGCCGCCCGAGACGACCTGTTACTCGTCGTCGACGACGAACCAGTCTCGAAGTGGGAGCTCGCTGACTGGCTTGCCACTGAGTGTAACGAACCAACACCACCCAAACAGACGAAAGCCGAGCGTCTCGCGGACGACTCGCTCTCTGCAGGTGCCAGACAGCGGCTCAGCGCCGACAAACGCTGTCGGAACCGAAAGCTCCGGTCGCTCGGGTACGACCTGCGGTATCCGACATTCAGGGAGGGGTACCGGACAGCAATCGAAGAGTACACCGGCACCGACACGCAGGACAAATAGCGCCACTGCAGCCGGACCTATCGGGAGAAATCGGCAGTCCTGTGGCAAAGCAGTACACATTTGTATCCGCGCGGACCCGTTGGGGTATGAGCATAGTCGACACGGTGAGCGATGAACTCGACGCGCTGGCGTCGACGCTCGCCGACGAGCCGCTGCTTGCGGTCGCCCTCCTCGTCTTCAGTGTCGCCGTCGTCGCCGGAATCGGCCTCCTGTACCGGTCGGTGACCCGAACACTCGGGGAGCGATTTGCGCGCGTGCTCGGCTCGTACGACGCCGTCGCCGTCCTGATGCATCCTGACCCTGATCCGGATGCGATGGCCTGTGCGCTGGCGGCCGAAGAGATTGCGACCGACAGAGAGACAGCGGTGACGCTGTACTATCCCGGACAGATTCGACACCACGAGAACCGCGCGTTCGAGACTGTCCTCGAGACGGACTTCGAGCAGATAGAGAACGCGAGTGAAATCGAGGAGTCGACAGTCGTTCTCGTCGACCACAACGAGGCCCGCGATTTTCACGGTGCCGACGACATCGACCCGGTCGCCGTCGTTGACCACCATCCCGGCGGCGGAACAGGCGGACGACACACCGACGTACGGACGGAGTACGGTTCGTGTGCCAGTATCTTTACGGAGTACTTCGAAGAACTCGGCCAGGAGCCAATATCCCCAGAGGAACTCGACGACAGCGGCGAAGACGACCCGCTTGCGGGTAGACTCTCGCCCACGACGGCAACGGGACTACTCTACGGGATACAGGCCGACACGAGCCAACTCACCAAAGGCTGTGCCGGAGCAGATTTCAGCGCGGCGTCGTTTCTATATCCTGGTATCGACGAGGAGAAACTCGACCGCATCGCCAACCCGGAGATGGACCCCGAATCGCTCGACGTGAAAGCGCGTGCAATCACCGGACGCGAAGTCCGGTCGGCGTTTGCGGTCAGCGACGTGGGCTCTGTCTCGAACAGCGATTCGATACCACAGGCCGCCGACGAACTCCGTCGGCTCGAAGGCATCAACGCCGTCGTCGTCCTCGGCGACAAAGACGAGACACTCCGGTTTGCCGGTCGGTCGAACGATGACCGCGTTCACATGGGAAAAGTGCTCGAGTCCGTCCTCGAGGACATTCCGATGTCAGGTGGCGGCGGCCACGCTCGGATGGGCGGTGGCCAATGTTCGCTCGAACACATGGAAGGACTCGGCCCGAGTGAAGGCATCTCTCGTGAGGAACTCCGCGAACGGCTGTTCGCGGCGATGAATGGAGAAATGTGAGAGGAATCGTAGCTCACTCATACGGAGTATGTAACCGACCAGATTTAGGTGGAACCCGCCTGCCTGCTGTGCGTTTTCTGGCGTGACAAGTACGTTCACTCCGGTTCGTCAGACACAGATGCCGAGGTGTATAAAAGAGTCGATTACTCTGGGTCGAGTCCGTCGCCGGTCACACGCATGACCGATTCACCGTCGGCGAGGTTCGGTGCGTCGACGAGACGGACGATGCGTTTGTCGCCTTTGGATTTGCGCAGATAGATGCGGAACGTCGAGGTGTGACCGAGGATGTTGCCACCGATGGGCTGAGTCGGGTCCCCGAAGAAGGAGTCGGGGTTGGCCGCTACCTGGTTGGTGACGATGACTGCGGTGTTGTTGAGGTCACCGACACGCATGAGATCGTGGAGATGTTTGTTGAGCTTCTGCTGGCGCTCGGCGAGTTCGCCACGACCGACGTACTCTGCACGGAAGTGGGCCGTCAGTGAGTCGACACAGAGCAGACGTACCGGGAACTCGTCGTCCTGGCTCTCGCTTGCAATCTCCTGGGCCTTCTCCGCAAGCAGAATCTGATGGTTCGAGTTGAACGCCTTGGCGACGTGAATCTTGTCGAGAACCGCCTCCAGTAGGTCATCGAGTAACGCCTCGTCAGTCGCGTCTGCCGCGTCCTCGTCGGCGACGCCGTGGAGGACCATCGTGTCCTCGATAGCCTCGTCGTCGAGCCCGCGGACCATGTCGTCGATACGTTCGGGACGGAACGTGTCTTCGGAGTCGACGAAGATGGCGCTCCCTTCGAGCCCACCGTGTTCGGCAGGCAACTGGACGTTGACTGCGAGCTGGTGTGTCACCTGAGACTTACCGGCCCCGAATTCGCCGTATACTTCAGTGATAGACTGGGTTTCGACGCCCCCGCCGAGCAGTTCGTCGACTTCTTCGACCCCCCAGGTGAGTTTGCCGATTTTCTCGCGTCGCTCTAGTACTGTTGCCCCGCTCTCGAACCCACCGATGTCGGCGGCTTCACGCGCGGCCTGGATGATATCGGCGGCGCTCGACTCGCCGATGTCTGCGGTGTTCGACAGCTCACCGGGGCTGGCGACCGCAATCCCCTGAAAGTCGTCGAATCCGTTGTCGTGAAGCTTCTCTGCTGTCGCCGGACCGACGCCCGGCAGCTCTTCGAGGTCTTGTGATGCCATACTCGGCGGTTGTGCGGCCTCATACATAAACCCCAGTTAACACCAAGGTGAAAGTGTAAGTCGGTTACTGCGTGATGCTATCGGGTTCCGCAACACGCGGTTTAATATAAGAGCAGGAGATTCAGGCGGATTCGTCGCCGGGAGGCAACCACTCTTCAGACCAGGATTCCAGCTCGCTGAAGACGGGACAGAGGGCCTGCCCTTTCTCTGTGAGACTGTAATAGGTGGCAATTGGTTTGTCCTCGACACGCCGGGCGACGAGTTCGGCCTCACCAAGGTCGTCGAGCACCCGCGAGAGCGTCCGTGAACTGGCTCCAGTCGAGCGCTTGAGTTCGTTAAACCGCTTTTCACCGTCGGCCAAGTCGTACAGCACGATGAGTCGCCACTCCGACCCGATGCGCTCGACGGCTCGAACGACCGAACACGCACCCTCGTTTTTCGATTCGACCGTCTCCGTGTCGTCGACTGTCGATGACATCTGTGTTACCTACTTACTATTATGTCGCCTAAAGTAAATATACATTCCGGTACGAACCAAGTAACGTAATGAAACTACAAGCTGTCGTCGACGGTAGGCAGAGAAGCGGACGAACCGGGAGCATCAGAGCGGGGGTGTCGGCCTGATGTCCGTGACTGGGACAGCCGCAATCGGGCTGCTAGTCGGACGCGTCGTCTTTGGGGCCACACTCGCGTTCATGGGGCTAAACCACTTCATGCAGCGCGAGGAGATGGCGGGCTATGCAGAGTTCAAGGGACTTCCAGCACCGACGCTGTCGGTAATTGCGTCGGGTGCGCTTTTGATTGCCGGCGGACTGTCTCTCATCACGGGAGTAGCCCCTGTCGTCGGTGGACTGGGGCTGGCTGGTTTTCTGCTCGTCGCCGCGGTGACGATGCATAACTTCTGGGCGGTACCCGAAGAGGACCAGCAAGACGAGATGACAGCGTTTCTGAAAAATATCGTGATGGCCGGCGGGGCAATCGCTGTTGCCTCCGTCGGGACTCTCTCCTGGGAGTACGCGCTCGATATCGGACTGTTCTGAGCGGCCCACAGTCGACAATTCCGCCACATAACGTCGCCGCCACGGTGTAGCTGTTTCACGTGTGATACACCCTTGAAACAGCGAGGGACAGACAAGGTAGCGAGCCGTGACCACTAAAGGGAGTGCCCGTCTGAGTACCAGCCATGACAGATGTAGCACAGGCGTTCGTACCGGGGCACGTGACGGGCTTTTTTACGAGTGACCCCGACCCCGATCCGACGAAAGCCGGCTCTCGGGGCTGTGGTATCGCCCTCTCTGACGGCGTCGTTGTGACGGTTCGCCCCGCGGATGCCGTCTCGATAGAGCTCAACGGCGAGCCGATAGCGATGGGCGCAGTCGAGCGCGTTCTCGATACACTCGAAGCCCCCGCCGCGGTCAGCGCCACAACAGACCTACCGCTCGGGTCTGGGTTCGGCGTCTCGGGAGCGATGGCATTTGGAACCGCTCTGGCCACGAACGCAGCGTTCGACCGGCGGCTCTCCCGGAACGAACTCGTTACAATCGCTCACGGGGCGGAGGTACAAGCAGGGACGGGGTTAGGTGACGTGGTGGCACAGGCCCACGGCGGCGTCACGATACGCCTCGAACCCGGCGGTCCACAGGACAACGTACTCGACCGGATTCCCGCCCGCCGCCGTATCGAGTACCACGTCATCGACGAACTGGCAACCGACGACGTACTCGACGGAGAGACGACAGCGCTGACGATGGCCGGCAAGAAAGCACTCTCTGAGGTGGTCCAAGAGCCTACGCTTGACCGGTTTATGCGTGCCTCCCGAACGTTCGCCCGTGAGTCTGACCTCCTTACCGCCCGCGTCCGCGATGTCGTCCTCGACGTGAGCGAGGCCGGGGGAAGCGCCACCATGGCGATGCTCGGCGAGACAGTCGTCGCTCTCGGCACTGGACTGACCGATGCTGGCTACGACCCGGGAGTCTGCCAGATACACCCTGCGGGAGCGACACTCGAACCGGACCCGAGCATGTGAGCTGTACTCGTTTCGCACTGTGGTCGCTGTAGTCATGCCACAACAGCGACCGCTCTGGTGAGGGAAATAGTGTCGAAATATAGCGTCTGGCGTCACTCGTCGTGACGCGTGTCAGTTCCTACGGGCGAACGACGTTTTTCGCGCGTGGGCCTTTGGGGGCCTGTTCGATATCGAACTCGATGTCCTGTCCTTCTTCGAGGTCCGGGCCGCCTACGTCTTCCATGTGGAAGAAAACGTCGTCGTCCGCGTCCTCAGTCGAAATGAATCCGTAACCGCCTGTGTCGTTGAAGAAATCAACCGTACCTTGCGTCATTACAAACAAACGTACACCCGGGGGACGTATACCACTTCCGAGAGTCGTGGTACCACGGCGACACCAAACGACGGGCTTTCCTCGCTGGCAAGCGAGTACACGGGTATGACCGATGTCGACGTACCCGAGAGTCATCCACGCTACGAGTCGCTGCTGACCCGCCACCGCATCGAGGAGGGAGTCGAGAAAGGCATCACGAGCAGGCAGGGACTCATCGCACAGGGCCGGGGCGAGGCCTTCGATTACCTGCTCGGCGAGGAAACGATACCGAGTGCAGACCGGGCCGAGCGTGTGGCGGCAGCGCGCCTGCTTTTGGCCGAGCGGCCGGTGCTGTCGGTCAACGGCAACGTCGCCGCACTCGTACCCGGAGAGATGGTCGAGTTGGCAACAGTGGTCGACGCAGATATCGAGGTGAATCTGTTCAACCGGACAAAACAGCGCATGGAGGCCATCGCGGCCCACCTCCGGGACCACGGCGCAGACGAGGTGAAAGGACTCACTGCCGACGCGCGCATCCCCGGACTCGACCACGAGCGCGCCAAAGTCGACGCCGACGGTATCCACGCCGCCGACGTGGTGTTGGTCCCACTGGAGGACGGTGACAGAGCCACAGCGCTGGCAGAGATGGGAAAATCTGAAATTGTCATCGATCTTAATCCGCGGTCCCGTTCTGCAGAAGCTGCGGCCGTTCCACTCGTCGACAACATCATCAGGGCTGTCCCGAATATTACTCGACACGCACGCGAGATGGCCGACGCCGATGCGGAGATACTGCGAGAACACGTCGAGCGGTTTGACCCATCAGAGGCACTTGCAGACGCAGAACAGCGAATCCGCGACGGCGACTTGGCGTAATTATTCGTCGTCGCCGGTGTGTCGCCCGGGACTCTGTGCGCCGCCGGTCGGCCCGACCGAGAAGACGAACTCGTGTTCCGCCTCGGTCTCGAACCGGCCGAGAATATCACGAAGCGGCTGTGCGTACCGCTGGAGGTCGTTGGCCCGCTCTGAGACCTCGTTGAGTTCGGCCGCCTGTTCCTCGGCGGCCCCGGCGACGTGTTCGGCCTCTGCCATTGTTTCCTCGCTCAGTTCCGCGATGTTGTTGACGTTCGTGGCGACCTCTCTGATGTTTGCCAGCGAATCCTCGATATCGACGCCCTCCTCGGCGGCTGCGGCTTCGAGCTCGTCGGTCACTTCGTCCATCGTCTCGGAGATTTCCTTGAGCCGTTCTTTCTGGTTGTAGGCGTCGTCGGAGATTTTCTGAATCGAGTCGGCAACCTGCTCACTCGCGTCCCGGACCGTCTCTGCGCTCTGTTCGACCTCTGCCCCGGCTTCCTCGACTTCGTCGACGTAGCTTTTGAGCTGGCCGGTCGTCTTCTCCAGTTCCTCGATCATCTCGTTGAACTGCTCGGCAATCTGGTCCATGGACTCCTCTTCGCCGTCTGGCTCCATGCGCTGGGTCATATCTCCCATGCCGACCTCCTGCATAATTTTCGAGTACGTCTCGGCTTTCTCTTGGAGGTACGTCGCCATCTCTTCCGCCTCGGCGCGTGCTACCTCGGCCTCCTTGCGGGCGCTCTCAGCCTCGTCTCTGGCGTCCTCGGCTTCAGTGATGCGCTCTTTGAGGTCGCTGCGCATGTCGTCGAACTCGTCGTAGAGGATGCCGATTTCGTCTTTCCTGTTCGTTTCGAGGTCGACATCGAGGTCTCCCTCGCCCATCTCCTCGGCCCGCGATGCGAGACTGTTCAGGTCCCGAATTGCGACCCAGCCACCGGCACCGATACCAACGAGCAAGAACAGGAACGCAAACCCAAGCGTCAGCCCGAAGTTCTGGGCGACGATATCCCGCACCTCGAAGGCCGCACTCTTGGGCGTCTCGGTGACGACATAGAGGCCCTCCTGTGATTGTACCTGCCGATACGCGTAGATGTTCTCGCCTGTCTCGGTGGTCGTCAGGTTCACGTCACCGTTTGGCCGAGTAATCTCCGGGTCGTTACCGATAACGAGGTCGTCACTTGCGGAGACGACACCAGTCGCTGCGCCCTCGGTAGTCTGTTCGATTTGTGGGCCGATGGCCTCCCGCGAGGTGTTTATCTCGCCGAGCAACACCGCGTTGTCGTTTTGCGGGAATCTAAGATACACCCCCACAGCCATCATTCCGTCCCCGTACTGCCCTGGGAGGACGAACTCGTCTTGTTCGAGTGTCTCCTGGTCGAAGTTCGGGCCGTCCCCTTCGTAGAAGTTCGTCCCGACGAAGCCGTTGTCCGAACTCGCCAGCACCTCACCGGACTCGGCACTCACGTAGTGCAGATTGGATATTTGGTCGCTCGTTTCGAACCGTTGGTTGTAGAGGAACTCCGATATTTGGCCCCCATCCTGGAACTGAATCCCCTCTTCAGTTATCGTGCTCTCGATGCCCCCCACCTCGTCGAGCCGGTCAGCGAACCAGTTGTCGTACGCGTTCTCTTGGAGGACTGTCGACGCCTCTACCTGTCGGTCGACCTGGTCGTTGAGTTCCTGGTCGAGCCCCTGGTAGAAATAAAAGCCGACACCCCCTGTGAGTAACATTATGATGATAACAGCAAGAGTCAGTTTGACTAAGACACTCTTCTGAACGAAGCCTGGCATGATGGTATCTATTGCGCTCATGTGTGAGTTCGGGTAGTCCGTCCGAGACAGGCTGTCTCACTGACTTGGTTTTTCCGGGACCGTTATAGTATTTTTTAACAATTAATGTACAATTTTACGAGTCACAGGGCGTCGTTACTCGCCGGTTACTCCCGGCCGTGCCGGGTCACGCAGTGCGGGAGCCCGACGAGTTCGACCGGTTCGGAGTTGTCCGGCGAGTAGACAACCATCTGTCCTTTTTCCATGTAGGGCACCTTCGATTCGAGGTTCGAGGGGATATTGACCGCAGAGATAGCGTCCTCGTCGCCCAGATTGAGGACAATCGTCGTGTTTATTTGTTTGAACACCGGGTCGGCGATGTCCTGGGGGTCCTGTGTGATGAGAAACAGCCCGAGACGCTCCTTGCGGCCCTGTTTCGCCGCGTCGGTGAACTTGCCGATGACCTTCCTAGCCTGGACCGTATCCGCGTCGGTCAGGAAATTGTGAGCCTCGTCCATCCCAACAATCAGGGGTGTCTCCTTGATGCGGTCGTAGGTTGGGTCGTTCGAGAGTTTCTGGTCGACGAGCAGCGAAGCGAGTGCGAGCACGACTGTCTCGGCGTGGCGACTCTCCGCGATGTGATAGGTCGGGACCACCGTGAGCCGTCCCGGCCGGACGAATTCGTGGACCCGGTCGGTTATCGAATGGGCGTCTTGGTCGAAGACTGGGCCGAAGCCACGCACACGCCGGCTAATCGCATCGAACGTCGCTTCGTGAACCCGGCCAGTTTCGTCGAGTTCCTCGCGGAGCGCCGGGTCGTCCATGAACGAACAGAACTGCTCGTAGGTCCCGTCTCGGCCGTACTGGTCTCGGAACCGGTTGAGCAGGACGTTCACGAGCGCGCTGTATTGGTTGTCGTTGAGTCCGCTTCCGGCGACGAGCCACGGATTATCGTGGACCATACTGAACGGAATTGTGAACTCGACTTGCTCGGCTCGGTGGTGGCTCGCGGCGTAGCTCGACGCACCTACCTTCGGCACGAACGCGACCGTGTCGTCGTGACCGCCGTGGGCGATGCCCTCGCCCTCGAGCGTGCTGGCGAACGCGCCGTCGTATTCACCGTCGTCGTGCATCTGTGCGTACTCGTCCTGTGGGTCGAACTGGACGACCGCCGGCCGGACCTCGCGGCCGCTACTCGTCTCGATTGGGTACGACCGGTCGTCGTCGAGAAGCTGCCGGAGGATGTTCTTCGCGGCATGTGTCTTGCCCGACCCGGTACCGCCGGCGATAAGCGAGTGCCGGAAGACGAGCGGGTCCCCGTCGTCGTAAGCGTCTTTCAGCCGGTAGTCGATGGTCGGCGGCTCGGCTGCCGTCTGGACTTTCTGGCCCCCCACCGAGAGGTGGCCCAGGAAGACGCCGTCTGCGGGGATGTTCAGGCCGGTCTTGAGAGCGTGTTTCTCCCGTGCCTGCTGGACGACTGTTTCTGGCTTGGGGACCCGGTCTGTCATTCGACGCGTGAGCGTCCCGTCGTCCTCTGAGAGAATCGCCACCGGCTCCAGAGTCGCCATCAGCTTGAAATCCTCCTCGTCGATAGCGTCCGAACGCATCGCCCGACGGGCGTGTATTTCGGTCGCATCGTCGGCTCGAAAGGTCTGTTCGTACTCTAGTTTGGTGACGCGACAGAACAGGCGTTCGCCGTCTGGGTATGGGGCAATGAGATACGCCCCCAGCCTGACGACCCCGCGGTTCTCTGCGGTGATGTACGCCCGCAGGTTCGTCTCGTCGCCGTCCTCTGCAATCTGCAACCCTCCGCCGGCCGAGAGCACGCCCAGCCCGCTGTCGCGACCCGAAGGCGTCACGTCGTAGGACTCGAAGTCGTCTGTCTCGGTCGGCTGGTCGTCACCGGCGCTCGTCTCGGTCGTCCCCTCCTCGGTCGCTCCGTCGCCGTCGAACTCTGTGAAGTCTTCGAGGTCAGTCATTGGTGACACATCGACGTGAAGGCACTAACACGTTTCCCCCCACAGCCAAGCAGCACAGAGTGTGCGCTAAGCCGTGAGACGGGACAAACAGCCAGACTGCGACTGGGTTAAACAGTCATTCTCCTCGAGAATCGGCCGGGCCAGGACGCGGCGTTTGACTAAAATGCGTATTTGTGCCTTGGCTGCACTATTTATTGTCCGGGGTAGAAGCAAAGATAACGAGAGATGAGCAGTATCTTTCCGATACGCGAGAAGGTGTCGCTCGACCGCGACCCGGAGCCACGGCTGGTCGACCTCGACGAGGACACCGCCGACGAGGTGTTCGAGGCGCTGGCGTCGTCGACGACTCGGGAGATATTCCTGGAGTTGCACAACCAGCCACAGACTGCGTCCGACCTGGCGGACGTGACCGATACGTCGGTACAGAACGTCCAGTACCACCTCGAAAAGCTGGAAGACGTCGACCTCGTCGAGGTGGTCGACACCTGGTACTCTGAGCGTGGCTCGGAGATGAAAGTGTACGCCCCGGAAGACGAGTCACTCGTGTTGTTCGCCGGCCGGGATAAACAGGGCGCTTTCAGGCGGTTGCTCAACCGGTTCGCAGGGGTGTTCGCGCTGTTGGTCCCGCCGAGTATCCTCGCTGGCTGGCTCGCCAATCGCGGCGGGTCTGAAGAACAGATTCGCGGCGAGTGGGCGGGCGCAGACGCGGATGGGTCGGGCGGCGCTGTCCGGACGACCACAGAGGAGGGCGAAGACGTAGCCGCAGGCACAGACGGTGGAGACGGCGATAGCGGCGGCATCGGAACACAAGACGTTTCGGGGACGGATACGCCCGCAGCGACCGAAACACCCCAACCCGAAGGTACACTGACCCCGGAGGGTACGCCAGCGCCACACGCGACACAGACGCCCGAACAATCCATACCACAGGCAACCGACGGTGGCGTTCCCGAGACGCCAGCAGACATCGACAACCAGTCAGTCGAAATCGTCGTCGATAACGCCACAGACCTCGCAGAGGTCACGACCACACAGAACGATACGGTCTATCTGGCCGTCGACAGCGCCAGTAGCTCTGATATCATGGGTATCGACCCGACCGTCGCACTCGCCTTCTTCCTGGGCGGGCTGGCGGTGTACGGAGCCCTCGTCTTGCGACGGCGAGTTATCTGACCGCGTGGCGATTATCCCCCCGATATGTCGGCAAGCCGTGGAGCTATGTCGAGAGTGTATTTATATGTTTGTTCGTTTCTCAGGGGTCTGGAACCCCAAAACCGAAGCTTTCAATCGGGCGTAGTCGTAACCCCAGATTGGAAACAATGACTGAGTTTGATATCGACCGGCGGAAGGTACTGAAAGCTGGTGGAGCGACACTGATGTTGGCGACTGCCGGCTGTATGGGTGGCGGCGACGGCGACGACGGCAGTGACGGTGAAGACGGCAGTGATGGGAGCGACGGCAGTGATGGGAGCGACGGCAGCGACGGCGGCGACGTGCCGAGCGAGGTCGCTGACCACCTTTCAGATGCCAACGGCTACGACGGTACCGTCGAGGACATGACCGGTCAGGACTCGGTCACTATCGAGAACGGGACCAACGAGCCAGACTACGCGTTCAATCCGGCAGCGGTCCGGGTCAGCACCGGAACGGAGGTCACGTGGAACTGGGTCAGCAACGGCCACTCTGTCAAAGCGACGAGTGGTGCTGACTTCGACTCGGGCATCGAAAGCGAAGGCTTCAGTCATACCGAGACCTTCGACGAGTCCGGCGTCGTGCTCTACGTGTGTACCCCACACCAGGCAGTTGGTCAGCTCGGCGCGGTGATAGTGGAATGAACGCCGGGCCGGGATTTGAAGAGCTTAATAGTTGGAGTCCGAAGCGGTGCAGGAAACCCGGAAACAAACGCGGAGGAAACAAGAAATGAGCGCGGACGATACAAACGACGAATCAAAACACCCCTACGAGACCGAGGATTCGTTCCATCCACTCGGCGCAGAGTGGGAAGACCAGATGCGCGACGAACTCGAAGACACCGAGTTCGACGCCGACCTCGGGATGGAGATGGCCCGAGACGCCCAGCGTCTCGTTGCGGGTGAACTATCAGAGGAAGAGTTCTACGCAGAGTATCACGAGGACATCGAAGACGAGTTCGAAGTCGATGAACGGCCCGTCTTCGACGACATCGACGATGTCGACCTCGACGCCGCGGAGGACGAATCGATGCTCGAATCCCTCACGGACGTGGACTTCGAGAACGAGGACACCTCGCGGCGCGAGATGATGAAGAAGATGGGCGCTGGCGCGGCGTTCCTCGGATACGGTGCGTATGCAACGTACGACCAAGACGACGAGCAGATTCCTGAAAACGTCAGCGGCATCCGGCCGGCTGACAAGGACGAGCGGGAACACCGCTGGGGGATGGTTATCGACCTCGAACGGTGTGACGGCTGTCTCTCGTGTGTGACCGGCTGTATCAACGAGAACGGGACCTCGACCGGTGCGAACTGGATGTACGTCTTCACGTACGACGACGAGGACACCGACCAGCAGAACTTCCTCGTGCGTCCGTGTCAGCACTGTTCGAACGCACCGTGTGCAAAGGTCTGTCCGGTCCGTGCACGCCACGTTCGGTCGAAAGACGGTCTGGTGCTGACGGACTACGAAATCTGTATCGGCTGTCGGTACTGTCAGGTCGCCTGCCCCTACGGTGTCAACTACTTCCAGTGGGGCGAACCCGACGTGCCGATGTCCGACCTCGAGAACCTCGAGATGCGCCCGGAAGAGGTCCGCTCCCTCGACGAGGAGGAGCGTCACAAGAAGCTTTCCGAGGCCAACGACCACGTGTACGACGAGCGCGGGCGCTGGACCGACAGCCGGCCCCCGAAAGGAGTCATGGGCAAGTGTACGATGTGTCCGTCCCGACAGGATGGGCACACGGACAACCCCAAAGGAACTGTCGCGTGTCAGGACGCCTGCGACGAGGCGGGCATGAGCGCGATTCACTTCGGCGACCTCGACGACCCCGAGAGCCGTCCGAACACGTACCTCGAACGGCGCCAGGAGGTCGAAGAGAGTCCCAAGGAGAAATCCGAGAAGTTCGAGGACGCCGAGGACTACGAGCAGCCGCCGGCCCCGCATCCGGTCTCACAGCTGCCGACGTTCAAGCTGCTCGAAGACCTCAACACCGAGCCAAACGTCACGTACATCGGTAACCAGCCAGGGGCAAACGCCACGGAGACGCCAGAAGAGCGCCCCGTTCCCTACGAGAGTCTGAGCAACGACTGGGGCGTCAAAGTCGTCGCCGAGCGGAAAGAGCACCTCGACTACGGTGCACGCGCGAACGGCGGTCTCGAAGAAGGAGAGGGTGAAGCATAATGGCAACAAAAGAGCAAAAAGAGCCGGAGCCGGCGGACATCATCCGGCCGATTCTGAACACCTCGAAGTGGTGGTACATCGGCTTCGGTGCCGCAGCGGCTGTTGCGCTGGTCTGGCTCGCGGCTTTCGGCTTCCAGCTTCAGGAAGGCCTCATCGTCACCAACCTCGCCGACTGGGGGAGCGGTGGCGGTGTCACCTGGGGGCTGTACATCGGCGCGTTCATCTGGTGGGTCGGTATCGCCCACGGCGGGATTATCCTGTCTGCTGCGGTCCGGCTGTTCGGTATGACGAAATACCAGCCTGTCGCCCGCATGGCCGAACTGCTTACGCTGTCGGCGCTTGCGATGGCTGGATTGTACATCGTCGTTCACATGGGCCGTCCCGACAGGCTCGTGACGAGCGTCGTCAACGCCTATCCGTGGACCGTCCAGACCTCACCGCTTGCATGGGACGTGACGGTGATTACGTTGTACTTCGTCATGACGGCGACGTACATCGGCCTCACGCTCCGATACGACACCTACCAGCTCCGTGACCGGCTTCCAGACATCCTCAGTCCACTGTACAGCGTCGTGCTCATCGGGTACAGCGAGAAAGAGGACGAAGTCATCGAACGGATGGTCTGGTGGCTGGCACTCGGTATCATCGTGATGGCTCCGCTGCTGCTCCACGGCGGTGTGATTCCGTGGCTGTTCTCGCTGATTCCGTCGATGCCCGGCTGGGACGGCGCAATCCAGGGACCGCAGTTCCTCTCGATTGCGCTTACCTCGGCACTCAGCGGCGTCATCATCCTCGCGTACTCCACTCGCATCGCCTACGACTGGGACCACATCTTCACCGACCGCGTCGTCCGCGGTCTGACCAACTGGCTGGGTATCTTCAGCCTGATGTTCGTCTGGCTCCAGCTCCAGCAGGTCATCAACGGCCTGTTCGCTGCCCACGTCCGCCCAGAGGTCGTGATGACCGCGAAGCTGGCGAACCCGGTCTACCAGATGGCAATCGGCATCATGGCGGTCGTGCTGGCGTACATCTTCGCGCAGGCAGTCAAGCCAAGCGTCTTCTCACAGACGCGGTCGCTCATCGCTTCCTTCGGCGTGCTGATTGCGACGCTCTCCGAGAAGATACTGTTCGTCTACGAGGGACTGGCCTACCCGCAGTTCGGCCTTTACGACCAGGTACCCGGCCACTACACACCGAGCCTGGTCGAGCTCTCCTCGCTTGCCGGGACGGTCGCACTGTGTGCGATTATCTTCATGGTCATCCTGAAGCTGTTCCCGGTCATCGAACTCCACGCAGTCGAGGGTCACGACGACCACGATGAGGAGGTGTCATCATGAATCTCATGACCGCACTCATGACAGCAGTCTGGAACGTTCCGCTCAAAGCGTACTTCGACCCCTGGGCAATTCCGCCTGGCGTCTGGGTCATCTTCGGCGTCATCGGTCTGCCGGTGTATACAGCCTTCTTGGGCTGGTTCATCGGCAAGCCGCGCGACCTCAAGACGCTCGCACTCGGGTCGACGCTGTTCTTGCTGTTCGTTAGCGCGCTCTGGGGCGGTCTGTTCGTGACGACGATGCAGATTCGCCTCCTGTTCTTCTGAGCGGTCGTCGGTGCCGTTTTCCGCGCGATTCCGAAAGGGACACACTTCTTGGGCCCTTATCTATGATATGGACGTCTCACCTGCAGACGTAGAAGACGCTCTACGAGAGGTAGAGGATCCGCGAATCGGTGACGACATCGTCTCGCTGGACCTCGTCAACAGCATCGCCATCGAGGACGACACCGCCGACGTCTCCGTCGCGTTCAATACGCCGTTTGCGCCCTCTGAGATGGAGCTGGGCAAGGAGATTCGGTCGGTTGTGAGCGACCTCGGGCTCGACCCCGAACTGCACGCCGACGTGAGCGCAGACCAGGGGTTCGACGAGGAGGTCTTCCCAAACATCCGCAACGTGGTCGCCGTTGCCTCCGGAAAGGGTGGCGTCGGCAAGACGACCGTGGCCGCAAATCTCGCGGCAGGATTCGACAAACTGGGCGCACGGGTCGGACTGCTCGACGCCGACATTCACGGTCCAAATGTCCCTCGGATTTTGCCCGTCCCCGAGGAGCCGAAGGTCACGCCTGACGAGGAGCGCCTGATTCCGCCAGAGTCAGATGGCGTGAAGGTCATGAGTATGGGCTTTCTCGTCAAGAACCAAGACGACCCCGCAGTTATGCGTGGTCCGATGGTCAACAACGTGATGACCCACTTCCTCGAAAACGTCGAATGGGGCACGCTCGACTATCTCGTCGTCGACTTGCCGCCGGGGACTGGTGACGCCTCGCTCGACCTGCTCCAGTCACTGCCGATTGCGGGAGCAGCCATCGTGACGACACCACAACAGATGTCACTCGACGACGCCCGGAAGGGACTGCGCCTGTTCGAGAAACACGACGCACCCATCATGGGTGTCGTCGAGAACATGAGTTCGTTCCACTGTCCGACCTGTGATGACACCCACGACCCGTTCGGGTCGAAAGGGGCCGAGGCAATCGCCGAGGACTACGACGTAGAGTTACTCGGTAAGCTCCCGATTCACGAGGACTTCGGTGCCGACGGGACGGAAGCGCCGGTCGTCAAAGACGAGGCCAGCGCCGCGTACGGCCCGACAATCAAGCTCGTCGAGGAGATGGCCGACCGCGTCAGCGAACTGAACCGCCGGAAAGTCGCCGGCCGAACAGAGAGCGTCAACGCAGGCTCGGCATTCGAGGACCAACCCGCCGGTACCGCGCAGGTCACGACAGACCCCGGACAGGGACCAGGCCGATAACAGGTCAGTCCACCGAAAATTTATATCCAAGGCGGCTATCCAGATGTAGAGATGTCAGCGTCCGATACGGGATACGGCCGCGGCCAGTTGATGGGTATCGTCGCAGTACTCACCTTCGGGCTCACGTCGCTCACGGCGGTACTCGGCGGCGGTGGACTCGTCCCGGCGATTTTTGTTACCGGCTTTTTCCTGATTGTGCCACTTATCGGGTTACTCGGCGACGACTTCCCGCTGGTCGAAGAAAGCGAGGAGGCACCACAGCCAGCACCACGACAAGACCCCGTCGAGACACTACGAGAGCGGTACGCCAGCGGCGAGATTACCCAGGCCGAGTTCGAGCGCCGCCTGGAGTATCTCGTCGAGACCGAAGACCTCAATTTCGACGTGGGAAACGACCTCGGTCAACTCGACACAGAGCGAACTGACACGAGAGAACTCGAACGCGAGCGCCGGTAGCACTCCATCGTCAGTCGGTCACCGGTCATACTGTCTCTCCAACCCAGTCACCCGTCTGCGGTGAGAGGTCCCGGTAAATCGACATATTCTGTGCTAGACCATGGTATGTAAAAACATACCGCTTACAGACTCAACAGCGATAATGGGCCGAGCACAGTATCAGAACTCTTTACGCAGGTCGGTGCGAACCCCCGACCGTATGACTGACGACGACTTTCGCACGGAACGGGATAGCCTCGGCGAGATGCAGGTTCCTGCCGACGCGTACTGGGGTGCCCAGACCCAGCGCGCAGTCGAGAACTTCCCGGTCAGCGACGCGACCTTCGGTCGACGGTTCATTCGGGCGCTCGGTGTCGTCAAGAAGGCTGCGGCACAGGCCAACGACGACCTCGACCTGGTAGACGAGGAGACAGCCGGACACATCGTCGCGGCCGCCGATGAGGTCATCGCCGGCGAACACGACGACCAGTTCCCGGTCGACATCTTCCAGACCGGCTCTGGCACCTCCTCGAATATGAACGCAAACGAGGTCATCGCCAACCGCGCGACCGAACTCGCAGGCGGTGAGGTCGGGAGCCGGGATATCCACCCCAACGACCACGTCAACTACGGCCAGTCGAGCAACGACGTGATTCCGACGGCGATGCACATCGCCGCACTGGAGGCCGTCGAGAACGACGTGTTGCCCGCACTGGAGACACTCAAAGAGGAACTCACGGCCAAGGAAGACGACTTCGAGGACGTCGTCAAGACCGGCCGGACCCACCTCCAAGACGCGACGCCCGTCACCCTCGGTCAGGAGTTCGGCGGCTACCGGACTCAGATAGAGAAGGGAATCCAGCGCGTCAAGGATAGTCGTGACCATCTCTCCGAGCTGGCACTGGGCGGCACCGCGACCGGCACCGGCCTCAACACACATCCCGAATTCCCGTGGCGCGCCGCCGAGTACATCTCCGAGGAGACGAATATCTCCTTCCGGGAGGCAGACAACCACTTCGAGGCCCAGGCCGCCCACGACGCCATGAGCGAGGCCCACGGTGCCCTGCGGACGGTCGCTGGCAGCCTCAACAAGATTGCGAACGACCTCCGCCTGCTCGCCTCCGGCCCCCGCAACGGACTGGGTGAAATCGAACAGCCCGAGAACCAGCCCGGCTCCTCGATTATGCCCGGCAAAATCAACCCCGTCGTCGCCGAGTCGGTCAATCAGGTTCACAAGCAGGTGGTCGGCAACGACGCGGCCATCGCCGCTGGCGCGGCCGAGGGTCAGATAGACCTCAACCTCTACAAGCCGGTGCTGGCCTACAACTTCCTCCAGTCGGCCAAGATTATCGCAAACAGCAGCGAGGTATTCGCCGAGCGGTTCGTCGCAAAGCTCGAAGCCAACCGCGAGCACTGCGCCGACAAGGTCGAACAGAGCATGGCGCTTGCGACGGCGCTCAACCCCGCAATCGGCTACGACAAGGCGAGCGAAGTCGCAAAGACTGCACTCAAAGAAGACAAGACCGTCCGCGAGGTCGCCATCGAGAAAGGCTACCTGAGCGAAGACGAGGCCGACGAGGTGCTCGACCCCGCGAAGATGACCGACCGCGTCATTCTCGGCGACGAGTAACGGGCAGGTCACCGAGTGCGGCGTTCGTCCCGGCTGCTAGTTCGTCGACGAGGTCGCCTGCGGCCTGTGTATCCTCGGTCAGTCCAACGCTCTGTCCGGCATACAGCGGCAGTTCCTCGACAGCGCCGTCCATTCCCGGGACCGCCAGCGAGTCCTCGTAGCGTCGAACCGGGTCGCAGTCGGGCGTCTGTGCGACGGTCTCGCCCGCGCCGGGCCGGTCTGATTCCGGACGGCCGGCGTCTGTCCAGCGCTCGACTGTCTCGTTTTCGAGGACGCGATGTGGAACATCGGGCCACCCCTCGTCGAACGGCGTCCCAAAGACCGTTGCCGTCTCGTCTGCCGTGAGGACGCGCTCCCGGTAGAGCCGGTGGATACGCGCCTCGTCGGTCGCCAGAAAACGCGTGCCGAGCCACGCGCCGTCGGCTCCGAGCGCGAGCGCCGCGGCGACTCCTCGCCCGTCGGCGATACCGCCGGCAGCGACGACCGGCGTCTCGGGGACGGCGTCGACGACACGAGGAACAAGCGGGAGCGTGGCGACCTCGCTCTGGACGTGTCCCCCGGCCTCCCACCCCTGCGCGACGACGATATCGACACCGGCCTCGACCGCCTCGGTCGCCTCGACACCACTGCCGACAGTCTGGAGGACCGTGCCGCCGTTGTCGTGAATCTGCTCGACGTACGGCCTGGCGTCACCGAACGAGAACGAGAACACCTCGACGCCCTCGTCGAGACAGCACTCGACCTGTCGTGCTGTCGACGTGGACTTCGCCTCCGGGTCGAGGACAATATTTACCGCGACGGTGCCCGCTGTCTGGTCGAGCATCTCGGAGACAGCGGCTCGTATCGCCTCGGGGTCACGCCAGGTGACAGCGAGCGTACCGAGCCCCCCTGCGTCGGCGACGGCACAGGCGAGGTCGGGACAGGTCGCGCTCCCTATCGGTGCCTGGACAATCGGTACATCGAGGTCGAGACGCTCGGTGAGTCGCGTCGATAGCTGAGCCATGCCATCTGCATGCAGGTGGGCTCCCTTCGTTCTTGCTGTCGTGGGTCACTCCGTTCCGACCTGCTGACAGCGGTCGATCCAGACCTCCTGGAACGTGTCGGGTTCGACGATTCGACCCCGGAGGTCGGTGACCGTCTCGACGCCTTCCTCCTCGCACCACGAGATACAGGCACGATACACCTCGAAGTCGTACTTCTCGCGGACCTTCGTGTCGCGCTCGACAGAGAGGGTCTCTTCGCCGGCGAGGTACGCCGCGAACGCACGCGTGTGTCCGTCCGAGAGATACCACTCCTCTTCGTGTTCGAAGACCGGGAGCGGCCCGTACTCGGGGTCGTCGAAATCGAACCACGCCAGCACGTCCGCGAGCTTCTCACTCGAGAGATACAGCTGGGAAGGGTGAACGTCTTCGAGGGGCAGGTCCCGTGACATCGGCGACGGATTCAGACCGAAAACGCCTAAGCGTACCGACTCGCCGGGAATTTAATTGTCGAGCTAAATATTGTGATACAATAACAACCATATAGACTGCCACCGTTGTTGGTCGTATGGAGTACTTCGACTCCAGTTTTGCAACAGTTCAGTACGACGAACGAACCGGGGCAGTGGTCGGGGAATTGCGCGAGTTCGTCAAGGGAGAGCCGTTTCAGGAGTATATGGACGCGATAATTGACGCCATCGCGGACCAGTCCACGACGAAAGTCATCGCGGACACGAGTTCGTTCGAGGGTGCCCTCACCGAAGACGACCAGGTGTGGTCGGTCCAGGACTGGGCACCGCGTGCCGAAGAAGCCGGCCTGGAGACGATGGCGCTCGTGAGGCCCGAGTCAGTCCTCGCGAAGATGAGCGTCGACAACATCATCGAGATGACCGACGACTCCATCAAGCGTGACGTGTTCAGCGACCGCGAGAAAGCAGAAGAGTGGATTCGACAACAGTGACCAACACTCGCATCGCCGGAAACGGTCTTTTTTCGGCGATTCGAAGCGAGCATCGACCACAACGGCGGTCGACCCGTCGGCTTTAGTCGGCCCGTGTCGTACTGTTTTCTGTGTGTACGCTAACCTTCGCCTGGCAGGTCTTCGAGGACGCACCGCTGCTCGTGGCGGCCAATCGCGACGAGGTGCTTGATAGACCTTCGGAGCCACCGGCACGCCGTGACTGGGAGACAGATGTCGTCGCGCCGAGAGATAGTCGAGCCGACGGGACCTGGCTCGGCTACAACGAACACGGCGTCGTCGTCGGCATCACGAACCGCTGGCTCGACGCCGATATCGAGGGCGAACGCTCGCGTGGCCTGTTGGTTCGGGACGCTCTCGGGGCCGAAACCGCAGAGGAGGCAGTCAGGACCGTCGAGCGGGAACTCGTCGAGCAGACCTACGACGGCTTCAACCTCATCGCGGCAGACACGAACGCCGCAGTACTCGTGGAGTCAGGGCACGAGCGGCGGGTGAGGGCGCTCTCGCCGGGCGTTCATGTCGTCGTCAACGTCGGCGCAGACGGCGGGTACGCTGTCCCGGCGCGCCGACAGGAGGCCGGCGAACAACAGGCCAGAAACGCCGACGCCGTCCGAGGAGCGCTCAAACCAGAACCGGGCGAGCGGCCCGCGGGCTGGCTCGACCGGGCAGCGGCAGTGCTCGGAGACCACGAGTACGGCGTCTGTGTCCACGGCGACGGGTTCGGGACGAAGAGCGCCTCCCTGCTGTGGCTGGCCGACGACAAGCGCCGCTACGAGTTCGCAGACGGGCCGCCCTGTGAGAGCGACTTCGAGCGAGTTGCTGCCGAGGTCTGACCCCGACAGACTCCGAACCGAAGCTACTATTTAAGTAGCGCAGTGACACAACGTACATATGAGCACCACATCCGCGGAGGAGGAACTCGACGAGGACGAGCGTCGAGGACTGGAACTCATCCGGGAGACGGGCGGGATTCACCAGAGTAACTTCTGGAAGGAACTCGACGTGTCGTCGCGCAAGGGGAGTCGCATCGTCGATACGCTGTCCGAGAACGACCTCATCGACCGTGACGAGACCGTCTACGAGGGTCACAACACGTACTACCTATCGCCGACAGCGAAAGACCTCGAATTCTCGCTGCTGATGGCCGGTGATATGCTCTCGCCGTTTGTCGGCGACGAGGAAGTCGACCCACAGAGCGACCTGTTCTCTCAGTGGGTCATGAACCTCGCCTACGAGGAGTAACTCACGGCTGCGGGAGCCGCGCTGACTGTTCTGACCCGTCGACAAACGGGAGCGTAACTGCGGTCGCAGCGACATCGCTGCCGTCGATGCGAACGGTCAGGGCGGCGTCGACTTCGATTTTCTCGCCGACTGCTCTGTCGACCAGCGCGAGTGCAAAGGGCACGTCTCGGAGCGGGCTCTCGGCAGTCCGAGTTATCTCGCCGACGTGTTCGTCGCCGTCGAACACTGCGGCTCCTGCCTCCGAGACCTCCTCTGTGACGAGTCCAACCAGCCGCTTTGTCGGTTCGCCGCGGTTCTCGACCCGTGAGACGACCTCCTGGCCGACGAAACAGCCCTTGTCGTAGTCGACGGCGTTGGCGAGTCCGAGATTGTTCGGCACACCGCCGTCGAGTTCTGTCTCGAACAGGGGCGTGCCCGCTTCGAGCGTGAGTGATTCCCAGGTCCGGTAGCCAAATGGGGCCGCGTTCTGTCCGCGGTTGACCAGCGTATCGAAGACGTACAGGGCATCGTCGGCCTCCGCGACGACGTGATACCCCTCCTCACCGGCCGGTCCGTCCATCCGGATGACGGTGACGCCCACGTCGGCCATCGAGCCCCGCACAAACGTCAGCGGCTCTCGGGGCGTTTCCGCCGAGATGACACTCGCTATCTTCTCTGTCGCCTTGGGGCCGTGGACACCGAAGTAGGCGAACTGGTCGGTGACGAGTTCGACCTCGACGTCCTGAATGAACGTCTTCTCGCCCCAGTCGTCGGCAACTGCGTCTCCGTTCCCCGGCGGGAGGAACACGAGGAGGCGCTCGCCGGCGTTGAAGATGTACATGTCGGTCCGAATCCGGCCCTGTGGCGTCAACAACAGCGCGTAGACCCCGTGTCCGTCGGCCTCCGGGACGGTGTTCGAAACCGCGTTGTCGACGAATTCGAGGCGGTCCTCGCCGGTCACCGACAGGATGTCGGCGGCGTACTCGATGACCCCCGATGCGTTTCGGACGGCCCGATGTGACCGTTCCGGCCGGCCGTAGTCGGTGACGACCTCGCGGCCGCCACGCGTTCCAAATGCCGCACCGTGGTCGTCGTGAACGTCTGTGAGTAGCGTCATTCCGTTATCGGGACTGTTCGTCCACCTGCTCCGTTAGTGATTCGATTTCGTCGCCGTCGACGCTGAGGAACGGGCCAGGAATCGTCTTCACGAGGACAGAACTGGCGACGGCGACACTGAGTGCGCGCGCGGCGTCTGACCCCTGGACGAGTTCGTGAAGCAGCCCACCGGTGAACGCGCTCGCGTCCCCCATTGGGTCGACTATTTCGGCGTCGATGGCGGTCCGCTCGTGGACGACGTTGGTCCCGGGCGTATCGTGAAGTGCAATTGCGCTGCCGTCAGCTCGTCTGATGACGACCATCTGGAGGTCGTATATCGCAGAGAGTGTGTTCGTCAGTTCCCGGGGTGAGCCGGTTTCGTTGAGTACCTCGCCGACCGCGTCGTCGGTCGTGATGAAGACATCGACCTCGTCAGCGAGTGTCTCGAAAGCCTGTTTGAACGACTCCGGAGACGCCAGCCCGGGTGTGTAATCGAGTTCGACCGCGGTGACCGTCCCGCTGCCCGCACTCGCTCGGAGGATCGCCTCGGCGGTGTCCGCGGCGGCCGAGGAGAGGACGGCCGAGCTCACAGCGGTATAGACGAGCGAGGCGTCTTGCATTCGCTCTATCGGGAACTCACCGGGTTGAGCAGACGAGAGTGCGGTATCTCGGCGGTCGTGCCAGTATCTGCTTTCGCGTGGTGGTGCGGCCGCCTCTCGAAACGAGATGCCCTGGCGGTAGCTGTCGTCGGTCCAGGTGACGGCCGTCTCGACGCCGGTGGCGGCAATCTGGCGGGTGACGTTGCGCCCGATAGCAGTGTCGGGTACCTTGCTCACCCAGGCCGCGTCCGTCCCGTGTGCGGCGGCTGCGACAGCCGCGTTACTCTCGGTTCCGTCGGCATACAGTTCGAGCGTCTCAGTCATCTCGATGCGTCCATTACCCGGCGGCGACAGCCGAACCGGGGTCTCCCCAAACGTTACGAGCCCGTCCATACCGGCTCATGCACACCGAGGGGCTTAACGGTCGGGGTCACGCCTGGCCGTCGCCGTCGTCGATATCGTCGACGACATCGGTGACGGTCTCCTCGACAGTCTGTTCGACGGTTTCCTCGACGCTATCTTCGACGGTCTCCTCGACGGCCTGTTCGACTGTCTCTTCGACGCTGTCCTCAACAGTCTGTTCGACGGTCTCCTCGACGCTATCTTCGACAGTCTCCTCGACGGCCTGTTCGACTGTCTCTTCGACGCTACCCCCGACCGTGTCCTCGACGGCCTGCTCGACGGTGTCTTCGACGGTTTCCTCGACGCTATCTTCGACGGTCTCCTCGACGGCCTGTTCGACGGTGGCTCCGACTGATTTTTCGACAGTATGTTGCATCTGCTCGGAGACCGTCTCCTCGACGGCCTGCTCAACCTCCTTACCGACGGCGTCCTCGACAGCGTCGTCCATCGACTGTCCGACAGACTCCTGAACGGCGTCGTCGACCTGGTCGCCGACGGCGTCTTCGACGGTCTGTTCGACCGTTTCGTCGACGCTTTTCTCGACAGTTTCTTGAACGGTCCGGGTCATCCACTCGGGGTCGAACCGCGCCATCTTCCAGACGACGTGGATGACATACGAGAGCAATACACCGATACCAAAGGCGATGCCCACCCCCTGCGGACCAAACAGCATCACGACGACTGCACCGAAAATCAACGCCCCGTAGGTGAGGTCGACGAGCGCATCGACACGCACCGGATTCACGTTCATACTGTCACTAACGATCCGGGTCTTTAATCCTCTGCTGGTCTGTCCGTTCACCCGCGGTCGTCGTAGACAGTCTCGCCGCCGACGACGGTCATCGACACGTCGATGCCGGCAATATCGTCGCTCTCCCAGGGCGACTCCTCGAGTACCACGAAATCGGCGCAGTGGCCCGCTTCGACCGTGCCGAGGCGGTCCTCGTCGAAGCCAGCGTACGCCCCGCCGGCGGTGTAGGCCCGAAGCGCCTCCGTCACTGAGAGAGACTGTGCCTGTGTCGGTGCGTCGACGGCCTGTGCAACGCCAAACAGCGGGTCCATCGGCATGCAGTCACTCCCGAATGCGAGTGTCGCTCCCGACTCGAGTAGCGTCCCGAAGCGATTCGAGTCCTCCCGGCGCTGGTCGCCGATGCGGTCGGTGTAGAGGCCACCCTCTCGTGCCCACTTCAGGAAGTTCGGCTGTGCGGAGACGACGACATCCTCGTCGGCGAGGCGGTCGATGAGGTCGTCTCTGAGTATCTCTGCGTGTTCGATACGGTGGCGCTGGCCGTCGGTTGCCTCGTAAGCGTCGAGTGTGGTCTCGATTGCGCTGTCGCCGATAGCGTGGACCGTCATCTGGAGGCCGGCATCGTCGACACGCTCGATCAGGTCCTGTACTGTCTCCGGGTCGACGACCCAGGAGCCGTCTTCCCCGGGGGCGTCGGCGTACGGCGTCGAGAGCTTCGCGGTTCTGCCGCCGATGCTCCCATCGGTAAACGTCTTGATACCGCCGACACGGACGCGGTCGGTCCCGTGGTTCGTCCGGAGACCGGTCTCGATGACCGCGTCGAAGTGGTCTCGCCAGTAGTTGATGCGGACGCGGACCGACAGCTCGTCGGCCTGGTCGAGTTCCCTGTAGACCCGCGGGGCCGGGGAGTTGCGGACCATGTCGTGGACCCCGGTAATGCCCAAGCTGTTTGCCTCTGCCTGTGCAGCGAGGAGGTACTCGCGCATTCCCTCGGGGTCGGGAGCTGTCTCCTCACGAAGCACGTCGAGTGCGTCTTCGACGACCACGCCGGTCGGCTCGCCGTCCGCTTTCCTGACATCCTCGGCGGGCATCTGGTCGACGTATGCTTCGAGGACGACGCTGTTGACCGAGGCCAGATGGAGGTCCTCGCGGTAGGCGACGACGGGCCGGTCGGTGCTGACGCTGTCGAGTTGGTCGCGCGTGAGATACTCCCCGCCCCACGCGCTCTCGTCGTAGCCAAAGCCAAGTACCCAGCCCTCACTCTCCTCACGCTGGGCTGCGAGCAAGTCGAGACAGTCTGTCGGGTCGTCTGCCTCCGAGAGGTCAGCCTCGGTCGCGTACTTGCCGACGATGTCCATGTGCGTGTGCGCGTCGATGAACCCGGGGAGGAGCGTCCGCCCCTCCAGGTCGATTACTTCTGTCTCGACGCCGTTGAGGAACTCGACTTCGTAGGCCGAGTCCACGCGGACGATACTGCCGTCTCGGACGGCGACGGCCTCGGCTGTCGGCTCGCCCGTCTCCTCGGCCGTGAGCGGATGGACGGCCGCGTTCGTGAAGATGCGGTCAGCAGCCTGTGTCATGGTACGCACACCGGCCGCGAGCGCGTTAACCGTTTGGGAACACGGTCACCTCGGACCAGAACTGTCACTCCGCGTCGCCGTGGACGGTGTCGACGACGGCTCTGACGGTTTCGTACTCCTCGTCGGCGTACGCGATGAACTGAACGTCTGTCAGCGTGTCTGGCTCGTAGCTGGCGACTGTCTCGGCGATGAGACGCGCACCCTCCCGGAGGTCGAACCCGGCGACGCCACAGCCGAGGGCCGGAACGACGAGCGACTCCGCCCCGAGGTCGTCGGCCCGTGCGAGCGCGTTCCGTGTCGCGTCGGCGATGCTCTCAGCGGTCGCCTGCCCGTCGCCGTAGTGTGGCATCGCGGCGGCGTGGATTACGTACTCGGCATCGAGGTCGTAGGCGTCGGTGACGGCGACCTCGCCGAGTTCGACCGGCCCCTTCGACATCGCTGCGTCGTTCAGTTCCTCCCCACCCGCCCGACGGAGCGCACCGGCGACACCTGACCCCATCTGAAGACTCGTTCCCGCCGCGTTGACCAGTACGTCCGCGGACTGTTGTGCGATGTCACCTTGTATCACCGCAACGTGCATACACAGTTCACCTGGACAGTTGTTCGCTACGGGTGATAAAAATAGTAGCGCCAGACGACAGCGACCGGGCGAGAGGATACAAAAAGGCTTATTCAGCACGGTGTAAGAGCACATTCCATGGGACGTATCGATGTCGAGAGAGTCCCCTATGAGGACTACTCTAACCGCCAGCTAATCGCCGTGCCACTGGCGATTCTCGCGGTTGCTATTGGGGTGTTGGCCCTCGCATATCTACTCACAGGGACGCCGGTCGCATTGGGATTTGATTTCACAGGCGGGACAACCGTCCAGTTCACCGCCGACGATGCCTCTGCCGGCGACATCCGTGACGACCTTTCCGGGTTCGAGACCGAGTCTGTCCGGTCGATTGGCTTTGGCAACGACTACGAGGTCGAGACGCAACTCGAAGAGACCGACGAACTCGAGTCGGCTATCGAAGACAGATACGGCGACGACGCCATACAGTCCGTCGAGACGCGGTCGGCGAAGTTCGGTGGCGACACACAACGGGAAGCGCTAGTGGGTGTCGTGGTTGCGTTTCTCGGCATGTCGGTTCTCGTTGCGCTCATCTTCCGGTCGCTCGTGCCGAGCGTCGCGGTTGTCGCCTCGGCGTTTTCGGATATCGTCGTGCCGCTCGCGCTGATGCGCGTGTTCGGTATCGAACTGAGTCTTGGTGCCGTGGCCGCGCTGTTGATGATTATCGGATACAGCGTGGACTCGGACATCCTGCTGAACAACCACGTCCTGAAACGCCACGGCGAGTTCTACGACAGTGCCTACCGGGCGATGCGAACAGGTGTGTCGATGACGCTTACCTCCGTCGCCGCGATGGTCACGATGGCAATCGTTTCCCGGTTACTCGGGATTCCGCTGCTCGATGACGTCGCCCTCATCCTGACTTTCGGATTAGTGACCGACCTGCTCAACACCTACATGCTCAACATAAGTCTACTTCGGTGGTACAAGTACGAAGGGGTGAAACGATGATTGACGTGCGAGACAACTGGCGAGTGTTGCTGTTGCTCGGCCTGTGTGTACTCGCTGCACTCGCGCTGTTTGGCCCGCTGGGTGCAGATTCCGGTGACACGGGACTCAACGAGAGTGAACAGCAGGTCAGCGACCCGACGAATCTCCAGTACGGGCTCGAACTCTCGGGTGGAACCCGAATCCGAGGCCTGCTAGAGGGACTCATCGCCGAGGATATGAACACCGGTGGGGAGGACCCCTCGACCGTAGCGCGAGACTTGGCAAGCGAACTGGAAACCGATGGCATCAACGTCACAGTGCGCCAGCGCGGGCCCGACCGCGCCGACATCGAGCTGTTCGACAGGAGCATCACCGCCTCTGAGTTTGCCGATGGACTCTCAGCCATCGGCATCGACGCCACGACTGACGATATCGAAGACGGGACGACCTCGGAAACACGAAGCGAAGCCGTCGACACGATTTCGGAACGTATCGACAGAACCGGGCTTGGCGGGTCCAGCGTCACGACCGTCAGCTCGGCGACCGGCGAGGACTTCATCGTCGTCGAAGTTCCCGGCGAAGACCGTGAGACGGTCGAGGAACTCATCGGAGACCCGGGACGTGTACAGGTCATCGCCGGCTACCCCGTCAGAACTGACAACGGGACTGAACTTCAGACAGAAGAAGTACTGACCGGCGAAGACTTTACTAACATCTCGCCCGCAGAGCGCCCAGGTAACCGGAATCCGTTCCCGCGAGTGCCGGTGGCGCTCACCGACCAGGCCGGCCAGCGGTACGCCAACCTGATGCAGGAGGCCGGTTTCACCGGCGAGGGTATCGGTGTCTGTGACTTCAACGCGACGGCCCACGACGGGCCACGCGAGGGACAGTGGTGTCTCTACACTGTCGTCGACGGCGAATACGTCTACGGCGCGAGCATGAGTGACGGTCTGGCGGAAGATATCAACGCCGGTGACTTCCGGACGAACCCCTCGTTCGTGCTCCAGACCCAGTCGTTCGAGGAGGCACAACAGCTCGAAGTCAACCTCCGTGCCGGCGCGCTGCCGACGAACCTGACCATCGAATCGTCGAGTTTCATCTCGCCGAGTCTGGCACAGAAGTTCAAGCCACTCGCACTGATAACGGGTATCGCCGCCTGGATATCGGTCGCACTCGTCGTCTACGTCTGGTACCGTGACGTGCGCGTCGCCGTCCCGATGTTCCTCACAGCTAGCAGCGAGGTGTTCCTGTTGCTCGGGTTTGCGGCCTCTTTCGGGATGGCGCTCGACCTGTCTCACATCGCGGGGCTGATTGCCGTCATCGGGACCGGGCTGGACGACCTCATCATCATGGCAGACGAGATATTACAACGCAAGGAGAAAGTCCAGACCGGCCGTGTGTTCCAGAGCCGGTTCCGAAAGGCCTTCTGGGTCATTGGCATGGCTGCCGCGACGACCATCATCGCGATGAGCCCGCTGGCGGTGCTGAGCCTCGGCGACCTGCAAGGATTCGCTATCATCACCATCATCGGTGTGCTCATCGGGGTGTTCATCACCCGACCGGCCTACGGTGACGTACTCCGAACGCTGATGCTCGACGACGTCGACCGGTCGTAGTCTCTCCAGACTTTAGATGGCACCTAGTAACTCGGACGTATGGACGGCCCCAACATCCTCGTCACCGGCGGTGCAGGTTTCATTGGGTCGAACGTCTCCAGTATGATCGCTGGGTCAAACGATGCCGTTGCCCTCAACGACGGTTATCTCGGCGACCAACGCAACCCCGGCGACAAAGTGACGTTTCTCGAACAGAACGTGCTGAACGCCGACCTGCCGACAGACGTGGACGTAGTCGTTCACCTCGCGGCGCAGTCTTGGTACGCGATGCACGAAGGGAAACACGGCTCACGGTGCGCGAAAACGTCGAAGGGTTCGTCAGCGTTGTTGAGCAGGCACGACACGACGGCTGTGACACCGTTGTCTACGCCTCAACATCCTCGATTTACGGCTCACAGACCGACCCTTTCCCCGAGGAGATAGAGGTGACCGTAAACACCGGCTACGAGGCCTCGAAGATGGCCCCGAACGCTACGTCGAGTACTTCTCGAACCACTACAACCTCACGGTGTGTGGACTCCGCCTCTTTTCGGTCTACCAGGGCTACGGCGGGTCGGAGGCACACAAGGACGAGTACGCGAACGTCATCGCGCAGTTCGCCGACGACATCGCCCACGGCCGCTCGCCAGAGCTCTACGGCGACGGCACGCAGACCCGCGACTTCACGCACGTTTCCGACGTCGCCCGGGCGTTCGAACTGGCCGCGACCACGAGCTGGACGGGGTGTACAACGTGGGGATGGACCGGCACGTCTCGTGCGACGAACTGGTCGGGATGCTCAACGACGAACTCGGGACGGATATCGAACCGACCTACGTCGAGAACCCGATTCCGGAGAGCGTCTACGTCCACGACACCTGTGCTGATGCGAGCAAGCTCCGGGAGGCAACGGGCTGGGAGCCGCAGGTGTCGCTGGAGGAAGGACTTCGGCAGGTCTGTTCGGCGTACGGAGAGTAGAATCTTCTCTCCGTTCGTTCAGTAGAATATTTAACTCACGAACGGGAGTCCAATCGGAACGTTCCGATCAACGGTGGCACGAAAGGGAGGGGAGATGACGAACAGCGTCAGGAAATATACAGCTGCACCGCTCGGGACCAGCAGGGCGACTACAAGCGCGTTGTTGAGGATATCTACTGTCTCGATAGCGCCAAGAGTAATCCAGACAACTCCGCCCATCACGAACGCGGAGATGACCTGCTTCGTCGGCTCGCGTATGGGGATATCGAAATCAATCAATCGGGAGAGCGCGACGTACGAGAGGAACAGTCCGACAACTGTCGAGAACACCGTGGCGACCGCCGCCCCTTCAATGCCAAACTGCGAGATGAGCGCCAGGTTAAGAATAACATTGAGGGCGACAAAAACCGCGTTGATACGAAACGTAATGTCTGGCCGATCAAGCGCGTTGAGCGCATTCAAGAACTGACTTTGGTAGGAGTAGATTAGCGTTGCGAGAATAAGAAGAGCCAGAACCGCTGCCCCTCTTCGAAACTCTGGTCCATAAAGGCGAAGGAGGTGTTCTGCGAGAATAGACCCGCCAACCAGTCCCGGTATTGCGATAAGGCCGGTGTAAGCCAATGCATCTTCAATCAACCCCACGGTAGACTGTTTTGAGGCCTGTGAAGACTTAAAACTAATTTCTGGGAAGATTGTCCTGCTAATTGACGAACCAAATAGTTCAATAAATTTGGCGATAGACCAAGCGACGGAGTAAACACCAACTGACCCCGCCGAAACGAATACCCCCAGCAAGAGGATGTCGACCTGGTTAAATGCGCGTGATTCTAACTTACCTAGCCAAGAGAACTTGGCGTAGTCGAACAGACTCGTGAAGTGTTCTCTCGTGGGTCGTGCAGGCGATACAGTAATCCATCGGAGTCCGACAACACCGACAACGATCCCACCGAGAACCCATCCGATGAGCATACCAGCCAGACTGTACCCCAAGAGAACTAATCCGACCTGAAAGAGTGTTTTACCGCCGATATTAACGATGTCCAAGAGCCCCCGAATGTGAACCATCCGTTGTGCGACCAATAGCCGGAATACTGTACGAGAAAAGAGCCTGGCGAACAAAACAGCGATGACGAACCAGATGACAGCAGTGGAGACGTAGACATCGAACTCATCAATGTATGCAGTAACCCAGGGTTCGAACAGCACGAGACCTAACGAGAGGACACCAAGAATTGATAGCGTCCAGACCACTGCGGCTACCAAAAACTTCCCCTGGTTAGGACCCTCTCCCTCACTAATCCGCTTTTTCATTGCTTCGCCTATTCCGAGGTCAGCCGATAGCATCAACCAACTCGAAAAGGTCATAACTAGCGCGTAGAGACCCATGACCTCAGTGCCAAGGGTACGGGCAAAATAGAGTGTCGAGAGGAACCCTACAGCCGACGCAATTAATTGAGAGACAAAGACAATAATTGAAGTTTGTCCAATTTTCATCGAATTCTCCTCATTTTTCGTTGTTATATTCAGGAATGGCGGTCATCATTGAGTCACAGTCACTCAACTGCCAAGAGAGGTTTCTCAGGTCAGAGTTAAAACGTCCTCGAAAGTCTAGCGCGACATTTGAACCAGCAACAGCCCTATTCATACGGGTGTTACAGCATATCCCACATCAGGATCTCGTCTGCATCGATGTCTTTTGGCGCAACTCTCCCGACTACCTCGTCAAGCATCGCGGGTTCGATTCCAGTACCAGGGCGCTTGACTGCGATGTGCTCCCGTGTTATCGTCTCGGCTTCATCGATGTCCGTCGCTGCGACAAGACTCCTGCGCGCGTAAAGACGGCTGTCCTCCTCCGGTTCAATTGGGTGCTTGACGTGCTCGCCGGTCGTCCTCGCAATGAACGCCAGGTTGTCCCGGAACTCTCGAACGTCGTCCGGATTCATGGCATGGTAGTGGTCGTTGCCCTCCAGCGTCTTGTCGAGCGTGAAGTGTTTCTCGATGACGTCTGCACCCCGAACCGTCGCGTTGACCAGCGTCAACATGGCGTCGTCCGGAGGTACGTGGTCTGAATAACCGGTGGTGTACTCCGGGAACGCGCGGTCAATGTGCTCGATCATACCCAGGTTCGCGTTCTCCGGATCGGTCGGATACTGGAGAATGCAATGCATTAGACAGAGGTTAACGTCGTCGGCCTCAGATTCGATGACTCGCACCGCCTCGTCGATCTCGCCGACCGTGCTCGCCCCGGTGGACAGGAGAATCGGCTTTCCCTTCCTCGCGATGTGTCGCAACAGTGGATAGTTCGTGATGTCCGCGCTGGCGACCTTGTAGGCTGGCACCAGATTATCGAGATAATCTACGGCCTCGTGGTCGAACGGCGTCGAGAGGAAGTCGATGTCGTAGTTGCTGGCTGACCACGCCGCAATCTCTTCGAACTCCGCCGCGCCGAATTCGTCATACTGCGAGAACAGCTCATACTGCGAGGCCGTGGACTCCTCCTCGGTATCCCAGTAGGCCGGCGAGTTCCGCGATGCCAGGCTCTCCGCGGAGTAGGACTGGAACTTCACCGCATCGACGCCTGCATCGGCCGCCTGCGCAACCATCTTCTTCGCGGCCGCGACCTTCGAGATGTCCTCCTCGTCGGCGATGTCGAAGTGATTGACCCCAATTTCGGCTATCAGGTACGGTTGCTGGCGATTGGTCACGTCGGTGTCGTTAATTCTCATGGTCTTTCTCGAAGATGATATTCTTGATCCGATCGATGCCGTTCGCGATGTCGGTGTCCTCAAGTGCCGCCCGCATCGCCTCACGTCTGTCGCTGTCGGTGATACAGTCTTCTACTGCCGTCCGGATGTTCCCCTCCGTGACGTAGTCCGCCTGTCCGAGCGCGAGAATGCCGCGCGAAACATGGGCGTAGGGGTGTTTCTGTTCGCGGTGATTCTGGGCGATAGAGATAGTCGGCAGGTTCATCGAACTGGCCTCGTATAGCGTCCGACCGTTCGACGTAATCAGGAGGTCAGCCTGTTCCATGTGCTCCGCCATCGAGTTGACGTTCTGGCTAATTTTCACATCGATCTGGGCTGGATATCCTTCGATAATTGGCCGCAAGGTCTCCTCCTGGGCATACCCTAGCCCGATCACAACGTCGAGATGTAGGTCGATATCTACGTCAGCGAGCGCGCGGAGCGTCTTGGCAGTGAGGTTGTTCTCGTCTGTCCCCCCGAACGAAATCATGATGCGCTCGACATCGGGTATCGCCTCGTGAGGGGTGGCATAGCGGAACTCGTTCCGCAGACAGAAGTACTTGAACCCGAAGTAGTGATTCTTGGGCGGGTCAGAGTACTCATATAGCGCGTTGACGACCGCATCCGCGTGTTCTGTTCCGTCGCCGAGGTCCTCGAAGTTGACCACACGACAGCCACAGTCCGTGAGCGCCCGCACGTACTCCGCGGAGGTGTCGAGCACGTCATTGACCACCACGTCGGGCGAGGACGACCGAACGTACTCGACGAATGAATCCTCGCTGTCGAAGGTGCGATAGTCATAGTTGCTCTCGTCGAGATTCTCGATGGCGAGATCGTTCCCCTCGACGGTCGCGAACTCGACGTCGTGCTCGAAGATGTGGTCCGCAATAGTGATGCCGCGATACACGTGGCCCGTCCCGGCCTGCCCATTCCCGATTACCCGATACACCACCCGCTTTCTCCGGAGGTAGTTCTCCGCAAGAAGCCAGTCGGCGTACGTGTCAATATCGATGCCCTGACGGGCGGGAACTTCGTGGAATGCCGGGTCGTCGCCGACTCGCCGGCCGTCCCGAATCAGCGAGTTGTGAGAGAGAAAAACGCCGATTTCCTCATAGATTTTGTCCATGTACTGCCGGTTCTTCCGCTCATCGGGGACTGGCGTGTACGAGTCGTCCTCAACCGCCCAGTACTGGTGAGTGCTGTCGCGAACGAAGACGACGCTGTCGCTGTGGGCGTCGAAACCGATCCGGATACCACGGTCGATAGCGTCGGTGGACAGGAGGGGGACGGTCGGCTGTAAACACAGAACGTACTCGAACGCACCGTCTAGCGCGTCGTAGGCGTGCTCCATCACGGGTGCGAGCGGAACCTCGTCAGTGGCCAACTCCACCGGGCGTTCGATGACCTCGTCTGCCCCGTACTTCCGGCCGACTTGTGCGATTTCTCGGCTATCGGTAGTGAGAACGACACTGTCGACAAGTTGTGCGTCCTTGCTCTTGGCGATCGTGTGAGCAACGAGCGGCCTGTCCCCGAGGGCCCGAACGTTCTTGCGGGGTATCCCTTTCGACCCTCCGCGAGCGGGGATGACTGCAACGACGTTACCAGACATTGTTCAAAGTATGTAGAATATTTAATCCACGGGTATATAATTAGCCGGTTCGCCCAACGGGCAACCTCTCGGTTGGTTGCGGTCACCGCCATCTGTACTCGGCGGAATCACCGATACGAGATACCCCCTGACTTATTAATTTCCAAGATAGAGGACGGTTATACAGTCAATGTTGCCAGAGCGATACTCTCTAGAGAACTTCGAGCGGGCACTCAGGGACCCAGAGCACTTCCACGAAGAGTTGCGACGAGTCAACAGAGCACTAAACAGCCGCCTGTACGCGGGACGCTACGCGGATGCGTTCGATGTGATGGAGGAGGACTGGGACAACCTGATTATTCTCGACGGGTGCCGGTACGATATATTCAAATCAGTTAGCACCATCGAGGGAGACCTGTCGCGCATCGTCTCTCAGGGAGGGCACAGTTTCGAGTTCATGGAGAAAACCTTCTCTGGCCACCAGTTTCACGACACCGTCTACATTACCTCGAATCCCTGGATAGAGCATTTCGAGGACAACATCTTCTTCGCACGGCGAACCACCTACGACGAGGAGAATCAGAGCGGGGAGCGACGGCGGCCCGAGGACGTCCTCGAACTCGCACTGGAAACGTTCGAGGAGTACCCGGACAAACGCTACATCGTTCACTTCATGCAGCCAAACAACCCCTACGTGGGCCAGCGTGCGGAGGAACTTCGAGCGCGGTTACTTGAGGAGGAGTCTCTGGCACTGACCGAGTTACACCCTCACCGCGCGACTGACAGCAGTGGAGAGATAACGGAACTTCCTCACCTCCGCCGGGCGTATAAGAACGGGTATATCTCCCGTGACGAGATGATGGGCATCTACCGCGAGAACCTCGAGATAGCGCTTGAACATGCGGAACACGTGATGGAAGAACTCGGCGGGAAGTCGGCTATCACAGCCGACCACGGGGACATGTTCGGGGAGCGCCTTCCGCCGCTGTACCTGCGCGAATTCTCACACTGGAAGTACACATACTCCAAGCAGTTACGGAACGTGCCGTGGCTGGTCACCGAGCGGGGAGCGCGTCGGGAGGTTGTGACGGAACAACCTGTAGAGAACAATCGACTCCAGGAGCGTGACGTCGAAGAACATCTGCGGTCGATGGGATATCTCTCCTGACCGTCAAGGTCGCTCTTTTCTGAGGAACGACATGCTTTACTGGAGGGGAGAAGAAGGTGGAATATCCATCCGACGAGCTCACAGATACAACTGAACAATGATAATTAACAAGGAAAATATACGGAAGGGGATCCAGAACCCGAGACAAGGCGTCGCCTTCCTTGCAAACTATCTGAAACGCTACTACAATCCAATCAACCTCTCGGAGACGATCCTATCGGTAGGTGTCAACTCGCGGATTTCGCGGGGAACACACGTGCTGGAATGTGATTGGGATTTGCTAATTATCCTCGACACCTGTCGAGTCGACGCCATGGAACGCGTCGCACCGGAGTACGAGTTCATCGATGAGGTAGACAGAGTCTGGTCGCGGGGCGGTAGCTCACCCGAGTGGATTGCACAGACGTTCGACGCCGAATATCGAGATATTCTGCAAAACACGGCGCTTCTCACGGCCAACCCGAAGTCCGAGGTAGTCCTCGAAGACCGCGAGTACGTGCCAGAGAAACACACCGTCCACCACAAGCGACTGTTCCGATACGGCAAGTGGAACCTGATAGAAGTGGAGGATTTGGCGCGGTACGAACGCCTCTGGAAGTTCGAGCCAAGAGAAGCCGATGGCGAAGCGGTCCACACGGCGACGCCACCTCGCGTCGTCACGGACCGGGGGATCGAAGCCATGCGAAATGGGGACTACGAGCGGGTCATCCTTCACTACATGCAGCCACACTACCCGTACATATCGAATGCAATAACAGAAAGTCGTCAACTATGTGACTTTGAAATGAAACCCTCCGCTATGAAAAAGCACGGGAGAGAGAAAGTCTATCAAGCGTATCTTGATGACCTGCGCTACGTACTCAGTGATGTCTCACTCTTGCTGGAGAACGTCGACGCAGAGAAGGTCGTTCTGTCGGCCGACCACGGCGACGCCTTCGGTGAGTACTGGATGTACGGGCACGACCCCGGTCGTATCCACCCTGACGTACGATACGTGCCGTGGGTGGAAACCTCCGCAGAAGATACAGGGTCATACGAACCCGAGACAGAACCTGTCGAGACGAAGAACGTGTCCACAAAAGATCAACTTCGCGATCTGGGATACCTCTAATAGATCATGCGTTCTACGAGGAAAGAACGGCTGAAAGCGTACCTGGCGCGGTCGAAGCTTCTCCGGGCATCCTACTGGAAAGCCAGGCGGACGCAGTCGAAAGTTGCTAGGGGCCTCCACAGCAAGCGCCAGCCCGATTCACAGCAGTTTGACTCCTTTGCGAAGCTTGATGGGGAATCTGATTCCGAGGAAAATCCGGCCACACCCATCGTAACGGATGAGTACGAACTGCGACCCCATCCCGACGCGTCTAACCCCGTCCTCACGCACGCTGACGTGCCGTTCCGACTGGCCAACTTCGTCGCCGACCCTTTCGTTGTTTTCGAGGACGGCGTATATCACATGTTCTTCGAGATAAAGGACGTAGCCCGTCAGGTCTACATTGCCCATGCATACAGCCACGACGGTCTAGAGTACACGTACAACGACGTCGTCATCCACCCGGAAACGGCACAGCACACGTATCCGATGGTATTCGAACACGACGGGGAGTGGCTGATGGTCCCCTCCCCCGGACCAGGTGTGAAAGGAGAGTTTCAAATCTACCGTGCCACGTCTTTCCCGACCGACTGGGAACTCATTAAAGTGCCTCTTAAGACGGGCGTTCGACAGGATCCGACCCTGTTCCAGTATGACAGCAGGTGGTACTTACTATTCCAGGATACCGATCAGATGGACATTGAACTCTACCACGCCGAAACCCTACTTGAGGGGAACTGGCAGAGACACCCCGCAAGCCCGGTGTTCTGCAACGATTCCGAGAAGTTACGGCAGTGCTCTATCGGTAGTGCCGAGAACGTCCCCTCTGGGTACCCGCTGGTACACGACGGTGGTGTCGACATATTCTTCCGTCGCCATACGGTTCCCGACCTGCGCCACTACCGGATAACGAAACTGAATGAGACCAGCTTCGTTCACGAACAGGTGAATCCGGAGGGTCCGTTCCGAGACACCGACCGCGACCTGTGGAACGAGCAATTCATCCACACTGTCAACCCAGTGTACCCGTTTGACCACGGGCGGAACATAGTCGCAATAGACGGTCTACCGTCAGATTCGTACACGTGGAGTATCGGAATTTTCGCGGCCGTATCCCGATAGCCGGTTGTTGGGGGGTGCGGATGCTATCGGCCCGAATCATCTTGTCCGGTTCGTAACCTACAGATTTCCTCGGTTATATTGTCGATGGCATTGGAACGGAATAGATACTCACTGCGTTCGAACTGAGTGGCGCCGCCCTCTCCGAGTTCCTTCTCCAGGTCGTCGACGGACGAGACGACGGTTGCAAACTCTTTTTCGACGAGGTACTCCATCACTTCGAGACCAGCCAGATCCACAAGATAAGTATCGAGACCGAACTGCAATCCCTCGTAGATAGCCGTCGAGTATACGCCGACCTGTACGGTAGAGCTAGCGAATAGGTCGTATAGAGGGCGAGAGTTGTCACTCACAACGGTTATATCAGAATCAGCCAACCAGGGATACTTCCGTTCCCAATGGTTGTTCTCGGCAGGATGAGGTTTGTAAACAATGTCGAAGCCAATCTCCCGCTCGCTTAGCTCAGCAGCGAACTTAGACAGCTCGGGCCCGATGGTTGGTTGTGAAATAAATATAATCTGGGAATTCTCTGTAACATCAGTGTACTGTTGACTCTCAGATTCGAGGTATGGGTAACCCACGGGATAAATATGGTCTCGGTCGATTGGATAGCTTACACACTCATCCCAGTACTCGCCAAACGTGAGAAGATAGTCCGGAAAGAGCGTTTTCTGGCTGTCTCCAGGATAATGGTATCCAGGATGGTATTCGTGGATGACACCGTGTTGTAACTCAGCAACCGGAACATTATTTTGCTTGCATGCCCAGATAAAGGATTCTTTGCCGTACGAACACGAGAGTAGTGCAAGTTCTGGATTGGTCCGCCTAATCAGGATATCGAACAGGGGCTTTCTGATCTTTGCTTTGATGACTCTCCGCTTGGCTAGATTCTTAATATCCGGCGATACGCCGAACGTATCTGTAATAGTAGTCTCTATGTCAGCAATCAACTCGTAGTCTTCATTCGAAAAGTCCGCATCGACGAGACCAAGTTTCTCACAGATGACACCAGAGTATTGGATGAAGTCGATGTACTTGAGATTGTCAGTCCTGGGCGGGGTTCTGTGTGTGTTCTGGTATGGCTTCTCGACGTGAAGATAATCGAGGTTCGTTTCCTCATAGAGAGGGTCAAAGTAGATGTCCCACCAGTATCCATTGTCCTGCTGCTTCCGTCGCGACGAACCGTAGCTGAGGACGGTACAGTCGCCGAAGAAGGGATTCCGGAGAACGATGTTCCGGCCCCAGAGGTAGCCGCCCTTAAGCGACGTCTGTACGCCGCCTTCGGTACTGGACTCTGAATCGCCCGATGAACTGACAACCTGGAATAATTTCCGGTGTGTCGGAGCACGGATGTAATCCCAGACGGGAACGTCATCAACGACCCAGTCAGACAGATCCAGACGAGTTTCGAGGTCGAACAGAAACTCACTCACGTCGTCGTATCTCACGTCCGCTTCGGACATCGTACGGAGAACGTCGCGGTGAGAGTACAAAATAAGTGGTCGTTTCGTCCGGAGTGTACACGATTTTACGTCCACGACGCGGATGGGGACATATGCAAAACGCCATTGTCGGGACCAACTGTACAATAGACGAGGGCGTCACGCTCGGCTACGAGTACGACCCCGAAAGCGAGCCCGCCAAGCTCGGCGACGACGTGACGCTCCGTGCTGGTGCCACGATTTACACCGACGTCACCCTCAACGACGGTGTCCAGACGGGCCACGACGTGCTCGTCCGCGAGCAGACGGAAATCGGGGCGGGGACGGTCATCGGGACGAAGACCGTCATCGACGGATACACCGACATCGGCGAACACGTGAGCCTCCAGACGGGTGTGTACGTGCCATCAGAGACCACCATCGAAGACGAAGTCTTTGTCGGTCCGAACGCAGTGCTGACGAACGACCCCTATCCTGTCCGACAGGACACTGATCTGGAGGGCCCCACAGTGAAGAAATCAGCCACCATCGGTGCCAACGCAACCGTCAACCCCGGCGTCACCGTCGGTAAACGGGCGTTCATCGCCTCTGGTGCGGTCGTTACCGAGGACGTACCACCCAACACACTGGCCGTCGGCGTACCAGCAGAGTTTAAACCGCTCCCGGAAAAACTACAGGGCAAGAACGACCTCCGATGATTCCGATTGCGAACCCACAGATAGAAACAGCGGAACACGAAGCAGTTGCCGACGTGCTCGACTCGGGAATGCTGGCCGACGGCCCGGAGGTCCGCGCCTTCGAGGAGGAGTTCGCCGACCTCTGTGGCGTCGACCACGCGGTCGCCACCGGGAACGGGACGATGGCGCTGCACGCGGCGCTCGAAGCGCTCGGTCTCGGCGAGGGTGACAGGGTGCTGACGACGCCGTTCTCGTTCATATCCAGCGCCAACGCGATCCAACTCGTGGGCGCGGAGCCGGTCTTCGCCGACGTGCACCCGCACACGTACAACCTGGACCCCGACTCGGTCCGCGAGGTGCTGGAAACCGAGCGCGTCGACGCGGTTCTCGTGGTCCACCTCTACGGGCTGCCGGCGGACCTCGACGCGCTGGTCGACATCGCCGACGACCACGACGTCCCCCTCGTCGAGGACGCCGCACAGGCCCACGGCGCGACCGGCGACGGCGAGCGCGTGGGCGCGATCGGTGACGTCGGCTGTTTCTCCTTCTACCCGACGAAGAACATGACCACCGGCGAGGGCGGGATGATCACCACCGACGACAAGGAGATAGCGAAGCGGGCAGCCTCGTTCGCCAACCACGGCCGCTCCCAGGAAGGGGGGAGCTACGAGCACGTTCGCCTCGGACACAACTTCCGGATGAACAGCATCGCGGCCGCGCTAGGGCGGGTACAACTCGAACGGTTGTCGGAGTTCAACGAGCGCCGTCGGGAGAACGCGGCGGCGTTGACCGACGGGCTCGAATCAACCTCGGTCACGACCCCGGTCGAACCCGAGGGGCGGACCCACGTCTACCACCAGTACACGATTCGCTACGAGGACCGCGACGGGCTACAGGAACACCTCAAAGAGCACGGCGTCGGGAGCGGCGTGTACTACCCGATCTGTATCCACGAGCAGCCCGCCTACGACCACGTCAGCGACGACGCACCGGTCGCCGAGCGGGTCAGCCGGGAGGTGCTCTCGCTGCCGGTCCACCCGAACGTCGACGAGGACGACATCGAGACCATCGTCGACGCGGTCCGGTCGTACACGGAGGGCGAGCGATGACGAACGTCGGCGTCATCGGCGTCGGGAGCATGGGGAGCAACCACGCCCGGGTCTACAGCACGCTACCCGAGGTTGACCTCGTCGGCGTCGCGGACGCGGACGAGGAGCGCGCCGCCGAAGTCGCCGAACGGTACGAAACCACAGCGCTTGACCGGAGATCCCTCATCGAGCGGGCCGACGCGGTGTCTATCGTCGTCCCCACCCGGTTTCACTACGAGATAGCCCGCGAATGTATCGAGGCCGGGGTGGACGTGCTCGTCGAGAAGCCGTTCGTCGACGACCCCGAGCGCGGCGAGGAACTCGTCGAACTGGCCGAGCGCGAGGGCGTCGTGGTCCAGGTCGGCCACATCGAACGGTTCAACCCCGCCGTCCTCGCGCTGGAGGACGTACTCGCGGACAAGGAAGTACTCGCCTACGAGGTTCGCCGCCTCGGTCCGGACCCCGGTCGGGACATCCAGGACTCGATCGTGACCGACCTGATGATTCACGACATCGACATCGTCCGGACGCTCGCGGGTGAAGCGCCCGCGAGCATCGACGGAGTCGGTCGGTCCGATGGGAAACACGCGACGGCGACGCTGACGTTTCCCGACGGGTCGATGGCGACGCTGACGGCGAGCCGGGTCACCCAGCGGAAGATTCGGGAGCTCGGCATCGCGACCGACGAGGGGTACGTGAGCGTCGACTACCTCGACCGGCGCATCGAGATTTACCGCGGGTCGATGAAACAGCTCATCGACCACGAGGGCGAGGGCCGGTATCGACACGAGAGCGTCATCGAACGCCCCTTCGTCGAGAACACGGAACCGCTGAAGAAGGAACTCGACGCGTTCGTCGAGGGGGTTCGAGACACCCGTCAGTCGGCGATTCCGCCCGAGGACGGGCTCGCTGCTGTTCGTCTCGCCAAGGAGATCGAGCGCAACGCGTTCCCCGACGGGACGACACGAGAGGACGCTACTGACGAATGAAACTCTACGACACAGAGCGGTCCGAGGAGGAGCGACGTACCGCCTTCCGGAACGGGGACGTTCCGGTTGCAGTGTACGGTCTCGGGAAGATGGGGCTCCCGCTCGCGGCGGTCTACGCGGACGTGAGCAGGAACGTCCGCGGTGTCGACATCGACCCGGATGCCGTCGAGACGATCAACGCGGGGCGGACACCGTTCGACCACGAGCCGGGCCTGGACGACCTGGTCGCCGAGACGGTGGACGCAAACGCGTTACGCGCAACGACGGAGGCGAGACAGGCCGCGAGCGAAGCGGCAGTTCACGTCATCATCGTTCCAACGCTCGTCACGGACGAGAAAGAACCCGACCTCTCGACCGTCGAGGCCGTCGTCTCGGACATCGCCGCAGGTATCGAAGCGGGTGACCTGGTTGTCGTCGAGTCGACAGTGCCCCCGGGAACGTGCAAGACAGTGATCGCACCGATGATCAAGGCCGAGAGCGACTTGACCAGCGGGGAGTTCGGCGTCTCCTTCTGTCCCGAACGAACCCACAGCGGGCGAGCGCTGGAGGACGTCCGTGGGAGTTACCCGAAAGTCGTCGGCGGTATCGACGACGAGAGCACGCGCGCCGCCACCGCCATCTACCGCGAGATAACGACCAACGAAATCACGCCGACAGGCGACGCGACGACAGCGGAGGCCGTCAAGATATTCGAGGGAATCTACCGTGACGTCAACATCGCGCTCGTCAACGAGTTCGCCAAATCGGCCGACGATACCGGGATAAACGTTCTCGAAGCCATCGACGTGGCAAACGAAGTGCCGTACGTGGATTTACACGACCCGGGAGCGGGAGTGGGCGGTCACTGTATCCCCTACTATCCCTACTTTTTCACCAGCGGATACGACGGGCCGAGCGACCTGACACGGACGGCGCGGGAAATCAACGATTCGATGCCGCTGTTCGCCGTCGACAAACTCCTCGAAGGGCTTACGGAGAAAGGAACGACCCTCGCGGATGCGACAGTCGTCGTGTTGGGTGTGACCTATCGGCCGGGCGTCGACGAGATTCGGCACACCCCCGCGATGCCAATCGTGGACCGCCTCGCTGGACAGAGCGACTCCGTGTACGTTGTCGATCCCGTAACCGACAACTTCGACCCCTTCGAGGGCGCACAGCCGCTGGGTCTGGAGAACCTCTCCGACGTGGACCCGGACGCGGTCGTGCTGGTTACCGCTCACGACGAGTTCGGAACCATCGACTGGAACCAGTTCGAAGAACTCGTCATCGTGGACGGCCGGGATGCGGTCTATCCCGATACCGACGACCACTGGTTGTACAGAATCGGCCAGGGACGCCGCTAGAACTGGGAGTCACTCGACGAACTGTTCGTCGATATAGGTGCGGATGCGGTCGAACTGTGAATCGCGAGTTTCAGCGAGCCGTTCTTCGAACGTCGCATCGCTCTCGGCCCAGAGACTGGGGTGAGTCAGGAGTTGACAGCGGTTCGGGATTCCCTCGGGGAACGGGGGCTCACTCCGCCACCGCTGGCTCGAATCTGCGACGTACGCAATTTCCTCGAAGTACGCCGGTTCGTAGACGTGTCGGAACGGCCCGAACTCACGCCCGAGCACCCATTCCGGCGGGATGTGAAACGAAATAACGGTGGAGACGGGTTGAACGATGTTCCGAAGAATCGTGAGCTCCCGCCGGATTTCCTCGACCAGCGACTCCTCGTCCGGTTCGGTTTGCCAGTACTTGTGTGTGCCAAAGTGGAGTCCGATCCGGTGTCCCATTTCCCGAATCTCCCGAAGAATGTCGACGTTCTCACCGAACTGGAGGTTGTACAGGGGAGAACCGAGCAGGAAGAAGTACGTCGATTCGATACCGTACTCCGATTCGATTTCGGCCATCTCGAGGGCGCGCTCCGGCGACAGGTCGACGTCGTGGCGGAGCAGGATACTCGAATCGCTCATCGGGTCCCCGTACCCCACGAACTCGTACCCACAGTCGACCAGGTCGTCGAGAATGTCCCTGTAGACATCGTACGTATACCGGATACCGTGGTCAGTCACGGAAACCACGCTCCAGGAACGAGCGACCGGAGACGTTCATGGAGCCTTTTCGACTGGAGGGGTCAACTAGTTTTTGAACTAAACCGACAGGCGGCAGGGATGTTGTCTGAAATCGGTACCGGAACCCATGGGGCCGTTTTTCAATGCGCGTCTTCCAGTGGTGAGAGAGAGCATCTGTGTGATGATTTGGAAGGTGCCGAACTTTCGGTCTAGAGCAGTTGATACGGTAAAAATTCTGCTCTATTGAAAATGCAGGACGGGAGTCGGATCATAGCGTTTTGGCGAGTTTCTTGAGGTTGTTGAGCGCGAACAGGAGGACGATCTCACGGAACTGGCGGTACCAGAACCGCGAACGCAGGGCGGAGTCCTGCGTTCGCTTGACCGTCGAGTAGGACGTTTCTGCCATCCATCGCTGCGTGTAGCTTTTCTCCCGGATGAGCGCGTTATTCGCAGTTGCCATCAGCGACGATCCGCGGTAGTGAACAAGGTACTCGACGTCGTGTGCAGCGATTTCGTATTCCGTGTGCCAGTCCTGGAACCCATTGTCAGCAGCCACGGCCCGCAGGTCGTCCGCGTTCCGGCGGACGACCCGCGGGCCAGCCTTCGTATCGTGTTCACGCTCGATACAGCAGTGCACGTCCAGCACCGCCAA
>NZ_FNFC01000045.1 GCF_900100385.1 Halovenus aranensis
CCCCTAGAGGCGGCCACGTCTGACAAAGCTACAGATATCGTCCAGGCCGTCTTATCAGAGCGGATCGAGCGGATAGATGGGTATTTACCGGACGGCGAGCCTCTCGAATGCTCACTTGACACCTACGAATCGCCGGCTCACGACATCGATCCAGCGATTGCTATTGACTGGTCAAGATCTTTCGAACATGGTCCACCATCCCAAGAAGTATGGAACCAACGTCTACTCCCGGCGTTAACCACGGTAACGGACTGTCTCATTCAAAACGCATCGGGCCGCCCCCTCCGCTTCCGTGGCCGAACGCATCTTCCCGCTGCTTTCGCGGCCGGTTACTGTCTTCCAACCACACGTCGTATCCAAGCAACGTGGATGCAACCCACCGGCCCTGCCGGGATGACAGAATGGAAACTCGATATCGACGAAGAGGAAAGCGGGTTAGAAGGAGATCTCCAGCGACAACCGAATCACGGATCGGAGCTGGCGGTGCTCGTCAACATCGCTGCCGATGTGCAACCGGAGATAGACCAGATGCATAACGACCTTCCGGATTTCAACGGCGTTCTCAGATTGACACCGGAAGATGGGCCCGATGTGGAACTGTCCCCGGCACAGGCAGCCCATGCTGCAGATGTTTTCCGAACCAAGGTACGGGACGCGGTCAAAGAACTGCCAAAAACATCGACCATTCATCTCTTCATAGCTGGCCCGATAGGGCTCGCCTTTCTCTTCGGGCGAAAATCAAACACACTCAGACCGATCCAGACCTACCTCTATAGCAAAGACGAGGGTCGATACTATCCCGCTGGTCGATTACAGGATCAGCCACTTTCAGACGGCTCAGACACCGCCTCAGAAGAGCAATAGCAAATCAGTGCCCATTGCCAGGAGAGCATCGACTCGATCATGTCGCACCAGCGCGTCGTCTACGAGGTGATTATAGCACTGGTAGATCGTGTTTTGTTGACCGAGAAGCATACACCCCCGTGATTTATTACTGCAGGAGCGATTATGTCCTACTATGAGCGCAAAGGGCCAGCTCCGTCGGTTCGAGAACAGGGCGCAGTTGCTGCGCCATATCTCTGAGGAGACCGGCACGGACATCGACACGCTTTGGGACGAGTACGAAGCCCAAGTCGAATAGAGCCCTTTGCAGTTTTTGACGCGTGGGCGACGACACTGATCTCGACGTATCGTTCGAAATAGACGCAGAGACAGTCTCTCTGAGCCCTATCGGGGAATATCAGGTTCTCGATCTGGAAGGACCGGTCGTCATCGTTGGAGATGCGTCGTACCGCGTTGTTCCGGTCGGTGAAGACTCAGACGCGTCAGAAGATGTTCGTGAACTTAGCGTCGACGAGATACGCGCTGCACTCAGCGAACTCGCTGACAACGACGACTTTCAGTCAATCGTAGACAACTGCCCGACGAATACGCCGCTCGTCTACGACGACATCGATTATTTGACCCGCCATCTCCCCACAACTTCGCTCCAGAAGTGCCAGAAGCTGAGTGAGAGCACCCCTTTCGAGAAGGAATTACTCCTCCAAGTTGCCTACGTAGAACGCCAAAACTCTCTCGTCGGGCATTCAGACAACGTCCTCGAGTATTATCTCGAACAGCGTGCTGAAATCGCTGAAAAACTCCGGTCCACCGACGAAATCGACAGCGACATTGAGCGGTCATTCTTTTCGTATCTCCTCCTCGCCTCGGCACTCATCGAAGAGCTGACCACAGAAACGGTCCTCAACGAACTCTTTCGCGAGGAAGCTCGTCTCGACAGCATCACCGAGCACGTTCGGAGTATGGGGCACGCGAAGCGATTAGAGAAACTCTGTGATATCCAAATACTGACCGGAGGTGACCACGGATCGCTTGTCGAGGTCAAAGAACGCAGAAACAACCTCGTCCACGACGCGCAGAAGCGTGCAGGCCTTGACGAACTCGAATCGCGTCGTGAAGTCGCACAGATCCTCGAACAGACTGATCGATGTGCGTCCGTACTACTGACGATCTCGGGAAAGAACATCGAGTCAGTCATCGCGAAGCGAGGGTGTGATCCCTATATCGAACACGCTCAATCTGAGGCAGTAGCCGACACAATCACAACCTGGGAACAGGAGAACCCAGAGCGCCTATCGAGACTGCACGACTGTGAAAGAGCAACCCTCAAAGAAATTCGCTGGGATACCGAAGAGAGTGACCCTGGGAACAACATCACGGAGGGATTCACGTTTGATGGATTTGATGACGAAGAGCTGTATGAGATACTGATGGAGTTCGTCGGTGATTCCTCACAGGCGTTCCTCGACCGGATTGATGCCGATGCAAACGAGAGCAATCTCGATCGCTTCGATTTCGCAGTGATGGTGCTGCTCTGTGCTAGTCACAGTTACGAGGAGATTTCCCGGTGGCTGGATACCGACGAAAAGTACGTCCAGCGGAAGGAGAACGTGATAGCTTGGAGAGCTTCGCAGTTCGAGAAAGATTTGGTAGAAGAGATCCCCCGCCCAGAGGGCCCAACATGGCCATCGAAGACGGAATCAGATAATCAGGATGGTTGCTAGCCTGATAATAGATAGATCATCGTTGCATAGTACGTGATGCTCTCTTAGCGGAAGGCACAATTGGACGAGACCGAACGTGAGTAGCTCGAAGACCTCCTCAAAGCGGAAGGGACCACCGAGGTCGAGAGTACTCGGTCGTCGATTCGGCAGCGGCGTCGCCGATGCAGTGACCGTGACGCCGCCACCTACCCCAAACTGAACTCGCCGAGGCCCGATTGCTCGTGGTCCAGCGGTTCGATGACCTGCGGATCGTCGTTTCCGGGGCCATCCTCTATATAGATCCGATAGGGCTGTTTCGGTTCGCCCTTCGGCGATTTCCACTCGTGAACTGCCTCGGTGCGATCCCTGAGGCTTTCCGTGGATTAGTCAGACACTCCCGCGACACCATCGGTCTGATACTCTCGAGCAGTGTCGTGGGTCACGGCCGGGGCGTCCACAGCCCCCGATGCCTGCCGTCGCATCTTCCTGACTTGGGGAAGGCTGTTGAGAGCAGGCACATTCCAGCCTTGATGCTTCTTGATACTGCTCTATTGAAAATGGAAGACGGCGACAGGATCACTCCGTAACGAGTTTGAGAAGATGAGGTCGAGAAGGCGATTATGGGCGTCGCTTTGCT
>NZ_FNFC01000011.1 GCF_900100385.1 Halovenus aranensis
GCGGACGACCTGCGGGCCGTGGCTGCTGACAATGGGTTCCAGGACTGGCACACGGAATACGAAATCGCTGCACACGACGTCGAGTACCTTGTTCACTACCGCGGATCGTCGCTGATGGCAACTGCGAATAACGCGCTCATCCGGGAGAAAAGCTACACGCAGCGATGGATGGCAGAAACGTCCTACTCGACGGTCAAGCGAACGCAGGACTCCGCCCTGCGTTCGCGGTTCTGGTACCGCCAGTTCCGTGAGATCGTCCTCCTGTTCGCGCTCAACAATCTCAAGAAACTCGCCAAAACGCTATGATCCGACTCCCGTCCCGCATTTTCAATAGAGCAGTTTATTCTGTTTTACTCGTCAGCGGGGGCTACCGCAGCGAGTCCTGCTGTGTTGTGGTCGCCTTGACCCGAGAGGTGGGTGTGTTTGAACTCGGTCGGGTATTTGAGTCCGTAGCCAACAGCACGGTCGGCGCCGATGTGCGCGGCCCAGACGAGTGCAACCCAGACGGGGAGTGACATACCGAACGATGCGCCAGCGGCTCCGAGCGTGACGGGCGCGAGATACGTGTGAACCGCGATAGCACTGGTGTAGGCACCGTTCACTCGGTGGCCTGTTCGAGAATCGCTCTGACGAATCCGGACTTGGACTCGGTGTAGGTCGCGCGGTCCTCGGCGAATCGCTCGGCCAGTTCCGCTTTCACTCTGGCGTATCGTCTGGCCTCACGCGGGTGTTCACGGAGGTAATCGCGGAAGGCGAGCTGTTCGGTGTGGGTTTTGCTCCCTGCTTCTGTTATCGAAAGGTAGTGTGTCCGGTCGTCCTCTGGACCCTTTGCGAAGAAGTGCCTGTCCTCGACTGCGTCGTTCGGACGGAACGTATAGCCGAGTGCATCGAGGTCGCGGCTCCAGGTCTCGCGGTCCCCGACAGTCTCGGCGACGACGAGGATGTCGATGATCGGCTTTGCGGGGACGCCCGCGATTGCGGTACTGCCGACGTGCTCGATAGTCACCACACCGTCTGTCAGTACCGAGCGAAGGCGGTCTGCCTCCCGTTCGAACAGCCGTGCCCACCTCTCGTCGTGAGGGACCAACTCGACACGGCCGCGTTCCAGTCCAATCATCAGTCTCTCTACGTTATTTCGCTACAAGAAGGAACTGGTCTTGGAGAAACGAGCGACGGCGGCCACGCAATCGGAGGGCGGTATCGATAGGCTGGCGTCTCACTGGAGTGTCTCTTAGACCCACTCAGACAGCGAGACGACCTGCTGGTCCGGCGGCGAGCCGAGCACAATCATCTCCGAGTCGACATCATCGGTCACGGTTGCGCCCGCAGCGACGACGGCGTTCTCGCCGAGTTCGACCCCCGGCCCGACGACCGCGCCCCCGCCGAGGAAGACGCCTTCACGGAGGTGTATCGGCTCGAAGCTGTCGTTTCGAAAGGTCATGCCGCTCTCGTCGAGGTCGTGTGTCACGCCGGCGACGGTGCTGTTGGGGCCAATCTGGACGCCGGACTCGACCGTTGCGTTCTCGACGTAACTGCCGGCGTTGATGTCGATGGAGTCGCCGAGCGTCGATTTCTTGACCGAGACGCGCTCGTAGAGCCTGCAGTCGTCGCCGATGTCGGAGTCGTGGACGGTCACGTGTTCACGGAGCTGTGAGTCGCCGACCGTCGAGTCGACAACTCGGGCGGTGTCGTCGATGGACATAGCCGACCAACCCAGCCGAGACTGTTGAATGTTTCTCCCTCCGACGGTCGCCCGTTCCAGAACGCTTTAGTTGTCACCTCGTCTCGTTTGTGGTATGAGGTCCGACTCCCACCGTCGGCGTACGGCACGCGAGTCAGCGAGCGCACTGGGATTCGGATTTTTCGCTTTCTGAATCGTGGCGTGTGGAGCCGCTCGCGGTGTGAGCCGGTGAAACTCGTCAGTCGGAACGGGAACCGTTAACTAACCGACCCCCGGTGTATCCACCAACAATCGATGCAACTGCCAGAAACACAGGTCGCGGTCCTCAGGGCCGCGGACGCACAGTCGCAACGGGACGTAACCGACATTGCCAGCGAGGTTGGCGAACAGCCACAGGCCGTGGCGCGAGCGGCGTTCGAGCTCGAAGAACGCGGTCTCGTCGACCTCGGTGAACGCACCGAGGCAGAGGTCACGCTGACCGGCGAAGGCGAGGACTACGCCGCCGACGGCCTGCCGGAACTCGCGCTGTACGAGGCGGCACTCGCGGCTGGCGCGGCCGAGGAGCCAGTCTCGCTTGGACGACTTATCGGTGAGGCAGGGCTCGACGGTGACGCGGTCGATATCGCTCTGGCAAACTTCGCCAGAAAGGGATACGGAACCGTGGACAGCGGCGACGTAACAGTCGACGCCGACGCCGACCTCGAGAGCGACGCCGAGTTGCAGGCGCTCGAAACGCTCGCGGCGGGTGATGCTGTCGACGACGAGGCCGTACTCGACCAGCTCGACCGCCGCGGATTAATCGACCGTGACGAACGAACGGTCCGGTCGGTCACCTTGACCGGCGATGGTGTGACGGCACTGATGGAGGGCGTCGAGGCCGCCGAAACCGTCGACCGACTCACGCCCGAATTGTTGACGAGCGGCGAATGGGAAACCGTCGAGTTCACCGATTACAACGTCGAGGCCGACGCCGACGATATCGAACCAGGGCGCAAACACGCACTGCGGGAGATGGCCGACCGGGTCAAAGACGTGCTCGTCGGCATGGGCTTTCAGGAGATGCAGGGGCCGACCGTCGACGCCGACTTCTGGATTCACGACTGTCTGTTCATGCCCCAGGACCACCCCGCACGCACCCACTGGGACCGCTTCGCCATCGAGAATCCGGGGAAAATCGACGACGTCCCCGACGACATCGTCGACCGCGTCAAAACCGCACATAGCGACGGCGTCGGCGAGGACGGCGAGGGATACCACTCGCCGTGGGACGAGGACTTCGCTCGCCAGCTCGCGCTCCGGGGACACACCACGTCGCTGACCGCCCGCCACCTGGCCGGAGAGGCCCTCGGCGACCTCGAACCGCCCCAGCGGTTTTTCAGCGTCGAGAAGGCCTACCGCAACGACGAACTCGACGCGACTCATCTGCTCGAGTTCTTCCAAATCGAAGGCTGGGTGATGGCCGAGGAGCTGTCGGTGCGTGACCTGATGGGGACGTTCACCGAGTTCTACGAGCAGTTTGGCATCACCGACCTGGAGTTCAAGCCGACCTATAACCCGTACACGGAGCCGAGCTTCGAGCTGTTCGGTCGCCACCCCGAGACCGGCGAACTCATCGAAATCGGGAACTCGGGCATCTTCCGACCGGAGATGCTCGAACCGCTCGAGGTCGACTGCGACGTGATGGCCTGGGGGCTCGCGCTCGAACGGCTGATGATGCTCGCGACCGGTGCCGAAGACATCCGAGACGTGCACGGAACGCTCGTCGATCTTGAGTACCTGCGAACAGAGGAGGTGATTTACTGATGCCAGTCGTCAACGTCGACCCCGACGAACTCCGAGAACTCACAGACCAGCGCGACAAGAGCGAAGACGACCTGCTCGACGATATGTTCGGCCTCGGCCTCGAATTCGAGGGCGAAACCGAAGACGGCGACCTGAAAGTCGAGTTCGAGCCGGACCGTCTGGACTGGCTCTCAATAGAGGGGATTGCCCGCGCCCTGCGGTACTACTACGGCGAGGACCGCGGCGTCGCCATCCCCTCGACGAACGACCCCGAGTGGACAATCGAAGTCGAAGAGACACCGGAACAGCGCCCCTACGTGACTGGTGCAGTCGTCCGCGACGTCGACCTCTCTGATGGGGTGCTCGAATCGATTCTCCAGCTCCAAGAGAAACTCCATGCGACGATGGGACGCGGCCGGGCCAAAGGGGCCATCGGCATCCACGACATGACGATGCTGAAGGGCGCGCCGGCCAAAGACGGCGCAGAGAAGTCGATTCGGTACACCTCGATGTCGCCCGACGAGCGGTTCGTCCCGCTGGAAAGCGACGAGGAGATGACACCTGCCGAGGTACTCGACGCCCACCACATGGGGTCGGACTACGCTGACCTCGTTGCCGGGATGGACCGGTATCCCGCTATCTACGACGACATCGGGCTGTTCTCGTTCCCGCCGGTCATCAACGGCCGACGGACCGAAGTTACCGAGGACTCCCGGGACCTGCTCATCGAGATGACGGGGACCGACCAGTGGACCGTCGACCACATGCTGAACATCGTCTGTTATGCGCTGTCGGCCCGCGGCGGCCGCCTCGAACGCGTCGAAATCAGCTACGACGAGGATGCACCCGGCGAGTACGCTGGCCACACGCTCGATAGGCCGGACCTCGCGACGAAGACCAAGACAGTCACCCACGACCGCATCGAGACGGTACTCGGCGTCGGCTTCGACGAGGAGACGATTGTCGACTGCGCCGAACGCTCCGGACTCGACGTACGTGTCGAGGAGAACTACGAGTTCGAGATTCCACCCTACCGTGTCGACGTGCTCCACCCGGTCGACGTTATCGACGATATCGGTCGAGTCTACGGCTTCAACGAACTGGGGCCGCGCTACCCCGACGTGGCAACCGTCGGAACGCGCCACGAGCGCTCCCGGCTGGAAGACGCCGTCCGCGAGACGCTGGTCGGACTCGGCTTCGAGGACCTGCTCAACTTCTATATGACGAACGAACGCGAGAACTTCGAGCGGCTGGGCGTCGAACCCGGGACCGACGTGGTCGGCGGCGGCGAGCCGGTCACCATCATCGAGCCATACAGCGAGGCCTACACGATGTTACGGACCTGGGCGCTCCCCTCGGTGATGCAGGTGCTCGAAAACAACACCCACCGGTCCTATCCCCAGCATCTCGCCGAAATCGGCCTCGCGGCCTGTGTCGACGAGAGCGAAAACACCAACGTCGCCGAACACCGGACAGTTTCCCTCGCAATGGCCGACCCCGAGGCGTCCTACGAGGACGTTCGCGCCCGCCTGCAGGCGCTCACCGGACGGTTCGATGCTGAGCTGGAGACGCCAGCGACCGAGCATCCGTCGTTCATCCCCGGCCGCTGTGCCGCGGTCGTCATCGACGGCGAGTCGGTCGGCGTCGTCGGTGAAGTTCACCCCGAGGTTATCGTCGGCCACGACATCGAGGTTCCCGTGGTTGCCGCCGAGTTCCGGCTGGACGCGCTGCAGTAGTCGGGCCGAGACTCGCGACGGTTGCGGAGTGGCGGACAAGACGCCACCATCCCCTTACTTAGCGCTGCTGTCTGACGAGCGCGTCGTCGGGGTAGCCGACCGCCCCAAGCGCCCGCCGTCGTTCGGCCTCGGTCAGCCGATAGGGTTCGAGTTCTTCGCCAAGCGAACCCAGTTGGTCGCGGCGTTGCTGGTGGCCTTCGAAGAAGTTAGCAATCTTCTCGGCGGCGATTTCCTTGAGTTCGCCGCTCAGCAGCGACCCCTCCCGGTACTCCCGAGCCAGCCGCTCGACTTCTTCGTCGTCGTCCTCGAAGAAATAATACAGGAGCAGGAAGGAGATGTCGACCTCGGGGTCGCCCCCCTGTTCGCGGTGGTCCGCGACACTCGACTGGCCGCCGGAGTAGGCGTAGGTCAGTATCTTCTCGCGAATCGTCTCGCGGTCGTCGGTGAGGAGGATGTTCGGCGCGTCGTCAGAGGCGCTCATCTTGCCCGGCCCGTCGAGGCTCGGGAGGAACTTCGAGAGGAGCGCGCTCGGTTTCTCGATGTCGTACCGTTCCTTGCCGGCCACGTCTCGACAGACCCGGACGTGAGGGTCCTGGTCGGCCCCGATTGGAACGAGGGTCGGCTGTCGCCCCTCGACGAGTTGCGGAAGCAGAAGGTGTGTCGCCTGCACCGCCGGATAAAACGAGAGGCCGACGTTCTCGGGCTCGCCGTATGTCGCATCGACCGTTGCCTGGGTGAGTTCGTTGCTCAGAGCCGACGCGAGCGGATAGACCACGTCGGCGTCGGCACTATCGACAATCAGGCGTGTTCGTTCGGGGTCGAACCCGACGGCAAGGATATCACGTAGATTGTCCAGCGTATGCCTGCCGATTTCGTCGAGTGACTGGTCTTTGGTGAGATACTTCTCGTCGTCCGAGAACGGGATATACACCGTTGTCCCCGCCGTTTCCTGAAGGTACTTGGCGAAGTAGAATGGAAAGACGTGGCCGATATGCATCGGGCCAGAGGGCCCGACTCCGGTGACGAGGGCGTGGTCTCCGCCGGCCGTCGCGGCGTCGAGAAACCGGTCGAGGTCACGGTGTGCGTAAAACACGCCGCGTCGGACGAGTGGATGTCCGGGGCCAGGGAAACGCCCGCACTGGTCGGGCGTCACCTCGTCGGCGCCGAACTGGTCGAGGAGTTGGTCGTAGTCGACGTCGCCGTCGACGCTGTGCGGTGTCACGGTGAAGTCGTCCTGTGTTGTCATAGTCTGTCTCGCTGGTGCTCACTTTATAACCGACACACGACGGAAGCGAGTGAGCACCGCGCCGTCGGCAGGCGGGTGAAGCCCGTCGCCTCAGAACGCGATACTGTCCACTCCCGAGAACAGACGCCAGCGCCAGCCACGGCCGATGGGAGTGGACATCGGAATTACTCGATGATGAGAGGGCGAATCGGTATAATTACTTCGAAACCAGACCGTCTGTCGGTCCACGACAGGTGGGCGACGCGCTGAGGACGCTCGTGGTTCGAAGCCCTTAATTACGGGCTCATCTTTCATCGGACAAGAACAACCTATGTCGGACAAACCAGCTTCGATGTACCGGGATATCGACAAGCCCGCCTACACGCGACGCGAATACATCACGGGCATCCCCGGGTCCAAGATTGCACAGTACGAGATGGGTGACAAACAGAGCGAACCCGAGGACTATCCCGTCCAGATTTCGCTCGTCGTCGAAGAGTCCGTCCAGATTCGCCACGGCTCGCTCGAATCCGCACGACTCTCGGCCAACCGTCACCTCATCAAAGAGTTCGGTGAGGGTAACTACCGGATGATTCTCCGGAAGTTCCCCCATCAAGTCATCCGAGAGAACAAACAGGCGACCGGTGCGGGTGCCGACCGTGTCTCCGACGGAATGCGCCAGGCGTTCGGTAAAATCGTCGGTACCGCGGCCCGAATCCAGGCCGGCGAACGACTGTTCACCGCCTACTGTACCGTCGACCAGGCCGCCGAGGTCAAGGAGGCCTACCGACGTGCCTACAACAAGATTACGCCGCCCTGCCGCATCAAGGTCGAACGCGGCGAAGAGGAGCTCGTCGCGTAATCTGTCTCGTTTTTCTCGGTCTGCAACTCGTCGCCAGCTATAACGGCCGGCGACTCGACCGACAAGATGAATGGTCGTTCTGTCTCTTTTCGGAGCGTCGCTTGTCGCCGTCAGTCTCGCAATAGTGTGGTACAGCCTCCGACAGCTCGTCGTCGTGCCAAAGGTAGTACGGACAGCGCCGGTCGACCCGTCGAGCGTTATCGAATCCGGCACCGACGGTGCGTTCGTAGTCTGTCGCGGAACGACAGCGCCGGCAGACAAGACCGTCGCCGGTCCGTTCACGGGGACACGCTGTCTCGGCTTCGAGTTCGCGGTGAGCGAACGCCAGCCATCTGGCATCGGCATCCCCTGGGGGTTTGCTCACCTCGACGATGGGGTCGCAACGCTCCCCTTCCGACTCACAGGCGAGCGGGGGTCGCTGCGAGTGGAGCCATCACCCCGTCGATTCTCGCTTGATACCGCGTCGACGGTCGTGACCGTGGGCGCACGCGAGACACCACCAGACCGAATCGCGAGTTTCGTCGACGGTCGTGACGCGCTCTCACCGGTCGCCGACTGGCTCGCGACGATACCCGGGATGGGGACACGGCAGTACGTCGAGCGCCGAGTCGAATCCGATGAGGAGTACACCGTCGCCGGCCGGATAGAACGACAGCAGGGAACACCGGCGCTCACCGGGTCGCTCGTTATCACCGATAAGTCCCCGACAGGCTTCGCACTGGCCCGGCTGAAGGCCGCGGTGTTGCCGCTAGTCGTCGCCGTGTTTCTCGGGGGTGCAGGCGCGGTGATACTCACTCTCTGAGCGGTCCGAACACGAGAGACTGCGACATCTGAATACCCTGCTGTGTAATAAAATTATAAATGACCACCACTGCTTGTTGTGCTCGATGGCTGGCAAAGACACACGGGGGTTAGAAGAGATTGTCGAGCAACATCTCGCAGGAACAGGATGGGACGCCGACCGGGAAGAGGTCGCCCGCGGCATGTACCGCGTAATTGGGCTCGACCCGGAGACGTCGCGACGACGGCTGGTGTTGGTCGTTCCGGCAGTGACGGCCGCCGTGACCGTCGAGGACATCGAGTGGCTCGTCGACGACGCCGAGAGTGCCGGAGCGGACATCGTCGAGGTGACGGCAGCCGGAACAGTCACCGACCAGGCACGGCAACGCGCAGACCAGTACAACATTTCCGTCGAGGACCCTGACAGCTACCAGTCGACGGGTGGGGCCGGACAGCAACGACAGACACAGAGTCGCGGCCGACAGCAACCGCCCCAACAGCAGTCCCCGGGTGTTGACGGCGGCCAGTCACCGCCCCAACAGTCGCCGGGTGTCGATAGCGGGCAACGACCGCCACGAGGACAAGCGAGCCAGCCCCGCGGACAGATGTCAAGAGAGGGGCACTCAAACGCCAACCCCGCAGCTATGCTCTCGTCCGGGTTCCGTCCCGTCGGTGGATTTCTCTACGGGTTGCTCGGGTTCATCCTCTCGTTTACCTTCACGACGATATACTTCTTCTATCGGCTCAACGAGATTACCGACGGCAACATCGACGCCGTGTTGCCAGACGAGATACAGGCCTTTGGCTGGGCGTTTTACAACGCGAACATGGTGGACATCACCGTGAGTGCCGGCGGTGCGTCGGTGGAAGTTATCAACTATCTCGACCGAATCGACAAGCTCAACGGCGTAGTGTTCTACGGGATGATAGCCCTCATGCTGTTTATTTCGGGGTACTCGGTGGCGTCTCGCGTCACAGACCCGCTGACCGGTCCAGAGGGGGCTGTCGCCGGGGCGAGTGTCGTCGTCGGGTATCTTCCCTTGCTCGCAGCCGGCACGTTCCTGTTTACGACCGAGGAACTGGGCGCAACGGCCGGCCCTGAAATCGGCGTCACACTGCTGCTGTGGGGCATCATCTACAGCGTCGTCTTCGGTGGCATCGGCGGGTATCTCTCACGAGGACTCTGAGGCCTGCGGCCAGTCTCTCTGGCCGTCGCCCTGACAGCGGACATGTGAACCCACCCCGAGGCACTCGCCTCAAACCGCCTGTAGATGGAACAAAGCCGAATAGAACTTCGATGAATCCGAACAGTCCTGACGGCGTCCTGCGCGAGTGACGCAAGCGCAGGGCAAGCCAAGACGCGAATGACACAGCGGCCGCTACCGCGGTACAGTCGTAAGGAATGAACGTCCTGGCGGAGATTTGAACTGGGCAAGACGTTCCTGCTCGTCGCTTCGCTCCTGTGCGGGCTGTGACTTGCTTGCCCAAATCTCCGCGGCGTCGATTCCAGCGGCACGGACGGCTCGCTCCGCTCGCCGTCGTTTGCCGCTGAGAACGTCCTGGCGGAGATTTGAACTCCGGTCCCTGGCTCCGCAAGCCAAGAGGATAGTCCACTACCCTACCAGGACTCACTCATCCGTAGCGGGCTACTGGCTAAAGGGGTTACGATTCGTCGGCGCTACTGCTGTCACAATCAGCATTCTTATAGGGACCCGAGCCTGACAGTAGTATATGGCTGAGCGGGCAGGACAGGGAGACGATACGCTGGACCTCTCGGGGCTCGATGCTGTCTCTAACGTGTTACTACTGGTTCCATCGCTCGGAAACCAGGGTCGACAGGCCTGCCTAACGCTCCTCTCTCGGACACCGCCAAGCGAGACGAACGTCCTCACAGTCACCTACACAGACACGGCACCGGACTGGGTCGACCTCTGGAGCGACAACGTCGGCACGCCGCCCGTCCGCGGTGGAATCGTCCCAATCGGACAGGGCGAGACCGATGTCGACGACCCCTCGTGGGCGGTCAAGTCGGTCGAGAACCCCTCGGACCTGACTGGTATCGGTATCCAGCTCAGCGAGTTGCTTTCGACGATGGCGAAAGCGGCCGACGACAGCGAGGAGATTGCAATCTGTTTCGACTCGGTTACGTCGCTGCTGCAGTACGCCGACCTGCAGCGGGCGTTTCGCTTCCTCCACGTCGTCACCGGCCGGGTGAAGACCGTCGACGGTGTCGGCTACTACCGCCTCGACCCCGACGCCCACGACCGGCAGACGCTCGCTACACTCAAGGGGCTGTTCGATGCCGTCGTCGAGGTCGACGAGGACGGTAACTGGTCAGTCCAGACCTGACCCAGTATTTATATACCAACAGGCGCCAGCCAGGCGCGATGGCAGAGCCACCAGAACCGACAGAGACAAATGCACGAGGGCAGAGGGACACAGCCCCAACGACAACGCTTAAGCGGCGACCAGCCGTGTGTTCCGTACAGTAATGGGTGCGATTGAGGATATCTACGCCGATCTCGAGACGGAGGTCTCCGAGGAGGAGTTCCGGGAGGCAGTCGAGGAGAAAGTATCACAGATGGACGGCCTGGTCGACGAGGAGACGGCCGCCCAGCTACTCGCACACGAGCTTGCAGACGGCGAAGTGGACACCGTCGCGGATATCGACCCCGCGATGGACGAGGTGAAGTTCCTCGCCAAGGTCCGCACTATCGGCGAGTTGCGGACCTTCGAGCGCGACGAGGAAGGTGAAGGAATGGTGATCAACGCCGAGGCGGCCGACGAGACCGGCAGCGTCCGGCTCGCATTCTGGGACGAACAAGCCGAGGCCGTCGACTCTGGCCAACTCGAACCCGGAGACGTACTGCGCGTCAAGGGGCGGCCCAAAGAGGGGTACAACGGACTCGAAGTGAGCGTCACCGAAGCCGAGCCCGACGACGAGGTCGATATCGAGGTCGCACTAGAGAGCGACAGCATCGACGCGCTCACGCTCGGCCAGTCCGACGTGACACTGCGAGGGCTGGTGCTTGGGACCGACGCCGTACGAACCTTCGACCGCGACGACGGCTCGGAAGGCCGCGTCGCGAATCTCACGCTCGGCGACGAGACCGGTCGAATTCGGGTGACACTGTGGGACGACCGCGCCGACCGCGCCGAAGAACTCGACCCTGGGACCGCAGTCGAGGTCGTCGACGGCTACGTCAGAGAACGAGAGGGCGACCTCGAACTCCACGTGGGCGACAGGGGAGCCGTCGACGAAGTCGACGAGCCCGTCGACTACGAGCCAGATACGACGCCCATAGACGGCGTCGAAATAGACCAGACGGTCGATATCGCGGGCGTGGTGCGCTCGACGGACCCAAAGCGGACCTTCGACCGCGACGACGGCTCGGAGGGGCAAGTCCGAAACGTCCGGCTGCAAGACGACTCCGGGGATATTCGAGTCGCACTGTGGGGCGAAACGGCTGATATCGACATTGGGCCGGGAGACGAACTGCTGGTGGCCGATGCGGAGATACAGGACGGCTGGCAGGACGACCTCGAAGCCTCAGCAGGGTGGCAGTCGACAGTTGTCGTCCTCGAAGACGCCACGACAGAAGTTGGTGCGTCGCCGTCGAGCGGTGCCAGTGACGGTGACACAGCAGTTTCGGACGGCGGAGACACCGGCCTCGATGCGTTCGCTGACGGCGAGACGCCCGAGGCGACGAGCGAGGAAACCGACGGCGAGACCGTCGAGTTCACGGGGACAGTCGTTCAGACCGGCAACCCAGTCATTCTGGATGACGGAACGGAGACGATGAGTGTCGACACGACGGAGACACTGCGACTCGGCGAGGAAATAACAGCCAGAGGAACGGTCGACGAGGAGGTACTCGACGCCAACGAGATACTCTGATGGCGCTCGCGCCCCGAGCGTTACACAACGCTTAAGATTGCCACACTCTCGATTTGGCGTATGAGCGTCGAGCTACCGTTCGCCCCGGTTGACACTATCATCCGGCGGAACGCAGGCGGCCTCCGTGTCAGTGCCGGCGCGGCAGAGGAACTCGCCCACCGAATCCAGGGGGAGGGGACCGAACGAGCGACCGTCGCGGCAGAACGTGCCGACGACGACGAGCGAAAAACACTGATGGCAGCGGATTTCGCCGTCGACACGGTTCCAGACAAAGATGCGCTGGCGCTGCCGATTGCGCCGGTCGACCGGGTTGCACGGCTCGACATCGACGACCGGTTCCGGGTCTCGATGGACGCCCGAATTGCCCTGACCGCCGAACTCGAAGACTGGGCAGACGAGATCGCCACCGCGGCGGCGATGCTTGCACGCCACGCCGACAGGCGAACAGTCAAGGGCGAAGACATCGAGATGTACTTCGAACTCAAGCAGTACTTCGAATGAAATTTGGCTACTGCGAGCGCTGTCTCGACCACGACACCGGCCCGCGGCACCCGGAGAGTCCCGACCGACTCCGTGCGATTCGGCAGGCGCTCGCGGAGAAACACAGCGTGGAGTACGCCGTTGCCGACCCGATCGATATCGAGCGAGTCCTCGCAGTCCACGACGAAACGTACGTCGACGAGTTCGAGGAGTTCTGCCAGGACGGGGGCGGCGACTGGGACGCAGACACCGTCGCCAGTGAAGACACCTGGGACGCTGCCCTCACCAGTGCCGGTATCGCCGAGTGGGCCGCTACGGCCGCACTCGACGGCGCAGACGGCCGAGATACGCCGTTTGCGCTCGGACGGCCGCCGGGCCACCACGCGGTCGAAGACGACGCCATGGGGTTTTGTTTTTTCAACAACGCTTCGGTCGCGGCGCAGTCGGTCATCGACCGGGGCCTCGTCGACCGCGTTGCCATTTTCGACTGGGATGTCCATCACGGCAACGGGATTCAGGACATCTGCTACGACAACGAGGATATCTTCTACGTCTCGATTCACGAGGACGGCCTGTACCCCGCGACGGGGAGCATCGACGAGACGGGAGCGGGCGAGGCTGAAGGGACGACGATGAACATTCCGTTTCCACCCGGGACGACCCAGAGCGGCTACCTCGCCGCGCTCTCTGCGGTCATCGGTCCCGCCTTCGAGGCCTTCGACCCGGGTTTGATACTCGTCAGTGCCGGCTTCGACGCTCACGAGCACGACCCTATCTCTCGCATGCGGGTCTCGACGGAGGGGTACGGACTGCTCGCCCAGCAGATACGCGCGCTCTCGGAGGATATCGGTGCCGGTCTTGGGTTCGTCCTCGAAGGCGGGTACGGTCTCGATACGCTGTCGAGCAGCGTTGGCATGGTTCATGAGGTGTTCGACGGCTACGAGCCGGCGCCCGACGACGGCGAGGTGTCAGATACTGCAACGGACGTACTCGACCGGGTACGGGCACAGGGCTTTGCCGGTGTCACAGAGTGACCCACCGGCGAAAGTCGTCAATGGTAAACCACGTGACCCACAAGCCCGAATGATGACCGATGGAGGGTCCGGCGACGTGCTGGACGCCGACGAGACGGCAGTCGCCCCGCAGTCACGCGGTGGCGGGTCGGTGACTGTCGTCGGAACGGCGCACGTCTCTCACGACAGCGTCGAAGAAGTCGAACAGACGATTGCAGAGCAACAGCCAGATGTCGTCGCAGTCGAACTCGACGAGACGCGGTACAAGCGGATGCAGGGTGAGGCCCCCGACGACATCGACGCCGGAGACGTTATTTCGGGAAAGACTGTCTATCAGTTTCTCGCCTACTGGATGCTCTCATACGTTCAGGCGCGGCTCGGCGACCGGTTCGATATCGAACCCGGCGCAGACATGATGGCCGCAATCGACGCCGCAGAGGAACACGGCAGCGGCGTCGCCTTGGTCGACCGCGACATCCAACTGACCGTGCGTCGGCTCTGGTCGCGCATGCGCTTGCGAGAGAAGCTCGCTATCGTCGCCGCCCTCCTCGTCGAGATGGGTGGCGCGTGGACCGCCGGCCTGACGGTCGGTTTTTTCCTTGGGACGCTCGTCGCTATCGTCGCGAGCGCACTCGGCGGGCCGTATCTCGTTCCGTCTGGTATTGACGTTGGAGTGCCCCTTGTCGGGGGTCTCCTCAGCTCGGTGCTGGGGTTACTGGATGGGCTCGCCGTTGCGACCGCCGTCGCCGTCGCGGTCGGGACGCCCATCGCGCTGTTGCTCGTCCGGTCGACACGCGGGATGGACGAGGCCGAAATCGACCTCGACAGGCTGACCGACGCCGACGTGGTGACTGCGATGATAGAGGAGTTCCGGCGGTTCTCTCCGGGCGGCGCAGAGGCGCTCATCGACGAGCGCGACGCCTACATCGCGCACCGACTCGTCGCCCTGCGCGAGGCAGGATACGATGTCGTCGCCGTCGTCGGCGCGGGACACCGGGCTGGCATCGAGCGGTATCTCGACCACCCCGAGGAGCTGCCGCCGGGCGAGTCACTGGTCGGGGAGCCGAGCACGAGTCGGCTCCGGACTGTCGCGTACAAGACAATCGGCTACGCGTTCACGCTCGGCTTTCTGGCCTTTTTCGTGTTGCTGGCGGTGGCTGGTGTCCGGGGCACGTTTCTGCTGCGGGTGTTCGTCGTCTGGTTCGTCGTCAACGGCCTCGCGGCTGGCGCGCTGGCGAAGCTGGCCGGCGCACACTGGAGTAGTGCGACCGTCGGCGGCGCGGTGGCCTGGCTCACGAGCGTCAATCCCCTGCTCGCGCCGGGGTGGTTCGCGGGCTATGTCGAATTACGCTATACCAGCGTCAACGTCGCAGATATCAGTAAGCTCAACGATATGCTCAGCGACGATGAGCGGCCGATGCTCAGCCTCGTCAAGGACATGCGCGACGAGGTGCCGACGTTCCGGCTCATCCTCATCGTCGCGATGACTAACATCGGGAGCTTCCTCGCCAGCGTCTTCTTCGCGGCGGTGCTGTTGCCGTATCTCGCCTCGGATATCGGCGGCGTGACCGAGTTAGGCCAGCAGATGCTCGACGGCGCGAGCGAGAGCGCACGCCTCATCTGGGAGACAGTAACATAATGTACGAAATCGCCGACATTCGATTCTACCGGGAAGAACTGCGCGACCTCGCGGTCGCCTGGCTCGCGCTCAGCGTCGCCTTTACGTTCTTTCTCGAAGGTGACTTTCTCAGAGGACAGCCGATTTACGCCCCGAACGTCACAGAGCTGTTCCGGGTCTTCCTGTTGAGCATGGCGACCGTCGGGGCGGGCTTTCTCCTGCACGAGCTTGCACACAAGATTGTCGCCGTCCAGTTCGGGCAGATAGCGGCTTTCCGTGCGGAGTACAACATGCTCGCTATCACGGTCGCCTCGGGTGTCGCCGGCTTTCTCTTTGCCGCACCCGGCGCGGTCTATCACCGCGGTGCGATTACGACACGACAGAACGGCCTGGTCGCAGTCGCCGGTCCCGTGATAAATCTCGTGTTGGCGGCGGCGTTTTTCGTCCCGTTCAGCCTCGGAGGCGGGTTCGTCGCCGAAGTTGGCCAGATGGGCGTACTCATCAACATCTTCCTGGCCGCATTCAATATGGTCCCTGCCGGTCCCCTCGACGGCAAGACCGTCGCTCAGTGGCACAGAGGCGTCTTCGCTGCCGTCTTTGCTCTCGCAGTGATGTCACTCGTCGGGTTCGTGGTCGTGTTCATCCTGTGACACAGCAGGACCGTCCTCACGGATGACGTCGGTCCGGTGCCTGGCACCGGCAAGCGGTGGGCTTTTGCCCGCGCCCGCCGCTCTCACGACCATGAGCGAGGACACGGACTCCGGAGAGACAGACGAAGAAGGGCTCACCTACGCCGAGACGGGCGTCGATATCGACGCGAGCGAGGCGGCGACGAGCGCGCTCATCGGCGCGGCCGGCGAGTTCGAGGGCGATTACGCGGGTCTGGTCGACATCGGCGACCAGTATCTCGCGCTGGCGACTGACGGCGTCGGCACGAAGCTCCTCGTCGCCGAGGCCGTCGACGACTACTCGACGATTGGCATCGACTGCATCGCGATGAACGCGAACGACCTCGTCGCACAGGGCGTCGAGCCGGTCGCGTTCGTCGACTATCTCGCGGTCGAACAGCCAGACGACGACACCGCAGAGGCCATCGGTGAAGGGCTCCGGCACGGAGCCGAGCAGGCGTCTGTCGCGCTGGTCGGCGGCGAGACGGCTGTCATGCCTGACGTTATCAAGGGTCTCGATATCGCCGGCGCGTGTGCCGGCCTCGCCCCGAAGGGAGCGCTGTTTCCCGGCGAGGCAGAACCAGGCGACGTCGTCGTCGGCTGGCCGTCCAGTGGCATCCACTCGAACGGGCTAACGCTGGCACGAGAGGCAATCACCCGCGAGCACGCGTACACGGACCCGTTCCCGCCTGCGCCCGACCGGACAATAGCCGAGGAACTGCTCGAACCGACCCGGCTGTACACGGACCTAGTGGGAGCCCTCCGGAAAAACGAGACACACGCGGCCGCCCACGTGACCGGTGGGGGCTGGACGAACCTCACGCGGATGGGAGAGTTTCGCTACGAAATCACCGACCCCTTCGACGCGCAGCCGGTCTTCTCGTTTGTCCAACAGGAAGGTGGCGTCGACGACGAGGAGATGCACCGGACGTTCAACATGGGCACCGGATTCGTCGCGGCCATGCCCGAAGCCGACGCCGAGCGCGTCGTCGCGGCCACCGACGGCCGAATTATCGGCACTGTCACCGACGATACGAGCGGTGTCGACATCCGCGGCCTCCATATAGAGTGAACAACGGTACCGACCCCCAATCGGTGCAAAGCAGATGCTTCTTGTACCGTGGCGTCCTGTAGCTACTGACGAACAGGTGAACTAGCGTGTTTGCTGCCCACGAAACCGGCCCGATTTCCCCGCCCGTCCGCGACAGCGTCGCTGCCCTCTCTCAGAGGCCGACTGTCGTCAGTATCAGCGATATCCACGGGTTCCTCGGTGAAGCGCGCAGTGCGCTTCTCACACTCACAGACCACCCGGAGTACGACCCCGTCGTCGAGTCAGACGCCGCGCGGCGACTCCACTGGGCCGGTGGTGATGAGTACGTCTTGGTGTTCAACGGCGACCTCATCGACCGCGGCCCACAGAGCCACCGGGTCGTCGAGATGGTCGACCGACTCGTCGACGAGGCACCGCCCGGTCACGTCCGTGTCACTGTCGGCAACCACGAGATGGGCGTGTTGACGCCGGCGCTGTACGGCTGGTCGAACTGGTATGCGGGTACGCGCAGCGAGCGCGAGCGGCGGTCGTTCATCGAGCAGATTCGAGACGGTCACGTCGTCGCGGCCTACGAGGGCTACAACGTCACCTACGCACACGCCGGGCAGCCCGACCCCTACGAGGTGTCAACGGTGAACGAGACCCTCGTCGAGGGCGCAACCGCGCTCTTCGAAGGGCTCGGTGAGCCCGATGCAATCGACAGAGAGGCCGCCATCGTCGACGAGTACCCACAGGTGTTCGGCTACGGCAACGAGAGCAGTCGCGGCCCGGGTGCCGGTATCACCTGGCTCGATTTCGAACACATGCCCGAGGACGCACCGCCACAGGTCGTCGGACACAGCCGGCAGGACGCGCCGACCCGGCGCGGAAACGTCCTCTGTGAGAACGTCATCCGGGAGAACCGCCGGAGTGACGGCGGCGAGGCCGTCGTCGTCGAGACGCCGGACTCGATACGCGCCGTTGGCAGGACACCAGACGGCGGCGTCGACGAACACGTCTTCTCGTTGCCCGTACTCCGGGAGTAAGTATCAGGAGAGTTGGCGAGCGATATCCGCCTCGGTGATGATACCGACCGTCTCACCGCCCTCGACGACGAGCACAGCGTCGTTGTGGTCGAGATGGGCGTCGACCGTATCGAGCAGGGCGTCGGGCTCGACGGTACTTATCGACTCGTGCATCACCTCGGCTACCGGTAGCTCGCCGACGTTTTCGACAGAGCGCTGACGGATATCAGACATCCCTATCAAGCCCTCTGGGGTTCCCTCGCGGACCACGGGGACCTGTGAGAAGCCGCGCTCGTTCATCAGCTGCGTGGTCTCGTGAACGCTCTCGTCGGGCGCGACACTCGTCACCGGTGTGTGCATCAGGTCACGAGCTCGAAGCAGACTTCCCTCTACCTCTTCCAGTGCATTGACGATACGTCTGAGCGTCGAGAGTCGCGGGTCGACATCGCCGCCCTCGATGCGAGCGATAAGTGGCTGTGACACCTCTGCGTTTTCGGCCAGTTCGCTCTGGGTCAGCCCGAGTTCGAGCCGACGCTCGCGCAACTCTTCCGGCGTCGGAAGCTCCATACTCCGTGATAACTTGGAGTAATATATAAAGCTATCGGCTGTCGGTCCGTTTCAGGCCGACTCCTCGTCTTCGTCCTCGATTTCGAAGGTGTTGACCACCTTCAGCGGGACATCCCGCAACGCGCCGCCGATGTCGCTTTTCGCGATGCGCTGTGCGTGTTCGTCGCTTTCGGCGTTGAACACTTTCATTTCGAGCATGAGACCGACCAGCGAGGTGTCGGCGGCGATAAACGCCGAGTCGAAGGGTTCGCCACAGGCCGGACACTCGGTGAAGCCGACCTCGACTTCAACGTAGTCCATATCCTCCTGATTGAGCCGTTTCCCCGCTTCGCTCACCGCCACACCGATGGCGTCGTCGATGTCGTCGACATCGTGAACCAGCCAAGCCGCTTCCAACACAACACGATAGTTCATATTACAACTATATCGGGGCACATACTCGTCCTTTTTGATTTCGGTCGCTCACGCGAACGGGCGCACGTCACGGCTACTATTTGCATAACTTATGACGAATTGGCACCACTCCAAGCACGTCTATACCTGCATACCGACACGAAGGCCCATACGCCGCCCGTTTCACGTCGAGTTAGAGAAAACCCCAATACGTGAGCGGGGTCAGTCGATTTTGTGCATGAACAATCGTCGGCTATTTTGCCCCAAAGTATATACGTGTGAAATCGCTGGTTGTCGAGTACATCACGATGGAACGTCTGTACCACGCTACGCTGTTTGCCCTGTACCAGGTGACGCTGCTGTGCGGTATCGCGCTATTGCCACTCGCGTTGCTCACTCGGCGGGTTGGCGTCCGGCTGCCGGTCGACCGTGCAGTCCTCGGCATCAAGGAGGCATACGAGATGCGTCGCAGTACAGGCAACTGACCGCCCGGTTCCAGTCGCATTTTCCCGAACGAGAACCTTATTACGTGACCGGCCGTTATCACGGGATATGCAGGACAACTCGTTCGGTTCGAACATCGAACCCCACCAGCACCAGGCCGGTCGCTACGGGACCGACCCGTACGAGCCGGAACTCGGAACGCTCCCCAACGGCGAGCGCGACGAGGAGGCGGTCAACAAGACCGGTACGACGACAATCGGCATCTCGACTGAGGACGGCGTCGTCATCGCCACAGACATGCGCGCCAGCCTCGGCGGCCGATTCGTCTCGAACAAGAACGTCCAGAAGGTCGAACAGATCCACCCGACGGCCGCCCTGACGCTGGTCGGAAGCGTCGGCGGTGCTCAGTCGTTCATCCGAACGCTGCGCTCAGAAGTAAAGCTCTACGAAGCGCGTCGCGGCGAACACATGAGCATGCAGGCGCTCTCGACGCTCGCGGGCAACTTCGCCCGCGGCGGTCCGTTCCTGGCTATCAATCCCATCCTCGGCGGCGTCGACGACGAGGGCAGTCACGTCTACAGCATCGACCCGGCCGGTGGCGTCATGAAAGACGATTACACGATTACCGGCTCCGGGCTCACCGTCGCATACGGGACCCTCGAAGACCGCTACGAGCCCGACATGTCCATCGAGGAGGCACAGAAAGCGGCCGGCGCAGGCATCAAAGCGGCCGCCGAGCGTGACACCGGCTCCGGCAACGGTATCTACGTGGCGACGGTCACCTCTGACGGCGTCGACATCGCCGACTACGGACTCGACGAACTCGACGTCTAATCGGGCTTGCGCTTTTCAGTTTCTCATCGTCCGGCCAGCGACAGCATCACGTTTAGGTCGTTCCGGCCGTTATGTCGGGTATGGAGTGGCTGCTAGTTAGCATCCTCGTGGGCTTTCCGGTACTCGCGTTGCTCGGTGCCGGCTGGTACGTCTACCGAGATGCGCCGAAACACGGCATGAGTCCGCGTAAGTGGGCGGCGCTGGCGGCGCTGGTCCCGTTTTTCGGCTTTTTCGCATACATATTCGAGCGCGACGACCGAACGACAGACGCCAGGGACCGCGAGGAGATGTTCGTCGACGGGCCGTTTCAGATTCACAAGTCCCGGGCCGACGACACGCCGCTGGCACGTTCACCGGAGGAAGATATCGACGACGAGTGGGACGACGATAGTTAGCTCACGCCTCGAGGAGTTCGAGCGTGATGACCGTCCCTCTGGGGTCGTTATCAGCAACCGAGATACTCCCGCCGTAACCGCTCACCATCGTCCGGACAAAATGGAGCCCGAAGCCACTGGACTCCTCTGTCTGTTGGTCCCGGCCACAGAGGTAGTCACGCTCGGTTTCGGGAAGTCCCGGTCCGTTGTCGCGGATATCGACGCGGACGGTGCCGCCGTCTGCAGTCACTTCGACTGAAACCCGTGGTTCGTCGGCATCGTTGTGTTCGACGGCGTTGGTGAGGAGGTTGTGGATGACCTCCGTGAGCATCTCGTCAGCCTGGACCAACAGACCGAACGGGACCGAGGTGTCGATGGTTACGCCTTCGTCCATCCCTTCGACAGTGTCGACCTGGTCGGCAATCACCCCAGAGATGTCGACTGATTCGAGGTCGCGCTGTTCGCCGCGGGTAATTCCCTGAATCATCCCCTGAACCTTCGCAGTCAGGTCCGCGATGTTGTCACTCCAGTCGAGAATGGTGTCGGCACGGTCGGCGTGTTCGCCGGTCAGTTCTGCTTCGAGCAGCGAGGCGTTTCGCCCGATAACGTCGATGCCGTTGTTGACGTCGTGGCGGAGGATACCACTGAAAAACTCGAGCTGTTCGGTCCGGCGACGGAGCGCCTGCTCTTGACGGTGGCGCTCGACGGCGTACCGCAGCGAGCGCCACAGCCGCCGGGAGTCGACCTCGTCTTTCGGGAGGTAGTCCTGTGCGCCGTGCTGAATGGCCGCGAGCGCCGTCTCGGTGTCGTCGAGTCCCGTCAACACCACAATCGGCGTCGCATCCACCGCGTCATCGACCCGTTCGAGCGTCTCGATGCCGCTCGATTCCGGCAGTCCGAGGTCGAGAAAGAGCAGCGAATAGGTCCCCTCGTCGAGGGCTTCTAGGCCGGCTTCGAGCGACTCGACGTGGGTGAGTTCGACCGCCTCGGCGAACGCCTGGGCCGACTCTCCGCGGAGGTGGTGTTCGATGAGCCGCGCGTCTCCCGGGTTGTCTTCGATGAGTAACACTTCGAGCGTCTCGGTGTCGTCTGTCATCTCACTTCGGTGGCATCTTGACGACCTTGAACCAGAAGTCCTCGAGCCGATTGACGATATCGACGAAGCCGTCGAAGTCGACCGGCTTCGTGAGATAGGCGTTCGCGCTTAGCTCGTAGGATTTGACCACGTCCTCCTCTGCGTCCGAACTGGTCAAGACGACCACCGGAATGCGCCGCAGCTCCGGGTCGTCGTCCATCTCCGCGAGCACGTCTCTCCCGTCTTTTTTCGGCATGTTCAGGTCTAACAGAAACAGGTCCGGCATCGGCGCGTCGCTGTATTCTCCCTCCTGTTCGAGGAATTTCATCGCCTCGACGCCGTTCTCGACGGCGTGGAGATTATTGAGTATGTCCCCGTGTTCGAGCGCTTTCTCCGTGAGTTTCACGTCGCCGGGGTTGTCCTCGGCGAGCAGTATTTCGATTGGTTTCCCTTCCTCTGGGGACATTGTACTTTCTGCTGATTGTGAATATGGCTTCTTAATATTTTCTGTCGGTATTAGAATGTTTTGTGGCGTGTCACTTATATGCACACCAGCACATCGGGTGAGATATGTCGCTGGACGAGACAGGACGCCAGACGTTGCCGGGAGCCGAGCGGAGTCACCTCGCGCTGGCCGTCGCGCTCGCAGCCGCGCTGGCTGCGGTCGTCGTGTTCGATGTCTACGAGGATGCAACCCAACAGGGTGAAGCGCTGTGGCTGACGCTGCTCGAAAACAGCGTCCCGCTCGCGTTGCTGGTGGTATTTGTCGGCTTCAGTTACTGGCTGTATCACAACAGAGAGCGGCAGTATCTGGCCCTCGTGTTGCGGTGGGCCGTTTTCGGGCTGATTGGAATCATGTTCATTCTCCTGTGGGTAATCGGCTCCCAGAGCTACCAGGAGACGTTCAAACCGGTGATTATGGGTGCCCACACGGCTATCGGCGGGACGGTCGCCGGTGCCGGCATCGGCTACGTCTCGGCGCGCCTCCACCAGTCTCGTGACGAGATAGCGACCGAGAGAGACCGCTGGGAGTCGCTATTTGAGAACGACCCCGCCGGAATTGCCGACCTCCGATACGACGGTGGTGAACTCACCATCGAGCGGGCAAACGAGGAGTTCCGTGACCTGTTCGTCGACGACTCGGCGGAGGGAGAAGCTCTCGTAGCCGTCGTCGACCACGACGACGAGGCCGTCGAGGACGCGATCGGCAAGGCAATCCGGGAGCGAGAGGTGTACAGCACGGCGGTCGTGTCGAGGGTCGGTGACAGTCGACTGTTCCTCAAGCTCCGGGTCGTGCCGTACGGCATCGGGACCGACGCCCGGCGTGCTTTCGCCATCTACACTGATGTCACCGAGCTGCGCCAGACACAGGAGCAACTCGAAGCACAGATGGAACAACTCGCCGAGTCGAACGACCGCCTCCAGCAGTTCGCCTACATCGCCTCACACGACCTTCAGGAGCCACTCCGGATGGTCTCCAGTTACATGAGCCTGCTCGAAGACGAGTACAGAGACGAGCTCGACGAGGAGGCCAAGGAGTACATCGACTTCGCGGCAAACGGTGCCGACCGGATGCAGAAGATGGTCGACGAACTGCTCGCGTACTCCCGTGTCGAGACCGAGGGAAAGGAATTCACCGAAGCCGATGCGACGGCGGTACTCGAAGAGACGCGACAGAGCCTCGAACTCCGCATCGAGGAGGTCGACGCGACGGTTACCGCGGCGGAGCTGCCGACCGTCGAGGCGGACCGGAATCAACTCGGACAGGTCTTCCAGAACCTCATCGAGAACGCAATCGACCACGTCGACCAGCCGACAATCCACATCGACTGTGAGGAGCGCGACAACGAGGTCGTCTTCTCGGTCAGCGACGACGGTCCCGGCATCCCGGAGTCACAACAGGACCGAATCTTCGACCTCTTCGAGCGCGGCCACCGCGACGGCGACGGGACAGGCATGGGACTCGCAATCTGTGACCGCATCCTCTCGCGACACGGCGGCAACATCTGGGTAGAATCGGCCGACGACGGAACAACGTTCTATTTTTCGGTGCCCAGGTGAGAACGGAGTGATTTAACAGCGCGCGGTCGCTGTGTCCGACAATGAGCGTCCAACAGGAGTTCGACCAGTGGGCCAAGGCAGGGAAAGACAGAGGAATGGAAGAGCGACACTGGCACACTGCCAAGCACGCGCTCGCGCGGATGCCAGTCGAACCCGGCGACACGGTGCTTGACCTCGGCACGGGGTCGGGATACGCCCTGCGTGCGCTCCGGGACACCCGCGAGGCCGGGCCATGTCTTGGCCTCGATGGCTCTATCGAGATGGTCAACAACGCCCGTGAGTACACCGACGACGAGAACGTCGGGTTCGTCGGCGGCGACTTCCACCATCTGCCACTGGCCGAGGATGCCGTCGACCACGTCTGGTCGATGGAGGCATTTTACTACAGCCAGCGGCCAGTCGAGGTGTTAGAAGAGATTCGGCGCGTGCTCCGCTCTGGGGGAACCTTCTACTGTGCCGTGAACTTCTTCGAGGAGTCGATACACACCCACGAGTGGCAAGAGCGTATCGACATCGACATGCAGCTATGGAGCCGCGAACAGTACCGCGAGGCGTTCCGTGAGGCGGGACTGGTCGTCGCAGCACAGGATACCATCCCGGACCGCGAGATAGAGATTCCACCTGCCGACGCGTTTCCGACAGAGAACTGGGAGAGTCGCGAGGCGATGGTCGACCGATATCGCACCCAGGGCACGCTGCTGACTGTCGGTGTCGCGCCCTAAAGGAAGGCACCGGGTTAGTCGTCCGCGTGTTGCATGTTCGGAGTCGAGGAGTGCTGGCCCGAACCGATGTTAGCCGTGACGTAGGCGACGGTCGTCGCGACGACCAGCGACCCGAAGATTGCCTGCGCGGCGAACTGGTGCATCATCGACGCTGTGACGCCGAAGTTGAGCACGGTGTTCGCCCCGAAGAAAATCTGGACGGGGAGCATCACGACCGCAAGACCGGTCGTGTATCTGAGCGACTTGCCGCGGTTGCGCCGCCACGCCATGATTGCCGCGCCGAGAATCATGAACCCGACGACGAACGCGACCAGACGGTGGAACCATTCGACGAAACTCGGCCAGTTCGCCGGAAACAGCCCCATCCAGCCGTCACAGAGCGGCCAGCGCGCTTCACACGACAGGCCCGCGCCGATTTTGCCTGTGTACACGCCCAGCAGTATCAGGAAGAAGGTTCCAGCGGTCGTGGTCGCCAGGTAGTGTCGAAGGGGTACGCGCATACGTGGGTTTTGGTGTGCATCTATTTCAAAGCCTTCATTCTTCCCGCTGGCTGAGAAGCCAGGCCTCGTCGATAGTCCCCGGTTGGCTCCGTTCTGGCGGCGGAGACCAGAATTCGACAGTTGACGAACGAGTATTCGATGCACTTTTTGTCACAGCCTCGGTGGCTTCCGAGCATGGGACTTGACGAGGACGCACTCGACTATCATAGTTCGGAGCCACCCGGGAAACTGGAGATGTCGACGACAAAGCCGACGAACACACAGCGGGACCTGAGTCTGGCGTACTCGCCGGGCGTTGCCGCGCCCTGTCGCGCGATAGACGAGGACTCCGCCGACGCCTACAGCTACACCGCCAAAGGGAATCTGGTCGGCGTCGTCTCCGACGGCAGCGCCACCCTCGGCCTGGGTGACATCGGCCCGCAGGCCTGTAAGCCCGTCATGGAGGGCAAAGGTGTCCTCTTCAAGCGGTTTGCCGACATCGATGTCTTCGACGTGGAACTCGACCACGAATCGACCGAGGATATGATTGCGTCAATCCGGGCGATGGAGCCTACCTTTGGGGGTATCAACCTCGAAGACATCGCCGCACCGGCCTGCTTCGAAATCGAGGAGGCTCTGCGTGAGGAGACGGATATTCCGGTGTTTCACGACGACCAGCACGGGACAGCCATCATCTCCGGTGCTGCACTGCTGAACGCCGTCGACATCGTCGACAAGGACTTCTCGGAGCTCGATATCGTCTTCTCCGGCGCAGGCGCAAGCGCCATCGCGACCGCAGAGTTCTACGTCTCGCTGGGCGCGAGCAGAGACCGCATCACGATGTGTGACTCAAGTGGCATTATAACCGAAGAACGCGCCGAAGCCGACGGCGTCAACGAGTACAAACGCGAGTTCGCCCGCGACGTGCCCGAGGGCGATTTGGCCGATGCGATGGAAGACGCCGACGTGTTCGTCGGTCTCTCCATCGGTGGTATCGTCGACGAGGAGATGGTCCGGTCGATGGCCGACAATCCGATTATCTTCGCGATGGCCAATCCCGACCCGGAAATTGGCTACACCGAGGCCAAGGAGGCGCGCGAGGACACCGTCATCGTCGCCACCGGCCGCTCGGATTACCCGAATCAGGTGAACAACGTACTCGGATTCCCGTTTATCTTCCGTGGCGCACTCGACGCCCGGGCCACCGAGATAAACGAGGAGATGAAAGTCGCCGCCGCGCGGGCGCTGGCCGACCTGGCGCGCGAGGACGTGCCCGACGCGGTCGTCAAAGCCTACGGCGACGAACCCCTCCAGTTCGGTCCAGACTACATCATCCCGAAACCGCTGGACCCGCGTGTCCTGTTCGAAGTGGCACCGGCCGTCGCGCAGGCGGCGACCGACAGCGGCTGTGCCCGTATCGACCTCGACCCAGCGGAGCACCGCGAACGGCTCGAAGCGCGGCTGGGCAAATCCCGCGAGATGATGCGTGTCGTCTTGAACAAGGCAAAGAGCGACCCCAAGCGGCTCGTCTTGGCCGAGGGCAACGACGAGAAGATGGTTCGGGCAGCCTACCAGATTGCCGAGCAGGGCATCGGTGAGCCGGTTCTCATCGGCGACCGCCAGAGCATCTGGGCGACGATGGAGGACCTGGGCCTGAGCTTCGAGCCAGAAATTGTCGACCCGAGTCAGGACAACCTCGACTCGTATGCCGAGCGGCTCTACGAACTCCGGCAGCGAGAGGGAGTTACCCGTCGGGAGGCAGAGGAACTCATCACCGACGGCAACTACCTCGGCAGCGTGATGGTCGAGGTGGGCGACGCCGACGCCATGCTGACGGGCCTGATGCATCATTACCCCGAGGCGCTCCGGCCGCCGCTTCGGCTTATCGGAACAGCCGACGACGCCAACTACGCGGCCGGCGTCTACATGCTGACGTTCAAAAACCGGGTCGTCTTCTGTGCCGACACCACGGTCAATCAAGACCCCGACGAAGACGTACTCGCGGAGGTCACGCGTCACACGGCCGACCTCGCCCGCCGGTTCAACGTCGAGCCGCGGGCCGCGCTGTTGTCCTACTCTGATTTCGGCAGCGTCGACAACGAGGGCACGCAGAAAGTTCGACAGGCCGCCTCGGAGCTGCGAAGCGACCCGACGGTCGATTTCCCCGTCGACGGCGAGATGCAGGCCGACACCGCAGTCGTCGAGGAGACGCTCACCGGGACCTACGACTTCTCACAGCTCGACGAGCCGGCGAACGTGCTAGTCTTCCCCAACCTCGAAGCCGGCAACATCGGCTACAAGCTCCTCCAGCGCCTCGGCGGCGCAGAGGCTATCGGCCCGATGCTCGTCGGGATGGACAAGCCAGTCCACGTCCTCCAGCGCGGCGACGAGGTCAAGGATATTGTCAACCTCGCCGGCGTCGCCGTCGTGGACGCACAAGAAAAGTAAGCTGTCACTCCCCGTCGTGAGCAGACCGCTCGACGACTGATTCCGCGTCGGCCACGTCGCGTGCGTCTGTCGGCGGATGGAAGTACACCGCGTCGGCGACGAGCAGTCCGCTCGTGACCGCGCTCGCGCCCATCGCCAGATGCAACGAGAGTGGGGTGAACAGATAGGCGAGTACGGCGGCCATGAAAAGAACCGGGATGACAGCTAGTAGCAGGTCGTATCTAGACAACTGACTTAGCAGTCGGTTTCGTGCCTGTTCCTGCCGATTCCGTGTGTTGTCACTAACTGCCATCTCTGTACCCCTCCTATTGGATAATAGATTACGATCCAATATAAAATTTTTCTCAGTGACGTTATCTGAATGGACGTATACCTACGTTCGTAATTTTTTGTGATTTTCAGATAAGTTATAGAGATATATGCCGCCCCTTTTTCGGTCGCGGTTATTTCCTCTAAGCCGTCGAGATGTGCTCTCAAAGTATGTCTGCCTCTTTCGCACATATCCGGAGTTCGAGAGGCACGGTCGTGTGTCAGACTGACGTATCGCTGTGGAACGCAATCCTTACCGCCACCGCCGTCAGAAGCCGATGTAATGCGGGACAACTTCGAAGTCCGGAGATACGACGGGGCAGGACGGCTCGGCAAGCTGACGGTACCGCGGTCGTCTGTCACCGTCGAGACGCCGGCGCTGTTACCGGTCGTCAACCCCCACGTCCAGACCATCTCTCCCGCACAGCTCGAATCCCAGTTCGGCGCGGAGATTCTCATCACGAACAGCTACATTATCTACGGCAGTGACACGCTGCGCGAGCCTGCGCTGGCAGACGGCTTGCACGAGGTACTCGACTTCTCGGGTGCCATCATGACCGATTCGGGCTCTTTCCAGCTCGCAGAGTACGGCGATATCGACGTGACGACGCCGGAAATCCTGGAGTTTCAACAGCAAATCGGGTCCGACATCGGGACGCCTGTCGACATTCCGACCCCGCCGGACGTCTCCAGAGAACAGGCCCGTGAGGAGTGGGAGACGACGCTCGAACGTCTCGGCGTCGCCGAATCGGTCGACACGGGTGAGATGCTCGTCACTGCCCCGGTCCAGGGGTCGACACACCCAGACCTGCGCGAACGGGCGGCCGAAGAGGCCGCTGCGACAGGTCTTGACCTCGCTCCGGTCGGTGCGGTCGTCCCACTGATGAACGAGTACCGGTTCGGTGACCTGGTCGAAGTCGTCGCGGCGACAAAGCGTGGCCTCCCTGCGAACGTCCCCGTCCACCTGTTCGGGGCGGGCCACCCGATGATGTTCGCGCTCGCGGCGGCGCTTGGCTGTGACCTGTTTGACTCTGCGGCGTATGCGCTGTACGCCCGCGACGACCGCTATCTCACGGTTCGGGGGACCGAGCATCTCGGCGAACTGTCCTATTTCCCCTGTGAATGTCCGGTCTGTTCAGAACACACTCCAGACGAGGTGGCCGAGATGGACGACGACGACCGCCATCGGCTGCTCGCCGAGCACAATCTCGCGGTCTCGTTCGGCGAGATTCGCCGAATCAAGGAAGCCATCCGCCGCGGGACGCTGTTCGAACTCGTCGAGACGCGGGTTCGCGGCCATCCGACGCTGGTCGACGGCTACCGGGCGTTGCTCGATTGCGTCGAACAGCTCGAAACCACGGACCCCGTCGCCAAGGAGTCGTTTTTCTATCTCTCTGCCGACAGTGCCCGCCGTCCCGAGGTGACACGTCACCACGACCGCCTCGCTCGCCTCGATGCCCCCGAGGAAGTCCTGTTGACGACCGGCCAGCCGAGTGACCGTTACGAGGAGAGCTGGCGACTGGTCGTCCCCTTCGGTCCGGTGCCACGAAGCCTCTCGGACGTGTATCCCCTGACCGCAGAGACGCCCGACCGCCTTGACCGGTCGGCGTACGTGGCGGCCGCCGACGGCATCGCCCGACTGGTCGAAGCAAACCCCGAGACGACGTTCACGGTCGTCCACGACGGCTGGCCGGAGTCGGCACTCGATGTGGTCCCCGACCGCGTTGCCGTCGAGGGGTACACGCCACAGGAAGAACAGGACTAACACCGCGAGCCCCAAACAGCAGCGTATGGCAGTCGTTCTCGTCGGTGTCGGGGCAGACAGCGGAAACGTCGACCCCGTGCCAGCGTTGCTCGACGGACGACGCTTCGAGTATGTCCCCATCCCAGAGAAATCAACGGAGACGACCGAAACGAAGACGCTGGGGTCGATGCAACAGCGACACGGCGACGGCCCGCTGTCGGCGTTAGTCGACGGCATCAGGCCGGGCAGTGAGGGGGAATGGATTCGGGACGAGGAGCGAATCCGGACCCATCCGGTCCATCACGACCCGAACTTCGAGGCGCTGACCTACGGCGAGGGCGGCAAAGACAGCAATATCAACGCTATCGTCGACCACCTCGAAGCGGGCGACGTGCTCGGCTTCTACACGGGACTGGAGACAGCAGGTCGGCTACACCGCTATCTCTTCGGTTATTTTACGCTGGCGACAGACCCGGTCGTACTCGACGCCGAGACACCGGCAGAGACGAGGGCCGCCGTGTTAGAGGAACATCACGAAAACGCCCACGCAAAGCGCTTTGCAGAACGAGGCGAACTCTACGCGCTCGACCCCGACCAGCCACAGGGAGCCAGCCGGGTCGTACTCGCCGACGGCTGCGAACCCGGCGGGCTACTCGACCGGGCGGTCCGGCTCAGCGGCCCCGTCGACCGCGGCAACTACTACATGGCCGAGGAGGTAGCCGAGAAACTCGACCCGAACACCACCTACCTCGGAGGGTTCAAGCCGGCTATCCGGTGTGAGATTCCGGCGTCCGCGTTCGTCGACTTCGTCGACAGTCGCCAGTAGTCGGCTCAGTCGGCGGTCGGCGGGCGACGCTGGCGGCGAATTTCGTCCCGGATAGCGCGGCGCTTGATGAGCAAAAAGCCAAGGAAAATTAGCGAGAACCCGGCGACAGTGGCCGGCGAGATGCCCTCCGAGAGGAACAGCCACCCCGAAATCGCCGCGAAGGCGGGCGCGACATACGAGACGAGATTAATCTCGATTGGGCCGAGGCGTTCGAGCAGGTCGAAGTAGATGAGAAAGCCAAACGCACTCGCCACGACCGAGAGATAGACGAGCGCCAGCACCGCCTCGGTCGTCCACTCGATAGCGCCGGGAGACTCGCCGAGGCCGAGCGCGATACCGTGCATCAACAGTCCACCGAGCAGCATCGCCCACCCCTCGAGTGTCTCGATTTCGAGCGTCGCCTCGACGCGCCGGGTGAGGACACTCCCGAAGGCAAAGGCCGCCGCCGCGGCGAGGACGAGCAGTTTCGGGACTGTCCCCTCGCCGGTCAGGTTCGAGGGGGCGGGGTCTGCGAGGACGACCACGCCGACCAACCCGAGACAGAGCCCGGCGACACCCAGCAGCGTCAGCCGCTCTGCGGGCAGGAGGGCGCGGGCGAAGCCGGTCGTCAACACCGGATTGAGGCTGACGATGACCGCGGCGACGGCACTCGTTACCGCCGGGTCGGTCTGGCCGACGAACAGGAAGGCGTGATAGAGCGCAATCAGAAACACCGCACCGATGGCGACCAGCCCCCACTCGCCGCGCGTGGATGGGACTGGGTTATCAGCAACCCACAGGGCGTAGGCGAGCATGATGACTCCCGCCACGTCGTACCGAATCGCCGCGAACGTGACCGCCGGGAAGAACTCCAGCCCGAGGTTAATCGCCATAAACGCCGAGCCCCAGATTGCCGATAACACCACGAACAACACGGCGTTACGGGATGTCCCTGTGAGCACAGGACGGATTCGACCCCCGCTGGTGTATGGGTTTCGGAGCGGACCGGTCTCTCCGGTATCGCCGAGAGAACCCAAGAGCAGAACTTAAGCCGGGACCACGTCTCTGTTTCTATCAATGAGTCAAACAGAATTCGACGCCGCTGATACCGGCGGCGAGCCGACAGACAGCAACGCGATTCCGGAAGCTGTCGACTGGTTGCTGGGCGGGCTGATTGCGCTGGGCGGACTCCTGTTGCTGTTTGCCGGGACAGTACTCACCACAGTCGTCGGTCGAAACGAACTCGTAGAGGCTATCGACGAGGGAGACACGCTAACGGTCGGGTCGACAGAACTCACGCGGGCAGAGGCTATCGATGTCAGTGAGGCCGTCGTGTCCTGGGTCGGTGTCGGGTTGTTGGTGACTGGCGGCGCACTGGTGTTGTTCGCGCTTGCCTACGTGTTCGTCCGCCGCCGTGACACCCGGCGCAGCGAGCGCGGCGAGGCGACGAGTTCGTACTACGCGAACGCGGTCCGTGGCTCTGTGGTCACGGTGTTTTTCTCGTTCGTCGGCTTCTCGGCGGTCCTCGGGGGCGGACTCGCGGGCTATCTCGAAGGCGGCGACTCCGACCAGTCGGTCAGCGTGGGCGGAGTTGCCGGCCTCCTCTCGGCGCTCCCGGCACTGGTCATCGCCGTGTTCACGCTCATCGGACTGTTCGCCGGGTTGCGCGATATCGGCCAGACTGGTCCACTCGCCGTCGCTGCAATCGGGATGGCGCTCGCAGTGTTGATTTACACAGGCATCAACGCGACGCTCGGCGCGCTCGGCGGCTACGTCGGTGGTCGTCTGGCGGAGTGAGAACCGACGAACTGTTATCTACCCCAGCCAGACACCTGTACATGAGTATCTTCGTAGCTGCGAGCCAGGTTTCTGCGGGGGAGAGCCGATGACTGAATACTTCGAAGTCCACGAGCGGGACGGGGCCGCCCGTCTCGCCGAGTTGCGCCTCTCGGAGTCCAGAGAGACGCCCGCCCTCGTCGACGACGTGCGAACGGACGCAGGGAGCCTCTGGGCCAGCGAACGCGACCTTCCGAAAGGCGACGAATCGGCGCTGACAATCCTGCCACATCGCGCGTTCCCCGGCGGGACTCCCGACGAGGTACAGGAGGCGTTCGCCGTCGACTATCCGACTATCGACGGGCCGAGTGGGGCCGTCGTCTCGCCCGAAACCGCCGACGACCACGGGGCAGACGCCTACGTCCTCTCGAACGCACAGGAACTCACCGAACACGCGTCGGCCTTCGTCGACGGTCTCGTCGAGACGCGCGCGGCGGTTCCGGCCGACGCCGCGCTCTATCTCTCCGGGGTCGCGACCCCGGGCAACGTCTCGATTCTGGCCTACGCCGGCGTCGACCTCGTGGACGCCGACCGCGCGGTCGTGAAAGGTACCCGAGGAAAGTACCTCACGACCGACGGCGAGCGCTTTCTGGAAGACCTGGACGAGCTTCCCTGCTCGTGTCCGGCCTGTCAGGGTCCCCGCGAGGAGTTCGACCGCGAGGACTGTGCCGCGCACAACGAACACGCACTCCGGACAGAGCTGCGCCGGGTCCGAGCGAGAATCCGAGAGGGGAGACTCCGCGATTACGTCGAGGGACAGGCCCGCCACGAACAGTGGCACACCGCGGTCATGCGCCGCCTCGACCAGCAGTACGGCTATCTGGAACAGCGAACGCCGGTCGTCCGGCAGGCAGAGTTGACGGCCGCGACCGACGACACGCTCAACCGCGTCGAGATTCAGCGCTTCGCCGAACGCGTCACCACGCGCTACCGGAACCGGTTCGACAATCCGCTGGTGCTGGTTCCCTGTTCGGCCCGGAAACCTTACAGCGAGTCACAGAGTCACAGCCAGTTCCACGACGCCATCCAGTTCCGGGCCCACACCGTCTCGATGACCTCGCCAATCGGCGTCGTCCCCCAGGAGCTCGAACTCACCTATCCGGCACAGCATTACGACACCGTCGTCACCGGCGAGTGGACGCCCACAGAACGGGAGTTCGTCGCCAGCGTGCTCGAAGCCTACCTCGACCGCAACGAGTACCCCCGCATCGTCGCCCACGTCCCCGACGGCGGGTATCGCGACATCTGTGAGCGCGTCGAGGAGGCGCTTGGGCTTGACTTCGAGTACACCGTCGTCGACCATCCGACCGCCACCGACTCCCTCTCGAATCTCGCCTCGACGGTCTCGGACGCGCTGAAGTACTCGAAACGCGAGCGTCAGCACAACACCATCCGCGCGGTCGCAGACTACCAGTTCGGCGAGGGTGCCGGCGACGAGCTGTTCGGCGAGTTCCGGACCGGCGCGCGGTATCCCAAACTCCGCGTCAACAGCACGGACGGCGAACAGCTGGCGATGCTCGTCGCCCAGTACGGCGTTCTCTCGCTGACACTCGCGGGCGCGCGTCGGTGGGTCGACAGCGACGTGGCGACCAAACGGGTCGAAATCGACAGCTTCGTTCCACACGGCTCCGTGCTCGCTCCCGGCGTGCGCGACGCCTCGCCGGAGATTCGCCCGGGCGACGAGATCGTCATCGAGGGACCGAAGGCGTTCGCCGTTGGCCGGGCGCACATGTCCGGCCCCGAGATGGTCGAGAGTAGCCGCGGCATCGCAAGCTCTGTTCGACACGTCGAGGAACGATAAGGCGAGAAACCTTTTTTGCGCTCGGCCTGGCGGGTAGTAGCAACTCGATGACTTCCGACCGCTCGGCGGTCGTGCAGACGCGCGACCTCCGCAAGGAGTACGGCTCGACCGTCGCGGTCGACGACGTGTCACTCGAAATCTACGACGGGGAGATATTCGCGTTGCTCGGGCCGAACGGTGCCGGCAAGACCACCGCAGTCGAACTGATACAGGGGTTGCGCGAGCCGACGAGCGGAGAGGTGACGCTGTTCGGGCAGGACCTCCAGAACCACCTGCGGGCGCTCAAGGACAGACTCGGCGTCGTCCCCCAGTCGTTTCATACCTTCGAGCGCCTGACCGTCCGCGAGAATGTCGCGCTTATCGGTGACCTCCACTCGGCTTCCTCGGACGTGTGCGAGGTGCTCGCAGAGTTAGACCTCACCGAGTGGGCAGGCGAGCGCTTTGGCTCGCTGTCGGGAGGGTACAAGCGCCGGACCGGTATCGCCATGGCGCTGGTGAGCGAGCCCGATATCCTGTTTCTCGACGAACCAACGGCGGGGCTCGACCCCGCCGCCAGGCGGGCCACCTGGGAGCACATCGAGGGCCTGCCCGAACTTGGCACGACGGTCGTGTTGACGACCCACTACATGGACGAGGTGGAGTATCTCGCGGACCGGGTGGCCCTACTGGTCGACGGCCACGTCGAAGCGGTCGACTCAGTGCCCGCACTCGTCGACGCCTACGCGGGTGAGGTGACGGTCGTGGTCCACCTCGCCGGCGGCGAGCCCGAGGCCGAACTCGAATCGACGCTCGAGTCCCGAGCACAGGCAGTCCACCGGCGCGAGGGGGCACTTGTCGGCGTCTTCGACGACCGACAGCGCGCTCAGGAGGCCTACAGCGCGCTGCAGGATATCGGTACCCACTCTATCGACCTCGTCAGTCCGGGGATGGAAGACGTGTTCTTAGAACTCGCTGGCGCGTCGCTCGCTCCCGGGGGTGAGTTACGGTGAGGCGGCTCTACAGGCTGACGGTCACGCTCCTCCGAGACTGGACGCGCAACAGGGAGGCGGTCTTTTTTGCGCTGTTGTTCCCGCTCATCCTGCTTGTCATCTTCAGTCTCGTCTTCGCCGGCGGCTCCACGGAGTTCGACGTTGCCGTCCAGAACAACGACATCGACACAGAGGGCGAACCGACAGCGCTGTCGGCCGAGCTGGTCGACGCAGTCGAGGAAGTCGACCCGCTCGCGGTCCACCATGTCGACGCGAACGTCTCCCTGGAGAGAGAAGACATCGAGGAGGTGACGGGGTACAAACGGGTTCTCGTCGTTCCAGCAGGCTTTGGCCAGCGGGTTCGCAACGAGAGTGGGCGTGTTCGAGCGACAGTCATCCGTGGCACGCTCGCCCGATTCAACGTCTCCGAGGCCCAGCAGGCAGAGGCGATTGCAGGACTGGACGCACTCGGTCCCGAAAACGGAACAGCCGGTCCGGCCCGGCTCAGGCTGTTGACCGTCCCCGACGATGAGGGGTCCGGTGCGGTCGGGAGTATTCTGGATAGCGTTGTGGCGACGTTCAACAACCGCGCCATCGGCATCGAGGAGCCGACCGCAACCGTCACAACCGAGGAGCGAGGTGACGCGGCACTGGGCGCTGTCGATTACTTTCTCCCCGCGTTCATCGTGGCGATGGTGCTGATAAACGGTGTGATGACGGTCCCCTCGGCGGTCGCAGATTTCAAGCGCGACGGCACGCTCAAGCGGCTGGCGGCGACCCCGCTCAGAAAGCGGGAGTGGATTCTGGCGAACGTCATCCAGCAGTCCATCCTCGCGGTGGCGATTGCGCTGGTGATGGTCGCCGTCGCGTGGCTGTTGTTCGGGGTGACGGCAGTCCCCGGCCCGCTCGCGCTCTGTCTGCTCGTGCTCGGCGCGGTCGCGTTCACGGCGCTTGGCATGGTTGTCGGCGGCACAATCCGGGACCCGGGCTCGGCGGTCAGCCTCGGCGGTGCCATCGCGCTCCCGCTGCTGTTTATCTCGGGAGTCTTCTGGGAACTCGACCTCATGCCGCCGACGCTCCAGCGAGTCGCCGAGTTCAGCCCGGTGACACACTTCCACCGGAGCCTCCGGGAGCTGATGATTCTCGACTCGACGACGGGCGTGGCGGCGACGGCTGCGATGCTCGCTGCGCTCGCGGTTGTCTTCCTCGCCGGTGCAGTGGCCGTGACGGACTGGCAGGAGTTCGACTGACGAAACACTCCCACAGCGACCGGTGGGCATCGACAGTCGAAAAACCGCGCATCCAGACAATATAATCGCCGATTTTAAATATTTCTTCTCGAATGTATATATCAATGTTCTCCGGTGGTCGCGTTACTATCCCAGAAAGTACCGTGTTGATTCAGCCCACCCGAGTCAGTCGCGTAGAGAAAAGAGGTGTTTCGGACGCTATCGAACGGACGCACACAGCAGAAAGGATGCGCCGAGTGTCCCGGTGTCGGGCATGCCGTCGGACGCGGAGGCCCGGACAAGCGTCCACGGGTGTAAAGCGATGAAGGTGCTCGTGGTCGACGCCGACACGGGTGGGGCCGAGAGCGTCGCCGGAGAGATTACCGAGCAAATCGACGGCGCAGAGGCCGAGGCCGTGAGCGGGTTCGAACAGTCACGAGAGCAACTCCGGACGACCGGGTCACTGGACTGTCTCGTGTGCGTCACACGACCCGACGACGGCATCGACACACTGGCGTTGCAGTCGGTACTCGGCGAGACGCATCCGGGATGTGCGTCGGTTTTTGTAGGCGGACAGACCGACCTCGGCGTGACGGCGCTCGAACACGGGGTGACGGATTTCGTCCCGCGAGACGACGAAGGTAGGTGGCTCTCGGTGCTTCCGGACCGCATCGAGGCGGCCACAGAGCGCGCCACTGGGTTTCACGACGACACCGAAGCAACGCTTGAGGCACTGAACGAGGTGACCCGCGAACTCATCGCGGCGGATACCACTCACGAGGTTGCTGTCGTCACAAACGAGTACGCAAATGACGTGCTCGGATTCCCGGCGACATCGGTTCGGCGGTACAATCCGGAGAACCACGCCCTCGAAGTCATCCAGATTGGCGCACAGGTGGGCGAGGAGACCGACCGGCCGCCGTATCCGGTCGACGACTCGCCACACGGGAAGGCGTTCAGACGAGGTGAACCGGTCATCGACGACCTCCGGGGCGTCGAGGATGACGCGTTCGACCGGGAGGTGTTCACGCAGTGTATGTACGTTCCAATCGGAGAGTACGGCACAATCAGCATCGGCCTGACCGAGGGGACGCTCTCGACACTGGATATCAAGTTTGCGGAGATTCTTGCCAACAACGCACGCGTCGCCTTCGACGAGGCCACACAGAAAGAACAGCTCTCGACGACGCTCACAGAAATCGACGCGTTCGCCACACAGGTCGTCGAGACGAGCGAGGCAGTTCACAGCGCCGTCACCGATGTCGCGGAGGCAAACGAGCGCGTCGTCGATGCCGCTGACGATATTTCGGCCGGTGCGGACGAACAGAGCGCCCTGTTACAGGACGCGACCGAAGAGACAGAGACGCTACTCGATGTTGTCGGTCAAATCGCAGCGTTGGCTGACGACGTGGCCGACCAGTCACAGGAGAGTCGAGACCTCGCCGAGAAGGGGAATCGCCGCGCCCAGACAGCGGTCGACTCGATGGAGGATATCAGGGCGCAAGTCGACACCCTCGTCGGAGAGATAGAGAGCCTTCGAGGAGAAATCGAGGACATCGTCGAGATTGTCGATGTCATCGACGGTATCGCACAAGAGACGAACATGCTGGCGCTGAACGCCTCTATCGAGGCTGCCCGGGCCGACGCGAGCGGCGACGGGTTCGCTGTCGTCGCCGACGAGGTCAAACAACTGGCTGCCGAGACCAAGGAGTCGACAGACGAGATTCGAGACGTGGTCGACCGGGTGACCGCACAGTCCGAGACTGTCGGTTCGACGATGCAACAGATGCAGTCAGACATCGCGGCCGGCACGTCGACGGTCGAGGAGACCGTCGAGACGCTCGCGGCGATTCAACAAAGCGTCGAGGAGACCGACACCGGTGTGCAACAAATCAGCCAGCGCGTCGACCAGCAGGCCTCGGCAGTCCGAGATGTTGACGATATCGTCGACCGTGTCGCGACAATCAGCCAGGAGACAGCGACGAAGACAGACACCGTCGCCACGATTGCGACCGACCAGGCCGAACCCATCGACGATGTCACCGACCGGGCTGACCAACTCGGAACCGTCGCGCGAGAACTGCGTACACTGGCCGCCGACCTCTCGTCGGACAGAGACACAGCCATCAACAGCGAGCCAACACAGTCACCGGGACCACAGTCCACGTAGGTCATCGTCGTGACAACGCCCGGAGTACGAGCGCGTCGTTGCCGGTGGGAAACGGCGACAACTCGCATACAGATACAAGGACGTGGAGCGAGAAAGACAGGTATGGCAGCAGGTGGAGCCAGTAAACAAGTCGAATGTCGCTGTACGCGCTGTAAATACAACAACAACGGCCAGTGTGGCTACACAGGTCGTATCGTCATCGACAAGAACGGCGAGTGTCAGTCCCGCGAGGACGGTTTCGGAGACGGGCCAGGCCCGTACTGATTACTCGAGGAAGAACTCAGGGTCCTCGAAGGGCTCGTCTTCGCCCGTCACGTCGAGTACGTCGAGCGCGGTCACCGTCGCCTCGACGCCGAGTTCACCCGCGAGGCTCGGCTCTGTGCGGCCGCCATCGCTACTGATGAGTTCCTTGACGTAGAGACCACCCTCACCGTCGATTTCGACGGTGGCGTGACACTCGTCGTCGAGCGTGCCCGAGATGCCGTACACCTCGCGAGTCCGCGTTTTCGCCGCTCGGCGGTGGGAGACGCGCTGGGGCGTCTCCTGTGCAATCGTCGCGCCGTCGAGTGCATCGAGTGCGGTCTGAAAGTCGCCCTCGGTGACGGTCTCTGCGAACTCGACGGTCATCCGGTAGGTCTTGCTCGCGTCGAGTTCCTTGACGCGCTCGACCATGTCGTAGGTGGCCAGTCGGACCCCCTCGACCTCGGCCTTGCCGTCGGCAAACTCGTTAATCTCAGCTTCGAGGGCGTCGGTGTCGACCCGGCGGATTCGGGGCGTGTCGACCTCGATGACGAAGGGGCGGCCGGAGTCGAGCATCAGGGCGTCCACGTCCTCGCGGCCCGCGCCGTGGAAGGTGGCCGACTCGCCGTCCATCGCCTCCCGCACGACCGGCGCGGTGAGTTGTTCGACGCTCTCGTCGTACCGATACCCCGTGCCGTCACAGCCGTCACAGGGTTTGCCCTGGACGCGGCCAGTCCCGTTGCAGTCGGTACAGGGCCAGCGCGTCTGTGGGATATCTCGTTCGAGCTTCCGGTAGCGGCCGTAGACAAACGCCGAGTGGACCGTCACCTCGACCTCGTCGGTCGCCAGGTCACAGAGAATCTGGACGTCTGGCCGCCCGAGGTCGACTTCCGTCCCAGTCATGTCGCCGACTCGCTTGCCGACCTCGCGGTTGAATTCCTTTTTCATCGGCTCGCCGGCCTCGGGGTCCAGACCGGCGTCCTCTCGCAGGAGTCGGTCGTTCTCTTCGAGCAACGGCGGCACCTTCGTCCCTACCTGGTAGGTGTCGAACTCGTAGCCACGGGTCGCGGTAGCGGCCTGTTCGGCCCACCAGTCGAACCGTTCACACTCCTGTTCACAGACCCAACAGCCGCCGTCGTACGCCTCGAAATCCGCGTCGTCTTCCAGCGCGAGCGCGACCCGCAGGCCGCGTCCGCGCTCGTCGTTGCCCAGTCCGAAGCTCCGGTCGGCAACGAGCCGGCCGAGACAATTGTTACAGACCGGCCCGGACGCGAGCGCCTGCCGGGCAATCGAGAGCACTGTCATTACGTGGGAGTCGGCGCTCGGCCGTAATTCCTTTTCGGAGTTCCGTCCGCGGTTGCGAACCGAAGACACTATCAAAATCCTGCCTTACGTCCCCGTATGTCACAGCTAGAACTCGACGACCTCTACGACCTGTCGACGCCACAGCAGGTCGCCGTCTCGCCCGACGGAACCCGCGTTGCGTTTCTCACACAGGAGTTCGACCCCGAGGAAGACGAACGTCGAACCTCGCTGTTTGTCGCCCCCGCAGATGGCTCGCGCGACCCACACCGGCTGACCCGCGCCTCAGATGCCGGAGCCCCCGCCTGGTCGCCAGACGGTCGCTATCTCGGCTTTATCGCCGCACGCGACCCGGACATAGAGCGACGCGTCGGCCGCGACGAAGACGACGAGGGAGGTGACACAGACGAAGAGGACGATGCCGAGGAGCCAACAGGAACCGACGACGGCCCGAAACCCCAGGTCTGGGCGTTCGACATGGAACTGGGCGGCGACGCCGTCCAGCTCACCGACCGCGAGGAGGGCGTCAGAGAGTTCGACTGGGGACCCGAGGGCGACCGGCTGGTCGTCTCGGCCCGAGACCCCACGGAAGACCAACAGGAGTACCTCGACCAGCGCCGCGACGACGGCCCAATCGAAATCGAGCGCCTCCAGCACAAGGCCGACGGCCAGGGCTGGCTCGACGACGTGACCAGCTACCTCTTTGTCGTCGACATCGAGAGCGGCGACGAGACCAGACTGGACGACGCCTTCGGGCAGGGAGCCCGCGAGCCACTCTTTGGGCTTCAGCCCGCGTGGGGGCCGAGCGGCCGCATCGCGTTCGCCAGCAACCGAACCGAAACTCCCGACGATTCGGGCGTGATGGACCTCTATACAATTGCTCCCGACGGGAGCGACCTGCGGAAGCTGACCGATTCGACGCGGCGGAGTTCGGCCTACGAGTGGAGTCCCGACGGCGAGCGCCTCGCGTTCGTCTCCGGTGACCCCGAGAACTGGTACGAGCCGTCGGAAATCTGGGTCACAGAGCCCGACGGCACCGACGACCCGCCGATGCGCTCGGTGACGGCCTCGCTAGACCGGACGGTCGCGATGGTGGCCACTCCGTCGTGGCTCGACGACGACACTCTCGTCACCGCCGTCGGAGACGAGGGCCACACCCGGTTAGTGCGTGCCCATGCCGACGAGGACGACCCAGAGCGGACCTTCCCGGCACTGACGCGCGACCGGTCCCTCGGCTTCGCTGCTGGGGCTGGCGGGACCGTCGCGGCTGTCGTCTCGGACCCACAGGAGGGGAGCGACGTGTTCGCGCTCGACGCGACAGACCTCGACGACGAGGCGCCCGAGTCGCTGACCCGGCTGAGTGACCTGAACGCCGACCTGCTCGACGGCGCGGCGATGCCCGACTGTCGGCGCGTGACCGCCGAGAACGGCGACGGCGTCGACATCGAGGCGATAGCCTATCTGCCGCCGGATTTCGACCCCGAGGAAGACGAGCCACGGCCGGTCATCGCTTCCATCCACGGGGGCCCGATGTCCTACGACGCCCCGGTCTTCCGGTTTGGCTTCGCTTACTGGGCGAGTCAGGGCTACGTGGTCTATCGGCCGAACTACCGCGGGTCGACCTCCTACGGACAGGAGTTCGCGGAGTCGCTCATGGGGACCCGGGGCGACCTCGAAACCGACGACGTCCTCTCGGTGCTGGAGGAACTCACCGAGCGGGGCTGGGTCGACGACGAGCGAAGCCTGGTGACCGGCTTTTCCTACGGCGGCATCACGACCGCAAACGTCGTCACCCGAAGCGACCGCTTCGCCGCCGGGGCGGCCGAACACGGAGTCTATGACTTCCGGTCGACGTTTGGCACCGACGACAACCACCTCTGGCACGAGTGGGAGTTCGGCCTCCCGTGGGAGGAGCCGGAGCTGTACGAGGACATCTCCTCGATAACCGACGTAGACCAGATAGAGACGCCGCTTCTGGTCAGCGCCGGCGAGAACGACTGGCGCTGTCCCCCGACACAGGCCGAACAGCTCTACGTGAGCGTCCGCAAGCAAGACGTGCCCGCGAAGCTCGTCATCTACCCCGACGAACACCACAACATCAGCACCCCCGACCGGGCGATTCACCGGCTCGAATCGCTCACCGAGTGGTTCCGGGAGCACGACCCCGGCCACGAGACAGACGACGAGCGCTGAACCGAGAGGAAAGCCCATACTGTCGGGGCCACAATAGGTGGTATGGCACCAGATGAGACAGTCCTCGTCAGAGAGGTCATGTCCACGCCGTTAGAGACGATTCCAGCGACCGAATCCGTGCAGACGGCCGCAGAACGGATGCGCGACCACGACATCAGCGGTCTCTTCGTCCCGGGGCCAGATGCCGGTATCGTCACCACGACCGACATCGTCGACGTGGTCGCGGCCGGAGACGACCCTGCCAAAGTCACTGTCGGGGACGTGATGACCGCACCCGTCGAGCGGGTCACCACCGAGGTCGAACTGAACGAGGCCGCGGAGATGATGACGACCTACGGCATCAAACACCTGCCAGTCGTCGACAATCAGAGCGATTACGTCGGAATGGTCTCCTCGACCGATACGACCTCCGAGTTCGAGTAACGCTCGCGGGGCGGTCCGACGCCGGGAAACCGAAAGGAGTGTGTAGGTACCAGTGATAGCTGACATACGATGTACAGCGACGTGCTGGTTCCGACAGACGGAAGCGAGGCCATGGAGACAGTTCTCGACCACACCGCCGAAGTGACAGGGAAGGATGGGACCGTCCACGTGCTCTATGTCGTCGACGACCAGGTGTTTCTCACTCTCGCCGACGAGATGAAAGACGACGTGCTCGTTGACCTGCGCGAAGAGGGGTCGACGGCCGTCCACGACGCACGCGAGTCAGCCGAGGAGACGGGTTTCGACGTCTCGACCGCGATTCGCGAAGGCAAGCCCGCAGACGAGATTATCGCCTACGTCGAGGAAGCGGGTATCGACCTCGTCACGATGGGGACCCGCGGCGACGACTACACCGAGAACATGCTCGGGAGCACGGCCCAGAAAGTGGTGACGAACTGTCCCGCGCCGGTGCTGACAGTCAACGTCGAAGCGTAACCACAGGGCCGTCGTCGGGCGGTAAACGGCGACAGAGGGCCATTTCACACCCGAACGAGCAAGCGAATACTTTATTGTCTAGTCTCCGATAACGGTTGCCAATGAACTCGGTAGGGGAGACAGAGGCTGGCTCGGGGTGCCAGTGTACCGTTCTTGCTGTTGACGTGTCACTCTCTCGGGAGGGGATTGAGACGTTTCGCGAGTCGGGTATCGCCGTCAAACACGGTCGTGACCCAGAGGCCGTCCTGAAACGGGGGACCCACTGGGACGAGGACTGTCTGCTCGTCTCTGTGGCCGCCTTCGACGACTACATCGCCGACCACGTCGGCGAGTCGGCCCCACCCATCGTCGTGGTGTTTGCAGACCGGGACGCGACCGTCGCCAACCACGCGTCGGTGTCGGATTTCCTGTATCAGGCCGACCTGACCGAGCGCCCGGCGCTCGCTGCACAGTGTCTCAAAACAGTGACGGCAACACAGCAGACGTTCACCATTTCCCGGGCAGACGAGACGGGCGACGACGAGACCCACCTCGCGCGTCTCTTCGAAGAGGCGCCCGACTCGATTCTCGTCCACGACGAGACGGGGAAGATACTCAACGCGAACGGGACCGCGGTCAAGAAGCTGGGGTACACGCGCGAGGAACTGACATCGATGCACGTCAGTGATATCCAGGTCGGCGTCGACCCCGACGACCTGCTGGGGCGTCTCGACTCGCTACCGCCGGACGAGACGATAACTATCGAAGGCGAGCACAGACACGCCGACGGAACGGCTCACCCTGTCGAGACGTGGGTCAACAGGGTCGAGGCTGGCGGACAAGAGCGGTTTGTCGCCATCGCACGGGACGACACCGAACGACGACAGTACGAGGACCGCCTCGAAACCCAGCGTGACAACCTTGAGACGTTGAATCAGGTCGTTCGCCACGACATCCGCAACGACCTCCAGCTGGTCGACCTCTACGCGGACCTGCTCGAAGACCACGTCGACGACGACGGCCGCTCTCACCTCCAGAAGCTCAAGGAGGGCGTCGAGAACGCGGTCGACCTGACGACGACTGCCCGCGAACTCGCGGAAGTGATGCTCTCGACGACGGTCGACCACCAGCACGTCCGCCTCGACGCCGTCCTCATCCCGCAACTCGAAGAGATTCGAGAGTCCTACTCCGACGCCGTCGTGACCGTCCGCGGTGGTGTTCCGTCGGTCGAGGTCGTTGGCAACGACATGCTCGACTCCGTGTTCCGAAACCTGCTGAAAAACGCCATCCAGCACAACGACAAAGAAGTTCCTGCCGTCGCCGTCTCAGGGCAGACAGACGGGGATACCGTCACCGTCCGCGTCGCCGACAACGGTCCCGGTGTCCCTGACAGCCGGAAATCCGAGATATTCGGGCGCGGCGAGAGCGGTCTCGACAGCGACGGCACCGGTATCGGCCTCTATCTGGTCGAGTCACTGGTCGACAGCGTCGACGGCGACGTCTGGGTCGAAGATGCCGACGGCGTCGTCGAGGCCGGCGACGCGTCACACGAACTCTGTGGCGCGGCGTTCGTCGTCGAGTTGCCACTCGCGTAGTTACATAGGAGAGTGTCGCCGTGGTGACAGGGCCATCGCTGCTCCGGAAGTATCAGGCGAACGGAATCGAGTCAGAAAGTCGGTGTCGCGACGGACGACACGGCCACACGGTAAACCGATAACAGGGGACCGGGCCGTCCTAGCGGACGACAGTGACCGGGACAGTCGCCTTGCTGACAATCTCTTTCGCGACGCTGCCGACGACAGCTTCCTGTTCGGTCGACAGTCCCCTGTGACCAACGAAGATGGCCTCCGCGTCGGCCGCGGTCGCGCGGTCGGCGACTGCCGTCGCCGGCCGGCCGGTCAACAGCTGTGTCTCGATATCGAGGTCCGCCGACGGGACGGCGTCTCTCGCGACCGCCTGTGCGTCTTCCAGCGTGTCGTGGCCCTCGTCGGTGGCGGTCTCACGGCCCTGCATGACAACGTCGCCGTCGACCAGTTCCGTGTCGAGCGTGATGACGTGGACAATCTCCAGTGACTCCCCGAACGTTGCCGCGTGGGTCGCCGCGTATCGCACTGCATCGTTGCTCTCCTCGGACCCGTCGGCCGCAACAATGTAGCTCATACGTAACTGTTCGCGTACACAGTCAAAAATCTCATCACCGTTCCCACGGTGTAACAGCGGTCACAACGCATTTGACCCGGTATCTCGGCGCTGGTGGGCTACTGCGTCGACGCTGTTCCTATCACTGGTGAATTAAATGCCAAAAATATACAGGTAAATTATTATATATAGTTTCTGGTGTACCTAGCTAGTGGGTGAACCACAATGGCAACCAGACCAGCAGAAAAACAGCTCGATGCGGAACTGCTCGGACGGAACATCTCGTTCAACTACTCGGAGACCTGGGTAGGGTACTCCCTGCTCAGTCTACGAATCGTGATGGCGTGGGTGTTCCTGCAGGCAGGACTCGAAAAGTGGTCAGAGGGCGGCTGGGGTGACCCGTTCGCGTGGTCATCGCAGGGCTTTCTGGAAAACGCCGTGGCGGGTGCAAACCCGTTACACGGGCTGTTCACGTGGTTCGCGAACTATCCGGGAATCGTCGACCCACTGGTGGTCACCGGCCAGATACTCATCGGGATAGCGTTGCTGTGTGGCGTCCTCGTCCGGTTCGCCGCGCTCATGGGCGGCCTCCAGATGCTGTTTTTCTGGACGGCAGCCTGGCAGGATGGTCTGCTGGCCGGCCTGCCCGTCGAACACGGCTACGTCGTCGACAGCACGTTCGTCTACCTCCTCCTGTTGTTCGGTCTCGGCGCGTGGGGTGCCGGCCGGGTCGTCGGGCTCGACGCCAGGCTCGAGGAGACAGACATCGTCCAGAACAGTTCCTGGCTGTGGCTCCTGCTCGGGTGACTCCCCTCGCAGGTCGGGTCCGGCGGCCACAGACAACCAGCTACCGTCCTCCAGACCCATGACAACACCTTCCACAGACGAACGCGAACAGCCGTTCCAGGCTACCTTCGAGGTCGCCGACCACGACTCGTGGACGACGTTGCTCCGGACGGTACAGGACGCAGATGTCGGAGCGAGAGCTGTCACTGTCGCGCCGGCCAGACAGCCAACAGTGAACATCGACCTCAGTGTCCTCACAGAAAAACAACGCACGACGGTCGAACTCGCCCTCGCAAAAGGGTACTACGAACAGCCCCGCGAGGTCGCGCTTGGGACACTCGCCGACCGGCTCGGTGTCTCGAAGTCGGCGGTCTCACAGCGGCTTCGTAACGCCGAGACGGCACTCGTCACCGCGGCGTTCGAGTCCTGACTCACTCCGAGGCGGCCCACGCGACGCCCCAGCGTTTGTCGTTGTAGCTGCGTTGGCGGCTCGTCTCGAATGTCGTCTCGATGCGCTGGCGGAGCGTCCGCTTTCCCTCGCGATCGATACTGGCGAGGTCGTCGGCTTTGCCGACCGCCAGCGGCGGGCCGCGCTCGCGGGCAACGTCGGCGAGTATCTGTGTCGTCACCTGCTCGCGTCGGTCCTCGTCACGGGTCACACAGTAGGGAGCTTCGGCCCGGTAGACGAGGTCTTCCCGCGGGTCGTAGACGACGAAAAACGTCACCTCGTAGGCCGACGGCTCGAGTGCTCGCTCGTGGTCGAGTGGGAGTGTCCCGTCGACGAGGACGCCGTCGGTACCAGCGTGTGACCGGAACCAGTTGGTGAACGTGAGCGCGTCTGTCCGGGTCTCGCCGTTCTCGTCGGTCCGTTCGAGAACGCGCCGGAAGAAGGCGTCGTCGTCGACCCAGGGAGCGCCAAGGTTGCGCCGAAGCTGGCGGGTCAACGCCTTCGACGCGCTGTTTTTGACGAAACCGACGAGTGGAATCTCTCGCTCGGCGAAGGTCTCGACGAGTTCGAGGTAGTTCTCGATGACTTCGGTGAACTCCGAGCGCTCGATGACGAGGCGTTTGAGTTCGGGGTCCCGTTCCACCCACTTCAACAGTCCCGTCGGATAGATGGGGCCGTCGAGAATCAGCAGGTCCTCGACCGATTCGGCCTGTGTGAGCGCGTGCTCGCTCTCGGCACGGTACAGCGCCAGGGCGTGGACGACCGTCTGTTCGTACCGGTCGACCCGCGGGGCGTGTAACACCCGGCGCTGGGCGTACCCTTCGTCGTCGACCCGCCAGTCGGGGTCCTGTACGTCGACCGTGTCGTCGTTCGTATGGACGGTCATCACGATAGTCCGAGCGCGATGGAGTTCGATATCGGAGGGGACTGCGGCCATCGCGGCTTGTGAAACGTCAATGACGAGGCCGTTTTTGAACGTCGTCGGGTTGATAGTCCCGGCGTCGAGGCCGTGCTGGGTCGGAAACGGCGACTCCGTGAGCGCGACATCGTCGACAGCCACCTCGCGGCGTCGCGGTTCGTCCAGTGGCTCCAGAATCACGTTCCCTTCGGCGTCTCGGAGTGGATCGAGGAACTCTGCGAACGCCCGTTCGGCGAGGTCGGTGTGGTCGCTGTCGTCGACCTGCTGTGTGACCCGGCGGGCCAGTTGCGCGATGCCGTCCACGTGGACGGGGTCGAGTGTCATACCCCCTCTTTCGAGGCGGCAAATAAAAAGGTGAGCGAGAGACGAGTCGCTACCAGGACCGGGCCGGCGTCGTCCGGTCCTCGTTTTCGATGCGCTCCTCCGCGTAGGCGTTGGCTGCGTCCAGGACGGTCGTCCCTTCGTCTTCGGCGCGTTCTATCATCGTCAGGAGACGGTCACCGATAGCTTCGGCGTCCTCGAAGGCCTGCTGTTCGGTTCCGTCGTGGTACTCGTGATAGACCGTGATGATGCCGCCAGCGTTGATGACGTAGTCGGGTGCATAGAGGATGTCCTCGTCGTCGAGCATCCCGGCGTGGCGCTGTTCGTCTTCGAGGATATTGTTCGCGGCACCGGCCACGATGTCACACGAGAGGTGGGGAATCGTCTCGTCGTTGATAGCGCCGCCGAAGGCACAGGGCGCGAACACGTCACAGTCGACGTCGTAGATGTCGTCCGGCGCGACCGAGTCGGCGTCGTGTTCGTCGGTGAACGCCTCGACTTTCTCCTCGTCGATGTCGGTGACCGTCACGGAGGCCCCGCGTTCGGCCAGTCGCTCGGCGAGTCCGTGGCCGACCTTGCCGAGCCCCTGGACCGCCACGTCGACATCCGAGACCGTATCCGTCCCGTAGACGTGCTCGACACAGGCCTTGAGGCCGTGGAGGACGCCGTGTGCGGTCACGGGCGAGGGGTCTCCCAGCCCGTCGCGCGTGCCCACGACGTAATCGGTGTGCTCGCTGATGATTTCCATGTCCTCGACGCCGGAGTTCACGTCGACCGAGGTGATGTATCGGCCGTCGAGGCAGTCGACAGCCCGGGCGTACGCCCGCATCAGGTCTTCGGTCTTGATATCGTCGGGGTCACCGATGATGACTGCTTTGCCACCGCCCAGATTGAGGTCGGCCGCCGCCGACTTGTATGTCATCGCTCGCGAGAGTCGGAGTACGTCTGTCAGTGCATCCGCTTCTGTGTCGTAATCCAGGATGCGCGTCCCGCCAAGGCTCGGGCCGAGTGTGGTGTCGTGAATCGAGATAATGGCCTCTAAGCCGGTTTCGTCGTCGCTGAAAAACGTTACCTGTTCGTGGTCCCTGTAGTCGCCTGCGTCAAATACCATATCGGCCGTATTCTCTGCTGTAGTAAATACCATGCCATTGGCTGCTGGTTAAAAACCATATCTGACACGGATAGTTGTCTCAGGCCGTCTCGTGGCCGCACAGGTTCATGAGGAGAGGCGGTCAGTGTACCGACCGGCAGCGGCAAAGAGTGCTCTGCCTTTCTGTGTTATCAGGCTCTGCTCGTCGGACTCTGGGGCGAGGTATGCCCCAGTCCAGACGCTCCCGATGCCGAGGAGTGTCCCCGCGAACACGTCGACACCCCAGTGAAGTCCGAGATACATCGTCGAGAAGGCAATAGTCACGGCCATGGTCGCGGCCACGTAGAACCAGCGGGGGTAGCTATCGCGGGTGTACCACGCGAGTAGCGCGACCGTAACCGCAAGCGACGTGTGAAGCGACGGGAAGACGTTCGCGTTCGTATTGATGTGTGTCGTCAACTGTTCTATCTCCGGCCAGACCTCGTACATGAGCCCTCGGACCTGTCCCGGCATGTAGTTTCGCGGCCCGTAGGCGACAAAGAGCGTGTAGCTACAGAGGCCGGTAGTGTAGTTGATAACGTACGCGAGCACCGCAACGCGCAACGGGCGAAGTGTATCCAGAAACGCGTACGCGACGAGCGGGAACAACAGCAGGAACACGTACCCGAAGACGTACACGAGCGAGAGAATCCAGGTTAGCTCCGTCGTCGCGAGCGTCTGTATCGTCGGAACGAGCGTGCCCTCGATACTGTAGAGCGTGTGTGTGATGTTGTAGCCGACGGTCCAAGAGAGTTCACCGCCGATAGGTCGCCAATACATGCCGAATCCGAACACGAAGCCGAGAACCATCAGATGTGGCAGGCTATCCCGAACGCGGCTGCGGTACTCCTCGCGGACGCGCTGGACGCGCTCTCGCCCCACGACAGTGTAGATGCCGATACCGAGACAGACAGTGACGACCGCCGCAAGTTGGAGGTAGTGAACGAGGAGGCTCATTGTTCGAGTAACTCGCCGCTGTCAGAGAACTCGAAGCCGGCGTCTCGCAGGTACGTCTGGATGGCCGCCGTATCGAGGTCGCCGTCGGTCCCAAAGAAGGGGACCTCAGGGTCGCCGTCGTCCCACTGCAGGTCCGAGGGGACCCAGCCGGTCCCCGCCAGTGGACTCACCGCCGGACGAGCGAACCCGCCGAGTATCTCGCTTCGAACGGCCTCTTTGTCGATGAGTCGCGCAACGAGCCGCCTGAAGTGTGGGTTTCCAAGCGGCGAGCGGGCCGTGTTACAGCCGACCATATACAGCGCCGAGGACTGTTCGACGTTGAGGTCGACCGCAGGCTCGCGCCCTGCACGGGGGACGACCGATGGGTTCAGATTCGACAACGTGGCGTCGACCTCGCGGTCGGTCAAGAGTCCGAGCGCAGCGTCGTCTGAGCGGACAATCCGTATCCGCACCCGTTCGAAGTCGAAGGCGCCGAAGGCATCGGGAAACGCCTCTGGGGTCTGGTGTACGGGATGGCTGTCGTTTCGTGTCAAAACGAGTTCCTCGTCCTCGGCGAGAGAATCGAACTGGAGCGGCCCACTCCCGACCGGGTCGAGGTTCTCTCGAACCAGCGCGTCGGTGACCGACTCAGAGATGTCGACGCCCGCGATATCGACTGCTTTCGACGCCGACTCCCACTCCTGTCTCGGGAGTATCGGCAGTGTGAGGGCTCGAACGGCCGTCTGAGGGTTCGCATCGGAGAACCGCAACTCGACGGTCCGGTCGTCTATCGCGGTCACGTCCTCGATGAGAGACGTTCGACCGCGGAACCGGGGAGCGGGGACCGGGACCTCGAACTCGCTGAGGCTCGTATCCGAGAGGAACTCGACGGCGAACACAACATCCTCGGCCGTGAGCGGCGTCCCGTCGTGGAACTCGACGCCGGGTCGCAGGGACGCAGTGATAACGGTGTCGCCGTTGGCCGTCGAGACATCCCAGTTTGCGGCCGCCCACGGCCGCACCGTCTGTCTGTCGTACCGTCCCAGCGAGTCATAGAGGAGGTCGATTATCTGGTGTCCGCTCGGGTACTCGATAGCGATGGGATTCAGGTTCTGTGTGAGGCGGCCGTCCGTCGAAACCAGTCCGAGCGTGTCCCCCGACGCGTCGGTCCGTTCGAGAGTCGCGAGTGTCCGCGCCAGGTCGGTAGTCATCGTTTCCCACCCGGTGAATCGCTCGCCGCGTGAGACCTGAATCGCATCGGGGACGGCGACCGGAACGAACGGCTGGTTTTTGACGATCTCACGCTGGAGTTCAGTGACGGTCTCCCGTCGCTGTGGGCCAGTCTGTGAGCGCTGGGCTTCGAGCAGTTCGTCGATGGTGATGTCGGTCATCTCGAAGGGATTTTGCCACCCGGGCTCGCGGACGAACTCGGAGTGCAACAGCGGTCGGAGGGCGTCTGGACTCTCGATGTTCGGGTGTGCACAGACGAACAGATCGTACTCCTGGTCGATGAGAACCGTCCGCCGAAGTTCGTCTTCGGGATAGAGCGTCAGGTCGACCTCGACACCGACGGTTTCGAGGTTCTCCGCGAGTCGCCGGCCAATCTGTGTCGCGACGGGGTCGGCGTCGCCTGGCAGCGTGACGACTTCGAGCGCGAGTTGGCCCGGGAGTTTCTGGCTGCGCGCCGTCCGAAATCGTCCGAGACAGCCCGCAGCCCCGACGGCCCCGGCAGCGAAAGACGTAAGTACTGCCCGGCGTCGGACAGTCTCGTTTGCCCCGTTCTGGCCCCCACTCATTGTGTCTCTGATTGGTTAACTAAGCCGCCGAATGCTACATAACGTTGATGATTAGTTTCTGAGCAAGAACCGTTCCCTGGTACGGTTGATGCCCACAGACACGGGTCTAGGTGTCCGGTTTCTAGTCGAGGTGTCTCGCCACGCCGAGGCCGGGGTCACCGACGACGTATCCAGCCGGCGGCTTGTCGGGGCGCATCCGGTACACCACGGCAGGAGTGTAGCCGACGCCAGGCTGTGCATCACGGACTGTGAACCACTCGTCGTCACGGAACGAGGTGCAGTCGACGAACAACACCGTCCCCGGATGCGCGTCGAGCTGTGTCCCAGTCTTGCCGTCGACGGTCTCACGGAGCGCGCTCGCCGGCGTCCCGGCGCGTCGTCGTGCCGGTGGCTCCGGCCGCGTCACCTCGATGAGGGTGCCGGAGTCGGCCCGAAAATCGAGGGCGTACCCCGAATCGAGCGGGACCTCTGGGGTAAACCCGTGGCCGGTATCGTCGAGCAGCTTTGCGGCGTGGAGTTCCGCCATCGCCGCCCGCATCCTGACGAGGTCGAGTTGCTCGCTGGTGCCGAGTTTCGTCGCCATCGTGTACCGGTAGTCGTCGAGTATGCCCGTCGAGAGCAGGTCTTCGTAGAAGGCCAGCCCGGCCTCGCGGTCGGCATCCGGGAAGCCAGCCGCGTGGTCGCGGAAGAACGTGCGGGTCGTCTCGCGACCGTCTTTCGAGAAAAACACCGGCAGAAAGAACCAGGTCACGTGGTCGTAGGCGGCGAGCCAAGGGTCGCTATCTGCAAGGTCCTCCAGCAGCTCGCGCTGGGCCCAGCGCGCGAGCGGGTAGGTAACTTCGTCGAACGTGTACTTCTCTGTTCGCCACAGCGCCTGCGGCGTCTCCGTGTTCCCGAGCCAGTAGGCATCGGAGTCGGTCCAGGCAAACAGCGCCAAATCGCCGTTGTCCATCTCGAAGCGACAGGCGTCGTACTCTGGGGGCGGCTCGACCAGCGGCTCGCGCTTGGTCGCACCGAATTTCTCGTCGAGCGGTGAGTAAAGCGCTGTGTCGACTCGGCTGTGACTCCAAGACGACTGCGAGTGACGAAAGCGGATGGGCCCGGCCACGGTCAGAGTTCGGCGGCCAGGGTATTGTGGCTTGTGTCCCATGGAGACAGGCAAAAAGCCCTTTCGTCCCGGTCAATACCCACCGCGACGACCGGAGACTTATTGGTTGCCATGGTCGTACCGAACGTGCATGCGGACGAGAGCGCACTCGAACGACTACGGGGGCTGGCACACCGATGACTGAGTCCGTCGACAAACAGATATACACCGTCCGTCTGGAACTGCGAGACAGACCCGGGGAGTTGCGCCGGGCGCTCGAGCCGATAGCGACCCACGGCGGTAACCTCCGGTCGGTGTTTCACGAGCGAGGAAACCGGACACCGCGTGGCGACATCCCCGTCGAGGTCGACGTAGCAGCCAGCTCGGAACAGCTCGATGCAATCGTGTCGGCCCTGCGTGCGGACGATATCACCGTCATCAAAGCCGGCACACAGCGCTACACAGAAGAGCTGACAGCGATTCTGTTCGGGCAGGGCCTGGACACCGACCTCTCGGAGACGCTGTCGAGCATCGAGGCGTCGACGGCGGCGACCGTCCGGGACGTGACACTGGCCGCGACAGAGGGGGCCGGCGGCACGGCGAGTGCCCGGATCCACCTCGCGACAGAGCCGGACACGACCACGGAGACGCTCGCGACGCTACGAGAGATTGCGTCCCAACGAGGGCTTGCTGTCGTCGAACCGCTGGCCGCGGGTGAGGGTTCATGAGAATTGCAGTCGTCGGCGCAGGTGCGGTGGGACAGGCCGTCGTCGAGCTAGCCGAGCCCTACGGCCACACCGTGACTGCAGTGGCAGATTCGAGCGCAGGCGTCGTCGACGCCGACGGGCTCGACGCCGAGGCGGTGCTCGACCGCAAGCGCACAGAAGGAACAGTCGGACCACAGACGCTCGATGCAGTTCTCGACAGCGAGTACGACGCTCTCGTCGAGGCGACGCCGACGACGGTCGGAGACGCACAGCCGGCCTTCGAGCACGTCCGGACAGCGCTCGGGCGCGACCGGGACGTCGTTCTCGCGAACAAGGGGCCGGTCGCGCAGCGATACGATGACGTGCGTGGGATGGAACGCGACAGCGACGGGGCAGTCCGGTTTGAGGCTACCGTCGGCGGCGCAATCCCGGTGTTCTCGACGATAGAAGACATCGGAGCAGAGAACGTCACCGCCGTCCGTGGCGTGTTGAACGGGACTGCGAACTTCATCCTCTCGCGGATGACAGCCGAAGGCGTCGCCTACGAGCACGCCTTGGCCGAGGCACAGGATATCGGCGTCGCCGAGGCAGACCCGACCTTCGACGTAGATGGAACCGACGCCGCACTGAAGTGTGCTATCCTCGCAAACGTCCTTACAGACACGACCTATACGCTTGACGCTGTCGAGATGATGGGGATACGAGACATTCCTGCGAGTGCACTGGAGCTAGCACAGCAGGGCGGGTCGACGATTCGTCTCATCGGTGAGGTAGACGAGAGTGGTGTCCGCGTCCGCCCACGGCTCGTCGACGAACACGGGACGCTCGCGGTGAGTGGCACACAAAACATCGTCCAGGTCGAGACGACCCACGCCGGCCGAGTTAACATCTCCGGCCGAGGGGCAGGCGGCCACGAGACTGCGACCGCGATCATGAGCGACCTCCGGCAACTCGAATACTGAGTCCCGTTGTCGTGGTATTACCTCACAGAATCGCAAGACGGCACCCGGACGTTCTACAGACTGTATCGAAATGGTTTTATGAGTCACAGGGTTACATCACCGATAGAGCGCCTCTGCGCGTGAGACATCATGAGCGAAGACAAACCACACCAGAACTTGGCCGTCATCGGCCACGTAGACCACGGGAAGAGTACGATGGTTGGACGACTCCTGTACGAGACAGAGAACGTACCGGAGCACGTCATCGAACAGCACAAGGAAGAAGCCGAAGAGAAAGGCAAGGGCGGATTCGAGTTCGCCTACGTGATGGACAACCTCGCCGAAGAGCGTGAGCGCGGTGTCACCATCGACATTGCCCACAAGGAGTTCGACACCGACGAATACTACTTCACTATCGTCGACTGTCCGGGCCACCGCGACTTCGTCAAGAATATGATTACCGGCGCGAGCCAGGCCGACAACGCGGTTCTGGTCGTTGCCGCCGACGACGGTGTGCAGCCACAGACCCAAGAGCACGTCTTCCTCTCGAAGACGCTGGGTATCGACGAGCTCATCGTCGCTGTCAACAAGATGGACCTGGTCGACTACGACGAGACCGACTACAATCAGGTCATCGAAGAGGTCAAACAGCTCCTCAAGCAGGTCGCCTTCGACGGCGACAAGGCGAAGTTCATCCCGACCTCGGCGTTCGAAGGCGACAACGTCGCCGAGCACTCGGACAACACGCCCTGGTACGACGGCGAGACCCTGCTCGAGGCACTCAACGCCCTGCCGGAGCCAGCGCCGCCGACGGACGCGCCGCTGCGCCTTCCGATTCAGGACGTGTACACCATCTCCGGTATCGGTACCGTCCCTGTTGGACGTATCGAGACCGGGACGATGAACACGGGCGACGATGTCGTCTTCCAGCCCAGTGACGTCGGTGGCGAGGTCAAGACCATCGAGATGCACCACGAAGAGGTGCCCAAAGCAGAGCCCGGTGACAACGTCGGATTCAACGTCCGCGGCATCGGCAAAGACGACATCCGCCGTGGCGACGTCTGTGGTCCCGCCGACGAACCGCCGTCGGTCGCCGAGACCTTCGAAGCGCAGATCGTCGTGATGCAGCACCCGAGCGTCATCACGGCTGGCTACACGCCGGTCTTCCACGCTCACACGGCACAGGTCGCCTGTACCATCGAGTCCATCGACGCGAAAATCGACCCGTCGACCGGCGAAGTTGCCGAGGAAGACCCCGACTTCATCCAGTCCGGTGACGCCGCGAAAGTGACCGTCCGACCGCAAAAGCCCCTGAGCCTCGAGCCGTCCTCGGAAATCAGCGAGCTCGGCTCGTTCGCAATCCGCGACATGGGCCAGACGGTCGCCGCCGGACAGGTCCTGTCGGTCAACGAGCGATAACATGCAGCAAGCACGCGTTCGGCTGGCCGGTACCAGCCCCGAAGACCTCGACAGTATCTGCGGCGAGGTCAAAGACATCGCCGACAAGACTGGTGTTAAGCTCTCGGGGCCGGTTCCGCTACCGACGAAGACGCTGGAAGTTCCCTCGCGCAAGTCCCCCGACGGTGAGGGGACGGCGACCTGGGAGCACTGGGAGATGCGCGTTCACAAGCGCCTCATCGACATCGATGCGGACGAACGGGCGCTTCGACAGCTGATGCGCATTCAGGTACCCAACGACGTGTCCATCGAGATCGTCCTCGAGGACTGAACGCCCCACACGCGCAGGGGCACTTCGCGGGCTCGTAGATCAGTGGCAGATCGCTTCCTTCGCAAGGAAGAGGCCCCGGGTTCAAATCCCGGCGAGTCCATTCGTTCTATTCCATTCGGCTCATCAAGCAGTCGACCGCTGGGCACAACCCCAGAAAACCGGCGTGGTTTCAAGCCGGAGAAGCCTACGGATGCAGAGGAGCCACACGGTCGGCCGAAAAACGGCAATCTGCAGTGAGCTGAACCTACTGGGGAAGATACATCCCCTTCGACGCGGGCACGGTACGCTCGAAGCCCCACTGTTCGTAGAAGCCGTCGACATCCGCCATGAGATTTACGTAGGCCGTTTCGGGGGCGTTGTCGTCGATGTAGGCCATCAACGCATCCATCATGCGAGACCCAAGTCCCCGTCGCTGGTGGTCGGGGTGAACGACCATATCAGAGATGTGATAGACACAGGCACCGTCGCCGACGATTCGCGCCATGCCGATAGTCTCCTCTGAGTCAGCCTCGACAACCGTCACACCATAGATAGTATTCGGAAGGCCACGGCGTACCGCCTTCACCGAGCGCGGCGTCATTCCGGCCGCGTCTCGGAGTGCGACGAACGTCTCGGGGTCGGGGAGCGACTCGCGAAGCTCGTAGGTCATAGCTGTGTGTTTCGCTCGGCCATGTTATGCCCACTGATGACCGCGGCGTCTTGCCGTTCGCGCGAGGAGAGGGTGGCTGTCTCGGGTCGCCAAGAGCGTGTCTACAGACAGACACTACGGAGTCTTTCGGTGCGGAGCGAGATGCTCACCCGTCTAATGGCTGTGATTTTTTCACTCGCAGGTATTCGAGAGACTGAATTACAGACACTCGACTCTCGTATCGAATCTTCAGGTATTTACAGCCACCAGTGTCAGTTGCCAAAGATCCTCAGAAGATTTATATTGGGGACTGTAGTACCACCGATGCCGGGTACGCTCTTGCACAGAGCACACAACCGCCAGTGGGTCGCACCATTCCACACACTATCTCCCCGCTGTCGGTAACCGGCATTTTCACAGATGTACTCGCTGCTGCCTGCATCCCACGCCAACAGCAGTGCCGCCCTCGTCTCCTTAGGTATGACAATACGCTACAATACCGGCAAATACCCAAAGCCTAAGCACGCTGACCGCGTACAGGCAGGTGATGAGCACGGACACCAACGAACAGAGTCCAGAGGACGAGCTTCGTGAGCGCATCACGAACTTCCTGCGGCGAAACTTCCCGCAGATTCAGATGCACGGTGGAAGCGCAGCCATCCAGAATCTCAACCTCGAAGAGGGGTCGGTCACCGTCCAGCTCGGCGGTGCCTGTTCCGGCTGTGGTATTTCGCCGATGACGATTCAGGCAATCAAGACCCGCATGACGAAAGAGATTCCCGAAATCGAGACCGTTCACGCCTCGACAGGCATGGGCGGCCAAGAGGGAATGGCCGGCGGTGCTGGCGGTGACAGCGGCATGAGTCCTTCCTTCCCCGGTGACACCACCGAGGACAGCGAGGAAGACGAAGGTCCACAGGCCCCCTTCTAGTTCTTTCGGGGCCTCTCGTTTCTCCCCGGCGTAGTCACGACTCTAGATGCCCGTGTTCGGCCTCCCACGTCCGGACCAGCGCGGTCAGCGTCTCGTTGACCGGGACCGGCTGAGATGCGTGTTCGACGACGTAGCCGTTGATTGCGGCAATCTCGGTGCGTCGTCCGGCCTCGATATCCTGTAGCATCGACGAGCGGTTGCGGGCCGTCGCGTCCGCGACAGCAACGGCCTGTTTGGCCGCCTCGTCGGCGTCAACGGACACTCCCTGCGTGCGTGCGACGCGAGCAGCCTCGCGAGCAGCCCGGCGTGTCACGCTCGCGCCGGGGTCGTCTGTGAGTGCGCCGTTGGGAACGCGCGCGAGTGCAGTCGCCGCGTTGATACCGGCGTTGACGGTCAGCTTTTCCCAGAGACGGCGTGGCATCTCGGTGCTCACAGTCGTTGCCAGTCCGCCGTCGTCGAACGCCGTTCCCACCCGGTCGGCGAGGGCTGACTCCCCACCCTCGCGAGCGCCCAAGACGACCTCTCCCAGACCGCTACACTCGACGTGGCCTGGGTCACGGAGGCGAGCCCCGTACGTGCACGTCCCCGCGAGTACCGGCGAGTCCAGTCGTGTGGCAAGTGCCGCCTCGTTACCCATGCCGTTTTGGAGCGACAGTACGGCGTCCAGGTCGGCGGTCGCCAACTCTCTGGCCGCGACAGAGGTGTCAAAACTCTTGACGGTCACGACGCCGAGGTCGGCCGCCTGTGGCACAGCCGTCCGCCCGGTGGGGCTGACGTGTCTGTCGACCGCGCCGGAGAGACAGAGCCCTTTGGTATCGACAACTCCGACGTGGGGGTCACGCCCGACGAGGGTCACCTCGTGGGTGTCGGCGAGCAGGCCGCCGATGAGACTGCCGAGGCTACCCGCACCGAACACGCAGATATCCATTACCGGACGGTCAGTCTTCCTGCCAGTAATAGATATCTTCTCGCGGCGCGCCACACGACGGACACGACTCCGGGATGTCAGCAATCCGCCCCATCTCTCCACACTCCCAGCACCGCCACATCACCGCGTCGGTCCGCTCGCTCTGACTCGGACTCTCCGGGAGTACGTCGACGTCGGCGTCAGCTGTCACGTAGAAGCCGTGTTGGTCGAACCCTCGCACTACTCCGAGCGTATTCCCATCTTCGTCGTACACTGTTTTGCCGGACTGTACTTCTCGTCTTTCAGTTTCTTCGTGCATGCAGTGGCTTGGAGATGGCGAAATATAAGACATGTGCTAACAACTAACACATTAAAAGAATAACGAAGAGACGGGGCTCAAGACGCTCATACCGCCAGAAACCGGGCGGGTCGCCGATACACGTTGTCCGAACAGCGGTTCTTTTTTGCCACTAACAGGGCAAACGGGAGAGAGATAGCGATGCTGGGCCTGCTCGGACTGGAGGGGTTCGCGCCGACAGTCGAGGTACAACTGCTGGGGTCGGCCGTGCTGGCCGGAGTTGCCTTCGTGACGGTCGTACTCGTCCGGCGGCTTCGCCGACAACTCGCCGAACGATACGCCCCGACACTGGTCGACCTCGTCAGCTCACTGCTCGTGGTAGGAACACTGGTGGCCGCGACGCTCGCACTCGCGGACCTCTGGGGCCACAGGTCGACGATACTCGAAGAGGTCGGTGTGTTCCGCCTCGACGAGCGTGCCCCAGAGATAATCGTTTCGCTGTGTGTCGTGGTCGTGACCCAGGTTCTGTCAGGTATCGCCGCGCGGTTGCTCAACGACTTGGCGACAAAACAGAACGCACTCACACAACATCAGGGAGAGGTCGGCCTTCGGGTGACACAGATTACGCTCTGGAGTCTCGCCGGTATCGTCGTCTTGGGCGTCTGGAGCGTCGACCTCACCGGGTTGTTGGTCGGTGCTGGCTTCCTGGGTATCGTCGTGGGCTTCGCCGCGCGAAAGACGCTGGGCTCGCTGCTTGGCGGATTTGTCCTCATGTTCTCGCGGCCCTTCGAGGTTGGCGATTGGATTTTCATCGACAAACAGAGCGGCGTCGTCTCTGACATTACACTGATGAGTACCCGCATTCAGGGGTTCGACGGCGAGTACATCGTCGTCCCAAACGACGTGGTGACGAACAAGACAGTCTCAAACCGCTCGCGCCAGGGACAGTACCGGGTGCCGGTAGAGGTGGGTGTCGATTACGAGACGGACATCGAGCGCGCACAGGATGTCATGACCGAGACGGCCGAGACAGTCGTCTCACGGTACGAGTTCGCGCGCGAGACACCCGCCCCGGAGGTGCTGGCACAGGGACTCGACGATTCGGCTGTCGTGCTCGAAGTCGCAGTCTGGGTCGACAGTCCGACCGCGCGACGTGTCATGCGCGTCGAGGACGACCTGATTCGGGCGCTCAAAGCCGCCTGTACAGACGCGAACATCCAGATTCCGTATCCACAGCAGACGCTCTCGACTCGCCACGACGCGGGTGTCGAGGTCACAGATGCCACCGAAAACGAGTGAGTTAGCCGTCGACCTGGTAGCCAGCGTCTTCGATTGCAGCGGTAACGTCGTCCGTCGAGATACCATCGGCCTCGACCGCGACGCTGTCTTTCTCGTGGTCGGCATCGACCGACTCGACACCCTCGAGCGCGCCGACGCTGTCTTCGACGTTCGATTCGCAGCCTCCACACGACATGCCTGTGACGGTGAACGTTTTCTGCATACTTTCACTTGGTGACTAGCGGTAAAGTCGGTTACTCTTCGGCCCTACCGAGGGCGTCACGGGGGTACGTCGACTTGGCGTCGGCGGCAACGGTCGGGTCGATATCGACCGTCGCAAACGGGTGGTCGCTGTCGGTCCGAGCGAGGACCTGGCCGTCGGGACCGAGTATCCAGCCGCTCCCGCCGAAGACGACATCACCGCCCTCACCGGCGCGGTTCGAGGATGCAAGATACGCGCCGGCCAGAACGCCCATCGTCCGGCTGCCGGCGAGCCACTTCTCGGTCGTTCGCCGTTCGGTCACGCGCGGATTGATTAACAGGTCGACCCCTCTGTGGCCGTATGCGCGGACTTCGTGGCTCGCCCAGAGGTCCGTACAGACGAGCATCCCAGTGTCGAGGCCAGCGCACTCGACCGGTTCGAACGGTCTTTCGCCCGCCGTGTACCACGAGGACTCCCAGAAGCCCGGTTCGTCGGGAAGGTACTGTTTGTGATGGACGCCACGTGTCTCCTCGCCGGCGTGGAGAAACCCCTCGTTCAGCCGTCGCTCACCGTCGACTGTGGGTCGAGAGCCGACGACAGTTGCGTCGATAGCGTCGAGTCTCCCCAGCCACGTTTCGTGGCTCGCAACAGCGTCCTCCCAGGCTGTCGCTACGTCGTCGCCGGGTTCACTCGCGGCGAGCCAGCGCGAAAACGGCATCTCCGGCACCACGGCGAGGTCGCTGTCGTGAGCCGCTGTGTGTTCGACCAGATTTTCGAATGCTGTCTCGAAGCCAGGCGACTCGAAGTCGGGAAGTTCACAGACAGTAACACGGACCATACGGCAAGTCCGACCGGCAGGGGCAAAATGGTTCTTCCGTGTCAGCGAGAGCGTGTCGGAAATACCGACCAGGCGAGAGCAACGAGGACAGCAGCAACGAGCAGCCAGAAGACCACCGTCCAGAACACGTCGACGAGTCGGGCAGGCACCGTGTCGCCAGCGAGCACGAGGGCGACAGCACCCCCACAGAGTACAACGAGGCCAGCGACAGCGCGTCGCACCATACCCCGTCTTGGGCGTCGAGAGGTATACGTGTGGGCCACGGCCACACGAGGATTTAATGTGGCTGGGAAGGAATCACACAGTATGGAACTACGGGACGCCGTCGAGGCAGACGCCGAGCGGCTGGCGTCGCTGACAGACGCGCCACAGGACGTGATGCGTAACCTCGTCCACGACCGGACAGTTCGCGTCGCCGGGGACGAGGACATCACGGGATTCGTCAGCTTCGACGCCCGCCAGCAAACGGTGTACGTCACACAGATAGAGGGGACTCCCGACGTGTATCCCGAACTGCTCGAAGAGCCGCTCCGGTTCGCCCGTGCCGAGGGGATGGATATCGAGTTGTTTGCGCTCGACAGCGAGGCAGACCTCCGCGAGGCGGCACTCGAAGCCGGGTTCGAAGAGGTCGGTCCTGGTCCGCGCTTCGAAGGTGAGGCGACGACTCGCTACCGCCTCGAACTGTAGGAGCTACATTTAAGCCGTCGACACGACAAGGAAGACAACCGCGCTGCCTTCACAAGAACCCAAAGAGCAGTCTGTCATCACGGCACGGATGGTCGGTGCCGTCGTCGCATTTGGCCCCGATTTGATGGTACTCGTTGTGGCGCTCTCTGCAGAAGGGGTCGTCTCGTGGGGCTTTGCAGCCGTCATCTCGGCTCTGGTGTTTGGATGTTGCAGTGCGTGGGCCTGGAGACGCTGGCGCCGACTGCGGAGTACCGGCGGGAGGCGGACCAACACGAGACGCTCACGGCGGGATACGCTGCCGGAGAACTCGGTGACGCCGAGTTCGAAAAAGAACTCGACGCGCTGTCAGACTCGGAGCGTAAAGTCGACCCCGAGACGGTCGATACTGACCGAAGTCACGCAGATGAGAGCGACCAACTCGAAAGCCGGCACTGACCGGAAACGCACCACCGGTGACTGTCAGGCAAAGCGTCGCACGAGCCGGAAGATGCCGTCTCGGACGCTGTCGGGGAGAAACCGCGTCGCAACTGCGAGCTTTGCGAATCGCTCGACTGGATACCGGGAGTCGGGCTCGGCAACCGACGCGGCGTCGTGAATGGTCGTGGCGACCTCCTCAGGAGTCACGGCAATCGGGAGCGAACCAGACACTGTGGTCGCGTCCGCTATCGAGTCGTACACCCAATCGTACTCCGTTCCGGGGACGAGCGAGTCCGACTCAGCGGCCGCACGGTCCTGGAAGTTCGTCTCGACCGGACCGGGTTCGACCAGAACGACCTCGACGTCGAAGGGGTCGACCTCTGCCCGGAGCGCGTCGCTCATCGCCTCCAGTGCGAACTTCGAGGCGCTGTAGGCACCGCCACCAGGCACTGAGAGTCGCCCTTGGACACTGGAGACGTTACAGATAGTGCCCTCGGCCTCGCGCAACAGCGGCAACGCGGCACGCGTGAGACGGTGGGGGCCGTAAACGTTCACGTCGAACTGGTCGTGGAGTTTCTCGGCCGGAATGTCTTCGAGAGGGCCATACAGCCCGTATCCCGCGTTGTTGACGAGGCAGTCGAGTTCGCCCTGTTCGTCGTCGATGCGGTCGGCGACGCGCGCCACATCCTCGTTCTCGGTCACATCGAGCGTGTCGGTTCGACAGCCCTGTTCGGCGAGGTCGGCAACGTCTGTGTCGTCTCGGCTGGTCGCGTACACCGTCCAGCCCTCGTCGAGAAACTGCTCGGCGGTCGCCCGGCCGATACCAGACGAACAGCCCGTGATGAGTACTGTTTTGTCGCTCATAGATGCTCTAACGGTCGGCCGGTAGTTAATTGTCTACGGTCTCGGTCTGCCGGCAGCTGTGGGTTTATTGCGTTCTCGTCCTTGTAATCAGGTATGTGTGGCCGATACAGCCTGTTCGTCCCGCCCGCGGAGCTGGCCGACCGGTTCGAGGTCGACACCGCGGCCTACGAGCCGCGGTACAACGCTGCGCCGGGACAGTCACTTCCGGTAATCACTGACGAGAACAGCGAGCGCCTCCGCTCACTGGAGTGGGGATTCGTGCCGCCGTGGGCCGACAGCAGAGACGACGGCGGACACATCAACGCCCGGTCCGAGCGACTGACCGAAGCGCCGACCTTCCGGAACGCGTTCGCCGCCGAGACCGTCGACGCCGGGCGGTGTCTGGTCCCCGCCGACGGCTTCTACGAGTGGGTCGAGACCGACGGCGGGAAACAGCCCTACCGCGTCACCCGGACCGACGACGCACCCTTCGCGATGGCGGGGCTGTGGGCGCGCTGGGAACCGCCGACGACACAGACCGGGCTCGACGCCTTCGCTGACGGCACACCCGACGACGACCCGGATGTCGTCGAGACGTTCACCGTCGTCACCACCGAACCGAACGACCTCGTGGCCGACCTGCACCACCGGATGGCTGTCATCCTTCCCGACGGCTCCGAACGACGCTGGCTCGAGGAGTCGGTCCCCGAGGCCTCTGAGTTACTGGAGCCCTGTTCTGCCGAAAAGATGCGTGCGTACCCCGTCTCGACAGCGGTCAACGACCCGGGCAACGATTCGCCGGTCGTCGTCGAAGAAATCAGCGACAGCAGCCAATCAACAGACAAGGTGTGACCCAACCTCTGGCGAGCGCTCAGGTGGGCTCAGTTGTCTTCTTCTTTGAGTTCTTCGAGTTCTGAGTCGACCTCGGACTCGGCAACCTCGGCTTCGAGGTCGTCGAGGCTCATGTCTCCGTCGGCTGGTTCGTCAACAGAGTCAGTCGACTCTGTCGTCTCTTCGGACTCTCCGTCGCCCATCTCGGATTTGAGCGTGTCGAGTTCGCGGTCGACGGCGCTGTCGGTCGAGAGCTGCTCGAGTTCGCGGTCGAGGTCGCTCTGGTCGGAGACGGCGTTGTCGAGTGCGCCGCTTTCGCGGAGTTCGTCGAGTGCCGAGGCACGGGCCTCCATCTCCTCGGTCTGTTCCTCGGCGCGCTCGATGGTCCGGCTGATGTCTTCCATCTCCTCGCCGGCACCGGTCATCGCCTCGTTGACGCGGGCGCTGGCTTCGGCGGCCTCGTAGCGGGCTTTCATCGTCTCCTTGCGCGTGCGGAACTCCTCTATCTGCTGTTGGAGCTGGTTTTTCTGCTCGATGAGGCCGTCCTGTTTCTTTTCGAGGTCGGCAATCTGCTGTTCGAGCCCCTCGATTTGGTTCATCTTCTGCTTTTTCTTCTCGAGGGCACGGCGGGCGAGGTCGTCGCGGTCCTGCTCGACGGCCTGTCTCGCCTGTTCGTTGTGTTTCTCGACGTTCTCTTCGAGCCGGCGTTTCTGTATCTCCAGGCGCTTTTTCTGGGTCGTCAGGTCCGCGATACCCTGTTTGACGTTCTGGAGTTCGTCCTGCAGTTGCTCGTAGGAGTAATCCAGGGTTTCGCCCGGGTCCTCCGCCCTGTTGAGCAGGGAGTTGACCTTCGAGCGGATGATATACGACGTGCGCGATAGTATCCCCATGCCATACAACACGAACCCGCGAAACTTAAAATTCTTACATCTGTACGCAACACATGAACAAACGCCTCTCGATTCCCGGCCCGCGTTCGCTCGATGCAACACTCGACACGACCGACAGTGACACCGTTGTCGTCGCGTGCCCGCCACACCCCCAGTTCGGCGGCGACAGACACGATAGCCGCCTGACTGCCGTCAGCGACGGCCTGCTGGCAGAAGATATCGACTGCCTCCGATTCGATTACGGCCCCTGGGACGACGGGCACGCCGAGCGACGAGACGTGAGTCAGGCCCTCTCCTGGGCGCGCGAGCGCTACGACGGCGTCGGGCTCTTTGGGTTCAGTTTCGGCGCGTCGATGTCGCTGCTCGCCAGTGCGAGCAACGAAGCCGCCACGCCAGACGTACTGTCCGTGCTGGCTCCTGCCGCACAGGTCACGTCAGACGACGACGTGGTCGGGGCGGTCGACGGTGTCAACTGCCCGGCACAGGTCGTCTACGGCGAACGCGACGACACCGCGCGCTGGGAACCGGTCATCGAGCGCGCGCGTGAACGAGGGTTCGAGGTCGCGTCGTTCCCCGCCGACCACTTCTTCGTCGGCCAACAATCCAAGGTCGCGGAGACGATTGTCGACTTCCTTACCGACGCTCTCGGTAACTGAATCCGTCTCACGCTATATTGTACTTGGCCAACAGATAGACCGAATAACATTTATTCACGGACACAAACCAGTCGGTAGCGACGATGCGGGCTGACCCGGGAGTTACGGCCGACGACAGGCGGCGACGCGGACCCGGGACACGTCCACGGTTAGGCAGGCAGCGATTCCACCGTACGGGGTAACCACATGTACGTCGAGTTTTACAACACTAGTGATGTTTTGCAGGAAACACTCAAGTCGTTTCCAGAGACGCGAGTCGATATCCGAGACCTGGCGACGAGCGCGAACACGAGCCTCAGACTCATCTGTGTCGTCAGAGGGACGAATCTGGCAGATTTCGTCGAAACGGCGGCCCACGACAAGATGGTCGAAAAGGTTGTCACGCTCTCTGACGAGGGAAACGGCGGCCTCGTCCGCCTGACGCTGGTCCCGGAGACAGTCGACCAGAAAGTCTACGAGACGGCGGTCGAACTCGACGGCCTGTACCTCAACGCCCGCAACACTGACCACGGCTGGTACGTCAAGATGAACTTTCCCGACAAACACGCGTTCCGGGCATTTCAGTCTCGCTCTGAGGAGTACGGCATGGACATCCAGCCAACGGTCGTCCGGGACCGCCAGTTCTTCCTCTCGGAGGAGGCGTTCGGACTGACCAGGAAACAACAGGAAGTCCTCGCCGAGGCCATCAAGTCGGGCTACTTCGAGGTCCCGCGCCGGGCCTCGCTGTCGGATGTCTCCGACCGTGTCGGCATCAGCGACCAGGCGGCTTCGGAACGCATCCGTCGGGGAATGAAGACACTCGCCGAAAACGGAGTCACCGATTACTTCGAGTGACTCCGAACTGACCACTCTGGCAGGGATAGGTAATGGAAACACTCATGTATGCATGTATATTCACGCAGTAGCCACTTTACCGCGTCCGGCCTTTCTCAGAGTATGTCTGATTACGACCCGGACGCGGAAGCGACTGGAAAGTATATGGTTGCGTTCATCGAGAGCGCAGGGAAAGTCTCCCCCGTCTTCGAGCGAAAGGTCCGCGAGATTTTCGAGAATCACATGGGCACCCTCGAAGAGGACTCCTGGTATCTCAACGCAAACGTCGAGAAGGCCTTCGACGAGGTGCTCGAGGAGGTCGGCGAGAAGACCATGATGGAAGGCGGCGTCGAAAGCGGCAAGGCAATCGACTGGCCCAACGAGGTCGAGACGGTCATGGACGGCTTCAACATCTGGAACACGTTCCACGAGGCCGCCTACCGCGACAGCGACCTCGATTTCCCCGCGGGCAGATACACTGTCGAGCACCTCGGCGACCGCAAGGTACGTATCGGTATCACCGAAGGGTACAACCTCAGTGCCGAGTTCGCCAAGGGTTGTTCGAAAGGGATTGTACAGGAGCTCAGCGACACGAGCAATCGAACCAGACTAGAGGATACTGAACCGAATCTCGACGAACAGGCCGCCTGGGTTCTCGAGTGGTGAGGGGCTGACTGTTAGGTCATCTCAGCGACGAACCGACGGGCGGTCCGCTCGATTTGGTTGAATATTCATGCATAAACTATAATCGAACACCGCAATGTGAATAACCCGTAGGCGTGTTGACAGACCTATCGGCCTCAGAGAAGGGGCAGTTTCGGTGCCGAATCGCAGTTCTGGGGCACTATTGCATTCCGAGCGACACCCGTAGAGTGAACTGAGATGACTGACATGGCATCTGTATCCGAAGCCGATGAATCGACACGAAAGACAATCGAGCAGATTCGACCGGCCGAGTTCGACTCCGACCCCGAACTGGAGCGTATCGTCGTCGACAGCGGCGACCGTGCGCTCGAACAGTACGTACAACGGACGGACTTCAACGGGAGGGCACCGGAGCAGGTACAGTCGGAGTTACGAACCCAGTTCGAGGGCGTGCTATCGTCGGACGGGGCTGTGCGCACCGACGGCTGGGAGGTCCACCAAGAGACCGGGAGCTCGTTCCCGGAGTTCGTCGACCTCTATGCGTCATTTCTGGAGGAGTCTATCGGCGAACTCCTGGCCGAAGGCGACAACGAGGAGACCGCAGACCAGGTGACGGCGCTCGTTCGGGGTGCGCTGAGTGACATCGCCGCTGCAGGCGCGAGCCAAGAGTCGCACGACGACGACCTATCTGCCGAAAACGAAGAGCGCCTCGACGACGTCCAGCAGGCAGTCGATGACCTGCGGCTGTCGAGCGAAGATGTCTCCGACCGGACGAACACGGTAAACGACCTGCTCGACGGCCAGCAGCGCCAGGTTAGACAGATTTCCGAGGAAATCAGCACCTTCAGCGCCACAATCGAGGAGGTTGCCGCGAACTCGGAACAGGTCAACAAGACGAGTACGCGCGCGGAGACGCTCGCGTCCGAGGGGTACGAAACAGGCGAAGCGACGAACCAGCGGATGGAAGACGTCGAGCAGGCCCGGTCACAGGTCGAGGACGACTTCGAGGTGTTGGCCGAGAAAATCGAGCGCATCGACGAGATTGTCGAAGCCATCACCGACATCGCAGACCAGATTAACATGCTGGCGTTGAACGCCTCTATCGAGGCCGCTCGCGCCGGCGAAGCGGGTGAAGGGTTCGCCGTCGTCGCAAACGAAGTGAAGGCACTCGCCGAGGAGTCAAAGACCGAAGTCGAGAACATCGAGGAGCAGGTCGGCGAGATAAAGTCCGAGACGACAGATACGATTTCGAGTCTGAACGAGGTAAGCGAAGAAATCGAGGCCGCAAACGACCAGGTCGAGGAGATGATGAACGCGCTGGGCGAGATTAGCGAGGCAAACGAGGAGGTGTCGACCGGCATCGACGAGGTTGCTATGGCGACCGAAGACCTGGCCTCCGGGAGCGAAGAGATTGCTTCGACAATCGACGAGGTGTCGAAAAACATCACCGAAATCGCCGAAGAGATGGACACCATCGCGGCGTCGAACGAGATGTTCGGCACGATAGTCGACGACGTGGAAACGCAGGTCAAGAACGTCCGCGAGTGAACAAATGGGAGTCACTCACAGCAGGACAGCCGACACCGGGGCAGACATTTGTGTCCTTCACGTCGATGACAATCCGGACATGCTCTCGCTAACGGCGACGTTACTCGAGGACGAAGACGACCGGATTACGGTACGCTCTGAGGCAGAGCCAGCGGCCGCTCTCGAGGCTATCGAACAGCAACGGGTCGACTGTGTCCTCAGCGACTACGAGATGCCAGAGATGAACGGCCCAGCGTTCTTTACCGCGGTCCGGCGGGTCGACGAGACTGTCCCGTTCGTGTTGTTTACACAGAAAGCGTCTCCCGAGATGACCGACATCGACGCCGAACAGCTCGACGGTCACGTCCGAAAACGCGGCTCGACCGAACAGTACGCCCGCCTGGCCGAGCGTATCCTCGAACACGTAAAAAGCGCATAGACGAGTCCCACCCGGCCCGAGTGAACAGCTCACGCGGGGGACGCGGTCCGAAACGGTTTTGCCCGTTGCCAGCACACGGTCGATATGCCGACAGATACAGAGTACGATCCGAGTCTGGGTCGGAAGTTCATTTTTGTCACAGGCGGGGTCATGTCCGGACTCGGCAAGGGCATTACCGCGGCGAGTACCGGGCGACTGCTGGCAAATGCCGGCTTCGACGTGACCGCCGTCAAGATTGACCCGTATCTCAACGTCGATGCGGGGACGATGAACCCGTTCCAACACGGCGAGGTGTACGTCTTGAAAGACGGCGGCGAGGTCGACCTCGATTTGGGGAACTACGAGCGATTCCTCGATATCGATATGACCTCGGACCACAACGTCACCACCGGGAAGGTCTACCGCCAGGTCATCGAAAAGGAGCGAGCCGGGGACTACCTCGGCAAGACCGTCCAGATTATCCCACACATCACCGACGACATCAAGCGCCGGGTCCGCGAGGCCGCGGCCGGCAGCGACGTGTGTATCATCGAGGTCGGCGGGACCGTCGGCGACATCGAGGGGATGCCGTATCTGGAGGCGCTTCGACAGTTCGCCCACGAGGAAGACGACGACGATATCCTCTTTGCACACGTGACACTCGTCCCCTACTCGAAAAACGGCGAACAGAAGACCAAACCCACACAACACAGCGTCAAGGAACTCCGGAGCATCGGCCTCCAGCCGGACGTTCTCGTCGGCCGGTGTCCGGACCCACTCGATGCACAGACCCGCGAGAAGATTGCGCTGTTCTGTGACGTACCCCACGAGGCGGTGTTCTCGAACCCGGATGTCGAAGACATCTATCACGTTCCGCTTCGCCTCCAGGAAGAGGAACTCGACGACTACGTCATGGACTACCTCGGCCTCGAAGACGAGGCGGCCCCAGTCGGCCAGCGAGACACCGAGTGGCGTGACCGCGTGACCCGGGCGACCGAGGAGACCGTCAAGGTCGCACTGGTCGGCAAGTACGGCCTCGAAGACGCATATATCTCGATTCACGAGGCACTCAAACACGCCGGTCTAGAGTGTAACGTCGAGGTCGAGCGCGAGTGGATTCACTCGGAGAACCTCGCCGACGGCGAGGACAGCGAACTCGACGGTATCGACGGCATCGTCGTGCCGGGCGGCTTTGGTTCGCGTGGCACAGAGGGCAAAATCGAAGCAATCCGTTATGCCCGCGAGAACGACGTGCCCTTCCTCGGGCTCTGTCTCGGCTTCCAGATGGCCGTCGTCGAGTTCGCCCGAAACGTCCTCGGACTGGAGGGCGCACACTCGGCAGAACTCGAAGAGGAAACGCCGTACCCGGTCATCGACCTGTTGCCCGAACAGGAGGACTTCGACGACATGGGTGGGACGATGCGCCTGGGAACACACGTCACCGAAATCACAGCGGGGACGCTCGCGGCAGACCTCTACGATGACACGACCTGTCAGGAGCGACACCGCCACCGCTACGAGGTCAACCCCGAGTATATCGATGACCTCGAAGACAACGGTCTCGTGTTTTCGGGTGCCTCTGGACGGCGGATGGAGATTCTGGAGCTGCCAGACCACCCCTACTTCTTGGGGACGCAGTTCCATCCGGAGTTCCGGTCGCGGCCGACGCGAGCGAGTCCACCCTTTGTCGGATTCGTCGACGCTATCAGTGCGGCCGACGGAGGTGCGTACTGATGGTCGACGTTGACGCGTTCATCGAGGAGAAAATCGAGGAAATCGGCACGGAAATCGGCGACTCGAACGCGATTATCGCGCTCTCTGGCGGCGTCGACTCGTCGACGGCCGCCGCGCTCGCCTACGAGGCCGTCGGCGACCAGCTCACGCCTGTCTACGTCGATACGGGGCTGATGCGTAAAGGCGAGACCGAGGGCATCCGGGAGACGTTCTCGTATATGGACTCGCTTCGCGTCGTCGACGCGAAAGACCGCTTTCTCGACGTACTGGAGGGAGTCACAGACCCCGAGGAAAAGCGCCACGCAATCGGCGAGCAGTTCATCCGCGAGTTCGAGCGCGTCGCCGAAGAGACCGACGCCGACTCGCTCGTCCAAGGGACCATCTACCCCGACCGCATCGAGAGCGAGGGGACAATCAAATCCCACCACAACGTCGGAGGGCTCCCCGAACGCATCGACTTCGATGAAATCGTCGAGCCGATGCGAGACCTCTACAAAGACGAGGTCCGCGAAGTCGCTCGCGCGCTCGACCTCGAAGAAGTCGTCTCCGAGCGCATGCCCTTCCCGGGTCCGGGGCTGGCGGTGCGAATCCTTGGCGAGGTGACCGAAGAGAAACTCGACGTGGCCCGCGAGGCCAACCACGTCGTCGAGGAAGAACTCGAAGAGTACGACCCCTGGCAAGCGCTCGCTGCGGTCATCGGAAAGGCCACCGGCGTCAAAGGCGACAACCGCGTCCACGGCTGGGTCGTCGCCGTCCGCTCCGTCGAATCACGCGACGGCATGACCGCCCGCGCACAGGAAATCGACTGGGAAACACTCCAGCGCATCCAGTCTCGCATCACCGGCGAGAACGAGAGCGTCGCACGGGTGGTCTACGACGTGACCCACAAGCCCCCCGCAACAATCGAGTACGAGTAACATGACTGAGACACGCGTCGTCGTCGCAGGCACAGACACACACGACATCGCCGGGCCAATCGAGGACGCTGGCTTTGCCCTCAGCGTCGTCGACGTTGGCAACCGGTCGGCGCTCGAATCGGTCGACATCGCCGAGGCCGACATCTACGTCCTGACCGAAGCCGCACAGGCCACGTCGATTCCGGTCGCAAAAGACCTCAATCCGGAGCTGAAGGTCGTCGTCTACACCGAGGAGTCGCTGTCTGACTTCGCGCTCCCACAGACGGACCTGATACTCGACCCCGCGCTGTTCGACCCCGAAGAGGTCACAGCAGAACTGGACGCGTAACTCGCGTCAGGCCGGTGTGCTCGGCGGCTCTATCGCGCTCGCTGCCGTCGACTCGTCACAAACGCTTAATTACGATGGCGACACACCGAGTACTGTGTTCGATTTCGCCACCATTCCCGATATCCTCCGTCTGGTCGTCCTGCCGGTCTTTGGCTATCTCGCCTGGCGCGACATCAAGACGAGGCGGATTCCACACCGGACCTGGTACCCGCTCGGGGCGCTCGCGCTCGTCTTGCTCGTCTGGGACGGCTACATGGTCTTTACCGGCGACGCGGCCGCACTCGACCAGCGGCTCTTTCTCACGCGCGTAAGCATCTCGGTGCTCGTGCTCGTGCCGCTTGCCTACGGGTTCTGGCTGCTGGGCGGGTTCGGCGGTGCCGACACCAAGGCGTTCATGCTCATCGCGTTGCTGTTCCCGACATATCCCGACTATCACCTCTGGGCGGTCGGTATCGAGGGCGAGTTTGCGACGCTCCCGCTCGTCGCGACAGACGTAGGCGTCTTCTCGATGACGATACTGGCGAACACGGTGTTGGTGGGGGCGCTGTATCCGGTCGCGCTCGCGGGCAAAAACGCCGTGACGGGCTATGTATCGCCGGCGATGTTTGTCGCGACACCTATCGACGCCGCGGCGGCGACCCAGAGGTACGGCGTCTTGCTCGAGTTCGCCGAGGGGCGACTGCGTGACGCACGCTCGCCGTCGGCGCTGCGCTCGCATTTCTCCTGGCGGCGTCTCGACCTGGATGCGCTTCGGATGTACCTCCAATGGCGCGGGCTCGACCTCGCGTCGGTCCGGGCCGACCCTGGGCGCTACCGTGACCCGGAGTCGCTGCCCGAGGAGTCGAACTCGCCTGGTTCGGGGTCGGTAGCCGACAGCGACGTTGCACCCACAGACACCGCCGTGGAGACTGACGGCGGCACGCTGACTTCGGAGCCAAAAGAGTACGACGACCCGTGGGGAGCCGAGGCCTTTCTCGACGACATCGATGGCAACGCCTACGGGACCACGCCCGAGATGCTCCGTGACGGGCTGGAGACGCTGGCAGAGGAAGATGTCGTCTGGATTTCACCCGGAATTCCGTTTATCGTGCCGATGTTTTTCGGCCTGGTGGTCGCGTTCACCTACGGTGACCTGCTGTTTACGCTGCTTGGCGCCATCGGTATCGCCTGAGCCCCGTGGACAACGATACAGGCGACATTTCGACAACCTAATATGATGAGCGACAGGACTAGCATATAATGAGCGAGGCCGCCCGATTGCGTGATAGCACGCAGATTCTCCTGCCGCGGGATGCACTCGCCGACCTCCGTGCGGACATCGAAGCGGAATTTACCGTCACAGTCCGGTGTGAGGGCGGCAACGTCCGTATCATCGGCAGTCCAGTCGAGATAAAAAGCGTCAGCGACTTTCTCGCTCGCAACGGCGTCACCGTCGCGTAGCCTGGGACCGCTTCTCACTCGCGGGGTGGAAAAGGAATTCTTAAACCTGTGCCGACAGAGTATCGGATATGGCTGACACTATCGAGGCACTCGTTCCCGGAGGTCAGGCCGACCCTGGGCCGCCGCTCGGCCCCGAACTCGGCCCGACCCCGGTCGACGTGCAGGCTGTCGTTCAGGAAATCAACGACCAGACCGCCGCCTTCGACGGGACTGAGGTTCCCGTCACCATCTCCTACGAGGAGGACGGCTCGTTCGACATCGAAGTCGGTGTGCCGCCGACGGCGGAACTCATCAAAGACGAGGCTGGGTTCGACACCGGCAGCGGCGAACCCCACGAGGAGTTCGTCGCCGACCTCTCGGTCGACCAAGTCAAACAGATTGCCGAGCAGAAACACCCGGACCTGCTCGCCTACGACCTGAAAAACGCCGCAAAGGAAGTCGTCGGCACCTGTACCTCGCTCGGTGTCACCATCGAAGGCGAGAATCCGCGCGAGTTCAAGGCGAAAATCGACGACGGCGAGTACGACGACATGTTCGGCGAAGCCGCGAGCGCGTAACGACGCAGACGCGGCCGCTGTTCTCTTTGCTGTTTCAGTCCACCAGCGACCAGCACCGACGGGCTATCGCTGGTCGAGAAACGTCTGTGTTTGGCCGAGGACGACGTGGTCGGCGTCCCGAAGCGCAGCGATAGTCCCAGAGCCAGTGACGAACATCGCTGTTTTGAGTTCTGCGACTAGGTCTTCGACGAGTTCAACCACGGCGTCAGTTCCCTGGCCCGCGGGTGTCAGGAACGGCTTCGCTAGCCCGCCCGCACGCGCGCCGAGGGCGACCGCTTTCGCGATATCGAGCCCCGAGCGCACGCCGCCGCTTGCGAAGACACAGTCGTGAACCTCGCTGGCTTCGAGCGTACTCACCGCCGTCGGCAGTCCCCAGTTTCGGAACCTAGTCCCCACCTTCTCGTGTCGGCGGTCGTTGGCGGCGGCGGCCCGGTGAGCCTCGACGCCCGACCAGGTCGTTCCGCCCTTGCCAGCCACGTCGATGCAGTCGACGCCCGCGTCGGCGAGTCGCGTCGCCGTCTCTCGTGAGATGCCGTTACCCGTCTCCTTGACGATGACCGGCACCGAGAGCTCGTCGGCGACGGTTTCGATGGCAGAGAGACAGCTTCTTGCGTCGACATCACCCTCCGGCTGGGCGGCCTCTTGCAGGAAGTTGAGGTGAATCGCCATCGCGTCCGCGTCTATCATCTCGACGGCACGCTCAACGCCGCCGACACCGTACTCCGCGAGCTGTGCCGCGCCGATGTTGCCATAGAGAAATGCGTTCGGTGCGACCTCGCGGGTCACCGTATAGGACTCGGCGACTCCCTCGTCTGGGTCGTCGAGAGCGGCGCGCTGGCTGCCGACGCCCATCGCGATGCCAGTCTCTTCGGCCGCGGCCGCCAGCGCACGGTTCAGTTTCGTCGTGTTGGGGTGGCCGCCGGTCATGCTCTCGATGACGATTGGGGCCGCAAGCTCTCTACCGAAAACGTCGACGCTCGTGTCGATGTCGGCGTAATCGAGTTCCGGCAGTGCCTCGTGAATCAGCCGAACGTCCTGGAATCCGGTGCCACCGGTCTCGACGTCTTCCTCTTCGACAATCCGGATGTGGTCGTCTTTACGGTCGACAGTCTGGTTCTCGTCCGTGTGCTCGCTCATTTTCCGGTGCGACGAGCGCGATTGGTTTAAACAATCCCTTCGCTCTCGAAGACGTCGCGGAGTTCCGCCATCGAGTCGACGACGACATCACACGCCGGCTCGACGGCGGGCTTTGGCGAGAAGCCAACGGCGAGGTCCGCCGCCGTCAGCATCGGGAGGTCGTTTGCCCCGTCACCGACGGCGACCGTCTCGGCCCGGTCGACACCGAGGGCGGCACACAACACGTCGAGCGCGTCGTCTTTGGTCCCCTCGATGAGTGGTCCCTCCACCTCGCCGGTGAGTTCGCCGTCGGCGACCGGCAGGCGGTTCGCCACGACGGTGTCGATGGCTGTGTCGGCCGTTTCGAGGGCAGCCTCGACCCCGCGCTCGAAGCCGCCGGTCAGAATCGCCGTGTCGACACCCGCCTGGTCGAGCGCGCCGAGCAAGTCGCTCGTGCCCGCTCTGAGTCGGACCTGCTCGAAGGCATCGACTGCCCGCGTATCGGGCAGGCCCGCGAGCAGTTCACACCGCCGTCGTAGGCTCTCAGCGTACTCGATTTCGTCGTTCATTGCCTCCCTCGTTATCTCGTCCATCCGGTCGGCAGCCCCGCACTGCTCGCCGAGCAGGACCGTCATCTCGGAGTCTGAAAGCGTCCCGTCGAAGTCGAAGGCCACCAGTGTCATCACCGTCACCTTCGCGGCGGGGGGACTCAAAGCTCCGGGTTTCGAGAACAAGACACGAACGCGACGGCCGGTCAGTCAGCAGCTCCTTCGGGCACGTCGAGGTCGGGACGCGAGATGTCGCGGTCGCGCTCCTCGCCCTCGATGTCGTAGGGGTACTCCCCGGTGACACAGCCCAGACAGAGGTCTGTCTCTGAGCGACCCAGCGCCTCGGTGATGGCGTCGATAGAGATGTACTGTAGCGAGTCTGCCCCAATCTCGTCGCGGATATCTGCGATAGATTGGTCTGCCGCGATGAGTTCCTCACGGGTTTTCATGTCGATACCCATGTAACAGGGAGCGATGATAGGCGGCGACCCGATACGGACGTGAACCTCCTCGGCACCGGCCTCGTAGAGCAACTCGATGAGCTGTGTCGAGGTAGTGCCACGGACGATGGAGTCGTCGATGAGCGTGACAGTCTTGCCGTCGATGGTCGATTTGATGGGGTTGAGCTTCAGCCGAACCGCCTGCTCGCGTTCGCCCTGCGTGGGCATGATGAAGGTGCGGCCGACGTAGCGGTTTTTCATCAGCCCCTCGGCGAACTCGGTCTTCGCGCCGTCTTCGCCGGCGGCCTCTGCATAACCCGTCGCGAAGGCCCGTCCCGAGTCGGGGACGGGCATCACCACGTCCGTCTCGATGCCGGACTCCTCCCAGAGCTGTCTGCCGAGTTCGCGCCGCACCTCGTAGACCAGCCGGTCGTCGAGCACCGAGTCCGGTCTGGCGAAGTAGACGTGCTCGAAGAAACAGTGTGCCGTCTGTGGAGCGTCGGCAACGTGATAGCTCTCGTACCCCTCGCCGTCCGGTTCGAGGATGACGAGTTCGCCGGGCTCGACGTCGCGAATCCGCTCGCCACCGAGCGTGTCGATAGCCGACGACTCGGAGGCGAGGATGTAGCCGTCGTCGATTTCACCGAGAACGAGCGGGCGGTTACCCTGCGGGTCACGGAGGCCAAGCACCTTCCCGCCGTAGGTAATGGTCAGCGAGTACGAGCCATGGATTCGCTCGACGGTCTCGCGGACGGCGCTGACGAGGCCATCATCGAGCAGATTGCGCGCGAGGTCGTGTGCGATGACCTCGGTGTCGCCGTTCGAGGTGAAGGCATGGCCCTGTGCTTCGAGCTGGGTGCGGACCTCGTCGGCGTTGACGAGGTTGCCGTTGTGGGCAAGCCCGAGCGAGCCGCTCTGGAAGGAAACAGAAAACGGCTGGGCACAGCACTCGTTGACGCCGCCAGCGGTCGGATACCGGACGTGACCGATTCCCTGTGGTCCCGGAAGCTGGGCGATATCGTCTTCGTCGAAGGCGTCTCCGACTAACCCCATCTCGACGTGTTCGTGTTGCTGGAACCCGTCGTGGGTGACGATACCGGCCGACTCTTGGCCGCGGTGCTGGAGCGCGTACAGCGAGTAGTAGAGCGGACGCGCTGCGTCGCGGTCGCTCAACGAGATACCGACAACCCCGCACTTCTCTCGGAGCTTATTCGCCAGCTTTGCTTTGCCAGGCATAGTCTCGGCGTTTCGACGATTTGCCGAAGCCACAGGACGAACATACTTTCTTTTTTACGTGATAGGACGCTTCACCGCAGCGTCGACACGTAACGTGGACCTTCTGGTTTCGCTCACCCTGCGTGGACGTTCCTTTGGTCATGGTTGTATCGAAACGACGTTATCGCCGCGTATAATCGTTGTGTCTTGGCCCGCTTCGACCACCAGATTCATGTGCTGGTCGTAGCCCGTGAGAACGCCAGTGAATTCCTCACCATCTTTGAGTCGGACGGTCACGTCGTCCCCGACAGACGCTTCCAGCACGTCAAGCGGTCGGTTCCCGGTCTCGCTCATACGTCTACCGGGTGCCGACGAGCGCTTAAACGTACCGAACCGTGCCGAGCCGGGGTTGTTTCGATACTCCTAACACGCCGACGGTGAAAATAGCTCGTGAACTACATGAGACTGCACGAATATCAGGCGAAAGGCGTCTTCGCGGAGGCCGGCATCCCGACTCCGGCATCGGAGCTGGCCCGGACCGTCGACGAGGCGGTCGAGGCCGCCGAGGAGATTGGCTACCCGGTCGCTATCAAGGCACAGGTACACGTCGGCGGCCGCGGCAAGGCCGGCGGTATCAAGCTGGTCGACGACGCCGAGGAGGCCCGCGAGGCAGCCGAGGATATCATCGGGATGGACCTCAAGGGGTACGACGTCGAGACGGTACTGGTCGAAGAGGCCGTCGACTTCACCAACGAACTCTACGTCGGCGTCACGATGGACCGCGGCGAGGGCCGTCCCGTCGCGATGGTCTCGAAACGCGGCGGCGTCAACATCGAGGAAGTCGCCGAGGAAGAGCCCGAGGCCATCGCCCGCGAGCACATCGACCCCGCCTTCGGCATGCACCCGTTCCAGGCGCGCAAGGTCGTCTACGACGCCGGCATCGACGGTGCAGTTGCCGGAGAGGTCGCCTCGATTCTGACGACGCTGTACGAGATGTGGGACGAGCGCGACGGTTCTGACATCGAAATCAACCCGCTGATGGTAACTGAAGACGACGATGTCATCGCCGCCGACGCCGTTTTCAACGTCGATGGCGACGCGCTGTTCCGCCAGCCCGAACTCGCCGAGATGGAGGAGAAGGCAGCCGACAACGAACTCGAAGCCAAGGCACAGGAGTACGGCTTCGAGGGGTCGAACTACGTGCAACTCGATGGCAACGTCGGCATCATCGGCAACGGCGCTGGCCTCGTGATGGGAACGCTCGACCTCGTCGATTACTACGGTGGCTCGCCCGCCAACTTCCTCGATATCGGGGGCGGCGCAAAGGCCGAACGGGTGGCGAACGCGCTCGATTTGGTCTTCTCCGATGAAGATGTCGACTCCGTCGTGTTCAACATTTTCGGCGGTATCACCCGCGGCGACGAGGTGGCAAACGGTATCAACGAAGCACTCGACGAGTTCGACGAGATTCCGGTTCCGGTCATCGTCCGCCTCGCGGGCACGAACGCAGAGGAAGGCATGGAGATACTCAACACTGACCTCGTGCAGGTGGAATCGACCCTCGAAGACGCCGTTCAGGCTGCTGTCGACGCGGCCGAGGAGGTGAAAGCATGAGTGTCCTCGTCGACGACGACACCCGCGTCGTCGTGCAGGGTATCACCGGCGGCGAGGGCAAATTCCACACCGAACAGATGCTCGATTACGGCACGAACGTCGTTGCCGGTGCCGTCCCCGGTAAGGGCGGCCAGGAGGTCGCTGGCGTCCCCGTCTACGATACCGTCACGCAGGCCGCCCGCGAGGAAGACGCCGACGCGTCGGTCGTCTTCGTCCCGCCGGCCTTTGCCGGTGACGCGCTGTTCGAGGCGCTCGACGCCCCGCTTGACCTCGTGGTTGCGATTACCGAAGGCATTCCCACCCAGGATATGAGCCGCGTCTACCGCCGCCTTCAGGAGACGGACACCCACCTCATCGGTCCGAACTGTCCGGGTATCATCACGCCGGGCGAGGCGAAACTCGGCATCCTGCCGGGTAACATCTTCAGCTCCGGCAACGTCGGGCTCATCTCCCGGTCCGGAACGCTCACCTACCAGATTGTCGACAACCTCACGAACCGCGGACTCGGCCAGTCGACGGCCGTCGGTATCGGCGGCGACCCCATCATCGGGACCGACTTCATCGACGCACTCTCGCTGTTCGAGGCAGACGACGACACCGACGCTGTCGTCATGTGCGGCGAAATCGGCGGCGAAGACGAGGAGGAGGCCGCCGCCTACATCGGCGAGCACATGGACACGCCCGTGGCTGGCTTCATCGCCGGCCGGACCGCCCCGCCGGGCAAGCGCATGGGCCACGCCGGCGCAATCGTCTCTGGCTCCGGCACCGGCACCGCGGAGAGCAAAATTTCCGCGCTCGAAGCCGCTGGCGTGCCAGTCGGTGACACGCCCGAAGAAGTCGCCGACAGCGTCGAAGACCTGCTGTAGGCGTCGGCATCGAGCGGTGGATTCTTACTGTTCGTGGCCGTTAGTCTGTGTATGACATTTACGAGTCGCCGGCGGTTTCTCGCGGCCGCTGGTGGCGGACTGACAACTGCGCTTGCGGGCTGTATCGGCAGCGGTGGATCGTCGGATATCGGTTCGCTTTCGGGCGACGACCGGCCGGTACGGGGCGACGAGGACGCGTCCGTCCGGATGGTCGTCTTCTCGGATTTCTCCTGTCCACACTGTGCGCGGTTCGCCCTGCAGGCGGCCCCCGAAATTGTCGAAGAGTACGTCGCCACGGGTGATGTGGCGTACTTCCACGCTGATTTCCCGATTCCGGTCAGCGAAACGTGGTCGTACCCCGTCGCCAGTGCGGCCCGAGCAGTCTTCGAGGAGGCTGGCCACGACGCCTTCTGGTCGTTCGCGTCGAACATCTACCGACAACAGGGCCGGTACTCTTACGACGCTATCGAGACCGTCGCCAACGACGTTGCCGGCGTCGGCGCGGCTGCGCGAAACGCCGCACAGGCAGACGAGTACCGCGACACCGTCGAGAGCGACCGCGAGATGGGGCGAGACTGGGGCGTCCAGGCGACCCCTGCGGTGTTCGTGGGCGATACCCACGTCGAGAACACCGTTTCGAGCATCACCGACGAGATAGACGCCCAGTTGTCCGAGTGAGCCGGGTTACACGAGAACCTCGAGCGTCTGGACGAGAATCTGTGCGCCGTTGAACACGGCATGGCCGATAATCGGGACCGCCAAATGCTTCGTCATCGTGTAGCTGACGCCGAGAACGACCCCCAGTGAGAAAAACAGCCCAACGACGACGGGCTCGCCACCAGAGCCGACGGAGACGTTCGCGTGGACGACGACGAAACAGCCACTCGCGACGACGATGGCGACGGCGCTGTGAAACTGTTCTTCGAGTTGGCCCTGAACGAACCCACGAAAGAACGCCTCTTCGAGTGGCACGACCACGAGCGTCGAGACCACAAAGAGAACCATATAAAACAGCGGGTCGTCGGCAGCTCCGGCGCTCGATTCGGCAGCCTCTACGTCGAGTACCGCGAACACGCCGGTCGCGAGCGAGGCGACGACCATCATGGCGAGGCCAGTTGCCGTCCCGTAGAACACCGTCCACTCGGTTACGGCCTCGACCCCGAGGACAGACCGCCACGACTCCCGGTGTCGCCGGACTGCGAGAGCGACGACCCCGCCGAAGCCGACCACCTGAAGCGCAGCCACGCCGACGAGCAGGTTCGAGAGCGTTCCGGCGTCGCCGACAGCGACAACCCGGCCGACGAGCCAGACGACCGCTTCGCCGAGTACCAGCGCCAGCGCGACGGCACCGGTCACGCACGCGAGCCTGCCGAGTCGACTCTCCCACAGCGACCGCCAGCCGTCGGCGTAAACGGCGCGCATACGTGAATCCATCTCGGCGACGACTAAATGGTTTATTCTGTCAGGCTGGCCCCGAGCAGGCGAAGGTCGTGTCCAATCGCCGCTGTCCGGTGGCAGCTGTGTCTCCCCCAGCGTTGCTGGCTCTGAAACTGGCAATCAGTATTACGTCGTGACAGCCTAATTATCGAGTATGAACGCGCGGTTAGACCGTATCCTTCGGGAAGAACTCCTGCGGAGTGTCGCGTGGATTGGGCTGGGACTGGTCGGCTGGGCGACTGTCGTCGACGGTCTCGCGTGGCTGGATGCATCGGTCTCGACGGTGTTCGGGCTGCCGGTGTTGACGTGGGCGGTCCTGACCGCAGGGACAATCAGCGTCCGGTACGCCTCGGGTGCAGACCTACAGATGCAGACACAGCGGTACTCGTGGACGAGCGTGGCCACCGGCCTCGCGCTCAACAGCCTCGCAGCGGCGTATCTGGTCGTCATCGAAGGGCTCGGCGTTTTGCCCGTTGGTGTCGCGTGTGTCGCTATCACCGCTGTCACCGTCGGCTGGTACTGGTACATCGGCTGGTTCGCTCCCACCAAGCTCAGCGTCCAATGAACGTCCGTCGTATCGAAAAACGGGCAGACGTACGCGGAATCATCTATGCGCGTGGCGTATGAGCTGTCGCGCACACCAGCGTTTCTCTCTGATTGGAGACGCATCTTCGGCGTCTCGACAGCGACGAGTGTAATCGGGAAAAGCGTTACAGGCCGCTATTCCTCGCCCGGAACCACGGTGACCGTCGACACCTGGTCGCCATTCTCGGTCGTCATCACGGTGACGCCCATCGTGTTCCGCCCCTGGGTCGATATCTCGTCGACCGGACAGCGCATAATCTGGCCCCGGTCGGTCATGGCGACGATGTCGTCCTCGGCGGCGACGGCCTTGACTGTCGCCACCTGGCCGTTTCGCTCGTCGGTTTTGATGTCAACGAGGCCTTTCCCGTAGCGAGACTGGCGTCGGTACTCCGAGAGGAGCGTCCGTTTGCCGTAGCCGTTGTGCGTGACCGTCAACAGTGCGCGTTCGTCGGCGTCGTCGGTCGCGACCATGCCGGCGACGTGGTCGCCGTCCTGGAGGTCGATACCGCGGACGCCGCGGGCATTCCGGCCCATCTGTCTGACCTCGTCCTCGGCGAATCGGATTGTCATTCCCTGCTCGGTTGCGACCACTAGATCGCCCGTGCCGTCGGTCACCTCCACGTCGACCAGTTCGTCGCCGTCCTCCAGAGAGGCGGCGATGATACCGGTCGAGAGGATGTTCTCGAACTCCGTCACACAGGTACGTTTGACGTAGCCGTCACGGGTCACCATCGTGATACACTCGTCCTCGCCGAAGTCGTCGGTGCAGACGACCGCGGTCAACTCCTCGCCGTCGTCGAGGTCGATGAGGTTGACCGCAGACTTCCCGCGAGCGGTTCGGGACATCTCGGGTATCTCGTAGGTCTTGAGCCGGTAGACCTGCCCCTGGTTGGTGAAACAACAGAGGTAGTCGTGGGTGTTCGCCCGGAACACCTTCGAGACTCGGTCACCCTCCTTGGGGTCTGCGCCGATGATGCCCTTCCCGCCACGGCCCTGCGGGTCGAAGGCGTCGACCGGCATCCGCTTGATGTAGTCCTGTTCGGTGATGACCACGAGCGAGTCCTCCTCGGGGATGAGGTCCTCGTGGGTGACCTGCCCCTCGTCTTCGAGAATCGACGTTTTCCGTTCGTCGCCGTACTCCTCGGCGACTTCGCGGAGTTCGTCTTTGATGACCGAGAGGAGTTTCTCCTCGCTCGCGAGGACGCGTTCGAGGTACTCGATTTCCTCCTGAATCTCGGCGTACTCGGCCTCGATTTCGCCGGCCTCCATCGAGGTCAGCGAGCCGATCTGCATCCGCAGGATGTGTTCTGCCTGCTCTTTGGAGAACGCAAAGTCCGACTGCACGTCGGGGTATTCGAGCTCGACATCGAGTGTCGTCGGGTCAACCTCGCCTTCGAGGACTGCCTGGGCCTCGTCGCGGTCGGCGGACTCGGTGACGAGGTTGACGATGGCCTCCGCGGTGTCGACAGCTTCGAGCCGACCTTCGAGGATATGCGCGCGGTCTTTGGCCTCGTCGAGGTCGTGTCGGGCACGTCGCCGGACGACCTCTTTGCGGTGGTCGAGATAGTGTTCGAGCGTCTCCTTCAGGGTCAACACCTGGGGCTGGTCGTCGACCAGCGCGAGGTTGATGACGCCGAATGTCGATTCGAGGTGATGATCGAGCAGTTGGTTCTCGACGACGTCGACGTTCGCGCCGCGCTTGAGGTCGATGACGACCCGGACGCCGTCGCGGTCGGACTCGTCGCGCAGGTCAGAGACGCCCTCGATGACGCCCTCGTTCACGTCGTCGGCGATGCGCTCGACCATCCGCGCTTTGTTCTCCTGGTAGGGGAGTTCGGTGATGACGATGCGGTCGCCGCCGGTCTCGTTGCGCTGGATGTCGTACTCGGCGCGCATCCGGAGCCGGCCGCGGCCGGTCGCATACGCCGAGTAGATTGCGTCTTTGCCGACGATGTTGCCGCCGGTCGGGAAGTCCGGCCCCTTGATGTGGTCCATCAGGTCCTCGACCTCGCAGTCGGGGTTGTCGATGAGGTGTATCGTCGCGTCGACCACCTCGTTCAGGTTGTGCGGCGGGATGTTCGTCGACATCCCGACGGCGATACCCGAGGAGCCGTTGAGCAGCAGGTTCGGCAACTTTGCGGGCAACACCGCGGGCTCCTGGAGCCGGTCGTCGTAGTTCGACTGGAAGTCGACGGTGTCTTTCTCTAAGTCTTCGAGCAGTTCCTCGGCGACCGTGGCCATCCGGGCCTCGGTGTACCGCATCGCGGCGGGCGGGTCGCCGTCCATCGAGCCGAAATTCCCCTGACCGTCGACGAGCGGATAGCGAAGCGAGAAATCCTGTGCCATCCGCACGAGCGTGTCGTAGATGGCCTTGTCACCGTGGGGATGGTAGTCACCCATCGTCTCCCCGACAATCGAGGAGCACTTGCGGTGTCCCGACCCCGACGTGACGCCCATCTCGTGCATGGCATAGAGGACGCGCCGGTGGACGGGTTTGAGCCCGTCGCGCACGTCGGGCAGGGCTCGACCCGCGATGACGCTCATCGCGTAATCGATGTAGCTCTGTTCCATCTCGTCTTCGATGCGAACGCGCTCGACGTTCGCTGCCGGTACCTCCACGTCTTCAGGCGTGTCTGAACTCATACTCTCTCACCTCAGATGTCGACCCACTCCGCCTCGGGAGCGTGTTCTTTGATGAACTCCTTGCGCGGTTCGACTGCGTCGCCCATCAGCACCGAGAACATCCGGTCGGCCGCGGCGGCGTCCTCGATAGAGATGCGTTTCAGGATGCGGTTCTCGGGGTTCATCGTCGTGTCCCAGAGCTGCTGGGGGTTCATCTCGCCCAGGCCCTTGAACCGCTGGACCTGGCTCGGGTTGCCGTCGCATTTCTCGGCCACAATCTCGTCGCGCTCGGCGTCGGTCATCGCGTCGTAGGTCTCGCCGCGGTACCGAATCCGGTACAGCGGCGGCTGGGTCGCGTAGACGTAGCCGTTTTCCAGCAGTGGCCGCATATGCCGGTAGAAAAAGGTCAACAACAGCGTCCGGATGTGTGCGCCGTCGACGTCGGCGTCGGTCGCCATGATAATCTTCTCGTAGCGCACGTCCTCGAGGTCGAACTCGTCGCCGATACCAGCGCCGATGGCCGTGATGATGTTGCGAATCTGGTCGTTTTCGAGAATCCGGTCGAGCCGGTGTTTCTCGACGTTCAACACCTTGCCACGAATCGGCAACACGGCCTGGAACTCGGGATTTCTGGCCTGTTTGGCGCTGCCGCCGGCAGAGTCACCCTCCGCGATGAACAGCTCTGCCTCGGTCGGGTCACGCGTCTGGCAGTCCGCGAGCTTGCCCGGCAGCGCCGTCGAATCGAGCGCGCTCTTGCGCCGGGTCAGCTCCTCTGCTTTCTGTGCAGCCTTGCGGGCTTTGGCTGCCTCGACGGCCTTCGTGACGATTGTCTCGGCCGTGTCCGGGTTCTCCTCGAAGAAGGTGCCCAGATGCTCGTGCATCGCCGACTCGACGATGCCACGGACCTCGCTGTTGCCGAGTTTCGTCTTCGTCTGGCCCTCGAACTGCGGGTCCGGGTGTTTGACCGAGAGCACCGCCGTCAGCCCCTCGCGGATGTCCTCGCCTTTGAGGTTCTCGTCTAGGTCTTTGAGTAGGCCGTGTTCGCTCGCGTAGTCGTTGACCACGCGGGTGAGGGCGGTCTTGAATCCGGTCATGTGGGTGCCGCCCTCGCGTGTGTTGATGTTGTTGGCGAAAGCGTGCAGCGACCCCTGGAGTTCGTCGGTCGCCTGCATTGCCACCTCGACGTGGACGACGCCGTCGCCGTGCTCGTCGATGTCGCCCTCGGCCTCGAAGTAGATGACCTCGTCGTGGATGACGGTCTTTGTCTCGTCGAGGAACTCGACGAACTCCTTGATGCCACCCTCGTAGACGAAGGTCGTCTCTTCGCCGTCTCGTTCGTCGGCGAGGACGATTTCGACGCCGCTGTTGAGGAATGCGAGTTCGCGGAGTCGCGATTCGAGCGTCGAAAACGAGAAATCAGCGGTCTCGAAGATGTCGCTGTCCGGCCAGAAGCGAATCGTCGTCCCGGTGTCCTCGTCGGGGCCCAGGTCACGGACACGTTCGAGTTCCTGGTCCGGTGCCCCCTTGGTGAACGACTGTTGCCAGACCGCGCCGTCGCGTTTGACCTCGACCTCGAGCGAGACCGACAGCGCGTTCACCACCGAGACGCCGACGCCGTGGAGTCCCCCAGAGACCTGGTAGGACTTGTTATCGAACTTCCCGCCGGCGTGCAGGACGGTCATGATGACCTCCACCGCCGGGCGGTCGTGTTTCTCGTTCGTGTCGACGGGAATCCCACGCCCGTCGTCACTCACAGAGACAGAGTTGTCTTCGTGAATCGTGACCGTAATCTCGTCGCAGTATCCGGCGAGCGCCTCGTCGATAGAGTTGTCGACGACCTCATACACCAGGTGATGGAGCCCTCTGGCGTCTGTCGAGCCGATATACATCGCGGGCCGTTTCCGGACGGCCTGCAACCCCTCGAGCACCTGAATCTGGTCTGCACCGTACTCACTATCCTGGGACATAAAATCGTACCCGTAGGTAATCAGCCACGGTTCTTAAAGGTCACGCACGCGTGCGCGTGAGTTCGGTCTCTATGTCGGGCGGTTTATCGGTCGCTCGTCGGGCGTTTACTTTCGCTCTGGTTGCCGACAACATTTAACCCCGGGTGTGATACATACGGGTACACGATGACATCGTATCAGTCGCGTCTCGGCAGCGGGGACGGGATTGCCGAGGAGCTGGCCGAGGGCCAGCGCGCCATCTCGATTGCGGAGTTCTTCGAGAAGAACAAGCATATGCTCGGGTTCGACTCCGGAGCCCGGGGCCTCGTGACCGCCGTCAAAGAGGCTGTCGACAACAGCCTCGACGCCTGCGAGGAGGCCGGTATCCTGCCGGATATCTACGTCGAACTCCAGGACGAGGGCGATTACTACCGCCTCATCGTCGAGGACAACGGTCCCGGCATCACGAAAGAGCAGATTCCCAAAATCTTCGGGAAGTTGCTCTATGGCTCCCGGTTCCACAAGCGCGAACAGGCCCGAGGTCAGCAGGGAATCGGGATTTCTGCGGCAGTTCTTTACTCCCAGCTCACCTCCGGCAAGCCCGCGAAAGTCACCTCCCGAACCCAGTCAAGAGACGAGGCACAGTACTTCGAGGTTATCGTCGACACCGAAGAAAACGAACCCGAAATCAGCGTCGAGGAGACGACGACCTGGGAGCGGCCACACGGCACGCGCATCGAACTGGAGATGGAGGCGAACATGCGCGCCCGCCAGCAGCTCCACGACTACATCACCCATACGGCGGTCGTCAATCCCCACGCCCGAATCGAGCTCAAAGAGCCGAAAGCGGAGTTCAAATACGAGCGGGCGACCGACCAGCTTCCGGCCGAGACCGAGGAGATTCGGCCACATCCTCACGGCGTCGAACTTGGGACCCTCATCAAGATGGGAGAAGAGACCGACTCGTACTCCATTTCGGGATTCGTTCAAGAGGAGTTCACCAGGGTCGGCCAGAAGACCGCCGACGCAATCATCGACAGCTTCCGTGACCGCCACTTCGGCCGGGAGATGACATGGCAGACCCCCCAGGCTCACGAAGACGTCGCCATCGAGGAGACAGTCACCGAAGCCGTCGTGAACAAAGGCCAGGAGGCGACGGCAGACTTCGCCGACGGCGTTGCTGATACGCTGACCAGCCACGACCGGGTCGCGCACCACCAGGTCCTCGAAGCGGTCGAAGCCGTCGGCGACGAGGTCCAGGCGGAGTACGGTACCACCTTCGGCTCGACGGTGCGAGAGAACGCCGTCGAGGCCGCCTGGGGGGCGATTACTGCCACACGCGAGTCGGACATCTACGCGCTGGTCGACGAGGCGACGACGACACGCAAAGACGACGCCGTCGTCGAGGCGATTACCGAGCGCCTGGCGGCCAAGTTCGAACAGGGCGAGCGCCACCGAGTCACCCGGGACGACCTCCGGTCGTTTGTCGACCGTGCGGCCGACATGACCGAAGAACGCGACGACGCCACGTTCGGCGACACCGCCCGTGAGAACATCGTCGACGCGCTCTGGGAGACTGCCGCCCTCGTTCCGGACGACCCGCCGAAGATTCACGACGTGGCCGCCGAGCGCGACACCGCCTCGGAGCTACTCGACGCGATGCGCGCGGTCGACATCATGTCCCCACCGACGGGCTGTCTGGCCCCAATCACCGAAGACCTCGTCGAGAAGGGTCTCGGCAAGGAGTACGACGCCGACTTCTTCGCAGCGGCGACCCGAGACGCCTCGGTTCACGGCGGTGACCCCTTCATCGTCGAGGCCGGCATCGCCTACGGCGGCGACGTCGAGTCCGACGGCTCGGCGGAGGTGCTCCGGTTTGCCAACCGAGTCCCGCTGGTCTACCAGCGCGGGGCCTGTGCGACGACCGACGTGGTCAAGAACATCAACTGGCGCAACTACGGCCTCGACCAGCCGGGTGGGAGCGGCGTCCCGAACGGGCCGGCGGTCATCATGGTCCACGTTGCCTCCACGAACGTCCCCTTCACTAGCGAGTCCAAAGACGCCATCGCCAACGTTCCAGAAATCGAAGACGAAATCGAACTCGCAATCCGGGAGGCCGCCCGCGAATTGAAGAGCTTTCTCAACAAGCGACGGTCGATGCGCCAGCGCCGCGAGAAACAAAACAAGCTGGCGACCATCCTCCCCGAAATGGCACAGAAGCTGTCCGGCGTGACCGAGCGCGAGGACTTGGAGATAGACAACACGATGGCTCGCATCATGAACGACGTGTTAGTGGCCCGCGAGCGCGACGGCGAGACAGTCCGACTCGTCGTCGAGAACAACGACGACACCAATGCCGACCCGGAAATTACCGAAATCGTCGACGCGGAGCCGGCCGAGGTAAACGGCGCGAACGTCGTCGAGATGGACGGCGAGTGGTTCCTCAAGTGGAGCCCGACCGTCTCGGCGGGCGAACAGGCCACGCTCGAATACACGCTCGCTACAGACGCCGACCCCGAGGTCGCAGTCGACGGTATCGAGGACGAGAAACTGACAGTGGACGCCTGAACCCATGAGCACTGACGATACATCCGACGCCCGCGAACAGTTGCTGAGTCTCGCTAACCAGTTCTACGAGCAGTTCGAGGACGGGACCGTCCCCAGCATGGAGGTACCGACCCGGACGAAGACCAACATCGAGTACGACGAAGACAGCGGTGTCTGGGTCTACGGCGACCGAACGTCGACCCGGAGTGCCAACTCCGTGCGCGGTGCCCAGAAGCTCCTGAAGGCGACCTACGCCATCGACTTCCTCGCCCGCCAACTCGAAGAGGGCCGCTCCTCGACACTGCGTGAACTCTACTACCTCTCCGAGTCGTGGGACCTCGACGAGGCCCAGTTCTCCAGCCAGGACGAGTCGAACCAGCTCATCGAGGACTTAGAAATCGTCTCGGGAGTCACCCGCGAGGACTTCCACATGCGTCCCGAGGAGTCGGGCGCGACGGTGATGGGACCACTGGAGATTCGCGAACAGACACGCCGTGGCGAGCGTGAGATTCACTGCCAGGAAGACGTGGGCGAGGGCGGCTACCAGATTCCGAACAACCCCGATACCATCGAGTTTCTCGACAACGACGCCGACTTCGTGCTGGCCGTCGAGACCGGCGGCATGCGCGACCGCCTTGTCGAGAACGGCTTCGACGAGGAGTACAACGCCCTGGTCGTCCACCTGAAGGGCCAGCCCGCGCGGGCGACCCGTCGGCTCACCAAGCGCCTGCACGACGAACTCGACTTGCCGGTCGTGGTCTTCACTGACGGTGACCCCTGGAGTTACCGCATCTACGGCTCGGTCGCGTACGGCTCTATCAAGAGCGCACACCTCTCTGAGTACCTCGCGACCCCGGAGGCGCAATACGTCGGCATCCGGCCCGAGGACATCGTCGAGTACGACCTGCCGACGGACCCGCTGTCTGACTCTGACGTGAACGCCCTCGAATCCGAGCTCGAAGACCCCCGCTTCCAGACCGAGTTCTGGACCGAGCAGATAGAACTCCAGCTCGACATCGAGAAGAAATCAGAACAGCAGTCACTCGCGGCTCGCGGCCTGGATTTCGTGACCGACACCTACCTCCCCGAGCGCCTGACCGAGATGGGCGTCCTCTAGGTGTCTTCTGTCAGCGTCGACTCCTCGTCGGTGTCCTGTGTCGGTCCCTCGGTCGCTCCGGAGACACCGGGGGCTGTCTGTTCGTCCATCGCCGCCAGCTCAGCATCGAGCGTGTCGGTCTCGCCGACGCGTGCCGTCCGACACTCCTCACAGTACCAGTTCTCGCCGCGTTCGATGGTGTACAGCGGGACGCCCGCGACGACGTAGGACTGCTCGTACTCTCGTTTGAGGCCACGGTCGACGCGGTCGAAACAGACCGAACACGGCTTGTCGGTGTTCCTGACGAACTGCTCGTCGACGGTGGTCGTCGGGCCGAACGTCGTCGGCGGATGACGGTTCTCGATGCGTCGGCGGGTCGGCGGTAACAGAAGCGTCGCCAGAATCAGGCAGGTCACTGCGAGTGTGATGCCGACCGGCGACGTGCCAAAGGAGGTGAGGATAGCGATTCCGAGAGCCACCGACAGCAGCCCTTTCGCGTAGCCCGAGACGGTGCCGTCCTGGTCGTCGGTGTCCCGGTTTTTGCCCCCAGTCGCCGCTGTCCGTGCAGGCTGACCCGGTCGACTGTCTTCGCCGTGAGCGCGGAGTACTTTCCGCTCGGCGGTGTGTTCGTAGTGATACCAGCCATACAGGAGGTTACCAACACCACCGGTAAACAGCAACAGGAGGATGTGGACGGGCACTGAGCCGTAGGTGCGGTTCACGAGCGCGACCTCGTCGCCGCCGTCGTACTGCACGGCCCAACCGTTGGCGAGGTGGTCGCTGACCCGCGCCCGAAACTGCTGGTGGCTCCGGTCTGCCCGTGACGAACCGGTGAGGTCGTGACCGCACTGGCCGCAGTAGCGGTCGCTCTCGTCGACATCCCTGCCGCAGTTCGGACAGTACGAGGTGGTCGGATTCATCGCGTGTATAGACCTCCGACGGCGCTTGTCTCCGGTGAGGCGGCCCTCGTAGAAAACGATGTTGCCCTGTTTCGCGGCCGTGGCAAGTCACCGGATAACCGTGACAGACGCGGGTGAGCGTTCGACCACTCGCTCGGCGACACTTCCCAGAAAGAACCGCTCCAAAGCGGACTGGCTGTGACTCCCGAGGACCACGTGGTCGATATCGTCGTCAATCTGTTCGAGAATCACCCGCGATGGTTTCCCGTGTTCGAGAGTAGTCACCACCTCGGTGCCGTGTTCGGCCGCCAACTCCTCGGCCTCGGACAGATGTGTTCGGCCCTCCTCTTCGCGCTTCTCGTAGATATCACCCAACTTCATTCCGACCGTCCGCTCGGGCTGGTACGTGACCGACGTATCGACCACGAACAAGACGAGCAACTCCTCGTCGGCGAACGTCTCGCAGGCAAACGACAGCGCGTCGCGAGCGTTGTCAGACCCATCGAACGGAACCAGTATTCGTGACATAACACCACACATTCAGAGAAATACCCGCTTTGCTTATATAAATACACACACTTTTATATCGAATACTGCTGTGCGTCTACAATATGGTTGAAGCAACGGTCTGGTCGGTCGTGCCGCCGCTTGTTGCGATTGGGCTGGCAATCATCACGCGGAAGGCAATACTGTCGCTGTTCCTCGGCATCTGGTCTGGCGCAGTTCTGTACACCGGTAACGTCGGTATTATTCAGACGTTCGACTGGATAGTCGCCGCGATACTCGCAGACGAGGGGTTCCACGTCCGTATTATCCTCTTTACGCTGTTGCTCGGGTCTGGCGTCGCGATGATATGGCGCCTCGGTGGTGCAGTTGCGATACGAAACTGGGCGATGACCCGAATTGACTCCCAGCGCACGGCCGGGCTGATGGCCTGGGGTCTCGGGACCGGCTTCTTTTTCGACGACTACGCCAACACAGCTATCGTCGGGAGCACGATGAAAGAGATTTCCGACAACCTCCGTATCTCGCGGGAAAAACTCTCCTATCTCATCGACTCGACCGCAGCGCCGGCGGCGACACTCGGCATCTCCTCGTGGGTCGCCTTCCAGATATCGATGATCGAGCTGGGCTACGAGGAGACCGGCCTGCCCGAAGAAGAGATTCCTGGCGGATTCAGCGTCTTTCTCGAGGCGTGGCCGTTCAACATGTACTCGATTCTGGCGATTGTGATGGTCTTCGTCATCGTCGTCACACAGCGGGATTTCGGCGAAATGCTGTTTGCCGAGCGTCGCTCGGCGACCACCGGGAAAGTCAACCGCGACGGCGCGCGGCCGATGCAGGACGTGGAGGGTGACCTCGGGAAGCCGAACGTCGACGACCCGAAAATCGCGACGTTCGTCGTCCCGATACTCGTCCTCGTCGTCGGCGTACTCGGCGTCGCGGCCTGGACCGGGAACGTCTTCCAGGGCGCTGGGGTCGAGGAGTTCAGCGACAACGCCGACTTCACGCTCGCGTTGTTGCTCGGCTCGTTCGGCATGGTCGCCTCGTCGTACGTCCTCGGGTACGCCTACGGCATCCTCTCGCTGGGCGAGAGCGTCGACACGACCATCGACGGCTTCGGCATCATGCTGACGGCAGTGACGATTCTGGTGTTGGCGTGGTCGCTGGGCGAGACGGTCTCTGCCCTCGAGACGGGACGGTTCGTCTCCGAGCAAATCGACGGCCTCGTCGGCGAGAATCTGTTGCCGGTAATCGTCTTCCTCGCAGCCGCGTTCACGGCCTTCTCGACTGGCTCCTCGTGGGGCACGATGTCGATTCTTACGCCGATTGCGATACCGGTTGCCTGGGATATCGCGGCCAGTCACGAACTCGTTGCGGTGATGGTCGGGATGATATTCTCCGGCGCAATCTTCGGTGACCACAGCTCGCCGATTTCGGATACGACTGTCCTCTCTGCGACGTTCAGCGGGGCCGACCTCATCGACCACGTTAGGACACAGCTGTACTACGCCGTCACCGTGGCGCTGGTCGTCATCGTGCTGATGCTCATCTGGGGCTTTACCGGAGTGACGCCGTGGCTACTCTTGCTTCTCGGTATCGGGATGGTTGTCGGGCTGGTCTATGGGCTCTCTACGCTCCAGACGAACGTCTTCGACATCGAGCCGATACAGGAGCCAGAGTACGAGGAGATATCACAGGACCAGTAGCGCCGGCTACCGAATGACGTTCGCCTCCAGATTTCGTGGGAAATAGGTCAACTGCTCGGTGCCGTCCTCGGTCACTGCGACCGTATCGGAGTGACGATACCCCGCGTTGTCGGTGTAGATGCCGGGCTCGATGGTGTAGACGTGGCCGGGCTCCATGACGGCGTCGGCCGCGTCTCGGCTGTCGCGTTCCTCGCAGTGGGTTCCCCACCCGCGGTCGATATAGGGCGGTTCGTGGGCACCCATCCCGATGTTGTGGCCGACGTGGTGCTGTGCGAGGTCGGTGATGCCCTGTTCCTCGAAGTACGACCAGACGGCGTCGTCGACGGCGGCGAGTTCGACTCCCGGCCCCATCTCCTCGATAGCGATGCGCTGGGCTTCGAGCATCAGTTCGAAGTAGTGTTCGTCCTCGTCGCTGACCTCACCGACGAACATCGTCCGTTCGAGTTCCGAGAAGTAGCCGTCGACGTTCGCCGAGGCACCGGTAATCAGCACGTCGCCTTGCTCCAGACGCCGATTTGCGGTGTGGCCGTGGGGGAGACGCGTCTGTGGCCCGGAGATGAACCCAGCGTGGGCAGGTCCGTCGCCGCGGACCGTCGCCACGTACCGGTCTCCGAGCGTATCGAGTATAGCCCGCGAGGCACGCAGCGAGGCCCGCTGACTGACTGTCGCCGGGTGTGTGCCCGGTTCTGTCTCGTCGGCCAGATACCGGTGGGCGAGGTTCCCCCAGCGCGCTGACTCGCGGATGAGGTCGATTTCGGCGTCGGATTTGGCCCAGCGCATCCGGTCGACCCACGACTGCGTGTCTACGTCGACGTACTCTGTCAACGGCGGTCCCTCGTACCCCATGACGCCAGGTGCGCCCTCGCCGTCGGCGAGGACCGTCGTCACGTCCAGTTCCGAGAGCATCCCCGCTATCGTCTCGATTGGACGCCCCTGTGGATAATCGAAGTAGGTGTGGACTCGGTCGATGTGGTCGTTGTCGGCGATGCGCTCGCGTTCGAGTCGGGGAACGGTGATAGCGACTGTCTCCTCGGTCACCGCCAGCATGGCGGGCCGTTCGGTCTGGATGTGACCGAATCCGGTCAGGTAGCCAATACTCGTCGCGCCGAACCAACCGGCGGCGTCGGCGTCGGTCTCGGCGAGTCGTTCCCGAACCGCCTTCAGGCGGTCGTCGTACTCGCTGGCTGGCAGCTCCGTCGACAGGTCTGCAGGTGCTGACATATCCGCTGTTCGGCCGACTGGGTTCTAACCCTTTTGCCGGAGACAGAACGAGTGGCCTATTCCGCTGAAACACATACCTCCCCTCGAAATGTTGTTCGATTCAACGTCGCTGCAGGGGTTGACGCTCGACAACCGTGTCGGTCTGGCGCCGATGACGCGGGTAAGTGCGACGGCCGACGGATGTGCGACCGACGAGATGGCGCAGTACTACGCGAAGTTCGCCGACGGCGGGTTCGCGTTTCTCGTCACAGAGGGAGTCTACACCGACAGCGCCTACAGCAAGGGCTATCTGAACCAGCCGGGGCTGGTCACAGACGACCAAGTCGACGCGTGGGAACAGGTTGTCGACGCCGTCCACGACGCCGGCTCGCCCATCTTCGCACAGCTGATGCACTGTGGCGCACAGAACCAGGGGATGCCGCCGTCAGAACCCCAGGAGACTATCGCGCCGTCACCAGTCCAGCCGGAGGCCGAGAAGTCCGAGGCCTACGGCGGGAGTGGGTCCTATCCCGTGCCCGAGCAGGCCACCCACGACGACCTCGAAACGGCGCGTGAGGGGTTCGTCTCGGCGGCCACGAATGCCGCCGAGGCCGGCTTCGACGGCGTCGAGATACACGGCGCAAACGGCTACTTCCTCAACGAGTTCCTCTCCTCGACGATGAACCAGCGTGACGACGAGTACGGCGGTGACCCGGAGGCGCGCGTCCGGTATCCGGCCGAAGTCGTCTCCGCAATCGCCGAGGCCGTCCCCGAGGATTTCGTCGTCGGCATCCGGGTCTCACAGACGATGGTGACCGACACCGACCACCAGTGGGACGAGGGCGAAGACGCCGCGGCAGTGTTCTTCGAGGAACTGTCGGCCGCCGGGGCGGAGTTTATCCACACGACAGAGCCGGACGCGACGGTCGCCTCGTTCGGCGAGGACGGCCTCACGCTCGCAAAAGCGGCTGTCGAGTACGTCACCGACGACACGGTCGTCATCGCAAACGGTGGACTGGGAACCCCGGCGGCCGCGCGCAGTGCACTCGAAGACGGTGCAGACCTCCTGACGCTCGCGACGGGCGCACTCGCAAACCCCGACTGGCCACAGCGAGTCGCCGACGGCGACGAACTGACCGAGTTCGATTATCGGGAGTTCCTGCGGCCGGAAGCGACTATCTCTGAGCACGAACTCACACTCGAGGACTAGGCGAGACCCGGGGGTGGTCCATGCAGTCGTCTATTCCGGTGTCACGTCGACGTGGTCGAGCATCCACTCGACGTGGTCGTGGAGGCGCTGCTCTCCCGCTGTCGTCAGCGCGTACACGTCGTGGATGCCCTCTGTACGTGTCTCGACGAAGCCGGCATCTTCGAGGGCATCGAGAGCGCCGTAAAACGACTTCGGGTCGATGCGTGTGTCGTACAGCGATTCAAGTCGAGATTTGAGCGCCTGTGCCTGCCGTGGCTCGTCGGCGAGCAACACACAGATATCTCGGCGGCGGCCGCTCTGGAGAAATCGTGGCATACCGGACACACTCGCGGCGGTGGCTTGTGTATTTCGACGGAGCCGTCTCCAGTCGGGAGAGCCATCCCAAGACCTATGCAGATGAGCATCTACCTCTCGTGTATGAGTACCAAACCGCCGGACCCTGCCTTCGACGAGCAGGAGTTACTGCCGGCTATCGCCCAGGACGCCGACTCCGGTGAAGTGTTGATGCTCGCGTACGTCTCCCAGGAGGCGCTCGAACGGACCACCGAAACCGGGCTGGCACACTACTACTCCCGGAGCCGTGACGAACTCTGGCAGAAAGGCGAGACGAGTGGGAACGTCCAGCACGTCGAGGAGGTCCGGGTCGACTGCGACGGCGATGCACTCCTCTATCTCGTCGACCAGGACGGTGGCGCCTGCCACACGGGCTATGAATCGTGTTTCTACCGGACACTCGACGGTGATGTCGTCGCCGACCGTCTCTTCGACCCGGACGATGTCTACGAGTAACCGCCCGACAGAGCCCGACCTCGTCGCAGAGCTCGACGACCTCGACAGCCGGTACGAGCAGGCCGTCGAGCGCGTCGAGGAGTTCGGTGAGGCCGACCTGCGAGAGCTGGCGGATGTCTACGGGCAGTTTACCGACGTACTCGACCGGTTCGAGGAGGACGTCACCGACGACGGCGGAGACATCGAGACGAACATCCAGTTCCAGAGCGCCATCGCCGAGGTCGTCGAAGAGGTCTCGGAGGAGATGCTGCTCGCCGAGGTCTTCGAGGAGTGCGACGAGATGCTCCAGCAGCGGTGGTTCCACGAGTCCGACATCAGGGAGGTGCGCGAACAGCTCGAACCGGTCGCAGACCTCGTCTCACGCCTCGAAGAGCGCGACGAGATACTCGACTCCTACCGCAAGACGCGGCGGGACATCCGGTATCGGATTCGCGAACTCGACGAGCACATCACAGACCTCGAACGGCTGGCCCGCCTCGCCGACGCGGACCTCGATGCGCCCACAGAGACGTTACGCGAGCCAATCGAGACGTACAACGACGCCGTCACCGACGCCTTCGACTCGTTCACGCGAGAGGCGTCGACGCGGGAGGTGTTCGACTTTCTGGACGCGATGACCGACTACCCGCTGGTCCCTTTCGAGAAGCCCGACGCGGAGCTTCTCGAATACGTCCGAGAACATCCCCCGGGCGAGGAGTCGATTCCGACGCTGCTCGAGTACGCAGACTACTCGGAGTCGAAGCTCTCACACTACGTCGACGAGCCGAACACGCTCACCCGCGTCGTCGGCCGGAAACAGACGTATCTCGACGGGCTGGACGGTGGGCCGCTGACAGTCTCGTGGCCGCCGCCAGCGGCCGAGGAACTCCAGTATCGCTGTCGCGAGCTGACCGCCGCAGTCAACCGCTTCGCACCGGACGTGGTCGAGCAGCTTCGCGAGGTTGCAGCCCTCCCCCGGACGACCGACTACGAGCGGATTCGCGACGCCGCGGTTGTCCGCGAAGACCTCAGCGAGGAGGAACGCGAGCGCATCCGAAGCGACGATATCGAAGCGGAACTGTCGGCGGCACGCACGGAGCGCGAGACCCTCGAACACGCCCTCGAAGGCTACCCCGACCGGTAGTCAGAAGATATTCGCCTGCTGATAGACCGAGATTCCCTCGTCGGTCATCTCGTAGGGTTTCTGCTCGCGGGAGTGGTTGGCGTTCCGAATCTTCTGGATTTCGACCGCCAGTCGCGTCTCCTGTGTCTCGCCGCGGACGTACTGGAGGACGAACACCGCATCGGTGAGATACTCGATGATGCCGTGTCGAGAGGCATACGCGTTCGACTCGCTGGCTTCGCTCGTGAGAAACGTCGTCACGCCGGCCTTTTTCAGCGACCGGGTGAAGTCGAACACCTCGGTGCGCCGTTTTGCCTGGTCGTCGTACATCATCTCGAGCAGCGAGACGGAGTCGAGAACGAGTCTGTCCGCGCCGAAATCCTTGATGAGTTCTGGGAGCTCCGCCTGGATGTTGTCCAGGCTGTTTGCCATCTCGACGGGGTCGAGGTCGACGACGGCGAGTTGGCCCTCTCGCTCGTATCGCTCGAAGTCCCAGCCCCACTCGTTTGCAGTGGCAGTGATAGCCTCGCGGCTCTGTTCGAGTGTCATGAACACCGCATTCTCACCGTTCTTGAGACCGTGGTTCAGGAACTGGAGCCCGAAGGTCGTCTTGCCGGTCCCGGCACTGCCGATGACGACGATGAGGTGTTTCTCCGGAACCCCGCCCTGTATCATCTGGTCGAGCCCCTCGATACCCAAATCGAGGCGTGGAATCTCCGACTCGAAGTCCTCTTCGGCGAAATCGCCGTCGTCGCCGGCACCACCGAACGCGTCACCGAACCCCTCGTCGAACAGGCCGTCGTCTTCACTACTGCCAGCATTTTCGGCGCCGCCGAAGGCACCGCCCGCGCCGTCATCTGCGCCGAAATCGTCGCCGAAGGACTGACTGTCATCGTCGGAACCGACCGACTGTGTCCAGTCGGCTGACGACTCCGCCTCGCCGTCGTCTGTGCCAGCCTCATCAGTCCAGCCTGCCTCGGCATCTGTCGCCGCTGTGTCGCTGTCGTCTGCCGAGCCCCAGTCCTCGCTGTCGGTGCTGTCCTCGTCCGAGTCACGGAGGCCCTGCTCGAACCAGTCCTCGTCGTCGGAGGCCCCGTCCTCGCTCATCGCCCTGACACCTCCGCCAGCAGTTGCATACCAGACGGTTATCCCTCTCAGTGTTAAAACGTTCGCCCACCGTACGGTCGCCGTCGGGTCTGTAGCGGCCACAGCCACGCCAGCGGAACCGACTCCGACACAACGAAATAACCGGCCCTCGAAAGGCGGCGTATGGCAGACGACCACGACGACCGGCCGGCGTACGACCCGAGCGAACCGACGCCCCCAGAGCGCGAACCGCCGTACAGACAGACAGCACCACAGAGCGCGTTCACCGGAACTCAGGTCACGATTGGATGTCTCGTCTCGGTCGTCGGGCTTGCGGTCATTTTCGGCCTGCCGCTCGTGCTTGCCTGATACCGAGTCGTTACCGCCAGCGCTCTCTGAGATGTGTCTCGTCTCATGACACACCGATATCGATACCCGAATCGCCGCAATGACGCCGTGGGGATTGTTGCCGATGGCGACTGCGGATGAGAACGTTAAAGACGACCACCCCATTATCACCGAGTGCGCCCGGGTGGCTTAGCTGGTCATAGCGCCGCACTCATAGGGTTTCAATCGACGCGGCACACTCCGGCATTCCCGCGGGGCTTGCCTCGTACCTGGGACATGCGGAGATCGAGGGTTCGGAGCCCTCCCCGGGCATTTTCACACACTCACAACACCAAGCGACAGCAGCGACTGTGTGCCGAGGTTGCCACGCAGTGACCGAGCGCGTCGCGGCAACCGAAATCGTGGCCGATTAGTCGTCGACAGTCAGCGTCCCTTGAATATCGCCGTCGTCGGTGATTGCGCTGACGACGTACTCGCCCAGAGCTGGCACCTCGTCGTCACTGACCGTCGCCGTCACCCGGTCCTCCTCGCTTGGGGCGAGTGACTCGCTCGATTGCTGCTGTTCGAACAGCGTCTCGGAGGCGGCCTGATACATGAGTGCGACGGCCCCCGCGACGTGGGGTGCAGCGGCGGAGGTGCCGTTGAACCCGAACACGTCTTCGATTGGACCGCGGGCAGCCGTCGAGACGTGTGACGGTCCGGCGATGTCGATGCCCCGTCGTCCGTCCTGGGTCGGGCCCTGCGAGGAGTAGCCTTTCAGATCGCCCTTGTTTCGCTCGAATGCCAGTCCCGTCTCACCGTCGCCGCCACCGAGGTCGACCGCCTGGACCGCGGCGACCGACAGCAGGTTCGAGTCGCGGCTCAGCGCCGGAATCCCGATAGACCGTGCGTCCGTCGCCCACGGAGTAGGGATGTTGACATCGCCGAACTGTCCCCAGACATCGAAGTGGTGGTCGTCGTCGGCGTCTATCTCCTCGACTTCGAGGTAGATTGGAAGCGCCTGCGTGGACTGAACGGCTCCTGTGACGGTCTCGTCTGCCGTGGAGACGTAGCTCGAAAGCAGGTCCGAAAACCCGGGGACGCCGACAGCCACGGCTCCCGGGTCGTTCGTGACGTTGAACGTCACCTCGCTCCCATTTTGCTTCCAGTCGACGACAGGATTCGTCTCCCACTCTCCGTCGACGTTGGGGTCCTGACTCAACAGCGGCGTGCCGTCATCGGCCCGGAACTCGATTGGGTTGGCGTCCCAGGCCTCGTTCTCAATCGTAATGCGTTGCCCCTCTGGGAACTGAAGGTCGGGATTGGGACCAGAAGACGCCACGACGCTCCCCTCGGCGTCTCCCGTAACGTCGTTAACGACCCACGCGCCGTTTGCAACGTCCACCGTGACCGTCGTCTCACCTTCGAACCACTCCGCGAGCACGACGATTGTCTCCCAGGGGTTGTTGGTCTCGGACGCTTCGACCGGGTCGTCGGCCTCGGGGGTTGGATACAGTCGGGCCTCGTACACCTGGTCGTCGACGACCGGGTCAGCATCCCAGTGTGTTACCGTCCAGCCGATGTCGTTCGAGAGCGGGCTAAACATCCCGTCCCACGCGTATGCCGTCACGTCGACCGGGGTCTGGATTGGGAGTCGCGTGGATACCGGCAGGTCCGCGTCGAAGTTCGCGTCGAAATTCAGCAGGCCGTCCCCGTCGAAGACGCCGTCTCCTTGCGAGTCGTACGCATCGCCGTTTTCCTGTGGGAGCGGAATCGCACCAAGCGTCTCGTCGAACATCCAGGCCACCTCGACCGCGGCGGAGTTGCCAGCGGAGTTGACGAAAACGGAGTCCGTGTTCTCTGTGAACTCTGCGATACGGAGACTTATCGGGTCGAACCCATCGATACGAAAGTCCGGAAGAAAGCCAACCGAGAAACTCACAACGTCTACCTCTGGGAACTTTGCTTCGAGTGTGTCAAGAGCGGTGGGCAGGTTGGGCGGGTCTAGGGCCCTGAGGTCGCCGAGAACGAGGTCCGCGTCGGGCGCGATGACCGAGACGATGTCCGCGCATGCGTCCCCGTGGCCGCCCGATTCCCGGTAGAATGTGTCGAAGTCGCTGTCCTCGGGGTCGGCTCCGAGCGTTGCGATAACCTGGTCGGCGTACTGTTCGTTGTCGACATCGAACGGGGCGACGTCGAGTACCGCGACTGTCGTGTCCTCTGCGGTGATTCCCTGGGCGTGTAGGTCGTCTGCACCGAGTATCTCTCGCCCCTCTGTCTTCGGGAGGGCTGTGGTGTTGGCCGTCTCTGTGTCGTCTGCCTCGCTGGGGAGGTCGATTGGGTCCGGGAGGTCGGCCTCGGTAATCCCGTACTCGGCCAGAACGTCCTGCCAGTCCTCGACCGGTTCTCGCGGTACCTCGATGCCGTCGGGAAGGTCGAGATGTCTCACGTTCGGTCTGGGATTGCCGTGTGGTTCCGGGGACACGAACTCGTTGACCAGCCGTATCGCACTCGACTCCGCCACCTCTCTAACACGGTCGGTCGCAATATCGGCGACGACTAGCGTGTCGTAGCTGTGTACCACATCCCCACCGGCCTTCTCGACGGCCTCGACTGCCTCGTCGCGTTGGCCGGGCACTGTGTGAATCTGCAGACGGATTTGCTCACTAGTCTGGACGGTGAAGGCGTCTTCGCTAGGTATTTTTCGTTCAACTGAAACACCGATCGAGGAACGAGCATTGTCTTCGCTCATCGTTGCCAAAGTGCACATCTGCCAGTTGGTTAACTAACTGCCGATTGTGTCGATTCAATCCGTGCATTCAGAGACGGGTGCGGCCGGTATGTGCCGTATTGTCTCCGCGTCGCTTTGCACAGATACCGGTTCATACTGATTACTGCGGGTCGTTTCTCCGATATCACCGTCAGTGAGTGCTGATAGCTGACTGAGATACAGTACGGCGCAACTTCGTCGACGGCAGGTCAGATAACGCGCCGCCAGCGTCGTATAGACCCGTTGTCCAAGCGTAGGCTCTCGTTGTCGGTTTGCAGTCGGCGATTACAGAAACGGGGCCTCCCCTTTGTGAGTGATACAGGTGTCAGCGGTCAGCGACGCCGGGACCCACCAATGAAACGACGTACCTTCCTGATAGGCGCTGGCAGTACAGCTATCGGCGGCGCCGCGCTCGTGAGTTCGGGCGCGTTTAGCCGCGTCGAATCGCACAGAGACGTGAGCGTGCAGGTCACGAACGACGCAAACGCGTACCTCGGTCTCCAGCCGGGAGGCTCCCTGAACGGAGACAACTACGTCGCGGAAGACGAAAGCGGCCACATCGAAATCGACATCGGGGAGATTCCCGAAGCCGAAAACCCAATCGGCGGTTCGGGTGTCAATTCGGACTCCCTGACGTTTTTCGATAATCTCCTCACGGTCTGCAACCAGGGCACAGAGGACGCTGCGTTTTTCATCGACGCCGACGGACTCGAAACCGGCGGTGCCGAGGTCGTCTTCTACGTCGGGTCGGCCCTCGATGGCGGCGACGACACAATCAGTTCCATCACCGACGCAGACGGCGTCAGTGGGTTCGCGCCTGCGGCCCTCGAGTTGGGCGAGTGTATTAACGTCGGATTACTCGTCGATACAGGTGCTGGTAGTGACTACACGAACGCACAGACGGTCGACGCCAACCAGAGCGGACCGCTCGTCGACGGCGAGGTCACGATTGTCGCCGACGTCGACACAGAGGCCGGAGACGCAGTCGCACTCCTCTCTGAGTTAGACATCGACGGTCAGGGCCCCGCCGCCGTCGTCAACCCGGGCGACCCGTTCGACATGGCGGTGACTGTGACGAACACAGGTCGTCGTCCGGCGGCGTTCGGTGTCACGTTCGACATATCCAGAGACAGGAGCCGAGGCGATGTGCGGAGTAGCCTCTTCGAGACGGGGACTGCTATCGCAGACGACGACGTCGGCGAGCCGGCCAACACGAAAATCGGGTTCGGACAAGTCGACGCCAGCGCCGCATACGACGGTCTGACCGCGGATTGACTCGCCACAAGCAGCGTCGCATCACTGAAACAGCCGTTGCAGTGCACGGAACGCCTATATCTGTCATGGACGAAACTGTGGACGTGGCCCGAGACAGACGGGGAGTGCTTCGGGCGGGCTGTGGGTGTGTGAGTCTCGTCCTCTTTGGAGGCTGTGTCGACGACCAGCCGGAGGACGCGGCAAACAGGAGTTCGAGCGCCGCTGACGGCGGTACGGACGGTTCGTCGTCAGAAAACAAGACCGAATCGACCGCAGCCGACGGCAACACAGGCGAGGCTGACCCGACAGACAGTATGCCAGAGCGAAGTCCACTCTCGAACGGTGTCGCACAGGTAGCTGCCGCTGACAATCCGGAAGCGGTCGCCGACGCACACGACATCGAGTATCGAGACGGTGAGGTTCGCGTTCTGGTACAGCTCGAACCCGGTGGCGAGCTTCCCGAAGATAACATCAGTACGGTGATAACCGAACTCGAGGGATCAGTCACGGCCTGGGTCGCGGTCGATTCTCTCGTGGCGCTGGGTGACGACGAGAATGTCAAGTCGGTGCGACCGGTCCCCGCGACCGAGCCTCACAGTTGAGCAGAGACGTTTGCCGTCGGTGAAGCGAACGCCAGTGGGTGGGCTGGCACGCCGAATAGACACGGTACTGTCGCACGTATTACGCAGAGAAGTAGTCCCGGGAAGATTCGAACTTCCGTCGTCAGCCCCAGAAGCTGACAGGATTGGCCACTACCCCACGGGACTCCAACTTTGGATAATTCACGGGTGTATTTATGCGTGTCGAAGCAGCCGAGCGATTGTCCCGGTTTCTCGTACCACCAGCGGCGGGTCCAGACCGAGATTTATATGCCAGAACACAACCACGAACCCCATGCTCTGAGTCCGCACCGCGAAGCGACACGCGGGAGTCCGACACATCGCTTCGCGTCTGTAGGTCGTGTCGGCTGTTCGCCATCCGGACGACGGAACAGTACTGTGAGGCCGCGTGGCGTCACAACATATCGACACCTACATGCTCCGGGGCTAGAGAACGATAGAGCATGTACGTTGGACGATTCGTCGTCGTCGGCCCGACTGTCGGCGCGTACCGTGTCTCGTCGCGGTCGTTCCCGAACAGAGCGGCAACAAAGCGGGACGACACCATCACCGTTGGCCCCACACCGGACGCGCCAGAAACCGACAATCCCTATATCGCGTACAACTGCGTTCAGGTCACCGACCGGGGCGCAGTTATCGGAAACGGGTCCCACGTCGACCCAATCGCCGAGAAGCTCGCGCTTGGCTATCCCGCGCGTGATGCGCTGGCTGAGCCACTGCTCGCTCTCGATTTCGAGAAAGACGACTACGACACACCGCGAGTAGCGGGTATCGTCGGCGTGAGCGACGACCCGACGGCGACAGAAGTTCCGGCCGGCTACGTCGGGATAGTCCGCCGGGATGGCCTCGTCGTTGAAGCAGTCGACGAACCGACCCTGGTTGCCACCTACGAACGCGACAGCCCGGAATCGTTCGACCTGACGGCCGACAGCGCCGCCGGCGCTGCCCGAGAGCTGTATGGCCACGAGTTCGAACACGCTGTGTGTGCAGCAGGTGTCGAGGTAACCGACGACGGGTTCGAGACGGCCGTCGTCAACGACAGCAAGTAGCACCCGGCGGGCCAGACGGCAAAGCGGTGCGGCCACCGCAGCGTGGACGGGTTGCCAGGTGTGACTCAGACCAACAGACAGCGCCTGTCGTGCCAAACGAGGGGATTTATTCTGTCGGCGCTCCGTATCCAGGGTATGGAAGCCGACCCTTCGCCCCAGGATTTCCGCGACCTCATGCTCGAAGAGGAGCCGGGTCTCGAAGAAGTGTTGACCTGCGTGTTTGGGATTCAGCGCCACGAAGCCCGCACCTACGAGGCATTACTCGACAATCCGGGCAGCACCGTCGAGGAGCTCGCAACTGAACTCGACCGCGACCGGAGCAACGTCAACCGTTCACTGTCGACGTTGCGGGAGAAAGAACTAGCAGACCGCGAGCGCCGGCTCCTCGACGGCGGCGGTCACGTCTACCAGTACAGCCCGACGCCGCTCCCGGACGCCCGAGAGTTGATGCACGAGACGCTTGACGCGTGGGCGGGCTACGTCCACGACCGCATCGAGGAGTTCGGGGACGACTGAGAGGCACCTGATTTTTATCGGTCCCGACCGACGTGTCGGTAATGACCAGTCAGTCCCACTTCGACCTGAGCGGCGAGGAACCCACCTGCGCGACTGAGGGAGTCTGGCTTTCGTGTATCGCCTGCGGCGAGGAGTTCGCGCCCTTCGAGACGGTCCGGTACGTCTGTGACGACTGCGACGGACTGCTCGAAGTCAGATACGCCGACCTGCCAACCTGGGAGGACTTCGACGGCCGTGGCGTCTGGCGGTACGACGCGGCCCTCCCCTTCGAGACGGGCGTCTCGCTTCCAGAAGGGGCGACGCCACTACACGACGTGCCACGTCTGGAGTCCTCGATTGGCGTCGACCGGTTGCGAGTCAAACACGAGGGTATGAACCCGACCGGAAGCTTCAAAGATAGAGGGATGACCGTCGGCGTCCGCGTCGCAGAACAGATGGGAGTCGAGCGGTTGGCGTGTGCCTCAACGGGGAACACGAGCGCTGCGCTCTCGGCGTATGGCTCGCGTGCCGGCCTCGAAACGCTCGTGCTTCTTCCACAGGGAAAAGTCGCCGCCGGCAAGGTCGCGCAGGCGAGTCTTCATGGTGCACGCATCTTGGAAGTCGACGGCAACTTCGATACCTGTCTCGATATCGTCGGCGACCTCGCTGAGCGTGGCGATGTCTATCTGTTGAACTCGCTCAATCCGTTCCGGCTGGAGGGACAGAAGACAATCGGGCTGGAGATACTCGAACAGTTCCGGGACGAAGAGGAATCCTATCCGGACCGAATCGTGCTTCCGGTCGGCAACGCTGGCAACACCGCCGCACTCTACAAGTGCCTTCGTGAACTCGTGGCAAGCAGTGCACTCGGAGACGCCGATATGCCGAAGCTGACCGGTGTCCAGGCAGAGGGGGCCGCTCCGATGGTCGAGGCAATCGAAGACGGGAGAGCGGAGACGCGTCGCTGGGACTCTGTCGAGACGAGTGCGACGGCAATCCGCATCGGCAACCCCGTCAACGCCCCGAAGGCACTCCCCGGTATCCGCGAAACCGGCGGGACTGCCGTCGCGGTCACCGACGGCGAGATTAAAGCCGCACAGCGCGAGCTTGCCAGAGAAGGCGTCGGCGTCGAGCCGGCATCTGCAGCGTCGATTGCAGGCCTTCGTTCACTTCGCGAGGAGGGCGTCGTGACTGCCGACGAGCAGGTCGTCTGCCTCACTACTGGACATCTCCTCAAAGACCCCGAAGCCGCCGTCGAGGCAGGGACCGAGCCAGAGGCAGTGCCGGGGACGACACAGGGTGTTCGAGACTATCTCGAGCTGAAGTAATCGGTCACGCCGTTGGGCGGAGTCCGAGAATCTCGCGGGCAGCCCCGCTCACCTGTTCGATGTGTTGGTCCGGACAGTAGACGCCCAGCCGCCAGCGCGTTCGCTCGGCCGCGCGGATGCTGGCTGCGAGTTCGGACGTATCTTCGAGCCGTCGGACGATTCCGTCGACGACGACGTTTGTGCCAAGTTCTTTGAGCCCCGGTCTGCTCGGTACGTCGACGATGACTGCCTCGGGGTCGACGCCGGCGGCCGTTGCAATCTCGTGCTCGGCGTCACGGGCATCTGCGTATGTCACGTCAAGAATCTCGGAGGGAACGCGGTCCAGTCCCGCCCAGACTGCCCGTTTGTAGAGATTTCGCCGCTCGATTCGCCGACCAAGCTCGGTCTCCTGGAGCGCGACCAGCAGGTCGTGGTCGGCCATCCGGCGGAACTCGGCAACGGGTGTCTCCGTCGCCGCCAGGTATCGTTCACAGGCTCGGTCGAGCATCGCGCCGGCGATTCGCGACACGTGGTGGCGGTAAACGACGGTGTTCATCAGCGAGCGGGCCAGTAACAGCGACTCCGCGGTCGGGACGTTCCCCGCCGCGAGGGTGAGCCGGTCTCCCTCCAGCCGGAGTTCGCGGATGAGTCGCCCGTGGTCGACAGTTCCGTACGGAACTCCCGTGTGGTGGGCGTCTCTGACAAGGTAATCCATCCGGTCGACGTCGAGTTCGCCGGCGACGAGCGGGCCGAGCCGTCCCTTCCCGGCGATGAGGTCAGTAACGCGCTCGGGGTCGAGACCGTGTGATTCGAGCACATGACAGACCTCTCGGTCGGCGTCCGTGAGTAGCCAGCCGACCTCGTCGTGGTCGGTGCCCGTCCGCCGGCGGATGAGGTCTTCTGTCTGGTGTCCGTAAGGCCCGTGGCCGATGTCGTGTAACAGCGCTGCAGCGCGGGTGTGTTTGGCCGTATCGGCGTCGACGCCGAGGTGGTCGACGGCGTTGCTGGCGAGGTGGTAGACACCGAGACTGTGTTCGAATCGGGTGTGGTTCGCCGCGGGGTAGACGAGCCGGACTGTCGAGAGCTGTTTGATGTGGCGCAGACGCTGAAAGGTGGGTGTATCGACCAACTCAGCGGCCACAGGGTCGAGTCTGATATAGTCGTGGACGCTGTCTTTGACCGGGTTCATTGTCGAATTAATCAACTCCCGCCACATTGTGGTTTCGTTTCCGCCAGAGCGGGGTCGCGGGCGAGACAGTCAGTTCACTTCAGGTGACTGGTAACCACTTCGAGAAATCCCGCTCGCTGGAACGGCTTGGTCAGATAATCGACGGCGCCAGCAGCCACCGCGGCTTTCAGTTTCTCGTCTTGCCTGTTGCCCGAGCAGATGACGGTCGTCGCATCTGCGTCGTACTCGATGATGTCCTCACTCGCGCCGATGCCGTCGAGCACTGGCATCCGCACGTTCATCACGACGACATCTGGGTCGTATTCCTTGTATGCCTCGATGCCCTCGACGCCGTTTGTCGCCTCTGGGACGACAGTCCCAGCGGTCTCGTCGAGGAGTGCGCGATAGAGATTCTACATGAACGTCGCATCGTCGACGAGTAAAACGTCCCCCATCCCTGCCCGGACCAACGTACCCCCCGACTATAGGTTCCGGCGTCCGTTCAGGCCCCTTCGACGAGCCTGCGGAGGTGTTCTGGCGGGACCGCACCGCGGGCGGCATGCTCACCGAAGACGAACGTCGGCACCCCCGTAATACGACGGCTCTGTGCGGCGGCAAAGGCCTCATCGAGTTGATCCGCGCTCGCGTCGTCGGCGAGCGTTTCGGCGACGAAGCCGTCGGGGAGGTCTGCCTGTTCGGCGACCGAGGCGAGTACCGACTGTTCGCCGATATCACGCCCGTCCTCCCAGAGCGCATCGAACACGCCGCGGTGGAACGTATCGAACCTGTCGGGGTACTGTTCCGAAGCCCGGAGCCCGACACGCTGTGCGTCGTATGAGTCGATGTCCTTCGAGAGGTTCTGTACCATGTCGACCCCGTACTGGTCGGCCAGTCGCTCGACGTTCTTGCGTGCTTCCTCGTAGTACTCCTCGTCTTTGCCGGTATCGACGTCGTGGTCGATGGTGCCGTCGGGTCGGCGCTGGCTCGCCCGGAGGTCGAAAGGCTGCCAATGGACAGCCAACGGCCCGTCGCGCTCCGTTCGATAGCTATCGAGCGAGACGTATCCGAGATAACAGAACGGGCAGACGTAGTCGGCGTAGACGGTAAGCTCAGCAGTGGCTTGGTGACTCATACACCCTGTTAGCGCGCCAGCTACAAAGTCCCGTCGCGGTCGCGTTAACAGAGGCGTTCGTACTCCTGGTCGGTGAGTTCGATACCCGCGGCAGCGACGTTCTCTTCGAGGTGGTCGAGACTCGACGTGCCGGGAATCGGCAGCGTCACGTCGGAGTGTTCTAATAACCAGGCGAGGGCAATCTGGTGGCGGGTCGCGTCGTGGCTGTCGGCAACGGCACGCAGGTCGTCACCAACTTCGCCCAGGTCACCGGCAGCCATCGGATACCACGGAATAAACCCGATACCGTACTCCTCACAGGCCTGAAGTACGTCCTCGTCGTCGCGGTGGGCGACGTTGTAGCGGTTTTGGACGGTGGCAACTTCGACGTGGTCGCGGGCAGTTTCGAGTTGCTCGACGGAGACATTCGAGAGGCCGACGTGATCGACAAAGCCATCGTCTTTCAGCTCCGCAAACGCCATCACAGAGTCTTCAAACGGCGTGTCGGGGTCGGGCCGATGGAACTGGTAGAGGTCGATAGTATCGACCCCGAGGCGGTCGCGGCTGACGAGCACCTGATTGCGGATGTAGTCGGGGTCGCCATGGGGAAGCCACTCACCCTCACTGTTGCGGAGCAGCCCCGCCTTCGTCGCGACGACGACATCATCGGCAGGCGAAAGCGCCTCGCCCAGCAGTCGCTCGCTCACGCCAGGACCGTACGAGTCCGCCGTATCGATGAAATCGACGCCCATCTCGACGGCTTCCCTGACGATGTCGACTGCCCCGGCCTCGTCGTCGGGCGTGCCAATAACGTCGTCGCCGGTGATACGCATGGCACCGTACCCCAACCGGTGGACAGTCAGCTCTCCGCCGATATCGAACGTGTCGCTCCCGTTGTGTGCTGCCATCACAGGCCGTTCGAGTGCGGGATAAAAACAGTCACCGGTCGCCGACCCTCGAACAGAAGCGCTCTTCAGTAACGTTCATTACAGAAAGTTCATTCTGATTACACTTATGTGCATATGGTCCATCGGTACAGATACGATGAGACAACCACAATCAGCCGAGACGGCAGTCGGGACGAGAGAGTACTGTGAGACGATGAAAAGCCTCGTTGCGGCGGTGCTAACCCTGCCGCTGCTGGTCGCGTTCATGGTCGCACCTGCGGTTATGACTGGTGGGACGGTCGGCGTTGTCGCTCTCAAACTCTGTGAAGGACTGTACCCCCACGTGGTCAGTTTCGCCACGAAAAGGCGGCGAACGAGAGGACAGCACGACCAGTACGAGCCACAGCTTCCGTCTGGCAACTGAACAGCCACCCGTGACCAGTACAGTTACCCCCTGTCGTGTCGGCCTCGACGGAGACGAGACGCTGGCCCTCGGTGAGTATCGGATTGATTGTACATTCTGGCACGAGTAGCCGTGCTCTGTCTTAGCCGAAAGTCGTTATATGCGGCCGCTTATCGACGCTAACAGACTAAAAAATATTTCAGTAACCGGTCTTACAAAACTATAATTCAGATTATACTTATCCGTATACACCCCGTTTGTTTAGATACAATGAGACAGCTACCACCAGTGACTGGAACTGCGAACAGACAGATAGACGACCGCGAGAACTGGGTGCGTGGTGCGTTGCTCGTGACCGTACTTGGAGTGCCAGCCCTGGTCGCGCTCATGGCCACACCGGAAATCGTCTTCGGCATGGTGGTCGGTGTCGCCGGCCTCAAACTCGTCAAGTGGGGCTTAGGCTGCATAGGGACCAGCGACGATGCCGACCAGTCGAAGAGGCCGTGTGATGAGCGGTCGACCTGGAAAACCACCGCCGACTGAGGGGCGTTACTCGACGTAGCTGTATTTGCGTTCGCCCATTCGACCCCAGCCGTCGAAGACGAATTCGCCGTCGGGCGTCGTCAGGGGGTCCATCTCGATTGACTCGTCGTGGTTGTGTACGTCGTGAATCTGCTCGTACTCGTCGAACGTGATGTCCCGGCGGTTCTCGACCTGTTCGTCGATATTCAGCTGACTGATTTCGTCCTCCCAGCCGGGCTGGATGGCCTCGGCGTGGATCTCGGCCTGTGCACCGCTGCCGTACGAACCGACGAGCAACTGCCGTCCGGTGAGGTCACGGCCGTCTTCGAGCGCTTCCTGTAGGCCGGCCGCGCGGGCGATATGGACCGAGCCCGTGTACCAGTTCCCGACGTACCGGGAGATAGCGAGCGTTGGCTCGATAGTTTCTGCATACCACTCTTCGTACATGTTCGTCTCGGTCAGCGTTTCGGTGTACTCTTTTTGCGCTTCGAGGAACGCATCGTGAGAGTCGAACTCCGTCTCACGGGGCTGGTGACCGATTTCGTCGGCGACTTCCTCTTCGACCTCGGTCCCGCGGATGCAGTGTCGGAAACCGAGCGCGGCGGCCCGACGAACCATGCCCGGGAACGGCGTATGGAACGGGATGAGCGCGAAGTTATCGGGATGGGTGTCGCCGCCGTTGCGCTCGAAGTCCTCCATCGCCTCGCGCATCCGGGCCAGATACACCTGCATCGACCGCTTCCCGTCGACGCTGGGGAACTGCTGGTTGGGTTTCAGGAAGTCCGTCTCGTCGGCGCTGCCATACCCCTGTGCGTCACTGAAGGCGACGAGGTCAGGGTTTTCGTCGATGAGCATCGCCACCGCACCGGCGCCCTGGGTCGATTCGCCTGGGTCGTCACGCTCGTAGAGCGCGGTGTCTGTCGCGATAACGAGCGCCTTCCGACCCTGGTTGCGACCCGCACGAATCCAGTTGTACGCGTCGTCGAGTGCCTGCGTCCCCGCGACACAGGCGAACTTGCGCTCGCCTTTGTTGGCGTGATGGAGGTCGTCCTCGAAGACCTGTTCGAGACAGCCCGCGACGTACGTCGAGACGGGTTTGGACTTGTCGAACGCGCTCTCGGTCGCCACGTCGATGCGACCGATGTCGCTCAACGAGAGGTCTTTCCGGTCAAGCAGGCGATGGGAGGCGTTTGCCGCCATCGTCACGATATCCTCGTACACGTCCGGCAGCGAGGACGTGTACAGCCCCAGCCCCTTCGTGAACTTCTCCGGGTCGTCGCCCTGTGCGGGCGCGAACGTCCCCGGAAGGTCGAGCTTCAGTTTCCCTGTCCGTATCTCGATGCCGTCGATGCCTACTTCTGCCATACATGACTGTGGCGCGAACTCGTATAAGTGTGTGTCGACTGTTCATTCGTCGATTGTCGAACACCGGGCGACAGGCTATCTGCCGACAGCCGTCGCCGGACCAACAGTGAAGTTACTCGCCAGACAACAGTCGGTATGAACGTCGGTGTTCTTTCTGACATTCACGGGAACAAGGTGGCTCTGGAGGCAGTGCTTGCTGACATGCCGCCGGTAGACGCGCTCGTCTGTGCCGGTGATGTCGTCGGCTACAACCCCTGGCACGCCGACTGCGTCGAGACGTTGCGCGAGCGAGGAGTACCGACGGTGATGGGCAACCACGACCGCGCCGTGGTCGGTGACTCGGGGTTTGGATTCAACAGCATGGCCGGCGCAGGCGTTCAGCACGCACAGGAAACCCTCGACGAGGGGCACGTGGAGTGGCTGGCGGCGCTCCCCGACCAGCGCAGCGAGTTCGACGGGCGCGTCCGACTGGTCCACAGCCATCCAGACCACCGCGGCCACTACACGTATCCCGAGGAGTTCGGCCCCGACCTGCTCGGAGCAGAGTCGGTGCTCGTGCTGGGACACACCCACGTCCAGCACCACGAAATCTACGACGAGGGAGTCGTGATGAACCCGGGGAGCGTCGGCCAGCCACGCGACGACGACCCGCGGGCCGCCTACGGCGTGCTCGACCTCGATACGCTGTCGGTGACTGAACACCGGGTCACGTACGACATCGACCGCGTTCAGGAGGCAGTCGGCCGTGCAGGACTGCCAGAACGAATCGGAAACCGGCTCGAATCGGGCCGCTAGAACAGGTCCTGCAGGAGTTCGAGCGCGCGGTCGCGTTCTTCCCAGTCGACGAACACCGAGACAGACGTCGCGCTCGTGATAACATCGTTGAGGTTGATGTGTTCTGACGCCATCGGTTCGAGCAAGCCGTGGAGTGAGCCGCTCTGTTGGGGGAGGTCACCGCCGGTGATACGGATGACGGCAAACGTCGACTCGACGGTGACACTCGACATGACCTCGTCGTCGACGACCTGCTCGTGGACGAGTGCTTCTGCGGATTCGGCCTCCTCGACATCGGTGTAAAACGTTAGCGAGTCCATCCCAGAAGAGACCGCCTCGACGTTGATTTCGGCCTCTGCCAGGGCTGAGGACAGCGACGCGAGGATGCCCGGCTGGTTGCGAATCGCCCGCCCTGCGACGGTGATACAGGTCAGTTCTCGCTCCTGAAGGTCGATGAGGTTCTCGAACTCGCCCTCGACGGTCGTGCCTCCCGAGAGCAGGTCACCGTGTTGGTGATGGACGACGCGAACGCCGAACTCGTCTGTCTTGTACGTAAGTGCCGACGGGGCGATAACCTCGGCCCCGCGAAAAGAGAGGCTCCGAATCTCGTCGACGCTTATCTCGCCGACGTTGCGCGCCCCCTCGACGACACTTGGGTCGCCGGTCATTACGCCCTCGACATCGGTGACGATGACAACTTCGTCAGCGTCGAGATAGTTCCCCAGCATAACCGCCGTCGTATCGCTCCCGCCCCGGCCAAGCGTCGTCACGTTGCCGTCGTAGTCTTCGGCCAGAAAGCCGGTGATAACCGGAACGACCCCGTCATCGAGCAGGTCGGTGCAGGCGCGTGCCCGCTTCCGGGTCGCCTCGCTGTCAACTTCGCCGTAAGCGTCGGTGAGAATCGGCCAGGCGGCGTCGCCAGGTTCGAGAAAGACCGCGTCGATGCCCTGTGCGTCGAGTGCGCCTTTGAGCATCCGGACGGCAGTCCGCTCGCCCATGCTTACGATTTCGGCGCGGTCGGCCTCGTTTGCGTCGAACTCGATGGCCGACAGCAGTCGGTCGGTCGTCCCACCCATCGCACTGGCAACGACAGCGACCTCGTGGCCTGCGTCGACAGCCTCGGCGATAGACTCGGCAGCCCGCGTGACGCGCTGGCCGGTTCCCACGCTCGTCCCGCCGAACTTGGCGACTACGCGCATACCCCCACCTCGTTGCCGGTCGAAAGCGTTCCGTTCATGCCCTCGGATTCGGCGTGGGCGTGGATAACTGCTTTCATCCTCGCAAAAATCGACGACGGCCTGGCTACTTGGGAGACATGGCCTTCCCAAGCACAGTCAGCAGTGACAACAACACGAGCATCGGTGCCTGGCACAGTAAAATCAAGACGAGTGCCTGATTCAGCGTCACGTCGAGTTCGACGTAGAAGATGGCCTCTGGCACGGCCCACCACGACATCGCCGCAAGCAGGAAAGAGAACGCCACCAGCACCGCGACAGCGTTTTTCGGCGCGGCGAGAAACTGGTTGTACCGCTGAACCCCCTCTGCCGCCCGGAACAGTCCCCCCACAATCACGACCGCAGTGACCACCCAGACGGCTGCGAACGGATCGACTGTCACGAGCATGTCGACCACGTCGCCGAGAACCGCTCTGTTGAGGTAGAGGAAAGGTGGCCACGCCAGCACCACGTACACGAGCAGAAAGCCCAACACGGTCCGATACCGGTTTGTATCGGCCATATTGGAGATACGCTGTCATATTATTTATAACTGGTAGTCTATGATAACACAGCCCGTGTACCGCCGGCAGTCGCCAGCGACCACAGGCCAGCGTGTTCGCTGACGCGAAGTACCACGAAGCGTACAAAACAGTTACCAGATAGCCACGAGAAGTCGGCGGCTGTGAGTCTGTTAACGGACCCGCGAAAACGGCGCTGAGTCGCGTGGGTGGGCTGGCACTGGTGTTTCTCGCAGTCAACGTCTACCGCCTCTCGACGGCCGTCCTCTCCGAGAAGTTGATGCGGACGTCGGCATCTCGGCGGCCCAGTTGGATGTTCTCTGCGACCCGGTGGCTCGAACAGCCGACCCTCGAGTCGATCAGCGTCCCGCTTGTCGCCTTTGGCGTGCTCTATGCCTCGTTCAAACTCGTCACCGCGGGCGCGATGATGACGACAGGCTGGATAGAGGACACCCTGGGTCCTCGCCGGTTTTTCCTGTTGCTCGCGCCGCTGTGTGCCATCGCCTACGCGACTATCGCAGTCGTCCCGTTGTTCGTCCTCCCCGTCATCTATCTGCGCCGCGTGTTGGGCCGCATCTCCGGGCCGATTCGCAACCAATACGTCAACGACAGACTCGACGACGCCGGACGGGCGACGGTCCTTTCGGGCGTCTCGATGGTCTTTCGTCTCGCCAGCGGCGTCACGAGTGCTGCCTTCGACCCGATTGCAGAGTCGACGGGCCCGGTGACGTTTCTGGCGGCCGCCGGCCTGACGATATCTGCCCTCGCTGGCCTGCTCTGGATAGCCACGGACCCAGTTCGCACGAGCGACACTCCGGCCACGGCTGACAGACCAGCGCCAGCGGGCACAGACTGAACACGACGAGAGCCGCTGGGACATAGTGATTGTTGCGAGTCGTTCCCGCCGTGCCAACGTCTCAGCCGATGGCCCGTAACACGGCGATACACGTCACTGAGTCACGGAACTGCAAAATCACACTCGGACACTCAGACGTGCTCGTCGAGGAACTCGACGACCTGTGAGTAGGCCTCGATTTGGTTGTCGAGCTTGGCGATACCGTGGCCCTCGTCCTCGAAGATGAGCTTCTCGACGGGTACGTCCTGCTCGCGGGCACCCTCGACGATCTGTTCTGCCTCACCGACCGGAACGCGTGGGTCGTTCTCGCCGTGGAGCACAAACAGGGGTGCCTCGATGTTCTCGATGTTGTTGAGCGGGCTAATCTCCTCGAGGAACTCGCGGTCGTCTTCGAGCGAGCCGTACTCTGCCTCCCGGAGCGAGCGCCGCCAGGGCCCCGTGTTTTCGAGGAACGTGACGAAGTTCGCGATGCCGACGATGTCGACGCCTGCGGCCCAGCGCTCGGGGAACTCGGTCACCGACGCGAGCACCATGAAGCCGCCGTACGAGCCGCCCTTCGCGACGAACCGGTCAGGGTCGACGGCGTCCTGTTCGGCGAGCCAGTCGAGTGCGGCCCCGATGTCGCGGACCGAGTCCATTCGGTTTTCCACGTCGTCGAGATGGGTGTACGAGCGCCCGTAGCCGGTCGACCCCCGGACGTTCGGCTCGAAGACGGCGTACCCCTGTGAGAGGAGATACTGGGTGAGGCCGGTAAAGGAGGGGCGGCGCTGGCTCTCGGGACCGCCGTGGATGTCGACGATGACCGGCACACCCCCGTCTGGTATCTCCGGCGGCAGTGACAAAAAGGCGGGAATCTCCCTGCCGTCGAAACTCTCGTAGTGAACGATGTCTGGCTCGACGAACGTCTCGCGTGGAATCCCAGCAGTCGAGGCGTTCGTCCAGCGCGTCACGGCGTCGGCATCCGCGCCGTCCTCGCGCAGTGCAGCCACGTCGAGGACCGCGACGTTGTTGTTGAGCGTCCGGCCGTTCGAGGAGAGTGCGAGTCGGTCGCCGTCTGGACCGAAGCTGATTCCACCGGCGACGTTGCCCGGAACCTCGGGCATCGGCGACTCCGTTATCTCCGTCTCGCCGGTCAACTCGCCCAGTGTCAGTTCTGTGTAGCCGTCGACGTTACGCGAGTAGACGAGCAGGCCGCTGTCCTGGTCGAGTGCGACGCCGCCGACGTTCCAGTCGCCGCCCTCGCGGACGGTGTCGAGCTCGCCTGTCTGGGCGTCCATCCGGGCGAGATAGAGGGTATCGGCACCGCGGTCGGTCGCGACATACAGCGCCTCGCCGTCGGGACTCCACTGCGGACTCCGGTACCGAACCTCGTCGTCGTCGGGGTTGAGGTGTCGCCGCTCCCCGGTGTCAAGGTCGAGCACCGAAACATCCTGGTCGAAGCCGGAGTGCGATTCGACGAGAATGAGCGCGTCGTCGTCGGGACTCCAGCCGCCGACGGTGAACCAGCCGTCGCCCTCGAAGACGAGTTCGGCGTCGTCGCCGGTCGCGTCTCTGTCCTGGACGTAGATATCGAAGACGGACTCGTCGCGGCGGTTCGACGCGAAGGCGAACTGCTCGCCGTCGGAACGCCACCCACCCCAGTAGTGTTTGGCGTCGGGCGTGTCCGTCAGCGGCGTGATGGTTCCGTCGTCGTCCAGTCTGAAAAACTGCTGGCGCTCGTTGCCACCCTCGTCCATGCCGAATATCAGCTCCGACCGTTCCGGCGAGTAGCTGCAAAACGAGACCGGTTCGTCGTAGAAGGTCCGCTGGACGGGCCAGGCTCCCGGCTCTGACACGGTCCACACCTGTGGCACGCCGGTCGTATCGAGCAAGAACGCGAGCGTTCCATCCGGCCCGAGCGACCCACCGTGTGCCTGTCGTATCGTCAGGTATCGTTCGAGGTCGTACACAGCTACCGGGAACGGCTGCACGGCCCAAAGAAGTTGTGTCATTCGTGCGCACTCGACTACGCGCGGTCCCCTCCCGAAGCAATATATTGGGAATATAATGACGTTTAATCACAGCATCAATACCAGGGAATAGAGTACAATAAACAAGTGTTTGGCACGGGAAGACCAACATTTACAAGGGCACGAGAAAAGAGTGGACGTATGGGTACCAGAATTGAGGACCCAGACGCTGTGACACCACGCCTGTCTGAGACCGAGTACAGAGACCGGCTACGGGAGTTGCCACCGAGCGCGAAGCTGGTCGCGCGGGTTCTCGAAGCAGAGGGGGCACTCGCCCGAGGCGAACTCGCAGAGGAGTCGTTACTGCCAGAGCGGACGGTCAGGTATGCACTGAACAGGCTCGAAGAGCACGACCTCGTCGAGCGGCAGTACAGTCTTACCGACGCCCGGAAGCAGATGTACGCCGTGACCGCCCAGTAAGCGAAGCTGTTTCGACAACCGTTTTAACCCGGAACCGCTTGCACACATCAATGGCTACGTGTATCATCTGTGGCACATCTGTCGATGGTCGCGTCTGTGACTTGCACGAAGAAGACGTCGTCTTCGAGTTCCGGGGGACACAACCGGACGAGTTGACGCCGCGGCGCTACTACCGCGGCACCGTCGACGGCTACGCCGAGTTTGGCATCTTCGTCGACATCGGCGACAGCGTGACCGGCCTGTTGCACAAAAGCGAACTCAACACACGCCTCGATAGCATGGACCTCGAACCGGGCGATATGGTCTTCGTTCAGGTCCAGAACGTCCGAGACAACGGTAACGTCGACCTCGGCTGGTCGATTCGCCAGGACGAGTCCCAGTTCCGCGGGACACTTATCGACGACCCAGACGCCGAGACCGACCTTCTCGCCGAGGAAGTCGACGACGAGGACGACGAGGGCGACACCGACGACTCGGAGTCGACCGACCCGGAGCCCGTCGAAACCGAGTCTGTCGAGACAGCATCCGAGCCGGCCCAAGAGTCGGCGAGCGAGGAGACGCCCGAACAGCTCGATACCCCGGGCGTGACAGTCGACGAACTCGACGACTACGTCGGCGACCGCGTTCGTATCGAGGGAGAAGTCGCCACCGCGCGCCAGACCAGTGGACCCACTATCTTCGAGCTTCGCGACGAGACCGGCACCGTCGACTGTGCCGCCTTCGAGGAAGCTGGCGTGCGTGCCTATCCAGACGCGGGTGAGGGCGACGTCGTCCGTATCGAGGGAGAAGTCGAGCGACGCCGCGGCGAGTTGCAGGTCGAAACCGAGGCACTGGTCGTCCTCGAAGACGAGGAGCGCGAGGAAGTCACCGGACGGATGCGTGACGCACTCGTCGAGCGCGCCCGTCCCAGCGATGTCGAGCCGCTCGCCGAGGACCCGGCTGTCGAGGCGGTGCTTGACGACGTGAAAGACGCCGCAACCGCCGTTCGACGTGCCGTTCTCGAAGGGCGGCCAGTCGTCGTTCGTCACGCCGCAACCGTCGACGGCTACGTTGCGGGCGCAGCAATCGAGCGAGCGGCGCTCCCACTCATCCGCGAGGAGCACGCCGGCACTGACGCGGAGTACCACTACTTCGACCGCCGGCCCCTAGAAGATGCCGTCTACAGCATGGACGACGCGACCAACGACGTGACGACGATGCTCTCGAACAACGAGCGCCACGGCGAGCAGTTCCCGCTTTTCGTCTTCGTCGCCACGGGCGGCACCGCCGAGTCTCTGGACGGCTTCGACCTGCTCGACGTGTACGGCGCCCGGCGCGTCGTCATCGACGAGCGCGCAATCGACAGCGAAGTCGCCGAAGCTGTCGACGTACTCGTCGGTCCAGACCAGCACGACGGTCCGGCAACGACGGCCACCGCACTGGGCGCCAACGTCGCCGCACACGTCAACGAAGACGTTCGTGCCGACCTCGGTCACCTCCCCGCAGTGAGCTACTGGGAAGGGACTCCCGACCAGTATGGCGACCTTGCCGCTGCGGCCGGCTACGACGCCGACGACACTCGAACGCTCCGTGAAGCCATCGCGCTGGAGGCGTTCTATCAGTCCTACGAAGACAAGCGCGAACTCATCATCGACCTGCTGTTTAGCGCCGACGCGAGTGACCCGGCCGAACTCGCGACCCACATCAGCGAACAGTACCGGACCCGCATGGACGACGAACTCGACACCGCCGAGGCGAACCTCGAACGCCGCGACCGCGACGGCGAGACAGTGCTCGTCCTTGACACCGACGCTTACACCCACCGCTTCGAGTTTCCGCCGACACAGCTGTTGCTCGACGAGCTGTTCCGACGCCACCGCGAGGACTGCATCGCGCTCGTCGGCATCGACGAAGACGAGGCCTACATTCGGACCGACGAGGATGTCGACATCCGCGACCTCGTGGCGACGGCCCAGGAGTCGGCACCACTGGCCGCTCTCGATGCCCGCGGTGCCCGCGAAGGTCGTGTCGAGTTCCTGCGTGGTGAGCGCAAGAGTGCACAGGAAGCACTGCTCGATGCACTCGCCGGTGTCTTCTCGGCATCTGCCCCCGCGTAGGTAAGACAGCCAAACTCTTTGTAGCTCCGGCCCGGCCGCACGTGTATGGACGTTCAGCTACTCGAAGCGACGGCTGACCCGGAACGACTTATCTGTCAGGCAGCGCGAAACGACTACATGGAAGAGTACGTGGCCGACGCCTCCTTCGAGGACGTGATGACAGCCATCGACGGCGACTCCCTCGAGGACAGGCAGGAGACGCTCATCCATCACCTGCTCGACCACGGCCACTTTGGCCCGTTCGAACATCCACACGCTACGTTCGCCGTCGAGGGCATCAGTCGCTCGTGTATGGCCCAACTCACCCGCCACAGACACGTCTCCTTCGACGTGCAGTCGATGCGATATGTCTCCTTTGACGAGGTTGACCCCGAGGACGTCCACGACGGCGAGATGGTTGTCGTCCCGCCCTCGGCGACGGACCCCGACTGGGTCGGCCGAAATCAGGAGTCCGGTCCCGTCGACGATGAGACTGCCGCCGAACGCGAGGCACTCTTCCGGGAGACGATTGCCGACTCGTTCGAGGCTTATCAGAACCTGCTAGAAAAGGGGATGCCGCCCGAAGACGCCCGCTACGTCCTTCCCATTGGCACCAAGGTGAACCTCGTCATGTCGATGAACGCTCGGATGCTGATGCACGTCGCAGACATGCGTGCCGCTGCCGACGCCCAGTGGGAGATTCGTGAACTGACCGAAGGCGTTCTCAACCTCGCCGCGGAGTGGTGCCCGACTACCTTCGAGTACTACGACGAGAAGATGCACAACCGCAAAAACAGGCTTGCACCGTAGCTGATGGCAGGTGTTACTCTCTCGCATTGCCGGATGAAAGCATAATCGTTATACGGGCTTGCCCGCCTACGAATTAATGCGCTCTGGTAGTGTAGTCCGGCCAATCATATTGCCCTCTCGAGGCAATGACCGGGGTTCAAATCCCCGCCGGAGCACTCTTTTCCCTCCACTGCCCCGTGGTTTTTGTCTGTGAACTGATGGTGATTTCACCAATGTTCAAGACCACTAAAGTTAGGAGGATCGACCGAATCGACCGCTGTGTTGCGATTCGTTCTAGTGCGCGACCAAGTAGACTCGAAGGATTCTGTCGGGACAGTCCCAGACACGACGGTGGTGAGGACTGATGGTTGACCTCGATGACTATCCGATCGTCACTGAACCGTCGGAGTCGTACCTAAACAAGCGACAACTCGTGGACTACAGAGCAGAACGTGAGAACTGTCTCGAGTGGCTCTTGACGTTCGGAAAGAACCCAGAGAGGGCAGAAGGCTACGCCGAAGGGACTGTCAAACCTCGTTGTTACCGGATGGATCGATTCTACAGATTCGTCTGGGATCACGAAGGTGGGTACACGGCAAACATCACTCACGAACACGCCGACGATTGGCTGGGACACCTCGCTCAACGGGATGTCAGCAACACCCACAAGAACAATTGCTTGAAGTCACTGCAGATGTTGCTCAAGTGGCGACGCCACCAGCACGGACTCGCCGAGTGGGAACCTTCGTTTAGGTTCTCGAAGGAGAAGAGTTCACAGCCACGCGATTACCTCACGATGGAAGAACGCAGTGCTATTCGTGATGCTGCGCTGGAGTACGGTTCTGTTCCGAGTTACCACAACCAAAGTCCGGCAGAGCGTGAACGCTGGAAACGGTACCTTGCACAGCGGTTCGAGAAGCCGAAGTCGGAAGTCACGCCTACAGACTGGGGTCGTGCCAATGGCTGGAAGATCCCGTCACTGGTCTGGGTGTGTTTGGACGCTGGACTTCGTCCTACAGAGGTCGAACGGGCTGTGACATCGTGGGCAGATACTGAGAACTGTGTGCTACGGATTCCGAAAGAGGACAGTGCAAAGAACGTCGACAACTGGATTGTTGGATTACGTGATAGAACCGCGACTTTCCTGGAACGCTGGCTTGAGGAACGAGAAACATACGGTAAGTACGACGATACGGAAACGCTCTGGATGACTCGTCAGGGAAACCCATACGGGACACATTCGTTACGCTATCTCCTTCATCAACTCTGCGATATTGCAGACATCGACAGAGAAGACAGACAGATGAGTTGGTACGCAGTGAGGCACTCCGTTGGTACGTATATGACCCGAGAGGAAGACCTTGCTGCCGCTCAGGCACAGCTACGACACAAGTCCCCTGAGACGACGATGAAATACGATCAGGCACCTGTCGAAGACAGACAGGATGCATTAGATCGGATGGGGTAACAATTATCAAGCTTTGACAGAGTGTCATAGAACGGTTACTACACTCATTTTCTGGCCACCCGAGTCACTCAGTACAGGGCAAGCAGTGACCGGTGAGGTATCTATCCTACCAGATATTCGTTAGATACCGAGTGCTGAATACAGGGCGCGAATACAGCACCCACGACCCCGGCGACTGCGACTGTTGGGACGCCGACGCCGAACTCCCGTGTTGGCCGTGCTACCGGGACGGGTTCGACGTCCCGAATATGAGTGCAACCAGAGAGTAAGGGGCTCCGATTTTATTCTCCATTGAGTCGGCTCGGAATACAATTACCTATTTAAATATTTATAAGATTTCAATCTCATCAAAATGCATCGATTTTGGATTGCCTTGATTGCTGCCGCTTGCAACATTATAGCCACTATTCCCTGCCTGAAAATTATTGGATGCTATGACGACGGAACTAATGGGATCTTGAGTCAAGAAGTGTACGATAGTTTGACGTGTTGTTCCAGATGCGAGATCCTCTCCCGTGAGCATAATTTCACTGCGTTCCCAATCAAAATCGAAAGTGAACCGCACCCAGCGTTCAAAACCGTCACCCTGATACCAGTTCTCGCCAGATGCTCCTGCTCTCCGCCAGACCGTCCACTCGGGGCTGTTTGTGCCGCCGCCGCTCACAATTTCTTCATCCTCATTGAGAAACGCTATAGCTCCATTCTGCTGATTATCGTATTCATAGAAGTGAAACCGGATTCGGTCCGGACGGCCAGTTCCCGGGAGCTCCCACCGAAGATCAGGGTCGGTGTTAGGAGTAGTCTGACTTTGAATGCGAATACTATATTCGCCGTCGTGTGCTGTTGCAGACGACGGTTCCCAGTTAGCATCATTCACCTGCTCAAATGGTGCGACGGTCTGGTCCTCAAACCCCGCACGTAACGGAAGATTAAGGCCTGTTGCCGTGTCTGGTTCATCCGGCTCTGTCTCTGTCTGCGACCCATCTTCAGTCTGTGATGAGTCATTTTCAACCTGTTCCCTTCGCTGGATTTCAGGGTCACGCGGCGCGTAGTCCTCACTGTCAATTACACCATCTCCGTCCGTATCTTGGATATTATTCTCATCGTCACCGCCTCCTCTCAGCGCACTACAACCTGCCAACCCGCTCAGAAGTGTTACACCTCCCAAGCGGAGCACCCGCCTCCGTCTGGCATCATCCATACATGATGAAATAATAGCTGTTCAAAAAAACCTGAGGATTGTCTGACGTACAGCAATGTATCCACCCTTCGAGGTGTGTCACGGCGTCCGGCGAACGTCGTAGTTTACTACAAATCCCGACGCTGATTCTCCCGCGAAGTTCTATTGGCCTGTTCTGACTTCACACTCTGTATGTTGCATACCATCTCAAATATTATTCTTGTTTGGCAGATCCTTCACCGCTCAATTTACAGTGCAACTAATCGGTTGACTCGTCCAATTCACGGTGAAACCAACCCACGAGAATGATTATCTGAACGCTACGTCCCAGTGTTGTTTGTGCCACGGGGACGCCAGCAGGCGTCAATAGAGTCGGGGATATCGTGGTGCTCGCTTTGAGCAGTCGGCACAGACACACTCTTCTGGAATGCGCGCTCACCGACTGCCCTTTCGGATACTGTCGTCCGAGAGACGAAGTCTCTCGTGATCACGAAAATCTTCGATTTTCGAACGACCTCGTTACGTGGGCGGACAGGCCGCCTCCGAAGGACGGTTCGGAATCCGCTCCGTTCCGACCGATTCCTACTGTTCAATAGGGCGGCCTGTCACTTACACATCAGCGTAGGAAACTCACGGGGGGCGTTTGAACGGTGGGACGTTCCCAGAGTGACGGCGCGTATCCACGGCCTGAAGGCCGTGGTATTGCGCCTGCTCAACCTATAACCGACCCGCAGAACGGACACGTGCCGAGTTCCGACGCTGAGTTTGACATAGAGATTTTGAAGGGGGGAACTTGGAGCGTGTGACAAAGTTCCAAGCTCCGTCTTAATGTTATCACTCCGCATTTAAACCAATTAGGTGAGTTCGGTGAAAGCGATAGTCGGAACCGAGATTACTGAACCGAAGAAACCTCGACAGCGTACTCCTCCGCCAACTCCACGACATCATAGACGTGAATCCCCGATTTGAACCACAGCACACGGTCATCCATCCCATCAAAGTCCTCCGACGAGCAATCCAATCGCTCCGATACGGCAACGATGAGGTTCTCACGGTCAGCATCTCGGATTTTCCCCAGCTTCTCGTCGAGATATTCTGGCGTCCAGAACCCGACGATCTCGAATACCACCCGCCGACCATCAGGGTGCTCGATAGCGAAATCGGGGAGCATCACCTCAGCACCCAAGTCCAACACGTCATCTTCTCGGACGAGTTCCCAGTCTGTGTTCGCCCGTTCCCATTTCTGGGCAAGTGTCCGTTCCACGTCGGAGTCAAAGTCGCTTTGAGCCGAGTAGTGTGAAGACAAACCTTCGGTGTGGTCAAGCTCAAACAAAAGCGTCCGATCCGTTGACCCGCCATCCTCGTCAAGAATGTCAGCTTCCATTTCCCAGCGGTCACACAACGGGAGGGCAGGCAGGAAATTTGCCATCCGTATCCCGTACTTCCGCGATTTCGAGAAGAGAGAGGCCGCTCCATCCAGTGTGGCTTCGTATCCGTCTGCAACGTCAGTACTCCCCACGCGGTTCCCGTGGCTGTCGATTGGATAGATACGGTGAATCAACCCGAATAGCTTCACGTAGCTGAACACCGTCGCAAACGAGTCCCAGACCCGCACTCGCATCTCCGTAGCATCATAGAGGACGGCCTGTGCCAGAGCCAGATTGTATCTGGTGAGAAGCCAGTCAACCGTAATTGAGTCCTCAGCGTAGGATTCTTCACTATCGCCCGTTAGCCGTGTCGTCGTGGCTGAGTCATCTTTTTGTTCATATTCATCGGAAACACGGTTTCCGAACCGTACGAGACGTTTGTTCTCCTCCAAGTCTGCGTACATCCCTTGGTAGCACTCTTCAAGTGAGATACCCAGCTTGTCAGCAACGGAACTGTACACTCTCAACTTCTGTGTGTCCTCACCCAGCGTTGGTTGACGGACAATTGGATAACTCTCGTTTGCCTTTTCGAAGAGTGCTTTGCGAATCTCTCGTGGGTTAACTGGAGCGACCGTCTCGAACTCACACTCGTCTTTGAGCAGTTTCGCAAGTCCTTGGACGATTTTATAGTCGGTATCAGCAATAGTGAGTTGGTCAATCGTATCTTCCAAGTCTCCTTTTGGCTCACCGAGATGCTCCTCGAAAATCTTGATAAGTTCCGCAGCTGTCTCTCGATACTGTTGCTCATCAGTATCGATGAACAACGGAGTAATGCTATCCTCGTGTATGCGTGAGCGTGCGAGGTCAGCTGTCAGCACTCGCTGTCACCCCCTGCCGTCGTCGTTCGGAGACGTAGGTTTCCATTGTGTCTTCGGTGATAATCTCGTAGAGACGAGCAGGTTGACGGTCGTCTGTCGGTCGGAGAATCCGTCCCAGCCGTTGTGCGTACTGTCGTTTCGAGGCACTCCCAGACAGAATAATGCCCACATTCGCAGACGGAACGTCGATGCCTTCATCCAACACCTGTGAGGTAGCCAGCATCGAGTACTCTCCCGTCCGAAACCGCTCCAAGATCTCGGTGCGTTCCTCAGTCTCGGTCTGGTGTGTGATACACGGCACGACGAACTCTTGGGAAATCTCGTAGGCGAACTCGTTGTTAGCAGTAAAGATGATTGTACGGTCGTCGTAATGCCGTTTCAAGAGATTATCGAGCGTGTCCAGCTTCTTTTCAGCCGTGCGGGCGATCTTCTCCGCCCGTTGCTTGGCGATGAGAGCCCGTCGCCCCTGTGGGTCGTACGAGGTGCGTTTGAGGAACTCAGCATAGCCGTTCTCTTTCCAGAGGTCAAAGTCGTGGCTATCCACGTAGTCACGGTAGATCTGATACTCCTCATCGTAGGTTGTCCGCTCGTCGTTGGTGAGTCCGACTTGGAGGTGAATCGTCTCGTACTCGCTGAGAAACTCGCCAGCAAGCTCGTCAACCTCTTCTCGATAGACAACTGTCCCAAGCAAGTCCTCCAGCTCTTCGTGTGCTCCATCGGCACGCTCGTAGGTAGCTGTCAATCCAAGCCTATACGGAGCAATCATCATCTCGGGAATTTGCTGGTAGGTTGGGGCTGGCAAGTGGTGAACCTCATCGACGACGAGGAGCCCGAACTGGTCGCCGTACTCGTTGATGTAGCGGTAGGCAGAGTCGTAGGTCGTTACTGTGATGTCCGCTATCTCGTGGCTTCCTCCCCCAAGAACGCCGACACCGTCTGGAAGTTGGTCACCGAAGGCATTGGTGAGAGTCGCGTGCCACTGGTTCATCAGGTCGATAGTCGGCACGACGACGAGCGTACTCACACCTGCGTCAGCAATAGCTTGGACGGCGAGGAACGTTTTCCCGCTTCCAGTCGGGAGGACGACGCTTCCTTGACGGTTGTTGTCTTGCCACGCAGAGAGAGCGTCCTGTTGGTAATCTCGTGGTTCGATGGCGACAGACGGCGTGAGATAGAACTCTGAGTAGGCACGAGCGTCATCGATTAACTCAGCCACAGTTGCTGTGGATTCTTCAAGGGTAGCTTGTCCATCAGACTCAGTTGCCCACTGTCGAATATCACGGTAGTGCTGTGCCTGTGCCCGATACTCGTCAACACGGTCGTCCCATTCGGCATACGGCACAGTATCAGGAGCGTCTTCGATAAGAAGCGTGCCATCATCAAACGAGAGACGCATTCGACTTTACCTATGTTGGTGGGATACTTGTCCTTGCTGGGGTTGGAATTTCGAAGAGAACACTATATTGAGAGGTCGTCAGCAGTTGAGCGAAGCTCGCTCTTTGTCGGCTGTCTCCCGATGTCGACGGAGCGGTCGCCAACCCAGAACCGAAACTGCTGGTGGTCAACATCGAAGTGAAGTCCACACGAGACATCTGGCTCTGCTTGTTCGTACTTGGATTTGCTCACGTTCTCGCCTTCTTGGAGCGTTTCAAGGAGATACTCGGCGGCGTGTGGGCGTTGCTTCATCGCCAAAATGTGGTCGGCTGCCACGTGTTTCAGCACGTCCCCACCTGTGTCGTATCTGTCCCCGACAAAATAGAACTCTCCGCTGAACTCGTAGGACTCGACGTGGATACTGAGAGCATACGTCATATGCTATCGTCGTCGTTCTGTGGCACAAACATTACGCCTCCAGTTGCTGTTAGAGGAGATAATGACAGCAGACCGCCGCCCTGACGAAATCGAAGTTGATCGGCTTGACCAGCAGTTAGCAACCGCTGAAAACGGAGATATGACCGCACTCACAAAGGCAGTCGCAACCTACGAAACACAGTTAGCGAGCGCACACGAGAAAGGGGAATCCGACCGCTACCAAGGTATTTCCAGAGCCTAGGAACAGCTCATCACCGTGCTTGACGACGCAACGCAGACCGAAGGATGGGAATCGCTTGAAGTGTTTCTCGACGCGTACCATCCAGACACAGCTGACGAGTTCCCCACGTGACGACGATTCTCCAGAACGTTACAAGTCGCTACCTCATCCGTACCCGCTTGTCGGACGGTATCGATAGTGTTCCCGTTCCCGCTCTGACGTTCTTCAGTTCGATTCTTGACCAGGTTGAGGGAGATGGATACGATTTCATCAGAGAAGCACTCCATCCGTACGGCTGGGGTATCGGGCATCCAGACCATTCGGTTGCGGACGATATCCAGCAGTACGCCTCGTCGAGTCTCCCGCTTGTGAATGCGATACTCGAACACGCGTTCTATGCCGACCAGCATTCAGCCGTAGAACTGCTGGAAGGACACATGATTGCTATCTATCTGAATTCCATCAGAAACCCCGTGCAAGATTCAGAGGGTCAGTATCTGACTACCGTTGCGGGCTCTTACGGCCGTCACGAGGAACGAGCGGCCATTCTGTGACGTTTTTCGGTGTCAGACGCCCGATTACGATTCCGAGAACACGTCCAAACCTGACTGTACAGTGAGGCTTCCCCATACGGTGGTGACAACTCACACAGAAGGTGATGAGATTCGACAGTCGATTCGCCTCTTCGTAGTCGTTGAACGATTCGTACGGGACGATATGGTGCACCTGTAGCTGGTCCTCGCTCCCGCAGTGCTGACACTTGTGGCCATCTCTGTCACGGGCTTTCTCACGCTGTCGTGCCCAGTTCGGGCCGCGATAGTAGTCGTCGTTGTCCTTCCACCGCGGGTGGTTCTCACCTGTGTATTCTCTTGCCCGCCACTCAACCATGCACTCCTGCGAGCAGAACCGTGTGCTCCCTTCCTCGTATGGTTTCACTATGTAGGTATCCTCACACCACTCGCAGGTACACTCAATCGGTTTGTGCTCGTTCGGATTCCCGTGACCGCTGTAGGCTTCAACCTTCCATGCAGCATCACACTCGCGGCTACAGAAACAAGAGCTGTCCTTTCTCGCGTGTTTCTCGTCGTACTCCTCGCCGCAGACTTCACAGACCAGAGTCACCCGACCGTTCCGATGACGCTCAAGACCAGCAGCATCCTGTAGCTCACCCATCCCATCGAAGTGCCCGCGGATTGCACTCCACGTATATTCGCCGTGGTCGTTGTATTCCTCTTGACTCGGCGTCTTCCCAAGCTCGTCAGCGAGGTCCTGATAGTCCTCAATTAGCTCATCTCGCGTGACCGAACGAGGATGGTCTTCGCCTTCCATCGTCGGTGGGTCGGGGTCACGGGTGTCGATATCGTGGCGGTCAAGCCAATCGCAAATCGTAACGTCGGAACAACCGAGTCGGTCACCAATCTCGGCCATCGATAGACCTTCATCTACGTAGAGGCGTCGTAACCGTTCCTCCTTGCGCCACGGTGACTCCGTCACACTCGTCATGTGAACTGCTGGACACATAGTTTCGGGGGCACTCAATCATGTGGGTCGGGCGGTCAGATGTGAGCATTCCCGCGACAACCTGACTGCGAGCGCCGAGACTGCTGTCACGCCCTGCCGAGTGGTCAGTCGAACACACGCTGGTGACAGTATGTACAGAGAGTTAGCAAGTTTCCGAGGTCGTTCGCCTCAGCAGGGCTCTCGAAGTCATTAATTCGGGTGAGATGGTGGACGGAGAGTTCTCTCCCGTGGATGAGTCTGCTTGCACCGTCCGTCACGCCACAGAGGAAACACTCGCATCCGTCACGCTCTCTGGTCTCCCGTCGCTTTCGTGACCAATTCGGACCGTAATACGGCTCAAATCCGCCTTTCCAGTTCGGATGTGACTCTCCGGAGACGTTGGTGGACCACCACTCCCCCTTGCACTCACGGTCACAGAAGTGATGCTCACTACGAGTGGATTGCGCAGGAATCACTTCCTTCTCATCGCCGCACCACGAACAGGTGACCGTCACTCGATCCTTCTCGTGGAGTTCCGATGGATTCGCACTGTAGTATGCACCTTTGCAGTCCTTGTCACAGAACTGGTGCTCGAACTTTTTGACTCGCCACCTCGGACGAAAGAGATCGGTATCGCACCACGCGCATTCCGTAGAGACCTGACTGTAATTCGGGTGGTCTTCACCCGATCTATTCTCCGATTTCCAGTCCGCTTCACACGAATTACTACAGAAGGTGATCTCGTTGACTTGTGACGGGGTCCGCTCCACGGTAGTACCGCAATAACTACACGGCACAGTTACTTTGCCGCCGTTCCACATCGGTCCGTCTTCACCGCTGTACGCCTCTGACTGCCACTCGCCCTTACACTCATGACTACAGAATCGTCGCCGCTCAGCTTCATCGGGGGTGAGCTGTTTCGTCGAACCACATCGCTCGCACTCAAACTCAACTCGCTCCTCAAGCGTCAGCGACCGATCCCCGTGGACCGTCGTATGGTGAATCTTCAATCCGTGTTCGGTGTCAAAGTCGTTCTTTCCGCACGTTGGGCAGACGATGGTGTCAGAGTCTTCAGTCTGCTCGGCGGGACCGTCTCCCAGCTCGTTGAGCCTCATCTGCCGCCGATCATTCATCTTATTGAAGACTTGCTTGAGACGACTTTAATTTGAGGTAGCAAGATACGCGCCTTCCATCTTGCAGACCAGGTCAAATATCACATTCACCTGATTGTTTCTGTAGCGCTCAGTCTAGGGCAAGTAGTGATTGGTTAGGTATCTATCTTACCAGATCTTCGTCAGATACCGAGTGCTGAATACAACGCGCATATTCAGCACGCGGTGACGAGCGAAAACAAATGGCGAAATAGTGCTCTATTGAAAATGGAAGACGGCGACAGGATCACTCCGTAACGAGTTTGAGAAGATGAGGTCGAGAAGGCGATTATGGGCGTCGCTTTGCTCGACCTCGTTGAGACAGCACTACGTGTAGCCAAACAAGCGTTGGGAAACCGAGCGGGCAAGCCCGACTCGGGCGGGCTTGCCCGCGAGGCCCACATCGTTGCTCACTGTATTCGAAAGGAGGAGGGCCACACCTACGCCGAACTCGTCGATCGGCTAAGTCTCATGCCAGCGGTCTGCGACCGCCTCGGCATTAACCCGGACGCGCCGCCTGATCCAACCACGTTCTACCACTCGTTCGACCGCTACGCGATGTACATC
>NZ_FNFC01000055.1 GCF_900100385.1 Halovenus aranensis
GGGGGGGGGTGTGCTGGAGAACGACTAGTACCTAATGGATCATCGGCTATGGGACCACCCACATATACCACATTCACCGTAGCGGTCCCACAAACAGTCACGTATGGTGTCAGCAAGCGAAAAACGGCCAAGAACGAGGTGGAACGTACACTTGCTGATAAAAAGACTGCATTGACAAAAGAGAAGGCTTTCTATGATGTCCTAGAACAGTACTTGGACGAGTCTTTCCCGACTGTCGAAGAGACCGACGATCTGAACCGGGAAGACAAAGGAGAGGCAGAGCAGCTCAGAAATCGCTTGGAGACGAACTTCGTGGAAACGTTCATTGACTCGCCGGTTCTGGCTCTCGCCGGCTTTGACGATGCGGCTACCAAAATCTATGATATTTTTGAGGGCATCCAGGCTGACCTCAGTCAGAGGAACAAAGAGAATATCGATAATTATCTGGAGACCGTCCCAATCCGATTTAACAACGAGGTAGCTAACGCGGGGATTCCTGAACAAGGAACCCATCCAGACGACATTTCCGTCCTACTCAAAATATTAGAGTTGGAGTGTGAGAATATCACCACGAGGTGGCATCTGTGGAAGCGCATCTCGAATATCAGCCAGGAGACGACCGATCCGTCTCTGGATGCCGCTGTCGCCAGAGACATCCGCCGCGCTCTACGCGATGTCGTCGTCGACTCTGAGGAATCCTGGCTAGACTCAGTCGTTATAGACCCGACAATCCAGAAACAGTATGAGAATAAAGACGACGAGTTTGTCGAAAAGCAAGAGGCTTGTGAAGAGGCTGAAACAGCTTACGATGAGGTCGCAGGTGAGCTAGAGGAATTGATTAGGGACTGGAAAGAAGAGGCATGGGATACGGCGGACAAACTCGCGGCGATCACCCGCTATGAAGACGATGTGAAGTCAGCCATCGATGATCTGGCAACCCATCTCTCTACCAAAGCAGATGCCGTCGAGTCAGACGATATACAAGAAGTCCAGAATACGACGCTCCAATTGAACACGGTCGGTCCGCTCGATGAGTTTGAAGCCAGCGGTCTCAAACCCCTCAACGAGAAGTTGGACGATATGGGGGTCGCCCAAATCGATCGCAACCAACTGGAAGCTGAGTTTGCGATCGTCAAAGACGCTCGGGAACTTCACTTAGAACACGGCGGTTGGCT
>NZ_FNFC01000013.1 GCF_900100385.1 Halovenus aranensis
CCAGATGTACATCGCGTAGCGGTCGAACGAGTGGTAGAACGTGGTTGGATCAGGCGGCGCGTCCGGGTTAATGCCGAGGCGGTCGCAGACCGCTGGCATGAGACTTAGCCGATCGACGAGTTCGGCGTAGGTGTGGCCCTCCTCCTTTCGAATACAGTGAGCAACGATGTGGGCCTCGCGGGCAAGCCCGCCCGAGTCGGGCTTGCCCGCTCGGTTTCCCAACGCTTGTTTGGCTACACGTAGTGCTGTCTCAACGAGGTCGAGCAAAGCGACGCCCATAATCGCCTTCTCGACCTCATCTTCTCAAACTCGTTACGGAGTGATCCTGTCGCCGTCTTCCATTTTCAATAGAGCAGAATAAACGGGAGCTGCAAGCTTCGAGCCACAGAAAGCATTTACACCGACCAGTCGAATTTCCGCTGTGATGCCCTCCAGACGCGCCTATCTGGCGACCCTCGTCACCGGCTTCGCCGGGTGTGCCAGTAACTCGCCTGACGCGAACGGCTCCCCGACGGAGTCCACACCATCCGATGCGACTCCCGCCTCAACCGAGACGGCGACATCCGATACAGATTCACCACCTCCGGTGACTGTCGAGGCCGCGGGTGTCCAGTACGCTTACCGACACATCGAACAGGTAGACTGGAACGGAATCCAGTCGGCAGACGGCCAGTTCGTGCTCGTCACGGTGAACGCAGACGGCACAGAGTCCGTCCCGAGTCCGACGGCAGTCCGTCTCGTCGCCGACGGCGAGTCATACGAGCCAGTAGTGCTTGCGAGGAATCCCCTCGACCTCGAGGTATCTATCGACCGGAACCCGAGGCAAGCGGATACTGGGGCCCGGGAGTTGCTCGTGTTCGACGTGCCCGCCCACCTCGACACGGCGCCGTCACTCCGACTCGACCGAGACGGTGACTCGTGGGAGTGGGGTCTCGATACCGAGAAGGCAACGTCTCCGCCGCCGGCCTGGGAGTGGACTGCCAGCGCGCCGGAGACGGTCGTGGCCGACGAGACGTTCGCCATCACGATTGCTGGGGAAAACGTCGGCGACGGACCTGGGACGTTCCGCGGCGCGGTGAATTTCTCGTATCCGATGTACCGACCGAAGGCGTTCGATATCGCGCTTGACGCCGGCGAGTCCGGCGAGGCCACGGTCTCAGCGAGTGCCGACGGTGCCGAGCCGGGAACCGACCTGAGCTACGGCGTCCGGACGCCAGCAGGGGAGTCAACAGTTGCCGTCACTGTCGAGGCCGAGTCGGCCACAGGCGAGAACGAGACCAGCGCTCACACCCTCGCAGGGAGCGGTCCCGGCCGGGATGGGTAACTGTGTTAGAAAGCTGTTATATCTAACTCAGCGCTTAATAGACTGGCCCGAGAACGGCCGCTGTATGAGCGACGAAGCACAACTGGAGGCCCGACTCGAAGAACAGGACACGTTCGACCCACCGGAAGCGTTCGTCGAGCAGGCAAATGTCTCTGACGAAGGCATCTACAAGGAGTTCGAGGAGAACTGGCCCGAGGCCTGGGAGCGCGCCGCCGACCTGTTGACCTGGGAGTCGGAGTGGGAGGAGGTACTCGACGACGAGAACGAACCCTTCTACGAGTGGTTCGTCGACGGTGAACTGAACGCCGCCGCCAACTGCGTTGACCGACACCTCGACGGCCGCGGCGACGAGGCCGCAATCGAGTGGGTCGGCGAACTGGGGGAGACACGCACATACACATACGAACAGCTCCACCGCGAGGTCAACGAGTTCGCCGCCGCGTTGCGCGAGACGGGTGTCGGCGAAGACGATATCGTCACGCTGTACATGCCGATGATTCCCGAGTTGCCGGTCGCGATGCTCGCGTGTGCCCGTATCGGGGCACCACACTCCGTTGTCTTCGCTGGCTTCTCGGCCGATGCACTCGCCGAGCGGATGAACGCCGCCGACTCCGAGACGCTAGTCACCTGTGACGGCTACTACCGTCGCGGCGACGCGCTCGACCACCTCTCGAAGGCCCGCGAAGGGTTGGCCGATGTCGACGGCGACGTGACGACAATCGTCGCCGACCGACTCGGTGACGACGCCGACAGCGATATCGCCGACGACGAGCACGTCTACGCCGAGTTGGTCGCAGACCACGAGGGAGCGACCGTCGAGCCGGTCACCCGCGACGCCGAGGATATGCTCTTTTTGATGTACACCTCCGGCACGACCGGCAAACCGAAAGGCGTGAAACACACCACCGGCGGCTACCTCTCGTATGCCGCCTGGACGAGTCACGCGGTACTCGACATCAAGCCCGAGGACACCTACTGGTGTTCGGCAGACATCGGCTGGATTACCGGTCACTCGTATATCGTCTACGGCCCGCTCGCGCTCGGGACGACGACGGTCATGTACGAGGGGACACCGGACTACCCGGAGAAAGACCGCCTCTGGGAGATCGTCGAGGAGCACGAGGTGACCCAACTGTACACCGCACCGACGGCGATTCGGGCGTTCATGAAGTGGGGGCCGGAGTACCCCGACGCTCACGACCTCTCGTCGCTGCGCCTGCTCGGGACTGTCGGCGAACCGATCAACCCCCGCGCCTGGAAGTGGTACTACAAACACATCGGAAACGAGTCGTGTCCGGTCGTCGATACGTGGTGGCAGACCGAGACCGGCGGTATGATGATAACGACGCTGCCGGCGCTGGGGACGATGAAACCCGGCTCTGCGGGGCCGCCGCTTCCCGGTGTCAGTGCGGATATCGTCGACGCAGGCGGCGACCCCGTCGAGGCCGGAAAGGCCGGCTACCTCGTCGTCAACAAACCCTGGCCGGGGATGTTGCGAACCCTCTATGACAACGACGAGCGGTTCATCGACGAGTACTGGCGGGAGTACTCGCTCCCCGAGCGTGACCAGTGGGTCTACTGCCCCGAAGACGGCGCAAAGCTCGACGACGACGGCTACATCACGGTACTCGGCCGGGTCGACGACGTACTCAACGTCTCGGGCCATCGGCTCGGGACGATGGAAATCGAGTCCGCTATCGTCGGCGTCGAGGGCGTCGCCGAGGCCGCCGTCGTCGGCGGCGACCACGAGATGAAAGGCGAAGCCGTCTACGCCTACGCTATCACCGAGGACGAGCAGGACGAAACCGACGCGTTCCGCGAGGAGATAATCGCGGCCGTCGAGGACGCTATCGGCCCGATTGCGCGTCCGGAAGCGGTCGTCTTCACGCCCGAACTTCCCAAGACGCGCTCGGGGAAAATCATGCGCCGGCTGCTCGAAGATATCGCCAACGGCGACGACATCGGGAACACGAGCACACTCCGGAACCCGGATGTTGTCGACGACATCCAGGAGAAAGTCGAGTAGCATCGGTGCGAAGACACAAGCCCACCCCGACAGTACTACAGCACGACAATGTACGACCACATCCTCATTCCGACCGACGGGAGCAACGTCGCCCAGGCAGCAGTCGACCACGCCCTCGATATCGCCGAGCAGTACGGCGCGGCCGTTCACGCGCTGTTTGTCGCAGACACCGACGCCATCGCGTACGGTCTCGGTGCCGACCAGGTCGATAACATCCGCGCCGGCGAGTTCGGCGACATGGACGAACTACAGGCAGATGCCGAGGAGGCGACCGGCCACGTCGCGCGTCTCGGCGAGGACCGCGGGCTGACGGTTCACGAACACCACGCCGGCGGGAAACCTCACAGCGTCATCAGCGAGTACGCCGAGGAAGAAGATATCGACCTCGTGGTGATGGGAAGCCACGGCCGCGCCGGCGTCAGACGGGCACTGCTCGGTAGCGTCACCGAGCGGACGCTCCGGTCGACGAACGTACCGGTGCTCGTCGTCGACTATCGCGGCGTCGACGATAGCGCCACCGACGAGGAGTAACCGTCAAAAACAGTCGGGCTTCTATTCGGCCCGGTCGATGTCGAGTTCGTCCTCGATATCCCGCACCCACTCCGACTCCGAGAGCTCCTCCATCTGCTCGCGGAAGTGTCGCTCGCAGACGCCGACGCGAATTCCTTCTCGCTCGACGACGATATCCGCACCCGACTCACAGTAGTGACATTCCATACACGTTCAAATACGGGCTCTGGCTAATTGAACCCTGCGGCTCTGTCAACAGGACCGAGACCTTTTACTCGGTGGTCCTCCGTGCTCAGTGTATGATACTCTCGGATGGCGACATCCTCCGTCGGCTCGAAGCAGGGGAGTTGGTTATTGAACCGCTGGACGACCCCGAATTGCAGGTCCAGCCCGCAAGCGTCGACCTGCGGCTGGGACGGGAGTTTCTGGAGTTCGAGCACACGAACATCCCCTGTATCCATCCCCAAAGCGAGGCCGAAATCGACGAGTACGTCACGGAGACGGTCATCGAGGACGACGGCGAGTTCATCCTCCATCCGGGCGATTTCGTGCTCGGGACCACGAAAGAACGCGTCGAGATTCCGCCCGACCTCATCGCCCACGTCGAGGGCCGGTCCTCGCTTGGCCGGCTCGCGATTGTCGTCCACGCTACGGCCGGCCTCTGTGACCCCGGGTACCAGGGCCAGATTACGCTCGAGCTGTCGAATCTCGGCGCGGCCCCGGTCGCGCTCGAACCCGATATGCGCATCTCTCAGCTGACCTTTACAGAGCTGCGGTCGCCGGCAGAACGGCCCTACGGCGAGGAGCGCGGCTCGAAATACCAGGGCCAGTCCGGCCCACAGGCCTCGCGTATCGGCGGTGACCGCGAGTTTGGCGGCGACCAGTAACGTGTCGTACCCGACACAGTCTAAACCGAGCAGTTCCTACCGGTGAGTGTGACTACAGAGTCCGACATTCCGGTTTATGACGGCCAGTCTGGCGTCGAGACGGCCTACGCGCGGTCCGAGCGTGAGCGGCAACCGTTCTTCGGTATCGAACGATACGAGGAGGGGTATGCGGTCACGTTCGACCTGCTCCCGGCAGAGGCGACACTCACACCGAGCGCGCAGGAAACTGTTGCAACCGAACTGACTGCCGAACTCGAAGCTATCGTCGCCGACCCCGACTACCCGACAGACGAGGTGAGTAAGTCAGTCAACGACTCGCTGGGGAACATCTCGCTCCTTGCCTCGGAACGCGGCGCACGCCGCGTTGGGAACGTCCTTGCGCCGGTCGTCCTCGATGAGACGAACTGGGTCGAAGACTGAGCTGTCTGTCGCTAACGCCCGCTCCGGAGAACCAATTACTAAGAGGCTGCCAGCGGAACTATCTGGCGATGAAATTCATCGAGGAACTCGTGGTCGAGGAATTTCTGCCGACGTTTCGCTCGATGCTGGCCGAGGCACTCCGGGAGCGGGGGCGAACCCAAAACGAGGTCGCGGAATTGCTCGGCATCAGCCAGAGCGCCGTTTCGAAGTACGTCCACGGCGAGGTCGAACGCAACGAGCGACTGCTGAACGAGTCACAGGTACAGGACCTCGTCGAGCGGCTGGCCGACGGCCTCACCGACGGCGAGATGACGCCCGTCGAGGCACTCGTCGAGACGGAGGTGTGTATCCGCCAACTCGAACGCGGCGGCACCCTCGCAGAACTCCACACGGAGGCGGTCCCCGCACTCGCCGCCGAGGGCCACGTCGACATCCACGACCCCGACAGCCGACTCCGCGAGGCCGGCCAGGTCCGGGCCTCCGTCCGGCGGGGGCTCCGGGTCATCCAGAACACCGAGGGGTTCGCACGCATGATTCCTGCCGTCGGCTCGAACCTCGCCGAGTCGCTCTCGACGACCGACACAATCGAAGACGTTGCGGCCGTCCCGGGGCGTATCATCGACGTACACGGCCGGGTCACGATTCCCGGCGAACCAGAGTTCGGTGTCAGCCAGCACGTCGCCACCGTGTTGCTCGCGGCGCGCGAGAACGGCAGCGACCACCGCGCCGCGCTGAACGTCACCTACGACGAGGACTTACTCGCCGCACTCGAATCGACCGGAGCTGTTACCGCCGAGTTCGACGCTGAAGAACCCGTCGAGACGGCCATCGCCGCGGCACTCGCGGAGACGCCTGACGCCGACGTGCTCTATCAGGCCGGCGGGTTCGGTATCGAGCCAATTCTCTACCTGCTCGGAGCCGACGCGCCCACGATTGCGACGACGGTTCGGGAGGTCCTCAGCGACCAGTAATGGCCGACCGAACGCCTCTCGACGGCACCTTCTACGAGAGAGCCGCCGGGCTCTACGACCTCGTTGCCACGGCACCCGGCGTCCGGTCCTGGCGGGTCCGGGCCGTCGACGCGCTCGACCTCTCGCCGGGCGATACCGTCGTCGAGATGGGCTGTGGGACGGGCGCGAACATCCCGTATCTCCGCGAGCAGGTCGGTACCGAAGGCCGAGTTATCGGGGTCGACCTCGCGGGCGCGATGCTCCGGCAGGCTCAGGCTCGAACCGAGCGTGCCGGCTGGGAGAACGTCTCGGTCGTTCGAGGGGACGCGACCACCCCTCCCGTCGGTACGGCTGACGCGCTGCTGGCGACGTTCGTCGTCGGTATGCTCGAAGACTCCACAGAGGCGGTCGAAACGTGGCTACAGTGTGTCGGAGCGGGCGGGCGGCTCGCGTTACTGAACGCTGGACGGAGCCCGCGACCGGCGGCGATGCCGCTCAATCTCTGTCTGCGCCTGTTCGTCAGACTCGCCGCGCCCGGAAACCGGCTCCGTCGCCGGTCGCCGCTACGCGCTCTCGAAGAACGGTGGAGACGTGCTCGGGAGGCTCTGTTTTCCGAGACTGTCGACCACCGCGAGCAACGCCTGGGTGCTGGACTCGTCTCACTCGTCAGCGGCCGCGTTCCGGAGTGACCGCCGACAGTGATTATTGTGAGTCTATATCGCCGTGACAACAGCAGACGGATTTCACACGGTGAGACACGACTAGTGTGACGTGATCACGAAAAACACCGCAATAATCAGTATCAGGCGGTCACGCTCACTTCGGGCATGTCGAGAAATGCCGTTTCATAGCCAGCGTGTCGGGCGACCTGTGGCGGCGAATCGACGGTGACCGTTATCTCGTCGCCCGACTCGATGCTGTCGAGGACTGCGCCGTAGTGATAGCCTCGGTTGGGGCCGACAGTGTTCGCCAGTGACCCCTCGAAGACGCTCTCGCCGTCGCGCTCGACGGTCACAGAGAGTGACATCAGCGGCAGGACGTACCCGTTGTACGGCGTCCGTGGGGAGACAGCTAAATACGTCCCGTCGGCCGACCCGGATGCCGCGATGACGAACTCCGCGTCACCGCTAGTTCCTTCGCCGAGTACCCGCCCGGGGAGTGCGTCGGGAGTCGGCGCAAACGAGAGCGGCTGCATCGACATTTCCATCGGTGGCACTGCGTCCGCGGCCCCGCGGCGTTCGAGCGGCTGAGCACCCGTCGGCCTGACCTTGATTTCGTTGCGCGTGCTGCGGGTGAAATCGAAGTCGAACCGGACGGTGCCGGGCGAATCAGAGAGCTGCTGTAACGAGCCGAGCCGGGTGGCTGTGGTTTCGCCCATGTCGATGGCAAGCGTGAACTCCTCCTGTGCCGGGAACTCGATGTTGTCGCCGAAATGCGCGCCCATCTGCTGGGAGAGCATCGGCCACATCGCCCGCTCGGTGAGGGTCTCGCCGTCGCGTTCGACCGCGACTCGGAGCCCCGAATCGACCGGCAGAACCGTCCCCGTCTCGGTGTCCCAGACCGACGCCATCAGGTGAATCGCGTTGTACTCGTCCTCGACGCCGACCCGCTGTGTCCGTTCTCCCGTCACTGTCCAGAACCGCTCGGCGTACGTGTACGACAACCCCACCGTCCGGCCGCCCTCCTGGGCGGTACCAATCATCTTCATCCCCGAAAAGTGCGCCTGGTGATAGACGGCATCCGAGCGACTCCACGGCGGTCCGGGGTCGTCGAACTCTGACCCCGACTCTGGCGAGGAATCGTCGCCACCGAGACAGCCAGCCAGTGCCGCCAGTGCCGCGGCACCGCCGGTGCGAAGAACGCGCCTGCGTCTCATATCTCTCATTGTGGGACTGACTCGGTTAACGACTCTGGTACGACCGTCGAAGGGCGACTGGCCGACAGCACACCAGAGCACCGAGAAGGGTGAGTTATTTTGTGGTCGGGTGTCGAAGTTCTCGGTATGGGAATCGCGGTCGAAGGCAACGACGAGGCCACAGTTACACTTGCACTCGCGCTGTCGGCACTCCGCGAGTGCGAGGACCCGGCGGCGGTTGTCGCCGACGCCCGGGAATGGAGTCGCCACGTCGTCATCGTCGACCGCTACCCGGCCGCAGTCAAAGAGTTTGCCGAGGACCACGACATCCCGTCGACGGAGACCTTCGACGGCGATAAGTGGGAGACGATGGAGGCGGTCGGCGCTTCGACACACACCCCCAGACGCGTTTTCGTCGGTGTCACCGACGGCGACCAGACGATTGCGATGCACCTCGACTGGGAGTACCGACCAATCGAGGAAGCCGCCGAGAAGGCGCACTGGACGCTGAAACGACACTCCCAGAGTCAGTCCGGCTTCCGTGACCGCCTCGAACGCCTGTGGCCGTTTTGATTACTTTCCGTGTCCTGCTGGTCCCGAGATATTTAGGCCGCTGGCTGTATGTGACGACCAATGCGCACAGCAATCCTCCGCGAGTACGGCCAGCCGCTGGATATCACCACAGTCCCAGCCCCCGAACCAGACCCCGACGGCGTGGTCGTCGAAATCGAGGCCTGTGGGCTCTGCCGGAGCGACTGGCACGCCTGGCAGGGCCACGGCGAGTGGAACGACGACCAGGTCCCGACCGGGCAGGTACTCGGCCACGAACCCGCCGGGACCGTCGCCGCCGTCGGTGACCACGTCGAACGGTTCGCGGTCGGAGACTGCGTGGTAGTGCCCTTCTCACTGGGTGACGGCACCTGTCACAACTGTCGGTCGGGCCACGGCAACGTCTGTGAGAACGGCCTCGCGCTGGGGTTCGAACCCGACGCACCCGGTGCCTTCGCCGAACAGGTCGCCGTCCCCGAGGCCGACTACAATCTCGTCCGCTTGCCGGAGGAACTCGACCCGCGCGATGCGGCCGTGCTCGGCTGTCGGTACATGACGGCCTACCACGGGCTCGTCGACCGAGCGGGAATCGAAAGTGGCGATTGGCTGGCCGTCCATGGCTGTGGCGGCGTTGGCCTCTCGGCGGTCCAGCTCGGTGACGCTCTCGGCGCTCGCGTCGTCGCGGTCGACCCGAGTCAGGCCGCCAGAGACCGCGCCCGCGACCTCGGCGCACAGACAGCTATCGACCCCGAAGAGACCGACCCGGTGGCGGCGATACGCGACCAGACCGGTGGCGCGGACCTCTCGGTCGATGCGCTGGGTATCGCCGAGACGTGTCAGAACTCGGTTCGGTGTCTCCGCGAGCGAGGGACACATCTCCAGCTCGGACTGACGACCGACGCCGAGCGCGGCGAAGTCGCCCTGCCGACCGACTGGATGACCCGCTGGGAGATTTCGTTCCTCGGCTCGCGCGGGATGCCGCCCACGCAGTACGGCGCACTGTTCGACGTTATCGCCGCAAGCGATATCGACCCCGGCGCGCTGGTCGGGCGCGAAATTGGACTCGAGGCCGTCTCCGACCGACTGGCCGCGATGGGGAGCTACGAAACCGCAGGTGTCGAGGTCATCACGTCGTTTTGAGCCACAACGGGCATATGGAGGCCTTACACGGCTAGAACGCGGTCAGTACAGCCATCTTTTTCATCGTCGCCTTTCCTCGCTCGCTCCGCTCGCTGCGGGAACGCTCCTTGAAAAACATGGGTGAAAAAGGCCGACGACTCGTCACTGCGTTCCTCGTCGTCGGTGAAACGCCTCGCTTCGCTCGGCGTACGCTGCGATACCGGATCACTCAATATACACCGCTATCGACCGCTTGAAATCAGGTTTCTGACACGCTGCTACAACAGGAACTGCTCTGTATCGGCGCTCATGTCGGTGAACTCGTCGGCGGCCTCGACGAGGGTGTCGGCCGCGGACTCCTCGAAACAGCAGACCTCGACCCGGACGCCTTCGTGCTGGAGGTGCCGGACCAGCCGGGTGAAGTCGCCGTCACCGGTACAGAGGACAATCGTATCGACGTGATTCGCCAGCGTGACCGCATCGAGGCTGATGCCCACGTCCCAGTCGGCCTTCTTCGAGCCGTCGGCGAACGTGCGGATGTCTTTGATACGGGTCTCGAAGCCGATGTCGACGAGCGCGTCGAAAAACGATTCCTCTTCCTCGGCGTCGGCACGGATGACGTACGCGATAGCACGCGTCAGCCGCCGGTCGTCGACCGCGTCGTCGAGCAAGGCTGTGTAGTCGATATTTCGGGAGTAAATGCTCTGTGCGGAGTGATAGAGGTTCTGTGAATCCGCCAACACTGCGACTCGTTGTGCCGGATGAATCTCGCTCATACCAGTTCGTGGACCGGCGAGGATAAAAGGCGTTGTCCACCGCCTACATCGAGCGGAGGCGTTCGATGCGCTTCTCGGTCGGCGGGTGGCTCGCGAACAGCGTCGCAAAGAGACCGCGCTCGCCACCGAAGATGCAGAGGGCGCTGACGCTCTCCTCTGCTTTCATCTCCTTACCCTGGGCACCGGTACTAATTTTCTCCAGTGCGCGGGCCATCGCGTCGGGATTGCGTGTGTGCTCGGCGGCGTCTGCATCGGCCACGTACTCGCGGTATCGCGAGATAGCCATCAGGAACACCGTCACAATCATCTGGGCGACCATGCTGGCGAAGTAGCCGACCATGATGCTTGCAATGTCATTCTCGCCGCGGAAAGCGACGACGACGTAAGTGACCCAGCCAACGAGGGCGGCGATAGACTGGCCCATCACCATCATCACCGTGTCGCGGTTGTCGAGGTGGGCCAGTTCGTGTGCGATGACGCCCTCGAGCTCGTCGTGGTCGAGCAGCTCGATAATTTCTGCCGAGATGACGACGATGCCGTCTGCCCGCCGGCCGACAGCGAAGGCGTTTGGCATTCCCATATCGGCGACCATCAGCTTGGGTTTATCGAGGTCCATCTCGTCACAGAGGCGCTCGGTCGAGCGGTGTATCTCGTCGAAGCGATACCCCGCTTCGGGCCGCTCTGGCATCTCCTCGGCACCGACGCCACGGACTGCGGACCACCGACCGAACTTGTAGAGGATGAACGGGTAGCCCACCATCCCGAGGCTTAACAGAATCAACACTGGCGCCCCTGTACCGTAGGCGGCCAAGACGAATCCGGCGACGGCCAGATAGAGACCGAAGAGAATGGTCCCGACGACCGCCATCCGGATTCTAAGTTGTGTGTGTCCTACCATCAGAGGGGGATATGATGCCGGCACTCAAAAAGGAACCGCTCGCCGGTATCTCGGACGGGCGCCGTCGACCGACGAGGCGTCGCTACCGTTCTCGCGACGGTGAGTCACAACAGGTAAGTTCCTGGGATACGCCATCACGAGTATGCAACGCGCCGCGTGTCTCTCCGGAGTCGCCGGGTCTGACAGCGGCGTGCGTGCCGACTCGAAAGCTAAACGTCCGCAGTGAGTCGGCTCCCGGCAGGCCTGGCACGCCTGTCGCGGGTCACCTTTCTCGACGCGAGCAGTTCCCAACTGACCCACACTATCCAGACACATGACACAATCCACTGCGGACGCGACGCTCACCGGCGTGTATCCGGCGATGTGCACGCCGTTTCACGACGATGGAAGTATCGATTTCGACCAGTTACGAACCGACGCACAGCGACTCGAAGCGGCGGGCGTCGACGGCCTCGTTCCCATGGGGTCGACCGGCGAGTCTGCCACGGTCAGCCACGACGAACACGTCGAGGTAATCGAGGCGGTCGTCGGGGCCGTCGACGTGCCCGTGGTCGCGGGGGCGGGCTCGAACAACACGAGCGAAGCACTCTCACTCTCCCGGCGAGCCGCCGACGCTGGCGCTGACGCGCTCTTGCTCATCTCGCCGTACTACAACCGACCCCAACAGCGCGGCCTCCGCGAGCACTACGAGACGATTGCCGACGCCATCGACCTCCCGCAGATTGTCTACAACGTCCCCTCGCGGACGGGTCGCAACCTCGACCCCGAGACAGTCGTCGAGCTGGCAGAACACGAACGCATCCAGGGGTACAAGGCCGCCGGCGGCGACCTCGGACAGGTCGGCCACATAATCGAACGAACCCGCGACGAGCAGTTCGACGTGCTCTCGGGCAACGACGCCGAGACGCTCCCGATACTCTCGATGGGTGGCACGGGCTGTATCAGCGTCGCCGCGAACGTCGAACCCCGACGACTCTGTGCCCTCGTCGGTGCCGCACGGAGCGGTGATTACGACCGGGCCCGACAGCTCCACCACGACCTCGGCCCACTCTTTCGGGCACTGTTTATCGAGACCAATCCCGTTCCGGTCAAGGCCGCGATGGCAATCAGCGGTCACGGGAATGGCAACCTCCGGCAGCCGCTCGCTGAACTCGCCGAGGAACACAGAGAACCGCTCGAATCGGTCCTCGACCGGTACGAACCCCTGCCAGGGGGTGAGAACTGATGGTGACACGGCTCGCGCTCAACGGCGCGACCGGACGAATGGGGACAACAGTTCGGGATGCGGCGGGGGCGCGCGAGGCCCTCTCGGCCGTTTTGGGGGTCGCTCCCGAGGCTGACGGGGAGCTGGTCGTGACACCGACCGAGCGCCGCGATGCACTCGTCGCTCACGACGTGGACGTCGTCGTCGACTTCTCGACTGCCAAGGCGGTGCCGGCGCTGGCCCAGGACTGTGCCGACGCCGAGGTCGCACTCGTCAGCGGGACGACGGGGCTCGGAGACTCGGCTCTCGATGCCATCGAGGCCGCGAGTGCGGAGATACCGGTGGTACACGCCCGGAACTTCTCGCAGGGCATCGTCGCCCTCCGACGCGCTCTCGACGCGGCACTCGACGCTGTCGGCGACTACGACATCGAGGTGGCAGAGACACACCACCGCGGCAAGCAAGACGCCCCGAGCGGGACCGCGACGACACTCGTCGAGACCGTGACCGACCATCGCACGGTCGAGACCGTCAACGGCCGAGCTGGCACACACGTTCGCGGCGAGACGGAGGTCGGGGTCCACTCTCGCCGTGCGGGCAACGTCCGTGGCGAACACGAGGTGATGCTCGCCGATAACGACGAGGTACTGAGGCTCTGCCACCGGGCCGAAGACCGTAGCGTCTTCGCGGCTGGTGCACTCACGGCGGCAGACTGGCTCGCCGGCCGCGACCCCGGCCGGTACGATATCGAAGACGTACTCACGGGCAACGAAGACGACTCTGACAGCCAATGACAGCACTCGAATCTGACATCACAGGCCTCTGGAGGCGGTACAGCGAGGGAGATATCGACGCGAGCACCGACGACCTGGACACACTCGATGCGTTTCTGGACGCACTCAAAGCCGGCGAGGTTCGGGCCGCCGAACCCGTCGACGGCGAGTGGCAGGCAAACGAGTGGGTCAAGCAAGGTGTCTTGCTCACGTTCGGACTGCGAGAGATTTCCCAGTGGGAGTACGGCCACACCTACAACGATGTACTCCCGCTCGCGGACACCGACTCGTTCGCGGAGCGAGGCACCCGAAACACGCCAGACGGCACCGTTGTCCGCCGGGGGGCACACGTCGGGAGTGACGTGATTCTGATGAGTCCGTCTTTTCTCAACATCGGCGCGTACGTCGGCGACGGGACGCTCGTCGATTCCTGTGACACCGTCGGCTCCTGTGCACAGGTGGGGTCGGACGTGAAACTCGGCGCGAACGCCCTCGTCGGCGGGGTCCTCGAACCCGTCGAGGAGACACCAGTCGTCATCGAAGACGGCGTCACCCTCGGGGCCGGCTGTCGCGTCACCTCAGGGTTCGTCGTCGGCGCGGACTGTGTCGTCGGCGAGAACACACTGCTGACGCCACGGATTCCGGTGTACGACCTCGTCGACGAGGAAATCCGCTACGGTCGGCTTCCCCCCGAACGACGCGCCTTTACCCGATACGTCGAGTCGTCGCTCGGCGACCACGACCTGTTCGAGGGCGGTGCCTACAAGCCCGCGGTCGTGGCGACGGCACTGGGCGAGGAGACCGTCGAGGCCGTCGAACGGGAGGACACTCTCCGGGAGCAATCATGACCACTGGGCCACGCGTTCGGCGGCTCGCCGACTGGGACGACGACCGCTTGCTCGCCCTCGCTGCCGAGCACGGGACGCCGCTGTACGTCCAGGACCTTGGCCGGGTCCGCGAGAACTACCGGCGAGTCGAGCGTGCCTTCCCCGACGCGTCGGTCATGTACGCCGCCAAGGCTCACACCGGCCGCGCCGTCCTCTCGACGCTGCTCGACGCCGGCGCGAACATCGAGTGTGCCGCACGCGGCGAGTTACAGCGGGCAATCGAGGCCGGCGCGGACCCGAACACCCTCCAGTACACCGCGGTCAATCCTCCGGACGCAGACCTCGCGTATGCCGCCGACATCGGGGCCCACCATCCAGGGCTGACAGTTACTGCCGGCGCGACGGACACCTTCGACCGCCTCGCAGAGCGGGGCTACGACGGGCGCGTCGCCATCCGCGTCAACCCCGGCATCGGCACCGGTCACCACGAGAAAGTCGCGACCGGTGCGGACGCGAAGTTCGGTATCCCGGCTGCCCGTGTCGGTGAGGTCGCGGCCGACGTTGCCGAACGATTCGACCTCGTTGGGATACACGCCCACGTCGGCAGCGGCGTCTTGCACGAGGACCTCGACGACCACTGCCGGGCAATCGAGGTCGTCGCCGACCTCGCGCGCGAAGCGGCCGACGCGGCCGGAACCGCCCTGGAGTTCCTCGACATCGGCGGCGGCTTCGGGGTTCCGTACCGCGAGGAGACCGCCCCACTCGACATGGAAGCGGTCGGCGAGCGCGTTCGGCGGGCGGTCGGCGACCTCGAGGCGTCGCTGAAGCTCGAACCCGGACGGTACGTCGTCGCTGACGCCGGCCTCATTCTGACAACAGTGAACACGCGCAAGGAGACGGAGACGGCGACGGTTGTCGGCGTCGACAGCTCGCTTGCGACGCTGGTCAGACCGGCGATGTTCGACGCCTACCACCCGATTCGCAACGTCAGCACACCAGAGCGCGGAGCCGAGCCGGTCTCTGTCGGCGGCCCGTGCTGTACGAGCGCCGACGTGTTCTGTACGGACCGACCACTCCCAAGGCCCGAGCGAGGGGACGTGCTGGCAGTCGGAATGGCCGGGGCATACGGCTACGAACTGGCAAACCAGTTCCACTCTCAGCCCCGCCCGGCCGAGGTCGTCATTGACGGCGACGAGACGCGAGTGGCCCGCCGGCGAGAGACACTCACAGACGTAACACGCCTCGAAGAGTAGACGGCCCGAAACGGCTTTTATCGATAGGCCGGCGAACAAGCCGTTTCCTGAGGGGCGTTCACATAGCAGCCCGAGGACGGCGTACAAGATACAGAGAGGACAGTCAGCACAGCAGTTGCGTTTCTTACAGAGAGACTTCGGTGACTGATTTATGTTCTTGTCGAATCAATTGTGGCTATATCTGTGATACTAACGTTGGCAATTGTGGTTCTCGTTGTGGTGGTAAGTCTGCCAATACTACTATTCGGGGGCACACACCTCTACAGAGCGTTCCGTCTCAGACAGAACGACCCGGATGATATCCAGACTGTCAGAACAGCCAGCGACGGTCTCGTCGAGTTCACCGGAACGGCGGCGGAACTCAACGGGACTGTAACAGGAAAGTACTCCGAGCAGGAATGTCTGGCGTACGCGTGGGAGCATCAGGACAGAGACGCGGGCAACACCGGCGATAACCGGGAGTCGAACTATCATCTGGAAGACAACGGTACTGAAGGCAAACCGTTTTATGTTCGCGATGAGACCGGAACGGTGGCGGTTGACCCCACAGGAGCGAACATCTACGGCGAGGAAGACGAGTGGAAAAACCGGGAGCGAATACACACGGAACGGCGAATCGAGGCCGACGACCGACTCCACGTTTACGGTCACAAGCAGGATATTGTCCAGCGACGGGAGGGTCTCGGGACCGAGTCTACCTACGTCGGGAGCAACACACACGGAATGGGCAAACTCGAAAAGATACGAACTCGCCCACACCTGGCCGTGGGACACATACTGGGGATTAGTTCCGACCTACACGTCACTGTCGGGGACGAGTCAGACGCAATCAAGCGGTTTGGTTTCATTGGTGCGTTTTTTACCGCTCTCGGCCTGGTTCAGTTCGTCGTCGCGGGATTGGTTATCTTTGCGTCTCTCTGATAGGTAGGGTGCGGTAAGTGTCGTCAGTTGTCCCGTCTGCTCACGACTCAACGTGTGTTGTCGTCTATCAGCCCTCGTGCCATACCCACAGCTTCGAACTGCTCGTAACCGTCGGAACAACACGAACGAAACGCCGGGACGGTCCACTGGTATCTCGCCTGCGGACCCGTTCCAGCCGTAGTAGCCGGAATCAGTCCATATTTGGTCGGAAACACAATCTAAGAGACAATTCAAACGTTTACCGTGAGTTGTCGGTTCTCTATTCACAGCACAGTAATGATAGAAAATCGAGCAATCGTACGAGATACACGCCCTCCATCTTGGATACCAGTGCAAATATCATATTTATCGGGAGCGTCCTCAGTGGTCAGTCCACATCTCTACTGATCGCTTTTCGAGGAACCACACGGAGGTGTGCTGATTCGCTACGGCGTCACTCTGGAGCGGCACACTGGCCGCTGTACTCGGCGTCTTCGACCGACTCGATGCGTGGATTCTCGCCACAGACCGGGCAGTCTGGAGCCGGCGCGACCGGCACTGTTTCGGTCTCCAGTGACTCTCCGTCGTAGACGAGCAGTCGACCGTCGAGTGTCTCACCCTGGTCGAGCAGGAGCTTCACGACCTCTGTGGCCTGTATCGCGCCGACGGTTCCCGGCAGGACGCCGAGCACGCCCGCGGTGGCACAGTCTGGGACTGCGCCGTCTGGCGGCGCTTCGGGGAAGATACAGCGATAGCAGGGCTGGCCACCCCTGAACGTCGTCACCTGGCCCTCGAAGCGGTAGACCGCCCCGTGGCTGAGGGGGATATCCGCCAGCACGCAGGCGTCGTTGAGGAGGAATCTGGTCGGGAAGTTATCCGAGGCGTCGACGACGAGGTCATGCCCCTCGACGAGGGACACGACGTTCTCGCTCGTCACACGCATTTCCCGGGGGGTCACGTCGATATCGGGGTTCAGGGCGTCGAGGAACGCGGCGGCGCTGTCGACTTTCGGGCGGCCGACGTCATCGGTGCCGTGGATGACCTGGCGCTGGAGGTTGCTCAACTCCACCGCGTCGTCGTCGGCGACGGTGAGCTGGCCGACGCCGGCGGCGGCGAGATACTGCAACACCGGCGACCCCAGACCGCCGGCACCCACCACCAGCACTGACGAATCGAGCAGTGCCCCCTGTCCCTCGGGTCCCACGTCGTCCATGATGATGTGACGCGAGTACCGGTCGAGTTGCTCGGGGTCGAGGTCGAGGCTCATACCGGGGGGTGGAGCCGGCCGGTAAAAAGGACCGCGGGACAGTCGAACACTGTCGCCGATACCACTACGTACCAGCCCGCCGAATACGGCATATGAACGAGCGCGCGGCCAGGTTCGGCGAGCGAGCCGCCGAGACGTACGGACTCGACATCGCGGTTGAGGAGTTTCCCGAGGGGACCAAAACCGCCGAGGACGCTGCCGCGGCAATCGGCTGTGCGGTCGCACAGATTGCGAGCGCTATCGTACTGGCCGCGGACACGCCGGTCGTGGTCGTCACCAGCGGCGCGAACCGCGTCGATACCCGCAAGCTGGCGACGCTACGGGGCGTCCATCAGGCGCGGATGGCCGACCCCGAGGAAGTCAGGGACGCGACGGGGTACGCCATCGGCGGGGTCCCGCCGCTCTGTCACGACGACGACCTCCCCGTCTATCTCGACGAGACGCTCACCGACTTCGAGACGGTCTGGGCTGCCGCTGGGACGCCGGAGGCGGTCTTTCCAATCGCGCCCGAGGCAATCGTCGAGCACGCAGACGCGGAAGTCGCCGACGTGGCCGAGTGATTACGAGGATTCGACGGCCATCCCTTCACGAACCTCGAACGATTCGTCGCCGTCGAAGCGGGTCGGGTCAAATGCCGGAATCCCGTCGCCGCCGAGTATGTCGTCGGCCAGCCTGCGCCCGATTGCCGGCGAGCGCATGAACCCCTGGCCCTGAAAGCCCGTCGCGACGTAGACGCGATCGCGGACCGCGCCGACGAGCGGGTCTCTGTCGGGTGTCGCCGTACACAGCCCCGCCCAGGCCCGGTCGACATCGAGTTCGCACTCGGGCAGTCTGTGGGTCACGCGGTCGCCGAGACTGCCCGAGAACCCCTCGTTTGGTGCCCGGTCGTAGCCGTTCGGGTCGGCCTCCCACGGTTCGGTGCCGTCCCCGGCGAGCAGCCCCTCGGAGTGGGGACGCAGGTAACAGTCCCCGCTCGTGTCGTAGACCATCGGCTCCCAGTCCCCGAGCGAAACCTCGCCGACGAGCGCCTGGACGCGGTATGGCTTCATCGCAATCTCGACGCCAGCACCTGCGAGCAGTTGTTTCGAGTGTGCGCCCGCAGTCACGACCAGGTCGTCGACCTCGCGTCGACCTTCACCGGTCTCTACTGCCGGCGAGTCGGTCGCTAGCTGGACTGGGGTCTCCTCTTCGATTGTCACGCCCTCGGCACGGGCCTGGTCGGCGAGCCACTCGGTGTAGGCCGCGGTGTCGGTGTAGCCAGCGCCCGCGGTCAGGCCGGCCACGGCGATGTCGTCGGTTCGAAGCGCTGGGAATCGCTCGGCGACCTCGCTCGCGTCGAGTTCAGTCGCTTCGACGCCGAGTTTCTGCATCCGTCTGATACCGTCTCGTACGAGGTCGATTTTCGGCTCGTCGCCTGTCTGTGCGAGCCAGAGGTACGGACAGGAGGTGAAGGGTGCACCCGCCTGGGCGAAGGAACGGAAGCGCTCGATTGCTTCCCGGCCAAGCGTCGCGTTTGGCTCGGCAGCGAACGCGTCGTAACAGACGCCGGCCGCCCGCCCGCTCGACTCGTTCGCGACAGTACCTGCCTCGTAGACCGTAACCGTCGCGCGCTCACGGGCCAGAAACAGTGCCGCTGTGAGGCCAACGGCACCGGCCCCGACGACGGCGACCTCGCGGCCGACGCCGCGGTTCTGGCGTATCGGGTCCGCAGAGAGTGTCTCGTCCATACGCCCCGTGGGTCCGGCCGGGGCAAAAACGTGCGTACTCCGGGGTGAAAACCGCGGCATTTAGTGGCGGGGAGTGATATGGACAGTCATGATTGACCTGCGAAGCGACACGGTCACGCTCCCGAACGACGAGATGCGTGAGGCGGCGCGCGACGCCGATGTCGGCGACGACGTATACGAGGAAGACCCTACCGTCAACGACCTCGAATCCCGCGCGGCCGACGTACTCGGCAAGGAGGCGGCGCTGTATGTCCCGACCGGGACGATGGGCAACCAGATTGCGGCCCGCACACACACCGAGCGCGGACAGGAACTGCTCTGTGAGGTCGAGAGCCACATCTACAAGTGGGAACTCGCAGGCCTGGCCCAACACGCCGAGGTCCAGACCCGGACAATCGAGGGCGACGACCGGGGGGTCATCCGGCCCGAGCAGGTCCGGGCGGGCTACGTCGAGGAGGACCTCCATCGGCCGGGAACAGGTCTGCTCACCCTCGAAAACACCCACAACAGCAAGGGCGGGACGGCAATCTCGGGGGACGCGATAGCGGCGGCGGCCGAGGCTGCTCACGACCTCGACGTGTCCGTCCACCTCGACGGAGCGCGGCTGTTCAACGCCGTCACGGCGCTCGACACCACCGCCGCCGACCTCGTTGAGCCGGTCGATACGGTGATGTTCTGTCTCTCGAAGGGGCTGGGTGCGCCAGTCGGGTCGATGCTGGTCGGTCCCGAGTCGTTCATCGACCGGGCGCGCCGTATCAGAAAGCTTCTGGGTGGCGGAATGCGCCAGGCTGGTATCATCGCCGCGCCGGGGCTCGTCGCCCTAGAGAACCGTCATCGACTCGCCGACGACCACGAGCGCGCCGAGCGACTGGCTGTGGGCCTCGACGACTTGCCCGGACTGGCCGCCGACCAGCCCGAGACCAACATCGTGCTGGTCGAGACCGACGCACCCGCAAGCGAGTTCCTCGACGCCTGTGAAGACGAGGGCGTACTCGGCGTTCCATTCGACGACCACGTCGTCCGCTTCTGTACCCACTGGAACGTCGACGACGAGGACATAACAGAGACCATCGCCGCAGTCGAGCGAGCCGTATAACTTATTCTGAAAGGCCCCATTCGGCCGTTAATGGCGGTCGCCCAACAGAGCAAACGGGACGTGGAGTCAGTCCTCCAGCGCCTGAACGAGGACTACAGCGAGTTCCGAGTCGTCGAGAAGACTTGGGAGCGGACTGACTCAGACTACGAACGAGTTCGCAGGCAGTTCGAGCGCAACGGCTTGGGCGGGGCCGGTGTCTGGCTGGTAAACGACGCCGGCGAAGTCCTCCTCGTCCGCGATGAGGGTGACGACGGTTGGTCCGACCCGGGCGGGAAACGAGAGCCCGGCGAGAGCTACGAGTCAGCAGCCAAGCGGGAACTCGAAGAGGAGACCGGCGTCACCTGCCAACTGACCGGTCTCTGTGAAGTCCATCGTATCGAGAACGTGAACGTCCAGCGAGACGCCCCGTCGATATTCGAGCCACTCGTGATTTTCGACGGGGTGTACGAGAGCGGCGAACTCGACGCCCGCGACGGCGAAATCGCCGAAGTCGGCTGGTTTGTCCAGCCTCCCGAGCACGTCCTGTACCCAGAGGTCGCAAAACGCTCCTACCCGGCGACCTCGTAGGCGGCGGAAACCCCGCCCGGATTTATCAACTGCTAAGTGGACCCTCCTCTGACTTTCGGGGCATGGGAACAGTCATTCTCGACGCAGACGCCGTTACGGAGAGTACACAGATTACAGAGGTAATCGACGCAGTCGAAGGCGCGTTCGGAGCGTACGCCCGCGGCGACGTACAGATGCCTGCCAAATCCTACGTCGACCTCCCGCAGTACAACGGCGACTTCCGGTCGATGCCGGCCTACATCGAGACCGACGACTGGGACGCCGCCGCCGTCAAGTGGGTAAACGTCCACCCCGACAACCCCGACGAGGAGGGGCTGCCGACGGTGATGGGGACGCTCATCTACTCCGACCCCGAAACCGGCTTCCCGCTCGCCGTGATGGACGCGACCGACCTGACCCGTCTGCGAACCGGGGCAGCCGCGGCGGTCGCGACCCGTCACCTCGCCCGCGAGGACGCGGCCTCGCTCGGGCTGGTGGGTGCCGGGGTTCAGGCGCACTCTCAGCTGGAGGCCATCTCGCGGGCTCGTGATATCGAGACGGTTGTCATCAGCGACCTCGACGACGAGGTTCGTGCCGCGTTCATCGAGGAGTACGGCGACGAGTTCGACGTACAGGAGGGTGACGTTGCCGAAGCGGCCGCCTGCGATGTCGTCTCGACGACGACGCCAGTCCGTGACCCAATCGTCGAGGCGGTCGGCGACGAGACACACGTCAACGCGATGGGTGCCGACGCCGAAGGGAAACACGAGATTGCCGACGAGGTTCTGCAAGAGGCGAAACTCGTCATCGACGACCACGAACAGTGCACCCACTCGGGGGAAATCAACGTCCCCTGGAGCGAGGGCGTCCTCGACGACGACGACATCCACGGCGAAATCGGCGACGTGGTCGCCGGGAAAATCGACGGCCGAACGGCCGATGACGGCGTGACGGTCTTCGATTCGACCGGGCTGGCGATTCAAGACGTTGCCGCCGCACACGTGGTCTATCACGACGCGGTCGCCGGCGACGCCGGGGCCGAGTTCGACATGGTCGGTCAGGAGTAACGGTCGCTGCCGAATTCGGCGACAAACGTGTGAGAATTCACACTGGTTTTATGCCCCGTTGTACCGAAGGGAAGGTATGTATCGCGTACTGATTCCGGTCGACGATAGCGAATCGCGGGCCCTGGCACAGGCGAACTACGTCACATCACTCCCGAACGCGGACGAGGAAATCGAGGCCATCCTGTTGTTCGTATTCACGGACGACTCCTCCGGTGACGTACCGCGGTCGGTGACGCGGGTCCGGTCAGTCCGCCGAGCGCGCGAACACCTCGAAGACCACGGCGTCGAGGTGACGGTACACGAAGACAGCATGGAAGCGGTCGACAACATTCTCCGACACGCCGAGGAGGAGGACGTGGACTCGATTGTCCTCGGCGGCCGCAAGCGCTCGCCGGCGGGCAAGGCCCTGTTCGGGAGCGTCACACAGCGGGTCATCCTCAACACCGACAAGCCTGTCGTCGTCACCGGCGAGAACCACGACGAAGAGTGACCGGCGAGGACAGGATATATACCGACAGCAACCGGACTCTGGGCCGGGAATGAGCGACCAGTCTCTCGCCGCCGTCGTGACAAAACAGCGGACCCAGATTGCACTCTCGTCGCTCAGACAGGAGGGCGTCTACGATGAGGGCCGACACATCACCGAACACGACGACGGCACCGTCGCGATTCCGGTTACCGACCCGCCCGCACAGACTGACGTACTGGAGGTGGTCCGGACGACCGGCGAGACGCGGCTCCGGACGCTCGAAGACCACCTTCGACAGCGGGGGTGGACCGACGGCGAACTCGACGCCGTACCGGGGTCGTGGGCGGTCATCGGCAGCGTGATTCTGGTCGATACGTCTGACACCCCGCGACCGGCGGAGGTCGGCGATGCACTGCTCGCGATGCATGGCCACGCCGATACCGTGCTCTCGCGCGACGGTATCGCCGGCGTCCACCGCGAGCCCTCTGTCGAGGTCATCGCCGGCGAGGGCGACACCCATACCGTCCATCGGGAACACGGCACGACCTACGCGCTCGACCTCTCTGAGGTCATGTTTTCGCCGGGAAACAAGGCCGAACGCGCACACATGGGCGAAACTGTCGACGACGGCGAGCGCGTTCTCGATATGTTCGCAGGTGTCGGCTACTTCACGCTCCCGATGGCACGCGGGGGCGCTCACGTCACGGCCATCGAACACAATCCGACTGCGTTCCAGTACCTCGTCGAGAACGTGGTCCGCAACGGCGTCCAGGACAGCGTCGAGACCTACCGGGCGGACTGCCGAGATGTCGTCGCCCGCGGCGTCGAGGCTGCCGACCCCTTCAGCTTCGAGCGTGTCGTCATGGGCTACTACGACGCCTACGAGTACCTCGACAGCGCGTTGAGCGCCCTCGAATCCGACGGCACAGTCCACATGCACGAGGCCACCCCGGAGGCAGAACTGCCCGACCGCCCGGTCGACCGCCTCCACGCGGCCGCCGAGCGCAACGGCCGACGGGTGTCGGACTGCGAGGTGCGCGAAATCAAGGGCTACAGCGAAGGCGTCACCCACGTCGTCGTCGACGCGACCGTACGCTAATCCATGGCAGACGAGACGAACGTTGAAGTGTCGACACCGAGAACCCGGGAGCGTGAACGAACGCCGCGCAGTTCGGGACGCCTACGACGAGATGGCCGACCACTACTACGACGAGTACACGAAGCCAGTGAGCGAGGACGGACCGGCCGAACCGGTCGAGCAATTCTGTGAAGTCCTCGACCCCACAGACCGCCTCCTGAGCGCGGGCTGTGGCGCTGGCGACGCGCCTCTCGCTGCCGGAGGTGCGGCCGCTGTTGGCCTCGATTTCTCCCGGGAACAGTTGAGCCTGGGCCGAGCAGACCACGAGGCCGCGCTCGTCCAGGGGGATATGACCGCCCTCCCATTCGCCGACGACACCTTCGACGCCGTCGCCGCACTGTATTCGCTGATTCATATTCCGCTGGAGGACCACCAGTCGACACTCGCCGAGTTCGGACGCGTCCTTCGCCCTGGCGGCACACTGCTGGTGACCGAAGGGGCCAGCGAGTGGGAGGGGGCCAATCCCGACTGGCTCGACAGCGGCACCGAGATGCGCTGGTCGATTGCCGGCCGAGAGGCGACCGAGGAGGCGTTGCGGAGCGTCGGCTTCGAGATAGCTGGCGTCTGGAGCGTCCGCGACCCGACCACCGAGGACGGCGAGAAGCCGTTCTTCCTGGCGGAACTCGGTGTCTAACTGCCGTGTGTTCCTTGTCGTGGCGGCCTGGCCCGTATCACAAACGCTAATTCGATTATATTCGAAGCGAGAAGTATGCCCGAGTCCCCGCGTTCACAACGCAACCTTACGCGTCGTCGCTTCCTCGCGACAGGAGCGTCGGTCGCCACCGCCGCCCTCGCCGGCTGTAACGGCCTTCCCGGCGGGTCGAAGACATTCGAGACAGCCGTCCACGAAAATTCGGGGGACGAACTGTCGTGGGATTTTCCAACCCAGTCCGAGGCAGAGAGTGTGGGATACGTGGAAATTGGCAGAGAACCAACGTTCGATACAGACGACCCAATCGCCTCGCGAGGCTTTCATTTCAACGCAAGCGTCGACCCGACTCTTCGTACAAGCTGGAACAGTTCACCGGGACGTTCGCGGCGCCGCCCACCTACGGCGACCACCTCACCTATCTGGTGAGTCCACCGCGCCAGAGCGACGCATTTCGCACGTACTACCAGTACCCCGATGGGCCAACGAGAAGCAGGCAGTTCGTGGTCGAAATGCGGAATCTCGGTATCGAGGGGACCGTCGAGTTTCCGTTCGTCATCCGCAACGCGAAAGGCCTGCCTGACAAACTGGAGTGTTCGTTCTCGGTTCAAGCGTCCGACTCGGGGCTGTTCGTTGAGACAGCAACTGCATCGGCGACGGGAACCTTCGAATTTCGATGAGTCCCGCTGACAGGATATAAAAGAGCAGCTGTGAGGCGACGACCTCCTGATGGTTGCGGATGAGGAAGACAATGCCCTCACCACCGAGCGCGACCAGCAGGAACGTGACCGCCGCGCTGATGACAGAGAACTGGAGGACGACGGCGGCCTCACGGTAGGCCTCCTCGACGGTGACGACGGTGGTGACAAAGGCGAGTGCCATCACCAGCACGTATATCGGGAGGCGGCTGCTGACTCCCGTTACCTCGCCGCTGAGCAGACCGACAAAAACGTGCGTCAGACAGCGGTCAGGCCACTGGCAGCTACGAGAGGACGAAGACGCCGACACCGATGGCAGCGCTCGTCAGCGAGACGAGCAACATCCGTGACATTCCGGGTGGCTGCCCGAGTTGGCGACCGAGTATCCGACGAATGGGGGGCAACGCGACGATGCCGCCGAAGACCAGAAAGCCACTCGCAGGGTTGGGGACCACCGCGAAGCCAGCGACGACGAGTATCCAGCCAAGGGCGTAGCCGAGTCGGGTCAGTAGCTCACTCCCGGAGCTGGTCTCGTCGGCAGACTCCGCAAGCTCCTGGGCGTGACGTTTCATATACCGGTAAAGTGCCTTGGCAGCGGCTTCGTTCTGAGGCGCGCCACACGCCTGACAGAAGTTAGCGCCGTCGGGTAGCTCTGCCCCACATTCGCGGCACTCGTCCATCACTCACCACTGCGTGGGGTCCCGTGGTGAATCTTTCCCTGTCGGGCGACCTACACCTGGTCGAGCCACTCGGCGACGCGGCTCTCGGTCGTCTCTGCAATATCTGCCAGTTCGGCGGCCTCGTAGTCCGCAAGCTCGGACACGCTTTCGATGTCTGCGTCCCGGAGCCGCTCGGCGTACGTCGGTCCGATGCCATCGACCGATTCGACCGCCGTACTGTCGGCGTCTGGCTCGCTGTCCTCGACGTCGTCGTCGGAGACGCGGTGATACCAGTCACAGACCTCGGGCCAGACCTCCTCGTGGGTGGACGAGGAGACAGACAGCCCGATGTGTCCGGTGGGATACTCGATGATGCGAGTGTCGTCGCTGCCGACGACTTCGTTAAAGGGCTTGGAGGCGTCGGCCGGGATGAGGTGGTCGTACTCGCCGAGAATCTGGAGAATTGGCACGTCGATACTCGTAATGTCGACGTGTTCGCCGTCGAGTTCGAGTTCGGTGTGATACAGTTCGTTGTTCTGGTAGATTTTTTCGAGGAACTCGACGTAGGCGGTCCCCGCGAGGTCGATTCCCTCGTCGAGCCACCGCTCCATGCGCGAGAAGTTCGCCACGAAGGCGTCACTCTCGAGGTTCTCGTACATCGTGACGTACTTGCTGACATAGTTGTCGACCGGGTCCATCAGCGCGAAGCCGGTGTCGAGGAACTCCGCGGGGACGTTGCCGTACGTGTCGACTACGTCCTCCGGGTCGTAGTACTCCTCGCTCCCCCACTCTTCGAGGACGCCACCGGTCTGGTCGAAACAGAGCCCTGCCGCCATCAGACCCAGCGCGTTGACCTTCTCGCCGTGGAGGGCGGTGTACATCGTCGTCATCGTCCCGCCCATGCAGTAGCCGAGGATGTTGATAGCATCCTGGCCCGAGCGGTCACGGACCTCGTCGACGCAGTTGTCGATATAGCGGTTGACGTAGTCCTCGAGCCCGAGATGCTGGTCGAGCCGGGAGGGCTCGTTCCAGTCAATCATGTACACGTCGTGGCCGGCATCGAGTAACTGCCGGATGACGCTCCGGTCGGGTTGTAAGTCGAGGATGTACGGCTTGTTGATGAGCGCGTACACGATGAGAATCGGCACCTCGTTTTGCTCGTCGGTACGGGACTCGTAGTGCAGGAGTTCGAGCTTGTTCTCCTCGTAGACGACCTCGCTTGGCGTCTGTCCGACCTCGATAGTTTCCATCTCGACAGCCCGCTCGGGGGCGATACGGGCTTTCTCTGTCGCATCAGCCATCGCTTCCATCGCTTCGGCCTGTGCGTCCAGTGCGGCTGCGAAGGGGTTGAACGACATCGTTACTCCAGTTCCTCGATGATGCGGTCGAGTTTCTGTTCGACGGCGTGTTGGCGGCGTTCGAGTTCGACGAGACGCTCGCCGACCTCGACAACGTCGTCACGGGTCGCCATCCCGAGCTGTGCGAGATTCTCCTGGGTGACATCGTCGACTTCCTGCTGTGCCTCCATCAGAATCTCGACAAGTTCGCCGTTGGCGGCGGCGAATGCGCTCGTCGACATAATCTCTTTGAACGACTCGTTTGCCGACTGAAGCCAGAGGTCACGGAACTCCTCGGCGTCGACGTCCTCGCCCTCGACGGCGTCGCCGGTCCGCTCGACCATCTCTTCGGCCGTGTCCATCCATACTTCGTAGGCGCGGCGGTAGCCTTCGATACCGTCGGTGACCTCCTCCTCCGAGAGCGTCGACCCGTCGAAGGCTCCCGTCCACGACTCCATCATCGCCGTCTGCGCCTCGACGTTGCGCTCGATGGAGTCTGCGACTGCCTCGTTCATCTGTTCCATCAGTTGACTCCAGTCCTGTGACTGCTCTTCGCTCATTGTACACCTAACTACGGAGACAAGACACAAGACTCCAGCGATTTTCATAGCCTACCACTGTGTGCCATTAAATTCCTCACGGACCCACCTGACGCGAGAGTCCCGGACGACAGGTTGGTCAGCGTTGCGACTCGAGAGCAACAGCGACCCAAAAACAGGCGCCGTCAATCCTCTCGTTCTCGCTTGACCGGGACCACGACAGCTTGGACGATATCGCCCTCTTCGATGTCGAGTGCCTCTCGCTCGGCGTCGGGAATCGAGATGCGACCGCCACTCTGGACGCGCGTTTTGAACGTCGCCGTCTGGCTCATCGCGCCGAGCTGGTTCATATCCATGCCGCCAGACATGCCAGCCCCGAGCATCTGTTTGAACAGTTCCTGTTGAGTTTCGACAGCCTGCTCGCCCGTTTCGGTGAACATCTTGAGGAAATCCTGTGGCCCACTGGGCATGTCCCTGTCGTCTGTCATCGACTTTCTGTTGCTCCGCTCGACGTATAAACATTGGGAGCGCCGCCGACAGCGGCCGCGTATCGTCCGAGCGGCCTGCCGCGGTGGCTGTCTCTCACGACTGTAATTCCTTTTAGTGTTATATGTGAACATACAACTCATTCGGACGACAAAACGGCACTGACAACGAGAGACGAAGGCGAGAACAGATGATTATTGCGTTCGATAACTAGCCTCGGAGTTTATAACGTCAAATCCCCTACGCTGGTGTGTAATGAGTTCAGAATCTCAACAGAGTGCATTTCTCGATACCTGGACTGACACTTCCGTACACATGTTCGAGAGTGTGGTCGCGGCAAACCGCGCCGCACTCGCGGCATTCGGACTCGACGCTGACGGTACAGACGAGCGAGAGACGACTGACCGAATCGAAGCCGACGAGGACCTTCCGGAGTGGGACACAGAGACGACAGCCAGTGCTCCCGACGACGTGTCTGTGGGTGACCGATTCGAGTTCAGCAAGACGATTTCTGACGGCGACGTCCGTGAGTTTGCGGCCGCCAGCGGCGACACGAACCCACTCCATCTCGACGACGAGTTCGCCGAGAAGACACGATTCCAGGGCCGAATCGCCCACGGGACGCTGGTCGGCGGACTCATCAGTGCCGCACTGGCTCGGGTTCCTGGTCTCGTCATCTACCTCTCACAGGACCTAGAGTTCCACAACCCGGTCCGTATCGGCGAACATCTCACTGCCTCCTGTGAGATTATCGAAGACCTCGGCAACAATCAGTACCGCCTCTCTACGCCAGTCCACAACGAAGACGGCGAGACTGTAATCGAGGGCGAGGCGGTCATCCTCATCGACGAACAGCCTGAATAGCTCGTTGTGTCGGTCGTTGCTGTCGACTCCTTCCAACTGGAGAGTCACGCCTACTGTTTGCCGTCGTAGACGCCGTCTTTGTCGAGTCGTGCTCGCTTGCGAACGACCGATGGCGTCCGGCAGCGTCCCGGCTCACCGGTCGCCTGCGGAATCGTACAGTTGTTACAGCTCTCACAGAGCGCGCGGTTATCTCCGTCGAGCAGCCGCGCACCCAGCCGTGGCTCGGCGTAGAACGGTCGGGCCATGCCGGCCATGTCACACGACTCACCGAGCAGTCTGTCGCAGTGGCGTCGCTCTCTCAGCCCTCCCTCACAGAGGACCGGCACGTCGACTGCGTTGCGAACGGCCCGGCAGAAATCGGCGTTCCAGCCGGGTTCGCGGTCGAACCACCTACTTTCGAGCCGGTTGGCTACCTCGACCGCCCGCGCTCGCCAGCGCCCACCGAAGACGGCGGCGTACTCGCTCTGGAGGTCTTCGGCCGCCCATGCCTTGTCGGGAAAGGCCCCACGGATGACGCTCATGTCCCAGTAGACCGACACCTCGACCGGAACGAGCGCGTCGTAGCCAGCATCGGCGAGTCGTCGGGCCATATCGAGACTCTCCTCGCGGGTCAGGTGTTGACGGACGAACGGCGGCGATGCCGTCTCGACCGGGACCTTGGTCACCAGCGGTACGTCTCCGGCGTGTTCGCGGACGGCATCGCGAACCGCGAGCAGGAACTGGACGCCGTCCCCGAACTCGTCGTCGCGGTCGTTGTAGTACGGCGAGAGGAACTGCTGGATGATGCCCATGTTCGCCCCCGAGAGATGAATCCCGTCGTAGCCGGCATCGACCGCGTACCCCGCGGCCCGCCCGAATGCCTCGGCCAACTCGCGGACCTCGTCGGTCGAGAGCACATCGGGCTGGAGGTTGATGAGCCCCGCGCGGTCGGCGAGCCTGAGCTGCCAGGGCGGGCGCGATACCGCCTTCTGGACTGCGTTCGGGTTGCGCTCCCTGTAGCCGGCGTGCCACATGCTCATCCCCCGGAGGCCGCCGTGGGCGAGCTGGATGAACAGCCTCGAGCCGTGGTCGTGAATCCGGTCGGTCAGCCGCGAGAGCCGGTCGACGAACGTGGGGTCATGCACGCGGGTCATGTTCGGAGCAGCACAGCCCCCGTCTTCGGTGACAATGCTTGCGCCCTGAAAGATGAGACCAACACCCGATGCGGCCGTCGGTTCGAGTTCCGAAATGAAGCGGTCGACAGCGTCGGGGCCGTTGCCGGCACATTCGAGCAAGGGCGCGCGATACAGCCGGTTCGGTATCTCGACGCCGCCGAGCGTGACCGGGTCGGTAAGCTGTGTGCTCTGTGGCATCGTTATCGGTCGACGACGAGCATTGCGACTCGCTCGCAGACGAGGTCGGCGAGGCCGCCCGCCGTCGCGTCGAGTTCCTGTTCGCTGATGTCGAAAAACGACCGCACGCGCTCGGGGTCGTACTCGCCCAGCGTCTCGGCGGGTTCGAACAGGTGTCGGAGGTCCGTGGCCGCCTGCGTCTCGTTTCCGCCGACCACCACGGCGACGACTGGCGAGGCTCCCTCAGAGACACCTATCTCGAGTGCGTCTCGAATCTGTCGCCGCCCGGCCGCGTACAGCAGTATCTCGACACCCGGGTCGTCGGCGATGGCGTTCCCGCGGTCTCGCTCGCGCCGTGCAACCTCTGTCGCACGCTCGAGGTGTGCCCGGCCGACGACGTAGCGCGCATCGAAGGCCTGGACGGTCGCTCCGTGGTCGTCGGCAATCGAGTCGAGACGTGTGATGAACTGGTCGATGTCCGCAACGTCGGCCCTCCCCTCGATTACCTGCATCAGAAATCACCCAGGTTCGACTGGTCCTGTGTGGTCGTTGGCTCGTCTGTCTCGTCATCGTCGACGGTCACGTCGGCGTCGGGTTCGACGCTTTTCATCGATGGGTCGCGGTGACCGGCGTTTTCCAGAATCGTCTCGGCGGTCTTCTCACGGCCGCGAAGCGCCGCCAGCACTCTCGATTTGTCGGCCTCGCGCAACTCTGCACGGGTTTCGATACCGGTCTCGAACAGCCGTCGTGCGCGCTTGCGGCCAACGCCTCGCACGCCCGCGAGGTCGACCAGTTCGGCACGGACACCGTGTTCGACCCTGGTGCGCGCTTCCCGGATGTCTGGTCCCAGTCCGAGGTCGCGTTCGGTGGCGAGTGACTCGGCGGCCCCGAGCAGCCACTGTGCGGTATCGACCTTCGACCGGATGTCACCGGGGCCGATACCGTAGCGCTCGGTAATCTCGTCTTCCTCTTTCTCGCTGGCCCAGTCTTCGAGCAGGCGGGCCGTCTTCAGCGCCGACAGCCAGTCCTCGAACCCGTCCTCGAACTCGGATGGGGTTGCCCCAAGCAACTCTTCCTCGCGCTCGTAGGCGAGCATCGTGAACTCTTCCTCGTCACCAGAACGCAGGTATAGCTCGTACATATCCGGTGTCCGACTGACGAGGTGATACAGTCCTAGCGCCGTGGGTTCCTCAGCGTCTTCGAGACCGTGGAGAATCTCGGCCGCGCTCATCGGGTCGAGGTAGAGCCGCGAGACGGTGTGACCCAGGTTCGTCGCCGTGAGGTCAGTCCCCTCCCGCGTAAGAAAGCCGTTCACATCGAGATAGTCGATGACATCGTCGACGACCGTCTCTAAGCGGCCGCGCTCGCCGGTCTGCTCGGCATAGAGCGTACTTTCGAGGAAATCGAGCAGGCCGCCCCGAGAGTTGGCAAAGCCAGAGGCGACGGTGGCGAGGATGTGCGTGCGCAGCGCCGGCTCGGCCGCGAGCTTCGACTCGACGGGTTCCGGCTCGGCCCAGACGTACCGCTCGAACAGTTCGTCGAGTTCGTCGTGGCTCTTTGCCACCAGCACAGCCTCGCCGTAGGGGTCCCGGCCCGGCCGGCCAGCACGACCCATCATCTGGTGGACTTCGAGTACCGAGAGCGGTTGCATCCCGCCTGCCGTCCCGTCGTAGCGCCGCCAATCGCGGACAACAACCCGGCGGGACGGCGTGTTGACGCCAGCCGCCAGCGTCGGCGTCGCACAGACGACCTTGATAAGCCGGTCGCGAAACGCCTCCTCGACGAGGCTGCGGTGGTCTCGCGCCAGCCCGGCGTGATGGAACGCGGCTCCCTGTTCCACGGCGTCGGCGAGGTCGCCACTCGTCTCCGTGTCGCTGACTTCACGTATCTCGTCGGCGACTGCGGTGAGTTGTTCTTTCTCGGCGGGCGAGCAAAACGGCTCTGTCGTACTGCCCAGCCGTCGAGCCGCCGACTCGGCGTTGCGCCGGGAGTTGACGAACACGAGCGTCGAACCGTCTTCTTCCAGCGTGTCCCGAACGATTGCGGCAGGCTGGTCTTCGTTCCCGCGTACAGGAACGCGGCTCTGGGTCCCGTCTTCGAGGTGGAGCGCGTCGCCGAAGTGAACGCCCTTCTCGAGCTCGATTGGCCGCCAGGTCGAGTCGACGAGGTCGGCGTCGAGCCAGGCCGCGAGTTCGTCGGCGTTCCCTATTGTCGCCGAGAGCGCGACTGTCTGTAGGTCTGGGTTGAGCGACTGGAGTTTGGCGAGGGTTACCTCCAGTGTCGGCCCGCGGTGGCTGTCGTCGACGAGGTGGACCTCGTCGGCGACGACACACGAGAGGTCCTCCAGCCAGGGTGCGTCGTTGCGCACGAGGGAATCCACCTTCTCGCTGGTCGCGACGATGATGTCCTTGCCAGCGAGCCAGCCGCCATCTGACTCGTAGTTGCCCGTCGAGACGCCCACGTCGAGCCCGTACTCCTCGAAGGCGGCGAACTCCTCGTTTTTCTCGGTCGCGAGTGCCCGTAGCGGGACGATATACAGCGCCTTCCCGCCGCCGTCGGCGATGCTCGACAGCATCGCGAGCGTCGAGACGAGCGTCTTCCCGCTCGCGGTCGGGATGGCGGCGACGAGGTTATCGCCCTCGGTGACGCCGCGCTCAACGGCCTCGGCCTGTGGCGGATACAGGGCGTCGATTCCCTCAGATTCGAGATACCCCTGGAACCAGTCTGGCACCCTTGGGATGTCCGCAACGTCCATTGACAACTCTTTGGGCCGTCTCGCTGTTTAAAGGTTCGTTCGACCGGTCGGGGTCGAAACGTTTAGGAGGACAGGCAGGAGAGATACAGCCATGAGTTCACAAGAGAGTGGCTCGGGGCTCATGTCGAGTGCCGGCCTCGTTCGGTACTTCGACTCCGAGAAAAACCAGGGCCCGGTCCTGGACCCGAAAACTGTCGTTGCATTCAGTGCGCTGCTCGGGACGCTCGTGTTGATGTTGAACGCCTTCGCGTGAGGAATCGCCTCGCATAGCAGTTTCTTCGCTCGTCGCCTGGACACGCTCAGTGCCGTCTCACGCCGGCCCTGCTGTCTCTTTCTTTCGCTTCTCGCTACATATGAGAGTGGTTGACGGAGAACAGTTATTACGGTCATATTCCATGTGTGTGTGCATGGAAGACACGGCGCAATGATCTACAGGAGGATACTCTGATGAGTGAGAACGATCCAGCACGCTCGATATCGATTGGCCGAGGAATAGAGATGCTTCGCGGTGCCCTGGCGACGGTAACGCCGGGCTTTATCAGGCGAAATCTCACTGCGAAATTACTTACAATTCTGTTGCTCGGGACGCTCGTGAGCGGCGGTGCGGTGATGGTGCTGTACGGCAACATCGACGATGGCCTGACAGAACAGGTCGACTCACAGGTACAGTCCGACGCGACGCTGCACGCAGACCTCTATGACGAGTGGCTTACCGAACAGTGGAGCGCGCTGAGCACGGCGAGCGCCGAGGGTGATATCCTTTCCGACAACCAACAGCGACTCAACGCCTGGCTCAGCGATATCAACCGAAACCTCGCCGAGGAGGTCTCACAGGTGTACGTAATCAGCGCGGACAGCGGCGAGATTCTCGGCAGCGCTCCCACCGGTGACAGCGGTGTGAACCTCTACGAACAGGGCCTCTCTCCGGACAAGGTCGGTGAAACCGTCTTCATCTCCGACCCCCTTACACTGCCCGGAGAGGAGACGAAAACGACACTTATCGGCAGCCGGGCGTCCGTCGGGCGATTCGTCGCGGCGGCGGTGCCCACGAACACGACGCTCGTGCCGACACAGGATTTCGATGGCAGCGAGACGGTGTTACGGTCACTCGATGGGCAGCGGTTGCTCGGCCCGACCGATGAGCAGCGACAGGCGTTCGTGAGTGACCTCGAGACGAACACATCCGTGACGCAGATGACCGACGTGAGTGGCATGGTCGCAGGCACCCGAACTCTGTCACACGCCCTCGACGGAGGCTTCGCTCGTGACAGATACGTCCCCAACGAGACGCTCGGAACAGTTGTCGTCCACACGGTGCCACAGGACCAGGCCTTCGCGCTTCGGGACCAGATTTCCAGTGACATTCTGTTTGCCTTCGGCGTCTCGTTCGTGTTACTCATCGCGACGGCGCTGGTCTCGATGCGGTCGGTCACCGGCGCAATCGACGACCTCTCAGGGCGGACACAGCAGATAAGCGAGGGTGAGTTCGACGTAACGGTGTCCACCTCACGCGCCGACGAGATTGGGACACTCTATCGCTCAGTCGCGGAGATGAGAGACTCGCTGAGCGAGCGCATCGAGGAGGCACAGTCAGCGATGGAACAGGCTGAAGACGCCCGGACAGACGCCGAGCAGGCCCGAGAAGACGCCGAACAGGCACGCCTCGAAGCCGAGCGGGTGAGCGAGCGACTCGAACAGAAAGCCGAGGAGTACTCCGAGGTGCTCACGTCCTTTGCCGACGGCGATCTGACGGTCCGGATGGATACAGAAACCGATAACGAGGCGCTGACCCGCATCGCCGAGTCGTTCAACGAGATGGCGGCCGACCTGGAGGAGACTATCCTCCATATCCGCGAGTTCGCTAGCGAGGTCGACGAATCGAGCGACCACATCGCAGACAGTGCCCAGGAAATCAAACAGACCAGCGACGACGTGAGCCGCTCGATGCAACAGACAGCCGAGGACGCCGAACGACAGAACGAGGACATTCAGCGGGCCTCCGACCGCGTCATGGACCAGTCGGCCTCTATCGAGGAGGTTGCCGCCTCTGCTAACGAAGCCGCCACCCAGTCTCGGCGCGCGGCGGCACTCAGCGACGACGGGCAAGAGTACGCCGACGAGACGACACGAGAGATGACGACCATCCGGACGCGGACCGAGGAGATGGTCGAAGAAGTCGAGCAACTCGAAGACGAAGTCGCCGCCATCGGTGACATCGTCGCACTCATCGAGGATATCGCCGAACAGACGAACATGCTGGCGCTCAACGCCTCTATCGAGGCTGCCAGGGCCGGGGAAGCCGGCGAAGGCTTTGCGGTCGTCGCCGACGAAATCAAGAGCCTCTCGGAGGAGACCCAAGACGCCACCGACGAGATAGAGGAACTCGTCGGTCGTGCCCAGCGTTCGACGGACGACGTTGTCACCGATATTCAGGGGATGCGCGAGAGCGTCGAGACCGGCATCGAGACCGTCGAGGGGACCGTCGACGTCTTCGAGAACATCGCCACGGCTGTCGAGGAGGTCGACCAGACCATCCAGTCTATCAGTGAGGCCGTCGACGACCAGGCGAGCGCGGCCGAAGAAATCGAGTCACTCGTCGGCGATATCGGCGAGGTCAGCGAGGCGACGACGGCAAACGCAACCGACGTGGCGGCCGCTGTCGAGGAACAGACCAGTGCCGTCTCGGAGGTCAGCCGCCAGATAGAAGGCCTCTCCGAGCAGGCGACCACGCTCCAGGAGATGACCGACGAGTTCCAGACCGGCAGCCAGGACGCCTCCGTCGACCCGACCGAGGCAACGTCGGAGACTGTAACAGACGAGGGGACCGACGACTGACCGGCGGCGGTGAGTCCACCGAGCGTATATTTTTATACTGGGGGGCGAACACCGCATACTATGACGCGAATCGTCGCAGTCGTTGGGACGGCTGGGGGTGTCGGTACGACACGACTGACTGTCGAGTGTGGGGCGACGCTCGCACGAGCCGGCCGTGATGTTGCACTCGTCGACGCGGCCTTCGGGACTCAGGGCCTTCGCTCGTACGTCGACGCCGACGTGGATGCCGACGTGACGGCGCTGTTGACTGAGGAGGCGTCTCTCGGCGACGTGTTGTACGACATTCCTGTGGATACCGAGGGCCGGCTGGCGGCCGCGCCGGCCCGGGCACCCTTCGAGCGCCTCGCGCGGGCACAGACCGTTGGCGCGGCGAAACTCCTCGAACGGCAGCTCGCGGCGTCGTCACTCTCGTACGACGTCGTGCTCGTGGACACGCCGCCGCTGGCCGGCAATCACGCCGTCGCGGCGGTCAACGCCGCTGAGCGGGTCGCGCTCGTGACCGAAGACACGTCCCGCGGGAGAGACGGGCTGGCGCTGTTGCGCGGTCGGCTTCGGGATATCGGCGCGTCGGGAGACGCGGTGCTCCGGAACCGGGCGACGGAACAGCTCTCGGAGGGGGTCGGGATACCGGAAAGCGAGGAGACGACGGCTGCTGGGGCACCTGTCTGCACGACGCCAGACGCTGAGTTTGCCCCCGCTGTCGCGACCGCTGTCGAGTCGATGCTCGATATCTCGCTGGACCTCGACTTTCCAGCTGGCAGCCGGCTCGAGAACCTTCGCGGATAAATCGGCCCAGTGAGGGCCCGAAATATAGCAACTACTAAGATAGTTACACCGCCTACACTAGATAGCGACTCATGAATTTTGATGACGACCCGACGCACTCGCTCATTCGGGATACAGCGACCGAGATAGCCGAGGAGTACGGGCCTGCCTACTGGCGGGAGAAAGAGGAAAACGGGGAGTTCGGCGAGGAGTTCTGGGACGAACTCGCCGAGGCGGACTTCCACGGGCTGATGATTCCCGAGGAGTACGGCGGTGCAGGCATGGGGATGCAAGAGATGGGCATCGCCATGGAGACGCTCTGTGCGGAGGGTTGTGGGATGGCTGGCACCTGGTATCTCGTCTTGACCGCCGGGATGGCCGCTGTCGGCATCAACAAACACGGGACCGAGGCTCAAAAAGAAAAGTACCTGCCGGATATCGCGGCGGGCAAACGGAACTTCTCCATCGGCATCACCGAGCCAAAGGCCGGAACGAACACGTTGAACGTCGCCACACGCGCCGAGAAAGACGGCGACGAGTACGTTCTCAACGGCGACAAGGCGTGGATTACCTTCTCCGACCGCGCGGAGAACATGATTCTGGTCACGCGGACGACCCCGCTCGACGAGGTCGAACAGCCGACCGATGGCATCAGCCTGTTCATTCTCGACATGGATAGTCCGAACATCGAGGTTTCGCCGATTCCCAAACACGGTATCAACTACTCGAAGTCCTGTGAGGTCTTCATCGAAAACCACCGAGTTCCCGAGGAGAACCTGCTCGGCGAGGAAGACAATGGCTGGTGGGCACTCGTCGACACGCTCAACCCCGAGCGTATCGGCTTTGCGGCCGCCGCGACCGGTATCGGTAAGCTGGCCGCCGACACCGCCATCGACTACACGAACGACCGTGAGGTCTTTGGCGCACCAATCGGCACCCACCAGGCGGTTTCGTTCCCCATCACGAAGGCATACGCCCAGATGGAGACGGCGGCCCTGATGCGCCAGAAGGCGGCCTGGCTCTACGACCAAGGCGAGGAGTGTGGCTACGAGACCAACGTCGCCAAAGCCGTCGCCGTCGAGGCAGGCATCGAGGCGGTCAAACAGTCGATGCAGGCCTTCGGCGGTTGGGGGTACGCGAAGGAGTACGACGTCGAGCGCTGGTGGCGTGAGGTCAACCTCACGCGGCTTGCGCCCGTCTCTCAGCAGATGGCTTACAACCACATCGGCCAGCAGATTGGTTTCCCCAAATCCTACTAACCCTCCCTTTCATCTCACAACTATGTTCGAGAAAGTGCTGGTCGCCAACAGAGGCGAAATTGCGGTTCGCGTCATGGCGGCCTGTGAAGAGCTTGGTATTGATACAGTCGCAGTCTACAGCGACGCCGACAGGGACAACGGCCACGTCGAATACGCCGACGAGGCGTACAACGTCGGCCCTGCCCCTGCGAGTGACTCCTACCTCGACCAGGAGACTATCGTCGAGACGGCACTCGAAGCGGGTGCCGATGCAATCCATCCGGGATATGGCTTTCTGGCAGAAAACGCCGACTTCGCCCGTCGAATCGAAGAGACCGAGGACCTGACGTGGGTCGGCCCGCCGAGCGATGCGATGGAGCAACTCGGCGAGAAGACCCGCGCCCGACAGGCGATGCAGGCCGCAGACGTGCCTGTCGTTCCAGGGACGACAGAGCCTGTCGACTCGCCCGAGGAGGTCCGGGAGATTGGCGAGGAGTTCGGCTATCCAGTCGCCATCAAAGCCGAGGGTGGCGGCGGTGGCCGCGGCATGCAGATTGTCAACGACCCCGAGGACGTCGACGACGCCCTTGAAACGGCCAAACGCGAGGGGAAAGCCTACTTCGATAACGACTCCGTCTACGTCGAGAAGTACCTGGCGGCACCCAAACACATCGAGGTTCAGATTCTCGCCGACGAACACGGCAACGTCCGCCACCTCGGCGAGCGTGATTGCTCCCTGCAGCGTCGCCACCAGAAGGTCATCGAGGAGGCACCGAGTCCGGTACTCGACGAGGACCTGCGCGAGCAGATTGGTGACGCCGCCCGTCGCGGGGTACGCGAGGCCGGCTACACCAACGCCGGCACCGTCGAGTTCCTCGTCGAGGACGGCGAGTTCTACTTCATGGAGGTCAACACGCGTATTCAGGTCGAACACACCGCTACCGAAGAGGTGACGGGAATCGACATCGTTCGCTGGCAACTCCGTGTGGCGGCCGGTGAGGAACTGGATTTCTCGCAGGACGACGTCGGTATCGAAGGTCACGCCATCGAGTACCGCATCAACGCAGAGAACCCCGCAGACGACTTCGCACCGACGCCTGGCACACTGGAGACATACGACCCGCCGGGGAGCATCGGCGTCCGCCTCGACCACGCGGTCAACCAGGGCGACGACATCGGCGGCGACTACGACTCGATGATTGCCAAACTCATCGTCGCTGGCGAGGACCGCGACCACTGTATCGAACGCTCGAAGCGCGCGCTCGAACACTTCGAGGTCGAGGGCGTTCACACGATTATCCCGTTTCACCGCCTGATGTTGACCGACGAAGCCTTCGTCGAGGGGAGCCACACCACCAAGTACCTCGACGAAGAACTCAGCGAGGGTGAAATCGCCGATGCCGTCGAACGCTGGGGAAGTGAGCCCCTGGCAGGCTCCAGCGAGAGCAGCGAGACCCACGAGCTCACAATCGAAGTCGACGGCAAGCGCCACGACGTCGTACTCGAAAACCTCCCACAGAGCGCTGGTGGTGCGACGACCGACGACACCGACGATACGGACAAAGACGAGTCCGACGACACCGCAAGCGGCACAACCAGCAGTTCTTCCGGTGACGACGAAGCCGCGACGATGACCGACGGTGCCATTACCGCGGAGATGCAGGGAACAATTCTCTCGGTCGACGTTGCGGTGGGTGACGACGTTGCAGAAGGCGACATCATCTGCGTGTTAGAGGCGATGAAGATGGAAAACGACGTGGCCGCCCCTGCGGGGGGAACTGTCGAGAGTGTCGAAGTCGAGTCAGGTGAGACGGTCGACATGGGTGACCCCCTCATCGTCCTGGAGTGATATCATGAGAGTACGCGTCTCCGAGGACACGACCGAACAGGAAGCTGAGATTATTGGCGAGGCGATGGCCACACAGTACTACGACGACGTGACCGTCGTGGCCGGCGACGACGAACTCGCCGAGGTTCCGTATCTCGGACCCGGACACGTTCCGGGACCCGACGCGGAGATGGGACCGACAGAGCGCGAGGAAGCGCTCTGGGAAGAAATCGCCAAAATCAACGAAGGCGGACCCGAAAAGTACAAAGAACAACTACCCGAGCAAGGCAAGGAGTTCGTCCGCGACCGCATCGACCTGTGGTTCGAGGACGGCTTCCTCTTCGAAGACGGGCGGTTCGCGGAGTTCGACGCCGACGATAAACTCCCGGCAGATGGCCTCATCACGGGCGGTGCCGAGTTCGAGGGCCGAGACATCCACTTCATGGCAAACGACTACACGGTCAAACGCGGCAGCATGGCCGCTAAGGGTGTCGAGAAGTTCCTTCGGATGCAACAGCGCGCGCTGAAAACCGGCCGTCCGGTTCTGTATCTAATGGACTCCTCCGGTGGCCGTATCGACCAGCAGACCGGCTTTTTCGCCAACAGAGAGGGCATCGGGAAATACTACTACAACCACTCGATGCTCTCGGGACGTGTCCCTCAGATTTGCGTTCTCTACGGGCCATGCATCGCTGGCGCGGCCTACACGCCCGTCTTCGCTGACTTCACCATCATGGTTCGAGACATGTCCGCGATGGCGATTGCGAGCCCGCGGATGGTCGAGATGGTCACCGGCGAGGAGATCTCGATGGACGACCTTGGCGGCCCGGATGTCCACTCGCGGTACTCGGGCAGTGCCGACCTGGTGGCCGACGACGAGGAACACGCACGGGAGTTAGTCGCCCAACTGGTCACCTACCTGCCGGACAACAGCGACAAACAACCGCCACAGACCGAGGGCCGCCATCCGGCGACCTCACCCAAAGACATCGACAGCATCATCCCACAGGAACCAAACCGCGGCTACGACATGACCGACCTCATCGACTGCGTGGTCGACGCCGGCTCGTGGTTCGAGCTCCAGCCCGACTTTGGCCCGGAGATGCTCACCGGCTTTGCGCGAATCGACGGCCGGCCTATCGGCATCGTCGCCAACCAGCCCGCACAGCGAGCCGGAGCTATCTTCCCCGACGCCGCACAGAAAGCCGCCGAGTTCATCTGGAAGTGCGACGCGTTCAACGTTCCGCTGTTGTACCTCTGTGACACGCCTGGGTTCATGGCCGGCTCACAGGTCGAAAAAGACGCTATCCTCGAGAAGGGCAAAAAGATGATTTACGCGACCTCGTCGGCGACCGTGCCAAAGCAGTGTGTCGTGGTCCGGAAGGCCTACGGCGCAGGAATCTACGCCATGTCTGGGCCAGCCTACGACCCCGAGTCGACGATTGCACTCCCATCCGGCGAGATTGCTATCATGGGGCCAGAGGCGGCAATCAACGCGGTCTACGCGCGCAAGCTGGCGGAGATCGACGACCCAGAGGAGCGCAAACAGCGCGAGCAGGAACTCCGTGAGGAGTACCGCGAGGACATCGACGTTCACCGGATGGCCAGCGAAGTTGTCATCGACGAAATTGTCCCACCGAGCACGCTCCGGGAGGAACTCGACGCCAGGTTCGGGTTTTACGAGACTGTCGACAAGGACCTACCAGACAAGAAACACGGCACCATCCTCTAACCCCCGCGGCTCAGCAGTCTCGGTAGTTTCTATAACGTAAAACAGTCTTTGAGTTATCAGAGCTTTTTATGTGAGGGATACTCAAGCTAGCATAGCGACCAGTTTCGACCCATGGCACGACTGTTCCCCTCGCGAACGGAGTCCTCCACAGACCGAGACGACGACCCCGCTGTGTTCTACGTCGACGACGAGCGGACAGCGGAAATGATATCCACACTCTCCGGTGAGACGGCGCTGACAATTTTCCGGATGCTCAGCGACGATGCTCTAACTGCCTCTGAGATTGCCGACGACCTTGACCTCTCGGTTCAGAACGCGAGCTATCATCTTGACAATCTTCAGGAGGCCGACCTCATCGAGGTCATCGACACCTGTTACTCCGAGAAGGGGCGAGAGATGGAGATATACACCGTCACCCGAGAGCCGAAGATACTGGTCCTTGGCTCGGAAGACGAGGGGAGGACCCTCCGGCGTGCATTCACAGCACTCGCAGGCGCAATCGGCATCCCTGCGGTCGCGCTCGCGGTCTGGAGTTCGCTATCACAGTTGGGTCGGCTACTCGTCGAGCGCTGACCCCAGCGAGTTGTCGACGTACTGGTGGACGAACAGGCCAGAGTAGAGGGCAGTTACGGTCAAATCGAACAGGAACCGGACACTGCCACCCACCGAGAGGCCAAACGAGCGGATGACGACCGTGGTGTCGTTGAACTCGAAGGAAAGCGCGACCGGTGCATCCGAGCCGGCGAGTGTCGTATCGAGCGCCGTCCCGAGTGCGAGTAACGCGACGAATCCGGCGAGAACGAACGCGACCTTCAGGCGATGTACACCGGTTAGCCGCCAGCTCACCCGAACCGAGTCAAGCGGGCCGTACCCGCCGACGAAACACGCTTCCGGGACGAAACAACTCTTGAGAAGCGCGTAGACGACTGCCAGCACGAGCACAGCGAGTGCACCGAAGTCAGCGACGACCGGGTCGACACCTGCAGTACTCGTCAGGGTCCGTGCGGCCGGTAACACGACCGAGACGACGAAGACGGTAAAGAGCGCGATACCGAGTACGAGTGCAAACGCTGCGCCGAGAAAGGCAGGCAGCCGAACGAGAGCGAGCCGAAGTGCCCGCCGGGATGGGACGGCGTCACAGCCGAGCAACCCCTGTGCGACGATACCGATGTAGCCCCGGCTAAAGAAGACACCAACCACACCGGCCACTGCCAACAGAAGCGCAAGCGCGGGCGAGACGACCAGCGTCGCGAGCTGTATCACCCCAACCGCACCCAGCACCAGCACGACAGACGGTCTAGCGACTGGGATTGTCGTACTCCAGGAGAACGCATCGACCAGCGACCGGTGTACCACCTCGTGGTCGACATCCTGACACCGGAAGCAGCCACAGCCGTCGACGTCCTCGTGTTGCCGAATCATCGGTCACCGGGTGCGTTTACGCCCTGCCTCCTTTGGCGCGTGTTGGCACTCGATGGACGTGGCGACATCGATAAGCGTCTTGGCTGCTGGCGGTCCTCGAATCCGGTAGGTGAGCGGGCCACAGTCGCGGACGACTGCTGTCCCCGTGTCCGTGACGACAAGTTCTCCGTCAAACGCTGCCATGCTCTCGCGCCGAATCTCGACGTTGTGATAGAACAGCGACGAGTCGCGTTCAGAAACCTGTACCGACAGCTGTGTCCCACTATTCGCGTCGGTGTAGAGTAACAAGACGGCAGCCGTCTCGTTTTCCGAGGCGACCGTTGCGCGGTCGAACGCGTAGCCGTCCGGAACCGTTAGCTCCGGTAGCTCGAATGGAACGGTCGCACCTGCTGCGCGCGCGCTGCTGAACAGCCTGGTATCTACGGCCGCATGCCTTCCCTGGTCTGTCTGTTTTTCCGGGGCCGATTCGTCGGCACTGCCGGACTCGCTCTCGTTGCTCTCATCAGGTTCCCCGAGTGCGGGGCGGGTGTTTTCGACGGCAGGACCGACAGTCAGTTGCTTGTACTCCCTGGTCGCTGTTGCCAGCACGGTTCCGTCTTCGTCAGTCCACTCGACGGTCTGTTTGATGGGATAATGTGTCTTCGTATCAATCCACCAGGTCTCTCGTGAGAGATACCACTCTCGGTGTGTGGCCTCGTGAAGCGGGACGTGGTACTCGATGTCGCCGGCATCGATGTCGAGTGAGAGTCCCGCAGTGGTCTCTTTGGGCGCTACCAGTTCGACGATATACGCGCTTCGCCCGTCGACCTCGCCCATCCCGACGTAGTTGCTCTGATAGTGAGCCAGTACCTCTTCTGGCGACGCACCAAGCGTCCGGAGTTCGTCGAACCAGAACTGGCTCAATTCGCTGTTTCGAACCCGCTCACCACCGTTGCCGGACTGGCCTGTAGACGAACCCTCGACGACGACCTGCTCGTCGGTCCCGTTTTGTTGATCGAGAACTTCGATGTATCCCTTCCGCGTGGCGGTCCGATGGACCGCGACGGTTTGTGTCACTGTCCCGCCGGGATTGGTTATGGTCTGCTCGTGAATGGCCCTGACAGGGTCTTCTTCGAGCGACTCGACTGCCTTCTCGACCAGTTCGGAGGCGTCCGGCTCTGCGTCGCTCGGTCCGACTCCGGCGGGGAGGACGAAGAGAAGACTAAACGCCACTCCAACCGCGACGAGACGGAACCGATCGACCATCCTCAAGACGAGTTACAGAATAACAAACATAAAATGTTTGGGTGTGTTTCTCGCTCAGAAGTGCCGAAAAATGGACACAGCGTTACTCTTTCTGTGCAATTGCGACACGCGAGTCATCAGTTAACGCAAAGAGTACCGTCGTCCCATCACGGGACGCGGTAGTGCTGAACGTCAGTGAGTCGACAGTGACTGCATCCCCCGGCGGTGGAACCTGTGCTGACCCGACCTCTGTGCCGTTACGCGTTACCGTGAGGCTGAACCCGTTCTCGGTTGGAACAAGCACGATTCGGTTGCCAGCGAGAGTTACTGACGCACGTGAGGGGGCAGACGTGAACGACCGTTCGCGCGTCGTGTCGGTTTCGAGGTCGACAACGTATACCGAGTCGTTGCCGACGACGTTCCAGCCGGTCCGCTCGGCCCGGACGGTCTCGCGCCACCCGACGCCGCCGACCGGTATCGTCGCCGTCCCGTCGTGTTCGAGCACCTCGTCGCTGACAGTCACACTCCAGACGTATCGCCGTTCGCTCACGACGACGAGCCCGCTGTCTGTCGTCTCCGTCCGCCCGCTGGTGGCGTCTTCGGCGTAGCTCACGTGGTAGTCACCGACCGTGACCGCACCCTCTGGCACGGCATCACTCTCCATCCCGAGTGAGTTCCCCGCGACACTCGGCAACGCGATGACCACCGTAACGAGGACCAGCGCGGCAAACAACAGTCGGCGCGATGTTACCGGCACACCGACACCGTCGGGCGCAATCAATACTGCCCCGGGGAGGGCAAGCGCCGGCACGACTGCGGCGACCGACAGCACGGTCATCGTGTCCGTCCCGAAAAGCGCGACCACGCCGGCAGCGACCCCGACACTCCCGAGCAGCCAGAGAACGGCGACCCCACGAACAGCGGTCGCGACGCGGTCGGTCGCAGCGTTGTTCTCGCTCGTGGCGACGTAGGTGATGAGCATCGCCAACACGAGGACGAAGACGATACCGATGCCCTGGTATCGGGTGAAGGTCCCGCCGTCTGCCGTCGATAGCTCCCACAACCCCTGGACTGTCGCCACCAGCACGGTCGCGCCGAACAGGCGTGCCGGGTCCGGCAGGCTGTCGCGGTGCCACAACAGACAGAGCGCGAGTGCGACACCGATGAGGAAGCCAAGCAGGTGTGCCTGGACGTTGACACCTGCCCACGCGGGCGGTTGCGGCGGCCCACCCTCCGCGGTTGCCCGGAGAACAGGCGTCAAAAACGTGTTTAACAGCGTGCTCACCAAACTCGCGCCAAGCAGCGCGACGGCCGTAAGCACCGGATACCGCAGGAGGACGAACCCAAGAAAGGCAAACACTGTCCCAGAGAACCCGAGCGACCAACCCAGCGCGTACAGTGAGGTGAGTAAGCTGACCGCGAGGACGACTCCAGGGAAGACGACCAGCGCGCGCACGACCGGTCGGTCGCGGAGACGAGAGCCGTCTTCGGTGTCGGTTTCCTCTGGGGCTGGCGTGTCGGGGTCGCCGCTCGGAATCCCTGTGGTGGGGCTCGTATCGAACTCGGCCGGTTCTGGAGAGTCGGGCACACGGCTGTCGCCGGAGCCGACGGGGGACCGTGTCGCCGTTCGCTCGTAGGGGTAATGTCCCCAGATAAACTCCGCGAGTGGCGCGAGCACCACCGTAGTGAGCATGTTTCCGAGCAGATGTGAGGGCGACGCGTGGGCGAACGCGGAGGTAATCATCCCCGTTACGTAGGGGTACGCCCAGTTTCGGAAGGCGACGACGACGGGCTCGTTCCAGTGTCGAAGGCCGCTCTGTGCGAACAGATAGAACGCGAAGACGCCGACGATGACGACCAGACTCCCCCAGGGGACCCCATAGAGGAACCGGTCGGTGAGCACGCGCCGAACCCGCTGTCTGCCCGCGAGTGAGACGCCAAACAGAACCGCCACGACCGCAGTGACAGCGACACCAACCCGTGTCAGTGTCGCGACATCGACTACCATATCTGCCCATGAGAACCCGTGGATAGTGAAAGGTTGGGTCCGATTCGGAGGGGGTAGACGAGTCACGACCTGTGGTGCCGACACCTGCCACCACAGTCAGCGACGGAGACAGTGACACAAACCGGTCGTCCTCGGTTACCGGGGGTTACTTCTCTGTTCACATGGTAGGCGGTAATATGTGGATATCCCTGCTCACAGCACTACCCGGGGGCCGTCTCTTGCAGTACAGTGTGCCAGTCACTGGTGTCGAACTGGGCCAGACGGCGGTCACCGGTATCGGTATCGGCTTGATTCTGCTCCTCCTCGTCGGGTCGGGCTTTTTCTCCTCGTCCGAGATAGCGCTGTTCTCTCTGCCCAACCACCAGATTGACGCGATGGTCGAGCAAGGCTTGCGCGGCGCACAAGCGGTCAAGTCACTCAAAGAGAAACCTCACCGTCTGCTCGTGACAATTCTCGTGGGAAACAATATCGTCAATATCACGATGTCTTCGATCTCGACGACTATCGTCGGCTTTTATTTCGATGCAGGCACGGCAGTTATCGTCTCGTCACTCGGCATCACGTCGATGGTGCTGGTATTCGGCGAGAGCGCACCCAAGTCGTATGCCGTTGAAAACACCGAACTCCACGCTCGGCGTGTCGCCATAGGGCTCACAGTTGTCGAAAAGGTGCTCTGGCCACTCATAACGGTATTCTACTATCTGACGAATCTTGTGAACCGTCTCACCGGCGGGAGTCCGTCTATCGAGTCGACGTACGTCACGCGGGACGAGATTCGGAACATGATTCAGACCGGCGAGCGCGAGGGTGTTCTCGACGAGGAAGAACGCCAGCGCCTCCAGCGTGCCCTGCGATTCACCGACGCCAGCGCTAAGGAGGTAATGACCCCTCGCCTCGACATGGCAGCTATCTCCACGGAGGCGACCGTTGAGGAGGCCATCAAGGAGTGTATCAAATCAGGACATGCCCGCCTGCCCGCGTATGAGGGCTCACTCGACAACGTAATCGGTGTCTTCGACATCCGTGATTTGGAATACTCCAACTACGACGTATTCACCGACCGCAAGGTCGAAGACGAGGTCAGTCAGACACTCCACGTTCCCGAGTCCAAGGACGTCGACAAGCTCTTCTCGGAGATGCGTGAGAATCGGATGCACATGGTCATCGTTGTCGACGAGTTTGGTGCTACCGAGGGCCTCATTACGATGGAGGACATGACAGAGGAAATCGTCGGCGAGATACTAGCAGGTGACGAAGAGAGTCCGATCAAGTTCGTCGACGACGACACTGTCCTTGTAAACGGCGAGGTCAACATCGAGGAAATCAACGAGGCGCTCGATATCGTACTGCCAGAAGGCGAGGAATTCGAGAGTATCGCAGGCTTCGTGTTCAATCTCGCGGGCCGCCTGGTCGAGCAAGACGAAGAGTTCGACTACGAGAACGTCACGCTTCGAGCCGAACAGGTAGAGAACACCCGTATCCAGAAAGTCCAGGTGGCAGTCGACCGCGACACCGCCGAGTCAGTCGACGAAGAACCGCCAGGTGAGAGCGACTCCGACTGACCAGCGGTGTCTCGCCGGTACTGTCACGTGAACATAACCGATAGTAACCTCACCCTGAGACAGTCGGCACCTCGTACCACCGAGAAACGGCACAAACCATTAGGGTATCAGATGACGAACGACCAGTTAGACAAATGTACGAGAACGTCCTGCTCCCGTACGACGGTAGCGATGGTGCAGCCGAGGTACTCCATCACGCCAGCGAGATTGCCCACTGGGCCGACGCGACGATCACCGTCCTCTATGTTGCCGACACTGCACGTGACAGTGTCACAGTCGTCGAAGGCCAGACTGTCGACGTCCTCGAACGACAAGGCAAAGACATTCTCGAGGAGGCCGCAAAAACGCTTGATACCCTCGGGAACACGTACAAGACAGACGTAGTCCAGGGTAATCCAGCCCCGACCATCGTCGACTACGCCGAACGATACGACCAAGACATCGTCGTGATGCCAACTCACGGCCGTGACGGGGTTTCACGCTACCTCCTCGGAAGTGTCTCCGAGAAGGTCGTCCGTCTCTCGTCGGTTCCTGTACTCACAGTCCGCATGCAACCCGACGAACAACTAACATTCCCTTACGAGAACGTCCTCGTTCCGACCGACGGGAGTACCGCAGCGACACACGCCGCGGAGTCTCTGGTCGAACTCGCGGCGGCGCTGGATGCGACTGTGCACGTCCTGTCTGTCGTGGACGATACTGTCGGTGAAGCGGATGTCCGTTCGACGGCTTCCGAGACAGAGAGCGAACAAGTCACGACCGACGCCGTCGAAGCTGTCGTCTCAACGGCCAACGCCTGCGGAGTGGCGAATACTGTCCGTCATATCGAGTACGGCTCGCCCGTCGAGGAGATACTCGAGAGCGTCGAATCACACGAGATAGACGCTGTCGGGATGGGGACGACGGGAAAACGCGGGACTGACCGTATCCTTCTCGGAAGTGTGGCAGAAAAAACCGTCCGCTCCGCACCAGTGCCTGTGATGACTATCGCGGACTCAAACTGAGATTCGACGGCTCCCTGGCCATATCGAACGCATCTCGTGACCTGGCGGTCCGAATGGCCCGGGAAGATTGCTACGTAGTCGCTACGATATAGCCGGCTGCACCTCCGAGCACAATAACCAGCACTGCGAGGACCAGTAGTATCACGGGGAGCAGACTGGCCTCAGGGGCCGACTCGTCGCTGCTTGACTTTTCTGCCATGGTCTGAAATTGGCTCCGTGACACTAAAAATTGGGCCGTTCTCAGCCTGGGACCCACCGCCATTTTACCACTGTGAGACGCTTCCAGCACGCGCCGTTTCACATACTAATTTATGTCTCCTGTCAGTACCGTCGGATAATGGGCCCTCTGGAAATCGGCTTACGGATATTCGGCGGTATCGTTCTCATCGGTGTTAACGCCTTCTTCGTCGCCATCGAGTTCGGGCTGACCCGCGCCCGACAGTACCCAAAATCGGAGTTCGACACGCCCGGACTCGAACTGGCCTGGGAGATGACCAACGACCTGGAGTTCTACCTGACGACCTGTCAGGTCTGGATTTCCGCCACGAGTATCGCGCTCGGTATCATCGCCGAGCCGGGGCTGGCGGCGCTGTTCGAGCCGCTGTTCGAAAACAGCGCACTCGCTTCAGTCGGCGCTGGCTCGCTGCTTGGCTTCCTGCTCATTAATCTCGTCCACCTGACACACGGTGAGCAGACGCCGACCTACCTTGGCGTCGAGCGTTCGAAACAGGTCTGTCGGTACGGTTCGCGGCCGCTGTACTGGTTCGCGAAGGTTCTCGCCCCGGCAATCTGGGTCGGTGACTCGGTCGCAAAGGGAACACTTGGCCTGTTCGGCATCGAGATGACCCAGTCTTGGACCGAGACCGGCGAAGACGTCATCGAGACACGGGCCGACCTCCGGAACCGGATCGGCTCGGCCCTCGAAGAGGGCGGCCTCCCCGAGGAGCGCCGCGAGGAAGTGATGAACGCCCTGACCGTCGGCGAACAGTCGGTCCGTGAGGTGATGGTCCCCCCAGAGGAGGTCGTCGCGCTGTCGACCGAAGACGGCGCGGCCAACTTCGAGAAGATGGAAGAACACCCACACACGCGGTACCCCCTCATCGGTGACGAACTGAATGACTTCCGTGGCATCGTCTACACGCCAGTGTTGTTCAGGCGACGAGACGAACTCTCGAACGGCTCGCTCGACTTCGCGGAACTCGCGGCACCGACGATGACGCTCTCGCCGGACACGGACGTAAGCGACGCCATCGACCAGTTCCAGGCAGAGCGCCAGGAACTCGCGCTGGTCATCGAAGACGGCGAGGTGGTCGGCATGGTGACCGTCACCGACCTGCTCGAAACGATTATGGGCGATATCGCGGACCCTCTCGACGAGGAGACCCGCGACATGCTACACTGAGAACGCGGTCGCCGCTACTCGTGGAGGCCGCCGACGGATTCGTAGAACGAGGAGGTGAGCGTGTCGGCCATCTCCTCGTCGCGGTCGATACGGACCTCGATGACGTGAGGCTCGTCGGCTGCTTTTCCGGTTTCGAGCGCGTCGGCGAAGGCGTCGGCCTCCTCGACGCGCGTGCCGACGGCACCGAAGGCCTCGGCGATTTTCACGAAGTCGGTGTCGTGGAACTCGACGCCGGCAATCGTGTGCTCGCCTTGCATCTGGCGGACCATCCCGAGGCTGGTGTCGTTCAGGACGACAAACGTCGGCGCGACGCCGTGTTCGACGGCCGTCTCGACACTGTTCATCGTCATGGCGAAGCCGCCGTCACCGGCGACCGAGATGACGTCGTTGTCGGTCGTCAGCGCCGCAGAGACCCCCGCGGGCACCGACCAGCCCATGCCGCCGACGCCGCCGCTGCCGAAGTAGGTCCGGACTGCGGGCGTCTGGAGGTAATAGAGCAGCCAGAAGCGGTTGTTGCCCGAGTCGGCCGTGACGATTGTGTCCTCGTCGACGACGGCTTCGATTTCCTTGATTGCGCGCTGTGGCTTGACCGGCGAGGCATCCGAGTCACACTCGGGGGCGTGGAACCACTCGCGTGCCTCGCTGGCGCGGTCGAGCGCCCAGTCGTTCTGACCCCCGCCTGCCTCGGCCAGCGCCTGGAGGCTTTCTTTGGCGTCGCCAATCAGGCCCACGTCGGCCGGATAGACCCAGCCAGCGTTGCGCGTGTCGATGTCTGCGTGGATGATTGTCTGCTCGTCGGGCCGGATGAACTCGGGAGCCTGCCAGTTGGTGTCCATCGGGTTCATCCGACAGCCCACCACGAGCAGTGTGTCGGCCTCGCTGACGACCTGATTGGCTCCTTCGTGGGCGAACGACCCCATGACACCGACTGCTCGGTCGTCGGTCTCGGGATAGGTCGATTTCCCCAGGTAAGACGTGGTGACGGCACAGTCGTATGCCTCGGCGACTGCGGCGAGTTCGTCGTAAGCCTGTGCGGCGTGAACGCCGTTGCCCGCGATGATGACCGGGCGCTCGGCCGCCTCCAGCGCCTCGACGGCCGACTCGGTGTCGGATGCGGTCGGGGCGGAGTCCCACGTCTTGGTCTGTTCGGTACTCTCCCAGGTCGGCGGAATCGGGTCCTCGGGCATCTCCTCGGTAATTGCGTCGCCGTCGAGGATTATCGCCGTCGGGCCGGGCCGACCCGCGACAGCGTGTTTGAACGCGAGCTGTGTCGACCGGAGCGTCTCCGTCGGCGTTCGGGGGAACCACCACTCCTTGGCGACGCCGTCGAGGATGCTGGGGAGGCTAAAGCCGCCGTAGTCACCGCGGGCCTGCTGGTAGGGCGCGAGCGTCGAGTACTCGCCACGCTCGGATGCCTCGGTGAGGACGACCATCGGCGACGAGGAGAGTCTGGCCTCCATCTGTCCCATCATGCCCAGGCTCCCAATCCACGGCCCCTGTCCGGTCAATACGCCGGGGTTCCCGGTCAGGCGGCCGTGCATCTCGGCCATCACGCTCGCCTCTCGCTCGTCACGGGGACGGATGACATCGACATCGGATTCGGGGAGATACTCCAGCAGTTCGATGACGCGACCGCCAGGGTAGCCGAAGACGTACTCGGTGTCCAGTTCTTCGAGTGTCGTGACCAGTGCGGCTGCTGTCGAGGTCATTGCTCGTCGACGTGGACGTTCTCTTCGACAATCATCCGCGGCCCGACACCGACGTCGATGAACTCCTCAGCGTCGGCTTGTACCTCCTGACCGATTTCGGAGTCGAAGGCTGCCCCGAGTGCAGCCATATCCTCGAACCCGAGTTCGAGCACGCCGTCGTACTCGGCCTTCTCGGGGTCGGTCGGGACCGACGTGCTGTAATACTGCAGCCCGGGTAGTTGCTTCGCGAGCTCACCGTGTTCGCCCTGCCAGCGCTCGACGAACTCCTCGTGACTCATCCCGTCTTTCCGGTGGAGAAAGTCGACTATCTTGACCATACGAGTTGGTTGTCACGCGCGGGCGACTTTGCTGTTCTGGTCCGTCTCTTGGTGCCGTGTCACATGCAATGCAGAGATTTCTGCCGGCACCCCTCAGGCGAACACACGGTTGTAGAGAACGCCCAGGACTACGGTGAACACGAGCGCCAGCACGGCGACGACCACGACTTGGGCGGCCAGCGTATCGGCGACGGTAACGGCAATGAGCGCAGCACCGCCCGCCGCGAACACTCGACTCACGACACGCGCGCCGCGCGAGTCGATTCGTGTCGACTGAAGAAACGACGCGTCAGAAGACATTACACACGCCCTCGTTCCATGATAGCGAAACGTTCGGGCGGTCGATTGTTAACGGTTTCCTCCCCGGCCGCCGACGGGACCGTACCGGACGCACTCAGTGTCGGTCGACGACGCCGACATCGGTGTCGAGGCCGTCGTCGATGCGCTCGAAAGTCGGCGGGGAGAGGAGCCGAGAGGCAACACTCCGGTCCTGGCTCGCGCCAATCAGGACGAGGTCGTACTCGTGTGCATGGCGGTCGAGGAACGTTTCGACACTGGACTGTGAGACACGCGTCTCGATGGTGCCATCGAACGGCTCGACGATATCGGCGAGCATCTCCTCTGCCTGCCGGCGCTCTCGTTTGCCCGAGACACAGGCACCGACGCTGACCTCGCCGGTATCGCCTGTCAGACGCGTGGCGAAATCGACCATGTTGTGTGCGACTCCACCCGCCTCTCTGACGGGAACGAGCACCCGTCGCCAGCGCGTGCGCCCACCCTCTGACTGGTGTAGGAGTACGTCTACGTCTCCCTGAAAGAGTTCACGGGTAAACTGTGTCACACTCCCGAAGTCCGAGGCGGCAGGCGACACCACCAGGTCGCAGTTCGCTTGCGATGCGGTCTGTAGCACTGTCGACCCCAGGGTCGACCCCGACGCTGCGACGACCACCTGACAGGGGACATCGACCTGCGTTTCGATTCGCGTCGCCTGTCGTTCGAGGGTCGCGACCGACTCGCTGACGGCCTCGCGCGGCCCCATCTCGCCGTCTGGTCCCTCCGCTGTCGGTTCCCCCTCCAGCACCGGACCGGTCTTGACGAGTTTCGTGCTGCCGTGGTCTTCCAGGAGTGACCGCTCGGCACGAGCCATCCACTCTTGGTCAACGACGTCGAGCAAAACGACCTTGCCAGCGCGGTGGGCCGCCGCGAGACGGGCGGCGAGCATCGCGGTCGCGCCGGGGTTCGGCCCGCGCATCGGTACGAGCACGCGGTCGTCACCGCTGGTCGTCTCATACAGATAGTGGGCGCGTTGTTCGTAGAGATACCGCCGCCATCCTTCGAATCCAACCGCGACGATTGCGCTGCTGAGGGCGGCGCTGAACACGAAAAACAGGGGATGTGCCACCCGCGTGTGGACGAACAGCGTCACGAGGGCCATCGCGAACGCCGAAGGCTGCTCGACCCCGAACAGCCACGTCGCGAGACCGGTGATAAAAATCGTCAGTGCCGCGGCGGTCGCGTTCACCTCGTTGGCCGGTGTCGTGTACAACAGCCGACTCGTCACCTCGACAGCGACCCAGCCACAGGTGGCACCCACTGTGAGGCCGCCGACAAACCGTAGCGGCGACGCGTACCGTCCCTCGGGGTTGGCAAAGAGCGTGTACGCTCCCGACGCAAGCGGCGGATACACCAGAAAGGAGAGCGGCCCCACTCTGTTCGAGAGCGCCGTCACGAGCGCCACGAGCAGCGGAACGACGAACAGAATCGAGAGATGGACAACTGTGTTGGTCCGTTCGAGCCACCGTCGCAGGTCACGCGACTCGCGGTGCTGGGCCTGTCGAACGCGACTGAGAATCGATTGCAAACGCCGCCCCATCACGTTCTTTCAGGTGAGCGAAACGATAAAATCTTCCGGAACCCGCGGCTTAGAAGTCACGTAGCCGAGACTGAATCCCCGCGACCAGCGCTGACTTCCGCCGGAGTGCCCCGAGCGAGACCGGCAGCTGTGGGGCGAGAGTTCCGACGGCGTCGTGGAACGTTTCTGCGGTCGCGGGCTCGCCCTCGAAGGCGTGGCGGATGCCCTCTCGGATTTGCCAGACGCCGACCGGTGCCCAGTAGCCGTCACTGGCGTGTCGAACCACCAGACACGTCGCCTGGCGGTCGATTTCGTCGAGATGTTCGAGCACCGCCAGCCGCGAGGCGTGATACGCGCCGGCGGTCTCCTCGACGTAGCCAGTTCGCCCCTCGTAGCTCTCGTAATCTGCCGCGAGATAGTAGTCACCGTCGGGATTCGGGTTCCAGATACTGCCCGGTGCCTTCAACTCGACCAGCTCGAACTCCCAGTTGCCCGGGGCAAGAATCACCCAGTACTGGTTGCCGATGTACTCGTTGTAATAGACCTGTACTTGGTCGAGACTCGAGGCGTTGCGAAGCGAGCCACGCAGATACTGGCCGACGGTGTCGTCGACTGCAGTGATAGACCACCGCGTCGGGACGAGCCGGCGGTTGTGGCCCTGACCGAGTGCGCCGGCCGAGAGAATCGTGTTGATGTCGTAGACATCGAAGCCGCGCCGGTAGAGGTAGGTTATCGCGCCCTCGGCGGCCCAGTCGTCGTCTTCCAGCGTCTTCTCGACCGGACGCGGGACTGACGGGTTCTCGGCAAGTGTGGCGTCGGTCGCTCGCGCCCGCGGGCCGGTCGGTGTCGAAATATCGTCGAGTGAGAGGTCAACCTCGGGCGCGCTGTCGAGGCCGACCTCGACGTCGACGGGTTGGTCGGCGATGGCGACCTCCCGCTGGACACCGACGAAGCCGTCCCACACGTCCTCGACGTTTACCTGGGCAGACCGCGTGGAGTTGAGTAAGCCCGTTCGGCGCTGGAGCACGTCGTCGATAGCCAGCCCCTGCTGGTACCACTCGCCGCTCGTGGCGTACCGAGTAGCGTCGGCTTCGCGGTCCATCGGCGAGAGCAACCCGGTCGACACGTCGGGGTAGTTCGAACGACCGACGAAAATCTCGGGCGCCGTCGACCCGAACAGCGAGTCCCCCTGCACCACCTGCTCGAACTGCCGTTCCACGTCGTCGAGGTGGTCCGTAATCTCGTAGGACTTCTCGCGGGCGAGACGCCGACGTTCCGCATCCTCGTCACGCTCGAACTCGTCGATGAACTCCTCCAGACGCATCTACGCTGGTGTTGGGTAGTCGACGGTATGAATCTACTGTCGACGCCTGCCGCTGGACGGCGGCCGTACTGAGGACGAGACAGAGCTCCTGTCTACCCCTGCACTGCAGGCAGTCTGGTCGCCCTCGTGGCGCTGGCTACAGTGTGCCATTGAGACATATATTTAGATTGTGTGGGATATGTATAGTAAATCCTCAAGAAATATGTGGCGCCTGGCGCTTGAGACGAACGTAATGTGGACTCTCAGCCGCGTGGTCGAGTCGAACCGAGAAGCGAGAACAGGTCTGTTGCTCGCGGGGGCCGTGTTAGCGGCGCTTTTTCTCACTGTTTCCGGGGCCGTCGCCGCCGACGGGGCACCGGACCAGCGCGCTGTCGCGGACCTGAATGGGTCTGTCGACACTGGCACGAACCTCACGATTATCCAGTACAACGATATCCAGACAGCGATGGCCGACAACGAGTCGATGGCACGACTTGTCGGCGCAATCAACGACCGCAAGGCGGCGCTCGATAACCCGACGCTCGTCGTCGGCGGTGGGGACGAGGTGAGCCCGAGCTCGCTGTCGGCAGTCTCGGAGTGGCGCGTTCCGGTCGACGCGCTGAACGTGTTGAACCCTGCAGCAGAGGTCCTCGGAAACCACGACCTCGACTACGGCTTCGGGGCCGTCGAGAACTTCACCGAGGAGTCTGAGTTCCCGTGGCTCGTCGCAAACATCAGAGCCGAGGACGGCGGCAACGTTCCGGGGACACAGAACTACACGACCGTCGAACGCGGGGGCGTCACAATCGGGATTCTCGGCCTCGTCGACGACGCCATCGACCCAAAGACAGCGGTCGACTTCGAGGAACAGGGGTACGAGGTGACCGACTGGTCACAAGCCGGTAGCGAGGTCGCGACGACGCTCGAAGAGGAGGAAAACGTCGACGTCGTCGTTGCACTCACCCACACTGGCGTCCCCGAGTCGAAAGAGATCGCCAACAACACCGACAACATCGACGTTATCGTCACCGGTGACGACGAGGTACTTTACGGGCCTCAGGTCACCTCTGGAACCGCTATCGTTGAGGCCGGCGGCGAAGCGACACACCTCGGCGAGGTCAACCTCACTGTCGGTGACGACGCGGTCGGCTTTGACGGCGGCAGCCTCTACAACCTTGAGGAAGGGAGTTGGTCGATGAACGAGACGGCAGACGAGGTCGTCCAGGCTGGCCGTACCGAGGACCTCACACAGGTCGCCGGTGAAGCGACTGCCTCCCTCGACTCGACGTTCGGAAACTACGCCGACGACACCGGCTGGGGCCGGGTTATCGGCGACGCGTTCCTCGCTCAGACCGGTGCCGACCTGGCGATGACAAACGCTGGCGGCATCCGTGGGAACTTCATCATCGACGAGGGCGAGGTTACCTACGACGACATCTACACGTCGCTTCCCTTCGGAAACACGCTCGTGACAAAGGCGATGACCGGCCAGCAGATCGTCGACTACCTCTCGCGGACTGCCGCCCCCTTCGACAACGACTTCGGCGTTCAGCCGGAGCTGCAGGTCGGTGGCCTCTCCTACGAAGTCGTCGACCGTCCCGACCCCGAGCGAAAGGTGACTGATGTCTACGTCCAGGGAGACCCTATCGACCTGGGAAAGACCTACGAGGTTGCTGTCAACTCCTACATGGCCGGCGGTCCGATGCTCTCGGAGCTCGAAACGGTCGATGAAAACCTCACGCTGTACGGCACCGCAGTCGTCAACTACGTCGAACAGCAGGGAACGATAACGCCACCTGAGGAGGACCGAATCCGCCGGACAACCCGCTCACTCGGGAAGGCCGATATCTCGCTCGACGGTGACGTGGCGACACTCGAATACGACGTGCCCGACGCCGTCGATTCCATCGAGCGGTCGTCGTTCACCGTGATGAACGAGACTGCGGGACAGCTCGCTGTCCAGTCAGCCGAACTCACCGACAACACGCTCCGTCTGTCGGTCAACCAGGCTGCTCTGGTGGCACTTTCGGAACGCAGTGACACCGTTCAGATGTACGGCACATACAACGACTCCGTGATTGACCCACAGCGCAACGGGTTCGACACGTCGCGGCTGAACGGTGACGCAATGATTTCCGAGGCGACGCTTCTCGAAAACGAACTCGCGGACGCCCGAGCGACACTCGAGGCGCTCGAGGAGGATATCGTCGACAAAAACGACGAAATCGCGGAGCTAGAGTCCCAGCTAAGCGACCTCAAATCCCAACTGAGTGACCGCGACGACGAAATCGCAGACCTCGAAGCACAGCTGGAGGAGAAAGACGAGCGCATCGCAGAACTCGAGAGTGACAGCTCCGAAACCGACGACTCCGATTCGAGCGGTCCCGGATTTACGCCTGCCATTGCGGTCCTCGCAGCCCTTGGCGGGACGCTGCTTGCGATTCGCCGACGACGGTAACGCTCTGGCAGCGCGGGAGCCGTATCCGCGAGGTAGTGCGCTCCCGACCTGGCTGTGGCGTTTGCTAGACCTATACAGTACTGGGCCACGTGGTTTCGGGTGCATGAGCTACGAAGGTCCGACCAGCCTGTACATCGATGGCGAGTGGACGAACGCTGCGGGCGGCGAGGAACTGGAGTCTGTCGACCCGGCGACAGAAGACGTCTACGCGACGGTCGCGGCGGCGACGGCCGAGGACGTCGAAACGGCCGTCGAAGCGGCCCGCGAGGCCGTCGAGACGGGAAGCGAGTGGCGGACGATGGCTCCGTCAGAGCGTGCGTCCATGCTGCACGACTTCGCTGACGCACTCGAGTCCTGGCGCGAGGAGATTACACTTGCCGAAGCACGCGACAACGGCAAGACCCAGTTCGAGGCCAAACTCGAACACGGGATGGTTATCGACACACTCCGATACTACGCCGGCTGGGCAGACAAGGTAGAGGGAAGCCAGATTCCCGTCGAAGGCAACCGCATCGACTACACGCTGCGCGAGCCCGTCGGCGTCACGGGCCACATCGTTCCCTGGAACTACCCCTTCCAACTCGCGGGTCGGTCGATTGCGCCCGCGCTGGCCTGTGGCAACAGCCTCGTCGTGAAACCGTCCAGTCAGACGCCGCTGTCTGCGCTGTACTACGCGAAAGCCGCCGAAGAGGCGGGCCTGCCCGACGGCGTCATCAACGTCCTCCCCGGGCGGGGCAGCGTTGCCGGCAGTGCGCTCGCGGAACACGACGACGTCGACCACCTCACCTTCACCGGCAGCACCGAAATCGGGACCGAAATCGGGGCCACGGCCGGCGAGCAGGTCACGAACGTCACCCTCGAACTCGGCGGGAAAGGCCCACAGGTCGTGTTCCCAGACGCCGACCTCGGCGCGGCCGCCCAGGGTGTCCGCTATGGCATCTTCATGAACTGCGGCCAGATGTGCTGGGCTGGCTCGCGGCTGGTCGTCCACGAGGACGTTCACGACGACCTCGTCGAGATGGTCGTCGACCAGGCCGAATCCATCCCGCTCGGTGACGGAATCACCGACAACGCCCAGATGGGACCGATGGTCAGCGAGTCCCAGCGCGAGGAGGTCCTCGACTACATCGAGACGGGCAAATCGGAGGGTGCGACCGTCGCCACCGGCGGCGGCGTCCCCGAGGGCAAAGACGAGGGCTACTTCGTCGAGCCGACGGTGTTCACCGACGTGACAAACGACATGACCATCGCCCGCGAGGAGATTTTCGGCCCGGTCCTATCGGTTATCGAGGTCAGCGACGAGGAGGAGGCCCTCGAAGTCGCCAACGACTCGCCGTTCGGCCTGATGTCCTGTGTCTGGACGAACGACCTCTCGCGCGCTCACGAGTTCGCGCGTGACCTCGAATACGGCATGGTCAACGTCAACGAGACGCCCAACACGTTCCCACAGACTCCCTTCGGTGGCGTCAAAGAGAGCGGCACCGGCCGCGAGCAGGGTAAGTACGCCATCGAGGAGTACACCCGCGTCAAGAACGTCAACATCAACCTCGGCTAACTCGACAGCAGTATCCGACTGCTCGGTATCGCCCTGTCCCATGTCTGACGACGTGGCCGACTCTCGTACGAGCTTCGTGCTGACTGGCGTCTGAGAGGACACCTCCACGGTAACTCGACACAGCGCCCGTTCTCAGTCGAGAACGCTGTCGGTGAGCCAGCACCCATCGAGCGGTTCCCTGTCACAGACAGAGAGCGCGAACTGGTAGCTGACTGTCCGGCCCGCAGAGCCAGTAAGTGCCACCCGTTGTTTGGCCTGCTCGCCGGACCGCTCGACCGGGTCGGTTTCCGCCTCGACGTGGTCAATCATCGGCGCGTACCGCGGTCCCTCGACCATTCTGACGAACCGGTCGAGTGGGCCGGTCACACGACGGTTGGCTGGCGATGCAAAATTGTATGCGGTCTTGATACCGGCGTTCTCGACCGGGTCGTCGTTGTCAGCAAGCGCCTCGAGCTGTATCTCCACGACTGTCTCCGGCCCGTGCCTTGGGTCGGGTGTCGGGAGGTCAGAGACGGGATAATCTGAGTGTGTCATCGTAGAACCCGCGTTGGATTCTAGTATACTGGCTGGAGCCTCTTCAACCGCCTGTCCGTGTCTGAGACGACAGTATCCACACTCTGTACGTTCACACAACTGTAGACAGTCCCTCACGGTGATTGCTATCTCAGACTTCCCGACAGGTTGTAGTCACTCTGCGTGGCACAATCAGCCACCGGCGCTGGACTCCGGACAAGCGTCGACGGCGGTCAGGCACTCGAACAGCCAACGTAGCGACTACGGGCGGTCAAAAAATAGGAATGCTGGCGACAACCGCGCGCTCGCGGTTACTCGTCGTCCTCGTCGCCGCCGTCGGTAACGAGTTCTGCGTCGGCACTCGATTCCTTGTTGAGGAACTCGGGCTCGTACTCCGTCTCTGTCTCGTCGCTATCGTCGGCGCGGTATGAGTGTCCGTGACACATGGTTCACCATAGCATACGACTGTATACATTTCAAAGCTTCGCCCGTCGGGGTAGAACTGTTCAGACCCGCGATTTCACTCTCTGCGTGTTCATAGAGTGGACAGCTTCGCCCCGGCCCGGTACCGATTACATGTACACGTCGTAGAGCCACTTCACGCCGAAATAACAGAACCACGTCATGTAGATGGTCAAGATAATCAGCCAGACAGTGAACTTGACCATCGGGTCCGGATAGACGACGTACGCGAACACGAGGAGAAGGGCAGTTGCAAGCAGTGCCAGCCCGTCCAGACGGTCGACGGACGGCATTTCCATCGACGTGTGCATACATCTGGTTGTCGTTGCGGCAGTATCAATGGCGCGGTCCGCGGTTGCACGAAGCGGAACCGAACGAAGCAGATTTAACAACACGCAGGCAAACTCACAAACGATACAGTATGCGTCGTCGTGAAGCACTCGCCGGACTGGGCGCGCTCGGAGTGTTCGGCGGCGGTGCAGCCGTCGCTTTCGGTGGACTCGATTTCGCGGGCGGTGACGGCGGAGTCGAGCCGGTCGAACTCCCCCGGTTTGAGGCACCAGGGAGCACTGCCGGCACAGAGGTCGTCCCCGAATCGGACCGGGTGACGTTCGTGACGATGTTTGCAACGTGGTGTCGGACCTGTCGCCGCGAGATGGACTCGCTCAACGACGCCGCGGCCGCCGTCCCTGCGGACGTTCAATTCGTCTCGGTGACTAACGAACCGATCGGCGAGACGATTCAGCCCGCCGATGTCGTCGACTGGTGGCGCGAACACGACGGCAACTGGCCGGTCGCCCACGACGAGGACCTCGAACTGACGAAGGCACTTGACGCCTCGGGTGTCCCCTACTCGGCGGTCATCGACGCCGACAATCAACTCACCTGGGCCGATGGTGGCTACAAGGAGACAGCGACTATTCTGCGCCGTATCGACGAGGCACGGTAATGTCACTCACAGCAGAAGCCGGTTTTGCCTTCGGGGTTGGTATGACGGCGTTTTTCTCACCGTGTGTCGTCGCACTCCTGCCCGGCTACATCGGCTACTACGTGGCGACTGTCGACGGAGAGCGAGCGCCACTCGCGGGTGCACTTGCCCGCGGTGGCGCGGCGAGTCTGGGTGCTGTGCTCGCCTTTGCGGTGCTGTCGGTCGTTGCCCTCGCTGCCGGTGAACTGCTGGAGCGTGCGATTCCGTTGCTCGAAGTGCTCGTTGGCGTCTCTCTGGTCGTGTTCGGTGTGTTCGTCCTCAGAAAAGGGGCGCTCTCGTTTACCGTCCCGCTCCCGGAGCGACGCGCCAGCGTCCTCGGATTCGCGCTCTTTGGCGTGATGTACGCACTCGCTGCGACGGCGTGTGTACTCCCGCTCTTTCTGTCGGTCACCGTCCTTTCTTTCGAGTTCTCTGTCGGCGGGACCGCGGTCGTGTTGGGTGCCTACGCCGCCGGGTTCGCCGTGCTCATGCTCGCGGCGACGGTGATGACGGCGGTCGGTCGCCAGGCGCTGCTCGATACGGCTCTCGCACGGGCCGGCACGCTGACGAAAGTCGCCGGTGTCGTGCTGATTCTCGCTGGAGTCGCCCAACTCGCAATCGCTTACAGCGTCGAACCGGCCGAGACGATTCCGTTCTAGGGCCGGGCGACGACGACCAGCCGGTTCGACTCCCGCGTCAGGGGTGCCCCGTCCAGTCCGCCGTAGAGAGCCACCTCGGAGAAGCCGACGCGTTCGAGCAGACAACGCAACTCCGCGGGGGCGTACAACCGCAGGTCCCACTCCACCTCCCCGAGATGCTCGTAGTCGTCGCCGTCTTGCTCGAAGAGGCCGAACGTCGTCTCCATCCGCCCAGTCGAAGGCGTGTACTCGTTTCGCTCGACGTAGAGCGTTCCGTCGTCGAGGCCGGCGTGGGAGTCGCGGTAGTTGCCGAGGGTGTACTCCTTGTTCGAGAGCTCCATCACGAGCGCGCCGTCGTCGGCGACCCGCTCGCGAAAGCCGGCCGCGACTGCCTCGTTGGTTGCCTCGTCGAAGTAGCCAAAGGCCGTCCACATGTTCGTCACGAGACCGTACTCGCCGTCTCTTGCCCCGAGTTCGCGCATGTCGCCGACCTCGACGGTCACCGCGTCGGCCACCCCAGCCTCGCCGGCCCGCTCTCTGGCGGACTCGACGTAGGCCGGCGAGATATCGAGGCCGCGGACGGTGAGCCCGCGCTTGCCGAACTCGACGGTGTGTCTGCCGATGCCACAGGCCACATCGAGAACGGAGTCGGGGGAGACACCGTGGTCGTCGAGCAGGTCGAGTAACTGGTCGACTTCTTCGTCGGTGCCTTCGACACGACCCTGCATCGTCCGCTCGAACACGTCGGCGTGTTCGACGAACATCTCTTCTGTCCAGTGTGTCATGGTCGTTGTAACGAATGACTGACACTTGAGCGTTGCTCCGGTATGTCACTCTGTCGCATCCGCTCACTCGACGGTGACGATGTGTGCGTCTTCGGGCTCGAAGCAGAGGGGAACAGTTCCCGAGAGGGCGGCGTCGGTCCGGGCGAGCAGTTCCTGGCCGTGCCAGTCGAGGTGAAGCCGCGTCGTCCAGCCGAGGAACTCGGCGCTCTCGACGTCTGTCACGAGCTGATTCGTCCCGCCGTCGCGGCTGAACTGTTCGGGCCGGACACAGGCGACTGCAGTATCGCCACGCGCGGCGTCACACGCAGATTGAACAACGACCGTCGTCGGCCCCAGGTCGATACTGATGCGTTCGCCGTCGCGGCCCGTGACCGTGCCCGAGAAGACGTTGTTGTCGCCGACGAATTCGGCGACAAAGCGCGTCGCCGGTCGGTCGTACACGGCCCGGGGTGTACCGACCTGTTCGGCCGCGCCGTCGTGCATGACTGCCATTCGGTCGGAGATTGCGAGTGCCTCCTCTTGGTCGTGGGTCACGTAGACCGTCGTGATGTCGAGTTCCTGCTGGAGCGTTTTCAACTCGACGCGCAGCCGCTCCCGGAGCCGAGCGTCGAGTGCGCTCATCGGTTCGTCGAGCAAGAGCAGGTCCGGGCCCGGTGCGAGTGCGCGCGCGATGGCGACACGCTGGCGTTGTCCACCCGACAGTGCTGTCGGGTCGCGCTCCTCGAACCCATCGAGTCCGACCAACTCTAGTAGCTCCGCAACACGCTCTTCACGGCTCATGCCGCCCGGCGGCTCCTCGAAGTTGAGGCCGTAACCGACGTTCTCGCCGACGGTCATGTGGGGAAACAGCGCGTAGCTCTGGAAGACGACGCCGATGTCTCGGGCCTCCGGCGGCACGCCGGTCACGTCGCGCCCGCGGAGGCGAATCGAGCCCTCGGTCGGGTCTTCGAACCCCCCCAGCAGGCGCAGCGTCGTCGTCTTCCCACAGCCCGACGGCCCGACCAGCGTGAAGAACTCGCCTTCCGAGACGGTAAACGAGAGGTCGTCGACGGCGGTCGTCGTCTCGTAGCGTTTGGTGAGTCCCTCCAGCGAGACCACGGGCTCAGAGGCCACGGTGGTCACCTCCGAGCCGGTCGATGACGACGAAACTGACGCTGGTGACGACGAGCAAGACGACGCCCATAGCGGTCGCCGGTCCGAGCCGACGACCGATGAACCGTTCGATTGCGACCGGCATCGTGAACTGGTCGGTCCCGGTCGCGAGGATGACCGTCGAGGAGAACTCGCCGATAGAGAGTGCAAAGGCAAAGGCCGCGCCGGCGACGACACCCGGCCACACCAGCGGCAACTCGATGTCGAGCAACGCGCGAGTCCGGGAGGCTCCCAGCGCCCGCGCGGACTCGACGAGCTGGTCGTCGAGGTTCTCTAAGCCTGGCGCGACGGTGCGGACGACGAAGGGGTAGCCCGCGACGGCGTGGGCGGCGACGATGGCGAGTGCACCGCCGACAGCGACGCGTGTGTCGCCGAGTTCGACGCCGAAGACCAGCCCGCGGAGCAGCCCCAGACCGACGACGATACCCGACACCGAGAGAGGGGCCATCGCCAGCGTGTCGACCAGCTTGCGACCGCGGTACTCTCTGGTCGTCAAGACGGCGATGACGACTCCAATCGGGAGCGCGACCGCAAGCGAGGCCACACCGAACAGTAACGAGTTCCGGATAGCGGGCCAGGGCTGGACCTGAAAGGCTGCCCCCTCTGCCTGTCGTTCGAGGAGAAACTGGTAGTGTGAGAGCGTGAACCCGCCTGCGTCGGTCACACTTGCGAGAACCATGTTCGCCAGCGGGAGCACGAAGACGACGACAGCGACCAGCCCATAACAGACGATGCCGACGCGCACTAAGAGCGCCCGGACCGACAGCGACGGCGGTCGAAGCGGCTTCCGGGGAAGCGGGCGCGCACCGCGAGACTGCATCGACTGGCGAGCCTCGTACCGGAGATAGCCGTACAGCACCGACAGCGAGATGGCGAGTTCGATGAGCGCCAGTCCCGCGGCCTCGGCGTAATCGAAATCCTGGATAAGCCGGTAGACGAAGTACTCGACGGTGACGTACTCTATCCCACCGAGCGCGAGAACGATGGGAAAGGTTCCGAAGGTGAACACGAACGTGAGCGTCGCCCCCATCAACACTGCGGGATACAGCTGTGGGGCAACGACATCACGGAACGCCCGGAACGGGCTCGCGCCGAGACTCCGGGCGGTCTCGACAGAGCTGGCGTCGACAGACTCCCAGGCCGCCGTCGTCATCCGCGCCACCAGCGGCGCGTTGTAGAAGGCGTGTGCGATGATGATTGCTTCGAGGCTGTACAGCAAGTCAAACGTCGGGAGTCCCACCGCTTCGAGCGCGGAGTTGAGCGGCCCGTTCTGGCCGAACGTGGCGACGAAGCCGACGGCGACCATAATCGAGGGCAGAATAAACGGCAGGATGGTCAGCGACCGAATCGTCCGCCGGCCCGGAAACTCGTAGCGCGCGAGGATGTATGCGGCCGGGACGCCGAGTGCGACACTCGCGAGCGTCGAGAGGAGGGCCTGGTAGGCAGTGAAGCCGACGATGCCAAGCCGGCGGTCAGCCGAGAGCAGGTCGCCGGCGACGGCAACTGGCGATTCCCCACTGAACAGACGGGCGACTTCGCCGAAATAAAACGGGTCGCGCAGAATATCGACGAAAATATCGAGCGTCGCCCGCCCGTCGACGAGAACGGCCTCGACCAGAACCGTCGCCACCGGGTAGTAGAAGACGACCACCAACAGCACGAACGAGGCGAGAGCGACGAAGGTGAGCCCGACCCGGTCGACCACGCCACGGAGCAAACGCCGGGCCGGGCCGAGATACTCCCGACCCGGCGAGTCGCCGTCGCGGTGCTCCTGGCGGGACCCCATCGCAGACGCCTCCCTCAGTTGCTGATGAACTGCCGCTCCCAGTCTTCGACCCAGCCCTCCATCGAGCCTTTGAGCTCGTTGTAGCTGAACGTGACCGGTTCGGGGGGCTCCTTTGCGAGCTCGTTGTAGTCCTCAGAGAGGGTCGCTGTCTCCGTTGCCGGGAACGAGACGTTCTGCTCGGCGATGATGCCCTGTAGCTCCGGGCCGAGGACGAAGTTCATGAACTCTCGGGCCAGTTCCGGCTCGTCTGCGTTCTGGAAGACGGCCATCCCTTCGGGGTTCGCATACGCCTGGTCGTTGAGGAAGCGAATCTGGTGCTCTGCGAGGTCTGCGCCGTCGGCCTCGGCGAACACCTGGTCGGTCGAGTACGAGACGACCATCGGTGCTTCGCCTTCCTGCCAGGCGCTGTATGCGTCGCTCCACGAGCCGAGAATCTGGACGCCGTTGTCCTGGAGGTCTGCCCAGAAGTCAAGGTAGCCGTCTTCGCCGAAGTAGTGGACGGTGTGGAACAGGAACGCCCGGCCGGTTGTCGCCGTGCCAGGGTTCTGTGCGATGAGGGCGCCCTCGTACTCGTCGTCGAGGAGCCCTTCGAACGTCTCGGGGGCTTCGATTTCGGTGCTGTCGTAGACCGGGCTGATATAGCCGGTGTCGAACGGCAGGGCGCGGCCGTCGGGGTCGAACTGGAGCCCCTCGCGGATGTCGCCGACGCGTCCAACATCACCGGCCTCTGCGAACAGTCCGTCGTCGAGTTCGCTGTCGATGCGGACGAGTTCGTCGGTATTCAGCCCGAGATACATATCGGCATCGAGGTCGACTCCCTGGCGCTGTCGCTCGATGTAGTAGTTGATTTCCTGGTCTGGGGCGGCCCATTCCAACGTCGCATCGAACTCGGACTCGAACTCTTCTTTGACACGCGCGCCGGGACTGACCGACGGTGCGTCCAGAAACGAGCCGTACGTTCCGACTGTCAGTGTCGCTTGCTCGCCGTCGGTCGTCCCTCCGTCGTTGGATTCGCCCGACCCGTCGTCGGTCGGGGTCTCCGTGTTGGCTGGCGTCTCTGTGTCGGTCGGGGTCTCTGTATCTGCCGGTGTCTCTGTGTCGGCTGGCGTGTCGTCGCCGTCTTCTCCGTCGTCGCCGCCGAGACACCCTGCAACCGCCGTGACAGCGCCCGTTCCGAGCGCAGCCAGTACTTTTCGTCGTCTCATTACCGAGTGATAACTTCTAGTGGTACAAAAGGCGTGTGATACGTGGTTTCCGAGCGGTCGGTCTGGCCGCCCAGCGTCGTGTATTCACAGCAGTACAACGAATACGGCAGTCATAGTGTGCCCTGCAGCGACTCGAACTGGTCGGGGTCGTGGCCGTAGATAACTGTCGCGTCACTGCGGCGCTCGCGGTCTTCGAGCTTGCGCCGACTCGCTTCCCAGGCTTGGGAGTCGTAGACGAGGCTCGTTCCCATCTCTCTGCCTTCCTCGTAGTTGGGCGCGAGGAAGGCCTCGTCACCGGCGATGAGAACATCGCCATCCTCGCGGTGGATGTGTGCGCCCAGTAGTCCCGGTGTGTGTCCGGGGAGGTGAAGCAACTCGATGCCGGGGAGGAGCTGCCGGTCGTCGTGGACGACCCGCCAGTTGAGGTCACAATCGAAGTCGGCAGTCAGGTAGGCGTCGCCGCCCACAGCGGTGTTGGCGCTGAGGTAGGCGTGTTCGAGTTCGCGCCGGTGGACGTAGACCGGCACATCTGTCCCGTCGAAGTGATACAGCCCGCCGGCGTGGTCGAGGTGGAGGTGTGACTGGACGACGATATCGATATCGTCGACGCCGTAGCCGACAGCAGCGAGTGCGGACTCCAGGTCGTGTTCGTCGGCGTCCTCGTGGGCGGATGCCTCGAACAGCGGGGCAGGCCAGACGGACTCGGCGTCCGGGTTCGAACCGGTGTCCCAGAGAATCGTCGCCTCGGGATGGTCGATGAGCAGGTTCCAGACGGCGTAGTCGTCGTAGATCAACTCCGGTGATTGCTGGCTTTTGACCGCCGCGACTTCGGCATCGAGCGCGAAATTCAGGTCTGCGCGGATGGTCCCTCTGTCGAGCAGATGGAGCTCCATACACGGTGATTACGACGCGAGCAAAGTAGCACTATCGGTGTCTTACTCGTCTGTGTCGGGACCGAACCGCCGCGCCAGCACCGCGAGGCCGGTGCCGATGCCGACCAGTGCGCTTCCGACGCCGAATCCGGGGCCGTCGCCGTCTGCCTCGTCTGGCGTGGTGCCGTCAGTTTCCTTCGGCGTGTCGGTGCCGCCCGGCAGGGCGTTCTGGACTTCGATAGTTCCCTCGACGGCATCGTTGCGTGTCTGGACCCGGAAACTGTAGGTGCCGACCGGAAGCTCCGAAGCCTGCAACTCCGACAGCGTGACCGTGGCCGACTCGCCGGCATCGAGTTCCTGTTCGATGCTTGCGAACGCCTCACCGTCCACGACCATCGTGACTGTCTGCCTGCCGCCGTACTCTCCCGTGTTCTCGATACCGAGTTCGACCGAGAAGGTCTCGTCCTGTCTGACGGTTATCGTCGTCGTCGGCCCATCCGTAATTTCGAACGTCGACGGGGCTTGTGCGCGGGGGACCGGCGCTTCGTCCGAGACTGCCCGCCACTGCTTTTCGAAGTCGAACGCGGACAGCCGAGAGGGGGCGTCCGTCCCGACGAACTGGTCGGCGCCGAGCCCGGACAGCGTCTCTTCGTCGACTGAAACCGTTCCGTTCCCCGCGTTGACGAGACCAACCGGCTGGCGGTCTGTCGCGCCTGTCTCCCAGTAGCCACGGCGGAGTTTAGCTGTATCGCCCTCTCCGAAAAACTCCCAGCCGAGCAACCCGACGAGTGCCCCGACAGCGGATTCGCCGTCTACCGAGCCGAGGGTGTACACCTGCGTGACAACAGAGCCTGCCGAACCCCAGCCGACCACGCCGCCGACGTTGGTCGTTCCGGTCACGTCTCCGTGGACCGAGCAGGCGCGTATCCTGTCGTAACACGTGCCGGCGAGTCCGCCGACGTTCTCGGTACCGTCGACGGCTCCTTGGGCGGTGACGCCTAGCAATTGCCCCCAGCTCTCGCCGACAAAGCCACCCACCATCTGCTCGCCCGAGACATCCCCGGTGGCCGTACTCCCGGAGATTCTCCCCGAGTGGTCGCCGACGAAACCGCCGACGCGCTCGGTGCCGGTGACTGCTGTCGTCGCGTCGATACGCCCCAGGTTGCTGGTACCAGAGACAGTCCCGAATGCGCCGCCGACGTCGACCGTGCCCTCGACGCTCCCGTCGACGGTAGACCCGCCGACGTTGCCGTTGTTCTTGCCGACGAGTCCACCGACCCGCTCTTGGCCACGCACCTCGACGGTCGCGTCACACTCCGCTATCGCACCCCGGTTCGTCCCCAGGATGCCACCGACGTTTGTCCCGCCCGAGACGGAGCCACTCACCGTCACGCCCCGGAGACCACCACTGCTCGATGCGGCCAGAATACCTGCCACGTCGCCTGACACCGTCGCGTCGCTGATTGTGAGGTCGACGACTGCCCCCTGATTTGCGAGCAGAAGGCCTGCACCCGGTTCGTCCGGCCGCTCGACGGTTAGCCCGGTTATCTCGTGGCCGTTTCCGGCGAGTTCACCGGTAAACGCCCGAGTGGATTGCTGCGTGTCGTCCTGGTCTGTTTGCTGTGGTGCCAGAATCGGGTCGAAACCCGCGCCGTCGTTCCAGTCGGCGGTCGCCGTGGCGTCGATATCGTTTCCGAGTTCGTACCGTGCGCTCGTCTCGCCGCTCATCGCCTGTAGCTCGACCACGTCGGTGACGACGTAGGGATTCTCTTTCGAGCCATCACCGTCCATCTCGGCTATGATATCCTCGTACTCGTCCTCGTCGGGTGCCTCTCTGGCCTGTTGCCCTGCCGTCGTGCCAGCGCCTGCCGACAGGAGGGCCGCGCCGGCGACGCCTGCACCGGTCGCCTGGACGAACTGTCGACGACCGAGCTCGTATCTCTCGCCGCTCATACTTGTTGTCTCACCTGTGGTATGGCTCCGCCTATCTGTCTTGTGTCTTCCGCCGACGTGAGATTGTGGCAAAACACATACAACTGTTGGCGTCGAACCCCCAGATATGCAAGACATCGCGTTCGTTCCGCTGTTTATCGGGCCAGTCGAACTGATGCTGGTCGGGGCAGTTGTTCTCGTCTTGCTGTTTGGCTCGCGTGCCACGGACATCGCCCGAGAAGCCGGCTCCGCCGCCGGAAAGGTCCGCTCGACCAGAGCCAAAGCCGAGAGCGAAATCGACGACGTTCGCTCCGAGTTCGAGCCCGTCAAAGAGGAAGTCGAGACTGTCGAAGAAGACCTCGAATCGGTCGAGGAAGACATCGACGCAGCTGGTGACGACCTCTCGCTGACCGGGAGTTCGGACGACTCGAACGACGCGTAGCTCAGTACAGCTCCTCGACGCGTTCGTCGAACAGTTCCTGAAGCCGCCGAGTGACGGGACCGACCGGAACGGACTGGCCGTCGAGGACAGTGACCGGACGAATCTCCCACGTCGAGTTCGTCACAAACACCTCGTCGGCGGTCGCGACCGTCGCAGGCTCGTATCGTCCGGTCTCGACCGAGATTCCCGCGTCTCTGGCAAGCTCCAGGACAACGCCTCGGGTAACTCCCGGCAACAGCGGAAGCTCTGTCGTCGGCGTACACAGCGCGCCGTCACGGACAAAACAGACGTTGCTCGTCGCTCCCTCGGTCACGTACCCGCTGGTCGAACACAGCAGTGACTCGTCTGCCTCGTCGAGTTCGAGTCGGGCGAGAATGCCGTTCAGGTAGTTGTGTGTCTTCGCGTCGGCCGGAAGCGCGCTGTCGGGAATCTTCCGGGTGTCGACGGTCTCGACTGTCGCCGGACCGTCCCAGACGCGTGTCCCCTCACGCCCGCCGCGAGGGAGTTCCGCGACGGTGACCACGACGGTCGGGTCGACCTGACTCTCGGGACTAAGCTTGCCGGGCTGGACGCCGCGCGTGACAGCGAGACGAACGTATGCGTCGGTCAGGTCATTGGCAGCGAGCGTGTCCGTGACACGGCCGTGAAGCTCTGTCGCTGCCGGGAGGGCATCGGCGAACCCGAGTGTCTCACAGGTCCGGCCCAGTCTGTCGGCATGTGCCTCCCACTCGAACAGGCCTCCGCCGTAGGCACGGAGCGTCTCGAAGGCAGCGTCGCCGTACATGAATCCGCGGTCCCGGACGTTCACCGTCGCCTCCTCGGCCGGGACGAGTTCGCCGTCGACGTGGTAGTACTCGCTCATCGCTTACTCATCTCCCTCTGCTCTTTGCTCACGGCGTCGGCTGTCTGGAGCCTGCCCATCGTCTGTCACGTACGTGTCGATGAAGTTCTCGACCAGTCGGAGGCCGACATCTGTCAGGATGCTCTCGGGGTGAAACTGAACGCCCACGTGAGGGCGGCTCCGATGGCGAACGCCCATAAGGACCTGCTCTTCGTCGGTCGTGTGGGCGGTTTCGACGAGTGGGTGCGGGAGGTCGCGCCGGTCGACAGCCAGCGAGTGATAGCGACCGACCTCGAACTCTGCGGGCAGGCCATCGAAGATGCCCTCGCCGTCGTGAGAGACAACCGAGGATTTCCCGTGGACGACCGAGTCGGCGTGGCCGACCGCCGAGCCGTTCGCGCCACACAGCGCCTGGTGGCCCAGACAGACGCCCAGTGTCGGATACTGGCGCTGTCGAAACAACGGCAGAGAGACTCCCGCATCGGCAGGCGTTCCCGGGCCGGGTGAGACGACGACACCGTCCGGGTCAAGGTCGTCAACGCCCTCGACAGAGAGGCCGTCGTTACGGCGGACGACGACCTCACCCCCGTAGCTGGTCGTGACCTCGCCGACGTACTGGACGAGGTTGTAGACAAACGAGTCGTAGTTGTCGATGACGAGTATCTTCATCAGTGTTCTGTGACAGTCATACTGCCCTGCTCGCCGAGCGCGCGGTCGATTGCGTTCACCAGCGCGCGGCCTTTGTCGAGCGTTTCGTTGTACTCCTGTGCTGGCACCGAATCGTGGACGATACCGGCCCCCACACGCAGGAAATACTCCTCTTTGTAACGGGTGAGCGTCCGGATGATGATATTCAGGGTCGCACGCTCGTCGAACCCGAAGAGACCGATAGCGCCGGTGTACGGGCCGCGCCGACTCGCCTCCAGCTCGTCGATAATCTCCATCGTTCGGGGTTTCGGTGCCCCGGTAATCGTCCCGCCGGGAAAGACAGCGCCGATGGCATCTGCGAGTGAACACGTCGGCCGGAGCCGTCCTTCGACGAGCGAGACGAGATGCATCACCTCGGAGTAGCGGTCGACGCGACGGTATTCGGTCACGTCGACGCTCCCGTACGCACAGACTTTCCCGAGGTCGTTTCGCTCTAGGTCGACCAACATCGCGTGTTCGGCGCGCTCTTTCTCGTCGCCGAGTAACTCGGCTTCGAGCGCCTCGTCTTCCTTTTCGGTCTCGCCACGCGGTCGCGTCCCGGCAATCGGCTCGGTCACCAGCCTGTCGCCCTCGCGTTTGAGCAACAGTTCGGGGCTAGCACTCACGAGGTCGACCCCCGGAAACTCGAGGAGACCCGAGTACGGTGCGGGATTTACCTCGCGGAGCGCATCGAACGCCGCTACTGGGTGGACTGCTGCCGGTGCCCGCAACCGCTGGGAGATGTTCGTCTGGAAGGTGTCGCCGTCCCGGATATATTCCCTGACACGCCGGACGCGTTCGGCGAAGGCGTCCCGGCTACAGTCGCTTTCGAACTCGACTGTGGCCGTGTCGATTGCCGGAGAGTCGACGGTCGGGTCGCCATCCAGTACCTCGCGTGCGAGTGCGAGCGCCTGCTGGCGGCCGCGCTCGTATGCCTCTCGGCACACCGCCTCGTCTGCAGGGTCCTCGACACGAGGACAGGAGGTGATTCGGAGCGTGACGGCCTCGCCGCGTGGCTCTTCCCAGGCCGCAAGCGTCTCGTAGGTCGCGACCTGCAACCGGGGCAACGCCCGGTCTCTGGCTGCGCTCGTCGGCAGTGCTTCGAGTTCTCTCGCGATATCGTACGAAAGCCAGCCGATTGCGCCACAGGGATACGGGACATCACACTCCCCCCGGACGAGTGTCTCCTCGGCCAGCAACGCTTCGAGCGTGTCGAGGGAGTCGGACTCACCGGGGTCGACAGACTGGACGGCGACGGGGTCGACGCCGAAATAGCCCCAGCCTGTCTGTCCGCCGGTGGTAGCGAGGTACGCACCGGCGCTCTCTGTCCGTGCACGACGGTAAGCGTCGAAGGGGTCCGAGACGGTGACGCGGGCCTCGACCGGGATGCGCGCCCCTGCCGGGGCGTCGCTGGCGACAGAGCAAAACGCCGGCTTCTCTGTCCGGACCGTCGGTTCCATACGACTACATAGAAAAGCGGGGGTAACGGTCTTGCGGTCCTACCTGTTTTTTGCGCGTTTCACCCATTCGCTTGCCCGACCCTCTGACGTTTCTGCCGCCTCAGCGACTGTTTTGGCGTCGCTGTCGGCCAGCGCCGCTACCGTCCCGAGTCCATTCGCTTCGAGCCGGTCGCTGTAGGTCGGTCCAATCCCTTTGATACTCTCGACAGGTTCGCTGTCGACCGGGGCTTCGTCTTCGTCGCCTCCGTCGTCTTCGACTGTCGTCGTCTGTTCCTCACTGGTCGTCTCGGCCGGTTCAGGCTCACGCTCGATAGTCACGTCCGTCTCCTCGGGCGCGGACGGGCCCGCGCTGGACCCTGACCCGTCCGAGAGCCCGACGAACTGTTTTATCTTCTGTATCAGGCTCTTTGCGCTCATACGAACGCATAGGGTCGGCGGTTACTTAATTGTACGCAGACTGTAATGCGGTTCGCTCACTGTCACCGTGTGCGCCTGTCCCGGTGTCATTGTCCGCCGTCGGACAGCCTGTCACGGAGCGCATCGTTCATCACCCCCACCGGGGCCTCGGCTCCGGTCCAGAACTCGAACGCTTCGACGCCCTGATACAGGAGCATCCACGCCCCATCGACCGTCGTCGCACCCGCCTCGGCGGCGTCGGTGAGCAGCCGCGTCGACAGCGGCGAGTACACCGCATCTAGCACAGCGAGTTCGGAATGCATGGCGTCGGTCGGTACCGGTGACACGTCTTCGTCCATGCCGACGCTCGTCGCGTTGACGAGGATATCGGCATCCGAAAGCAGACCAGGGACCGCATCCAGTGACGTTGCGCGCGCACTGGCCGCCTCCGCAGTCTCGTTCAGGTCGGCTACCACGTCGTTGGCACGCTCGACAGTCCGGTTTGCGACGGTGACTGTTGTGCCCTCGGCGGCGAGACCGAACGCTATCGCACGGCCTGCACCGCCAGCACCGACGACAACAGCCTCTCCGTCGACTTCGATGCCGTGGTGTGTGAGTGCTCGAACCGCTCCGCTCGCGTCGGTGTTGTGGCCGGTTGGCGGCGTCGTCGAGAGGTCGACCGTATTGACTGCGCCGATTTGTGCGGCACGCGGTGTCGGCTCGACGGCTGCCAGCACGTCCTGTTTGAACGGAATTGTGACGTTCAGTCCACGGATATCGAGCGTCTGTGCACTCTCGATTGCCTCACCGGCGGCGTCGGCCGACGGCTCGAACGTCACGTAGCGAGCGTCCATTTCGCGTTCCTCGTATGCCGCCTCGTGCATCGGCGGTGACAGCGAGTGCTCGACAGGATTACCGATGAGTCCGTACACGTCCATATCCGCTCCTCGAACGCCACCGGGATACGTGCTGTGCATAGCGCTTTTGCGGGCAGGGACGCTGAGGACACGTATGCTAGTCGTGCTTTCAGATACCCACAGTCAGGGGGAGATGCGGCTGACAGAGACGGTTGCCGATGCGATCGACTCAGCTACAGTTGTTGTACACGCCGGCGACTTTACCACGGCCGAAACGTTACGTAACTTCGAGCGACGCGCGGAAAAATTGGTCGCAGTGTCTGGAAACAGTGACAGTAGAACTGTCACGGAGCGACTGCCGACGACCCGAACGTTCGGGTTCGGCGGCCGACAGTTCGTTGTGACACACGGACACCGCCACGACCGCACCTCTCTCTCGCTACTGGCACGACAAGAGGGAGCGGACGTAGCGATTGTGGGGCATACACACAGGGCGGAAATCGACCACGTCGGGGAAACCGTGGTCGTGAATGGGGGCAGTCACGCCGACCCGCGTGGAGGCGAACCGACGTTCGCCGTGATAGAGCAGACAGGGGCCAACTTGCGGGTAACAATCCAGACGGCAGAGGGACACACACGGGAGCGCGAACTCTTGTGAGTCCCGCACGGGAAGGTGACAGCTTGGGGCATGACTTGGGGGTCTGGAGTGAGGGCCGAAGCGGGTCAGCGCATTTTCTGCTATGGCCGGGATAATAAAATAGCCGCCGGAGGCTCAAAGAGCGATTTTACTTATGCTGCGGTGACCGACGGCATTTTGCCGTTCGACGTAGAACCTCTACACGTGACAGCAGTCGACGAGTGGGAGCAACAGCTTGCCAAGGCCGGAGACCTCTCTCCAGACCTGGTTGACCGTATCGTTGGGCTCCACGGCGACCGCGCCCAGCGCGCTATCCAGGCGGTCAGCGAGAACCGCGTCAAGTCCTATCGGGATTTCATCGTCGTCGTCGGTCACGAGGACGAGTACGTTGTCGAGGACGATGCCTGTAGCTGCAAGGACGCCGAGTACAACCTCGACTCGACCGACCCTGAACAGCTCTGTTGGCACGCCATTGCCGTCCGTATCGCCCGTGCGCTCGACGAAACCGACGAACACGATATGTGGTACTCGGACGTTCGTGATTTTTTGTGAGTGTGGGGTCTCCTCTCACAGACGGCGCGCAACGAAACGCTTACAACCGACACTCCAGCACGTGTATATGCGGGACCGTGGGGTAGCTTGGTATCCTCCGGGCCTTGGGTGCCCGCAACCCTGGTTCAAATCCGGGCGGTCCCACTTCTGACGTACTGAGACGGAGTACAGACTACATCGTATATCTGACACAACCACTCGGTACCTGTCCAGTGAAATGTCGGTACGTACAACGGCCTGAATTCAGAGGGAGTGAACAACTCGGCCTATCAATCACCACCCCTCCTAAGAGTCTCTCGCCCTGACCGGGAGTTTCCTGTGCACCACGGCTCATACGTGACTGCTACAAGCTTCCTGACAGGATAAGTACTGATAACACAGTTTTCACTTTGTGGGAAGTGCTGACAGGTATTTGTGTTACACTGAGTTACTTTCACCTGTGACCTCCCATCTCGACAGTGACGCCATACGGTCAGCCGAATGGGTTCGTGAGCATCTGGACCAGTTCCAGACCGACGAGCCGGACTATCGACTGGTCGAAGTCGATATGGACCCGGGTGTTTACGACGATTGGCATATCCCTGGGGCAGTCCAGATTAACTGGGAAGAAGATATCATCGACGGGCTCGGTGGCAACGTCGTCGACCAGAGTGAGGCCGAGTCACTGTTTGGCGAGCTGGGGATTACACGGGACACCACAGTCGTCGTCTACGGCGACCAGGCAAACTGGTTTGCCGGCCACGCGTACTGGGTGCTTAGGTACTACCAGCACGAGAACGTCCAGTTGCTCGACGGCGGTCGGCGTTCCTGGCGGCTCGAAGGCTACGAGCAGACACAAGATGAGCCCGAGTACCCGTCCTGTGAGTACACTATCGACGGGACCAACGAGGACATCCGCGGGTACAAACACGACATCAGAGAGAGCCTCGACGAGGGCAGGCCGATTATTGACGTTCGAAACCCACAGGAGTACCGCGGTGAAAAACCCCCGGCGGAGATTCCGAACACCACTGACCGGGAGGGCCACATCCCGACCGCAGCGAACGTCCCGTGGGGGAAAGCGGTCAACGCAGATGGCACATTCAAACCCGAGTCGGAACTCCGGGACATCTACGGGGAGTACATCGACCCAGACAGCTCGACGGTCGCATACTGCCGTATCGGGGAGCGCTCGTCTATCACGTGGTTCGTCCTCTCGGAGCTTCTCGGTGCCGACGCGGTCAACTACGACGGGTCGTGGACGGAGTGGGCTGCCGACGAAACAGCACCGGTCGAGGACGCTCCCGAGCCTGCGGTCACGGAGGGTGACTTCTAATGACACTCACAGCAAACGAGCCGAGTGGTACTGTCCGCGGAGAACTGGTTCAGGTCTGCATCGACGGCGTGATGTCCGTCTACCAGAGTCGGATGCGCAACATGCTAAACGAGGAGGGTATCGAAAAGCCGGACCCGGAGCCCGACGAGTGGTACCCGCTCGCGGACTTCCTGCACGTGCTGACGACCGTCGAGCGGAACACCGGCGAGAGCGCACTGGCGAAAATTGGCGAGTCGACGCCGCGGTTTCTCGACTGGACAGCAACTATCGACTCGCCACACGAAGGGCTGAGCCACCTCCCAGAGATGTACGATGCCGAGCATCGCCAGGCCGCTGGCGAGTACACGTACGAGAAAGTCGACGAGAGCCGGGCGATGGTCACTTCGACGACACCGTACCCGGCACAATGGGAGAAGGGCTTTCTCGAAGGGACAGCCCAACACTTCGGAGCCGAATACGCTCACGCGAACGTCGACGATGACGGCACCGAAACGACCTTTGACGTTCGGTGGTAGGCGTTGATATCATCTTCTAGTTATCGGAAACTCAGCTCAACGAGGTGAATTTGTCGCCGGCCTCTCAGTAATCGAGTAATAAAAAGTGTGTGATGCGATTATCCGTTACGCTTCTGGGCCTTTGTCTTCGTCGAGCGTTGAGGAGTCGTCACCGGTGTCCCAGACGAGGTCGATGTCGTAGTTATCATCAACCGGAATCGTGAAGCCTTCACTTGCCGAGAACTCGTCTTCAGAGACATCGGCTATGTCAGCGACCACAATCTCGTCAGTCTCAGTCGCATCGCCCGCAGTACCGGCAGTCGCGCCGTCAGATGTATCTTCATAGATACCGTCCCCTCTGATGTAGAGGTCCGCTGTTTCGACAGCCTCACCATCTGAGACCGTAATTTCTAACGTCCCATTTCCTTCTGTGAGTGTCCCGTCAGCGATGCTACCGTAGTCTGTGTTACCTGTAAAATCGTAGCTATCCGTGTTTGCTTCCTCGTATTCGAAGTTCCACGTGGCCTGGGGCTGTACTTCGCCTGCCGTATCTCCGAGCCCGAGCACGAACGATGCGATGACAGCCGCTAGGATGACTGTGATAGCGACCATCAGGATGACGCCGATAACCGGCGACACCGCGTCGTCTTCCTCGAATAGATTTTTAATCTGCATGTTGCATCTGGACCTTGCACTCGTAGCCAATATAAATCATAGCGACGTTTTCTCCGCTCTCAATATTTTCGCCGTGTTTTCTCGCCGTGAATATACTGCTATATACTCACTTCGCATCTGATAATGTACGGGTAGCAGCCGAGATACTGGAGAAACTGGTATTTATGTAATTTCGAATACGTATAATTTATCCATAATAAATCATCGTGGCACGTCGGCGCACGACCGGCCAGCATGTCACTTGAGTATTAAGTATCTCGCTACACCAGGGTAGCCTACCATGTCGCGCACGATTGTGATTGCAGGCGTTGGCGAGGGGCTGGGTTCCTCAGTCGCCCGAGTGTTTGCACAGAGCGGTGACGATGTTGCACTTCTTGCCCGCTCGTCGGAGTTCATAACGACCCTCGCAGCCGACCTCTCCGAATCAACACCGGGGCGGGCGGCGGCGTTTCCGACTGACTTGGCTGACAGTGCCGAGGTCGCCGACGCGTTTGCGAGTCTTCGCGAGCGACTCGGGCCGGTCGGCGGGCTCGTGTTCACGGCCTTTGGAGGCGGCGGCGGTGGTGGCGTCTTCGATACGGACCCCGACCAACTCCGCGGTGCGCTCGACGTGCGAGTCCACGGCCTGTTCGAGTGTGTCAGTGAAGCCACGGCGGACATGCGTGATAACGACGGAGGTACAGTCGTCGTCGTCAACTCTGGTACCTCGCGAACGCCATCCGAGAACACAGTCGATTCGACAGCCAGACACGCGTGCCGTGGGCTGACGCGCTCGATAGCCGCCGACCCGGACCTGGGGAGTCACGGCATTCAGGCGGTCCACGTTATCGTCGACGGGTGGATATCGAAACCGTCGCTCCACGAGCAGTTCCCGGACCACGAGCGATGGATGACACCCGACGACATTGCGACGGTCCTCGGACGTCTCGTCGATGCGCCCGACTCGGTCCACACGAGCGAAATCGACCTCCGACACCCGGAAGACGCCCCCTCGTTTTGAACGCCGGGGAACCGATGCCACAGGCCAACCCACAAAGGTAGCGATGGACTGACCGTGGCCATGCGTTGCCGTTCACTGGCCGACCATCCACCGCCAGCGCTGCTCTCCGGTCCCATCTATGTCGGCCAGGAGGGTTTCGACGCGCTCGACACGCGCCTCAGGTGCCAGCCGCGGATACACCCGTGCCGCGACGGCGGGAATTTGATAGAACTGTCGGAGCTGCTCTGCGGTGACTTCCAGCCCCCAGGTCCCCGAGACAGTGTCGACAGTCTCCTCGAACGCCTCGCGCACTGCCGTTGTAGAGCTTGGCGAACGCGACTCGCGGTCGACCTGCTGGAATACGTCCGTGCCGTCGATATACCACCCTTCTGGAGCGACAGCACCGACGACGCCACCGTCAGAGAGGACACGACGGGCCTCCCTGAGCGCGGTCGCTGGCGAAGGGGTGAGAAACAACGAGGCGGTAAAGGCAACCGCGTCGAAGCTACCGGCCGGAAACGGGAGGGCGTCGAAATCGCCCTGCACCCGTCGGGCGGACGGATGCTGGGCGAGCATTGCCCGACTCATGTCCAGTGGAACGACGGTTTCGCTTTTCGATTCGAGCGGCGTGGCGCTTGCACCCGTGCCAGCACCCGCGTCCAGCAGGCACCCGAGTGAGCCGTCGTCTCGGTCTGCCATTTCCGTGGCCAATCGCGCCGCGAGCGTTGAGAACTGGCCGGTCGCTGCTTCGTAGGCGGCGTACGCTCCGGCACTCTCGTCGAAGTTCGTTCTGACTGTTGTTTTCATGCCTGTCCTCGAACAGTCTCGCCGGTGTTGCTTGTCGGTTGGGGTCTCGTGAGAGCACACCACAATCTGTCGGCGTCTGCTGTCTCGTCGTCGGTGGTTACTCAGTTCCGCTCGCGCTCGGTCTCCCGAAGCACGGCCAACCGCCGTTTGTACTCCGCTTCGGTGAGGTCGCCTTCGGCGTACCGGTAGCGGAGGCGGGCAATAGCGCCCCGCTCCCCTGTGTTCGTCTCGGACGAACTATCTGGGACGGCCGCCTCTCCGGCAGCTGCCTGTGCACGCTCGGCTTCGGTCGACATCGTGTGAGCGGACTCGAGCCGTTTCGTCAGGTCATCGTCGTCTATCTCACCACGGGCGTACTGGCAGGCAACGGCATCGACAGCTGGGGGTGCTGTCGGAACGTCGTGGTTGAACAGACGGTCGAGACGCCGCTCGTACTCGTCGATATCGAGTTCGCCGTCGAGATACCGGGTCTCCAGAATCTCGAACGGCTCGCCAAGTGACTCGCGGTCGGCCGTTGCTCTGTCGAGCGACATCCAGATGAGGGCTCCGGCCAGGCCGACGCTAAATAGCGGCGAGAAAAACTGAACCGACGCGAGCAGAAACGCGAGTACGTATCCACCGCCGCCGACTGCTAACAGGGCCTGTCCGAGCTGTGTCATCACCATCAAGACGAGCGGTACGAGGATGCCGAGAACGAAAAACAACGGTCTGCCCGCACTCGGCTCGGAATCCGACTGGGGGTCCTCAGACGGCCACTCCGGCTGCTCGCCGATACCGTGCATGGACACAGTTTGGCTTGGACCAAGGTTAGTGTTGCGCCGGATGCTGTCACTCAGAGTACGCTACTGACCGGCCTCACAGCACGGGCCGGTTGCCATCACAGCGAGGCTGTCCAGGAAGCAAGGTCCTCGATGACGGTCTCTGAAACCGGATTCGAGAGGGCGTACTCCGACCGGGTGGACGGCCCCTCGCCGTACTGGAACGTGTGGCCCAGCCCGTCGTACAGCTTGAACGTCGTGTTCTGTCGCTCCGCGAGTTCCTCCTGCCAGCGGCCGAAGTCTTTCTCCGGGGAGACCTGGTAGTCTCGTTCACCCTGCAAGACGAACGTGGGCGTCTCGATCTCTTTTGCCGTCCCAATCTGGTCGTATTCGTCGACTGTGCGCCAGAGCGCCCCCGGGTAATCGAGGACGATATCGCCGTCGTTGTAGTCGCCGTTCCGGATGCGGTCGATGCGGCTCTGCCAGCGCTCGTAGATGGTAGCCATCTGTTCCCACTCGTATTCGCCGAGGGTGGCGAGGTGCTTGAACTGCTCGAGGAATATCTCGTAGAAGTCCCGAGCGGGACCGGCCAGCATCGCGATACCCCCGAGATTCCCGTCGCGCTTTGCAATCCGTGGCGCTGCGAGTCCTCCGAGGCTGTGGCCGGCGACGACCACCCGGTCGGAGTCGACCCCATCAACACCCCGGAGCTGGTCTACCGCCACGAGTGGGTCGTCGACAGTGATGGCGTCGAGCGTCCATTCCGATGCAGACAGCGAGTTCGGACAGCCATGCGAGCGGCGGTCGTACCGGAGTACAGCGACCCCCTGACTGGCGAGTCCCTCTGCCATGTCCTTGAAGATCTTCGACCCACCTGCGGTCAGGTCTTTATCCGCACCGCCGACGGCAGGCGGGTCACTGCCGTGGACGAGGACGACGCCAGGAACGCTTTCCTCATCGTCGGGGACCGTCAGCGTCGCGTCCAAGAGACAGTCTTCCGTTTCGACCTGGGTATCTCGGGCGCTGAACGCGGCGGTGTCGACGTAGTCCGGCCGTTCGTAGGTGTCGTTTACGAGGATACTGATAACTGCGTTCCCCTCTGCGCTGTCGACGATGACTCGAAGGACGTGGTCCCCACGCTCGAATCCGAGCGTCAGGTCGACAGCGTCGAACCCACCCTGGACGGTCTCCTCACTCTCGACGACTCCCTGGAACTGGCCGCCGACAGCAGTGTAGCCGAGCCAGATGTGTTCGAGTTGTCCGGCAGAAAGCCGTCGCTGGAGGTCTGACCGGAACCGCCCGAGCGCCTGCGGGAACGCGCCGGCGTTCATATCGTCGACGACCTGCTTGCCCGCCTCGACGACATCTTCTGGTTCCTCGGGCGTCGGCGTCTCTTCTGGCGTTTGTGTCTCTTCTGGTGTCGGTGTCTCGGCTGGCGTCGGCGTCGCCGTCGCTGTTGCAGTCGGCGTTATCGTTGCCGTTGGGGTCTCCGAGTCGTCGTCGCCCCCGAGACAGCCGGCCAGTGCGGCGGTACCAGCAACGTAGAGAAACTTCCGTCGTCGCATATTCCAGTATTTTTCACAGAGTAATAAAACAGGTCCGCTCTGTTTCAGATAATGAGAGCGGCCGGCTAACGGTCTTATATGTCCCCGACGAACCGCCGCGTGATGGCGACCGCCCGGTTCCGTGAAGCCGAGACGAACGACGCCAGAGTCCTCTGGTCGACCAAACACAGCGCAATCAATGCCGTCGAGACCGACGAGTACACTACCGCCGAGTTGGCGGCGTGGATGCCCGAAAGCGGCGCTATCTCTGACTTTCGACGCGCTATCGACAGCGAGACGTTCGACGTTATCGTCGCCGAAGCCGACGGCGAGACAGTCGGATACGGCGTTCTCAACCGCTTAGACGAGCGCATCGACGCCGTCTTCGTTCTCCCAGAGCACAGCCGCCAAGGCATCGCTACCTCGCCGGTACAACAGCTCGAATCCAGAGCCAGCATGGGCGGTATCGCCGAACTGACGCTCGTGTCCTCGCTCGACGCACGGGAGTTCTATCGCGGCCCGAACTACCGTGTCGTCGAGACTGAAACCCGTGCCATCGACGGAACAGACCTCGAATTTCTCATCATGTCGAAAAGCTGTGACGTGTGCGTCTGACTGACGGTTAGGTTCTGGCCGTCCGTCCTCCTCCGTGAACACGTGCCCCTCCAGTCACGTCCACCCCTCCGCGTCGCCGCCTTGGTCTCTGGCGTCCGCGCTGGCATTCGATGGACCGCGTTCTGGATTGCTGTCGCCCTTCCGTTCTTGTACGTCCCGTTGTTCGTCGCGGGCGACGCACACGCAGGTATCCTCCTGTTTCTCGCGGTATCAACGTCGTCTGTTTGCTCGCCGACTATCTGTACGGCGGCGTTCACCCTCGCCGACACTCCCGGCTGTCTCGGGGCGAAGGTGAACCGACAGCGTTTCACTTCCACAGACAATCACACGGATAACGAATGAGCCGCGACTACATCGAGGTTCGTGGGGCCGAACAACACAATCTCAAGGACATCGACGTGGAGATACCGCGCGAGGAGCTAACGGTCGTCACGGGGCTGTCGGGGTCGGGCAAATCGTCGCTCGCCTTCGAGACGGTCTACGCGGAGGGACAGCGCCGCTACATCGAGTCGCTGTCGGCCTACGCCCGGAACTTCCTGGGACAGATGGACAAACCCCAGGTCGAGAACGTCGAGGGGCTCTCGCCGGCCATCTCCATCGACCAGAAAAACGCCGCCAACAACCCACGCTCGACCGTGGGCACGGTCACGGAGCTACACGACTACCTCCGACTGCTCTATGCCCGCGTGGGGACACCACACTGTCCGGAGTGTGGACGCGAAGTCGACGACCAGAGCGCCCAGCAGATGGTCCGACGGCTCATGCAGGCACCCGAAGGGACGCGCGCGAAACTCTGTGCGCCGGTCGTCCGCGACCAGAAGGGTGCCTTCGAGGACCTGTTCGACGACCTCGTCGGCGAGGGATACACTCGGGTCGAAGTCGACAGCGACCGATACGACCTCACTGTCGAGCGGCCCGACCTCGACGAGAACTACGACCACACCGTCGACGTCGTGGTCGACCGCGTGAAGGTCTCCGAGGACGAGCGCTCGCGCATCACCGACTCCGTCGAGACGGCCCTCGACGAAGCCGAGGGCCTGCTGAAGGTCATCTTCCCCGACCCACCCGACGACCTCGATGTGGGTGGCTCGCGCGCCCGCTCGACGGGCGACCTGGCCGACGAAGCCGAGACGGACGAGACAGATCGGGACCGTCTCGTCGTCGAGTTCTCCGAGGAACTCGCCTGCATGCACTGTCACATCGACATCAGCGAAATCGAGACGCGGTCGTTTTCCTTTAACAGTCCCCACGGTGCCTGTCCCGAGTGCGAGGGACTCGGCTCGACAAAAGAGGTGAGCGAAGACCTCGTCGTCACGGACCCCTCGAAGCCGCTCAAACACGTCTTCGAACCCTGGAGCTACAACCGCACCTACTACTCCCGGCAACTCGACAACGTCGCCGAGCACTTCGGTATCTCGCTCGAGACCCCCTTCGAGGAGCTCGATGAGTCGATTCGACGGCAGTTCCTCTATGGCACCGACGAGCAGGTCCACTTCGAGTGGGAAACGAAAAACGGCACCCGCGAGAAGACCGAGCGCTTCGAGGGCGTCATTCCGAACCTCGAACGCCGCCACGTCGAGACAGACAGCGACCGCGCACGCGAACACATTGAGGAGTACATGGCCGTCACCACCTGCCCCGAGTGTGAGGGGACCCGACTCAAACCCGAGTCGCGGGCCGTCCTCCTCGACGGCGTCTCTATCACCGCGGTCAGCGAGATGTCAATCGGCGATGCCCTGGAACACTTCGAGGGGATGGAGGCGAACCTCGACGAGCGCCAGACGAAAATCGCCTCGGAGATTCTCAAAGAGATTCGCGCTCGGCTGGGGTTTATGTGCGAGGTCGGACTCGACTATCTCACCCTCGACCGCGAAGCATCGACGCTGTCGGGCGGTGAGAGCCAGCGCATCCGCCTGGCGACACAGATTGGCTCCGGACTCGTCGGGGTGTTGTACGTGCTCGACGAGCCCTCGATTGGGCTCCACCAGCGCGACAACGACCGCCTGCTCGACACGCTCGAAGAGCTACGAGACCTGGGGAACACGCTGCTCGTCGTCGAACACGACACCGAGACGATGCGCCGGGCGGACAACATCATCGACATGGGACCGGGGCCGGGCAAACGCGGCGGCGAGGTCGTCGTCAACGGCTCGTTCGAGGATGTCCTCGACAGCGAGGAGTCGGTCACCGGCGACTACCTCGGCGGCGAGAAGGCGATACCGGTCCCCGAGAGCCGCCGCGAGCGCGACGGCGAACTCGTCGTCCGGGGCGCGCGCCAGCACAACCTCGACGACCTCGATATCGAGCTACCGGCCGGCTGTTTCACCGCCATCACGGGCGTCTCGGGCTCGGGGAAGTCGACGCTGATGCACGACGTGCTCTACAAGGGGCTGGCCCGCGAGATGAACGACAACACGAGCGTCGACCCCGGCGAGCACGACGCAATCGAGGGGCTGGACGAAATCGAGACGGTACGGCTCATCGACCAGTCGCCAATCGGACGGACGCCGCGCTCGAATCCCGCGACCTACACGAACGTCTTCGATTTCGTCCGCGAGCTGTTCGCCGAGACGGAACTCGCCAAACAGCGGGGCTACGAGAAGGGGCGGTTCTCGTTCAACGTCAAAGGCGGCCGCTGTGAGGAGTGTGGCGGCCAGGGCACCGTCAAAATCGAGATGAACTTCCTCTCAGACGTGTACGTCCCCTGCGAGGAGTGTGGCGGCGCGCGCTACAACGACGAGACCCTGGACGTGACGTTCAAGGGCAAGACCATCTCGGACGTGCTCGATATGAGCGTCGACGAGGCCTACGACTTCTTCGAGAGCCACAGCCAACTGCGTCGCCGGCTGAAGCTCCTGAAAGATGTCGGCCTCGGTTACATGCGCCTCGGACAGCCGTCGACGACACTTTCGGGCGGTGAGGCCCAGCGGGTCAAACTCGCCGAGGAGTTGGGGAAAAAAGACACCGGCGACACGCTGTACCTGCTCGACGAGCCGACCACGGGACTCCACCCCGAAGACGAGCGCAAACTCGTCGACGTACTGCACCGCCTGACCGACGACGGCAACACGGTCGTCGTCATCGAGCACGAACTCGACCTCGTGAAAAACGCCGACCACATCGTCGACCTCGGCCCCGAAGGCGGCGAGAACGGCGGCCAGGTCGTCGCGGCTGGTACGCCTGAGGAGGTGGCCCGGACCGAGGACTCGTATACCGGGAAGTACCTCCGTGACTTGTTGCCCGATGTCGACCTCGACGGACCGCGCGCGGGCCGGGACCCCGACGAGCAGGCGTTGACCGCCGACGACGACTGACAGTCGCTTGCTCGATTCGCGGATACCGACTTCTGTCTACGCTACCGGCTGTTTCTGTGTCTATAGACGTACAGACACAATTTCGGGGGTTCAAACCGGTCCGGTAAAAATAGCTCGTCTATCCTGACGGCGACGTCTGGACGTTTAGGGCCTTCCGCATCACCTGACCGAAGCTCATCGAGATGAGCGCGTACCAGACAATCCAGGCCTCGATGGGTCCGAGGATGCCGGTCGTCCAGGAACTCACCTCACCGGCGAGCGGGTAGACGATGACCGGGGAGGCGACGGTGACACCCAGGTCGCGAACAATCCAGTACATCCAGAGGAAGACCGGAATTGTAAACGACATAATCCAGATCATCGGGCGGAACTGGGCTTTGAACACGTCGAGGTTCTCGCTCATCATCGCCATCTGCTCTTCCTGAATCTTCTGGAGTTCCTCGTCGTCGCCGCGCTCTTTTGCCTTCTCGCGGCGCTCTTTGAGCTTCTGTGTCTGTTCCCGATAGCCCGCCATGATTTCGGCGTTCATCAGGTTGTCCTGAACGAGCGCGGAGAACAGTCCCGTCAGGACGGCCAACACGAGAATGACCAGGTAAAACGGGAGGACGGATTCGAGCGGTCCGAGTACGATGTTCAGGGTCTGCCCGACGAGTGTGCGGACGGGGTTGACCGCGTAGCCAATCATCATCACGAACACCGTCGCGACCGCCATCTTGTCGTAGGTGGTAAACGAGAAGTCGACGCTATCGGTCATCGCCGTCGGGTCGGCCTCGTCGAGCGCGTCCCGGGTCCCCTCGGGGTCGTCGATGACGAATCCGTTGCCGTCTGCGTCGACGAGCACACCCTTCTCGATGAGGCGACCCCACTCGCCCGAGGTCATCTCGTCGCTCACGTCCGACCAGCTGACGGTCCCCTGCTCCTCGGCGACGTCGAGGACCGTCGCGAGCGCGTCGGTCATGTGCTCGCCTTCGTCGGCGAGTTCGTCTACCTTCTGTGCTGTTCGTGGCATCGTCTGTTGATAGTGTACTCAACAGTCATGAGGTTTGTATCTCCCGGTTCGTGCCGACAGTCAGGCCGTGTGGTTGTCGATGGCCTGCTGAATGTCCGCCCAGACCTCGTCGGGGGACTGCTCGCCGTCGACTTCGACGAATCCGTCGTGGTCGCGGTAGCGCTCGATGACCGGCTCGGTGTTCTCCTCGTAGACATCCAGACGGTTTTCGGCGGCTTCGCGGGTGTCGTCCTCTCGCTGGATGAGTTCGCCACCACAGCCGTCACAGACGCCCTCTTGGTCGGGCTGGTCGTACTCGATGTGATAATTAGTGCCACAGTCGTCACAGACGCGACGACCGGTCAAGCGCGTGAGCAGCTCCTCGCGTCCGACCGAGACGGCCAAAACGACATCCAGGTCGGTCATCCCTTCGAGCTCGTCGGCCTGGGCGGGGTTGCGCGGATAGCCGTCGAGGACGAATCCGTCGGCATCGTTCAGCGCCTTCTCGACAATTGCGTTGACGACCTCGTCGGGCACGAGGTCGCCCGCGTCCATGTACTCGGCGGGAGTGTCGTACTCGGTGTCCATGTCGCTGATGTCCATCTGCTTGTTGGCACGCAGTGCGTCGCCAGTCGTGACGTGCTCGACGCCGTATGTCTCGGCGATGTTGCTGCTCTGTGTGCCTTTCCCTGCGCCCGGCGGTCCCATGATGAGAAGTTTCGGCGCTGTCATACGCTGGTCTTCCCAGGCGGTAGTTAAATGATTGTCCAAATTGACGCATCAAGTAGTGGCCCACTCCACGACACGAACGACGACTGCACCCGAGACGGACGACCGCTTCGAGGTACCGCTCCGCGGTGTCGCTGTCGACCCGGAGACGCGCTGTCGTCACTGGGATGACGCGGTGGACGTGGTAGCGCTTCGGTTTGCCTGCTGTGAGGCCTACTACCCCTGTTATGCGTGTCACGCCGAGGCGACTGACCACGAGCCCGAACAGTGGCCGACGGACCGCTTCGACGAGCCAGCCGTGCTGTGTGGTGCCTGTCGTGAGGCGTTGACCGTCGAGGCCTACCTCGACTGTGAGGATAACTGTCCGGCCTGTGGGACAGCCTTCAATCCGGGCTGTCGGGAGCACCACCACCTCTATTTCGAGCGGTGAGGTCCCGGTTCGACGCCGAGCCGACCCCAGCGGAGACCGCTCCGAGCAAAGGATTGATAACGGCACGTCATCCATCTATCGGATTGAATGCCCGCCGAACAGCTCGATACGCTCCTCGCCGACTCCGCGATGCGGGACGCGGTCGCTGTCGTCTTCGACCGGTCCGACGGGGGAGCCGACGAAATCGACTGGAGCGACGTGAGCGACGAAATAACGGGCTCTCAGTGGGGCCGTCTTCTCGACGCTGGTGTGCTCGTCGGCAGTGGCGATGGATTTGCCCTCGCGGAGCCCGAACGAGTTCACGACCAGCTCGCCGACTACGATGTCGTCGACGACCCACCAGAGCCAGCGGAGAGCGACCAGGAACCGTTGCTCGCCGACTTCGAACTGCCAGAGGTCGAACCGGTCTCGTGGTCGGTGTACGACAAGACAGCAGGCGGGTTCGCGTTGCTCCTGTTCACCGGCTACTGGAGCAGCGACGTGCGCGACGCCATCGCGTCCGTCGAGAACACGGTCGTCGACTCGCTTCTCGGCGCCGCTCCGTTTTATCTCGTCGTGCTGGCGCTCGCTGTCGCCACTGGATTTTACTCGACCGCGCTCCAGTTGCGGCTCGTCGACCGAGACAAGCTCCAGCAGTACCGCGACCGCATGCAGACGCTGCGAGAGTACCGCCGGGAGGCCAGAGACCGCGACGACGACGACGCGCTCGAACAGCTTCAGGAGAAACAACGCGAGGCCGCCGGCGACCAGCTTGGCATGATGAAACTCCAGTTCCGCGCGACGGTCTGGATTATGCTCCTGACAATTCCCATCTTTCTGTGGCTACGCTGGAAGGTCAGGGACGGTCATCTCGGGACTGACGAGACTGGCCTCGTTGTCCCCCTCGCCGGCGAGGTGACCTGGCAGCAGGCGCTGCTCGGCCCGATGGCGACGTGGATTGTCTGGTATTTCGTCTGCGCGACGGCGTCACGCCAAGTCATTCGAAAGTTCGCAGAGCTCTGGACAGAGCGACGGACGGCGTAGCCGGTCAGTAGTCACCGAGGACGCCAAGCCGCCGCGCTCGCCTGGTTGCATACTGGAAGATAATGTACCCGCCAAACAGGTAGCCGAAGGCAACCGCCACCAGCGTCGCGAGCTCGACTGCAGAGAACTGCCACAGCCGCGTCCCGTCGACCATCGCCCGCTGAAGCAGTCCGCTCCCGTGTGCGAGCGGCAGGATTCGCAACAGCGGCTGCTCGAATATCGGCGCGGAGATGAGCGGGATAAACAGAAACTGCAGGAGGTTCAGCCAGTTCCCGATACGCTTATACAGCACCGTGATACCGCCCGCGGCAAAGCCGAGACCGAGCACCGACAGCACGCTCAGTGTCGCGATAACGACCGTGGTGAGGACGTTCAGCGCAAGTGTCGTTCCGGTCAACAACAGCATCACGCCGAGCACAACTACCGAGGTGATGAACGTCCGGACGACCTTCGCGGCGCCTTTCAACAGCGCCACTGGTGCGAATCCAAACGGCGTCATGATGTGACGCTCGAGGGTGCCCCACTGGACTTCGCTCCCGATGTCGTTCGAGATAGACTGGTAGGCTCCAAGCGAGAGCGTCCACAGGAAGTAGCCGACGATAATCCCCTCGAGCGAGTCATCGAGCGCCTGCCCGCTGAGCACCTGCCCGCCGAAAAAGAGGACACCGAAAAAAAACAGTGAGATGAAGATACCGCCGATAGCGTTGGCGGGATAGCGGACGAAAATGAGGTACTCGCGGTAGAGCACTGCCTTGATGAGCTTTGGGTAACCCGCCGTCCGTCGACTCTCGGCCGGCGACTGGCTGGCACTCATTCGAGACTCCCTCCTGTGGGCTGGACAGCCCGGTCGGTCAAATCGAGAAAGAGGTCTTCGAGTCCCGGCTCGACTGTCCTGACGCGTTCGGGCGTCACATCGCGTGTGCGGAGCCAGTCCATCAGCTCGTAGATGCCGTCTCCCTCGGTTTCGACTTCGACGCGTGCTCCGGGTGAGAGCCGCTCGACGCTCCGAACCTCGAATGCGTTCTGTAACGCGGAGAGGAGGTCGTCGTCGAAGTCACTGCTGACGACACGGACGCCGTACACGTCGGTACTCCGGAGCAGTTCTTCGACGCTGTCGTCAGCGACGAAAGTGCCGTCGGACATGATAAGCACGCGGTCACACACCGTCTCGATGACGTCCATGTCGTGGCTCGACAGAACGACTGTGATATCCTGTTCGGTGGCGAGACGCCGCAGTTCGGTCTGGAGCGTCCGCGAACTCTCGACGTCGAGGCCGAGCGTCGGCTCGTCGAGGAAGACGATACTCGCGCCGCCGGCCAGTACGCTCGCCAGTGACACTTTCTGTTTCATCCCTCGTGAAAGGTCCCTGACTGCCGTGTCTGCCTTGTCTGTGAGTTCGAGCTGTTCGAGCAGTCGCTGGTGCTGGTTGGCGACAGCGTCCGGGTCGACGCCTGCTACCGTCGAAAAGTACCGGAGGTTCTCCCGGACAGTCAGCCGCCAGTAGTCGTTTCGCGCCCCTTCGAGCATCGCGTCGACCTGTGCGTAGGCCGCTCTCGGCCGCTCGCGGATATCGATACCGTTCAGCCGAACCGTTCCCTCGTCCGGCAGGACCATGCCGAGAATCGACTTGATGAGTGTCGTTTTCCCCGCGCCGTTCGGACCGAGCAGGCCGACAATCGAGCCGGATTCAATATCGAAAGACACGTCATCGACGGCCGTGACAGCGTCCTCGCCGTCTCCGAACGTCTTCGAGACGCCGTCGACGGCCAGCGCGGGGGCTCGGCTCTCAGTTTCCCGGCCTTCGTCAGGGGTGACAGACTCTCCTCTTTGTTCGAGGCGCTCGCTCATCACGCCACACCCCAGTCAGGACCCGCTCTAGCGCTTACGAACAGCATGGTCATACCAGTAATCCGAAAGCCAGCATCAAAAACGCCCCGCCGACCACCGGAAAATACTCAACAGATTGCTCTGAAGGAAAGCTATGGCAAACCCCGTACTCGGAGCCCTCATCATCGCAATCGGGGCCGCCGGTGCCATCTGGCCCTACGAGGTTGCACGGTTCGAAGAGCAAATCGACGCCATCGGGAGCAAACGCTCGTCGTCCGCGGTCGAACCGGCAGAGTGGAAGGTCCAGCTCACCCGTGTTTTCGGCGTGGGCATCTCTCTGTTCGGCGTCCTCGTCCTGTTCAACATCTAGCTGCTCGTCAGCAGTTTCTCGACGCTACGCCGGTCGGCCTTTTTCAATCACCCCCGTTTTATAGGGTTGGTTTATAGGGGGTTTCCTGCTAATCTGTAGATATGCATCCACTCGAACCTCTCAAGACGTACCTTCACCCGTGGAAGCCGTTCGGTGCCGTTATGCTGTTGGCCGGTGGTCTCCTGATGGCCGGGTTCAGTGCTGGCTACGTCGGCAGCACGTCTGGCGTCAACTTCAACGGCGCGCTGTGGGGGTATTACGCGATTCTCGGTCTGGTCCTCGCCGTGTTGGGTGCCGGCCTCTGGTTCGTGGCTCGCAGGGATGTCTCGCTGCAAGCCCGTCTCGATAGGGCATAGACTCGCCGACCGGCACACGTTCCTCCGGAAGACCGTTCTCTGGATTGATGCCCGTCCACACCGCAGGCCTCACTCGTGGCCTGGTTCCCTCTCTTTCAGTGACTTGATTCGAGCGTAACACCTACCGGGAGAATTATGCGACCGTCGCCCGATAAACAGCGTATGACCTTCAGTATCTGCGTGCGCGAGCAGTACGAAGACGAGGGAACGGAGCACTACCGCTTCGGCGTCGCGGTGACGACCCGACTGGCCGGCGTCGGCACGCTCTGTCCGTTCGCCAACGAACACGGCGCAGTCGCGACACAGAGTCTCGTCAACGTCGACCTCGGGCGAACCGGCATCGAGTATCTGGCGGACGGCCTCGCCGTCGAGGACGCGCTGGAGGCGCTGTTGAACGCCGACGACGGGGCACCACAGCGCCAACTCCACGGCGTCGACACAGACGGCGAATTCGCCTTCTCGGGCGAGGAGTGCAAAGACTGGTACGGACACACCGTCGGCGAGAACTACACCGTTGCGGGGAATCTACTCACCGGCGAGTCGGTCGTCGAGGCGACGGCCACCGCATACGAGGAGAGCCGTGACGAGGACCGCCCGCTTGCGTTCCGACTGGCCGACGCGCTTGCCGCCGGCCACGCTGAAGGCGGAGACAAACGCGAGGAACTACACGTCCAGAGCGCCGCGGTCGTCGTCTGTGACACGCAGGACCACCCGCTTGACCCCGCCTACAACGATATCCGGGTCGACGCCAGCGAGACGCCGATCACGGACCTCCAGGAGACGCTCGCCCTGGCGAAAGAGGGCCACGAGATGTCGATGGAGCGCTACGAGGAATCCTACGAGGAAGACGAGATGGACGACACCGCGGAGTGACCGACACCCGCGATAACTGTTTTATTGGATGCCGTTGTAGTGACATGTATGGCGTCAGAGACCGGTCAACGGCCAAAACAGTGTTTCGAGTGCCGGTTCGAGGCGTCGGCTGACGACGGGGCGTGGGAGACGACGACACATCCGTCGCTCGGAACCATCACTCAGTGTCCGGAGTGTGGTTCGACAGACATCCACAGCATCGACTGACAACCGCCAGACAGGTACCGTAGCCCTTTCTACGGGCCACGACGAACTAGCCGTATGACTGACCTTTCCTGGGAGACGCTCGAATCGAGTGTCGCCTACTCCTGTGGCGGCTTCGATGTCGTCAACGACACAGTCCAGTTGCCCGACGGCGAGACCAGCGAGTTCGACTATCTCTCGTCCTCGGAGAGTGTGGTCATCCTGCCATTTACCCCCGAGGGTGACGTGGTGCTCATCGAGGAGTGGCGACACGCTGTCGGACGCCGCAACCGTGCGCTCCCGGCCGGCAATCTCGAACCCGGCGAGATGCCCGAGACGGCTGTACATCGCGAACTCCGCGAGGAGACCGGCCACGAGACCGACGACATCGAACACCTGTCGACAGTCGAACCGGCCAACGGCTTCTCCGATGCTGTCTTTCACTACTACGTTGCCCGCGATTGCGAGGCGACTGCCACACAAGACCTCGACGAGAACGAGTCCATCGAGGTGACACAGGCCTCGTTTGCTTCCCTTCTCGACGACCTCGAAGCCGGCGACCTTCGAGACGGTCGCTCGGCACACGGTATCGCCCACTACGCGCTGTTCGAGCGCGACTGACCGGCGGCCGACACACTGGCTGTCGTCTCTCTGTCAGAAACGCCGGGCTACTCTTATTTCTGACTGGGATGTTTCTCCTCGCATGTTCGACCAGCCTATCTCGGGGCTGTCCCGTCGCGACGTTCTCGCTGGAGCGACCACAGCGGCGGTGACGGCGGTCGCTGGCTGCTCGACGGTCCTCGACTGGATTGGCGAGCAGGCCCTCGAAGCGGTCAACGTCCTCAACGGCACGGACGGCCCCGTCAGCGGCCGCCTCGAAATCGTCGGGGCTGACGGAGCGGTCGTCCTCGACGAGCAGTTCGACCTCGTCTCCTCGGATGCGGCCGGCGAAGAAGAGCAGGGAAACATGGAGTTTTACCCGGATGTCTGGACTGAGGAAGGCGAGTACGAGGCTACTATCGAACTGGACGACACTGAGATCGACGGCCACAGCAGTGCCACCGAAACCGTGTCTATTACCAACCCCGACGAGGAGATGCTACTCGTCGCACTCGACGCCGACGACCTCGACAGCTCGATTGCCTTCCGCACCGGCGAGAGTTTCTCGGAAATCCTCGACCTGTAGGCCCACCGCGCCGGCGGCGCTTGCTGCCCTCGGGCCTAGACTCGCGCCCGGTGGCCGTCCGAGTCGCGGGCACGGACCCGGTAGGGTTATTGGTGTGCCAGCAAAGACGGGGGTATGAGCATCCACGTTGCAATCATCGGCGCGTACGGGAGCGCAGGCGCAGCCGCCGCGGGTGAACTCGTCGACGAACCGAACGTCGAGTTGACGCTTATCGACGACGGTGACCCCGGCGGCGGACTCTGTATCCTCCGTGGGTGTATGCCGTCGAAGGAGGTTCTCTCGGCGGGAGCACACCGTTACCAGGCACGCCACGACGACCGTCTCGTCGGTGACCTCCCGGATGTCGACCTCGACAGCGTCGTTGAGCGGAAAAACGACCACACGCTCGGGTGGGCTGGCCACCGCCGCGATTCTATCCACGACTACGCCGGACGCGAGGACGTGACGTTCATCCACGACACCGCCCTGTTCGTCGACGACCGGGTCATCGAGGCCGGCGGCGAGACAATCGAGCCCGATTACGTCGTCGTCGCAACCGGCTCGTCGGTCAACATCCCCGACATTCCGGGTATCGATGACGTCGACTACATGACCAGCGCGGACGTACTCGACGCGACGACTTTCCCGGACTCGGGCATCGTCCTCGGGCTAGGGTATGTCGGTCTGGAGATGGCTCCCTATCTCGCGGAAGCCGCCGGAATGGATATTACGGCAATCGAACACGATGCCCAGCCAATCGACGAGGCACCGCCGGAGTTCGGCCAGGCGTTACTCGATATTTACCGCGAGGATTTCGATATCGAGATTCCGACGAACGTCCACGAACAGCGTCTCGAACCGACCGACGACGGTGGCGTCCGGCTCTATCTGCAGGGCGAAGACGGGACCGAGGAAGTCGTCGAGGCAGACCAGTTGTTCTGTTTCACCGGTCGCCGGCCGTCGCTCGATGGACTCGGGCTCGACAACACACGCCTCAACACCGACGGCTGGTGGGTCGAGGACACGATGCAGGCGACCGACGACGAGCGGGTGTTCGTCGTTGGCGACGTGAACATGAAAGAGCCGATTCTCCACGTCGCCAAAGAACAGGCCTTCCAGGCCGCCGACAACATCCTGGCACACGACGCTGGCAGAGCGCTCGAATCCTACGAGAACGTCCATCATCACGTCATCTTCTCCGGGCTCGGTGTCTACCCCTTTGCCCGAGTTGGACACACCGTGGACTCAGCACGGGCGGCCGGACACAAGGTTGTCACGGCGACGCGACGGGCATCTGACGACGGTGTATTCAAGACAAAAGACGTTCCTGACGGTCTGGCGACGCTCGTCGTCGACGCGAACGACGGCACCGTGCTGGGCTATCAGGGACTGCATTATCACGCCGACGTGATGGCGAAGACGCTTCAGGTCATCGTCGAACTCGGCGTCGATGTCCGTGACGTGCCAGACCGGGCATACCATCCGACGACGCCCGAGATTCTGGACGGCCTGTTCCGCGAGACGACCGCGGCGCTCGAAGACTGACGCTCAGACGTCTCCCTCGCCGTCGAGAGCCGCGTCTCTGAGCTCTCGACACCGCTCTGAGTTGGCGGTCAACTCCGGTACCGTGACCGGCGATTGCTCCTGGTCGACGGCGACAAAGACGAAATAGGAGTCGGTAGTCTGCTCGCGTTCGCCGGTGCGTGGATTCTCGCGGTAGACCTGAACACGGACGCGGATGCTACTTTGCCCCGTCTCGTAGGCGTAGGACTCGATGACGCAGGTGTCGCCCTGGGGGACCGGCCGACGGAAATCCAGGTCGCTGATGTGTGCCGTAACACAGCTCGCACCGGCGTGTCGCATCGCGCTCATTGCGCCCACCTCGTCCATCCACTTCACGACGTTTCCGCCGTGGGCTGTCGCGTGGTTGTTCGTGTCGTTTGGCTGGACTCGCTCGCGGTTCTCGATATACGTCTTACTTATACTCGTCACAGTTTATCATGGGTGTTGATAGCAAAAAGCGCGGCGCACGTGGTGGCCTTCCGCGCGATACTGTTTTCCCTTGCGATTAATTACCCGTGTACAATGGGTCGGACAGACGGACCGAGGCGGTCACGGAGAGGGATTCTGGTCGCTGCTGGCACAGTTGTGGCAGCCGGCTGTCTGGAGTCGTTCGAAAACGGCGGCTCGGGCGAGGAGAAACCAACACAGGAGACGACGACCGGGGAGTCCTCGGCGGACAGGGCGACAGACGACGAGACGGCGACGCCCGGGACACACCCGCTGGCCGACCGGACGGCGACAGTAACCGTCGAGCGCGTCGAGGCCGACCGCGACAGACTCGAACGGTTACTCCGGGAGGCGACTGCGTTCTGGAACGACACCCATCCGCAGTATCTCGAATACACGACGACACTGGAATACCAGGCCGACGCCGAGGAGCCAGCTATCCTCGTCTCCGAGGTCCCGGCTATCGAGGAGTGTGGCACCCACGACAGCGGTAAATTCGCCGGCTGTGCGACTTACCTCACCGCCGGGAGCGAGGAGTCTCTCCCGGCAGAGGTGCGTCTGGCTCCGGACGCGAGCGACTGGCTGTACCGGACGGTCATCAAACACGAGTTGGGCCACGTCCTCGGGCTTGGCCACGACGACGAGCCAGCAACCATCATGGACAACTCGGTCGAAGCGCGGTATCCAGAGTACGAACAGCGCCGGGAGATTCTCGACCTGCGCAAACAGTGGATTACAGAGTACAACGACGCCGCGGAAGTCCTGTCGGCCGCCTTCGACGACGCCGACGACGAGGACTACGAGACGGCCGCGGGCAGGTACGAAACCGCCGGCGAACACTACCAGACCGCGAGCGAACTGGTCGAGTCAGCCGCCGAGACCGCCAGCGAACTGAGCACGTTCGAACCCGCTGACCGGGACCGCCTCGTCGAGTTACTCGACAGGGAACGCTCGTTTGTCGATTCGATGCAGTCGGCAATCGAGTACCTCAAGAGCGGAAGCGAACAGATCGCGAGCGGCGACGGGGGATACGAGACGTACAACGAGGGCGTCGACCGCTACAACGCGACGGTCCAGCAGTCACTTCCCGAGACCGAAGCGTACATCGCGGCCGTCGGTCTGGTTCACATCACGGTCGAATCCGGCGAGGGGTAGTCACTCCTTGGCGTCGCGGTTGTAGATGAGGAACTTCATGTCGCCCTCGAAGACCGCAACGTCGTCCTGATTCGTGACGACCGTGTCGATAGTAACCATGTCGGCGTCCTCGACGCTGTCTATCTCCTTTTTGTCGGTGACCTCCATCTCCATCGAGATGGTGTCGTCCATGAACACTGGCTCGTTGACGTCCATGTAGTTCATCCCGAGGAACGCGTAGACGGTCCGTTCGACGATACCGGAGCGGTAGACGAAACCGGTCGCCAGCGTGAACGTCATCGGCCCGTGAGCCACGCGCGCACCGAACGGGCCATCCTCGGCGTACTCGGCGTTGCTGTGGAGTTCTGTCCAGTCACCGGTAAACATCGAGTGCAGCGTGAAATCCGACTCGGTGACGGTTCGACCGACTGTCTCGAACGTCTGGCCAACTTCGAAGTCTTCCCAGTGGTGTGGCTCGTAACTGTATGCCATACTCATGTGTTTCACAGAATCAGTAAATACGTTCCGCTCGAATGTCCGGAACTCACGTCGATTACGCCCGCATCGAACTCCACAGTTAAGACGCCCCGACTACAACCCCCGGTATGCAATCCACCACGGAAGACGGGATTCTCTCTGTCACGTTCGACCGGCCGGAGTCGATGAACGCGTTCAACGGCGGGGAAGCGGCTGCACTCGCGGACGCGGTAGCCGAAGCCGACCCCGAGACACACGACGCGGTCGTCCTGACCGGCGAGGGCGAGGCCTTCAGCGCCGGCGGCGACATCGAAGCAATGGCCGAACGAGAGGAACGGCCACGCGAGGCCTACGAGCGGTACAACCGGACCTACGGCCGGGTCGCCGAGGAACTGTTCGACTGTCCCGTTCCGGTCGTCGCGAAAATCAACGGCGATGCCGTCGGCGCGGGGCTGGCGGTGACGGCGCTGTCGGATTTCGCCTACGCCGTCGAGGGCGCAACCTTCGGCTGTGCGTTCGTCCACGTCGGCCTGATTCCCGACACCGGCGGCTCGTATCTCTTGCCGAAGCTGGTTGGACTCAGGGCGGCAAAGCGACTCGCGTTCACGGGTGAGTACTTCGATGCCAGCGAGGCGGCCGAGCTCGGACTGATAACCGAGGCAGTCGAGGCCGATGACCTCGACAGGCGCGTCTCGACGCTTCTGGAGACGCTCGCGGACCGACCGACCGAAACCATCGCACTCGCAAAGCAGGCGATTCACGACAACCTCGGCCACGGGTGGGACGACGCACTCGACCACGAGACGATGTTACAGATACAGGCCTACGGGTCACAGGCCCACGAGGACGGCGTTGGGGCGTTTCTCGACGACGAGTAACCCGAGCAATAAAGAGCCAGAGCCTGTTTTCTGTACCTATGCCCGATGCGTACATCGTCGACGCCGTCCGAACTCCATTCGGCAAGCAGGGCGGCGCGTTCAGGGACACACACCCACAGGACCTGGCCGCCGAACCGCTCTGCGCGCTCGATAGGCGAAACGACCTCGCCCGCGGCGACCGCGTCGAGGATGTCATCTACGGCTGTGTCTCACCGGTCGGCGAGCAGGGGCTGAACATCGGCCGTGTCGCCTCTCTGGTGGCCGGCTGGGGCGAGGAGATTCCCGGCGTCCAGTTGAACCGGATGTGTGGCTCTGGCCAGCAGGCGGTCAACTTCGCCGCTGCCGAGATTCGAGGCGGGCTGTCGGACGTACTCGTCGCCGGCGGCGTCGAACACATGACGAGGGTCCCGCTGGCCAGCGACGTAGACACCGACGGCCAACACTACGCCGACGAGGGCATCGTCACCGAAACGTACTTCGAGCATTTTGACGAGTTGACCACGCAGGGAGAGGGGGCCGAACGCATCGCCGACGAATACGGCCACGACCGCGAGGCGGTCGACCAGATAGCGGTCGACTCACAGCGCCGGTGGGGCGAGGCCGCCGACGCCGGTGCCTACGACGAACAGGTCGTCCCTGTCGAAACGACCGTCGACGGCGAGGCAGTCACGGTCGAGGAGGACGGGCATCCGCGTCCGGGGACGGACCTGGAGACACTCGGAGAGCTACCGCTTCTCGTCCGCGAGGACGGGGAGGGCGTCGTCCACGCGGGCAACGCCTCCGGTATCGTCGACGGCGCTGCTGGCGTGCTTGTCGCCTCTGGCGAGGCCTGTGAGGAACACGGTTGGGAGCCACTGGCTCGCGTCGTCGACACCCACGTCGTCGGCGTCGACCCGACGACGATGCTGACGGGCCCGATACCGGCGACGAAGACGATCCTCGACGAGAACGGCCTCGCCGTCGGGGATATCGACCGCTTCGAGGTTAACGAGGCGTTCGCGCCGGTCGTGACCGCGTGGCTGGCAGAAACTGGTGCCGACTGGGAGCGGACGAACGTCTGGGGCGGGGCCATCGCGCACGGCCACCCCCTCGGCGCGACCGGCGCGGCGCTGCTCGGCAAACTCCCCTACCAGCTTGCCGAGTGTAACGGCCAGTATGGCCTCGCTACGATGTGTATCGGCTTCGGCCAGGGGATTGCGACGCTCATCGAGCGGGTGTGACTGCGGTTCTGGGTGTCTCGTGGCCGACACGTAAACCGATATGTAAAACAGGCTCGCTCTCAGAGGTGGAGGCATGGTAACTGCAAGCGCCCCCGGCAAGGTGTATCTCTTCGGGGAGCACGCGGTCGTCTACGGTGAGCCAGCGGTCCCGTGTGCAATCGGACTGCGTGCGAGCGTGACCGCACACGAGCGCGAGGGGGGGTTGCGGATTCGAGCGGACGACCTCTCGCTTTCCGGGTTTACCGTCGAGTACGATGGTGACAGCAACAACCGTCCGGACATCGACGCCCCGGATTCGCTGGTCGAGGCGGCGATGGGCTACGTCGACGAGGCCGTCGCACAGGTCAGAGACGCCGCCGACGCTCCCGACGCGGGGTTCGACATCACCATCGAAAGCGAGATTCCACTTGGCGCTGGACTCGGCTCGTCGGCTGCCGTCGCCGCCGCGGCAATCGAGGCCGGGACGCGCGAACTCGGCGTCGAACTCCCCAGCGAGGAAATCGCCGAGCGAGCCTACCAGGTCGAAAACACTGTCCAGAACGGACAGGCATCCCGTGCAGATACATTCTGTTCGACCATGGGCGGCGCGGTCCGGGTCGAGGGCGAGGACTGCCAGCCTATCGACTCGCCCGACCTCCCGTTTGTAATCGGTTACGACGGCGGCGCGGGAGATACGGGTGCGCTTGTGGCGGGTGTCCGAGACCTCCGAGACCAGTACGACTTCGCCGCAGACACCGTCGAGGCCATCGGCGATGTCGTCAGACGGGGTGAACGGGCACTCGCTGCCGAGAACGTCACGGAAATCGGGAAGCTGATGGATTTCAACCACGGGCTGTTGTCGGCGCTCGGTGTCTCCTCGCGGACGCTGGATTCGATGGTTTGGGCGGCACGCAACGCCGACGGTCTCGGCGCGAAGCTGACAGGGGCAGGCGGTGGCGGCTGTATCGTCGCGCTCGACGAGACGCCCGAGACGTTGACTGCACTGGAGTACACGCCGGGCTGTGAGGAGGCGTTTCGCGCCGAACTCGACACCGACGGCGTCCGCGTCGAAACGGAGTGACTCCCCGTGAGTACCCAACTGACTGTCCTCAAACTCGGCGGGAGCGTCATCACACACAAAGACCAGCGCGAGGCTGTCGACGACGACTCGCTTGCACGCGCGTGTGACGCCGTCGAAGCCGTCCGCTCGGCTGATAGTCGGCTCGTCATCGTCCACGGCGGCGGGAGTTTCGGCCACCACCACGCCGCCGAACACGGCGTCTCCAGTACTGACGGGACGACAGACGCCCGCGGACTGACGGCGATTCACCGCGCAATGGGCGAGCTAAACGAGACGGTCGTCGACGCGTTACAGGACCGCGGCGTCGACGCCCTTCCTGTTCGACCGCTGTCGGTTGCACACCGCAACCGAGAGCACCTCGACTTCCCGGCTGGCTCGGTCGCAGCGATGCTCGATGAGGGATTTACTCCGGTCGCCCACGGCGACGTTGTCGTCGACAGTGGGCGCGGGGGGACGATACTCAGCGGCGACGACATCGTCGTTTCGCTTGCCCGCTCGCTTTCGGCCGACCACGTCGGGCTCTGCTCGACGGTCCCCGGCGTCCTCGACACAGCCGGCGAGGTCATTGACCGGATAGAGGCCTACGAGGACGTTGCGCCGGCACTTGGTGGGAGCGAGGCGACCGACGTGACCGGCGGCATGGCACACAAGGTCCGACAGCTACTCGACCTCGATGTTCCCGCGTCGATTTTCGAGCTGGACGACATAGAGACGTTTTTCGAGCGCGGAGCGGCTGGCACCGTCATCGACGGGTGACCGGGAGTCCCAGCCGTCGGAATTTATTTAGTCGTCGTTCTCGATGCATCGGATATGACAACTGTCGACGTTTCAGAGAGTCTGACTTACGGGTTCAAATTGTTCGCGTATCTTCTGGTCGTCGTCGTCCTGGGTGGTGGGGGGATGGCGCTGGGTGGCGCACTTGCCGGTCCTATCGTGCTCGATGGCTCCGTCACCGAGGAACTCTCGTCGCCCGAACTGCTCGGTGGCGTGGTACTCGCTGCGCTCGGCGTTATCGTCTGGGTGACCGGCACGCTCGGCCTGACGTACAAGCTGCTTGCGGATGCCGTCACACGCGGTATCCCGGACGACCTGCAGTCTGCGCCCACACCGGAGGGGTCGCCGGACCAACAGCAAACACGACAACAGCGCCGAGTCGAGCCGGTCGGCCCGTCGCCGGGCGAACAGACCGCCCGCTCGTTCGGGTCGGAGTCGACCGTTCCCGGTGCGGCTGACGTGCCCGACCGCGTGACAGCACCGAGTGACTCTGTGGCTGTCGAGCCCACGACCACAGACGCTGGAAGCGACGAGACACCGCCAGAGACTGGACCGACAGCCGACGAATCCGCGGGTGCCGCCGCGGCCGAGACCGCCGACCAAGACGACGAGACGGAGTCGTTCGCCGACGACTCGCCGAGTACCGAGGAACGGACGGCCGAAGAGATAGCCTTCGGCGACAGCGACGAGGCGGGACCGGACCGCCAGCCGTCGGCCGACGACGAGGACGACGTGGCAGTTGAGACAGAGGCGCCGCCGGACGACACTGATTCTCCCGATGCGGACGACCACACAGACGGAACTGAGACGATGGCAGACGTAATCGAGGACAACCCAACTATCTCGTCGGATGGGGCTGAGGACGCCAGTCCGGTCGACAGCGTGAAAAACGGCGATTCCGACGGATTCACCGGCGCTGGCGCGGACGAATCTACCGACGGCTTTGGCGACACTGACGATGACACACCGGTGAGCGAGCCACAGACAGACGATAGCGGCGCTGACGAACTCTTTTCCTCTGAGGCTGGAGACTCCGCCGAGGAGTCTGTGTCACAGGAGGAGAACACAGAGGAAACGGATTCGGGCACAGAGGAGGCCATCTCGGACGAGGACAGCGAGGCCTCCGATACGGACCCGCTCGCGTGACCGTCCGGGGCTGGCGCCGACTCGCCGGCCACACCGTCGTTGTTCGCGGATAATTTACAAAGGTTCAATATGTTCCTACCCGGAGAGAGTGATAACGAGAGAGCCTATGGCATCAGTGCTTGCGGATTTTGTTGCTCATCTCACCGTCGAGGCAGCCGACTGGGAGGACCCCATCGAGGGGCGGGTCCTGCTGAGCGAGACACAACTCGTGTTGGCCGAAGACGAAGATACCAAGAAGGCAATCCCAATCGATGCCGTCTTCGATATCAACACGGAAACGACGCCGAAGTTCGTCGACCCGATGCCGGGCCGGCCTGTCACGGTCGCGTACCGTGAAGGTGACAGCCGCGCGACTGCGGTCGTCTCTGCCGACGAGACGACGAGCAAGAAGTTCGAGACGGTCTTGTTCAAGGCAATTCTCAACGGGACGTATACGATTTTGAAACATCCGTCGAAGGTCGGTGGCCGCGTCATGGACACCGAGTTTCAGGGCGGCATCATGGGACTGTCGGCGGGAGCCGTCCAGTTCGATACCGACGAGGGACCAATCGAGATTCCGCTCGACGGTATCGTTGACTTCTCGCGGGAGCAACGGACCGTCAACGGCGAAGACCGGCCGGTGCTGGTCGTCAGCCACATGGACAACGGCGAAGCACTGGAGACTGTCGCCGCGGCGGACTCCTCGCGGAAGCTGTCGATTCTGGGTCGCTACCTCCGTGGCACGTACCAGCGCCTGCTCGAATCGCTCAAGCAGATTTCGCTGTCAGATTCCGAAACCGAGGCCCTGACCACTATCTATTCGACCGGTGACATGGATGTCTCACTGCCGAGCGTGTTAGGGATGGACCCGAAGACAGTGAAACGCGTCCTCCATTCGCTACACGACAACGGGCTCGTCGAGTCCGGGGAAAACGGACCGGTGTTGACCGCGAAAGGGCAGATTGTCGTCAACGAGTATCTCGAACGTATCAACGACTGAGACCGGGATATTCGCCGCCCTCAGGGTCCGTACAGCAATCAACGTGTTTTTAAGGCTTGCGGTAAAATATAGGCGTATCCGAGCGAACGGTCGCCCCGGGAAACGTCATGGGCGACCGGCGCGCCGCCGGACGACGACGCGATGGCTTTGCGGCCATCGGGTCAGACGGCGGCCGACCGACAGAGTCGGGACTGCGCGCGGCCGGACAGACGGTCGTCCTCGCAGTCGCCGGGCCTCCCGGGCGACGACCGCCTCGGCGTGATACGATGGAAATCGAAATCGCAACAATCGGCGGCTACGAAGAGGTTGGGCGTCAGATGACGGCAGTTCGCGCAGGCGACGACGTCGTCATCTTCGACATGGGTCTCAACCTTTCGAAGGTATTGATTCACGACAACGTCGAGACCGAGCGAATGCACTCGCTCGATCTCATCGACATGGGTGCGATTCCGGACGACCGCGTCATGTCCGAACTGGAGGGCGACGTCAAGGCTATCGTCCCCACCCACGGTCACCTTGACCACATCGGTGCCATCTCGAAGCTGGCTCACCGCTACGATGCGCCAATCGTGGCGACGCCGTACACCATCGAGCTGGTCAAACAGGACATCGAGAGCGAACAGAAGTTCGGCGTCCAGAACGACCTCGTCAAGATGGAGGCGGGCGAGACGATGCGCATCGGCGACCACAACGAACTCGAGTTCGTCAACGTCACGCACTCGATTATCGACGCAATCAACCCGGTCCTCCACACGCCCGAAGGCGCAGTCGTCTACGGGCTGGACAAGCGCATGGACCACACGCCGGTCATCGGCGACCCAATCGACATGGAGCGGTTCCGCGAAATCGGCCGCGAGGGAGAGGGCGTGCTGTGTTACATCGAGGACTGTACGAACGCCGGCAAGAAAGGGCGTACCCCGAGCGAGTCCGTCGCACGCCGTCACCTCCAAGACGTGATGCACAGCATCGAGGACTACGACGGCGGCATCGTCGCGACGACGTTCTCCTCGCACATCGCCCGCGTGAAATCCCTCGTCGAGTTCGCCGACGACATCGGACGCCAGCCCGTGTTGCTCGGGCGGTCGATGGAGAAATACTCCGGCACCGCCGAGCGACTCGACTTCGTCGAGTTCCCCGAGGATCTGGGGATGTACGGCCACCGCAAGTCCGTCGACCGGACGTTCAAACGCATCATGAACGAGGGCAAAGAGGACTTCCTGCCCATCGTGACGGGCCACCAGGGCGAGCCCCGCGCGATGCTCACCCGGATGGGCCGTGGCGAGACGCCCTACGAACTGGACGACGGCGACAAGGTCATCTTCTCGGCACGCGTCATTCCCGAGCCAACGAACGAGGGTCAGCGCTACCAGTCCGAGAAGCTGCTCTCGATGCAGGGTGCACGCATCTACGACGACATCCACGTCTCGGGACACCTCAACCGCGAGGGTCACTACCAGATGCTCGACGCTCTCCAGCCCCAGCACGTCGTCCCCGCCCACCAGGACCTCTCGGGACTCTCCTCGTACGTCAGTCTCGCCGAGGACGAGGGGTACAAGGCAGGACGTGACCTCCACATCAGCCGCAACGGCCAGATGATTCAGCTGGTCGAGTAACCAATGACACGACAGCAGGCAGTCGAGGAGACTATCGCGCGGTGTCGCCAGCAGGTCAACGACGCAATCACAGAGGACCTCCCGGTCGAACACCCGGAGCGGCTCTACGAGGCCTCTCGGTATCTGCTCGACGCCGGTGGCAAGCGCCTCCGGCCGACAATCCTCCTGCTCGGGGCTGACGCCCTTGCCGATGTCGACCCCGACTCCGAGTCCTACCGCCAGTTCCCGGCCGCAGACAGCAAGGCGGTCGACGTGCTCTCGGCGGCGGTGAGCATCGAGATTATCCAGTCGTTCACGCTGATTCACGACGACATCATGGACGACGACGACATGCGCCGTGGTGTCCCTGCTGTCCACCGCGAGTACGACGTTTCGACGGCCATTCTCGCGGGTGACACGCTTTACTCCAAAGCCTTCGAGAACATTCTCCGGACGGGCGCACCGCCGGACCGGTCGGTCCGGGCGCTCTCGGAGCTTGCGACGACCTGTACCGAAATCTGTGAGGGGCAGTCGCTGGACATCGAGTTCGAGACCCGAGAGAGCGTCGCGCCCGAGGACTACCTCGAAATGGTCGAGCTGAAGACGGCGGTACTGTACGCGGCGGCCGCGAGCATTCCGGCCGTCCTCCTGGGATACAACGATGCTGTCGACCCACTCCATAGCTACGGGCTCTCGATTGGGCGGGCCTTCCAGATTCAGGATGACCTCTTGGACTTGACGACGCCGACCGAGAAGCTTGGCAAACAGCGCGGGAGCGACCTCGTCGAGAACAAGCAGACACTCATCACGGTCCACGCGCGCAAGCAGGGTGTCGATGTCGACAACCTCGTCGAGTCCGACTCAGTGGACGCCGTCTCCGAGGCGGAAATCGAGCAGGCTGTCGGCGTGCTCGAAGACGCCGGAAGCATCGAGTACGCACGTGAGACGGCCCGCGAGTTCGTCGCAAACGGCAAGGCACAGCTCGATGCGCTGCCCGACAACGAAGCCAACGACCGGCTGCTCGACATCGCCGACTACCTCGTCGAACGCGAGTACTGATAGCGATTATTGCGAGTCGTTACCTAACCGGGTCCTGAGAATAACCGCGAGAATCGCTGTGAGCCGGGCGGCGTACCTTTATGACCGCGTGTCCGAAACGTCGGACAATGTCGGTACTCGACTACGAGATCCACGACGACAGAGCGACGATTACGATAACGAACCCGGAGCTGCGAAACGCGCTCACGCTGGAGACAGCGCAGGCGCTGACTGACGCACTGGAAACAATCGAAGACAGCGACGCGCGCTGTGTCGTCTTGCAGGGCTCGTCGGGGACGTTCTGTGCCGGTGGTGATATCGAGTTGATGATGGAAGGGCTGACCAGCGAGCGCGAAACTGCCGAGTTGATGGAAGAAGCCGCCTATCCGATCAACCGGACCGTCCAGTGCGTCTACGAGTGTTCTATCCCGACAGTTGCGAAGGTGGACGGCCCTGCCTACGGTGCCGGCGCGTCGCTCGCAATCGCGTGTGACGTGGTGTTGGCGAGCGAGCAGGCCGAAATCAGCTTTGGATTCCGACGGGTGGGTCTCTCGGTCGACTCTGGTACGTCATATCTCCTGCCGCGGATGGTCGGCGAGAACACCGCAAAAGACCTCGTCTATTCCGGAGACGTACTCGACGCGGAGCGAGCACACGAGCTAGGCCTGTTCAACCGCGTGTATCCGACCGACGAGTTCGACCAGGCGGCCGAGGAATACGTCGAAAACGTCACCACGGGACCGACAGTCGGGCTCACACACTCGAAGCGACTCCTCCAGCGCGGCCTCGACCGCTCGTTCGACGAGGTAATCGACGCGGAGGTCGACGCTATCGAGTCTGCTTTCGGGACCGACGACTTCGCAGAGGGTGTCGAGGCGTTCCTCGAAGGACGCTCTCCCGAGTTCGAGGGGACGTGACCGCTACAGCTTGTTTTCGGCGTCTTCGGCGAGCTCTTTCATGCGCTTGCCGACGCGGCCAGCGTCGGAGAACTCGTCGTCACTCATGGCGTTTGCAAGCGCGTTCCCGAGGACGAAAACCGCGTGTTTGTGCTCGCTTTTGGACATATGAACGTCGTCTGGCGTCACTTCGATTTCGTCGTAGGGCTCGAACAGTTCGTCATCGGTGGTCTCGAGGCTCTTGAAGTACTCCATGATGATGACCATCTGCTCGTGGAGCTCAAGCAGTTCGTCTTTGTGCATCCGTGTAAGAAATAACGCGGTATCGGGTCAAGTATGTTTGGTCTCTCCCCGACCTGATTTGAGGGCTGTGCACGCGCGCGCACCGAACGCAGCTCGAAAAGCTAGAAGACGTACTCGTCGTCGTGACCCATCATACCGTCGTCTTCGTATCCGGGTTCACCGTCATCGTCGACGGGACCGCTCGTTTTGTAGGCTTTGACACCCGTCGCGACGAGTTCCTCGATTGCCTCCTCTCGGTTGAGGAACTCACCCTCGTCGACGAGCTGGGTGATCTGCATTTCGAGATGCTCCGGGATAGTTATCTCTACCTTAGGCATCGGACGTGCGACTCTTTGCCTGAGGGGTATTTAAAACTGACGGGGAGCGTTGTTGCTCGGCGAAAATGACCTCTTGGAACCACAAATATCTCATCTACACCCCCAATTTCAGTTCTGCTGGACACAACGGGACCAGCGTCACCTCTGGCGATTGGATTTCTATAATAGTCAGGCTCAAAGGGGCTGCGCCCCAACCCTCTGAGAAATGGAGTCTCCTCGTGGTGACGATGCAGCTCTCGGCGACGAGACAATTGCTGTCCGTGGGTGTTCTATCGAGACCCCTGCGTTGCGGTCTGTACTCGAGGTTTTTGACGCGCCGCGGACCGGGTGGACCGCCCCGACGACATCTGTCGTCGCCGGCGGTGCGACGGCGACACTCTCGGCGACCGGCCCCGACAGGTTCGGCCGTCTCAAAGCGGCTGCCGAGGACCTTTTCGACCGGGTTCAGACGCCCGAACCACTACCGGAAGGCGCCAAACCTCGGCTGTTCGGTGGCTTTTCGTTTACTGCCGACTCGTCGCGCGAACCGCCGTGGCGTGACTACCCCGACGCACGGTTTACACTCCCGGCAGTTCAGGTGAGCATCACCTCAAACGGGACGTGGCTGACGACCGCAGCGACGGGGCCGGACGCCGGCCAGACCGCAACGGAGCGCCTCGACCGCTGGCGGGACCGTATCGCCGCCTTGCCCGTCTTCGAACCGGGCACGCCTCCCGGTATCGAGACCAAACGCCACACGCCCACGCTGGGCGACTGGCGCACGGGAGTCGAGTCGGTCGTCGAACGAATCAGAGACGGCGCCCTCAGGAAAGTGGTACTCGCTCAGTCGCTGTCGGCCGACCTCACCAGAGAGCTCCGGGTCGTCGACGCGCTGACGCGGTTGGGCGAGTCGTACCCGGGCTGTTATCAGTTCCTGTTTGAGCCGGCCACCGGTCCGAGCTTTCTCGGGGCGACGCCGGAGCGACTCGTCAAGGTGCGCGGCCGGACTGTCGACACGGTGGCGCTTGCCGGGTCTATCGGCCGCGGTGAGACAAAAGACGAAGACGACTGGCTCGAAGCACAGCTCCGTGACAGCGAGAAGAACAACCACGAGCACGACCTGGTAGTCAACGCGGTCCGTGGTCAACTCGGAACGATGGCGACCGACATCGAGACCGGCGACCGGACCGTCCGGAAACTCTCGAACGTCCAGCACCTCCAGACGCCGATTCGTGGCACGCTCGACGAGGACCGACACGTACTCGACCTCGTCGAGCAACTCCACCCGACGCCGGCGGTCGGCGGCCTCCCGCCCGACGCGGCGATGCGGACGATACGAGACATAGAAGCGTTCGACCGCGGCTGGTATGCCGCTCCTGTCGGCTGGATAGACGAACACGGCGACGGCACGTTTCTCGTGGCGATTCGCTCGGCCGTCACTGACGGGACGACAGCGACGATGTTCGCCGGTGCGGGTATCGTCGCCGACAGCGACCCCGACGAGGAGTACGACGAGATACAGCTGAAGTTCCGCCCGATTCTGGACGAACTCACATGACTGCACCCAACCGGAACACACTCTGGGCCGACGTGCTCGTCGACGAACTGGTCGCCGGTGGCGTCGATGCGGCCTGTCTCTCCCCGGGCTCGCGCTCGACACCGTTGACCGTCGCGTTTGCCGAGCACCCCGAGGTGGAGACGTTCTCCCATCTCGACGAACGCGCAAGCGCTTTCTTCGCACTCGGCAGAGCGCGACAGACCGGAACGCCGACGCCGGTCGTCTGTACCTCGGGCACCGCCGCGGCAAACTTCCATCCGGCGGTGCTGGAGGCCAGCGAGAGTCGCGTCCCGTTTCTCGCACTCACCGCAGACAGACCCCCGGAGCTTCGCGACAGCGGCGCGAACCAGACGGCCGACCAGGTGAAACTGTACGGCGATGCGGTCCGCTGGTATCGAGAACTCCCTGAGCCCGAAGCCGACGACCGCAAGCTCCGATCACTCAGGGTAACGGCGGCTCGTGCGCTGACTGAAGCGACCGGAACGCGGCCCGGACCGGTCCACCTCAACGTCCCGTTTCGCAAGCCCTTAGAGCCACGTCCTGTCGAGGGAGACGTTCCGCCCGACTTGGCCGAGCGCGCTCCCCTGGCTGTCGAGGGTAGAGACGGCCCGTTCGTCGCGACGACACAGGGACACAAACAGACCGACGCGGCCACCGTCGACCGCCTCGCCGACGCGCTAACCGCTGCCGACCGCGGGCTGTTGGTCTGTGGGCCGGCCGACGCCCCGACGCCGGCCCGCGAGGCGGTGGCTGACCTCGCGGCCGCGACCGGCTTCCCGGTTCTCGCCGACCCGCTGTCGGGTCACCGGTTTGGCTCCTCCCGAGACGGTGTGATGGTATGTGGGGGATACGACTCGTATCTCGACGACCCGGACTGGCCCGACCCCGACGTTGTCGTCAGGTTCGGGGCCTCACCGACCTCGAAGAACCTCCGGAAGTACCTCGCGGAGACCGACGCGCGCCAGTTCGTCGTCGACCCCGCCGGCGGCTGGCGTGAAGCCGAGTTCACTGCGACGGACCTGGTGTGTGCAGACCCGACGTGGCTTGCGTCTGTACTCGCCAGTGCAGTCGACGACCCGTCGACGGCGTACCGAGACAGGTTCGAGTCAGCCGAGCAGACGTACTGGGACATTGTCGAACACGCCCGGGCGGACCGACTGTTCGAGGGCGGCGTGGTCGGGAAAGTCGCCGAGCACTGTCCGGCAGGGTCGACGCTTTTCATCTCCAACAGCATGCCGGTCCGGGACCTCGACCGGTTCGGACAGCCGCGTCCGGCGCCGGTACGAGTCTTCGGAAACCGCGGCGTCAGCGGTATCGACGGAGTCATCTCGACGGGCCTCGGTGCCGGGAGTGCAACAGACACCCCGCTCGTTCTCGTGACCGGCGACCTCGCGTACTATCACGACATGAACGGCCTGCTCGCGCTCGCACGCTGTGGCGTGGACGCGACAATCGTTCTCATCGACAACGACGGCGGCGGCATCTTCCACAAACTCCCAATCGAGGAGTTCGACCCGCCGTTTACTGGACAGTTCAAAACGCCACACGGACTGGATTTCTCGCCGACCGCGGACCTCTATGGACTCGACTTCCGGCAGGTCCCAGACCAGGCAGCGTTCGTCGAGGCGTTCGAGGACTCACTCGACAGTGGCGGGACCCAAGTCCTGTCGGTCGAACTGGACAGCGAACGGAGCCATCGCTTTCGCGAACAGCTTCACGACCGCGTTCAGACAGCGATTCATGACGCCTAGCCGGCCGTCATCGGTCGGATGGCGACTCGCGTCAGTGCCGAGAGGCCGAGGGGAAAGAAGACCGCCGTCAGCGCGAGAATCCCCTCGACAGAGAGGAGGCCGATACCGAGCCAGAGGAACAAAAGCGGCGGTAACAGCACACTCCAGCCGCCGAAAACGACGAGCCCGACTTCGGGAACGCTCTGGAGAAAGGCGATGATGAACACGATACAGGCGGCGACAAAGAGGTTGACCGCGAGTGGAAACGTCGGGCTGAGTGCGCCAAAGAGCAAGACCGGATAGACCAGAAACGTCGTTCCGAGCAGGACGAACGCGTGCTGGTCTCTAAAGATGCCGCCGAATCGCATGGCGTCACCCCCGCGCTCGACGGCGTACGCCTGGTCGGCACTCTGGGCAGTGTCACCTGTGTCCTCGGCCGCTGCTGACTGTGCCCACCGTGCGCCGGCCCCAACGTTCTCTGCGGTCGTCTGGCGACGCGCGTGCTGCTGTGTGGCCTGCTTGCTGGCGGCTTGTCTGCCGTGCTGGCCGGACGCTCTGGCCTGGCGTCTGCTGGCGTCTCTGGTCTCATCTTGGCTGGTGGGCGTATCACCAGTGGGGCTTGCCGCCGACTCTGTCGTGCCTTCGGTATCGTCGCCGACGTAGGCGATGTGGCCCAGTCGGTCGTACCGCGCCCGCTCGTGTGGGTCAGTGAGCGTTTCCTTCGCTTCGATGAGCTGTTTGGTTTGCTCGTTTGCCGCCCGGCTGTCGCTCACATCGGGATGGGTCTGCTTGAGTTGCTCTCTGTACGCCTGCTCAATCTCGTCGGTCGAGGCGTCCTCGGATACGCCGAGCAACTCGTAGTAGGTCTCTCCCATACCCGTCTACGTCTCTGTAGCACTCGCTGTCCTAAAATGTCTGCCGGAGGACCCTCCCGAGGCGAAGCGTCAGTCTTCGACTGTCGTCTTCTCGACGTCGATATCTTCACCGAAGTAGATGTCAGCACCGTCCTGTGCCACCTTTTCGGCGAGGACAGCACACTTGACCCGCATCGGCGAGATGTCGACACCGAGTGCGTCTATCATGTCGTCGCGGTCCATCTCCTGGAGTTCCTCGATGCTCTTGTCGATGAGCATTCCAGAAAGCATCGACGCAGCAGCCTGCGAGATAGCACAGCCGTCTCCGCGGAAGGCGAGGTCCTCGATGACTTCGTCGTCGTCGCCCAGCTTCACGTCGATTTCGATGGTATCGCCACACATCGGATTTTCACCGACGTGGGTGAACGTCGACTCCTCTAGCTCACCGTAGTTGCGAGGGTTCTTGTAGTGGTCGAGAATCTGCTGTCGGTACATATCGGAGCCGCCCATTCCCATAGTTGCCTAACCTTGTGTCGGTGACAGTAAAAGAGTTCCGTGTGGGCGTTTGACGGCCGATGCGATAGAGTTTAGTTCGGGCACAAAGTAACCGACGACAGCGGGCCTGTAGCTCAGTCTGGTAAGAGCCCCCGGCTCATAACCGGGTATGCGGTGGTTCAAATCCGCCCGGGCCCATTTTCTGCGACCAATTCGTTGTCGATGCGAATTTGCAATCGTCCATGAGCGGGTACGGCGAGCGACGTGGCGGTGGTTCATACCTGCCCGGGCGTCTGTCTGACGACGACTACAACAGCTGAACTGAGCCACCAACCGATGAACAATTATTTCTCCAGAACTGCTATCGGGACCACATGGAGGTCGCTCTGATAACTGTCGGTGACGAAGTGCTTTCTGGGGACACCGTAAATACGAACGCGAACTGGCTGGCAACACAGATGGCCGCTCGTGGTGCCACTGTCGTCCGAATTCTCTCCCTCCCCGACGAGCGACACACAATCGCCGAACACGTGACCGACTACCGCGAGCAGTTCGACGCGGTCATCGTCACCGGTGGCATCGGCGGCACGCCGGACGACGTGACGATGGATGCCGTCGCCGACGCGTTCGACCGGGAGATGACGGTGCGGGAGGAACCGCTCACGACTGTCAAACAGCGACTGGCCGATATCGAGACGCGACTCCCTGACATGGACCTCGATGTCGACCCCGAGTCCGAGGCGGCACTGCCAGCGGGGAGCAGACCGCTGCTGAACGAGGAGGGGCTCGCACCGGGGTGCGTGCTGGAGAACGTCTACGTCTTCCCGGGAATTCCGGACGAACTCGAAGCGATGTTCGAACAGGTCGCCGAGGAGTTCACCGGAGAGAGGCGGAGCCAAACGCTCTACACCGTCGAACCGGAGGCGAATATCGTCCCCCGTCTCGAAGCTGTGATGACCGCGTTCGACGTAACTGTTGGCTGCTATCCCGACCGCGAAGCCGGCCACAACCGTTTAAAAATAATCGCGACCGACGACGAGCAACTCGACGGTGCAACCGAATGGCTGCTGGACCATCTCTCGGCCAGCGAAACGCCAGTCTCAGTCGATCACATCGACAGCCGCGTAACCTCGTCTGATGGCGGTGAATCAGATTGAACTGGTCGTGGAGCGTCTTCGAAGCGCTAGTGAGCGGGATCTTCGGCATGGACCGTCGCTGTCGGCGGCGGATCGCCGCCGACGCGACAGTGTCGCCACTCACGACCGCTGTCCGGATCGGTGGACAGCTACCGGAAGAACCGGTCGTCGAGTGACTGGTTCGCTGGGACTGCTCTACGCACACCAAGCGCTGTCCAAGCGGCCCGCAACACCATCTCACAAAACTCCGCGAACGGCCATCTCCAGAGGCGGCGCCCCCCGCGG
>NZ_FNFC01000003.1 GCF_900100385.1 Halovenus aranensis
CGAGACAGTTCTCGGTGCACTCGCCGATGACCAGCGCCTGGCCGAAACTATCGATATCGTGCGAGAAGCGACGTAGGCGGCTACGCGTTGTGAAGTGTTCGCGCTCGACCCCACGACACAGGAGGACACAGTCGAGGCCGACCAGCAACGGTACAGACTCCGAACCCGGGGACTCGCAGGCCGGCCGACGGACTGGGTCGAGTAGCTTCGAACCGCAAGCGTTTTCGATAGGGCACACCCGCGTTCAACCGATGACCGCCTACAGTGCAACGGTGACCGTCCGCCTCAAAGAGGGGGTCCTCGACCCGGAAGCCGAAACGACACAGCGCGCCCTCGAACGCCTCGGGTTCGAGCTGGACTCGCTCAGTTCGGCCGACCAGTTCGAGATTGAACTCGACGCCGACAGCGAGGAGCGTGCCCGCGAGCGCGTGACCGAGATGACCGAGCGCCTGCTCGCAAACCCCACGCTCCACGACTACGAGGTGTCACTCCAGCAACGATGACGGTCGCTGTCATCCAGTTCGGCGGCAGCAACTGTGACCGAGATACGGTACGGGCGCTCGATGCGCTGGGTATCGACGCCGACCTCGTCTGGCACGAGGACGGCCTGCCCGAGTCGGTCGATGGCATCGTCCTTCCTGGTGGCTTCTCGTACGGTGACTACCTCCGAGCGGGTGCAATGGCTGCGCAGTCGCCGATTCTCGACGCGGTGCGCGAGAGAGCACAGGACGGGACACCGGTTCTGGGCATCTGTAACGGCGCACAGATTGGCTGTGAGGCGACGCTTACACCTGGTGCGTTCACCATCAACGAAAGCGCGCGGTTCCAGTGTGAACACGTTCACCTCCGCGTCGAGACCGCCTCGACGCCGTGGACGGCGGCCTACGAGGAAGGTGACGTTGTCGAGTTCCCCATCGCTCACGGGGAAGGACGGTTCGAAATAGAGGACGACGAGCTCGACGCGCTCGAATCCGACGACCGTGTTCTCTTTCGATACTGTAACGAGGACGGGACGGTCACCGACGAGGCGAACCCTAACGGCTCGAAACACAACGTCGCGGGCATCGTCGGCGAACGAGAGACCGTTGCCGTCATGATGCCCCACCCCGAGCGTGTCTCTCTCCCCGACCTCGGGAACACCGACGGCCAGGGCGTCTTGCGGGCATTTGCCGAGTAAATACCCTCTGTTAGGCAGATTCTCGATTCAGCCGTTCATACGAGTCGACAGTCAACTCCTCGTCGAGTGTCAGATACATCCCGGCGTCCCCGAGGTCGATTGTAATCTCGACGCGGAGTGGCTCTTCGCTTGTCACCGTGGCGTGTTCGTCGGTGAGCCAGTCGAACTCCCACAGCGGTGTTGTTCTGATATCTAACCCGTTCTCGAAGAGGAATCCGATGACAGCAGGGTGGTCCAACGCCAGCGCACCAACCGGCTGTGCGATGTGGTGGTCACAAGCGAGGCACCTCAGTTCGAGCCACGGTAACGGTGTGTCGAAGTCGTCGGGAGCATCGATATCCCGTAGCAGCGACCGTCCGGTGTGTCCGCCACAGAGTGGACAGAATCCACGCGCCATGCGCTGGAATCGTGTCAGAACCAGGCGACTGAACAGTTGCGGGAGATTCTCAGCGTCGGTGTTGGTAGCGAGTACCGGAGGGGCGTTCAGGCCCTTCGTGAGCGCGTTCCCGCAGTCCGTGCACGCGACGGAAACGGTACCATCCTTGTAGGTGGTTTCCAGTACCGCGCCACAGTCGGGACACTCACCGGCTTGGACAGGGTCGACAGACACGTCGTTGTCGGTGTATCGGCCAGAGACTGCCGCGCCGATTACCTTCCGTCCCGCCGTGGTAAGCTTGTACCCCTCCTCTTGTTTGCGGACGAACTCCGGCCGAAGCTTGCCGAGGTGGTAGTTGAACTGTCCCGAGTCTGTTATCGGCGTGGCGTCGTGCAGCGCAGAGAACGATGCCGTTGCTCCGTCCAGTTTCCACAACGCCTGGAGAATCGAAATCCTGGATTCGTCGGCAATAGCCGACAGCGCATCTTCAAGCTCGCTACCCGAAATCCGCTCGTCAGACATACTCGAAACGAGCATGCGGTTTGTTACCAGTGTTTCGCTATCGGTCGTCGGAGAAGGTGTCGAACTGTTCGTTTCCGGACAGTATACCCGCCGATACGCTTCGAATGTGTAGAAACATCTTTGTTGGTTCGCTCCTGAGTGCCGCACGTATGAGTTCGAGTTACGACCGCGGGACCGTAGAGAGCTTCGGTCGGTGGCAGGAGTTCTCTGCGGGTATGTGGGCCTGGGTACTCCACAAATTCACGGGATGGATACTCATCGGGTATCTGTTCACGCATATCGCCGTGTTGAGTACCGCAACACAGTCGCCCGAGATGTACACGGACACGCTACAGGGACTAGAAGAGTTGGTTATCGTGCGGTTCTTAGAGATTGGTCTGCTGGCGGTCGCCGTCTTTCACATTCTCAACGGCGTCCGACTGCTGATGGTTGACCTCGGCATCGGGCTCGGCAGCCAGGACAAGAGCTTCTATGCCTCGCTTGTCCTCACCGCGGTGATTGCACTGGCAAGTATTCCGACCTTCCTCGGAGGTGTATTCTGATGGCAGAACACTACTCCTCGTTCCAGCGCGGGACCTGGCGGTGGCTCTTCCAGCGCCTGACAGCGGTGTTCCTCGTCGGAGCCCTAGGCTTTCACTTCGTCCTGTTGCACTTCGTCAACCACGCCGCCGAAATTAGTTTCATGGGAACGCAGGCGCGGATGGACCAGATTGGGTACTTCTCGCTGATGGTTGTCTTCCTCGTCACCGCCGCGTTCCACGGCATCAACGGCGTCTACAACGCGCTCATCAACCAGGGACTCAAAGGAACCCAGCGGCGAGTCGTCGCTGGCGTCCTCACGCTTGCGGGCGTGTTGCTGGTGGGACAGGGGACGTACGTCGCCTTGCACATGAACGGATTTCTCTAACCGGAGGACAGTATGAGTACACAGGTTACAGAGCAAACCGAGACCGAAACCGAAGAACAGACCGAGGAACAGTCACCGGGCGAGCGACGGCGCGAGAAAAAAGAGCAACTCCAGCGCGAACGCGAGCAGGAGAAAAGTGACCTGCTCGACGAAGCCGAGGAGACGGTCGAGCTCAAAATCTTCCGGTACGACCCGGAGGTCCCCGAAAAGGAAGAACCCCGCTTCGACTCCTTCGAGGTGCCGTTCTTCGAGGGGATGACAGTGCTCGACGCGCTAATCTACGCCCGGGACACGTACGACTCCTCGCTCACGTTCCGCCACTCCTGTCGGCAGGCCGTCTGTGGGTCCGACGCCCTCTTTATCAACGGTAAGCAGCGCTTGGGCTGTAAGACCCAGATGGTCGACCTGGAGTGGCCGATTCGCATCGAGCCGCTCCCACATCAGGAGGTCGTCAAAGACCTCGTGGTGGACATGGAGCACTTCTACGAGCAGATGCACGCCGTCGAGCCCTACTTCGACCCCGACGAACTGCCCGACGGCGAGCGCGAGGAACAGCGCCAGACGCCAGAAAACCGCGAGAAGGTCAAACTCTCGACACGGTGTATCTGGTGTGGGGCGTGCATGTCCTCGTGTAACGTGGCGGCGGGCGACAATCAGTATCTCGGCCCGGCAGCAATCAACAAGGCCTACCGGTTCGCGATGGACGAACGCGAGGGCACAGACAGGAAAGAAGACCGTCTCCGGATTATCGAACAGGAACACGGCGTCTGGCGCTGTCAGACCCAGTTCTCCTGTACGGAGGTCTGTCCGAAAGACATCCCGCTGACCGAGCACATACAGGAACTGAAACGCGAAGCGGTCAAGAGCAACCTCAAATTCTGGTAACCATGCACGAACACGACGTCATCGTGGTCGGCGCCGGCGGCGCCGGCCTCCGGGCAGCAATCGAAGCGCACGAAGAGGGTGCCGACGTGGCACTCGTCACCAAACTCCACCCGGTCCGCAGCCACACTGGCGCGGCCGAGGGCGGCATCAACGCGGCGTTGCACCCCGAAGACTCCTGGGACCTGCACGCCTACGACACGATGAAGGGGTCTGACTATCTCGGTGACGCTCCTGCTATCGATGCCTTCGCCCAGGAGGCACCCGACGAGGTCATCCAACTCGAACACTGGGGGATGCCCTTCTCGCGCGAGGAAGACGGGACCGTCTCCCAGCGTCCCTTTGGCGGTCTCTCGCACCCACGGACGACCTACGCCGGTGCGGAGACAGGTCACCACCTGCTGCACACGATGTACGAGCAGGTCGTCAAACGGGGCATCGAGGTCTACGACGAGTGGTACGTGAGCCAGCTAGCGGTCACCGAAGAGGACGACCCCGACGAGCGGACCTGTTACGGCGCAGTCGCCTACGAAATCGCGACGGGCGAAATTCACGGCTTCTACGCGCGTGACGGCGTCATCCTGGCCACCGGCGGTCTGGGCGAGGTCTTCGACCACACGACGAACGCAATCGCCTGTACCGGCGACGGACAGGCCATGGCCTACCGGGCTGGCGCGCCCATGGAGGACATGGAATTCGTCCAGTTCCACCCGACGACGCTTCCCTCGACGGGTGTTCTCATCTCTGAGGGTGTCCGTGGCGAAGGTGGTATCCTCTACAACGACGAGGAAGAGCGGTTCATGTTCGAGCACGGTTACGCCAACAACGAGGGCGAACTCGCCTCTCGTGACGTTGTCTCGCGTGCTGAGCTGACCCAGATTAACGAGGGCAAAGGCATCGAAGACGAGTACGTCCACCTCGACATGCGCCACCTCGGTGAGGAACGCATCCTCGACCGGCTGGAGAATATCCTCCACCTGGCAGAGGACTTCGAGGGCGTCGACGGTCTCGACGAACCGATGCCGGTCAAGCCCGGCCAGCACTACCAGATGGGCGGCATCGAGGTCGACGAGTACGGGCAGACCTGCATCGACGGCCTGTATGCCGTCGGCGAGTGTGCCTGTTACAGCCTCCATGGCTCGAATCGTCTGGGTGGCAACGCGCTTCCCGAGCTGATGGTCTTTGGCTCGCGGGCCGGTCGCCACGTGGCGGGCGCTGTCGGCGAGGAGCCGGAGATTCCGACCGGACCAGGCGCAAAATCCGAGAACGGCTCTATCGACGCCCCAGTCAACCTGGGTGGCGTCGCCGACCCCGACCCGGTCGCGACCGACGGCGGCGAGCTGGCAACCCCACAGGACGTGCTCGAAGCGACGGTCGAGGCCGAGCGCGAACGCGTCGAGACGCTGCTTGAACGCGACGGCATCAACCACGCCGACGTGCGCGAGAAAGTCCAGAAGACGATGACCGAAAACGTGAACGTCTTCCGCGAGGAGAGCAACCTCAAGCAGGCTCTTAAGGACATCCGAGAGGCCCGCGAGCTGTACCAAGAGGTTGCGGTCCGTGACCCTTCACGCACCTACAACACGGACATCCTCCACACTATCGAGACGCGCAACGTCATCGATTGTGCCGAGGCAATCACTGTCGGCGCACTCGCCCGCGAGGAGTTCCGGGGCGCACACTGGCGGATGAAACACCAAGAGCGCAAGGACGACGAGTGGCTCAAACACACGATGTACGCCTGGAACGACGGGAAAACTGACCTCTATTACAAGCCCGTCATCCTCGAAGGCGAGGAGCAGACGTACGAGCCCAAGGAACGCTCGTACTGAGGCGCCCTTTCTTTTTACCGCCACCCCGAACGCAGGCTGTTTAAGTACGAACGGGACACACCGAGCCGTATGGTCATCCCCACGGTCCGGGGTCGCCCGCTGGTCACGCGCCGCTTTCTCGGAGCGTGGCTCGTCCTAGTCGCGACGCTCCCGGGAGGGCTACGCTCTTATTTCATCCGCGACCAGATTGGCATCACTGCCTGGAACCCCGGCGAGATGATGGGGGTTAACTACCGGACCTATCACCACGCCGCCGAACTGGCACTCGACGGCCAGTCGTTCTACGACACGGCACCGTCTGCCGCCTTCGACTGGGCGGTCTATCTCTATCCACCGGGGACGGTTCCGCTGTTTTATCCGTTTACACTCGTCGGATGGGAGACCGGATACGCGGTGCTGACGGGATTGTCTGTCGTGGCTGCTGTCGTCACCACGGCACTGATTGTCGACTACGTCGAATCGTACGGGCCAGCACTCGGATGGCTGGACGTGGGGCTCATCTTGCTGTCACTGGTGATTTCGACACACGTCTTCGGGACGATCTTCTTTGGCAACATCAACCTGCTGTTGGCGCTTGGGGTCGTGTTCGGACTCTGGGCGCTCGAACGCGACCGTGAGGTTCTCTCGGGTGCCACCTTCGGCACTGTAGCGCTGTTCAAGGTTTTCCCGGCACTGGTGGGGCTCTGGCTGTTGCGTCGTCGGCGACTGCGGGCGGTCGGTGCCGCAATCGCGGCGGGGCTGGGCGGATTGTTGTTCGGGCTGGTGGGGTTTGGCCCGGATACCACGGTCCACTATCTGACGGAGGTGTTGACCGGACGAACGGATACGGGCGCGTTCGTCGGTGGCTATCCCGTCGACGGGACGTATTACGTGACTGTCCAACAGCCAGCCTCGTGGCTCGTCGCCGCGCTCTGGCCGGACGCCCCGTACGGTGTCATCTTCGGAGTCTCGACGGCGTGTATCGCGGGCGTCGTCGCTTACTTCTATCGCCACGTCGAGACACCTATCGAGCGCCAGATGGCTATCTTTGTCACTCTCGCTGCGATGGTGACAGTCATCCCATCGCTACGGTGGTATCTCGTCTTGCTCTATTTACCGATGATAACGCTGCTGTACCTCTGGACTGACGGGTACAGCCGGCTTCTCTTTCTCGTCGGCGGCGTGTTGTTGTCGGCCACGATTAGCGCAGAAGCGGTCGTCGAAGGGCTCTCCGGGCTGCCGGAGCCGCTGTACAGCGTTGGCTACGCACTCGGTGGCTCGGCCGTTCTCCCCCTGTATGGTCTCGGCTTAATGGTTCTGGGGTGTGCCTGGTACAAGCACTCGCTCCAAGCGGTTTCCGGACAGTAGTCGCCGCGGTCACTCGTCGAGTCGCATGTCGCCGCCGGGGCTGTCCGAGATGTCGTCTTCCCAGTCCGCGTCGCCAGACTCGAATTCTTCTTTGAGCTGTGCGAACGTCGACCCGCCGCCGTCGTCGTCATCGTCATCGTCCCCGCCGTCGTCGTCTTCTTCGGTGTCCTCGTCTGTGTCATCTGATTCGTCATCGAAGAGGTCCTCATCTTCTGTGTCGTCGTCGAATAGTGTCTCGTCTGCAGAGTCGTCTTCGAAGAGGCTGTCATCGTCCAGCGAGTCGTCGTCGAACAGTCCGTCGTCATCGTCCTCTTCGACACTGAGGGACGTGATGTCGTCCTCCGGGGAGTCCGCTCCAGAGCCGTCGCCGTCGTCGAACCCACCGTCGAAGTCGTCGTTGTCCTCGTCGTCGAAGCTGATATCTGCGTCGTCAAGGCTCACCAGGTCGTCATCACTGCCGGGGTCGTCCTGAGCCACCGCTGTTGTCTCCTCGTCGTCGGACTCGGCCCAGTCGGCCTCACCGGACTCGAACTCGGATTTGAGGTCCTCGAAGGAGCTGTCGCCATCGTCGGCTGACTGGGAGACCGACGCGTCTGAGTCGGACGATTCGACAATCTGTTCGATTGGTTCGTCTTCGTCCTCGTCGTCGTCCTCGTCCCAGCCATCTCCCTCCTCGTACTCGGATTTGAGGTCGTCGAAGGAGGGTGAATCAGCCTGCGCGGTGACGCCCGAATCCGCGTCTGTGGGAGCTGTCTCTGCCGGAGAATCGTCTGGGTCGGCCACCGTGTCGGCGATACTGCTCGGGTCGGTCTCTGTCTCCTCGACAGGTTCCGACGCGGACTCTGAGGAGGGGTCGGGCGCAGTCTCGACAGTGTCGGCGGATTGGCTGTCGGTGGCGACCGCTGGTTCGCTGTCGGGGACAAGCGCGGGGTCGAGCGGCGTCGCGGCGTCTTCGAGTTTCCGCAGGGACGCCGGCAGACCGATGACCGACAGCGTTTCGCCGGGTTCGAGCACGTAGTCCCGGGGGGGCAGCGTCGTCGGTCCGTTCTCTTCGGGTGTGACAGCGGCGACGGCGACGGCAAGTGCGCCGACGGGCATCCCGTGGAGCGGACTCCCAGCCTCGACGGTGACAGAGGCATAGCTCTCGTCTGCGGCCCGGAGCAAGGAGGCAAACTCGCGTGCCGGGCGGTCTTCGACCGGTAACGTCACGAGTCGATAGGTCCGTGTCGGGTCGACTTTCGGCGTGTCGGCAGAGTTGATAGCAACTGTCACTACGTCACCCGACACGCCCCTGAGTTCGCCCGTAAGGACTCGGCGCATCGAGTCAGTCTCCCAAACCTGAACTACGTCGCCGGTACTCGCGTCGAACGCAGGGTCCGCCCTGAGAGCGACAGCGTTGGTCGCAGACGGCAGTGTCGGACCGATGCCTGCGGCGCGACTCCCGACCGCCAGGTGGTCGACGGTGCCATCAGACGCGAGGTCGAGGTCGACAGTGCCGACACCGAAATCGGTCTTGAGCCGTGTCCGGATACGGCGGTCGAGTTCTGTGAGGGTCAGGTTTCGTGGGAAGACGAACTGACGGCCGGCAATCGCGTCGCGGGTTCGCTCAGAGACAGGGTCGTACCCGACGACATCATCGATTTCGTGGGGCATCGTCACCGTGGTGACGCGACCGACTGTCTTGACTAGCCGCGACACCTCCTCGTCGACCGCCTCGCGTTCCCCGCCGTGAAGCACGTCTCTGGCAAACGCGTTGCCCCATCGCTGGCCGACAACTGCGCCGACTCCGCCGGAGAGGAACGCACCGACGTTGAACAGTGCGGTCTGGACGGTCCCCATATCACCTTCTATCACCTGCCCGAGGACCGACGTCGTGTTGAGATACGCCGCGACGCCGGCGAGGCCAGCGAGCACCGCAAGCCCGAGCGGAACCCGTTCGCGCGTAGCCCACCGGTATCCAAGCGCGACCACCGCGGCCAGTGCCCCGGCGAGTAGTGCCAGCCCGAGTAACTCCGTCGCCGCCGTCACTATCTGGTCAGGTGTCGACGTCATATCGCCGACTCACCCGTCCGTGCGTCTGCGGCTTCGAATTCTTCGAGCGCGTCCCGTGGCCCGACCGCAAAGAGTTCGTCTCCGGCGTCGAGTGTGGTGTCGCCGTCCGGTGTCACGAGCCAGCCGTCCGATTTCCGGACCGCAAGCACCGAGAGACCGTAGGTTTCCTCGATGTCGATGCTCCCGAGCCGCCGGTTTGTCAACTCACCGTGTTGCCCGACGGCGACCCGCCGAAACCGGTTCTCCGCGCGTCGCAACATCGAGATAACCTCGAACTCGCGACGAGTTCCGCGGGGTTCGACCACGACTTTCACTTCACTCGCCCGGAGTAACGGCTGCACGTCCGTCCGCCTGACCGCAACGGTGATGCGGCCCTCGCCCCCGCTTGTCGTTGGCTTCCGGACCGGTCGGGCAGACTCGTCGTCTGCCACGCGGTCGTTCGAGGAGGGGTCGATGTCTGGTGTGGAGTCGTTGACTGTGTCGGCCTGCGCGCTGACGACGATTCCCCGAACCTGTGCGTCGGGCGTAATGACGGTCACCTCGTCACCGTGTACCAGACCAGTCGGAATCAGCCCCGAAACCGACACTGCATGCCGGTTGTGGTCGACCCGTTTCGAGAGTCCGGAGAACGGCGGCGCGGCGACGACGGTCGCGCGACCCTGCTCGTCGACGGTGACCGCCACGTCACCGAGGTCGTATTCGGTCTGGAGGCGGTCCTCGACACGCCGTTCGAGCTCGCCAAGCCGGAGGTCTGCGGGTAGGTTCACCTCTGCGTTTCGGAGGCGCGCACGCAACTCCTCGGGTAATGGCGGGTATCCCTCCATATCCGAGATCTCACCGCTCACTCGAACGCGGACCTCCTCGCCGCCGTTGACGAAATCTGCAAGCTCCCGCGAGAGCGTCTTGTCCCGAAGCTGAGACAGCGAGAGCCGTCGGGGGAAATCAGCGGCCATCTGGTCGCCCTTGCTGTGGGCGTACAGCGAGAGCATGCCGATAACGAGAATAGCCGTGACGATGCGAGGTGCGTTCGGCGCGGCGAGAACCGACTGGTCGGCGAGTGCCAGCAGACCGCCATTGACCCCGGCGAGCGCAATAGCCAGTATCGTCACACCGAATCCCGGTAGCGTCACCCCGGTCACGTACTTAAACGAGAATCCGAGACCCCACGAGACGAGCGCCGGGATGATTCCGACGAGTAGCCCCAGATAGATGCCGAGTAGTATCTCCGCCGGAAACGATGCCATATGTAGTATCAGAGTACCGACCCTAAAAGGGATTTCTTCCGTTATCAAATATGTGTCTGTGGCTTCCGGGACAGTACGTTCAAGTCGTTGCCCCGCCAGGCACAGGTATGGCAGACAGCACGAGACGGATACACCGGCTGGTCGGTGTGCGGGCAGCGGTTACGCTCGCGGTCTCGTCTGCGCTGCTCTCGCTCGCGACGGGGCTTGCAAACATCACGACCGGTGTCGTTGTCGGCCCGCTCTCGTCGTACATCCCGGAGATTGTCCAGCAGACGGCTGGCTTTACCGGCACACTGACAGGATTCGTTCTCCTGCTATTTTCCAGACAGCTTTACCGCCGGCTACGGGTCGGCTGGTACGGTACCGTCGTGTTGCTTCCGGTCGCGGCCATCCAGGGTATCGTCCAGGCGAGTGTCTACTCGCTTCCCCTAGTTATTCTCTCGTTGCTCGCATTGCCGATTGTCGCCGTCAACTACAGCCGATTCGACCGGCCGATTACGTTCTCGAACGCACAGATTGCCGCGGTACTCGCCCTCGTCGGAACGCTGGCCTACGGGACAGTCGGCTCGTTCACGCTACGCGAGGAGTTCGTCGAAATCGAGAGCGTCACCGACGCATTCTACTACACGATTGTGACTGCCAGTACCGTCGGCTACGGAGATATCACGCCAACGTCCGAAGAGGCGACACTGTTCTCGGTGTCGCTGGTTGTCCTCGGGACTGTCAGCTTTGCGGTCGCGCTCGGTTCGGTCCTGGGGCCTGCCCTCGAAGCGAGATTCGAACGCGCACTCGGAACCATGACAGAGACAGAGTACGACTTGCTCGAGGACCACATCGTGGTACTCGGCTACGGCGAGTTGACCGAACCACTTCTCGAAGAACTCAGCGACGTGCGATTTGTTGTCGTTACCGACGACGCCGAACAGGCACGCCGCCTCCGTGAGCGGGACGTGGGCGTCCATATCGGTAATCCGAGCGACCAAGAGCCACTCGAGTCCGTCGCTATCGACCGGGCACGAGCGGTTATCGTCGCCACGAACAACGACGCAGAGGACGCACTCGCGATACTCACCGCACGGGAGCTCAATCCAGCGGCGCGCATCGTCGCCGGCGCTACCTCACGCGACAACGTCGACAAACTCCGGCGTGCAGGGGCTGACACGGTGTTGAGTCCGGCCGTCATCGGCGGCCAGTTGCTCGTGCGGTCCGCACTCAGCGGCGAAGATGTCGAAGGCCTGACCGAAACGCTACTCGACGAGGGCTGAGAGCCGACTCAGCGGCGACTACTTTCGAGAGTCGCGGCGACTAGCTCCGCGGCTTCCTCTGCTGCACGGCGACGGGCCTCGGTTTCGGGCCCGGCGTCTGCGTGGCCGTCGTCGGGCAGATGCGTCGCGTGGTGGGGACGTGGGCGAGTCATCATCGTCGTTACAGCCTATGCACTGGTGTATAATAGTGCCCCAGGACAGTTGTCTCCAGTTCGGTCAGTTTTGCCCGCACTGACTGTTTTTGCTGATTTCACGCGACCACAGGTCTCCGTGACCACTATCCAAGACGGATTGTAACCGAACGAAACGTTTTACAGACAATTCTAAAAGGATAACAGGAACGCTCAGAGTTGTTCGGCGACGGTCTCGGCGAAGTACGTGAGGATGAGGTCGGCCCCCGCCCGTTTGATAGAGAGCAGCGATTCGTGGGCGACCTCGTCGAGGTCCAGCCAGCCCTGCTCGGCGGCGGCGTGTAACATCGCGTACTCGCCGGAAACGTTGTATGCCGCGACAGGGTGGTCGAACTCGCGGCGAGCGTCGGCAATAACGTCGAGATACGGGAGCGCAGGCTTGACCATCAACACGTCTGCGCCCTGTTCGACGTCCAGACTCACTTCACGGGAGGCCTCTCGGGCGTTGGCGGGGTCCATCTGGTAGTGGCGGCGGTCACCGAAAGCGGGTGCGCCGTCGGCCGCGTCCCGAAAGGGCCCGTAGAACGCGGATTCGTATTTCGCCGCGTAGCTCATAATCGGAATCTGCTCGAATCCGGCACCGTCCAGAGACGTCCGTATCGCACCGACCATGCCGTCCATCATGCCGGACGGTGCGACCATGTCTGCCCCAGCCTCGGCGTGGCTGCGTGCAATCTTTTCGAGGAGGGCAAGCGTCTCGTCGTTGTCGACGGTCACGTGTGCGTCTTCGGGCGCGCTCGCTTCGAGGACACCACAGTGGCCGTGGCTCGTATACTCACAGAGACAGACATCGGTGAGGACGTAGGCATCGGTCTCGTCGGCGATACGCCTGGTCGCGCGCTGGATGATTCCGTCGTCGGCCCAGGCACGCGACCCGGTCTCGTCTTTCTCCTCGGGGATGCCAAACAGGATGACCGCCTCGACACCGGTCTCCCGGACCTCCTCGACACGGGCGACAGCGTCGTCGAGCGGGACGCGCTCGTGGCCCGGCATCGACTCGATTGGCTGGCGCTCCTCGGTCGTCGCGTCGATAAAGACCGGCGCGATGAGGTCCCGCGGCGAGAGCGTGGTCTCGCTGACGAGCGGTCTGATACCGTCGGTTCGCAGTCGCCGTGGTCGTTTGCCGCGCTGGTGGTGCTCGTTGTCCATACTGGCCGTTGTGTCGGCCGGTCAAAAGCCGTGTCGCTCCAGTCCGTTAGTCCTCAGACAGCGTCTCGACGTTCGTAGTGTCGGCTTCTACCTCGAATTCGTCGAGGGAGTCGACGAGTGCAGTCGCCCGGTCTTGGAGGGATTCGGTCTGGTCGACGATAGAGGAGACAGATGCGGTCTGTTCCTCGGCCGACGCCGCGGCGTGTTCGGCCTCTGTGGCGGCGTCTTCACTCAACTGTGTCACGTCGTCGACGCGCGAGACAACCCGCTGGGTCGCGTCGGCCTGGTCTTCGGTTGCCTCGCTTATCTCTTGGACACCCCGGTTCGTGTCCTCGACTTTCGCGACGATTTCTTCGAGCGCACTCAGGGCTTCTTCGACGGTTTCGACGCCGCGGTCGACCGCCTGACTGGTCTCCTCGACCTCGGAGACGGTCTCGTCGGTCTGTTCTTGTGCCTCTTCGATTATCGACTCGATTTCGGCCGCGGCTTCCTGGGTCTCCTCTGCGAGCTGTTTGACCTCATTTGCCACGACGGCGAACCCGGAGCCTGCTTCACCGGCGCGGGCGGCCTCGATATTCGCGTTCAGCGCCAGCATGTTCGTCTGGTCAGCTATCTCTGTAATCACGGAGACAATCTCGCCGATAGTGTCCATCTGGTCGTCGAGTGTCCCAATCTTCTCGACGGTCTGTTCGGTCTGGTCCTCGATGCGGGCCATCTCCTCGATTGCGCTCGTAGCCGCCTGCTGTCCTTCCTCGCCCCGCTCGACGGCCTCTTCTGCGGTTCCGGCGACCTGTGCCGCCGAGGACGCCGCCTCCTCGATGCTCGCAGAGAGATTGCTCATCTCCGAGGAGACTTCGCCCAAGCTGTCTGTCTGCTCGTTTGTCGCCGCCGATATCTCCTGGGTGCTGTCGCTGACTGTCCGACTCGCGTCTTCTATCTCGTGGGCACCGACGACCACATCCTGGCTCGACTCGGCGACATCCTCGCCGAAGGCCATCACGTCCACTAGCGTCTGCTCGATTTCGTCTACCATCTTGTTGAACTCCTCGGCGACGTGGACCATCGCCTCGCTCTCGCTGTCGGTACTCATGCGGCGGGTGAAGTCACCCTCTGCGACGGCTTGCATCACCTCGTTGTACTCTTGGGCAGTCTGTTCGAGGTGTTGGTTCATCTGCTCGGCCTGCTCGCGGGCTTTCTGAGCCTCTTCGCGGGCTTTCTCGGCGTTATTCTTGGAGGTCTCTGCGCGGTCGAGGGCCGACTGTGCCTCGGAGATGCGGTCTTTCAACTGGACGCGCATCGTGTCGAACTCCTCGTAGAGGTCACCGATTTCGTCCCGTCGGGTCGTCTGGAGTTCCACGTCCAGGTCACCGTCGCCCATCGCTCTGGCACGGTCGACCAGCCGTTCGAGTTCCTTGGTAGTCAGTCGCCCGCCGACCAGTGTGACACCGATGAGGATGACGAACGTCAACAGCATCGTCACCACGAAACTCTGGAGTACCTCTTCACGGAGCGAAAACGCCGTGTCCTGTGGAGACTGGTTGACGATTGTCAGGTTCTCGTTCGTACTCAGCGGTCGGTAGGCGAAAATCGTCCCGTTGTTCGACTCCATCGTCGTCCCGTTGGCTACCTCGGGCATCGTTGCGGTGTACTCCCCACCCGTTATGCGTTCTCCGTCGGGACCGAGAATGGTTGTCGTTGCTCCCTCTATCGACTGTTCGATTCGCGGACCGACAGCCGAGGCGTTGAGTTCGGCGAGCAACACTTTGTCAGAGGCGGGTATTCCCCAGCCGAGCGCCATCACTTCCGTCCCGTCGGGGGCAGTGTATGTCGACGGCAGCACGAACTCTGACCGGTCGAACAGGGCCTGGTCGTACCCCATGTCGTAGATGTTCTCGCCGACGAACTCGCTGGCCGTACTGCCCGTGACTGCACCGGAGTCTGTCGATATGTAGTGGATAGCCCGGAAGTTCTCGCTCGACGCGACGGGCGTACGCAACTGTGACATCAAGAAAGACGGGTTTCTCGTCTGGAAGTCTGTACTGCTACCGGCCTCGGTGCGCAGGCTTGCAAATTCGTCGTGGCGATTATCGAACCAGTTGCTGTAGGAATTGTCGTGATTGATTGTCGTCGCCTCTATCTGACGGTCGACTTCGCTGTCGAGTTCAGAACTGATTCCAAGGTAGAAGTAGCCGCTGACGAGCCCACCGAGAAGGATGACCAGCAACATGCCAGCCACCACCTTGACCAAGAGGTTCTCCTGGACGACTGACGGAACCAGTTTCCGGAGGACACCCACCTCGGCAGTGTCGTCGGTCTCTGGACCCTTCGCCCGGCCGTCGTCTCCGTCGGTGTCGCGGTCGCTCCCTTCGGATGTACCGTCTCGGGCTGGCTCGTCAGTGTCCGGCTGTGGAGTGCCGCCATCACAGAGGAGCCGCCGGTCTGTCTTCTCCCCGGTAGGTCTCTCACCATCTGTGGAAGTCGATGCAGTTCGGAATCTCCTGGGAATCGTACTCGGCTTTTTACACATGGTCTTACTCCAAGGCGAACAGGCCAACCCAGAGGGGACGTTTGGTTAGATACGCCTGTACTGGCTTGAATACCGGATAAAACCCTGTCATGCGTAATCAATCTTTATATCACGATGTAGTATGTGTTATCCTAAATATACGAAAATACATTGTGATTAATGAATGATATTATCGAGTGTTTAAGCCCGGACGACCCAGTGGTCCTCAGCCTGTCGTTCGAGGGTCGCCTCCTCACGAAGCTTGACGATGTAACCGTTCGGCTGGACGAGGCGTTCATGCTCGGCGTCGACTCGGACCAGATTCCCGATGAGTTGCGCCGATGGGGGCTTCTGTGCTGCTCCGCAGTCGTAGATTGTTACCAACTCACGGCCTTCCTCCTGTTCGTGGACGATGACGTGGGCGTGCCGGGGCAGTCGCCACTCGTCGTTTCCGGCGGTCGAAAGGTGATTCATACAGGATAGAACGGTCTGTAGTCGCTTGTATTCACTGGAAGCCAGTCAGCAACAGAAACACTACTCGACAGTCGAGAGGCCACCGCCAGCGATAATCGCCGCCGACGCCAGCAACGACGCACCGAGGACGACGAAATCGTCGCTCGGTTCCAGTCCACCGATGGCCGCGGCCGCATCGACGATGAACACGGTGACAAACAGGCTCAGAACAGCAAAGAGAAGCATGACAATTGCAGCGATGATACTACTTGCAAGCGCACCAAACGAGTCGAGGAGTCCCATTCTACAATAGAATGTCACGGATTGCGTATATATATTGTGTTACTAACAGGACATGACGACAGTCGAATATGTTCGTCGCTCATCGCCATACTAGAGGTCACTGAACGTCGAACGTGGCGGCTCGTACTGTTGTCGTAACGCTAAAGAGTCGAACGAACAACTTACATATAAGATGAATCAAAAGCGTTTCGTCCGACGGAGGTGGTTCTGTGGGTGTTGAAATACGCGAGTCACCCGTCTCGGACACGGAGTTTGCGGAGATGGAGCAGTTCGTTCGCGATTATTTAGAGGCGAGCGTCGCCAGCGAAAACGAAGGCGGCCGGATGCGATGGTACCCCTGGCACTCTGCGGAGTATCGATTCAACCACATCCGAAATGTCGTCGAGCTATCAGGGGAGATAGCGCGAGCGGAGGGTGCCAACGAGGACATCACGCAGGTAGCTGCTCTCTTTCACGATATCGCCAAACTCGAAGTCGACCAAGACATCCACGCCGAGGAGGGTGCTCGTATCGCGCGGGAGTATCTGAAGACACACACAGAGTACCCCCAGTCGTTCGTCGACCAGGTCTGTCGGTCCGTCCGGGACCACTCATATCAGGGCGACCTCGAAGACCTGGTCCTCGAGACCCAATGTCTCATCGAGGCCGACATTCTCGACAAAATCGGCGCCAACGGCGCGGCGTTGCTCCTGTTGCGGATGGGCTATGAGTCCCGAACACACATGGACAGCGCCGAGATGGTGACCCGTGTACTCGAACGCGGCCAAGAAGCTCGCAAGCGTGTCCGAAGCCAGTCCGCCAAGGACATCGCAGACCGACGGCTCAAGCGCGTCCGCTGGTTCCAGGAGTGGCTCGAAGACGAAGTCGTCGGAATGGAACGCTGACCGACTGGCTCCGACGGCAGTTCACAACAGCGTTCCGATTCCGTCCCAGAGGAAAAGGAATCCGAACCCGACCAGGATGAGCGCGCTCGCGCCCGCGACGACCGGGGCGAGCGAGTCGATACGGTTGTCGGTCGCGACGAGCACCGCCGGGAACCCGGTAATCCAGACGAGAATGCCGCCAAAGAAGCCCGCAAGAAGCGCGATACTGCCGGTTTCGACGACGACTAGCCCGGCAGCTGCGTCGCCGACGTAGGGAGTGTGTGAAAGTACATCTATCGTTCCGGGGTCGAGCATCGCGACCCCGACAGTCAGCCAGAACAGAATCTGGAACGGATTCGTGAGCGCGAGGACGAACGCTTTCTCGAACCCCCGTGACTCGCCAGCTACGTCCGAACCGGTCAGCGTCTCCTGTGCGCTCTGGACCGCATCGAGTGCGAAATAGAGCATGAGCAGGCCGCCGACAGTGACCATCGCGCCACGGAGCAACGGCCACTGCTGGATGACGGTAGCGACGCCCGCAAGCGCGAGCACGAAGAAGATGATATCTGCGGTCATCGCACCGGCGCCGGCGATGACTCCGGCAACCCATCCCCGGACGACGCTCTCCTCGGCAATGATCGCGTTCATCGGCCCCGGCGGAGCTGCAAGCGCTAACCCGAACAGGACGCCGGCGAGAACCGAGAGGACGACAGATGTAGACATAGCTATCGTGTTGACTGTCGGAGCTGATAAAAATGGCGCGGGTGTCAATAACTATCAACACAATATTTACGTCGTAGAGCGCCGCTACGATGTATTTTGTGAATGTCAAGGCGGTACTCGTGTCGGTGCTCAGGTCGCCAGTCTGGTAGTCGGGGGATGACTGACCTCGTAGTCCTCGTCACCGACGCCGATGATAGCCCACTCGTAATCGGGGTCGACATCGGCAAGATGGTGTGCCAGTGTATCGACGGCGTCTTCCCAGGTAACGAAACAGCGGAACTGGCCGGATGACGGTAGTTCCTCGGGTTCGACCATCGGCATTACGTCGACGACACGCCACTTTCGCTCGGCACGCAGGCCAGAATCGTCGGCTGCTACCTTGTAACCCAGGTCGGTGAAGATGGATTCAGCCTCTTTTTGCAGGGTCGTGGTAATTGCCCCCATACGAGAGTCTATACCACACAGTGCGTATTGAACGTATCTAAACAACAGATTACTGAAAATTTGGCAGTGTTACTCGTGGGCGGCGTCCCACTCTTCTGCCTTGGTCCGATTACTGCAGACGTTGCACTGGACCCGTCCCATAGCGTCGACGGCGTTGTCGAGCGTTTCGCAGTTGGTGCAAAAAAAGCCCCAGCGGGTCGTTTGCTCTTGGTCTGTGTAGACGACGTAGAACGGTCCCTTCTGTCCACGCCTGCCTGCACTGGTGTCGACGAATCGACTCGCGCCGTCGGAGTCGGTTACGGGTTCCATGACTGGTAGTACACGTCGAGAGGCAAAATCACTTCGTATCCTACAGTTTGGCCGTGATATAGGCCAGGAGGTCGTCGACGAACTGTGGGTCGTACGACCAGAGGCCGTCCCACACCCCATTCTCGAGTTCGATGGCCAGCAGTGCCGCAGGCCCGTGGTCTGCGCCGTCGGGCGGGTCGTGGATAACGAACCACGACGTGCGGAAGTCGATGCCGTGGCCGGCGTGTGCGACGACAGGGAAGTCAGAAGACGGGGACCATCCGGGCTGACCGTAGACGTGTACGTCGACTGCCGTCTCGGCGACACGCTGGTAGACGACTTTCGTCCCCTGTTCGTCTTCGATTCGCGAGAGGCGCTGGAACGACGACCGGAGCGTGCCATCCCCCTCGACGTAGGCCCGTTTCTCGATGTACCGCGAGATGAGTACGAGCAGGAGTTTCTCGGTGTCAGATTCTGGGTACCCTCTGAGAGTGAACCGCGTGCCAGCGAGTGCGTCGAGAACGTCTGGAACGGTCGTCTCTTCGAGCGACCGCGTGCCGGTCGTAAAGAGGTCTGTATTCACCATCAAAATCGCGTCCTGCAACGCCCGGAGCGGTGAACTCGCCACGACCGTCCCGTCTTCGAGTAAGACCACGGTGTCGTTTTCGTATTCCTCGCTGACGTCTTCCGAGACTGAGACGGTCTGGTCAGCGAAGAGGTTCTCTATCATTGTCTGGAACGGCTCCGGCTCTGTCCGGTTGAGCACGGCGATAGAGCGTTCTGGCGCGTCCGAGCCATCCAGAAACTGTTCGAGTGGCATCTACTCACGCCCCCCTACCATCCGGAATGGTTTGAATCTACTGGCACGCGCGGCGGCATCAGAGTGTCGGCTGATAGCATTGCTCACTTCCACTGGTCCGAGTCTGTTTCAGAGTGTAGTTCCCCTTTCGCCCGACGGCGACTCGGCCAGAAGGTGACGATGAGAACACCGAGATAGAACGCCCCGAGACCCGCCAGGACCGCCTCACCGGCGATAGCGCCGACTGCTGCGGTCTGGACGACGCTGGCTCCTGAGTTCGAGAACACGGTAAGTCGGATGACCCACGCCAACAGGAGCACCGAAATCAACGGAAAGTAAATTCGTTGCAGTCGTCGTGAAATTGCTTCGAGGATGGGCGTTTTTATCTTGGGTTCTCTGAAGTCCTCGCTGAGGAGTTCACGCCAGTTGGTCTGTTCGACACCCTCGGAGTCGAGTGCGTTCGCGAAGACGTTCTCCTCCATAACACGCACTCGGGAGCGCCAGATGTCGTAGACGCGGTACCGACGGGCCTCGATACCGAGAAACACGGTCACCATCACGACTCCCACGAGGAGGATGTAGTGTGGACGAGAGTCACTCGAGAATGCCCACGTGAGCAACGACGCCGTCATCACCACCGCCCAGTTGGTCGTGCGGTCGATACGCGTCCGCCAGGATGTCGTCCGACCGAGTTCGCCGCGGTAGGCGTGGCCCATCAGCGAGAGAAAGTCAGAGCGGTCGTCGGCGGCCTCTCCGGCGACTTCGCGCTCCTCACGGGACTCCGGGTCGAACTCCGGGGAGCTGTCTGTCATAGTCAACGGTACAACAGGCGGACAGGTAAAGCCCCACGGCGAGGTGTCAGTCGTTCTGGACGACGTCTGCTTCCGGACTCTCTTCGACGGCGGTCGTAAGCGAGACGTTGAGCAACCCCATCGAGAGGAAGCCGCCGAGAATCGTTACGACGTTTTTCACTGCGTGGTCGACGATTGCAGCAGACAGCGCGACGACACCGCCGATAGGCGTCAGAGTCACGATGAGCAGTGTAAATGCCCCCTCGTAGAGCCCGATGCCACCGGGAGAAAGCGGAAGTACCTTGGCGAGGTTGCCAACACTGACGGCGAAAAAGCCCGCGCCGACCAACAGCGCCGGAGCCACATCGACGGCAAACGCGAGAAGGACGACAATGCCGACGACGACATCGAGCACCCAGATGACGAGGCTACTCACGCCGACACGGACGAAAGACGCACGGTCCTGAGCGACGGTCTGGATGTCGCCGACGAACTGTTCGATGACGCCAGCAACGTACTCGGCGTAGCTGTCGGAACTCAGCCGCCTGACTGCCGGCCGGACGTAGTTTCGGTCACGTCGGGCAGTGTAAACGATGAAGAAGACGGCACACACCGCAGCGAGCCCGACCCCGGCGGCGACGACGAGTGCAGTCTGTCCGCTCTCGCGCTCGCTGCCCTGGACCGGGTCGCCAGAGAGGGCTGCCTCTAGTTCGCCCAGTGAGCCGGTTAGCGCTAGCCAGAGCAGTACGACACCAGCCATGAACGTGATGGTGAGCAAATCGTAGACCCGCTCGACAGCCAGCGAGGCGAACCCCGACGGGTAGGGGATGTCACGCCGCGCCTTGACGATGTAGGCACGGACCGCGTCACCCGCCCGGGCGGGAAACACCAGATTACCAGTCTGGCTGATGAATATCGCGCCGGTCAGGAACTCCCAGCGTTCGTGGTACCCAATCGAGTCCAGAATGTCCCGGTACCGCAGGCCGCGCAACGGCCAGGAGAGCAGATAGACGACCGCAGCCAGCAGGATGTACAGCCGGTCTGCCTCGGCCATGCTATCGAGTACCTCAGACGGGTCGAGATAGAGCGTCATCAGGGCGAGCGAAACGAACACCAAGAGGCTCCCGGCAGTGAGCGTTACTGTCCGCGTGATGCGCGGGCTGATAGAGAGTTGCCACCAGGTCCGCAGAATCTGACTGCCCATCCCGAGGACATCCCGGACGATGTCGACCTTCGAGTCGCCCTTGGGCGTCCATCTGACGGGAAACTCGTTGACGCGGTATCCCGAACGCTGGGCGCGGACCAGCACCTCGGTGTCCCAGAACCAGTGTTCGTCCTCGACGTCGTCGAGTAGTGCGAACAACACGTCGCGGTCGAACGCCTTGAACCCACACTGGTGGTCCTGCAGGTCCGACCGGAGGAACAGCCGGACCAGCGAGTTGTAGCCGAGACTCGGGACGCCACGTTTGGCTGGCCTGTCGGCTTCACTATCCGGGAGCCACCGGGAGCCAGTCGCGACATCGTACTCGCCCGAACGGACGCACTCGACCAACTCCTCCAGGTGGCCGATATCCGTCGCCAGGTCCGTATCGAAATAGACGAGCGTCTCTCCGTTCGACTGCTCGAAAGCGTATTCGAGTGCACCGCCACGACCCAGCCGCTCGTCCGAGTGAACGTGCCGAACAGCGTCGTGCTCGGCGGCGAGTTCGGTCGCAATCTCGGGGGTGCGGTCCTCGCAGCCGTCCTCGGCGACGAGTATCTCGAAGGCCCCGGCTGGGAGGAACGATTCGAGCGTCGACAGCGTCGTCACGACGGTGTCAGCAAGCGTGTTGGCCTCGTTGTACGCCGGGAGGACGACACTCACCTCAACGGCCCGACTCATTGTTTTCCCTCGTCTGGCGGCGAGTAAGAACTTTCTGGACTCTCTCCGAGTGCGGCGTGGTAACAGACACGAAAGCTACATAGTGTGACCACCACAGACAGGAGTATGGACCGAGACCTCGGCCGCCGGGCCTTCTTCAGCGGGCTCGTCGGCCTCGGAACTGCAGGCCTGTCCTTTTCTGCGGCGAACGGACCGCTGGGACAGTTTGCGCCGCTTTCTGGGTCTGTCTGGGAGTCAGCACACGCAGACAGACACGAGACAGTCGACAGTCCGTACGGCCCCGCGACCGTCCGATACGACGAGACTGGTGTCCCACACCTGAGCGCCGACGACGAACAGGCGCTATATTTCGCCGTGGGTTATACACAGGCGACAGACAGACTCTTCCAGATGGACCTCCAGCGACGGCTCTACCGCGGTGAACTCTCTGCTATCGTCGGTTCGACAGCGCTCGACACCGACCGCTTCCACCGCCAGATGGCGTTTGCCGACGCCGCCGAGGTGACCGCCGAGAGTCTGGATGGAACACCGGTCGCGCCGATTCTCGATGCCTACGCCGAGGGTGTCAACGCCGCCATGGAGAACGAGACCCTCTCGCTCGGATTCAAACTCCTTGGCTACGAGCCAGACGAGTGGACGCGAACGGACACCGCCCTCATCGAGAAAATCATCGCCTGGCAGCTAACGGGGAGTTTCCAGACACTGACTGTATCGCTTGTCCGTGAGCGCCTGGAGGGGTTGTTCAGCGAAGACCAGAGCGCGGCACTGACCGCAGAGCTGTTTCCCTCGCGGTTCGACGATGTCAGCCCGATACTCCGGGACCACCACGATGTGGGCGAGTTCACCGTTGGCGACGACGCCACATCATCACAGTCAGTCGAGAACAGAAACTCAGCCCCCGACAAGGCGCTCGTCGACTGGGTCAACCAGTTCGAGCCACCAGAGTCGTTCGGCTCGAACAGTTGGATTATCGGGCCAGAGTTAGCCGATGGCGACGCGCCGATTCTCTCGAACGACCCCCACCTCGGGCTTCAGGCTCCGCCGACCTGGTACGAGATGCATATCGACGGCCCAGACCACCGCGCTCGTGGGGCGACGTTTCCGGGCGCTCCCGTGGTCGTTATCGGCGAGAACAACGACGGTGCATGGGGATTTACCAACGCAAACGCCGACGTTATCGACTTCTATACCTACGACCACGACGGCGACACCTACCAGTACGGCGACGAGCGCCGGGAGTTCGAGAGCCGGACCGAAGAAATCGTCGTCGACGGTGGACCGAACGAGACAGTCGAGATACGCAAGACGGTCCACGGCCCAGTCATCGAGGAGGAAAAACAGGAAGTCGGCGTCGCCTGGACCGGTCACACGGCCACAGAGACGATGCTGTCGCTGTACGACCTGAGTCACAGCAGCGGCATAGACGACGCCGTGGCCGCCGCCGAGCGCTTCGAGTCGCCGACCCAGAACATGGTGTATGCAGACCGTGACGGGAACACGCTCTACTACATGACGGGCCGCGTTCCGATTCGTCGAATCGACGGCGAGATGGTCAGCGGTGACCAGATATTCGACGGCTCTGCACAAGAAGGCGAGTGGGACGGATTCGTCCCCTTCGGCGAGTCGAGTTGGGAGGGGTTCGTTCCGCAGTCGGCAAACCCGAAGGTGCGAAACCCCCGCTATCTCGCCACCGCCAACCAGCAAATCGTTCCCGACGACCAACTCGATTACTACCTCTCGGCGGGATACGCTAGCCCGTACCGCGGGCGGCGTATCTACGATTTGCTCGACCAGCGAGTCGCCGACGGCGAGCCGATAGACATCGAATTCCTCAAGCGGGTCGCCCGTGACACGTTCGACGGCCGCGCGGAGCGACTGGTCGAGCCGCTGGTCGAGGCCGCACGCGACGGGGGCGAAGAGCTCCAAACGACTGCAGACCTGCTCGACTCCTGGGACTACCACCTCGACGCCGACTCCAGAGCTGCGCTCGTCTGGGAGCTGTGGTTCGACAACTACCGAGAGGAACTGTTCGACGAAACATTCGACGACGCCGACCTCGACTCGTCGTACTACCCACAGGACGGGGCACTCGTCCAGCTCGGCGAGGGAAGCGCCTGGTTCGGGTCACGGGGCCGTGAGGCGGTGATGCGAACGGCACTGGAGCAGACAGTGTCCGACCTCGCGGAGATAGACGCCGAGGTGTACGGAGACGTGAACCACACTGGCCACATCAGTCACCTGACCGAGCTCGGATTTCTCGGCTACCCGAGCTATCCGCGAGGAGGGTCAGACCAGACGGTCTGGAACTACGACCGGAACGGCCCGTGGGGCGGAAGCTGGGAGATGCACGCCGACTTCGACGGCGACTTGCTCGGCATACTGCCGGGGGGCAACTCCGGGCGGTACTTCTCAGACCACTACGACGACCAAATCGAACGGTGGGCGAACGGCGAGTACCGCACGCTATCGCGTGAAATCGAGGGTGACGTTGCCGTCGAATTCGTGGAGGGAGACGAATGAGCGGCCACGCTGACGAGGAGTCGCCGTCCTGGCTCGCTGTCGTCCGAGCGAACGACCGGTACCACTGGATTGCACTGGTCTCGGCCTGTATTCTCGGCCTCGTCCTGGCGACAATCCACTGGGTCGGGCTCGTCCTCGGTGGCGCGTTCGTCGGCGTTCTGGCGACGACTCTGAAGCGAGCGCTGCTCTCGGGTGCCGGGTTCGGAATACTGGTGGTCGTCGTCTGGGCTGGGCTGTTACGATTTGTCGGGAGCTTTGGCGATGTAACCGCGATGAACGAGATAGCGCTCCTGCCTGTCGGTATCGCACTCGGGCTGGCGCTGCTGGGGAGTACGCTCCGCGGTGCGCTCGCGTGAGTCAGACCGTGCACCGCACCAGTTCGCTGACGGTCTCGACCAGGTCGTCGACCGCCTCGCTCTCGGCGTAGACGCGGATGTACGGCTCTGTCCCACTCGGCCGGACGAGCGTCCAGCCGTCGTCCGGAATATCCAGACGGATTCCGTACTCGGTCTCGACCGCGGCCTCGGAGAAGTGCTCGGGGAGTGTGGTTTCGAGTTCTGCCATGACAGCCGACTTTCGCTCGTCGGGACAGTCGACGCTCACTTTCCGGTAGGGTCGTTCTTGCACCGGTTCGCGGAGCGCGTCGAGACTGGATTCCGCGACGAGTCGTACCAAGAGCGCAGCCGAGGCGACCGAGTCAATCCAGCCGCCGAGCGCGGGGTGGATGTGTTTCCATGGCTCGGCCGCGAAGGCTATCGCCGTGTCGTCGGTTCCGGCCGCCCTGGCCGAGGCGATTCCCTCGTGGAGCGCGCCGAGTCGGACCCGCTCGACGCGGCCGCCTGCCGCCTCAACCCGGTCGTCGATGCGTCCCGAGGCGTTCGGTGTCGTGACGACAACGGGGTCGGCGGCCTCGCTCGCTCGGACGGCGTGCTCGGCGAGAATTGCGAGCACGGTATCCTCGTGGACGACTTCGCCGTCGCTGTCGACGACGACGATACGGTCTGCGTCACCGTCGTGGCCGAGCCCGAAGTCGGCGGGGCCATCGGCCACGTACCGCCGGAGGTCGGTGAGGCTCTCTGCGGTCGGCTTGCTTTCCCGTGCAGTGAACCGGCCGTCGACGTTCGCGTTGAGCGACTGCACGTCGGCACCGAGCGTCGTCAACACCTGTGGGACGGCGAGACTCGCCATCCCGTTGCCACAGTCGACCGCGACGGTCATCGCTGGTGTCTCGCCGTACTGACTCGCGTAATCGACGACTGCAGTCCGGTACTCCGCGAGTACATCGACCGATTCGGTGTTCCCCCAGGTGTCCCAGTCGGCGGCCGCCTGGTCACGTTCCACGCGGTCCTCGATGCGGCGCTCGGCGTCTCTGTCGTACTCCTGGCCGTCCTCGAACAGCTTGATGCCGTTGTCCGAGGGCGGATTGTGGCTGGCCGTGAGCATGACGCCGTGTCGGCCCCGGGAAGCGTAGGCGAGTGCCGGCGTCGGGAGCTGGTCGGCCCGGTACACCGTCGCCCCCGCGCTGGTCACGCCGGCCTCGACTGCTGTCGCGAGCGCCTCGCCCGTCTCCCGGCCGTCGCGCCCGACGACGACGGTGCTGTCGGCGTCTCTGGCGTCGGTTCCGACCGCGCGCCCGACCGCAAGCGCGAGTTCGGGCGTCACCTCTGTCACTGGGCCGCGAATTCCTGCTGTCCCGAACAGTTCCATGCGAGGGGGTAGAGAGCCGGTGTATATATGGGTGGCTCTTGGGACCGACCGGACCCGAACCGCGGCGCTTTAATCGCTGAACCGCGTGTACTGAAATACGCGTGGCTATCACGGACAAGATATACGTCAAAAACCACCAGCAACTCGCCTCACAGCTGGAAACGTCGTTTCCCAAAAGCGCGTTCAGCGGCGCGACACTCGATATTCTCTTCCAGGGCGAGGGGCTGGCCAAACTCGACGAGGCGACCCAGGACCGCGTCCTCGATTTCGCCGAAGACTTTCTCGACTGCGACTGTCAGGCGAACCCACACTGTGGCTGTGCCGAGCGCAAGTTCATCCGCTACCTGCTCGAACTCCGCGAGCAGGGGATGGGGCCGGACGCCATCGTCGACGTGATGGGCGAAGAATACATGCTGTATGCCTACCCCGGCGACGTGCTCTCATTTCTGGACAACTCGATTCGGACCCTCGAAGCCGCAGAGATGCTCGCAGACGTCGACGACCACCCCGAAAAGGCCGACGAACTTCGAAGCGTTCGTGAGAACCTGGCTCGCTGAGTTTACGTCGAACGCCGCACGCCGACCGAGACCGTCGTATCCGCGACAGAGAGGGTCGTCGACTCCGCGGCCTGGTCGTCCCCGGTGACGACATCGCTGGCACGGGTCTCTGTTGCCAGCTCCTCGCGGTAGCGCTCGACTGCCTCCTCGACGAGCGTGCCGTCGGCGTCGACGGTCAGCACGACCGATTCGTCCATCTCGACGCCGAGGCGGTCGCGCAGTTTCTGAGCGCGCCGACGGAGGTCGCGATAGACGCCTTCGCGTTTCAGTCCCGTCGTCATCGTCGTGTCGAGGTAGACTGTCCCGTACTCGAAGTCGACAGCCTCGACGGCGTCGGGCGTCTCCGTGGTCACTTCGACCATCTCGCCCGTCACGGTCCGTGGTTCTCCGTCGACCGACACCGTCGCCGGGAACTCGGTGACCTCGTCCGTCCGGAGCGCTGCTGCGACCGCCGGCGCGCCCTCGCCAAACGCCGGCCCCAGCGCGTCCATCTGGGGTACGGGACTCTCATCGGTCCGGTCGTACTCACTGGTGACGAGCACCGACTGTGTGTTGAGCCGGTCTTCGAGCAGGTCGCGGTGGTCGCGGACCGCTTTCGCCGTCGTCTCGTCGTCGGTCTCGACCACGACCTCGACGACCGGCCACCGCCGCTTTCGCCCGGCCCGCTGTCTGGCCGTGGCGGCCGCCTCTTCGAGCGCACTCACCCGTTCGAACCGTCGTTCCAGCGCCGGGTCCCGGAACCCGTCGACCTCGGGGAGCCCAGTGGCGTGGACGGTGTCGGACCGCCCATCGAGCGCCTGATAGAGCGCCTCGGCCAGAAACGGGGTGAACGGAGCGAGCAGTCGCGTTCCTTCGTGGACGACCGTCCCGAGCGTATCGTAGGCAGCCGTCGAGCCGTCCCACACGCGGTCGCGCACGGCGCTCACGTACGTTCGCGAGACATCTTCGACGAGGAACGAGAGCACCGCGTCGAACGCCCGGTCGGTGCGGCGGTTCTCCATGGCCTCGTCGACCGCTTCGACAGTCGTCTGCAGCCGCGAGAGCACCCAGTCGTCGAGTGCAGTCCGCTCTGTGGGAGTCGTCTCCACGGCGCGTGTCGGCGACCGGTCATCGAGGTCCATGTACAACAGCGCGAAGCGATAGACGTTCCAGACCACGTCGAGCTTGTCGGCGACGGTCGCGACGCCGCTCATCTCGCTGTCGAGGCCCACGTCTTTGGTCGGGTTGTGCGAGAGGAGGTGTCCGCGGAGCGCGTCGCGACCGTGTTCCTCGACGACCTCGGGCGGACGCAAGACGTGTCCCGTCGATTTCGACATGGCCTCTCCGTCGAGCATCGCGAACCCGTGCATCAGCACCTCCTCGTAGGGCGCGCGGTCACCGAAGACGACCCCCATGTACAACTGCATGAGGAACCAGCCACGCGTCTGGTCGTGACCCTCGACAACGAGGTCGGCGGGCCAGTGCTCGGGACACTCCGGCGGCCGGGTCCGCTCGGTCGCCCAGGCGGCCACGGCGGAATCGAACCAGACATCCAGCACATCTTCCTCCCGCCGGGCGGTGTCGCCACACTCGGGGCAGTCGACGGTCAGTGAGTCGACAGTCGGGCGGTGGAGGTCATCCGGTGTGTCGACTCCGGACAGGGCGGCCAGCTCGGAGGCGTCGCTCACGACCACGTCCTCGCCACATCCCTCACAGACCCACACCGGGACCGGCGTCCCCCAGTAGCGCTGGCGAGAGACGTTCCAGTCGGGCGCGTCCTCGACCATTGGCCTGAAGCGGTTGTCGCGTGCGTCGTCGGGATACCACGTCGTCTCGCCGACGGCGTCGAGAAGGTCGTCTTTGAACTCGTCTACCCGGACGACCCACTGGTCGGCCGCGCGATACACCACCTCCGTCTCGCATCGGGGGCAGTGAGGATACTCGTGTTCGTGGCTGTGTGTGGCAAACAGCGCCCCGGCCTGCTCCAGAGCAGACAGTACCTCCCGGCGCAGCTCTGTGACACCGAGCCCGGAAAACGGGCTCTCGGGTTCGGCGAAGACGCCGGCCTCGTCCAGAGGCGCGTACGCGGGGAGGCCCAACTCGCGTCCGCGCTCGAAGTCTTCCCGACCGAACCCGGGCGCGGAGTGGACCAGTCCGGTTCTGTCGAGTTCGACATACGGCGCGTGTGCAACGCCGCCATCGCGAGACGGAACCCCCTCGGCCAGGTTGGCAGCCAGTGGGTTCCGGTACTCCCAGCCGACCAGTTCCTCGCCGCGATAGCGGTCCCGGACGGAGTACGCTTCGACACCGAGTTCGTCGAGAGCCACATCGAGGCAGTCGGCCGCGAGATAGAGGAGTCCCTCGGGAGTCTCGACGGCCACGTAGGCCGCCTCGCGGTCGACGGCGACGAACTGATTCGCCGTCACCGTCCATGGAGTGGTGGTCCAGGTGAGCAGGTACCCCTCGCGGTCACAGAGCGGGAACCCGACGTAGGCCGCCGTCGACTCGCGGGTGTCGTAGCCGAGGCGCGTCTCGGCGACAGACGTTTCACAGTCCGGGCAGGTATTCACCACGCGTCGCTCCCGGCGGAGCAAGTCGCGGTCGTACAACTCTCTGAAGGCCCTCCAGACGACCTCGATGTACTCGCTGTCCATCGTCTGATAGGGGTCGTCCCAGTCCATCCAGACCCCGAGGTCGGCGAACTCCTCGTCCATCGACTCGCGCTGGGCCTCGACGAACTCCCGGCAGTCGGCGACGAAGCGCTCAACGCCGTACTCCGCGACGTCCTGTTTCGACTCGACATTCAACTCCGCTTCGACGCGTCGCTCGACGGGGAGTCCGTGCGTGTCGTAGCCGGGTCTGGCGAGAACGTTTCGGCCCTGCATCCGGTAGTACCTGAGGAAGGCGTCTTTGAGCACTTTCCCCCAGGCGGTGCCACAATGCATCTGACCGCTGGTGTTCGGGGGACCGTCGACGAAGTAGAACGGCTCACCGTCGGCTGTGGCCCTGGCGGCTTGCTGGGACGCCTCCACGGCGTCCCAGTGGTCTTTGACGTGCTGTTCGACTCGGTCCGAGTCGTAATGCTCGGGTAGTGTGTCTGTCATCGTATCTGTTTTTGTACATACGCGTGGCTGGCGAGCAATGCGAACCGTCGTGGTCCTTACGAACGGCGTTCCTCCGAGACAGCAGAACCGAGACTTGTCGCTGGAAGGTCGCTGTCTTCGAATTTCGACCGAACAGAAGGAGATGAATCTGGTGCCCCGTTACGGGGCAATACTGGTGCAAGCGCGCCCGCCGGAGAGGGCTTTACACCTCATCTTACATTTTCCTTACTCGTCATAGTATATAAACATTTCGCGAATCAGCTATCGAACGACACCGTCGACGAGGAGGTACTCCACGCGGACGGTGTTGTCGGCAAACCACTCCTGGAGGCAATCGAGGGCATCGTGTCGGAGTCGCTCTCTGGACTGTTCCTGGTCGAGTCGCTGGAGAGCGGGCGAAAGCGGGCCGGCCTCCTCGGCGAACTCCTGCCAGAAGTGCTGTGGCGAGACGTACCGGAACCTGAGGACACGCCGCTGGAAGCTGAGTTCACACCGGTCGCCGAGTATCTCTCGGACGAACTGTGGCGTCCCCCACCGCAGGTGTCCGCGAGGGTCGTGGTCCGGGTAGGTGGCGTGGTCGGTGAGGATGTCCGTCAGCGCGCCGACGAGACCGTTTGGCGACCACGCCGTGAAGGCAATCTGACCGCCCTGACGAGTCACGCGACACATCTCGGCTGCGGCCTCGTCGGCGGCCGGCGCGAACACGTGCCCGAAGTTCGACATCGCGGCGTCGAATCGGTCGTCGTCGAACGGGAGCGATTCCGCGTCACCCTCAGTCCAGTGGATGTCGTCGTAGGCGGCCAGTCCCGCGTTCCGGCCGGCGAGTTCGAGCATCGGCTGGCTGGCGTCGAGGCCGACCACGTCTGCGCCCCGTCTGCGTGCAGTGAGTGCGACGTTGCCGGTTCCACAGCCCACGTCGAGGACGCGGTCGTCTGGGCCGATACCGGCCGTACTGACCAGTCGGGCGGTCGCAGGCAACAGGTTCGACGCGAGCGATGGATACTGCCTGGTCGACCAGATATGTGTGTCTCTGGACTCGGACATTATCACAGCACAGGGGAGGGAGCTAATTCAATCTGTGCTCTCGGGACAGTCAGGTACGGCGGACCTCGTGGCGGCCAAAGCCGTATCGCAGTCTGTTCACGAGCCGACGGGAGAAGCGGTCGTTTCTGCTCGCGAACCGCTCGGCGAGGGACTGGTAGATGAGCGGGAGCGGGACCCCCTGTTCGAGTGCTTCCTGGACGGTCCAGGTCCCGGTCGACCCGCCGGCGACGTGGTCGGCTACGTCACCGAGGTCGCCACCCTCCTCACGGAACGCTTCCTCACAGAGTTCGAGCAGCCACGAGCGGATGACTGCGCCGTTGTTCCAGGTTTTCGCGACGGATTCGAGGTCGAGGTCGTACCGCCCCTCCTGGAGCAGTTCGAACCCCTCGCCGTACGCCTGCATGAGCGCGTATTCGACGCCGTTGTGCACCATCTTGACGTAGTGTCCCGCTCCGCTCTCGCCCATCCTGTCGTGACCCTGTGGTCCGGTCGCCACAGCGTCGAACACCGGTTCGAGTTCCTCGTAGGCCCACGCCGGCCCACCGACCATGAGCGAAAAGCCCAACTCGGCGCCAGCAGGCCCGCCACTGGTGCCACAGTCGAGATAGGCCGCCTCGGTACCATCTGCCCGGCGAACCGAGTCCTCGAAATGCGAGTTCCCGCCGTCGACGACGATATCATGCGTGTCGAGTGACGGCTCCAGTTCGTCGAGAGCGGCATCGACTGGGTCGCCTGCTGGCACCATCAGCCAGATGCGTTTCTCGGCACCGAGCTGGTCGGTCATCGCCGCGAGGGAGTCCGCTCCCGAGGCACCGGTCGCTTCGGCTCGCTCGACAGCCGCTTCGTCTACGTCGAACGCGACAACGTCGTGACCCGCAGAGCATACCCGGTCGACGACAATCTGTCCCATCCGGCCGAGGCCGATAACTCCGAGTTCCATATCTGTCACTCACAGGGCGGGAAAGTAGTGGTTGTGATTCACGCCAGCAGTATCTCTGTTCGTCCTCAAAAAGACGGGAAAGATGTGGTGGGGGGTGGGGAAAGAGGGGGGAAGGGGGGAAGTGGCACCCAAAACGGGTGCATCAGGGGTTAGATGGGTATTTTATAAGAACTTTCTGGTCTGGTCGTCGTCCCGCGGTCAGTCTCCGGGGCGTACAGAGCGTCGCTTGGTCGTTTGGCGCTCTCGTGCCGAGAGCTGGAACCTGTCGTGGACCGTCTCGTGTAGCTGACGTGCCGCCTCGATATCTATGTCGAGTGCGACACCGTTACCGCCCCAGAACCCGCCGGAACTCGCCGTATCGACGACCAGCGTGCCGAGCCGGCGGCGTCGCTGGAAGACCGTCTGTGACACAGAGACCGTCTGTACCCGGTAGTAAGGCACAATTGTCGTCCGCCGGGTCCAGAATCCCGACCGGGTGATGACGTAGTTATCGTCGCAGTAGTACCCGAGGTTCGCCCACTTGAGGTGGGCCGCAGGCGGGACCAGTACCCAGAGGGCAACCCCAAGGTACCAGTCAGCCAGCGTGCCGGTCGCCAGATGCACACTGCCGAGAAGCGCGACCAGTATTCCGACGACAATCGTGTACCGTCCGACGTAGCGAACCCGTGCACGCTTTGGCGGCCGACTGAACGATATTTCCCCGAAGTTCTCGATAGTGCGGGCGAGTTCGAACAGTCGAGCCTGCTTGGCGATGGGAATAGCAGACTCGATATCGTCGCTGCCCTGTCCGGGGGCGTATCCCGCCGTTTCGATAGCGAGATTGCCATAGCCAACAGCCCGGGCGATGACGTTTTCCCGAATCATCAGCGTCTGAATCTTCGAGAGCGGTATCGTCCCGTTGTACTGCTGGAGGAGTCCACGCTGGTAGCGCAACTCGTCTTCGTGGCGAACGAGTCGAAACCCGTAGTACCGCAACACCGCTTGAATGCCACTGAGGACCCACAAAACGACCAATGCAACTGCAGCGAGCGCGGGGCCCAAAAACAGTAACACGGCGAGTCGTGGCGACACCTGCTCGGCGGCGACCGGTGTTCCGAGGACGACAAAGAGGAGCACCACCAGTCCAAACAGGTTGAAATTCGCCGACGTGAGGCCGAGAACAGTGAGTTCGCTGCTATCGAGGTCGAACAGCGCATCGTCAGACCCGCCGGGGTCACGTTCCGACTCGCCGTGTTTGCGCTCGCTGACGATTTCCTGTATCCGCGTCGCCTCTTGGCGTTCGACATACCGGAGCCGTGCCTCTGTCTCACCGCCGCCTGCTGTTTCGAGTCGTACCTCGGCGATACCCAGTGCGCGCTGGAACACGTTCTGTGCGATATCGACGTTCTGGATGCGGTCGAACGGAATCTCTCGCTCGCGCCGTGAGAAGACGCCCGAGTATATATCGAACGTGTCCGGCGAGATGCTGTATTCGTACCGTTTGACGTAGGCCAACTCCCAGATGGCAACTGCAGCGAGCCCGAGCAAGACAAACGAGACAAGCACGATGAGGTCCATCCCCGAGCTGCCAGCACTCCCCTGACCGCCGTCGCCAGTCGAGAACAGCGCCGAGATGACCACGATACCGACGATTCGATACGCGTTCTCCAGAATCCGGTATGGAACAGAGCGGTAATCGAGGTTCATCGTCAGACGGCGTCGTCTCCCTCGGCCTCGATTGCGAGTTCTTTCACCCGACGTTGCAAGTCTCGAGCCTCAGTCGGTTTGAGCCCGGGTATCGACACGTCAGCACCTCGCGAGCCGGCGGTGTAGACGACCAGCGTCGACAGCCCCAACAGCCGCTCGACCGGACTCCTGCTCGTGTCGACGTGCTGGACGCGGACGTAGGGAACGAGTGACTGGACGTGTGTGACGACGCCGCGTTCGAGATAAATCGCGTCCGCTCGAATCTGGTAGACCCAAAGCCGGTAGTGGAGAACAACCCACACGAACCCCACGAGCAAAAGTGCGCCAGTCACAGCCCCGGACCACAGCGGCGCGACGTTCAGCGCACCCAGCCCCCAGACCGACACCAGGCCGGCAACGAGTGCAGTGACGATGACCCTGAGCGCCCAGCGAATCTGGACGAGAGGGTTGAGCGAGCGCCGGTCGGTCGTGTATTCGTGGAGTTTCTCGGCCGGGATTTCTCCCGACAACAGCGTTTCACCAGACGGCAGATACGCGCCGAGGTCGACCCAGTCGTCGGCCCCGGTTGCCTCCTCGGCTATCGAGACGGCAGCGGTGGACTCGTCTTGCAACCGCCGTTCGGACGTTACAGCCGGGTCGGCACTGTCGGTCTCCGGGCCGGAGTTCGGTGGTTCGACTGTGCGCTCGCCCTGCCAGGGACGTTGCCCGTCAGTGCCGGAGCCATCGCGGTCACGACTCTCGTCTCGACGCCCGGCCGACGACCGGTCGTCGATGTCGTCGTGTCCCTCAGTCATTGGTGATACTCGGGCCGGTACACTGTTAAGTTCCGGGGTGTGCGACAGGAGTCGCGGCCGCGAGATTCCCAGCATCAAAACCTATAATCCAGCTTTATAATCCTCTAACTGCATACAATAATATTCAAATAATGATTTATCGATAATTACAACTAAAATAGACGTGAGCGAGAGAAACAGACAAAGGGAGTACTGCCATGTTCACGACTCGATGGACAACTTTAATATATGTCGGTATTATCTGTTAAGTGCACTAATACATGTACGACTTGACGGGATTCCAGCGGGACCTGCTTTACGTGGTCGCGGGAAAGGAGGAGCCACACGGGCTCGCTATCAAGGAGGAACTGGAGAACTATTACGAGAGTGAGATTCACCACGGTCGTCTGTATCCGAATCTCGATACGCTCGTCGAAAAAGGTCTCGTCGAGAAGGGCCAACGCGACAGGCGGACGAACACGTACGTTCTCACGCGCCGTGGCGACCGAGAAATCGAGGCGCGCGACGAGTGGGAACGACAGTATGTCGACAAGTAGCTGCTCTCAGGCTTCTCCGAGGACTTTGTCTGTCGTCTGCTATCTTTGAACTTGGTTTTTAGACTGGGTACATTCCCGGAAGCTTCATACTCGGCTCGATAATACGGGCGAGCATGGAGTTGACACGCGGCCTCTTTCCGAAGCTGCTCGTCGGGACGTTCGTGGTGGCGATTCTGTCGTTCGTGGTTCGCGGATTCAGCCAGCTTGCCGTCGGACAAGAGACCGCACAGGTGCTGTCTGCGCCATTCTTTGTCCTTGCGTTCGGGCTCGCTGTCCTCGCGTTCGTGCTCTCTGTCCTCGTGCAACTCGGCGTCGTCGACACTGACGCCTGAAACTGATTGTACACGCGACAGGGCCGGGCACAAACGCTGTTCGGTCGGCGTCACTCGGGGCCGAAATCCACACCGTCCTGTTGTTCGGCATGCATTCGGCGAATAGCTGCGCGTCCGTTACCAGCCTGGTATCCAAACAGGACGCTCTTGGCGTACTCCTGGGCGACCTCGGTTGCGTGGACGAGATTGTCTAGGTCGATGTTGATTGCGTACAGTTCGATGCTGAACGGCGTGTCGAGGCGGTCCTCGAACCCAGTGGCGATAACCTCGACCCAGTACGTTGTCTCGTACGCCATGTCGTAGATAGGGACGACGAATTCGTCGACGTACTCCGACAGCGCGTCGAGGTCGATTCCGCTCCGGCGTGCGAGATGCCCGGGGTACGGGTCCGGGTAGAGCGTCAGATAGAGGTCGCCGGGAATCCGCTCGCGGGCCTCGGCAACGAAATCGGTGATGACCTGCTGTCTCCAGCGTGTCCGGTCCTCGAACTCGCTTGCCTCGAAGCGGCGCTCACACCGGTCACAGTGGCAGTACTCCTCGCGGGGAAACCCGACATCGTCGAGTCGGACGTTCTCGTCTGCCTCGACGGCGTCGTCTATCATCTCCAGAACCCCCTCTCGATAGGTGTCGTCGGTCGGACAGACGTAGTCCCAGTCGAAGTAGTCTCGGTCCCGCGTCGCGCGCTCGCCCTCGGCAGAGACTGGAGCCAGCGACGGGTCCCCCTCGACAGCCGCGTTGTCGCCGAAACACGAAATCATGTTGACCGCGCCGGCGACCGGGGTAGTTGCGCGCCCGGTCACGTCTTTCATCTCGAAGAACACGCGCTCGAACTCCTCCCACGACACCTCTTCCTCGTTTCGGGTGACGACGCCGTACATGCACGGAAAAACGGACTCCAGCAATGTAACTGTTCGAGAAATCGGTTGGCTATCGATACCTCAACGACCCCCTCAGTCCTCGATGACCAGCTTGTACACGAGAACGATTGCTACCAGAGCGAGGGCGACCTTGACTTTTTTCGACATGCATCCCCCCGTAGACGGCATTCGATAATAGCTTTTCCGGAACCCGTATCTCAGTCTCGACTCTGTCGTCGCTGTCGAGGCGTCCGTTTATCGGGCCCCGCTCCGTGAGCACTTTGGTTCCCCCGGTGTAACCCCGCCGTATGGGTCGGGACGAGTCGCTTGGCTGGCGCATCGAAGCGGTAGTTGCACGGTACACCAGCGGCTCACTCCCGCCCGAACGGGACCGACCGCTGGCGCTGTCGCCGCTGCCAGCCTGGCTCGAAAACGTCGCGTTCCACCTCGTGTGGGTCATCGTCGCCGTCAATCTCGCCGGGACCGCCTTCGGCTTCTACTATTATATTCCACAGCTCGAAGAGACACCGATTATCATGTGGCCGATTGTGCCGGTCAGCCCACTGGCGACGATGTATATCGGGCTCTCACTCGCAGCCTGGCGGCTCGGGTACAGGGGGTTCCTCGCGCAGGTGTTGCACGTACTCGCGTTCGTCGGCTGTCTCAAGTACGGACTCTGGACTGTCGTCGTCCAGTCGTTTATCGAGGAGTCGAGTACGATTGCACTCTGGCTCTGGCAGTTTCTCATCTGGAGCCATCTGGCGATGGCTATCGAGGCCTTTCTCGTCACACGATATGCAAAATTCTCGTTGTCTGCGGTCACCGTCGGCGTCGGCTGGTACGTGTTCAACGACCTGCTCGATTACTTCGTTCCTGTCTTCGACGGCCCACATCATACGTGGCTGAACGTCCTCTTGGTCGACGGTGAACAGGCCACCCCCAGTCCGGCGTTCGAGATGGTCGCTGGCTCCGCTGTTGGGCTGACGGTACTCGGGACAGTACTCTCGTTAGTAGCCTGGCGCGTACTGAAAGCGACCCCGAACTAATCAGTACGTCTTCGCGAAGTAGGCCGTCTCCTCGGCGTCCTCGCCACAGATGGCACACTCCTCGTGAATCGGCTCCTCGTCGCGGTCGAGCGGAACCATCACGATTTCAGCCGCGATTGCGTCTTTGACCGGTTCCTCGCAGGCCTCCTCGCCACACCAGCCACACTTGACGTAGCCGCCGTGCTGGCCGATAGTGCCGAGAATTTCCTCGCGACTCTCTGCCTCGCGAATCTCACCTTCGAGGGTCTCCTCCGCGCTGGCATACAGCTTTGCGAAGACGGTGTCGAGGTGGTCCTCGGTCGTCTCGGTGATGGTCGTCGCGTCGACGGTTTCGCTCTCCCCGTCGGGACGATGGACGAGTGTTGCGGTCTCTTCGTCCATCTCGTTTGGCCCGACCTCGATACGTAGCGGGACGCCCTTGAGTTCCCATTCGTTGTACTTGAAGCCGGGATTGCGGTGGTCGCGGTCGTCGAGGTGGACGCGGATGCCCGCGTCGTCCAGCGTAGATTCGAGTTCCTCGGCGTAGCCGAGAATCTCGTCGACGTTGTCGTCCTGCCAGATGGGGACGATGACGACCTGCGGGTCCGCAAGCGTCGGCGGAAGAACGAGTCCCTGGTCGTCGCTGTGAGTCATAATGAGTGCTCCCATCGCGCGCCAGGAGAGTCCCCACGATGTAGTGTGTGCCGTCTGTTCGTCCTCGTTTTCGTCGATGTAGGTGATGTCGAATGCCTCGCCAAAAGAGGTCCCGAGGTAGTGACTCGTCCCACCCTGGACACTCTTGCCGTCTGGCATCAGCGCCTCGACAGTCGTCGTCGTGTGCGCGCCGGGGAACTTGTCGTGGTCCGGCTTGCGGCCTTTCAGGACGGGCATCGCCAGCACGTCCTCGTAGACGCGCTCGTACTGCTCCAGGCGGAGCATCGTCTCCTCCCAGGCCCCGTCGCTGTCCTCGTGAGCAGTGTGCCCTTCCTGCCAGAGGAACTCCTTGGTTCGGAAGAAAGGCTTGGTCTCGGTGGCCTCCCAGCGGACCACCGAACACCACTGATTGAGTCGCAACGGAAGGTCTCGGTGCGAGCGCGTCCACTGTGACATATACGGCGCGATAATCGACTCACTCGTCGGCCGGACAGCGAGGCGTTCATCGAGTTCGTCGTATCCGCCCTGCGTGACCCAGGCGACCTCGGGGTCGAAGCCCTCGACGATGTCTTTCTCCCGTTCGAGGTGGCCTTCGGGGATGAACAGCGGGAAGTACGCGTTCTGGACGCCGGTGTCTTTGAACCAGCCGTCGAGGTGGTTCTGGATGCGCTCCCAAATCTGGTAGCCACGAGGGCGCGTGACGATGAAGCCGCCCATCGGCGCATAGTCTGCGAGTTCGGCCTTCTGGACGACTTCGGCGTACCAGTCGCCTGTGCTGTATTCTTTGGACTCGGTGATGCCGAGTTCCTGTTCGCTGTCGCTCATTGGCTGAGCATGCGTGAGGCACGTATAAACAGCCTACGCTCTCCACTCCTCGGCTAACAGACCGTACCGAATCGCATCGACGTACTCGCCGTTGACGAATATCTGGTCACGGAACCGACCCTCCTGCTCGAAGCCGAGTGTTTCGAGCAGCCCCTGAGAGGCCTCGTTGGTGGCAAACACGCCGGCGACGACCTTGTGACAGCGCCGCTCCTCGAAGGCGTAGGTGAGAGCCTGTGAGACGGCATCAGAGCCGTAGCCGTTCCCCTGCTCGTCTGGCACGACCCAGTAGCCAATTTCCACACGGCCAGCGGTCTCGTCCCAGTCGAACAGCGCGACCGCACCGACCGGCTCGTCGTCGGCGCAGATGAGGAGGTTCACACTCTCTTGCATGTACCCCTCGAAGTCGTCTTCGAGGTCGCCGGCGGTTTTCGGCTCGGTACGACCCAGCGGTTGGCGCACGTCGGGATGGTTGTAGTAGGTCTGGACGAACGACAGGTCGTCTCGTTCGAGCGGGCGGAGCGTGACGCCCTCACCGTCGAGAAATACCGGTCCAGGCATAGCAGTACTCGCTCCGGGCAAGCTAAATATCTCGTGGTTACCCCTGGTAGTGGAACTCGACGGCGAGGGGTTCGCCGCTGACGATACCGTCGTAGACGAAGCGGTATCGCCCGGCCTGGAGGTCGGGACAGACCCGGAGTGTCTCCTCGTGTGCGTGTCCCGAGACGACGCCCTCTTCGGTCATCTCGAAGGTCCATTCGAATCCACCGCCCGGGCGGTGTTCGATTGCCTCGTCCGTGTACCCGACTTGTCGGCCGTCGGTCCCACGAACGGGCTGCCAGCCGTCCGTCGTCAGCACCTGGAGTGTCCACTTGTGCCGGTTCCCGGTGTGCTGGGTGTTCGTCGAGACGTTCCACAGCGTGACCTGCACCTCGTCGCCGCTCGGCGTCTGGACCCGCATCGCGTAGGTCAGCTCTTCGTCGTCGTGAACCTCGCCTATCGCGGCGTTCTCGGGACCGGTGAGGCGCTCGAAGCCATCGTCGTCACACGAGAACTCCGCCACCCGTGGCGGGTCACCACCGGGACGGACGTGACCGGGGAGGTGCTTGGGGTCGACGTAGCGCCCGTCGGCGGCGATTTCGGCGGACTCGCCCCAGCCGTCGGTGACAGAGACCGTGGCATCAGTTGGCAGACCGTCGGCAGTGACGCGAACCAGCGCCGACGGATACGTCAGCATTGTGGCACACATCTCGTCGTCCTCGCTGGTATCGACTGCGCTCGCGGTAGCGACGATACTGTCGTTCTCGATACCGACCTCGGCGACATCGAGTCGGCGGTAACACGCATTTGGCGCTGCGGTCTGGACGTAGACCAGCGAAGACGCGTCCGGGTCGCTCTCGTCGAGCCAGGACCGGAGGCCATCGATTTCACGGGGGTCGTCGACCATCCAGGGCTCGTCATACTCGTCTTCAAGCACGGTCACGAAGCCGGTCGCGCTCTCGTCGCGTGCCCAGAGCGGGCGGCTCGATGTCGGTGGGAGATGAAAGACATCGGACGCTATCTCGGCCGTTCGGTTCTCCGGGTCGTCGTCGGGAGTGTCGTCTGGCGTATCAGTTCCGTTCGGGGTGTCGTCCGTCGTGTCGTTTCCGTCGTCGTCGGAGTTGCCGATACAGCCGGCGAGACTGACCGTCGCGCCGGTTGCAAGCAGTAGCTTGCGGCGGGTGACCTGCATCTCTACTCGGACCAACAACGGGCACTGATAAACGCCTTCGTGTGGGTCAAATGCCTGTTTGACTCTCGTCGCCGGATAGAGCCGAGATACCGCTCTCTCAACAGCCCTACAGCCCGGGCGGCAATTCCGACGTGCCTTTCCCGGTCGGTGTCGTTATCTGAGATATGAACAGCGCTTCGCCGACAGCACCGCTGTCGTGGTGGCAACGATGACTGGAAAAGACGAGTACTACAACCGAGCGAAACAGCAGGGTTACCGCGCTCGCTCGGCGTTCAAGCTGGCACAGCTCGACGACCGGGCCGACCTGCTCGACCGCGGCGACACCGTCGTCGACCTCGGTGCCGCGCCGGGCGGGTGGACCCAGGTCGCCGCCGAGCGCGTCAGTCACGAGGGGACCGTCGTCGGCGTCGACCGCCAGCGAATCGACGAACTCGACGAGGCCGACGCGACCGTCGAGTACGTCCGTGGCGACATCACCGAAGAGCGGACCAGAGATGAGATTAGAGAGGTCCTCGGGGGCGACGACGAGCGGCCGGTCGACGTGGTTGTCTCGGATATGGCACCGAACATGACCGGCGACTACGACCTCGACCACGCCCGGTCTGTTCACCTGGTCCGCCAAGCCCTCGATGTGGCCGAGGACGTCCTCTCTTCTGGCGGCGACTTCGTCGCCAAGGTCTTCGACGGCCGCGACCTGGACGACCTCGAAGCCGACATCGACGAGGCATTCGAGTACGTCCGCCAGATGCGCCCGGACGCGTCGCGTGACGAGTCCTCTGAGCTGTATCTCGTGGCACGCAATCGACTGACTGCCCCGGTTCGCGCCGGCGACGAACTCGAGGTCGACGTTGTCGACACCGGCTCAGAAGGCGACGGTATCGCCCGTATCGACGGGTTCACCGTATTCGTCTCGGGTGCCGAGAAAGGCGAGACGGTCCACGTCGAAATCGAGGACGTGAAACCACGGTTCGCCTTCGCGGCCGTGACTGAGGAAGATGCCTGAGACCGGTAAGATAGACCGTAGCTTCTTCGAGAACGTCATCGCCTCGCGGCTGGGTGCGTCTCGAACAGACGTATCGACCGGACCGGCACACGGCGTCGATTTCGGCGTCATCGACGTGGATGGCGCCGCCCTCGCGCTCGCGACAGACCCTATCTCGGTTCTGCCAGAGCTTGGCTTCGAGCGCGCCGGTGAGTTCGCCATCCGATTCGTCCTCACAGACGTTGCCGTCTCGGGACTGGACCCCTCGCATCTCGCCGTCTCGTTCGCGCTTCCACCGGAGATGACAGACGAGGAGTTCGGCGCTGTCTGGACGGCTATCGACAGAGAGTGTCGTGACCTCGGCGTCGCCGTGACGACCGGTCACACTGCCCGCTACGACGGCTGTACGTTCCCGTGGGTCGGTCACGGGACGGCGATGGCTGTCGGCGAGCACGACGACATCATCTATCCGAACGGCGCTACCCCGGGCGACGTGGTACTTGTCACGAAGGGGCCGGCGGTCGAGGCGGTCGGATTGCTGACGACGTTGTTTCCCGACCACCTCTCGCTCGACGAGTCCACGCTTGCAACCGCCCAGTCACGGCTCGACGAGACGGGCGCGGTGCGGGACGCGAGAGCCATCGCCAGTATCGAGGGCGTGACTGCGATGCACGACGCCACCGAGGGCGGACTCGTCGGAGCGTTCCACGAGATGGCAGGAAGCGCTGGCGTCAGGTTCGACATCGCCACCGACGGCATCCCGGTCAGACCGGGCGTACGCGAAGCGACGGACGCACTCGGAATGGACCCCTGGCGTGCGACGTCCTCGGGGACGCTGGTCGTCACGGTCGACCCCGGTCACAGCGACGCCGTTCGTGACGCACTCGCCGAGAGAGGAACGCCGGTCGGCGTCGCCGGTGTCGTCGAAGAGGGTAACAGCGTCGTCGTCGACGGCGAGACCACCGACCCGCCAGAGTCCGATGCATCCTGGCCGGTCTACGAGCGCCTGCTCGACGAACACGAGCGTCGATAGGGAGCATCTCGGGGATGGAGCGGCACTTTATTTGAGTGGAAAGTAGGTCGAAACTACATTTATGGTGGTGGCCGTCGAACGCCGAGATACAGATGTTACTAGACGACCGAACCTGTCTTGTTACAGGCGCATCGAAAGGAATCGGGCGAGGTATCGCCGAGGAGTTAGGCACACACGGAGCGAACGTCGTCGTCAACTACCGGTCTTCGGAGGAGGCTGCTCACGAAGTTCAGGACGCTATCGAGGAGGGGCCCGGCTCGGCGGTCACCGCACAGGCCGACGTGTCGGACTTCGAGGCAGTCCAGGCGATGTGTGACGGCGTCACAGAAGAGTTCGGCCAGGTCGACGTACTCGTCAACAACGCGGGCATCACCGTCGACAAGAAATTCGAGAACATGGAGCGCGAGGACTGGGAGCGTGTTATCGACGTGAACCTCGGCGGCGTCTACAACTGTACGAAGGCCTGCTTCGAAGACCTCAGAGAAGCCGAGAACGGTCGCCTCATCAACATCTCGTCGGTGGTCGGCCAGCAGGGGAACTACGGGCAGGCAAACTACGCGACGACAAAGAGCGGCCTCTTTGGCTTTACCCGGACGATTGCGCTGGAGCTGGCACACCACAACTCGACGGCCAACTGTGTCGCGCCCGGCTTTGTTAAGACTGATATGCTCGCAGAGGTACCTGACCGTGTGAAAGAGCAGATTCTCGAACGGATACCGCTGGACCGCTTCGCCGAGGTCGACGACATCGCCGGTATCGTGCGGTTTCTCGCAAGCGAGGAATCGAGCTACATGACCGGCCAAGTACTGGGCGTCAACGGGGGCATGGAATGGTAAACGACGTCAAAATTGCGGGCGTCGGGATGACGCCGTTTGGCCGCCACAGAGAACGGACGGTCCGAGAGATGTTCGGTGACGCCGCTGGCGAGGCCTTCGAAGACGCAGACGTGCCACGCGATGCCGTCGAGGAGGTCTTTTTCGGCAATTACATGGGCGAGTTCGCCGAGCAACAGGGCCATCAGGGCCCACTGGCCGCGGAGGCTGCTGGCGTGCAGGCACCGGCGACGCGCATCGATAGCGCCTGTGCCTCAAGTGGGGTGGCTGTCCGCCTGGGCTATGAGAAAGTCCGCAGTGGGCTGGCAGACGTGGTACTCGTCGGCGGCGGCGAGCGCATGACGAATCTCTCGACGCCCGACGGCACCGAGGCGCTCTCGGCGGCTGCCGACGCCCTGTGGGAGATTCGTGCGGGGATGACGTTCCCGGGAGCCTACTCGCTGATGGCGAATCGCTACTTCCACGAGTACGGCGGCAGTCGGGAAGACCTCGCCCACATCGCCGTCAAGAACCACGACCACGCCGTCGACAACGAACTCGCGCAGTTCCAGCGGGCGATTAGCGTCGAGGAAGTCCTCGACGCTGCGACCATCTGCTCACCGTTTGGCATGTTCGACTGCTCGCCGATGAGCGACGGCGCGAGCGCGGCACTCCTCGTCAGTGACGAGTTCGCGGCCGAACACAATCTCGACGCGCCGGTCCGAATCAGGGGGGCTGGCCAGCACAGCGACAACTTCGCGCTCGGTGACCGCGCGTCAATGTGTCACACGCCGGCAGCCGACCGGGCGGCCGAGATGGCCTTCGAGGACGCAGGCATCGGACCAGACGACATCGACGTGGCCGAGGTACACGACTGTTTCACCATCGCCGAGGTACTCGCGCTCGAATCACTCGGGCTGTATGAGCCCGGTGAGGCAATCTCGGCGGCCCGAAACGGGGAGACGGCCATCGACGGCGACCTCCCGGTCAATCTCTCCGGCGGCCTGAAAGCCAAAGGTCACCCGGTCGGTGCGACCGGTTGCGGGCAGATATCCGAGCTGACGAAGCTGCTCCGAGGCGACCACGTCAATTCCGACGCAGTCGAAGACGCGACTACCGGCGTGACCCACAACGCGGGTGGGACCGTTGCAAGCTGTGTCGTTCACGTCCTGGAGGTGGACGGATGAGCTACGACGCACGTGACGACGGCTACGACGACTTCCTCGATGCCGTCGAAGATGGTGAGCCGTACTACCTCGAGAGCCCGAGCGGCAACGGCTGGCTGCCGCCACGGAACTGTGACCCCGAAACCGGCGAGACCGACCTCGTCGAGAAACCCCTGCCCGAAACTGGCGACGTGTTGACACAGACGACAACCCACGTCTCGGGGCCGACCTTCGCCGACGACGCCCCCTACGTTGTCGCCGTCGCGTCGTTCGGCCCGGTCAACATTACCGGTCAAATGCGTGGCGTAGACGACGTCGAAATCGGACAGCAGGTGACACTCGGTATCGACCAGACGGAGACGACAGGCGACCGTGTCATCGTCTTCCGACCGGTCGAGTAGTCGGTCACGCTGACTCGGACGGATGTTCGATGGCACCGACGAGGGCGTCGATGGATTCTGTCTCGTCTATCGCTTCAGGGTGTGTCCCAATAGCCGCGAGCAGGTCACCGTCGTTCGAGAACTGTCCGAGGTGGACGGTGGCAGTCACCGACTGACTCGCAATCTGGCGCTCGGTCCGGAACCGCTCGAAGGTGACCTCGCTGCCGAGCGCCTCGACGGTCCGTGACCCCTGCTTGTCGAGGCTCGCGCCACCGCCCGCGACGCGTCCGAGCAACTGCTCGGCACCGAAGTCGTTGAAGGGGTTGATTTCGTTACCTGCGACGGTCACACTCGGCGTCGAGAAGAGATAGAACTGCGCCGCGTCGGGACCGAAACCGCCCGCAGGCTTGCCAAACAGCACGAGCCAGTTGGTCAGGCTGAGGTCACGAGACTGCCCCACCGCCTCGACTGTCTCGGTGAACTTAAGCTCCTCTGTGCTGCGGTGCTCGAAGCCTCGCTCGTCCAGCGTGCTCGCCTCGACGCTTGCGGGAGATGCCGCCTGTTCGAAACTCCCCTGCAGGAGGCCACAGCCAGCGAGTGATACGGCACCGGCAAGCCCCAGCGCGCCGAGAACGTCCCTGCGTCTGTGCATGTCACCACAGAGAACGAGCGTCCCTAAATGCTTTGTCGCCCGCGTCAGTCGTCGGCAGGAACGGGAGCCTCGCCGTACTCGATTTCGCCGGCGTCGAGGTCGGCCTCGATTTCTCGGGCCGCGGTGACGAGGTTGTCCATCTTCTGGAAGGCAGCCTCGCGGGGGAGGAGTTTGAGCCCACAGTCCGGGCTGACTGTCAACTGCTCAGGCGGGACGACCTCCAGACCCTTCTTGATGTTCGCTTTGATTTCCTCGACGGATTCGACCTCTTTGTCGTGGACGTCGACAACACCGAGCGCGAGGTCTTTCGTGAACTCCGTCTCTTTGAACACATCGAGCTGTTCGTAGTCGCCGTTACAGAGCTCCACGTCGAACTCGTCGACGGGGAACTCCAGAATATCGGGATAGATACGCGAGTAATCGCCATAACAGACGTGGAGACCGACACGCACGTCCTCGGGGATACCGTCGACGATGCGTTCCAGACACTCACCGACGATAGCGTGGTCGTCGGGCGTCGTCGCCAGCGCCGGCTCGTCGATTTGGATGTAGCGTGCGCCGGCGTCGACGAGCTGTTCGACCTCCTCGTTGACGAGGTCTGCGAACTCGTACGCTGCGGTCTCTTCGTCCTCGTAGACCTCGTTGAACGACCAGCTCGCGAGCGTGTACGGCCCCGTGATGGGGACCTTCACCGGGCGTTGGGAGACATCACTGGTGAACTCGTACTCGGAGACCAGCCACTCCTCACCGTAGGAGATGTCGTCGACGACACTTGGCTTGTCGAAGTAGTTGTGCCCCCAGACCTTGACCGGGCCGTTACACTCACAGCCGTCGATACGGTGAGCGAAGTATTCGACCATCTCGTTGCGCCGCATCTCGCCGTCGACGACGACGTCGATGCCGGCGCGCTCGTGTTCGTTCGTAATCAGCCGGGACGCATCGTCTTTCGCCTCGTCGAAGCTTTCGTCGTCGAACTTCGAATCCTCGTCGTTCCAGAGGTCACGTGCCCGGTGGAGCCACTTCGGTTTCGGGTACGAGCCGACCACTGTCGTCAACAGGAAGTGGTCGTGTGGGTGGTCGTCTGGGCGGAACTGTTCGCGCGTCATGCGACCACCTCCTGTCTGGTCGCCTCACCGAGCGCGTCGAGTTTCTGCTCGAATTTGGACACCGGCAGATAGGACAGCTCGACGTTCGCCGTCGCGTAGACCGTGCCGTACTCCTCAGAGGGCGTCTGCCCCTCGAACCACTCGATGCGTTCTCGGACGGTTTCAGCGTCCTCGACGAGTGTATTCTTGCCGTCGACGATGCCAAGCGCCACGTCGTCGGTGGTGCCGTACTCTTGGGCGTTGTAAACGTTCGAGTCGTGGTCAGCAATCAGGTCGAACCCGAGTGCCTCGAAGTCGGCATCGAGCAGGTGTGCGTAGACGTGTTCCTCCAGTGCACCCCAGTAGGGGAAGACGACCACGTCCGCGTCGGTCGCCGATGCCACCGTGTCGACAGCCGTCGACACCTGTTCACCGCGGTCGTTCTCGAAGGGATTTTCGACGAGCGACGGTTCGAGCAAGAAGACGGTCTCGACACCCTCGAATGCGTCGAGTTCGCCGGCGAGGAACTCCGCGATAGCCGCCAGAAACTCGTCCTCGTCGCCATAGTAGTCGTCGGTAGCGAGGTCGGCAAGCGAGTACGGCCCCGGGAGTACGCCCTGAAGCCCGGCCCCAACGTGGTCACTCGCCTTGTCGAGTTCGGCCGCAACGTCGCCGTCGAAGGTCAGTTCGTCGGTGACGACCGGCTCCCGATAGAAGTTGTTGTTGTTGTAGTATCGGACGATACCGCGCGTCTCGACGCTGTCGTGGACCGCAAGCGGATGGGCGATGAAATCGTCCCACCGGCCCTGTCCTTCTACGATGCGGTCGAGTTCGGCCTCCTGTTGTCGTGCGATGAGTTCTTCGCGTACCTCGGCGTACACCGACTCGATTTCTTGGGACTCGGTCCCGTCGATGAGGTCTTCTCGCTGATTGCCCTTGAGGTCCTGTAGCTGCTCTTTCGACCAGTCCGGCAGCGGGTACAGACCCGGGCTCGTTGCGACGTACTGTGTCATGTACAGCACGGTACGTAATGCACTGATATAATATTTGCTATTCTATTATTCTTCACAGTTATTTCAGGTGCGGACCACCGCTCTAAACAGCTGTTTGCAAGCAGAAAGCGAGCCGTCGGTTCAGCGCTGGGCTTTCCGGAACGCTCGGCGGTCGATGACGCTTCCGTCCAGTTCCTCCGCCGGTGCGTCGTCGAGTACCCACCGGTACTGCTCGACGACGTTTTCGGGGTCGTGGCCGTCAGGTCCCGACAGCTCCGTGGCGACGAGACCGGGGTCGATGACACAGACATCGTACGGCGTGTCCGTGGCAAAGCCGCGGGCAATCGCCTCGGCAGTCGCTTTCGAGACTGCATACGAGCCAAAGCCTTCGGCTTTCTTCCGCGCGACTGCGCCCGAGGAAACGACGAGCCGCGCGTCGTCAGCCAGGTGCGGCACCGCCTCTCGGAGCGTCGCGAACACGCCGCGGCCGTTGGTCTTCAGGTGGTTGTCGTACGCCGCGTAACTCTCTTGGTCCAGAGGTGTCTCGCCGGTATCGCCGTGATAAACCCCTGCATTGGCGACGACAGCGTCGATGTTTCCTCCCTCAGACGCCGCAATCTCCATCAGGTGTTCGACATCGTACTCGTCTCGAACGTCTGCCCGTTTGGCGGTCACGTCCCCGCCTGCCTCCGAAATATCGGCAGCCGTCTCCTCTAAACTGTCTGCGTCCCGGGCACAGATGACGACGTGGGCACCGGCAGTTGCAAAATCGAGCGCGACTGCGCGGCCAATTCCCGTACTCGCTCCAGTAACCACGACGGTTTTTCCGTCCATACCGTCTCATATGGCGTGTTCCCTATAGTACCTCCCGGTCCCTGCAAGGTGACGACTCGTCTGACCGGTGTCTGACACAGGCTTATGTAGATAGCCCACGTTACCGGAGATGAGACACGCAACTCAAATTCCGATATGACTGTCGACAACACCATACTGGGGCGGTGCCCGGACTGTGACGAACCAATCTCGGAAGCCGAGATGGTCATCGACTACAAGAGCGAGCGGGGCAACCGTATCACCGCAGCTACGTGTCCATCGTGTGTGACGGTTGTCACTGTCGTCTAGACGAGACTCTGCTGTTCCGACCGTCTTTTAATCCGCGGTCGAGTATCGCCTGGCATGGTCGACAGAGACGAGATTCTCGAACTCCTCCCACATTACGCTGCACTCGTCGTCATCGTACTGGTGGCAATGGCTACGTTTCGGACAGTCGTCGGAAGCCAGAACCCGCTCATCGAATTCTCGCTGGTGGTGATACTGGTGTTTGGCTATCGCCCGCTCGTAGCCCGGGTCGACGCGATTCCGACGCCGACAATCTGGGAGCGTTTCGAGGGCAGGTAGCTCATACGGATGGGTAGAATTCTTTTACTCGCGGGTGTCTGAGATACTGGATTACAGACACTTTACGCTCCGCTTCCGGCGTCGAATCGTCACGTGCATACAGCCACCAGTATCAAGACAGCGTCGCCTTGGCGCGCTCGACAACCGTCTCTATCTCGCTATCGACGAGGTCTCGCTCTCCCAGCACCAGGCGGAGTCGGGGCCGTCCCATCTCGATTGGGACTTTCTCGGTATCTAGCAGGCCGATGGACTCGAGCTGGTTTTTTGTCCGCGAGAACGTCGCTTTGCTGGCGAGTCTAATGTCCTCGCCCCAGCGACTGATGTCGTACAGTAACTCTCTGTTGTTGGCGGCGACGAGCAACGCAACTGTCACCTCATCGAGCCCCTCACCGTCGCCGCGGGCAGTTTCGAGGGCGTCGAGGGCGGTGTCGAAGTCCTCGACGGCCTCGGCACTGATGTCTTCGCTCATCGTCTCCCGGACGCGAGACAGCGGCGGCGTTCGGAGCGAGTACGGCGCCGAGCGCTCCCAACGTCGCGTATACTCTTCGTGTGTCCCAGAGACGAACCCCTCGTCGGTAGAGGAGAGGGCGGCGACGCTGTCACCCCCATCGACGAGACTGACCAGCAACTCCGGAGCTAAAAACAGCGACGAGCGGGGCACCTCGTCCAGCGTTCGGACAGCGAGTCGCTCGTCGCTCACGAGGTCGGCCAGCCGACTCGCAATCAGGAAGTCTCCGAGGACGGTTTTGAGCGTCGATTCCTCTGCAAACAGCTTGACCGTCGGCGTCTCCGGCGTCGTCCACAGCGTTCGAACGACCGTTCGGACCGTCTCGCGGCCGGGGTTGACGACAAACAGCTCTCGGTCGACAGCGGCGAGTCCCTCCTCGACGACTCTGTCGAGTGTCGCGTCGTGCAGGTCGGTGAAAGTCATCGATTGACACAGGATAGCATTGGGGGTCACTTATTTTTATCTAATTTTGGGTGAATGTAGAAGGTAAATTTGTCCAGGGGCTTTACAACCGTCACTCACCGGGGGGTAACTGTTATTTTGCAGTCTCCCTGAATATCGGTAGATGGCACAGTACTGTCTCGACTGTGGCGAGACTGCGATGAAAGACGACCAGTTCTGTTACTACTGTGGGGAACCCATTCCGTCAGCGTCGACGCCAGACACACAGAATGTAGACCAGAGACGAGGGGCCCAGTGTGACGACTGCGGGGCACGCATCGCCAGTGACGACCAATACTGTTATTACTGTGGGACACAGCTACGGCGCTGAGGGAGTCTCCGAGAGCCCTCAGCCTTGCACCCCGCGTGGGACCCACTGTGACTCTTTGGCCGTGTCGGTGTTTTCGGGGGCACTCACCAGAACGAACGAACTCTCTCCGTCACCGTTACGAATCTGCCGGGTGGCCTCGGGCGGAATCCAGACGGCGTCGCCGCTGACCATCGAAACGTCCTCGTCGTCGATTCGCACGGTCGCCTCGCCATCGATGAGGATGTACACTTCCTCGTGGCCGTCGTCGGTGTGGTCGTGTGGTTTCCCCTTCCAGTCCGGGTCACACCGGACCATCGTGACCCCCACCTGCCGACAATCGAGCGGGTCGCCGAGAAAGTGCATGGCGTCAGAGACTTTCTCAACGTCGTCGGTGTGGACTTTCGAGTAGCTCATCTATACTATATCTACGGACACCACGCATAATTAGTTGCGGTGCTGGCGGTATTTGTCGCCCTCTCGGCCCGTCAGACGGACCACCGGACACAAATAGTCACTGGCCGAAAGGCGAATATGGTCTCTGAGCTCTTTGCGGACTCGCAGTGGGAGTCGGTCGACGCGTTCGATTTCGAGGACGTAACGTACCACCGGGGGACGGAGGTGCCAGCGGTCAGAATCGCCTTCGACCGGCCGGCAGTTCGCAACGCCTTCAGGCCGGAAACCGTCGACGAACTGTACAGGGCCCTCGACCACGCCAGAAAACAGGCAGATGTGGGCTGTGTGCTTCTGACCGGGAACGGCCCCTCGCCCGAAGACGGCGGCTGGGCGTTCTGCTCGGGCGGCGACCAGTCGATTCGCGGCGATTCCGGGTACGAGTACGAGGACGACGAAGAACCTGCGGCCGACCAGGGCGTCGGTCGCCTCCACATTCTCGAAGTCCAGCGGCTCATCCGGTTTATGCCAAAGCCCGTCATCTGTGTTGTGCCGGGCTGGGCGGCGGGCGGTGGACACTCACTGCACGTCGTCTGTGACCTCACGCTGGCGAGTGAGGCACACGGGATGTTCAAACAGACCGACGCAGACGTGGCCTCGTTCGACGGCGGATTCGGCTCGGCCTATCTCGCCCAGCAGGTCGGCCAGAAGAAGGCCAGAGAGATATTCTTCCTCGGCAAGAGCTACGACGCCCACGCGGCCCACGAGATGGGGATGGTCAACGAAGTCGTTCCCCACGATGACCTCGAAGACGTGGCACTCGACTGGGCTGACCAGATCACGCGCAAGTCACCGATGGCGATACGCATGCTGAAATACGCCTTCAACATGGCAGACGACGGGATGGTCGGTCAACAGGTCTTCGCCGGAGAGGCGACCCGGCTGGGATATATGACTGACGAGGCCGCCGAAGGGCGAACCGCCTTCAACGAGGGTCGTGAACCAAACTTCCGGCAGTATCCCTGGCACTACTGACCGGTACGGTAGCGGCCTCGGGCGAGCAGACTGCGTTCGAGCCAAGCAGTCTTTAGTGTCTGGTCCTAACCCAGCGGTATGAATATGCTCGTCGACGGCGAGTGGCGCACAGACGCGTTCGAATCAACCAACGACGATGGAGAGTTCGAGCGACAGACGACGCCGTTTCGGAACCGGATTCGGGACGACCCAGACGCGCGGTTCCAGCCTGAAGCCGGCCGGTACCATCTCTACGTCTGCTATGCCTGTCCGTGGGCACACCGGACGCTGCTCGCCCGCTCGCTGAAGGGGCTCGAAGACGTCATCTCCGTCGACTACGTCGACCCGTTCCGTGACGAAGGCGGCTGGCAGTTCACCCCCGAGAAGGCGGGCTGTACCGAGGATTCGCTGTATGGCAGTGACTACCTCCGCGAACTGTACGTCGAAGCCGACCCCGATGCGACCTGTCGGGTGACCGTTCCAGTGCTCTGGGACAAACACGAGGAGACAATCGTCAACAACGAGTCGGCGGAGATTCTCCGGATGCTCGACACCGAATTCGAGGAGTTCGCCACCAGCGATGTCGACCTCTACCCGGAGGGGTACCAGGAGACGGTCGACCAGATTATCGAGGACATCTACGAGCCGATAAACAACGGCGTCTATCGCGCTGGCTTCGCCAAATCACAAGATGCCTACGACGAGGCCGTGACTGAGTTGTTCGAGGCGCTCGACCACTGGAACGAAACACTCGCCGACCAGCGGTACCTCGCCGGTGACCGACTGACCGAGGCCGACATCTGCATGTTCACGACGCTGGTTCGGTTCGACCAAGTCTATCATACACACTTCATGTGTAACAAGCAGTTCATCCACCAGTACGACAACCTCGGGCCGTACCTGCGTGACCTCTATCAGACGCCTGGGGTCGCCAAGACCGTCGAGATGAGCCACATCAAAGAACACTATTACACGACGCATCCGGACGTGACGCCGACGCGGATAATCGCGGCCGGACCGGACCTCGACTTCGAGGCTCCGCACGACAGAGACGAACTACCCGGCGACCGTCCTGCTGGGCTTGTGTCCCCCCAGTAGCGCGACAGTCGCGGCAATTAGCCCGCCACCGAATACACTACCACGGCCAGCTTTATCAGAGCATCAACCCAACAGTCGAGAGTCGAGATGGTCACGTCGTGGTACTTCCCGCTGGTCTTGCTCACCGCCGCCGTCGGTGCGGGTCTCGCGCTGTTTGCCTGGCGGGCGCGAGACACGCCGGGGGCGATGGTGCTGGCTGTGTTGCTGGTGAGTGCGTCGGTGTGGACAGTTGCGGAAGGGCTTACGGTGGCACTTGGGGAGTACGAAACCATGCTGTTCTGGACGCGAGTGTCGCTGGTCCTGTCGGCGGTTGCGCCGGCGGCCTGGTTCGTGTTTGCGCTTCAGTACACGGGTGTCCGGACACCCGACAGGCGGCTGTTCGCGCTGTTGAGTGTCGAACCGACGGCGGTGGCCGCCCTCGCCTGGTCGAACCGCGGCCACGGCCTGGTCTGGTCCGAGACGGACATCGCCAGCGTCGGCGGCGAGTTCAACGTCGTCAGCGTCCAACGTGGGCTCGGCTTCTGGGGCCACCAGGTGTTCGTCTACCTCCTGCTGGTGGCCGGGATGGCGCTGGTCTTCCGGACTGTGTTACAGCGAAACCAGCGCGTCCGCCTGCAGGGGACGGTGTTGCTGATGGCAATCTCGATTCCTGCCGTGTTGAACGCGGCGACCGTTCTCGGTCCGTTCAGGTCGGAGTTCGACGCTGCCGGTATCGGCTACGTCCTCGCCGGCCTCGGTATCGCTGTCGTCGTTCTCGAACCCGAACTCGCACGCGTCGCCCCAGCGACGCGCGACGCCGGCCGAGAGGCGATTCTCTCAGAACTCGACGACGCGATTCTCATTCTCGACGACGAAGCGCGGATTATCGACCATAACCCTGCAGCCAACGACCTGTTCGATGCCGACGAGACGGTACTCGGGACGCCACTGTCGGCGGTACAGCCTCGACTGGCACAGCGGGTGACAGAACGGGAAAACCAGGCGACTGTCGCGCTAGAGCACGGCGGGAGACAGCGGTATTTCGACCTGCAGGTCGCCGAACTGACAGGAGCCTACGGTGTGCTCTCAGGCCGGGTCGTAAGTCTCAGAGATGTTACCGAACGCCGACAGCGCGAGCAACGTTTGGACGTACTGAACCGAATACTCCGGCACAACGTCCGCAACGAGCTAAACGTCGTTCGCGGCAAGATAGAACTGGCAAAGATGCAACTGGAGGCCGACCCAGACACACTCGACGAGGCAATTGAGAGTCTGGACGACGTGGTAGCCCGAAGCGACAAGGTGGGTCGACTCTCACGCCTTCTCGACGCAGACGAAGACGGGGCACTGGACCTGGCGACGGAACTCCGGGGCGAGTTCGGCGCCGGGACAACCCGCCCCGAAGGCGAGGTCGTCATCGACCTCCCGGAGCGACTCGACGTTTCGGGAGGGCCCTCGCTCGTGGCGGCCTTCGAAGAACTGGTCACGAACGGACTCGTCCACAGCGAGGGCGACACCCCGACGGTAACGCTCCGATACGATACGAAAGCAAGCGACGATACCCACGCGGTCATTGCCGTCGAAGACGAAGGGCCGGGTATCGAGCAGCAGGAAATCGACACTATCGTCGACGGCCAAGAGACGCCGCTGAAACACACGAGCGGTGTCGGTCTGTGGCTTGTCAACTGGCTCGTCACGCGCGCCGGCGGGACCATCTCGTTCGAGAACACGGACCGCGGCTGTCGCGTCCGGGTCCGACTGCCGCGGGCCGCCAGGGAGAGTGACCTCCCCTCCGACAGTGCCTGATTCTCTATGCCAAACTAGTTACCCATGAATACAAGCATTATACAGTAACACGTTTGGCATACAAATGAGGGAGCCAGAGCGGGTATACTGTAGTAACGATGGACGACTTCGACGAAATCATGCGCGCATTCGAGTCGACAATGGACGAGTTCGAGGAAGTATACGAGGCCTACGAGTCGGAGATGGCCACGTTTGACGACCTGATGGAGACGGCCGACGCGGATGTCGTCACCCCTGCCCGAACGGAGGGTAGTGGAGCAGTCCCGGCCGGGGCGGACTGATAGTGATTACTGCGGTACGGTTCGTGACCACGTCACCGGACTAGCGTGTCACATCGCGTAAAATCCGTCTGCTGTTGCCACGGGCGTAACGACTCACAGTAACCACTACGAGCCACGAACCCCGCCACCGATACGTTTTTGTCGCGGACGAGAGGTGTGCTCTGATATGGCACGTGGGGCACGGGAGCAGTTGGCCGAGAAGATAGCAGGCGAAGTGACACTCAGTGACGACCCGGGTGCGACGCTCAAAAAGTGGCGAGTGGACTTCGAAATCGCACAGACGGACCTCGCCGACGCGCTCGACATCTCGCCGTCGGTCATCTCCGACTACGAGAGCGGTCGGCGCGAAAACCCCGGCATCGACATCATACAGCGGTCGATAGCGGCACTGCTCGACATTGACGAGCGACGCGGCGGCAAGCACATCCACCAGTATACGCGCGTCCTCTCTGCGGGATTTGACAGCGACGTTGTCCTGGACCTCCGGGAGTACCCTGCGAATATCCCGCTCGACCGATACTACGAGGCAATCGGTGCGACGGAGCTGGTCGGGGGAAACCGTGATGCCGTCGCCGGGCACACTGTCATCGACAGCATCGAGGCAATCCGGCGCCTCTCCAGCGACGACTTTTATAGCCTCTACGGGGAGAGTACCAACCGTGCGCTGGTATTTACCAACGTCACACGGGGTGAGTCGCCGCTCGTCGCACAGCGAGTGATAAAGCCGACACCCCACGTTGTCGTCCTCCACGGTATCGAACCCGACGAGGTCTGGGAGTACGCCACCGACCTCGCTCGGGCCGACACCTTTGCGCTCGCGGTCTCGAACGTCGACCAGGAGGAACTACTCGACGGACACAGAAACCTGCCCTGAAAAGAAGCCAGGGGAGGGATTTGAACCCCCGAACTCCCGATTACAAGTCGGGTGCTTGAACCGCCCAAGCTCCCCTGGCACATCTCACCTTTGCAGGGGCCCCTTTGAGTGTGTATCGCTTTTCCCTGACCGTGGTACTTGGTGTCGAACAGCACTGACGCACCGCTCGCCAGACTGTAGACCGCGAGGCCGGCGTCGTTGAGTGTCGTGTACACAAGGAACACAATTTTTATACCCGGACGAGGACACCCCGTGATAGGAGTCGGACATGTCGATTCCCTATCCGGCACACTACAGCACGGAGCCCTCCACATGAGTCGAACGCGATACATCCTCTACCGAACCGCATGGACCGCACTCGCGAGTATCGTTGTCACCGGGATTCTGTTTCTGGTCGCGCGAGCCGCACCAGACGTAAGCGAGGTCGAAAGTACCGGACTTCCGGCGCTGGAAATCGACAACGCCTTCTGGGACCCTGCCGACCCGCTGTATCTCCAGTATCTCGACTGGGTGAAGTCGTTGCTCACGCTCGACTGGGGGCGTTCGCTTCGGTTTGGCGACCCTGTAGGCGGGCTAATTGTCGAGCGCGCCGTCGTCACTGCCGCGTATCTCCTGCCGGCGCTCGTGTTCGGCATCACACTGGCCACCCTGCTGGGATATACGGCCGCCGCTACCCAGGGGCGGTGGTCTGACGGGCTGATACGGGGCCTTAGTTACGTGGTGTTTGCGGTGCCGAATTTCGTTCTCGGCATCGCGGTCTTCCGGTACATCACGCGCCAGGCCTACCAGATTGACGCGCAGTTTTACACTATCGAGGCAGGATTCAGTAACCGGTGGAACCTGTTTTGGCTTGCCGCGGCGGGAGTGATTCTTGGAACGCACGTGGCCGCGGCACAGATTCGCTACGTCCGGGCACAGAGCAGCGAACTCCTCTCCAAGAAGTTCATCAAGACACTGCGAGCAAAGGGCAGAGGGACAGTTGGCATCGCCAGACACGTCTTCAAAGCCGGCGCCGCCTCGTTTGCGTCGCTGTTCGTGGCCGAGGTGCTTGGCCTGTTGCTCGTGTCTGTGTTCGTCGTCGAGGCAGTCCTGGCGATACCCGGGCTCGGAGCGTTACTCTGGCAGGCAGCAGCGGTCAACGACGTTCCGGTGTTACTGGTGACGACCTGGCTGGTCGCGATGATTGTCATCCTCGCTAATCTCGCAGAAGACCTGCTTGCAGTCGCGCTGGACCCACGAATCGGGGACTGACGCTACGTTCGTGGGTCCAGTGCGTCACGGAGCGAGTCGCCCAGAATACTCACAGAGAGTAACAGCAAACACACCACGGATGCAGGGACGAGCACGATATGCAGGTGCAGAAACCAGTCCCAGGGTACCGAAGTTTGTCCCGCAGCGAACGGGTCTGCACTCGTCATGCCGGTAGCGCGGGCGAGTTCGTTCCCCAGTGATGGGATGACGGGATTGGTCAGAGAGAGGAAACTCAGCGAGGTTTCGTAGAGAACGAACTTCGCAAACAGAACAACAGCACCAGTGATGACGGTGTTCGACACGTTCGGGATGAGGTGACGGATGATTACTCGGGGTGTCCCAGCGCCAGAGATTTCCACTGCCTGCATGTACGGGTCTTCCCGGCGTTGAACGACCTCACTACGGACGGTACGAGAGATACCACCCCACGAGAGCAACCCGAAGACGAGCACCAGAAACGGGTATCCTCGCCCGACGACGAGCAACAGCAGGATGTATACGAAAAAGAACGGCACCGACCGCTGGATATCGACATAGCGCATCAGCAACTCGTCGGTCCGGCCGCCGACATAGCCTGCCGTGACGCCGACCACGATACCGAGCGTCGCGGCGATGACAGTCGCTGACACTGCGACCTTGAGACTCGTGTTTAGTCCCAGTAGCGTCGAGGTCACGAGGTCCTGTCCCCGGGGGTTCGTTCCCAGCGGAAACCGCATCGTCCCATGGCAGACGCCATCGACGATGTCGGCCTGACACCCGGGGAGATATATCTCACTTGTTTCGCCCCAGACCGGCGGCTGTAAGGGGAGGATTGGGCGGCTTTCGGCCTCGGACGTGATGAACGGAAACAGCGACCCGGCCGCGACGAGGAAACTGACGGCGCCGAGACTGACGACGGCGGCAGGCCGGTCTCGAAGCCGGCTGGCCACCCGAATAAGGCGTTCGGGGGCCGAGACGAGTCCCGGCAACAGGACTACGCCGAGAAATGCGAGCGAGAGGCCGTACAGCCAGCTAAGCACACCGGCATCGACACCGGCAACGACCAGACGTTCCTGTTCACGAACTACTGCGTGGACGGCCACGCCGATAAGCAGACAAAACAGGAGTACAGCAGTGGCTGGCTGGAGAAACTGCCGTACCTGCCATCCCTCGCCCGAGAGATGGGACGAGTCTGCGAGATAAGGCGTCGACTCCTGTGACTCATCGTCTGTCGAGGTGGTCGGTGGAGGGCTCATAGCTGAAGACGGGGATGTGTCCACTACCGGTGAGAGTTACCACGGTGTTAAATCTTGGTGGCTGGTCACAGCCGGCGAGGTCGTCTCACTCCTCGCGTTCGGAGATATCCTTTTCGAGTTCCAATCGATGTGGCTCGTAGCCGTGCCGCCGGTAGAACCGACGACCGGCCTCGTTTGCCGCCATCACGTCGAGTGTGACTACGTCGGCACCCTGTGTTTGCAGTTCTGTCTCTGCGTTACCCAGCAGTCGCGAGCCGACGCCGTCGTTACGGTAGTCTGGGTCGACATAGAGGTTCTCGATGAGTCCGCGGGTTACATCCTGCTCGTAGCCACCGACTTCGATGGTGAACATAATAAACCCGCGAATAGCCTCATCCCGTGCAACCAGTAACCGCCCGGTGGCGATGTGGTTACAGATAGACTCCCGAATCCGAGTCCGGTTTTCGGACACCAGGAGGTGTGACTCGAACCGCCGCTGGCTCTCCGCGAGGGAGAGCCACTGCTCGACGAGCCGTTCTGCAGCCGACAGAGAGGGCGTCAGTATCTCCATTGCGAGTACGCACCGCTACGGCGCGCGGACAGTTACATCGCCCGACAGTCAGAGCACAACAGCTGTCCGTTGAACGAGGAGAGGTCGCTGGCGAAGGTGCCACAGGCCTCACAGATGCTCTGGTCCTCGAAGCCGGTCCGCGTACTATCAGCTTCCATCTCGGCGCCGGCATCCGTGACAGCGCCCCCGCCGTCGCGGGATTCGACTGGTCCACCGAGGTCGCGGCCGGCGAGCAGGTCACGCTCTGAGAGGATACCCATCGGCTCGGGACCGGCGGTGACGACGAGCCGACGCGATTCGCGGGCAGACATCATATCGGCAGCAGCGTCCAGTCCTGTCTCGGGTGACACTGTGGGGACGCTCTCGGTCATCGCATCGCTGACGGCCGCTGTCCCGGGCTCGGGTCCGTCGACGACTAACGCGAGGACATCCTCCTGAGTCACCACTCCGACGAGTTCGTTCCCGCGCTGGACGACGGCCGTGTCGGCGTCGTTTCGCAGAAGCAACTCGACGGTATCGACGAGTTCGTCCGATTCACTTACACCGACGTACTCTCGGTCCATCACGTCCTGCACGGTTACGTCCCTGTTCATATGTGGTACTATTTAGCATACTCGGGGAAAAAGATACCTACAGCACGTTTATGTACACCACACACATAGCTGGTAGATTAGCGTGTCTATCCGGAGAGATGACCGTCTCAGAGGTCGAGTTCGACCGTCTTGCTGGCGGCACGACACTCTTCGAGTGCGTGTTTCGCGTCCATGCCGGCGTCGGAGGCGCTGGCCCCTCGACCGACGCCGACCTTGAGCTGGACGTCGACAGCCTCTTTGACGTGGTCGACGGCATCGCGGTAGGCGTCTCGGTCGAGGTCCGGACAGAGTGCGATAATATTGTCGCCGCCGACGAAAAACGACAGTGAATCGTGGGCTCGGCGCATATACTGCATCAGCTCCGCGTACCCTTGCTCGATGTTGATGAACGTATCGAACTCGTTAAGCTGGTCGGTGTATTTTTCGGTGGCGTTATCGACGTCAAAGTGTGCAACCTGCACATCCTCGTCAGTACGGAATTCATCGTCGATGGGACGGCCTTTGAGAATCTCTCGGCGGTGTTTGTCCTGTGCGCTGCCAGCCTCCTGGAGGAGTTCGGTCGCAGTGCCGAGCGCGTTCACTGGACTGCGCCCGGTCGCGACACCGAGACTCATCGTCACCGGATAGCGGTTCGAAATCGATTCCTGAATGCATTCGTGGGCCTCGATACCGATACCGTTCGAGATGGCGACCATGTTGTCGAACCGGGTGAAGAAAACGTAGCCGTCTCGATTACCGAACAGTTGCGAGAGGTCGGCATACAGCCGCGATTGAAGCGTCTGAAGGTCGACTTCCCGACGCGGTTCTGGTGTCACGGTCCAGGGACCGTAGTTGTCTATCTGAATGTGGGTGACCTGGGTGTTTGTCACGGGTACCTTCCCGTTTGGAACGCTCGGGTATCTTTCTTGGGAAACGTCTCTTTCTTGTGAAACGCTCGTTTTAGGCGTATAGAACCGTCAAGACTGGTATTTCACCGTCGACTAAATCACCGCACCACGCGAGAAGCGGGACCAGCCGACTATCGGCGCGTTCGCCTGGCAACTCCCAGGCCGAGAACGACAGCCAGACCGACGAGGCCGGTCAGGAGTCCGAATCCGGGGCCGGAGCCGTCGCTGTCGCCGGTCTGTTCGCTTGTTACCCGCAGTTCGGTCACGTTCTCGTGTTCGTCGCTGGTCCACGTCACGCTCGCTCCGTCGGCGTTCCCGTTGGTATCGGTAACCTCGCCGGGCATGTTCACGGTGTACTCCCACTGTACCTCGCCGAAGTCGGCAGACGCGCTACCGGTGTCCGTCTCGACACCTTCGGTGTCGACGTACGTGACTTCGCTGGCCTCCTCGTCGACGGTAATGGTCACGTTTTCGAGGCCGTCGGCGGTGCCACCCTCCGCAGTGTAGCCGACTGTGCTCTCTCCGTCGTCGCTAATCTCTACCGAGTCCCACGCACTCTCGTCTATCTCGTTGTTACCCTCGCCGTCGAAGAGGTACTGGCCGACGCTGTCGTACCCCTCCTGTTGGGCCTGTGCCTGTGCGCTCTGGTATAATTCTTCGCCCATGTCGATTTCGACGGAGAGCTGGTCGATACTCCCGTCAGACGCGATGTCCGCCTCGTAGGTGACTGTACAGCCTGCCAGCAACACGACGAACGCGAGCATGACGAGGGCCGCGACCGTTCGTGAACTGTCCTCAGTGTCCTCTCTGCATTGCTGTTTGTTTGTCATTTACACCCACAGAGTCACGTAGCAGATATATAATAGTTCCGCGGCGAGCGAGGAGGCAGGAGCGATATTATCGCGTGAGCGGCATCGAGTAGCTCTGTTCGCGGTCACGAACCGTCTCCCATGTCAGTTCACAGTCACAGGAGACTTGCTCGAAGACTGCCGGGTCCTGTCGGAGATTGAAATCTTTGATTGCCCGCTGGACACGGTCGTCGCACTCGCCACAGTTGTGCGGGCCACGGTCGCTGCCGTGGCCGACTGGGTCCGAAACGACGATAACGTCTTCATCGGCAGTCCCTTCGAGGACTGCGGCGACACTCCAGAGCCACGGCGGCCGGTAGCCGTCACCGAAATAGAGGTCTTCGACCATCGTATGCCGCTGAACGTTACAGGGATTCATCGAGACAGTGTGACAGCCCTCGACGCCAGCACACCGCTCGACCGAGCGCACCATATCCTCAATGGCCTCCGCCTCCGAGAGGAACGCGGGCTTCATGAGGAGGTATGCTTTGATACCGGCGTCACAGTCGACAGCGGCCTCGGCCGCCCGCTCGAACTCTGAGAAATCGAAGTACTTGTTGACACAGTCGTGGCGCACCCGGTCGGTCGCCGTCTCCAGTCCGATGGCGATGTCGGTTTCGATACCGTGGTCGGTGAAGTCGGTTATTTTCTCGCGGTCGACGAAGTCGGGAAGTGACTCGACAACCATGCGGTCGCGGTCGGCGAACGTCTCGGCGATGGCTTTCCGTGTCTCGGCGGGCACCTCGCGTTCGTCGAGGAACGAGCCGGACGTGTAGATCTTTACCTGTCCGGCGGGCTCGTCGGCGCTCTCTGCCTCGTGGTCGAGACATTTCTCGACCTGTGTCATCAGGTCCTCGTGGGCGACCGTGCCGCCGTCGACGCTCTCTGCGACGTAGCCACACATCGTACAGCCGCCGGCGCGGGCCCACCGACAGCCGCCGGTGTTGAGGATGATAGTCAGCGAGTCGTAGACGCCGTCTGGCGTGTTGTCCTCGTCGAGCCAGACCCGGGTCGGCTCGGTAGGGTCGTAGGTTTCGTCTTTCCGGGAGCGTATCTCCCGCATCGCCTGATTGTGGGCGTCCATCCCCTTGCCCTCCTCGTAGACCTCTGGGCTCGGCTTGCTCATTACCGACCGATAGCGGCCCAGGAACTAAACGCCCTGCGATTGAGTGCCCGCCATACCATCGACACCAACGGCGCGTGTTCGAACGGTACCGATTCCTGCGTCCGTCGTGACGCTACTCTGACTGAACCGTCACGACGGTGTGGTCCGTGCCGGTCTTTCGGCCGACGACTTGGCCGACCTGTTCGAGGTACGTGTCGAGGTTCAGCGTCCGGTGGTGGACGACCGAAAGCTCGCCGTCGGAACCGAGGACTCGCCCGACACCGGAGAACAGCTCCGAAAGGACGCCGCTTCCGGCGTGGGTCGGCGGGTTACACAGAACGCGGTCGACCGTGGTATCGACCCCCCGAAGACAGTCCGCAGTGAGGACTCGCCCGTCGACGCCGGTGGCGTCCAGTGTGGCCCTCGCGCAGGCGGTCGCACGGACGTTGTCGTCGGTCAGGATTACCTCGGCGTCGGCACTCGCCGCGGCGTATGCCCCGACTGGCCCGTATCCGCAGGCGAGATCGAGAACCGTCTCGCCGTCCTCGACGGTCGCTGTTTCGAGCAGGAGTCGCGTTCCGTCGTCGAGGTCGCCCGGGGAGAACAGCCCCGGCTCGGTGACCATCGTCAAGTCGACGCTGTCGACGCAGGCGGTTACCGTCCGGCGGGTAACGAACTCGGAGGCGTCGACGTTCTTGCCCCGGGTCGCTTCGAGGACTCGGCAACCGCCGTCTCGACGTACTGTTTCGACCGCCGTGGCGTGGTCCGCGAGACAGCGTTCGTATCGTTCCACTCCGGCAGTGCTGTCCCCGGCGACGTAGAGCCGTCCCCCATCGCGGAGTACAGAGAGCGCGTCGACGAGTCGCTGTTTTCCGACTGCAAGGGGAGTGTATGGATTCGGCGCGTAACAGACGGTATCGAACGTCTCTTCAAGGGCGGCTGGCCCGGCCAGAGCGATGTCGGCCGACGCGCCGTTTCGGTCGTGGTTCTCCCGAGCGATGCGGGCTGCTCGGGCACTGGTCTCGGTCATCCTGACAGTTCCCGCCGCGGCGTCGAGCACAGTCGGAACGACGCCGTAGTTCCCCTGAACGACGAGTACGTCGCCAAGTGACAGGTCCCACAGCGTGTCGAGTAACAGGAGTTCGGACGTGCGGAACGCATCGGAGGAGTGCAGTCCGTCGGCGGTACCGAAGCGATATGTGTCGGGGCCGTCGGTGACCTGTGCTTCCAGAGAGAGCGTCATGACCGACCACCTCCCTGCAGCCGGCAAGCGGACGGCCGTTCAGCGTGGGTCGGCCGGTTCGTGATTCGCGAGCGGTACGGTCGTGGTCGTTGCGTGAGTCGCATTGATGATGGGCATCGGTGGCTGGCAGTCTGCGTGCTGGACCTGCACACCCCAACGGAAGCGACTCGTCTCTGTCGTGAAAGGAGCGGCTCGCGGCAAAACAGCTACCGAAGGGTGCGCGAGCCAGTGGCCGAAAGCGTAACGCCACCCAGTCCGCGTCGGACGGCCCGGGTAACGCCCACAGCCGGCCAGCCGGTCGTCACCGCTTAGATGCGGAGAGACGACCTGGAGGCCCTGTTCAATGTGGATGAGTGTTTACGGGAGTGAAATTTATAGATTGTGGTCGGGCGACCCTCAAGTAGCAAGATTCTTCCCGCTACGTATCGGACCAAATTGTATGAGTGAATACACGGTCACTGGGCGCTGGAAGGCCCGGGATGGCTGGCAGACTTTCGAGAAAGAGCTCGAAGCAGAAAACGAGAACGTCGCGACAGAGCACGTCTACGCGAACTTCGGCTCGAAACACGGGCTCAAGCGGCCGCAGGTCGAAATCGAAGAGGTGTCACAATGAGCCTCGGTGGCGGCGGTGGCGGTGGCGGCGGGCAGCTACAGGAAATCGCACAGGCTATCGAAGAAATCGAACAGCAACAGGAAGTCCTGCAAGGCGAAATCTCCTCGCTGCAGACAGAAAAGAGCGAAATCGACGACGCCGTCGAAGCAATCGAGACGCTCGAGTCTGATTCGATGGTTCAAGTCCCGCTCGGCGGCGATGCCTACGTCCGTGCGGAGATCGCCGACATCGACGAGATTATCGTCGACCTCGGCGCTGACTACGCCGCGGAACGCGACAGCGAAGGTGCAATCGAGACCCTCAAATCGAAAAAGGAGCACCTCGACAGCCGCATCGAGGACATCCAGTCCGAAATCGAAGAGCTGGAGGCTGAAGCCGGCGACCTCGAAGACCGCGCTCAGCAGCTCCAGCAACAGCAGATGCAGCAGCTCCAGCAGCAACAGCCCGACGAGTAAGCTGGCGCCATGTTCGACGGACTCAAAGACAAGCTCGGGAGCTTCACCGAGGACGCCGAAGAGGATGTCGAGGTAGAGGACAGCGAACCCGACGACCCGGAAGCGGAGGTCCCCGAAGAAGACCTCGACTCAGAAGTACAGCCAGATGCCGACGTACAGGCTGAGCCACCGGTAGACGGCGAGCCAGCAGCGACCGAAGAGACAGACGAGGAGGCCGAACCCACGGACGACGGGCGCGGCTTCCGTGAGCGTGCCAAACTGCTGGCGACGGGCAAGACGGTCGTCGACGAGGACGACCTCGAGGACCATCTCGAAGAACTCGAGTTCGCGTTGCTGGGAAGCGACGTCGAGATGGAGGTCGCACAGGAAATTCTCGACGGCGTCGAGAAGAATCTCGTCGGCGAGACACGCCGTCGACTCTCCAGCACTGGAAATCTGGTGCGTGATGCGCTGCGGGAATCGCTGTACGACGTCATCAGCGTCGGGCAGTTCGAGTTCGACGAGCGGGTCACAGAGAGTGAGAAACCCGTCGTCATCATCTTCACGGGTGTCAACGGCGTCGGGAAGACGACCACGATTGCGAAGCTGTCACACTACTTCGAGGAACGCGGCCTCTCGACGGTGCTGGCAAACGGCGACACGTTCCGAGCGGGTGCCAACGAGCAACTCGAACAACACGCCGACAACCTCGGCAAGAAGATTATCTCTCACGAACAGGGGTCGGACCCTGCGGCGGTTATCTACGACGCCGTCGAGTACGCAGACGCGAACGACGTAGATGTCGTGTTGGGTGATACGGCCGGTCGGCTCCACACGAACGAGGGTCTGATGGACCAGTTAGAGAAAATCGACCGCGTCATCGACCCAGATATGACGCTGTTTGTCGACGAAGCGGTCGCCGGACAGGACGCTGTCAACCGCGCGACGGAGTTCAACGACGCCGCCGAAATCGACGGCTCCATCCTGACCAAAGCCGACGCCGACCAGCAGGGCGGCGCGGCAATCTCTGTCGCCTACGTCACGGGGAAGCCGATTCTGTTCCTCGGGACCGGGCAAGACTACGATGATATCGAGCGGTTCGAGCCAGACCGCATCGTCAACGAATTGCTCGGCGACGAGTAGCGGTTCCGCGGACGTGATGTTTTAGGTCCCGGGTTACCGAGTAGGTGGCAATGAACGGGAACCGGTTCGGCCAACTCTTTCAGGTAACGACTTTCGGCGAGTCCCACGGCGAGGCGATGGGCTGTACAGTGTCGGGCTGTCCGGCAGGCGTCGAACTCGACGAGAGCGATATCCAGACAGAACTCGACCGCCGCAAGCCCGGGCAGTCGATGATAACGACCTCGCGTGGTGAACCGGACAAGGTGTCACTCAACTCCGGGCTGCAGGACGGCTACACCACAGGGACACCGATAGGGATGGTCATACAGAACAAAGACGCCCGGTCGGGGAAATACGAGCCATTCGTCACGGCACCACGCCCCTCACACGGCGATTTCACCTACTCGGCGAAGTTCGGGACGCGCAACTGGGGTGGCGGCGGGCGTTCGTCCGCGCGCGAGACAGTAAATTGGGTCGCGGCTGGCGCGGTGGCAAAACAGGTGCTCGACCAGAGCGACCACGACATACAACTCAAAGCACACGTCAGCCAGGTCGGCGACATCAAGGCACCCGAGGTTAGCTTCGAAGAGATGCTCGAACACACCGAGGAAAACGACGTGCGGTGTGCCCACCCCGAGACCGCGGCGCAGATGCGCGAGGCAATCGACGAGTACCAACAGGAGGGCGACTCTATCGGAGGCGCAGTTTACTTCGAGTGTCGCGGCGTCCCGCGCGGGCTCGGCGCGCCCCGGTTCGACTCGTTTTCGGCCAGGCTCGGCCAGGCAGTGTTTGCTATCCCCGCGGTCACCTCCTTCCAGTTCGGAGCCGGGTGGGACGCCCGGACGATGCGGGGCAGCGAGCGAAACGAAGACTGGGAGTTCGACGACGGGTCGCGACAGGAGACGGTAAGTGAGGCGGGTGACCCAGTTCCGGAAGGCAATGACCACGGCGGGCTACAGGGCGGCATCACGACCGGCGAACCAATCTACGGCGAGGCGACCTGGCACGCTCCGACCAGTATTCCGAAGCGACAGGAGACCGTCGACTGGGAGACCGAGGAGCGAAAGGAGGTCCAAGTCGTCGGTCGGCACGACCCCGTGTTGATGCCCCGGGCAGTGCCGGTCCTGGAGGCGATGCTCCGGCTCGTCATCCTCGATTTCATGCTGCTCGGTGGATATATCAACCCCGACAGACTCGACGACAGGCCCGGAGAGTACGACACACCGTATCACCCCACGAGCCCACGTACCGACGGAGACCCGAGCTGAGGCTGCGACAACGCACGGGAGTCGGCCGATACCATTCTCGGTTCGCGAGGAAAACCGAAGCTTTCAATCAAACCGCGTAGTAACTCAAACACGACCAGATAAATGACGGACTTTGATAGCGACCGACGGAAGTTACTGAAGGCGGGCGGCGCATCGTTGGCGATGGGACTCGCCGGCTGTATCGGTCCCTTCGCAGACACCCAGGGTGTTCCCGGGACAGCCGGGGACAGCGAGGACGGTGGCGACGGCGGCGAAGACGGCGGTGACGGCGGCGGTATGTCGCCCCAAGAGAAGGTAGACCAGTATCTGGCCGAGGCAAACGGATACGAGGGCGAGGTCATGGACATGACAGGCCAGGATTCGGTAACTATCGAGAACGGCTCGAACGAGCCCGACTACGCCTTCGGTCCGGCCGCAATTCAGGTCGACCCTGGAACCGAGATTACCTGGGAGTGGGTCAGTGACGGTCACAGCGTGCGCGCCACAGAGGGTGCCGAGTTCGACTCCGGCATCGAGAACAGCGGCTTCACCTGGAGCAAGACCTTCGAGGAGCCGGGTGTCATCCTCTATGAGTGTCAGCCCCACGCTGCCATCGGCCAGCTCGGCGCTATCATCGTCGGTGACGGTGGCGGTGGCGGCGGTGGCGGCAGCAACGCCAAAGCCAAAGTCGACGAGTATCTTGCCGACGCCAACGGTTACGACGGTTCTATCGCAGACAAGACCGGCCAGGACGCAATTACCATCGAGAACGGCTCGAACGAGCCCGACTACGCCTTCGGTCCGGCCGCAGTCCGTGTCGATGCGGGAACCGAGATTACCTGGGAGTGGGTCAGTGATGGCCACAGCGTGCGCGCCACAGAGGGTGCCGAATTCGACTCCGGCATCGAGAACAGCGGCTTCACCTGGAGCAAGACCTTCGAGGAGCCGGGTGTCATCCTCTATGAGTGTCAGCCCCACGCTGCCATCGGCCAGCTCGGCGCTATCATCGTCGAGGGCGAAGGGTCCAGCGGCGACGGCGGCGACGGCGGCGACGGCGGCGGTGAAGCCGCCAGCCAGGTCGACGAGTATCTTGCCGACGCCAACGGCTACGACGGTTCCATCGAGGACATGAAAGGGATGGATGCAGTGACCATCGAGAACGGCGCGAACGAGCCCGACTACGCCTTCGGTCCTGCTGCGGTCCGCATCAGCCCCGGCACAGAGGTTACCTGGGAGTGGGTCAGCGACGGGCACTCCGTCACCGCGAACGAGGGAGGTGACTTCGACTCCGGCATCAAGAACAGCGGCTTCACCTGGAGCAAGACCTTCGAGGAGCCGGGTGTCATCCTCTATGAGTGTCTGCCCCACGCTGCCATCGGTCAGCTGGGCGCCATCATCGTCGAAGAGTAATCCGCTGTCCGTTCATTTTCGTCCTGCGAATAGCAGGTTTCAAGAACCGATAGCTCCCAGTAGATTGTATGATACCGCCGATTGCGAACAACTTCGTTGCCGGCGAGACACCAGACTCGGCACTGTCTCACGTCGAGGGCCTGAACGATGATGGCGTCGCTGGCATCCTCAATCTCCTCGGAGAGCATTACGAGGACCCGGCAAACGCCACCGAGGACACCGAGGAGTACATTCAGCTGGCGAGGATGATTGCCGACCGCGATGCAGACGCCTGCGTCTCGGTGAAGCCAAGCCAGTTGGGTATCGATATCAGCGGTGAGGTGTTCGAGGAGAATCTCGGCCGTATCGTGGATGCGGCGGACTGTCGCGTCTGGGTCGACATGGAAGACCACACGACGACGGACACGACGCTTGACGCCTACGAGAAATACACCCGGCAGACTGACGGTAACATGGGGCTCTGTGTGCAGGCGAATCTAAAACGCACCGGCGAAGACCTCGAGCAGCTCGCTGACCTCCCCGGGAAGGTCCGGCTCGTCAAAGGTGCCTACGACGAGCCAGCAGAGATTGCACACAAGGACAAAGACACTGTCGACGCAGTGTACAAAGACCTGCTCGAGTACGCGTTCAGGGAGTTCGACGGCGGAATCGGTGTCGGCAGCCACGACCCCGAGATGATATCCTACGCCAGGGAGCTTCACGAGGAGTACGGCACCCCCTACGAGGTCCAGATGTTGATGGGCGTCCGCGAGAGCGCACAGACAGAGCTGGCTGCAGAGGGTATCCCTGTCTATCAGTACATCCCCTACGGGAGCAAGTGGTTCTCGTATTTCTATCGCCGTGTCCGTGAGCGCAAGGAAAATCTCGCCTTCGCCGCGCGTGCAGTCCTGACCGGTTGAAAACATCCAGTTTTCTGGGCCGATAAGACGGCATTTCTCGATACTCTATTAGGAAATATAAGGGACAATCTTATACCCGTCCACTTATTCAAGGTTGGTATGGCACAACATAGTCCGAGCCGAGGAATGCTGTACAGTCACCCACCAGAGAACGCACGAGTCGAACAAGAGCCGACTGACGACGACTGAGGCGGGTTTTCTAAAGCAGCACCCTATCGCCGACAGAGGTATCGCCGTAACCGCGGCCTTTTTTTCCGGGTAGTCGTAATCTGAGATATGGCAGTCACCGCAGGGGTCGTGGCAGTCCAGGGTGACGTCTCGGAACACGCTCGGGCGATAGAGCGTGCCGGGGAGAGTCACGGACTCGACACGACCGTCACGGAGATTCGGACGGCCGGCACGGTCCCCGACTGTGACGTGTTGTTGTTGCCCGGCGGCGAGTCGACGACGATTTCGCGGCTGGTCCATCGGGAAGGTATCGCCGACGAACTCAGAGCACACGCTGCGGCCGGCAAGCCGATGCTTGCGACGTGTGCGGGGTTGATTCTGGTCAGTGCAGACTCGGGCGACGAGCGCGTCGAGACACTCGACTTGCTCGATGTGACCGTCGAGCGAAACGCGTTCGGCCGTCAGCGAGAGAGTTTCGAGGCACCGCTATCTGTCGCGGGACTCGACGAGACGTTTCCCGCAGTATTCATCCGCGCCCCTGCGGTCGAGAGTGTCGGCTCCGACGTGGAGGTGCTTGCCGCCTGGGACGGTCGTCCAGTCGCGGTCCGTCAGGGCCCGCTTGTCGGCACCGCATTCCACCCAGAACTGACGGCCGATTCTCGCATCCACGACCTCGCGTTCTTCGACGACGACACGGTCCGTTCGACAGTGTGATATCGACGCGATAAAGGGCTGGGACAGCAACGAACAGCCATGACCGACGACGTTCTCGACGAGGTGTTCGACGTCATCGAAGACCGAAAGGAGAACCTTCCCGAGGACTCCTACACTGCCTCGCTGTTTACACACGAGAAAGGCGAAAACGCAGTGCTAGAGAAACTCGGAGAGGAATCGACAGAACTCGTCTTGGCAGCAAAAGACGGCGACGACGAAGAACTTGCACACGAGGCCGCCGACATCGTCTACCACATGCTCGTCTTGCTCGCCATGCATGACGTGACCGTCGACGACCTCAGAGAAGAACTCGCAAAGCGGCGGTAGTTACTCGAACTGCTCGGTTAGCGCTGGCACGACATCGAAGAGGTCGTCGACGATACCGTAATCAGCGATATCGTAAATCGGGGCGCTCGGGTCGTTGTTGATGGCGATGATGGTTTCTGCGCCTTTCATGCCTGCGACGTGCTGGACTGCCCCAGAGATACCGACGGCGATGTATACCTCGGGCGTGACTTTCTTGCCCGACTGGCCAACCTGGCGGTCCTGTGGAAGCCAGCCGTTGTCGACAATCGGTCGGGACGACGAGACCGTCGCGTCGAGTGCCTCAGCGAGGTCGAAGATGATGTCGAGGTTGTCCTCTTCCTCGATACCACGACCGACTGAGACGAGCACTTCGGCCTCCGAGATATCGACGTCGCCGGCCCCGACCTCTTCGAAGCCGGTGACCGTCGAGCGGACCTGTTCCTCGTCGATGGCAGCATCGAACGCCTCGACCGTTGCAGAGCCATCGCCTTCTGTGGCGTCCCACTCGCCCGGTCGGACGGTCACGAACGCACGCTCGCTGTCGACTTCGACATCCGCTTCGGTCTTTCCGTTGTATAGCTCTCTCGTGACAGACAGGCCACCCTCGGCGTCTGCGTCGACAATATCAGTCACCAGTGGGTAACCGAGCGTCTGGGCAACGGCCGGTGCGTAGTCGAGCCCGTTGACGCTGTGGGGCGCGACGATGTACTGTGCGTCGATTTCGTCGGCAAGCTGCTCGGTGACCTGCCTGTAGATGTCGTGGTTGAACTCCTCGCCGCGGTCGACGGTGTGAATCGCGTCGACACCCTCGCGGTTCAGCTCGTCGGCGAAGTCGTCTACGTCGCCGCTGATTACGGCCAGGTGGAGGTCGCCATCGCTCCCGTCAGCGAGTTCGCGCCCCGCGGTGATGAGTTCGAAACTCTCGTCGCGGAGGTCGCCGCGTCGGTGTTCGGTGACTGCGAGAACGTCACTCATGCTTCCACCCCCTTCTCGCGAAGCAGCGTTGCAAGCTCTTCGGCGGTGTCGTCGGCGCTCCCTTCGAAGAGGTCGACATCGCTCTCGGTCTCGGGCTCTTCGAGCGAAGTCAGCGAGAGGACCGACTGGTCCAGTTCGACGCCGAGGTCTGCAGGCGACTTGACATCGAGCGGCTTGGACTGTGCCTGCCGGATGCCACGCAGGCTCGCATATCGTGGCTCGTTGATACCGGTCTGGATGGTCAACACCGCTGGCAGTTCGACCTCGGTCAGTTCCTCGACACCACCTTCAAGCTCGCGATGGACCGAGGCGACATCGTCTTCGAGGTCTAGCTGGTTGACAACTGCGCCCCACTCGTAGCCGAGCTCCGACGCCAGTGCGACGCCAGTCGAGCCAAAGGCCATATCGGCCGTCTGAACACCCGACAAAACGAGGTCGGGGTCTTCCTCACGGGCAACGCCAGCGAGCAGGCGGGCCTTCGTCGCGGAGTCGACCAACTCAACGTCGTCGAGTTTGTCGTCCCAGACACGGACAGCGCGGTCGGCACCTTTCGCCAGTCCCTGGCGAATCGTTTCCTCGGCGCGCTCCGGGCCGACCGTCACCGTAACAACCTCTACGTCGTCGTGAGACTCGCTTATTTGTACTGCCTCCTCGATGGCGTAATCGTCCCACTCGTTGAGGTCGTAGGTCAGGTAGCGGTCGTCGATGCTGAGGCCGTCGATCTCGAACTCGTCGTCGGCCTCGGCGACTTCCGATACTGTCACGAGGATTTTCATACACCAACATATGAGAACCGGCTCCGCATAAACGTTGTTAGTTCGCTCGTAAACCCCTGGAGAGTTTGTCGCAGTAGTATCTCACGGCCGAGGACGTACAAATGCCCTGTTTTGTGTAATGGTATGAACTGAAAACAGGAGGTCTGTTTACTTGTCGCCGATATCGGTGATGTCCTCGTCGGGGAACGAGATGAGGTTCTCTCGGCCGATGCGGAGCTTGTCGATGCGGTCTTCCTCATCCATCGAGGAGAGGAGTTGGGATACCTTCGCGTTCGACCAGCCAGTCTCTTTGACGATGGTCGCTTGCTTCATTCGTCCACCGTTCTCTTCGAGCAGGCGTTCGACCCGTTCCTCGTCGCTCAGTAGCTCAAGGTCAACCTCCTGGGTAGCCGCTGTGGCAGGCGCTGACTCTTCGACAGACGACTCTTCAGTCGCATCCTGGGATGGTTCTGTTTCGCTGGTTCCGAGTTCGGCCACAGCTTCTCGCACGCGTTCGGGACCGACGGCCATCATCACGCCGACGAACAGGACACCAACCGCGCCGAACACCGCGAAAGCGAGAGCAACCTGTCCAACCGAGAGTGTGCCGTCACTGCCGCCAGGGGTTGCCGGGCCGGTTCCTCCTGGTGTCGCTGTAGCTGTCGGCGTTACAGTCGGCGTCGTTTCGGTACCACCGGTCCCGAGTCCGATAACCGCCTGCAGCGTCTCGTTCGAGAACGACGCCGGTCCCTGCCAGCGCAGTGCCCCCCGGTCGGGGATAATCTCCGCGTCGTCGAATCCCAGCCCTTCGGGTGCTTCGATTCTGAGCGTCTGGTTCGGGCCAAGTCCTTGGAACCAGAGCCCAGCCTCTGTCTCGAAGACGTCGTCGAGATAGAGCTTGTTATCCTTCACGCGGGCAAAATTTTCCCAGGTAAACGAGAGAGTCAGCTCCCCTAGGTCGTCGCCGACTCTGCTCACACGTTGTGGGTTGACGATTCGAACGTCTCGGTCGGTTTCTGCATCGATTAGTTCGCTAGCGCGCTCAAACGCACCGAATCCGAGGTCTCTCCCCTCGACAGAACCGGATTCGAACTCCGCCGCGAGGTCGCTAAATACCTGTTGCTGGCGCTGCGTGGAGAGGTTGAAACGCTCTGTCACTTCCCACCGAGCGCTTCCATCGGTCTGGAGTTCGACCACAAACGTGGTGTTCGTCTCGATAATACTCGTGTTCACCGCAACGTTCGGCTGTGGTGGCTGGACACTGTCTGGTGGAGCCGTGCTGTCCGGCGAGTAGACGGACGGAGACGCACCGCCCACACCGGTAGCGAACGCACAGAGAGCGACCACCACGACAGTGCCAAGACAGAGAGCAGGGACCAAGCGGAGAGCATCACGAGACGGCTCGGGCATGTATCGGCCTATTGCCCCTCACACCAGAAAACCTTTTCTATGAAACGTTAGGGCGCTGTATAAACTGTCTAGACGCTCCTCACGGACGGAGAGTGAATACAATCCACACAGCACCGCTCGCTGTGGATGGTGCTGTTGTGGTATCTCTCCGCGACCTTTTTATATACCCGCCGGCAATACGTCACTAATATGTCGCGTCCCTCCAGGCTGTTGCTGTTATTCTGTGCGGGCACCCTCCTGTTGGCGGGAGGAGCGATCGCTACAGCTAGCGTCGACGAGCCGCTCTGGGAGTCGAGCCAGCTCACGAACAGTTCTGCTCACGTCGTCGAGGTGAGTAATTCGAGTAACTACCTCTCGCTCGACCAAGCAGACGTTCGACAAGAGCAGTACGAATCAGCGTCGCTAGATGTCGCAGGTGCTGTCCAAGGGGATGCACTTCGGCTTCAGGGAGAACAGCGAAAGCGTATCGTCCAGCAGCAGTTAGCCGATAGCGACGACAAGGCTGCCTTCCACCGTCAGCTACTGCAGGAAATCGAGAGCAGTACTCTGTCGCTTGAACAACAGAGACACCAACTCTACCGGCAGTATAGCAGCGGTGAAATCGACGGGACGCAACTGTTCAGAGAGGTCGTCCGCCTCGGCGTCACCGCTGAGCAGTACCGAGATATCACGGATGTCGTACAGGGCACGTCGATTTCGGAAGGATTCTCCCGGCAGTACTCAAATATCGAAGGAGATTCCTCGCTACTTCCGTCGGCAATACTTTCACAGATCGAGGGCCACCTGTCGACAGCCGATACAGGCACCATGTACGTGCAGGCGGGAAATCAATCCCTAATACTGGCCTCGGTCGAGGGAGACAGCTATATCAGGGAGGCAATGTTGCTGGGCGAACACGAGAGGGACGCACCAGAGCAGTTCGGCAGCGGCGGCGCCTCTGAGGCAGAAGACGCGTTCAACCGGGCTCAGAGCCTCTATCCGTGGACGGTCAGTGACGTATTTAATCCGACGCTCAGAGGGTTCGGCAACTCGTCGGTGTACCGGCTCACAGCGAGTCACACACACGGAACACTGCGAACGTACCTCGATGGCGCAACGACAAATCCGTTCTACGAGGTCCACGAGAAGAATCCGTTCGCAGTGCCGGTGACCGATTTCACGCAGACGACCAACGATGGACTCAGACTCGACGTCCAGGTGACGAACCCCACCGGGCCGATGCTGATCGAAGTCATCGAGACCGAGGACGTGATATACAATAATATCACAGTTTCTATCGACGAACAACCGGTCAAGACCCTGTCTTCAGGCGGCGACTTCTACACGGTACAGCCGGCCGGCTCGTTCGAGATAACGGCGAGGACAGACACCGGCCAGGAAGTCTCGGTCGCGATTTTCCCCGAGTGACAGCCGACCACGATGCCTCACAGCGTGACAGTCCAGCGAACGTTCAAATACGATAGCGACACCACCGGAGTGTATGCCACGGGCGGTAAGTCCTGTCGTCGGTGTCGTCACGCTCCTCGCGGTGACGATAGTGCTGTCGGCGACACTGCTCGGAGCGACGGCCGTCGACCTCTCTCCCCCCGGGCCGACCGCATCTCTCGACCTCACGGCCGACGCTTCGGCAGACAGAATCGAACTCGTACATCGCGGCGGTGAACCTCTCGATATCTCGACGCTCAAGGTGAAGGTATCAGTCGACGGTGACCCACTTGATTACCAGCCGCCAGTTCCGTTTTTTGCGGCCAAGGGGTTCCGTAGCGGACCAGAGGGAGCGTTCAACCCTGCAAGCTCGAATCGATTGCAGGCCGGGGAACAGACCAGTTTCGCCGTAGCGTCGACGAATGCACCGGAGATAACGAGCGGGGCGACGGTCTCGGTTACTCTCTTTTCGGGGAATAGAACGCTCCTCGAAGTAGAGACGACCGCGACCTGAGGGAGTTACGCCTCCGAGATGTGAGCAAGTGTCGTGATAGCCCGTGGGCTGTTCGGAGAGGCCTGCTGAATCGTATGTCCGAACTGCTCGAAGCCAGCCTCACGGAACATCCGGTCTGCCTCGGCCTCGTCGTAAAAGAGCATGATTGCGTCGGCGGCCTTCTGGAATAGCGTCGAGTCCGGGTAGTCGGGACCGACGACGAGAACCTTTCCGCCGGGTTTGCCGACACGGCGTAACTCTTCGAGTGCCGTCACCGGGTTAGGCCAATACTCGATAGAGCCAGACGACCAGACGATGTCGAATCGGTCGTCAGCGAAGGGCAGTCGCTCCGCGTCGCCCATGTGGAACTTGACCGGCCCTCGCTTGCCGAACTTCTGGTATGCCTTGTCGAGCTGGTGGGCGCTCTGGTCGAGACCGTAGACGTTGTCTGTCTGCTGAATCAGCCCTTCGGTCGCGAAGCCGGTACCACAGCCGACGTCGAGTACCGAATCTCCGGGCTGGATGTCGAGCATCTCGATTGCCTCGTCCCGCATCTCTTCGTTCCAGATGAAGGGGTTGATGCGGTCGTAGACTTGCGAGAGGTACCGGTAAAACAGCCGAGCGCGCTGTTTGTTTTCGAGAATACCCATCGTTAGGTAGTTGGCGCCCGTCTCTAATAATCTGGCGAAGTCGGGCGTGGACCAGCGTGTCAGAGACGTGTGCGTGCAGATACCACGCAAAAACCATTTCGCAACTACCAAATAGGCATTCTTGTTACACTCAGACGATTGAGGAATGCCCAACCAAGAGGTGTTACGACAAATCAAAGAGTCCGAAGCAGAGGCCGACGAGATAATCGAGGAGGCCGAAGCCGAGGCCCGCGAGCGCGTTGACGAGGCGCGAGAGCGGGCCGAGGAGATTCGCGAGGAGGCCAGAGCAGAAGCGAGAGAAGAGGCCGAGCAGCGAATCGAAACGGCCCGAGAAGAAATCGACGCCGAGCGCGAGGAAGTCATCGAAGCGGGCGAGTCGGAACGCGACGAGCTGGAGGAGGCAGCCCAACAGCACGTAGAAGAGGTGATAGAACACACGGTCGAACTGTTCACGGAGGCGGTACATGCTCAGACCTGAGCAGATGTCCAAAGTCTCGGTGACCGGCGCGAAGTCCGTCATGGACGAGGTCATCGAGACGATGCACGACCTGCACCTGGTCCACATCACGGACTACGATGGGTCCTGGGACGGGTTCGAACCAGGTGACTCACTCGAAGGTGCCGACGAAACTTCGAGTATGCTCGTGACCGTCCGGGCAATCGAGAGCACGCTCGATATCTCCGGAGACGACATTGGCGCGACAGGAAGCGTCAACCTCGACAACGCGGAGGAAAAGCTCGAGGAAATCCGGACCGAGATTAACGAACTCGACGACAGACGCGACGAACTTCGGGGCAGACAGCGCGAGATTCAGGAGCAACTCGACCAGATGGAGCTGTTCGCCGACCTCGGACTGGACCTCGACCTCCTGTGGGGGTACGACTCCCTGACCGTCCGGGTCGGGGAGGGTGATGCCGGTGCAATCGAGGCAACCCTCGCGGAGAGTGACGGTATCGACGCCTACGACGTGTTTAGCGGCGACGAAAGTGTCGCAATCTTCGCTCGCGAGCAGAGCGACGGCGCGCTCGAGGACGCGATTGTCGGTGTCCCATTCACGGCCTACGAAGTGCCGGAAGCCTCGGGGGACCCTGCCTCGAACGTTCAGGAACTCGAGCGCGAACACGAGCAAATCGAGACGAAGCTCGACCAGACCGAGAGTGAAATCGAGGAGCTACAGCTCGAACACGGCGAGTTTCTGCTCGCCCTGGAAGAGAAGCTCTCGGTCGACGCACAGAAGTACGAAGCTCCGCTTCGATTCGCGACGACCGAGCGCTCGTTCATCGTCGAGGGATGGGTGCCCACAGAACGATACGAGCAGTTCGTCTCCGAACTCGACCAGGCGGTCGGCGACCGCCTCGAAATCGAGGAAATCGAGCGTGCCGAGTACACGAGCAGCGGGCATACGGCCCACCACGAGGAGGCCGCGGCCGACGGCGGGCAGGAGGTCGCGACCGACGGCGGCACCGACGGCGGTGTCGTGACAGTCGACGACGAGCCGCCGGTCGTTCAGCGAAATCCCAACGTCATCGGTCCGTTCGAACTGCTGGTGAAGGCAGTCAACCGACCGAAATACTCGGAGTTCGACCCAACAATCGCGCTGTTCCTGACCTTCCCGTTGTTCTTCGGGTTTATGATCGGGGACATCGGCTATGGGCTGCTCTATGGCGCGGTTGGCTACGGAGTAATCCGAAAATTCGACTCACAAGGTCTGGTTGACTTCGGGAAAGTCGTCGCCTGGCTCGGCGTCTTCTCGATGGCGTTCGGTGTCCTGTACGGCGAGATACTCGGATTGCACTTCTTCGAGTGGTTCGGCGCGCACCCACCAATCGAGAAGGGACTCTCCGACAAGATGTGGGCCGAAGCCTGGCTAGTAGTCGCGGTTGTCGCTGGCTGGATTCAGATTAACATCGGCTACATCTTCAACTTCATCGAGGAATTCCAGCTTCACGGCCCAAAGGAGGCAGTCGTCGAAGCCGGGTCGTGGCTACTGATGTTGAACGGCCTCTGGGTATTCATCTTCAGTAAGCTCTTCGATGGGAGCAAGCCCCCATTCCTCGTCGGAACCGAAGCGACGTTCAACGGCCACCCCTTCGAACTCGGCTTCGCCGGCCTTCCGTCGATAGCCGGGTGGATTGGGCTTGGTGCGTTCATGCTCGGCATCGTGATACTGCTCACGGGGCCGTGGTTCGAAGTTGTGGAAGCGGTTGCACCGTTTACACACACGCTGTCGTACACTCGGCTGACTGCAGTGCTGCTGGCGAAAGCCGGGATGGCTCTCGCCGTGAACCTGCTGTACTGGGGAGCCTACAACGACGAGGAAGGCTTCCACTACATGTACGATTACGCCCCAGGATACGAGCCACACGGCGAGGAGGCCGAAGTCGTCTTCGGCGGCATCGCCAATATGGGGACAGAGATAACACTCGGACCGCTTCAGTTGGGACTCGAAGGTGCGTTGCTCGGACTGCCAGTACTGGTGCTGGGACATATAGTCGTCTTGGCAATCGGTGGCACAGCGGCTATACAGGCCATCAGGCTGGAGTACTTCGAGTTCTTTGAGAAGTTTTATGAAGGCGGTGGAAAGAACTACCAACCGTTCGGTTACGACAGAAGCTACACTACTGACAACTAACGAAAACCATGTTCGAAACACTACCTGACCTGTCGAACGCTGTACTGTCATCGTCACCTGCACTGACCAAGGAAGCTGCGGCTGCATTCTCGATCGGTCTGGCCGCACTCGCAACGGGGTACGCACAGCGAGGCATCGGGTCCGCCGCAGTGGGTGCCGTCGCCGAGGATGGCGACAACCTGGTTCCGGGCCTGATTCTGACGGCGCTTCCGGAGACGCTCATCATTATCGCGTTCGTCGCCACCTTCGTGGTGTAACGCCTCCTTACCAAACCTATGACTCTGGATACCGTCGTAGAAGACATTAGAGAGCAAGCCCGCGCGCGTGCGGAAGAGATTCGCGAGGAGGCTGACGCGGAGGCCGACGAGATAATCGAAGAGGCCGAAGCCGACGCCGAGGAGATTCGCACGGAGATTCTGGACGACGCGGAGCGCCAGATAGAACAGGAGCGTGAACAGCGGATGTCGAGCGCCAAGCTGGAGGCCAAACAGAGCCGGCTCGAAGCCCGTCGTGACGTACTCCAGTCGGTTCGTGACGACGTCGAGGCAGAAATCGAATCCCTGTCCGACGACGAGCGACGAGAGCTGACCGGAGCGCTGCTGGACGCGGCTGCTGCCGAGGTCGACGACGGTGCGACAGTCGAGGTCTACGGCCGAGCTGAGGACCAGGAGCTGCTCGAGTCGCTGGCTGCAGAGTACGACGGCTTCGAGTACGCCGGCGAGTTCGACTGCCTCGGTGGTGTCGTTGTCGAAAGCACCGAGTCGCGTGTTCGTATCAAGAACACGTTCGACTCGATCCTCGAGGAGGTCTGGGAGGACAACCTCCGCGAGATTAGTGACATGCTCTTCGAGCAATGAGTCAGGCAGGTACCTCGAATCCGGAGTACGTCAACTCCCGCGTCAGAGCGCGCAGAGCAGCGCTGTTCGGCGAGGAGGACTACCGAAAGCTCGTCCGGATGGGGACCGGTGAAATCGCTCGCTACATGGAGGAAACCGAGTACGAAGCCGAGATGAACGCACTCGGTGCTCGCCACCGAGGTGTCGACCTCATCGAGTACGCCCTCAACGAGAACTTGGCAAAGCACTTCGAGCAGTTGCTCGACTGGGCCGAGGGGACGCTGTACACCAGGATTGCGAACTACCTCCGGAAGTTCGACGCCTGGAACGCAAAGACTGCTATCCGTGGCGTCTACTCGGGCTCGGATGCTGAAGAAATCTCGACCGACTACATCCGCGCCGGCGAGTTCGACGACGGACTTCTCGACCAGATGGCCGCAGCCGGCACCGTCGAGGAAGTCGTCGAACTCCTCTCTGAGACCATCTTCGCAGAGGGACTCGACGCGGCATACGAAGAGTTCGACGAGCGTGACGTGCTGGTGCCGCTCGAAAATGCCATCGACAAGACGTTCTACGAACACCTGCTCGATGGCATCGACACGACGATGGTCGACCGGAACACGCCGGCAGGACTGTACCTGGACGTACTCCAGGCGGAAATCGACTTCCGGAACATCCGGAACGCACTGCGGCTGTCACGGACCGGGACCGACCTCGACCCAGAAGAGTACTACATCGAGGGCGGCAAGCTGTTCGAGTCGGGCGAACTCCGGCAGCTGGTCGGCAACTTCGACGAGTTCGTCGACTACATCCGCGAGAGCACGTACGGCGACGAGCTGTCGGGTGCACTCGCAGACCTAGATGCTGCCGAGAGCCTCATCCAGTTCGAGCACGCACTCGACTCGGCACTGCTCGAGTACTCGGACACCCTTTCGTACACGTATCCGGTGTCCATCTGCTCTGCACTCTCGTATGTCCTCGCCAAGGAGCGCGAGATAGAGAACATTCGGGCAATCGCTCGCGGTCGAGAGGTCGGTCTCTCGCCCGACGAAATCGAAGACGAGCTGGTGGTAACATGAGCGCGGGAAGTCAAGAAATCGCCGTCGTCGGAAGCCCAGAGTTCACAACCGGCTTCCGGCTGGCCGGCGTACGGAAGTTTGCGAACGTCCCCGACGACGAGAAAACCGAGGAACTCGACGACGCTGTCGCAGAGACGATGGCCGACGAGGAGGTTGGCATCGTCGTCATGCACGACGACGACCTCGAACACCTCTCGCGGGAGGTGCGCGAGGATGTCGAGAACAGCGTCGAGCCGGTGGTTGTCACGCTCGGGGGCGGTGCAGGTAGCGGCAATCTGCGCGAGCAGATCAAACGAGCAATCGGTATCGACCTGATGGAGGACGAAGACTAACATGAGTCAAGCAACAGATTCGGACGTCCGTGAAGACGGCGTCATCGAGAGCGTAAGCGGCCCCGTCGTGACAGCGGTCGACCTCGACGCGCGGATGAACGACGTTGTCTACGTCGGTCACGAGGGGCTAATGGGCGAAGTTATCGAGATCGAAGGGAACGTTACGACCATCCAGGTCTACGAGGAGACCTCCGGGGTCTCGCCGGGCCAGCCGGTCGAGTCGACGGGTGCACCCCTGTCGGTCGACCTCGGCCCTGGTATGCTGGACACTATCTACGATGGTGTCCAGCGACCGCTGGATGTCCTCGAAGACAAGATGGGCTCGGCCTTCCTCGACCGTGGTGTCGACTCCCCGGGTATCGACCTCGAAAAGACCTGGGAGTTCACCCCGGAACTCGAGGAGGGCGACGAAGTGAGTCGTGGCGACGTTGTCGGCACGGTGCCCGAAACCGAGAGTATCGACCACAAAGTGATGGTGCCACCGGACGCCCTCGAGGAGGGCGAGACGGCAGAGGTCGTCTCCATCGAGAGCGGGAACTTCACCGTCGAGGAGACGGTCGCCGAACTCGACACCGGCGCCGAGATTTCGATGCGCCAAGAGTGGCCGGTCCGCAAACAGCGCCCGGCCGCCGAGAAGTACACGCCGACGAAACCGCTCGTCAGCGGACAGCGCATTCTCGACGGGCTGTTCCCCATCGCGAAAGGCGGGACGGCGGCGATTCCGGGACCCTTTGGCTCTGGAAAGACCGTCACCCAGCAGTCGCTGGCGAAGTTCGCAGACGCCGACATCGTCGTCTACATCGGCTGTGGCGAGCGCGGCAACGAGATGACCGAAGTCATCGACGACTTCCCGGAGCTGCCGGACCCACAGACCGGGAACCCGCTGATGGCCCGGACCTGTCTCATCGCCAACACGTCGAACATGCCCGTTGCAGCACGTGAATCGTGCATTTACACGGGAATCACCATCGCGGAGTACTACCGCGACATGGGGTACGACGTGGCGTTGATGGCCGACTCCACCTCGCGGTGGGCAGAGGCGATGCGGGAGATTTCCTCGCGGCTGGAGGAGATGCCCGGCGAGGAGGGATACCCCGCATATCTCGCGGCCCGCCTCGCAGAGTTCTACGAGCGCGCCGGCTACTACGAGACCATCAACGGCAACGAAGGGTCGGTGACAGCAATCGGTGCGGTCTCACCGCCGGGCGGAGACTTCTCCGAGCCGGTCACCCAGAACACGCTGCGTATCGTCAAGGCATTCTGGGCGCTCGACTCCGACCTCGCCGAGCGCCGGCACTTCCCGGCAATCAACTGGAACGACTCCTACTCGCTGTACCGAGACCAGCTCGACGAGTGGTTCGAGAACAACGTCGACGAGAACTGGTCGAGCACCCGGCAGTGGGCAATCGACGTACTCGACGAGGAAGACGAGCTGCAAGAGATTGTCCAACTCGTCGGGAAGGACGCGCTGCCGGAAGACCAGCAGCTCACCCTGGAGGTCGCACGCTACCTCCGTGAGGCCTGGCTCCAGCAGAACGCCCTGCACGACGTCGACCGCTACTCGCCGCCAGAGAAGACCTTCCGCATCCTGGAAGGAATCAAGGCGTTCAACGACGAGGCCTTCGAAGCCCTCGACGCCGGCGTTCCGGTCGAGGAGATTCAGGACATCGACGCGCCGCCGCGCCTGAACCGTATCGGAACGACGCCGGACGACGAAGTCGAGGAGTTCGTCTCCGAAATCGAGGACGACATCGCGGAACAACTCCGGGAGCTGTACTAACAATGAAAGAGTACAAGACAATCACCGAAATCAGCGGTCCGCTGGTCTTCGCAGAGGTCGACGAGCCGGTCGGTTACGACGAAATCGTCGAAATCGAGACACCCAGCGGCGAAACCAAGCGCGGACAGGTACTGGAAACGAGCGACGGGCTCGTCTCGATTCAGGTGTTCGAGGGAACCGACGGCATCGACCGCAACGCGTCGGTCCGGTTCATCGGCGAGACGCTGAAGATGCCCGTGACCGAGGACCTCCTGGGTCGCGTCCTCGACGGGTCGGGCCGTCCCATCGACGACGGTCCCGACATCGTCCCCGAAGAGCGACGGGATATCGTCGGCGCAGCAATCAATCCCTTCTCGCGGGAGTACCCCGAAGAGTTCATCCAGACGGGCGTCTCGGCTATCGACGGTATGAACACGCTCGTCCGGGGACAGAAACTCCCCATCTTCTCCTCGTCGGGGCTTCCCCACAACGACCTTGCGCTCCAGATTGCCCGCCAAGCAACCGTCCCAGAAGAAGCAGAGGGCGACGGCGAGGACGACTCCGAGTTCGCAGTCATCTTCGGCGCGATGGGGATTACCCAGGAAGAGGCAAACGAGTTCATGGACGACTTCGAGCGCACCGGTGCGCTGGAACGGTCGGTCGTCTTCATGAACCTCGCAGACGACCCCGCAGTCGAGCGGACGGTCACGCCGCGGCTGGCGCTTACCACGGCAGAGTACCTCGCCTTCGACAAGGACTATCACGTGCTGGTCATCCTGACGGACATGACCAACTACTGTGAGGCCCTGCGCGAGATTGGCGCGGCCCGCGAGGAGGTGCCGGGCCGCCGTGGTTACCCTGGATACATGTACACCGACCTGGCTCAGATTTACGAGCGGGCCGGTCGTATCAAAGGCGAGGAGGGGTCGATTACGCAGATTCCCATCCTGACGATGCCGAGCAACGACATCACGCACCCGATTCCGGACCTGACCGGATACATCACCGAGGGGCAGATTATCGTCGACCCCGACCTGAACTCACAGGGTGTGAAGCCACCGGTCAACGTCCTGCCCAGTCTCTCGCGGCTGATGGACGACGGTATCGGCGAAGGGCTCACCCGTGGGGACCACGGCGACGTGTCCGACCAGTTGTATGCGGCCTACGCAGAGGGTGAAGACAAGCGCGACCTCGTGAACATTGTCGGCCGCGAGGCGCTGTCAGACCTCGACAACAAGTATCTTGACTTCGCAGACCGCTTCGAGGACGAGTTCATCGAGCAGGGCTTCGAGACGGACCGCGACATCGACTCGACGCTGGATATCGGCTGGGACCTGCTCTCGATGCTCCCCAAGGACGTCCTCAGCCGTATCGACGAGGACCTCATCGACGAGTACTACGAGGAAGAAGGCGAAGCCGAAGAAGTCGCTGCCGACTAACTCTCTGCCAGTTGCTCTTTTGACTGTGGTTGTGCGAAACGATAGCTGTGTCTCACATCAGTGCTGTCTCGCGGTCGGCCTGCCAGACAGCAAGGATGCCGAGCACCACAGCAAGCCCGAGGAACGAGTAGCCGACAACTGCCGGAAGTGAATCCGACAGTAACAGACTCGCACTTGTCAGCCCCAGTCCAACGACCGAAAGCACAGCCCATGTTTGGGTGCTGTCGCTCATATGGCAGCGTACTACTGACAGATTCTAAATATCTTCTTATTTTCGAGCCACCACTGGATGTTGATAAGCGGCGGCGCGAAGGGTGATTCTAAGTGCGAGTGGGCGGTAGAAGTTGCAAATGAACGAGACAGACCCGGTGATGCGAGCCGCCAGAAACGGATTTGCCGTCTTGATGGTCGCACTCTTGGGGTCTTGGGCCTACGGCTTTAGGACCGACGGTGGTCCGACCCAGCGACTGTTCGATTTGCTGTTGCTCGGTGCGCTCGTCTACTGGGTGTCACAGCTATACTACAGCAGGCAGAGTCAGGACGGCAACGGTGCGGACAGCCACGACTGAAAACGGTTAACTGGCTCGGTACACAACCAGGGAGCAAATGGCCAAGGACGTCAAACCCACGCGGAAGAACCTCATGGAGATAGAAGAGCGCATCGAGCTATCCGAGCGTGGGCACGACACGCTAGAGAAAAAGCGTGACGGCCTCATCATGGAGTTCCAGGAGATTCTCGACCAGGCACAGGACGTTCGGTCGGGACTGGAAGCAGATTATCAGGAGGCACAGCGCGCTATCGACATGGCGCGTGCGATGGAGGGCGACGTTGCGGTCCGCGGCGCTGCGGCCGCACTCAAAGAGCACCCCGAGATTACCACCCAGTCGAAAAACATCATGGGCGTCGTCGTGCCACAGATTGAGTCGAGCAAGGTCCAGAAGAACCTACAAGAGCGGGGTTACGGTGTGCTCGGGACGAGCGCCCGCATCGACGAAGCCGCCGAGGCCTACGAGGAACTGCTCGAATCAATCATCCTCGCAGCCGAGGTCGAGACGGCGATGAAGAAGATGCTCGACGAAATCGAGACAACCAAACGCCGCGTCAACGCTCTGGAATTCAAGCTACTGCCGGAGCTACAGGAAAACCAGGAGTACATCGAACAGAAGCTCGAAGAACAGGAGCGTGAAGAAATCTTCCGCTTGAAGAAAATCAAAGACAAGAAAGAACAGGAAGCCAAGGAAGAAGCCGAGGAAGAGGCCGAACAGGTCGCCGTCCAGTAAATCCCGGTTATTCGTCGCCCGACATGAGCGACGGGAGACACTGCAGTCAGAGGAGCCGATACTGCCCTCGACTTTCCGAAATCTCGCCGGCCCTGACGAGTTTCTCCAGTGCTCGCTCGGTGTAAGACTCGGGGACACCTCTGTCGCTTGCGTAGGCGATGATATCCCCAGCAGTGGGTTCAGAGAGTGTCCGTACCGCCTCGCGAACGGTTTCCTTTCGGCTCTGTGTCCCTCCGGAGTCTGACTCTGCACGCTGTATCTCCTCGGCATCGAGTCCAGATTCCATCAGATACGTCTCGTCGTCGATACCGCTGTCCTCGACTTGGTCGTCAAGTTCGGTAAAAGAGTCTAACTCGGCAAAGGCATCGCCGTGGCCCTGTCGTGTCGCCAGCATCGAGGACCGGACTTCGCGTGCGTGGTCTTCGTCGTCCGTTGTCACAAATTTACGTCGCTTGTCGTGACTGCGTGTCTTTCCACAGCGCGGGCACTGACTGGTTTCGGGATTGCCTTCGACAATCCAGAGCGCACTACAGGCGTCACAGCCGACGACGGCGTACATACCTGATTCTACCTGCGTGCGGAGGGATAAATCAGTCGACGCACGGAGTCGGTTGGCCAGTCGACCAGCACCCTCTTGCCACTCCGTGATATAATGCCGGGTAGATGGTCGCAACCGGTGGGTTAGTGACGCTGGCAGTGTCCGGAGTAGCGAGTCTGTTCATGGCCTGGGCTATCGGTGCCGGGTCGTCGGGGTCGACGCCGTTTGCGCCAGCCGTCGGTGCAAACGCTATCTCAGTGATGCGAGCCGGATTCCTAGTCGGTATTTTGGGCCTGCTCGGCGCGACACTCCAGGGGGCAAACGTAACAGAGGCAGTCGGGACTGAACTCGTCGGTGGGGTCGAGCTCTCGGCAGTGGCGGCGACGATTGCGCTGTTGCTCGCTGCTGCCCTCGTCGCTGTCGGAATCTTCACCGGCTACCCCATCGCGACGGCGTTTACCGTCACCGGAGCCGTCGTCGGTGTCGGGATGGCAATGGGAGGCGACCCCGCGTGGGGAAAATACGCCGAAATCGCCACGCTCTGGATAGGGACGCCGTTCGTTGGCGGCGGCGTGGCATACGCAGTCGCAAGGCTGCTGCGGGCAGACAGCATCGCCGAATCGACCGCGATTCCGGCACTTGGCGGCCTTATCGGCATAATACTTGCCAACGTCCAGTTCGTCTTTTTCGCCCCCGGAGACAAACAGGGGTCGTTTGCCGACGCCATGAGTAGTCAGTTCGGCGGCGGTACGCTTCCGTATCTCGGGGCGGTGATACTCCTCGCCGTGGCAGTCTGGGGGCTGTTGTCCTATCAGGTCAGGCACAATCCCACCCGCGCGCAGCGACAGTTCTTGCTTACACTGGGTGGGCTCGTCGCATTCTCGGCGGGCGGAAGCCAGGTTGGGCTGGCGCTGGGCCCACTCGTGCCGTTGCTCGGTGACTTCGACATTCCGCTCACGTTCGTCCTCGTCGGGGGTGGACTCGGACTGCTAATTGGTTCCTGGACAGGTGCGCCGCGGATGATAAAGGCGATTTCACAGGACTACGCCGCACTGGGACCCAACCGGTCGATTGCCGCCCTCATTCCGTCGTTCGCGCTGGCACAGACAGCCGTCTTCTTCGGTATCCCCGTCTCGTTTAACCAGATTATCGTCTCGGCGATTATCGGCAGCGGCTTTGCCGCACGGGACGGCACCGGCGAGGTCAGCGCGAGGAAAATCGGATACACAGTGTTCGCCTGGGTTGCATCACTCGCAGGCGCGCTCGTGCTCGGATACGGACTGTTTAGCCTGACGACGCTGGTCTGACCTACAGTTCCTGTTCTTCGGGGTCGGGTTTGCTGTCAGGTTGCTCGTAGTCAGCCAGACCGGCGATCCGGGCTTTCAGAATTCGCGTGTTTTCGACCTGTTCGACCAGGATTTCTAGGCCGTCGTACTCGATAGTCTCGCCCTGCTCGACGAGTCGGCCGGCTCTGTTGAACACGAACCCGGCGATAGTCTCGAACTCCTCGCCTTCCGGCAGGAAAATATCGAGGACGTCGTTGACCTCATCGATGTTGACTTCGCCTTTGACGACTGCAGTGTCGTCGTCGACGCGTTCTATCGGCTGTTCCTCACCACCTTCGAGGATTTCGCCGACGATTTCCTCGACGAGGTCTTCCATCGTCGCCAGCCCTTCGGTCGTCCCGAACTCGTCGATGACAATGACCATGTTAATACGGTTGTCGCGCATCTCCTGGAGCAGGTCGTCGACGTTTTTCGACTCTGGAACGTGCAGCGTCGGCTCGACGATGTCTTCCAGTTCGATGCCGTCTGTCCCGCTGTAATGGCGGTTCCGGACGAGTTCGTTGATGTGGACGACGCCGATGACGTTGTCGAGTTCGCCGTCGTAGACAGGGAGTCGCTCGTGACCGCTCTGGATGCAGGTCTCGATAGCCTCGTCGATGGTCGCGCTCTTGGCGACAGCAGTCATATCGAGGCGAGGCGTCATGACCTCCTTGACGATGGTGCGGTTAAACCGGAGGGTCCGCTGGAGCATCTGGCGCTCTTCCTCGTCGAGAACCCCCTCGCGCTCGCCGGTCTCGATGATTTCACGGATTTCGTCCCGGGTGACATATCCCTCTTCGATAGCCGACTGGCCGCCGGTGAGTTTGTTCACTAACCGCGTCAGGTAATCGAACAGGATGACTAGCGGAAGGAGAACGTACTCGGCAAGTTTGAGGAACGGAGCCGTCCGAAGCGCCCAAGGCTCTGTGTTGTCGATGGCGTAGGATTTGGGGGCGCTCTCGCCAAAGAGCAAGACGAGCGCTGTGATACCGAACGTCGAGACGAGAACGGCGATGCTCTGACTCGCCAGAAAGTAGCCGAGTATCCCCGTCGCAATCGAGGACATGGCGATGTTGACCAGGTTGTTGCCGACGAGAATCGTCACGAGCAGACGGTGTGGGTCAGATTTCAGGTCTTGCAGGGACTCCGACCCACGCCGGTTCTCCTCGACCATCTTCTCGATGCGGTGGTCCGGAAACGCGAACATCGCAATCTCGGAGGACGAGAAGAACCCCGAAAGGGCGAGCAAGACGAGGAGAATCAGTACACCGATACCAGCAAAATACGGGTCCGGGATTTCGAGACCAAACACCTCGACCATCTGGAGCGCCGGTTCGAGTAACCGCTCTGTGTCGAAGACAGCCTGGGCGACTGGGTCAGGATTTCCGACAGGGCGTAGGCTATCCATCGACCCGGACGTTGACAGGCGCGAGGATTAAGTCTTGTCGTCGTGGCCGAGTTAGCCGGTCTCTGTCGCGTGCGAAGGGTTTAGGCAACCAACGACCGTAACAGTGGATATGAGTCAGGAACCACTCACGCTCTACCGACTCCAAGCGTGTCCATACTGCGAGCGGGTCGTCCGCGTACTGTCGGAACTGGACCTCGACTACCAGTCCCGGTTTGTCGAACCACTCCACTCGGAACGGAACGTCGTGAAACGGTTGACCGGCGTCCGGACTGTTCCTGTCATCGTCGACGAGAACACCGGCGTGACGATGGCCGAGAGCGCGAACATCGTCGACTACCTCGAGCGAACGTACGGCGACGAGGGACCACTGGCAGAGGGAGCGACGACACAGGCTGCGGTTTCTGACGGGGGTGCCTGACCCATGGATTTCGATGTCGTCGACCTGCCGGCCACGGACCACCCAACAGTTGGTGAGGAGGCACCTGATTTCACCCGGCCGCTCGTCAACGAGGAGTACTGGGAAGACACGTCGCTGTCGGCGCTGCTCGACTCGGGACCAGTTCTCCTGGTCTTTCACTCGATGGACGGTGCGTTTCCGGCGACGTACCTCTGGAACGAACTCAGAGACCGTCGGTTCGACGACTACGAGCTGACGGTCGTCGGGCTCTCGATATCCTCGCCGTACGAACACAAGTCGTTCATCGACGAGCAGGGAATCGAAGACACGGGTTTCCGGCTCTTCTCGGACCCCAGCAACGAGGTTGCCCGCTCTTATGACATCGAGTACAGTCTCGACGGAATGGAGGGAATCAGCGAGCCACGACCCGCCGTATTCCTCATCGATGCCGGTGGAACAATCGGCTACACCTGGGTCGCAGAGGAGTGGCCGGCGTTTCCCGACTACGACGACCTCGAAGACGCGGTCGAAACGGAGCTTGCCTGAATGGTCACCGACGAGTTACAGACGGCGGCCGACGCGATAGCAGCCGGTGAGGTCGTAGTCTATCCGACGGAAACAGTCTACGGACTCGGGGCAGACGCGCTGGACTCGGCGGCCGTCAAGCGTGTCTTCGAGATAAAAGGGCGTGACCGCTCGAAACCGGTGTCGATGGCCGTTCCAGACATCGATACTGCCGCCGAACACACTCGACTGGGCGATCGGGAACGACGGTTCGCCGAACAGTTCCTCCCCGGTCCAGTGACGCTTGTCGTCGAGCGAGGCCCGACGGTTCCCGATGTCTTGACTGCCGGCCGCGACAAGGTCGGAATCCGAATCCCGGACCACGAGGGTTCGCGAGAGCTAGCACGCCGAGCCGGACCGACTACCGCAACGAGTGCAAACGTCAGCGGACACGGAAGCGCTCGTCACGTGACGGCAGTCAGCGAGCAGGTGCGAGACGCTGCTGCCGTCGTCATCGACGGCGGAAAGACACCAGGTGGCGGGTCGACAGTCGTCGACGTCTCCGCGGGCGAGATTCACCGCCGTGGGGCCGACGCGGCCGCTATCGAGGCCTGGCTCGGAGAGAACTGACCGCGTTATCCGCCAAGGAGGCTGCTGAGTGAGCGCGTGCTGACGCCACACTGGTCTCGATACTCACAGGCCCCACACTTCGACCGGTTGCTCGTCTTCGCCGGCGGTCCGTCGATTGCCGATACCGTGCGTCTGGCACTGCGGTAGGCGGCTGTCCGCCGTGTGTCGATATCGATTTGCCGAACGACACCGTATCCCGGATATTCGGCGACGGCGCGGTCGACCGATAGCTCTCGTTCCCAGGAAAGGGCTTTCGCCGCGGCGACCAGTCTGACGCTCTGTGGTTCCCAGACACCTTGTTCGGGTGGCTCGCCGCCGAAGACGAGCGACGGCGTCGGCATCTCAGCCTCCAAAATCTTGTGTACCACCCCATAACAGTCACGTCCCCGCAGAAAGACGTCGCGGTCGGTCGGGTTTACGAGTTCGTCCCAGTAGTCGATTCTCGCCCGTGCACAGCCGAGATTGGCGCGGTACTGTGTCGGCGTGACCGCGACCGGTGCCTCGGCCAGTGCACCCTCGACCGAGCGGAGGCGGTCGTACTCGAAGGCGAGTTCGCGCCGGCGTTTGACTCGCTCTGGCGTCTCCTCGGTATCGGCGTCTCGCTGCCGATAGTAGAGTTTCCGAGGACAGTATGCAGCGGTTTCGACCTCGCGGAACGCGTGCATATCGTGCGTGGTCCCGTACCCGGATATAAACCTCTGGACTCCTTATTCGATGGGCTCGACCTGGAACTCGCCCGGGTCGTCGAGGAGGTCAGTGATGTTCTCGCGGGCTTCGTGGCGCGAGGTGGCGACGACGACGAGGCCATCGACCGACCCGTCGCCCCGTGCGCGGTAGGCGGCAGCCTCGGGCTGGAAGTCAGTTGCGTAGGTGCGTAACACGCCGCGAACCTCGCGTTCGAGCTCCGGCAACGAGAGGTCGTCCTCCTCGTATCGGGTGAGTGCGTCCTCGATGTTGCGAAGCGTCGAGATTCGGTCCATCTCAGGTCGTGCGAAGGTGGTCGGTCCGTGGCTCGTAGACCTCGCCTTTCTGTTTGAGCTTCTCGATTTCGTGTTCGGCCTTGCTCGTCTCGATACCCTCCTCCTCTGCGCGCTCGATTATCACGTCGACGGGCGCGCCTTCGTCGTACTCGTCTTCGATTGTGGAGATGAGGTGTTTGATGTTCTTGATGCGGTCGCGCTGGCTCTTTGAGGTGCCCGTCTCGATGACGTCGGCGTCGAACTCTCCGGTTTCGGGGTCCATCCCGATATCTTCGAGACAGTACCGGGTGATAGCGGTGGCACGCTCGGCGTCCTCTTTCTCGACGGTGTCCGAGAGCCGGACCCGTGCACTTGCCTCTGCTAGTCGGACCAGCGCCTCGAGTTTTCGGGCCGTGACTGGGACCGCTGCGTCTTCGTCTGCGCCCCGAGAGCGAAGCTGGACGTAGAAATCCTGTATCCGACTCTTTGCCTCTTCTGTCATCGTCGGATAACAGGTCCGTTTCGCGTAGGCGACGTACTTGCGCAACAGCTCCGCGTCGATAGTCGGCGCAACGTCTTCGGTGACGTTCTCGACCTCCTCTTCGGTGTACTCGGAGCTGGTCATGTGCTCGCGGTGCGTGTTCAGCTCTCCGGCGTAATTGGTCTTGAGGATGTGTTCTGCCAGCTCTGCGTCTTTCTCCTCGTTGGGGTCGTCTGTCACCGTGAATATGAGGTCGAACCGCGAGATGAGCGGCGGTTCGAGGTCGATTTGCTCGCCAATCGGCTCGTACTGGTCGAACCGCCCGTAGGTTGGGTTGGCGGCACCGAGCAACGAACACCGTGATTTCAGCGTAGCGTTGATGCCAGCCTTGCTCACGCTGATGGAGTTGTGGAGTACGACGCCCTCGCTGACGAACGTATTGGTCGGTTCGACTGTGACATCGTACACCCAGTCACAGTCGTATTCGCCTTCGTTGGAGACTGTCTCAACATCCGTAACACGGTAGTACCGAAGGTCACATCGACGTTCGAGAGCGTCGGCACGACGCTCGAATTCTGTGAGTGCCGCTTCGATGGTCTCACGTGCAACATCAGTAAGTTCATCGCGTCGGTTGGCGTCGTATCCGCCGTCTTCCGCGTAATGGACAGTACTAGTTGTCTCACCGATGCGTTCGGCCAGGTTACGGGCAGACCATCCGATTGCTGTGCGGACCTCTGATAATGTCGTTGCGTCGGTCAGGTCCTCTCGTATCTCCGCAAGGCGTTCGTGTAGCTTGGTGAGTTCGGCCTCGACCGTCTCGACTCGCACCCCGAATCCTTCGTCGAGGTGTGGGCGAACGTTCCCGGTCAGCCGGAGACCCAGCAGTCGCCTGAGTTCCCGAATTTCTCGGGCTGCGCTCGTTGGCAACACGTCGTGGTGTCGCGGCGTCTCGTTGCTCCGCTCGACGAACGCCTGTGCGTCCTCGTACCGGTCGTCGGCCTGCTGGACGACCCGTTCGACGAACCGTTCTGTCGAGTCGCCCATCACGTAGACTTTCCACGTGTTTTCGGCAGTGTCACGATGGATACGCGATGCAACGCCGATTTTCGAGAGCGCGTCCGCGTAGTCTCTGGCTAGCCCCGCTGATGCCGTGGAGAACGCCATCGCCTCGCTCTCGACGCCCCCATCTCCAGCGAAGGCCCCGACCAAGAACCGGCGAATCTCCTCTTCCGAGGCACCGAGAACTGCTGTTGGGATGCGCTTGTCCCGCGCAGTGTGCATCAGTTCGGGAACGTTCTCCTGGAACCAGCGGTAGAGCTTCGTGGACACCCACCGTTTGGTGACAGTCCCAGCCGCGTTCGTCGTGTCAGTACTCTCTATCCCGAACACGTTACCCATCAGTTCAGCCGCCCGAGAAAGCAGGCGTTCATCCTGATTCGAGAACCCGATTTCGTGCGCAGAGCCCGCGTACGAGTGTCCCTCTGCAGTGAGTAGGCCCAGAATTTCGGCGAGGTCTGCCGACATCTGTTCGGGAAGTTCGACATCTTTCTCCTTGCCGAGGCACTGTTCGGGTGTCAGCTCCACAGGTTGTGTCGAGTTTGGAAGTTTCCGAGGCGCCGGGACGAACGCTCCCTCGTCTATATCGCGCGCTTCGACGGTCCCGACCTGTCCCTCGTCGTCAACGAACATCGGGTGCTCGGGCGTCACGAGTACACTCCGGCCGTTCGAGAACGTGACTCGGACGAACTTGTCAGGCGCTTTGTGCCTGCTGACCCTGTCGACGGGTTGTTTCTCGACCTCGTTGCTCTCGAAGTCGACTGTGTGGACGCCGATGTCTTCGACTGGAAGTATTTCACAGTCGACTCCATCGACGACATCATCTGGGCGAGCAGCCATCTTCTCGTCGACGAACTCGCCGATTTCGACCCGCCGACCGTCTGACAACAACACCTCCGTATCGGGGTGATACGACTGCTGTTCCAGCGCTTCGTGCATCGCGCTCTGATCTTCCGAGCGCATCTTATCGAGCTCGTCGACAGCCGCAATCCCCTGGTCTGCGAGCACGAGTGCGCCGGCTTCGAGAGTCCACTGCTGGCCGTCGCCGAAGTCGTCCCGGACCGCAGCGGCCGTCAGCCCTGCCGAAGAGCTACCCTTCCCGGAGGTGTACACCGAGCGAGGGGCGATGTTTTTGACGTACTGGAGCATGGCGGAATTGTGCGACACAATGCCATTCGATATGTAGTTGTGGGTTCCCGCTACTTCGAGGTCATAAACCCAGTCGTAGTCAGGTTCGACTGCCTCGATTGATTCGATGGAATCCCATCTGACATCTGCCTCAGCGAGCCTCCGAAGCCGCTCGACCGCTCCTGTAACTGAAAGAGCTTCGTCGATTTTTCTCGAGACCACGGCCCGTGCATCCTCCACCTGTCCTCCATCAGGAGCGACATCGTTACGTTCATGGTAACTAATCGCGCCCTGTGTGACATCCATCCCGGCGGCCAGGGCACACTGTGAGATGTTGAGTTCTGCTCGAACGGATTCGAGCTCACTCCAATCACCGTCCCCGACGCGTTTCCGTGCTTGCTGTAACCACTCGATTCGCTCCTCAAAGGAGTCTATCACCGTAGTGAGGCCCTGACGACTCGGGTTTCGGTCACCTCGCTCGTAGTGCTGGTATGTCGACCGTGGCAGGCCACATTCTGACTGGGTCAAGCAAAGCGAACCACGAACTTTCCGGAGAAGGTCACCAACCCCCGGGACGACATCGGTGTTCGTGTTTTGAGGAGTTGGCGCGTGTTCAGAGGCTGCTTCCGATTTCCGTCGGGTAACAAAGCCAATCGACGACACGTAGGTTTCGAAGCCACGACCGCTTATCCGGAGTCGGTAACTGTCGTTTTGTCTCTGTTTCAGCGAGCTGTCGATACCAGCCGAACACAACAGCAGTCTTACATCCTCTAAGAGGCCCTCGCTCTTTGAAGCGACTGTCAGTTCGCGTTCGTTCGTCGATACGTGACCCTCACTGTCGATGTATGCCTTCAGGAAGGCGCTTTGAATATACTCTGGTGCCCGAAGAATCGCTTCCGGAACTCGTTGTTGCTCTGATGTCTCGAGTATCTTCGGCTCCAACTGTTCGAGAAACCTCACAAATTCGCTGGCCGAGCATCTCACGACGTTGGCCGGCGTTCTGTCGCGACCCTCGTATTCCGAGTATGGAACTCCGAGACGTTCGTAGCTGTGCTTGACATCGGAACGGATCTCCTCGTCTGCGTTTGTAATTCTCACGGAGCCGGAGTTCTCTTCGTCTAATTCTACATACCCCTCCGCGACAATATACCCGATGAGACGTGCGAGCCACGGGGTCCAAACATCCGGCAGATCCACAGTTACTGCGTTGTTTGCCTTCGAAGATCGATACTCGACATCGAGAGTGGCTTCTGACCCGGATGGGGCGTGTGCCGGTGTTGCGACGAAATCCCCCTCGTCAAGTTCCTCTGCCCGTTCGGCGGTAAACTGCCCGCCTTTTTGAACGAATAGCGGGTGAGATGGCGTCACTTCCAGCCCTCGTCCCCGCGCAGTGCGAACGCGATACATTTTCTCAGGAGCTTCACGCTTCCATACTTTTGTTGCGTTTCGCTCAGAGACCGTCCCGTCTTCGGATAACGAGGGGACAGCGACATCTATCTCCGAATAGTAACCGTCGTCAATTTCGACCGGGTCATCGAGGTTGTTTTCGACGAACTCTCCAATCTTTACCCGAGACCCATCAGCTAACCAGATGTACTCCTCTCCGGACATACACTTCCCCGTTCCAGGATCCCCGATGAGGAGCATATGGAGGTCACCACGCGTGCGCGACCCGTCGGGGAGGTGTTTGGTGACCCCAGAGAAAAGCTGGAAAATCATCGCCCGCTTTTCTTTCTGGTAGCCGTAAATCGAGGGCGCGATAGACTGTTCCATCTGCTCGTAGATGTCGGGCTCGTTCGAGAGTTCGATAATCTGGGTCTTGTCCTCGTCGGTGATGTCCATCTCCTCGAACTGCTCGTCCTCGATTTCGACGGTCATCCCGTCCATGTAGAAGTCGAACATGGCGGATTTCTCTCGTTCTGACCCCTGCTGGTCGAGTTTCAACACGCCGGTAACTTGAACGTGGTCGCCGGCCGTGACCTCGCCGGTGATATCGTCCTCGATGTCGATATCGACGCTCTGTGGAGTCTCACCGCCACGCAGCCCCTCCGGAGACTCCTGTACTCGGAGCTTCTGTGCGTCGATAAACTCGGACTGGTCGTAGTTGATACGGAAGGGCCCCTGTCGCTCACAGCCCTGACACTCGTGGGGTTCCTGGAAGTCGCCGCCTTCCTGTGGAATTCTGCTCAGCGTCCCACAGCGCTGGCACTCGAAGGCGGCGGTCGTAATCTTCGGACGCACATCGGTCGCCTTCCGGACGATGCCCTGAATCGCGATGAGCATGCCGCGGTGGTCGGCCCGAATCTCGCGGATATCGGTCTGGTTTGGGAGGCCGGTGACGCGGACGTGTGCCTGCCCCAGCGAAACGTCGACCGGAAGGTCGTAGAGGCGGAGTGCTTCCTCGGCGTACTCCCGGAGCTGTTCGGGCTTGTTCCGGAAGTCGTCGGCCACCGCCGGGTCGAACCGATAGAGGTCGCCCCAGTCGATGTACAGCGATTTCTGCTCGTTGGGGTATTTCTGTGCCAGTTCGCCGATTTCGTTGCGGTAGTAACTCCGGTAGAATTCCTCGAATGTGTCGATGAGTTCGGTGTTGTCCGCGCGTGCCATCTGCTGGACTGTGGTTGTGCTCGCTCCCGTAAGAAGGTTCGCAAACCCCGGACTGAAAGTGAAGCTACGTCATCGAGGCGAGCTTTGCGATGTAGACGAGACTGAGCAGGTGGTCGTCGATATCGAGTGCCGTCCCCTCAGAGCCGGTCTCCTCTTCGAGGCCGAGCAGGTAGTCGTTGAGCGTCGACTCGCAGTCTTCGGTAATCCAGCCGACAGCTTCGTAGTAGTTGAGCGCCTCGACGGCCCCCTGATAGCCGGCGTGAAGCAAGAGAAATTCGAGCCATTCGAAGACGAGGTTCTCGCCGCCGTAGTGTTCTGGAAGACCGTCGAGATACGGTTTCTCAGCGTCGTTTGTCGCTTCGAGCGGGAGGAGTTCACGATAGAGCCCCGCTCTGTAGGAGGTCTGGCCGCCACCACCGCCCGAGGGCGTGCTACCGGCGTCGAGGCCACTGGAGGGACCGATGTCGGCCTCGTCGACATCGCGCCGGTCGCCGGCGTCACCACCTCGCTCCCGGGCCATCTTCCGGAGCTCGTTGAGGTCGTAATCGCTCGGATTGATGCTCATTGAATACTGTATCGCGTCGGGCTATTGTAAATGTTGTCGATGGGTAAGACGACCGTCTGACGGGACAAGCGGGTTCTTGTGAGTGAGAATTGGAAACGTATTTTTATTACTACGGGTCACATCCGTCCCAACACGAGACGATGACAGGTGACGACACCGGGCCAGCCCGTTTCTGTGTGACGAACGCGAAAGGAGGTACCGGGAAGACGACAATCGCAATCAACGTTGCGGGGGCGTTGAACCAGCGTGGTCGGGACGTTCTGTTCGTGGATGTCGACCCACAGGGGAACGCGACAGAGGGCCTGGGGTTACTGGAGGCCTACGACGCCTCGCCACCGACGCTGTTCGACGTGCTCACCGATGTGGACACGCGACCGAACGTCGGTGACCTCGTCGTCGAACACGAGGAAATGGACGTGCTTCCGGCGAACATCGACCTGCTTCACGCGGAACACGAGCTGACACTGGCAGACGTGATGGCACAGCTGCAGGGAAACAGAGCGGCACTCGACGCGCTCGAAGAGCTGACGCTGAACGTCGAGGCCGACGATATCGAGGGGCCACACGCACTGAATGTGCTGTCGGCAGCACTCTCTCACATCGAAGACGACTACGATTACGTTATCGTGGACTCGCCGCCGTTCTACGGCAAACTCACGGACGCGAGTATCTTCGCGACCGGGAACGTACTCGTCCCGGCACTGACCGAAGCGACCTCCGAGCGGGCAATCGAACTGCTCATGCAACAGATTGCCGCCCTGGAGGACCACGTCGATATGACGGTAAACACGGTCGGTGTCGTCGCAAACCGCGTCGAGCAGACCAACGAGGACGAGACAATGATAGAGTGGCTCAACGAAGTGTACCCCGAGACGCCCGTCTGGGAGGTGCGCAAGCGGGTTGCACTCCAGCGGGCGTTTTCGGCCGGGAACTCGGTATTCGAGTACGACCCGTCGGTCGACATGGCCGACGTGTTCGAGACGATTGCGGCAGAACTCGACAGGCAGTTCGACCGTCCCGAGGTGAAACCATGAGTGACAACGACGACGACGAACGACTGGACCGGGCGAAACGTATCAGGAAAATGCGCGAAGGCGACAGCCGAGACGCAGCCGAGCCAAGCGGCGACGGAGGCGAACCGACCGACTCCGGCAGAGACAGCGAGACGGAGGCGCCGTCGAGTAAGACGACCGACGAGGCCGAGACGAGCGAGAGAGACACAGCGAGCGAGGAGCCCGAAGAGATGGATACGAACACCGACCTCGACGGCGACGCAGGTGAGGGTACCGACGTGCCCGACGTGAACGTCCCAGAGACTTCGACAACGGACGAGACAACTGCCGACAGCCCCGATACAGAGGACGACGTCAGTGCACCGCTGCCGGACACCGAGCAGCTAGAGGAAGCGCTGGAGTCTTCCGAGGCGACGGCCGACACTGCCACACCAGAGGAGGTAGCCGACGCTGACACCGCGACCCCCGCCGGAGCGCTCGACGACGAGGAAAACCACGAAGACGAGACGCGCGTTCTCGAATTCAAGCTCGGCGACGAGTACTACTGTCTCGATATCGACTACATCGAAGAAATCGTCAAAGAAGAGAAAATTACGCGAGTCCCGAACACGCCCGAGTACGTTGAGGGCGTCGTCGACCTCCGCGGGCAGATTACGACGATACTCAATCCGAAAGTGACCATCGACAAAGACGACGTCTCGCCCGGTGGGCTGATTATCGTCTTCGACTCGGAGTCCTTCGAGGACCAGGGACACATCGGCTGGGTCGTCGACGATGTACGGCAGGTATCCCCGATTACCGACGACGATGTCAACGAGCCGCCGGTACAGGAAAACTACATCAACGGAGTCATCGACCGCGACGAGGACGAGCAGTTCGTCATCTGGGCCGAGCCCAGTATGGCGATGGAGGAAGCCGAGTAACCGAAACGGTTTGGCGTCCTCGTCTCCAACGACAGGCAGATGGCCGAGTTCAACCTCCACGTGAGCATCGACCCCGAGGCGCTCGGGGCGGACTCACTCGAATCGTATCTCGACGAGTACATCGACGAGTCACAGAAAGTCGCGTTTGCAGATGTCGACGCACCGCAGGCAGACGACGATACGCTCGATGAAACGCTCGAAATCGAGGGCATCGACGGCTTCGCATCGCTGTACACCGAGCTTCGAGACAACGACGACCCGCTCGAACTCGGGCTCTGGGGCCCGACCGCCGAGCGGTTTCCGGTGCCGGTACAGCACTACGCGCTCCAACAGATTTCGAACCCCGACGCCTACGAGTTCCACGCGGTCGACAACAAAGTGACCCTGGTCGTCGCCGACCAGCAACAGCAACTCCAGCAGCTTCGACAAGAAGTCCCGCCACCGGCGCTTGGGTGACTACGCCCAGGCGTCGGGAAGTTCGCTCTCGTTGTCTGCAATCAGTTCGATGAGCGGCCGGATATCGTCGAACTCTGGGCCTTTGGCTACCTCGTTTTGTTCTCTATCCCAGGTGATGAAGCCGTATTCGGCGAGTTTCGGCAGGTGGACGTGCTCCATCTCGACGAGACGTTTGACTGCGTCGGTGTGTTCGACCGAGAGATCTGGTGAATCGTCCTGTGGATTGTGGTCTAACAACCCAAGCAAAAGCTTCCGACGCTGGACGTGTGCCAGCGCGTCGAGTGCGTCGTCGAACTGACCTTCGCTGTACTGCTGGTTGCTCATACGAGACCGTACACGACAGCCATACATCAAACCAGCATAATTTCACAACATCCGATTGTTTGAGGAACTGAGTGAACCGTGCCGGGGACCCCGCCACGACCGGCTGCAAGCCTCACTCGGCGTCTGTGAGGAAATCTGGGGCCGGAAGTATTATCTTTTTGTCAGTCCCAAACAGCGCGAACAACCCAAACAGCGCCGGTTCGTCTGCGACGATACCGAACACACCGAAGATGCCGAAGACACCGAGCCGGCGTATTCGAACTGTGACCATAGAGGAAGGTTACTAGTCCAGGATACATATTCAGGCGGTCGTTTTCAGCGGTCTGGAAAGCCAATCTGTCCGCTCGAAGAGTCACAACACATATCCACGAGAGGGCAGAACTGCCACCAATGATAGGTGTCGTCGGCGGGGGAGTCGCCGGGCTTGCGGCCGCCCACAGGCTGCAGGAACACGGCTACGACGTGCGCGTCTTCGAAGCGAGCGACCAAGTCGGCGGCCTCGCCGCGGTTTACGAGACCGCAGGCGACCCCATCGAAAAGTTCTATCACCACCTGTCGAAATCCGAGGAGACCATCGTCGAACTCGTCGACGAGGTGGGGTTAGGAGACGACCTCGAATGGCGGTACGGCTCCGACGCCTACTACGTCGACGGCGTCGCTCACCCGATGGACAAACCCTGGGAGATACTCGCCTACCCGCATCTCTCCTTGTACGACAAGTTCCGGCTGGGGATGCTCGTCCTCGATATCGACGTGCGCGGTGGCATTCCGTCGTTCGATACCTACGAGCGTCTGGAGGATTTCGAGGACGTTCCCGTCAAGGAGTTTATTCTCGACCACACCTCACAGGGCTGTTTCGAGCGGTTTTTCAAGCCGCTTTTAGAGGCAAAGTTCGGCGACCGTTGGGAAGACGTCAGCGCGGCGTGGCTGCTGGGACGAGTGAAATTTCGGGGCGAGCGAGATATTCTTCGCGGCGAGATTCTGGGCTACCTGCAGGGTGGCTTTGGCACCCTGCTCGACGCACTCGTCGACAGCGTTGGTCAGGAGAACATCCAGACTGGCACCCGCGTAACCGACCTCGACGTGACAGGTGGCGTCGTGACCGGGCTCGAAACGAAGTCTCGGTCGACCGGTGTCGACCGCCACGATGTCGACGACGTGGTCGTTGCGGCGATGCCGAACGTCCTCGAAGGGTTGACCGGCTACGAGTGTGCTATCGAGTTTCAGGGGACCATCTGTTCGGTCCTCAGCCTCTCCGAGCCACTGATGGACACCTACTGGCTCAACATCGCAGACGAGTCGCCGTTCGGTGCACTCATCGAACACACGAACTTCGTCCCACCAGAGCGCTACGGCGGCGAACACCTCCTCTATGTGGCTCGGTACATCCAGGACCTGGAGACGCCTCTCTGGAAGAAAGACGACGACGAAATCGAAGCGCTATGGCTCGACGGCATCGCAGACTTGTTCCCACAGTTCGACCGCGAGATGGTCAACTGGATACAGACGGCACGGAACCCGCGGACTGCGCCAATCTACGAGCGTGGCTACCTCGACATGGTCGTCCCATACGACCTCGGAAAGGCGGTGGCCGATGGACTCTACTACGCGGGGATGGCAAGCCGAGCCCAGTATCCCGAGCGGTCGCTCAACGGTGGTATCGTCGCCGGGTTCGAGTGTGCCGACCGCATCGCGGGCGAACGCTGAATTCTCACAGATTCGTTATTATCCTCACAATTGATAAGCAAGATATAGCAATCCACATTAACCCTGACCCGTAACCTCCGGTATATGAGCACGTCGCACGTCATCGTCGGCGATGGGATTGCCGGTAGCTCGGCCGCCGAGACCATCCGTGAGGAAGACCCAGACGCGGAGATTACGGTCATCACGGACGAGGGTGAAGCGCTGTATAACCGTATCCTCATCAAGGAGTACGCCAAAGGAAAGCTCCCCGAAGCGCCGATTTCGATTCACGAGCCAGAGTGGTACGAGGAGCGCGATATCGACCTGGAGCTGAACACGTACGTCGTCAACGTCGACTCGGACGCTCACACCGTCGAAACACACGAGGGCGACGTCTACGAGTACGACAAACTCCTTATCGCGACAGGAGGGACGCCAGCACAGCTTCCTGTCGAGAACTCTGATGCCGACGGCATCAATCACTTCTGGACGTTCCAAGACGCACGCGAGATTCGGGGGAACGTCGAAGATGCCGGCAAAGGCGTCATCGTCGGCGCCGGGCTGCTCGGCATCGACTTGGCGGCAATCAGTGGCGCACAGGGGCTCGACGCCTACTACATCATGCGAGGTAACCGCTGGTGGCGGTACGGCCTCTCGCTCGACGGTGCCGAGATTATGCACGACGCGCTCGAAGAGATTGGCATTACGCCTGTCTTCGAGGCAGGTGTCGACCGTTTCGAGGTCGACGACGATGGCCACGTCGAGGCGGCAGTTACCCCCGACGGCGACCGCTATGACTGTGACTGGGCCGGCGTCGCCATCGGTCTAGATTTCAACACGGAGTGGCTTCAGGGCTCTGGCGTCGAATGTGACGATGGCGTCGTCGTCGACGAACACATGTGGACCGGCGTCGAAGATATCTACGCCGCAGGCGACATTACCCAGTTCCACGACGTTATCCTCGGCGAGCGCACCCAAAACGGGGCATGGGGCTCGGCGAAAGAGCAGGGTAACATCGCCGCAAAGAACATGGTCGATGACTCCCGCGAGGAGGTCTTCCGCTGGGTGCCGACCTACTCGATTACACACTTCGATTTCCCGTTTCTCTCGTTTGGACACCCCACCATCGGCGACGACGAGGCCGAGCGCAAATACAGCGACACAGAGTGGCGGCGGCTGGCGTTCAAAGACGGCAAGCTGGTCGGCGGCGTCCTCATCGGCGACCTCTCCCAGCAGTCCACCTACAAGAAACTCATCCGTGAGGAATGGGACGTTGCGGACAGAAAGGAACTTCTGCTCGAGGAAGACGTCGACCTCGACCGTCTCGAAGGCGCTATCGAAGCCAACTAGGGAACGGACCGACGCCCTTTTTTAATAGGTGCCCTCCATTCGGACATATGAACGGCGGAAACAGCGACATGACCCTCGCGTTCGAGCTGGAGGCACTCAAACAGCTCCGGAACCCCGACAGCGTGTTCACCGACGCGCGCCAGTGGACCGAATACGTCGGCGTCATCTCTGACAAACCGACCTACGTCGTGACGAACTTCACGCGGAAACACCGCATCAGACAGGACTTTTTCTCCGGGCCACGGACTCGCGAGGAGAGTCTGAACAACATCAAAGCGCAATTCGACAGCGACAGACACGTCTTCGTCGGCACGACCGACGAGGACGAAACACTGGCGGAGGAGACCGACTGGGAGTACGTCGGCGTCGAGGCCGCCGCACAGGCCGCAGACTGGCAGCTCTCCCTCGAGGAGGCGACGACAGAAGTCGAGGACGACGGCCACGACGACTGGCCCTGACGATGGCCGAACCCGGAATCCCTGGCGAGAGCGACGGGCTCGAACTGCCCTGCGGTGAGACGGTCGAACCCACCGATTTCGACATCGGGATGCGGGAGTTCCGGTGTGCGTGTGGCGACAGCCACGCAATCGTGATGGATGTCCATCCGCTAGCCAGGTTCGTCCCCGAGTTTCTCGTCGACACGCTCAGAGAGACGGTAACAACTGACGACGACTTCGAGGAGTTCGGCACGCCGCACGCGATGGCGATGGTAGGCGAGGAGTTCCCAGAGAAGCTGGCCAGCGCCGACTGCTCGACTGAGGGCAGTGTCGGCTACGCGCTGCTGTGGGTGTCAGCCTTCGACGCTCGCCGCCTTCACGAGATTGTCGTCGAGTTGTTACTTGAGCTGATGGACCACGCCATCAGCCACGCCGAGAACGACGCCATCGAAGCAGAGTTCGAGCAGTATATGGCCGAGTTCGACCTCGAGACGTTCGTCGAGCTGTACCGCAAGGAACGCGAGTTCGAGGACGAACACGATTCGGCAATCTGACAGCTGTAGCCATTGTGGACACCCCGCATGTTTATACTGGAGGAAAATGTATCCCCGCTATGCCAGAACGAAGGCAGTTCCTTTGTGGGGTTGCAACGGCAGCCACGGTCGGGCTCGCAGGATGTTCCGGCGGTGGCGGCGACGGCGGTGACGATGGTGAAGACAGCGGAAATGGCGCGGTTCCAGCTAACATAGCTTTCGACGGTGACGCCGGCGAACACCTCGAACTCACCCCCACGGCTCGGTTTGAAAACAAGGAGTTTGGCGATACGATGATTGTCGAGGGAACAGCCCAAAATACGGCCGATAACCTCCGTCTGCACGTCGAGTTGGTCGTTGAGATGGAACGATATCTCAAAACCGGGACCGCTTCGAAATCGATAGAGCCGGGTGGAAGCTGGGAGTTTACAATCGAGTTGTCCGACGTTGATCCCGACCGAATCGATGAGTATACACTCAGGGCCACCTACACTGACCCGCCTGAAGAAGTCTGATAAACAGACGACAGGTACTCCCAGCGCACGCCAGCGATAGGTCGTCCAATCGGCCCGAGTATTTCCATGCAGTTGGCAAGAAAGGGCCCGAAAGAACGCGAGGGTCGTGTATTTCGCTCCCAATCGACGATGGAGATGGAGACCGCGTGCTTGTGGCACACACACATGTTGGGTGGAGGACAATTCTGCATGTTTTATCATACGGTACCAAAACTCTTATTGGGTGTGGTTTCCCAAACCGTGATATGCCGCAACAACACGGTCAAATCGAATCAAAGGGATACCTCAATCGTCGTCAGTGGCTGTCGATGCTTGGCGTCGGCAGTACCGCTGCCATAGCAGGCTGTCTGGGTGGCGGAGACGGCGATGACGGAGAAGATGGCGAAGACGGAAGCGATGGAAGCGACGGAGAAGACGGAAGCGATGGAAGCGACGGAGAAGACGGAAGCGATGGAAGCGACGGAGAAGACGGAAGTGACGGAGAAGACGGCGACGATGAGATGGAAATGCCCGAGGTGCAGGGCTCGTACATTACGGCCACCTCGACCGGATTCGAGACCCTCAACCCGTTGTACAACAACACTGACGGTGCCGCGACGGCCATTGGACGGACACTCGACCAAGGCTATACCTTCGACGAGAACGGCGATTACTTCCCACTGGTGTACGACATGTCCACGGAGGACGGGAAGGTGTGGACATTCGAAGTCCGCGACGGGCTGGAGTTCAGTGACCCGTACGGCCAAGTGACCGCGGAGACGTTCGTCTACCAGATTCAGGAACTCCACCAGACCGACTGGGGTAACACGCCATCCGCAGTCGACTGGCAGGATGTCACCGTCGAGCAGACCGGCGAGATGACGTTCCAGGCCGAGCTTGAGACTTCGAACGTCCTCTGGCCGAGGACGTATGCGCCGCTGCTGTACCCGATTCCAATCGACATCATGAAGCCCTACGTGGAGGATGAAGATGCCAAAGGGCTCGAAGAAGAGCAGGAACTGCTCGAACTCGGCTTCACCGGGAATCTCGGGCCGTTCACGCTCGATGAGTGGGAACGCAGTGCCGGCACCACCTACAGCCGCAACGAGAACTACTACCTACAGAACATCGACGAAGGTCCCGAGCTGTTCAACAACGCCCCGTACTTCGAGAGTGCAGAGATTCGCATCATCTCGGAGCAGTCCTCGCGACTGGGCGCACTCGAGACGGGCGAAATTACTCGTGCAGCAGTCCCGCCGGAACGTGTCTCTGAGTACGACGCCATGGACAACCTCAAAGTCCTCCAGCAGCCACAGTCGTTCAACACCGGTGGCCTCATGGCGGTCAACATGCGTGATAACGGGTGGAACGCCGGCCCCGGTAACCTGTTCCGTCACATCCCGTTCCGTCAGGCACTCGCCTCGGCAATCAACAAGCGCGAGCTCATCAAAGGTATCCGGTACGGCTTCGGAGAGCCACACTTCACGTGGCAGCCGCGCTTCTCCAAGTGGTATCCGGGTGACGAAAACCTCACGCTGTGGGGGGTCGACGATAACTACGGCGAAGACGTCGCCAAAGAGCTCGCCCGCGAAGCATTCGAGATGTCCGACCACGATTACGGCTTCGACGGCGGACAGCTCGTCGGGCCCGACGGGAATCAGGTCACCCTCGAGCTGTACGCACTCGCTGGCTCCGAGACTCGCATCCAGACCGGTGAGTTCATCAGGGACGAACTCGCGGACAACCTCGGAATCAACGTCTCCGTCGAGTCGATTGAGGGCGTGACGTTCGCGAACAACTACTGGAGTACCGGTCAAGACAACGTCGCCGAGAACGGCATCACCCGCGAAATAAACGGAAAAGAGGTTACCTGGGACGGCCCCGTACCGGGTCCATCGAACCCCGGTCCCCGCGAGTACCACCCGAGTGAGTCGTGGGACTTGTCGATTATCTACGGACTGAACACGTACCCACTGAACCCGCTCACGAATGAGGCGTTCTTCGATGGTGCCGCCTGTTCGTACAACCCGGTCGGCTACTATCCAGAGTTCGACGCGAAGTCCATCTTCGAACAGATGCGTAACGCGAGCAGTCAATCCGAGATTCAGGAGGCCGCAAACGAACTGTTCCGGAACGTCAACGAGGAGATGCCCTACATCACCATCATGTTCCCGGACGGACTGCCCGGCATGAACGCAGACCTGGTTGGCCCGACCGAGAGCTTCTTCAGCGGCTGGGACTTCGGTGCCTGGTACTTCGACAGGTAATCAGTAGAGAACAGAAACGCGCGCAAACAACTTTTCGAACCTCCACATACTCAGTACAACATGGGACTTGGACGTTACGTCGCACTACGGGTTGCGTGGGCAGCAGCCGTCTCGATGATTATCGTGACGATTGCGTTTCTGCTGATTTCGTTCTCACCGAATCCGGAGATACAAGACGCAGTACGGTCAGCATCGTTACAGGGTGAGAACCCAGCAGAAGCACGCGAACGGATCAAGGAACTCCGCGGCCTCGACCAGCCGCTGCATGAGCGGTACCTCGACTTCATGCAGAACGTGTACACACTGGAGTGGGGCTGGTCAGATTCCAGGAACCAACCGGTCGAAGAGGCGTTATTGGAGTCAGTGTACTACACAGCACAGTACTCCATCCCCTGGACCATACTGACGGTATTGATTGGGCCGCTGGTAGGGCTGTACTCGGCTGCAAATATGTACAGCTGGAAAGACCACGCCGCGACAGGCTTTGCCTTCGCGGGCTGGGCAATGCCGAATTTCTTCTTCGCCATCATCCTGTTGTTGGTCTTCGGCATCTGGCTCGAGTGGATACCTATAACATACAACACCGACGCGGCGGTGTTTAGCCTCGAGAACGCTAGACAGTTGTTCTTCCCGGTGTTTGTACTCGTAACCGGGTCGATAGCGGCGACAATGCGTGTTGCGCGAAACGAGTCTGCGGAATTCATCAACGCCGACTTCATGAAGACCGCGAAGGCGAAAGGTGTCTCACCGTTCCGGGCCTACGCATACCACGTAATGCGACCGACTCTGGTCCCGCTCTCGACGACGTTGGTGGGACAGTTACTGGCAGTCTTCCTCGGGTCATCACTGCTCGTCGAGTTCGTCTTCTCCATTCCCGGACTCGGCCGAACGACGTTCGATGCCCTGGTAGCACAGGACACGAACCTCGTCCTGGGGTCTGTCCTGATATTCACGTTCATCGGGGTCGTCGGCAATCTGCTAGAGGACCTGGTGTTCACAGTGCTCGACCCGCGTATCAGCTACGACGATAGATAACCATGGCAACGAAAAAACCAGACCAATTCGACAAGGTCAACTGGGACGACGTCACGAGTTCGAACCAGTTCGCTATCTCGACGAACTTGAAGCTGCTGCTGACAGCGGCTATTCCGATGGCCTTGGTGTCAGTGTTCAAGTGGCAGGCGGTCGGCGAGCGTGAGAATACGTTCGCGGTACTCGCCGAGACGGTTGGGCTCTCGTCGGTGTACGACACAATCGGCATCGAGTTCGACCCGACATACTTGGACCTCATGTTCCTGTTCACCATCGTCCTGTTCGGGACACACGTGGTCCTCCCGATGTTCCAGAGCCCACGGATGGCGAAATACTACTACCGGCGCTTCATCCAGAACCGGCCGGCAGTGGTGAGCCTCGTCTGGCTCGCCTTCGTCTTCGTCGGCGGAATTATCGGGCCGTTTTTCATCCAACAGCCCTCACAGGACGTTCTCCACGCGTTGCAGCCGCCTGTCGGGATGACGATAGATATGCAGAGTGTCCCCCAGTGTCTTGGGACTGTCGAGAACGGCATGTGCCATGGAACCTGGGAGCATCCCCTCGGAACTACGCGTGGCGGGAAAGGTGTTCTCGCAGGCGTCGTTCACGGGATGACCATCAGCATGAAAATCGCGTTCATCACGACGACTGTCGTGGCTGCGTTCGGTATCACCTTCGGTACCGTGAGCGCGTTCGCGGGCGGTTGGGTCGACGAGACGATGATGCGGTTTACCGACATCATCCTCTCGTTCCCGACGTTCATCATGTTCCTGCTCATCCTCTACATCTTCGGTGCGAGCCTCGCCATGTTCATCTTCATCTTCTCGCTGTTCGCGTGGGGTGGCATGGCGAGATACGTCCGCAGTAAGGCGCTGTCAGTTAGTGAAGAGGAGTTTATCAAGGCGACCAGAATCAGTGGCGCGAGCAGATTCACCATCGTCAGGCGCCACGTCATCCCCAACACTGCCAGCAGTATCGTCACCTAGCTCACGCTGTCGGTGCCGGGCTTCCTGCTGGCCGAGGCACAGCTTGCCTTCCTCGGTCTGGGCGACCCGACGCTCCCCTCGTGGGGGACGCTGATTTCATCGGGCCGAGACTACCTCGACCTCGCACCGTGGATTACGGTCGTGCCGGGGTTCGTCCTCTTCCTGACAATTCTGGCGTTCAACTTCGTCGGGGACGCGGTCCTCGATGCAATCAACCCCGAAGCACAGACGGAGTCGGAGGGCTAACCAATGAGCGACGAGCCACTACTCGAAGTTGAGAATCTACGGACGACGTTCGACACAGACCAGGGAGAGCTAATTGCAGTCGACGGTATCGACTTTAGCATCGAGCAAGGCGAGACCGTCTGTATCGTCGGCGAATCTGGCTCCGGCAAGACAGTTGCGACGGAGTCGATTACGCGCATCGTCCCGATTCCGCCCGGCGAAGTCGATGGCTCGGTCCGATTCAAGGGCCAGGGCCTGCAGTCGATAGACGACGAGGCGTTGCGAGATATCCGCGGGGACCAGATAGCGCACATCTTCCAGAACCCCCAGGAGGCGATGAACCACGTCTACACTATCGGCTGGCAGATTGTCGAAGGACTAAAAATTCACCAGGATGTCACCGACGAGGAGGCAAGGGCAAAAGCCGTCGAGTTGCTCGACAGGGTCGGTATCGCCAACGCGAGCGCCCGATTCAACGACTACCCCCACGAGTTCTCTGGCGGACAGAAACAGCGGGCGATGATAGCGATGGCGCTGGCGACAGACCCAGACCTGCTCATCGCCGACGAGCCGACGACCGCCCTGGACGTGACCGTCCAGGCACAGATTCTCGACTTGCTCAACGAACTCCAAGACGAGTTCGGCATGAGCATCCTTCTGGTGACCCACGACCTGGGTGTCGTCGCCCAGATTGCTGACCGGGTCATCGTGATGTACTCCGGGAAAGTGATGGAGCGCGGTGATGTCTACCAGATATTCGAGGAGCCAGCACACCCGTACACGCAAGCACTCATGAAGTGTCTCCCGGAGTTCGGCGGCAACGCCGGTGGAATTCAGGGGACACTCCCCGACCCGACGGACCCGCCAGACGGCTGTCGGTTTGCTCCGCGGTGTGAACACGCCGCCAGCGACTGCACGGTCGGCGACCAGCCGGCCGAAATCGAGATAGAGCCGGGCCACCTGGCGTCGTGTATCTACTACCAGCAGGGGTACGACAGTTCCGTCGTACAAAACGACGACCTTGGAACCAACGCGAACGAACGAACGGAGGCTGCCGATGACTAATAGTGAGCCGATTCTACAGGTCAACGATTTGAAAAAGCACTACCCAATCAAACGGGGACTGCTCAACCGAGAAGTTGGAGCTGCAAAAGCTGTCGACGGCATCAGCTTCGAAATTAATCCCGGAGAGACTGTCGGTCTCGTCGGGGAGTCCGGCTGTGGTAAGTCGACGGCCGCAACGTCGATTATCCGTCTCGAAGACCCGACCGACGGCGAGGTCATCTTCAACGGTGGCGACAGACAGGGTGCATCGCGAAACGGCGACGGGACCCACCCCAACGACGTTACAAGATTCAACAAACGCGAGCTGAAGAGATTCCGTCGGGAGGCACAGATGATATTCCAGGACCCGGCTTCGAGTTTCAATCCGCGGATGTCTGTCGGGCGGGCAGTCTCGGAGATGCTCGAAATCCACGGGATGAAAGACAAGCATCGCCGCCGAGCGATTGTCGAAGACCTGCTCGAGCGTGTTGGCCTCTCTGCAGAGGACTACGACCGGTATCCACACGAGTTCTCGGGCGGCCAGAAACAGCGTATCGGCCTCGCCCGCGCGCTCGTTCTCAACCCCGACCTGATTATCGCAGACGAGCCGGTCAGTGCGCTCGACGTTTCGATTCAGGCGGAGGTTCTCTCGCTCATCGACGACCTCCAAGACGAGTTCGGTCTCTCGCTGCTGTTCATCAGCCACGACATGGGCGTTATCAAGTCAATCTGTGACCGGGTGGCTGTGATGTACCTCGGCGAAATCGTCGAGATAGGCGAAGTCGAAGAGCTGTTCAGAAATCCACAGCACCCCTACACCGAGGAACTCATGTCGGCAATTCCGAACCCGGACCCGCGAGACCGCAGCGAGGGCATCTCGCTGTCCGGAACAGTACCGAGTCCGACCAACCCCCCGAGTGGGTGCAAGTTCCACACGCGGTGTCACAAGGTCGTGCAGTCCGACGAGTTCGACCTGGAACAGGAGGCCTGGCAGCAGTTGCTCACCTTCCGACAGCAGGTCTCGATACAGGGGGTCGATGTCGACGAAATTCGGGAGAACGCGCTCCTCGGCCGGTCTGAAGAAGAAATCACAGATAGTGTGCTCAAATCAGAGGTTCGCAAGGAGTTCGACCTACCGTCGGAGCTCTCTGACAGAGAGGCAGAGAAGACACTCGATAACGCGCTCGACAGCATTATCGCGGACGACTTCGAATCCGCGACTGAAACCCTACAGTCGACGTTCACAACTCCGTGTGAAGAGATAGAGCCTGAGTTCACCGACCACGGCGACGGGCACCGCTCGGCGTGTATCCGTCACAGAAACGAAATCCAGTCGATGGAACTCGCGGCCGACGACTGACCCGCGTGCCGTTTACGCGGCGTTACTCCAGACAGATGTACGTCCGCGTATCGACAACGCCATCGAGGTCGTTCAGGTCGGTCGCAACTGCGTGGATGACCTGATACACTTCCTCACTCTCTGCCTCGACGATGATATCGTACTGACCGGCGACGACGTGTGCCTCTATGACGGCATCCATCTCTCGAATCCGGTTCTGCAGGTCGGCTGACTTGCCAGCCGCCGTCTTCATCATAATAAATGCCCGTACCATGCTACCCCTATAATACACCACACCCAATCAAAAGTGTTCCCCCGGGAGTGAACGGTAGGGCGGTGAATAGCTTTATTCCCCCGGTCGTCGTAACGAACGGTATGCGATTCGTTATAGTTGGCGCTGGGCGCGTGGGGTTGCGGACCGCGCGTGCAGTTCGCGAGAGCGGCCACGACGTGATTATCGTGGAACAGGACGTGGAGAAAGCAGAGCGCGCACGGGAGGACGACTTCGAGGTTACCGAGGGTGACGGCGCGCTGGAGGGGACCCTCGAAGCTGCCGGCATCGAGGACGCCGACGCGCTAGGTGCGTTGACGGGTGACCTCAACACGAACTTCGCGGCCTGTACAATCGCCAACCACTTTGGCTGTCGCACGGTCATGCGAATCGACGAGGACTACCGCGAAGACATCTACCGGACGTACGTCGACGAGGTAGACGAAGTCATCTACCCCGAGCGGCTGGGGGCTATCGTCGCCAAGAACGCACTGGTTGGCGGCAACATTCGCGCGATTGCCGACATCGAACAGAACCTCCAGCTCGTCGAATTCACGATCAACGACACCGCTCCGATGCACGGCTACTCGCTTTCGGAGCTCGAACTCCCGGGGAAAGCGACGCTGCTCGCCATCGGCACGAACGGCGAAGCGCTACGTGTCCCGACGCCTGACGACACGCTCGATGCCGGCACGCAACTGGTCATCCTGTCGGACTCGGAGAATATGGACAACGTCAGGAGCATCATCGTCGGCGAGGACACGACGACTGCACGCGGAGGTGCATGAATATGGTTATGGCATACATCATGGTCAAGGCTCACACCGGTGAGGCGGACAGACTCAAAACTGACATCGAAGCGGTGGAAGGTATCGAGCGAGCACACATCGTGGCCGGCGACGTCGACCTCATCGGCGTCGCGGACGTCGAGTCACCGGCGGCGGTGAAAGACGTGGCTGCGGCCGAAATCCAGTCGATAGAGGGTGTCAGTACGACACAGACGTATATCGCGATGGACTAAAGCGGCGTCCCGCCGCTCGTCTCGCCCTGGCTCGCGTCAGCTAGCAGGTCTGCCACTGGTGGCTGGTAGTCGTAGCCGGGGACGACGCCCTCGACGTAGGTTCCCTCCACAAACTCGACGAATGTTTTTGTGACATCGACGGCTGTACGTGGCGTTCCCAGCGTGAACTCGAAGGTGACGACCACACTGTCTCCGCGTTTTTCGACGCCGAACTCGTCAAGTTCGACTGTCGTCCGAGTGGCCTGTGGCGCAGATTCGAGGCGTCGCTCGAGCGTCTCGAACCAGTCGGTCGCCACCGTCGGTCCGACTTCGTCGGCCGTCGCCGCCCGGAGTGTCGGGGCTGTGACTTCGACCGTATAACAGGACGGTTCGGCTGTCTCGTCGACAGTCACTGTGCCTTCGAATACTGTCGTGGTAACCTCGAATCCGTCGTCGGTCATTTCCAAGGCGTCGTGTGTCGTTACGGCGCGAGACAGTCGTTCGCTGGTCGTTCGGGACTCGTCTGACATTATCGTTACGTGGTCGCGGTCGGTCAAAAGTCCACGCTTTGGAGGCTCCGGCGGGGCTCGAATGGAGGCGTGACGTGTTTCGGTGGGAAGTTACCGCCGGTCGTGCTCGCGCCGTTGTGCGCGTCTGTCGCAGTTCGAATCACAGTTGCTTACCTGTCGCTCACGGATTATTCGCATCAGAATGCGAGGGCTGGGATTCGAACCCAGGGACCCCTACGGGAGCGGGTCTTAAGCCCGCCGCCTTTGGCCTAGCTCAGCCACCCTCGCGCATATTCCTCTCGCTCAGGCAGTCAAAAAGGGGTTACGGATACTACTCGCCAGCGCCGACTAGTTTCCGTGGATTTCGACCGATTCCAGGTGAATCGGTGAGGTTGGCTTGTCACTGCCGTCGGTGTCTGCGTTGCCGATTGCCTCGACAACGTCCATACCGTCGGTGACCTCGCCGAAGACGGCGTGTTTATCGTCGAGATGAGGCTGTGCGTCGAGTGTGATGAAAAACTGCGAGCCGTTCGTGTCCGGGCCGCGGTTAGCCATCGAGACCTTGCCGGGACCGTCGTGGCGCAGTTCGGAGTGGAACTCGTCGTCGAACGTATAGCCCGGGCCGCCGCGACCGGTTCCGGTCGGGTCCCCGGTCTGAATCATGAAGTCCTCGATGACGCGGTGAAACGCCACGTCGTCGTACAGCGGGCCGTCGACCGTCTCGCCGGTTTCGGGGTGTTCCCACTCTTTCTCACCTGTCGCGAGGCCGACGAAGTTCTCGACGGTGTTGGGCACTCGCTCGTCGAAGAGGTCGATTTCGATGTCGCCTTCTGAGGTGTGCAGCGTTGCACTGAGTTCGCTCATACCAGACGGAGGGCTGCTGGACTGAAAGACGTGCCGATTGCAGGCCGAGCCGTCACTGTGCCGTCGGCACGCTCGTGATGCCTTTCTCAGGTCGCTCGCGGACTCTTACTGTGCCAGCGGGTCGCGTTCCCAGAACTCGCTCGATTTCTTCAGCTTGGGCACCCACGTGTCGCCGTCCCGGGCCAGCATCGCCACCCGGGAGGCCGGGACCTGCTTGAGTTCGTCGTGTGGGAGATACTCCTGGAGCTGTTCGGCGAAGTCGACGACCGCCTCGTGTTCGGGCATCGAGTCGCGGTCGAGACGACCACGGGAGTGGCCGACGTGCATGTACGCCTTGAGCTCGATGAAGTCGGCACGCGCGCGTGTACACATCGCCGCGTACCACTCCGGATGGTGCATGTTGTGACCGTCGATGAGCGTCGTCCGGATGACCGTCCGCGTGTCGTCTTTCTCGGCCAGCACGTCGAGGGTCTCGATGAGCCGTTCCCAGGCGTCGTCGTCGACGGCCTTGACCGTCTCGTCGAAGGTCTTCCTGTCGGCGGCATCGACCGAGACGTACAGCTGTGTCGGGTCACAGTCGGCCAGCACCTCGGGTTTGGTGCCGTTCGAGACGAGAAAGGTCGTGATGTCTCTGTCGTGAAACTCCTCGATGAGTTCGGGGAGATAGGGATACAGCGTCGGTTCGCCGTCGAGGGAGATGGCGACGTGACGGGGCTCCATCGCCTCGTCGAACCGCTCGCGGGGCACCTCCTCGTTGCCGCCAAAGCCAGAGAGCAGTTTCGTCTGTAACTCGATGGAGGCATCAGCCACTGCCGCGGGGTCGTCCCACTCCACGTCGCCGAGTTCGTAGGCGTGTCCCGCGTGGTCACGCCAACAGAAGACACACCGCTCGTTGCATTTGACGACCGGCGTCATCTGGACACAGCGGTGTGATTCGATGCCGTAGAAGATGTTCTTGTAACACTTGCCCTCGCCACGGAGGGCGTTTTTCGTCCACCCGCAGGTCTGGACAGCCGTGTGGTTGTCGTTGTGGTAGCTCGGGTCGTCTACCTGTTTCGGGCCACCCTCTGAATCGCTCATTGATTCCAAGAGGCGCCTCCACGGGCTAAAACGTTCCTCTCCGTGCCGAGGATGGTGTATCGCTACTGTTAAGCGACCGCTGGGCCGATACCACGCTATGGACCCGCGAGTCCGCGAACACGCCGAGATTATCGTCGACCACTCAGTAGATGTACAGGCAGACGACGAGGTTATCCTGCAGGGAGACCCTGTCGCAGAAGACCTCATCGTCGCCATCGCCGAGTTATGTGGCAAACGAGGGGCCAACCTCTCGACGCGCATGAACAGTTCACGCGTGTCTGCGGCCTACCGCCGTGCCCTCGATGTCGACGACATCTCACAGTCGGATGTCTCGCTGGCGGCGATGGAAAACGCCGACGTCGTCATCATCATCCGAGCAGACGAGAACACGAACGAGATGGGTGACATCGCCCCAGAGAAGAGTTCCGCCCTCGCCCGTGAAAACGAGGAGCTGATGGAGGTCCGGATGCAGAAACGCTGGGTCGGAACCCAGTATCCGGCCCCGGGCAACGCCCAAGACGCCGAGATGAGTACCAACGAATACGAGGAGTTCGTCTGGGATGCCGTCAACAAAGATTGGAACGCTGTCCGGGAACACCAACAGCAGATGGTCGAGATTCTCGACCCCGCCGAGAAGGTCCGCATCGTCTCCGGTGACGAGACCGACGTGACGATGTCTGTCGCCGGTAACCCGACGCTGAACGATTACGGCGAACGAAATCTCCCCGGCGGCGAGGTGTTCACTGCGCCGATTCCCGACAGCGTCGAGGGAGAGGTGCTGTTCGACAAGCCGCTGATGGCCCAGGGTCGAGAGATTCAGGACGTGTATCTCCAGTTCGAGGACGGCGAGGTCGTCGACTACGACGCGGCTAAAAACGAGGATGTCCTCTCGGCAGTGCTTGAGACGGACGACGGTGCGAGCCGCCTCGGCGAACTCGGTATCGGCATGAACAGAGACATCGACCAGTTCACCTATAACATGTTGTTCGACGAGAAAATGGGCGACACGGTCCACATGGCGCTGGGTCGGGCCTACGACGACTCCGTGGGCGAGGGCAATGAGGTAAACGACAGCGCGATGCACATGGACATGATTGTCGACATGAGCGAGGACTCCCGTATCGAGGTCGACGGCGAAGTCGTCCAGCGCGACGGGACGTTCCGGTTCGAGGACGGCTTCGAGGCATAGACCGGGCCGAGATATCGCCAGAGGCAAATAGACGCCGGCGAGTATGCCCGCCTAGAGCATGTTCCTCGCGATGCGTGGCGAAGTCGAAGCCGAACTCGAAGGCACGCTCTCGGCGCTCGGGTTCCCCACAGACGACCGCGGTATCGAACAACCGCCGGACGACGTCGACGCCGTGTTGGCATCGAGCGTCGCCTTCCGGCTGGCCGGCGAAGCCGGTGCACCACCGCCGAAGGTCGCCGGCGACATCGTCGCGGAGTTCGACGTTGACGCCTGTCAGTATATCGAGACTGTCGAGGCGAACGGGCCGTATGTCAACTTCCTCCCCAGCGACGCGTACTTTTCTGACACGGTCGAGGCCGGCCAAGACGAGGAGTACGGAGCTTTGCCGGACCAAGAGACGAGCGTCGTCGTCGAACACACGAGCGCGAACCCGACCGGGCCGGTCCACGTCGGTCGGGCACGGAACCCAATTGTCGGTGACGCCCTCGCGAATCTACTGGAGTACGCCGGCTACGACGTCGACCGCCACTACTACGTCAACGACGCCGGCCGTCAGATGGCCGTGTTCACCTGGGCCTACGAAACCTTCGACGAGGATGAGCTGCCAGACCCCGAGCGCGACCGCATCGAGTACGACATGGTGCGGTACTACCGGAAAGGCAACACCGTCCTCGAAGAGGGCGAGGAGGAGACTGTCGAAGCGGCCGAGGCCGAGATACAGTCTATCATGCAGGGGCTCGAATCTGGCGACGAGGAGACCTACGAGCGTGTCGGCGAGGTCGTGGACTCGGTGCTGGGTGGGATGCGTGAGTGTCTCGGACGCCTACCCGCCGAGTTCGACGAGTTCGTCAAAGAGACACGGTTTATCCGCGACGGCTCGACCGAAGACATCGCGACAGAACTCAAAGAGAGTGAATACGCCGTCTACGAAGACGACGCCTGGCAGCTCGAACTCACCGAGTGGGACATCGACAAGAAGTTTGTGTTCCTGCGTTCCGACGGGACCTCGCTGTATACGACCCGCGACCTGGCCCACCACGAGTGGAAGTTCCAGCAGTACGACGAGGCGGTGACGGTCCTGGGTGAAGGGCACGGGCTCCAGTCCCAGCAGCTACGGGCTGCACTCGAGATTCTGGGCAACGACACCGAGATGCTCGACCAAGTGCTGTACGGCTGGGTCAATCTGCCCGGCGGCGAGTCGATGTCGACCCGGGAGGGGACGGGTATCATGCTCGATGACCTGCTCGACGAGGCAATCGAGCGCGCCCGGAACGAGGTCGAAACCCGACTGGACGACCGAATCCGCCAAGACGACCTCACCGAGGCTGATATCGAACGCATCGCCCGGCAGGTCGGTATCGGCGCGGTCCGGTACGATATCGTCGCGAAACAGCCGACGAAGGCAATCACCTTCGAATGGGACCGCGCGCTCGATTTCGAGGCACAGTCTGCGCCGTATGTCCAGTACGTTCACGCGCGTGCGTGTGGTATTCTCGACGAGGCCGACGGGACGCCCACGGCGGAGAGAGATGCGACGCTGCTGGATAGTGCCCCCGAGCGCGACCTCCTGCGCGAAATCGCACGCTTCCCTGCGGTCATCGAAGAAGGTGCTATCGAGCGGACGCCACACATCGTTGCGACCTATACCCGAGATTTCGCGGAGGCGTTCAACGCCTTCTACAGAGAGTGTCCGGTCGTCGATGCACCCGAAGACGTACGAGACGCCCGGCTCGCACTGGTCGTCGCAGCGCGGAACACGATTGCCAACGCACTCGATGTACTCGGCGTCGACGCGCCGGAATCGATGTAACAACTCGGCGCTGTTGCTACCGGGTTATGTGAAAATGTTGCCCTGTGAGGGGCAAAAACGACGGAACCTGCTTACAGGTCGCGCGGCTGCACCGTCTTACGGTCGTTTGCCTCCGCACGTCGGGCTGCGTCTGCGAGAAGGTCTTCGACCTCCTCGTCGAGGGCATCGTAGAAGTCCGACGCAACGTTCATATCATCCAACTCTTCTTTCACAGCAGCTTTGACGATTAGGTCTGCCATACAGGGGAATTTTCCAGAGGGTTGTTTATAAGTTTTCCCGTTTTCTTGCGTTCTGGCCGCTCTGCGGGGAGTTGCGGCAAAACTGTGTGCTTGCTGTTCCAAACGAGAACGTGTGTCATAGGCTAGGAACGACCATCGACAGACTACCTAACAAGTCAGTAACAAGACAAGCAAACAGCACGGTCTCACCCATCGCTCACCCGAACCCCATCTCGCTTCCGACCGTGTTATGAACATTGCATCATTTCAACCGTAAGTTTATTATAAATTACTACTAGATTAATAACTACACATGGAAGTTACCAGACGGAAGCTGCTGTCCGGAGTAGCTGGCTCGGCAGCGTCGGGCCTGCTGGCCGGCTGTGTCGGCGGCGATTCGGGCAACGGTTCGGGGGCAACGACTGCTGAAGCTTCGTTTTTCGTGTTCGGAGATATCACGACACAGGTCGCCGGCGACACGGCCGAGGGGAGCCTCCTCGTCCCCGTGGGCCAGCACGGCCACGGCTGGGAGCCCGGCGCGAGCGTCCGGCGGGACATCCGCGAGGCGGATCTGCTCGTACACGGGATGGCTGGATTCCAGCCCTGGGTCGACAACATCAAGACAGACCTGGAAGCAGACGACGCAACCGTTCAGGCTATCGACATCAGCCGTGACGTAAGTCTGCTCGAAGCAGGTGCCGGCGGACACGACCACAGCGGCGACGGAGACCACCAGGGCGAGGACAGCGACCATCACAACGGTGGGGAGGATGGCGACCATCACGGCGGCGAGAACGGTCATCACGATGGCGGTGAAGGTGGAGACCACCACAACGACAGCGACAGCGAGAGAGGGATGGACCCACACTTCTGGATGGACCCGCTTCGCCTGAAAACAGCCGTCGACACCGTCAGCGAGGGACTCGCCGAGGTCGACCCGGGAAACGAGGACACCTACGCCGAGAACGCCGAGTCGTTGAAAGGCGACCTCGACGACCTCCACGAGCAGATAGAGACGACCGTTGCCAACGCATCCAAGAACACACTCCTCGTCGCAGGCCACAACTCGTTCCAGTACTTCAGCGCCCGCTACGGTGTCGACGTCGCGGCGCTCACGAACGTCTCACCGGACGACAGACCGACTCTCTCAGACAGGGAGCGGGCCCAGGAGGTTATCGACCGACACGGTCTGCAGTACATTTGTGCCGACCCAATCGAGTCACAACAGGCGGCCACCCAGCTTGTCGAAGACACCGACGCCGAGGAGGTGCTGTCGCTGACAGCGATGCCAGGGCTGACCGACGAGTGGGAGAGCGAGGACTGGGGGTACGTCGAGATCATGAAAAACGTAAACCTTCCAACCCTCGAACGAGTACTCGACGCATAATGGCCGTCATCGAAGTCCGCGATGTCAGGTTCGCCTACGCCGACCGGCCGGTCGTCGACGGTGTCTCACTCGCCGTCGAGGCGGGTGAGTTTCTCGGTCTCGTCGGGCCTAACGGCTCCGGGAAGACGACGCTACTCGAACTGATGATTGGCCTCCGTCAGCCAGACAGCGGCTCTGTCTCCCTGTTTGGGGCCCCAGCAGCGAGTGCGACACACGGCGACCGTGTCGGCTACGTCCCACAGGACGTTGCGAACGCTAAAAACGAAATGCCCATCACCGTCAGGGAAGCGGTCCGGATGGGCCGCTACCCACAGAAGCTCGTGGGTCGCTTCTCCGAGACAGACCGCACCGCGGTCGAGGAAGCCCTCGAACGGGTCGAAATCACTGACCTCGCCGACCGGCGTGTCGGGCGATTGTCGGGCGGACAGCGCCAGCGCGTCTTCATCGCCCGCGCGCTGGCAGCCGACGCGGACCTGCTCGCACTCGACGAGCCGACCGTCGGCGTCGACGCAGAGTCCCGAGGGGCGTTTTACGACCTGCTCAACGAACTCAACGAAGACGGAATGACTATCGTCCTCATCGAACACGATATCGGCGTAGTCACGACACACGCGTCGAAAATTGCCTGTCTCAACCGCGAGCTGTTCTTCCACGGCGACCCTGAGACCTTCGCCGAGACCGACGCGCTCGGGGACGCCTACGGCGACGCACAGTCGATTCTCCAGCACAATCACTAACGATGGTACTGTTATACACACTCTTTGCCAGCGCTCTCAGCACGCAGACGGCGGTCGACCGCGGCGTCGAGGTCGTCCTCGACGACTTTTGGGGTAGTCTCATGGACGCGTTGGCCGACGTGACTGGCATCGACGTACTCGGGTTCCCGTTCATGCAGCGGGCCTACCTGGCGGCACTCTGTATCGCACTCATCGGCCCGCTCGTCGGAAGCTTTCTCGTTCACCGAGAGATGGCGATGATTGGCGATACGCTCGCTCACTCGGCGTTTGCCGGTGTCGCTGCCGGGTTGTTCGTCAACGCCACCTTCGCCGTGACGGTACCACCCCTGTTGACCGCGCTCGTCGTCGCGGCCGCCGCCGCGCTTCTCGTCCAGACACTCGTCGACTACACCGGGGCCTACCACGACACCTCACTCGCTATCGTCCTGACGGGCTCGTTCGCAGTCGGGAGCGTCCTCGTGACGGCGACTGACGGCGGCATCGCCGTGGGAATCAACGCCTATCTCTTCGGGTCGCTTGCCACAGTCACACGGGTTAACGCCGCGATTTTGCTGGTATTGAGTCTCGTTGTCGGCGTGTGTGTCTCGGTCGCGTATCGGCCGCTCATCTACATCACGTTCGACGAGGTGGGCGCTCGGGCGGCCGGCATCAGCGTCACCCGGTACAATCAGCTCCTCGCAGTGCTGACTGCGGTGGTCGTCGTCGCCGCGATGCAGATTATGGGTGTTATCCTGGTCGCGGCGATGCTCGTCGTCCCCGTGGCCGCGGCTACCTCGGTCCGCGGGTTCAAGCGGTCGGTCGCCGGTGCCGTCTGTGCCGGTCTCTTCTCGACAGTGACCGGCGTCACAGTCTCGTATCACTACGATGTCGCCGCCGGCGGGACAATCGTGCTGGTGGCTATCGCCGTCTACGCCGCTGTCACCGTCGGCGTGCGCGCCCGGCACCGCCTGTCGGTGAGACGGGGGACGGCGACGACGAGGACGACGACAGCACCCGACGGCGGGAGCAGCGACGAATAAGGCCAGGAGACCCGGACAAAAGCGATGTCTCGGGTCGGTTTCGTAGTGCCTATCACGCAGCACTCGTGAAGGGGAGGTATGACAGACGAATCACATCGGGCGGCGGTAGCCGAGCGAGCAGCCCGCGCCGGTGGCGTCGTCGCGCGAGGGACGTTTCGAGACGGGGTCGAACCCGAGAGAAAGGGTGACAAAAACGACCTGGTGAGTATGGCCGACAGAGACACACAGCTACAGGTCATCTCGACCATCTCACAGGAGTTCCCGGGTGCGACGCTGGTCTGTGAAGAAGACGTCGAGCCCGTAGACGCAGGCAACGACCTCTCGCTCGTCGAGAGCGTCCCGGAGACGGGCGATGCATGGGTCGTCGACCCCATCGACGGCACCGGGAACTACCTCCGGGGTATCCAGTTCTGGGGCACGGTCGTCGCGGCTGTGACAGACGGCGAACCGGTCGCTGTCGCGACCTACATGCCGGCACTCGAGGACATCTACACCGCTGGTCCCGAGAGTGTCACTCGCAACGATACGTCGATGCAGGTGAGCGACCGCGAGGACCCCGAAACGTTCGCTGTCGGGTTCAACGGCTGGTGGCCGGTCACCGGCCGTAGCGAGTGGACGCCGCTGTTCGAGGGCACAATCGAACAGTTCGGCGATGTCCGTCGATTCGGTGCGATGCAGGGTGTCCTCGCGCTCGTCGCCGCCGGCAGCCTCGACGCGGCGTTCATGCCGACGCGCCCACAACCCTGGGACTCGCTGGCCGGTGTCCACCTCGTGCGGGAGGCCGGTGGGGTCGCGACCGATATCCACGGCGGCCGCTGGCAGGTAGACAGCGAGGGACTGGTCGTCTCGAACGGGAACGCCCACGAGCGGCTACTGGAGACGATTCAAAACGGCATCGGGCTGGAAGCCTGACCCCGCGTGTGTCGCTGCGCACGAGACCGGAATCTAAAAACCGCCGGCCCACCGCCTTGCCAGTATGAACCTGCTGGACCGATACGACGTGAGTCCCGAGTTGGCGTGGGTGGCGGCGTTCCTCAGTGGCGTGGTCGCCCTCGTCGGCGGCGCGCTCGCGTTCCCACAGCGCGTATACGACGAGGTTCTCTGGCGGTATTTCATCGGCCCCGTTCGCGTCGATGCAACAGAGTACGACTGCCTCGTCTACGACAAAAGCAGCGCCGAAATACTGACCCCCGAGAGCACGTCGTGTCTCGCCGACGCCAACCAGTTCGTCGTCACAGAGGGGTACACCGTCACCTCCACGGCAGGCTACATCGCGATTCTCGTCTTCATGCTCGCGGGCATCTACCTCCTGCTCGACCGCTTTAGCCTCCGTCCCTACCGTGGATTTTTCTACTCGCTGTTCCCGTTCATGCTCTTTGGGGGCGTGTTGCGAACCGTCGAGGATAGCTTCATCGCGGCACTGGACGCCGGCGCGACGCCCGGCCTGGAGTATCCAGTTAGCGCGCTCCTCATCAGTCCGTTCATCTATTTCACTGTCTTCGCTATCGCGCTCGGCGCGTTCCTGCTCGGCAAGTTCCTCCATGGCCGAGAGATAACCGACACCTGGACGCGACCGATTGCCGGCGCCGGGACGGCTATCCTCGCTGTCTCGTTTGTCTATCTCGTCTCGCTTTCGCTGACGACCGACTACGTATCACTGTACCCGGGCATCCTCGCGGTCACACTCGGGGTTGCGACGCTGTGTACCGCCGGCGTCTACGTCCTCGCTGACAGATGGGCCCCCTGGGTACACGAGGGGACCGGTCGGATGGGACTGGTCGTCATCTGGGCACACGCCGTCGACGGTGCGGCGAACGTTCTCGCCAACGACTGGACCCAGATATGGCACGGCCTCGATTACGGCGCAAAACACCCGTTCAATCAGTTCGTGATGAACACGACAAACAGCCTCCAGGGCGGAACAGAGATTCTCGGCACCTACGTCGGCGAGGCGTGGCCGTTCCTGCTGGTGAAACTCGCAGCCCCAGTGTTGATACTCGCGCTGTTCGACGAGCAGTTCATGGACGAGAGCCCGCGGTTTGCTGTCCTCTTGCTCGGTGCGGTCGTCGCGGTCGGTCTTGGCCCCGGGACGCGCGATATGGTCAGAGTCGCGCTCGCTATCTGATTACGGGAACGGGTGGTGGTCATAGTCGAGTCGCGGCGAAAACCCAAGCTCTCCTGGCACGCGGCTGGCTCGCTCACCGAAGTAGATGTCGCCGAAACACATCGGCTGTGCCTCGGGAACCGTGACACGCACGGCCTCGAACCCGAGGCGCTCGACATCACGGGTCGTCGTCCGCACCGCGTAGGCGCTGAGCCCGGCGTCGGTGACCCGTGCGACGACCTCGTCGAGTGCCTGTGCGCCGGTCGGTATCTCTGCTGGCCCGACAGAGTGTGCTGGAATTGTCGCCTCGGTTTCGACATACGCCCTGGCAGTGTCGGGAAAGCGCGCGTAGCGTCCGATTTCGCCGAGCGCATCGCGTGCCGCGTCTTCGCCCATCCCGTCTAACTCCATCCAGTTCTGGAGGGCCTCGGCGAGGGCCGACCGGGCGGCGGCTGATACGTCCAGGTCCGCATCGGAGCCCAGCGCGAACCGAGGCCAGGCGTCACGGTGAACCGCGACGGCGACGACCGGCACGTCGATATCTTGCGTGACGAGCATCGGTGTCACCGAGAGGTCCTCAGAGCGCGCGCGTTCGGTCATCGTCCCGAACACCTCGTCGTCGATATCGAGTTCGAGCGGGTCGAACGTCGAGTACCACGACAGCATCGTCGCGTCCCGTTCGACGACCTCGTACAGCCCCGACAGCAGTGCTTCAATGTCGCTGTTGCCCAGACCCAGCCCGGTCGTAATCGGGGGTCTGTAGCGACGTGACGGCGGCGGGAAGTGGACGAACTCCGCAGGGAGCATTGCCTCCTCGCGCGTCGAGAGGTCTTCGCCTGGCACCCACTCGATTTCGGCGCCGTCGGCCTCGTCGCGGGTGACGAACGAGGCCGGCTCGACCGCGTTCGATATCTCCGCTGGTGTTCCCGTCTCGAAGCTGTCGACCCGGTAGATACCGGCGCAGTAGCGTTCGAGCGCCTCGCCGAGGGCGCGCATGAAGGCGCCGTCCCAGTCTGGCGCGACGCCGGCGGCGTCACGCGCCGCGCTCACGTCGCTGAACCCTGCGGTGTCACAGCTCTGGGCCAGATAGTACGGGACCGGGAACGACTGCGCCTCGCCGACTTCTTGCACGATGCCGAGCATGTCGTCGAAAGCGCGCTCTGCACGCGTCAACGAGTCGTCTAGGTCGCGCTCGATGTACTCCCGCGGGAGGTCACGGTCCCGGCCTGTGTCACAGGCACAGTTCGGAAGGGGCAGAAACTCTCGTTCGTTGAACGGAACGACGACGACGCGACCGAAGATGTCGGCATCAGACTCGACGGCGCGAACCGCCTCTCTTCCCGCGACCGCTCCGGCGAACCGACTGGTGTGTGGTGCCGGGGCCGCCGCTGGCTCTGCCTGTGGGTCGAGATTGGCGTTGACGCGCCCAGAGAGACACTCGTAACAGCCCGTCTCGGGGCCGAACCCGGCGACAGCGGCGTCGACGATGGGGATGCCACCGACGCCGCCGAGTTCGACCGCGACCCACTGGAGGCCAATCTCGAGTGCGCGTTCGTTGACCAAATCGAAGCGGTCGTCGCCGACCTGGCCGACGACCACCGCCAGTTCTAAATCTGCCAGTTCCGTCCGGTCACGACGCTCCGTGTCGACACCCACGTCGCCGAGTGCCGCCTCGGCCGCCGCGGCTGCCGGCCCACTACCGACGATACCGACTGTCATGCCCGTGACGACGTAGGGACAGACCAAAAAGTCCCGGGAGAGCAGTGTCCCCGCGAGATGGACGGCCCACTTAAAGCCTGCAGTATCCCAGGCCAACCCCTATCCTGCTACCGGAGCCACTGTCTCCTACGATGTACGACATGACCGCAGACCGAGAGAACAATCGCCTCTACATCGACCTGGCAGGGCGGATGGATGCCGAGGAAATCGAAGCAGCAGCCGAGGCGGCCGTCAGTGAGGCAGAGACACTCGACGACGAGTTCGATATCATCAACGACCTGTCGGGGTTCAAGCCACCGTCGCCCGAAGCGGCCGAGCCAATCAAGGACGCACAGGGAACGCTCAGAGAGATGGGCGTCGACCGAGTCGTCCGCGTCATCGACGAGGACACGAGTACAATCGTCTTGCACGCCTTCGAGCGGCGGTCGACGGATGTCGGCTACAGCGGCGAGCGCGCGGACTCGGTCGCCGAGGCCGAGCGCCTTCTGGACACCCACGAGATTGCTGGGTATACGTAGCGCGGACCCAGTGTGTCGAGAACCGCTCTTTCGACAAGCGCCTCGTCGTGATTGTTTCGAGTGGTCGATGTATTGAGACGTTCCGCTGTCTGTTACACGCCATGACACAGCGATATCCGCGACGAGGAACTGAGCCGCGATAACCAGTATCAGTTGAGCGTAAGGTAGCGGTGTACTTCGAGCAGCAAGACCACCAGCAACAGCGCAAACGTGGGCCACCAGATGAGTGCCCCGAACGAGAACACGCCGAGAAACGTCGTCACGGCGCTGGCCGCGAGCGCGACCGCTGTGAGCGCGTAGACAAGAACGTACCCCATTCGCTCTAGGAGGATATATCCCTGCATCGTGGTGGGCGTCTATTCGCCCGGTAGTAAAATAAGTATCAGTTATCAGTCGTCGTCAGCCGTCGCCTGTGGGGCCGCAGTGTCGCGCTCGGGGACGTCTTCGAGGTATTCGTCGGCATCGAGAGCCGCCTTGACGCCCATCCCGCCGGCGGTGGCCGCCTGCTGGTAGTGGTGGTCGACCACGTCGCCGGCCCCGAAGATGCCGCCGACACCGGTCCGGGTCTGGCCGCCGCCGTCGCCGCCCTGTACCGTGACATAGCCCGTCTCGTCGAGTTCGACACCGGTGCCTTCGAAGTACTCGGTGTTTGGCGTGTGGCCGATTGCGTAGAAGACGGCACCCACGTCCATGTCGAGGGTCTCGGTCCCGTCGTCGTCCAGATTGTCTTTCGGGTACCCCGACTCGTTTTGGGCGAGCGTGACGTGGTCGACGCCTTCCTCCTGTGAGCCGTGGATTTCGAGCAACTCGGTGTTTCGCAGGATATCGATGTCACCGTCCTCTGCTTTCTCCTGAACGCGGTCGACCCAGTGGGCTTCGGCGCGGAACTCCTCGCGTCTGTGTGCGATGTACACCGTGTCCGCGAACTTCGTGAGGAAAGTCGCTTCCTCCATCGCTGCGTCGCCGCCGCCGACGACAAGCATGTCCTCGCCCTTGAAAAAGGCGCCGTCGCAGGTGGCACACGTCGACAGTCCGTATCCCATCAGTTCGTCCTCGCCGGGAACGCCGAGCGTCCGGGCGCTCGCGCCGGATGCGGCGATGAACGCGTCGGCCGTGTAGGTGTCGCCGTTTGCACACTCGACGCGAATCCGGCCGTCGTCGAGTTTCGTCACGGACTCGACGACGCCGTGGTCGATGTCGGCCCCGAACTGGGTCGCCTGCTCTTTCATCTTGTTGATTAAATCCGGCCCACTGATGGCGTCCGGGAAGCCGGGATAGTTGGCAACCTCGGTCGTGAGCGTGAGTTGACCGCCCGGCTCGTCGCCTTCGAGGACGAGCGGGTCGTTGTTCGCACGTCCGGCGTAGATAGCCGCCGACAGTCCCGCGATTCCTGTACCAGCAATGATGAGCCGCCGGTGTTGGGCAGGTTCGTCTGTCATTACCCTATCTAGGGGTATCGCCGGTTTGTAAATTGCGCTCTCTTGTCCCAGCCAGACACAACCGTCCCGGTCAGAAGCCGTCCTCGGGGAACGCTTCGAGCAGGGCGCCGTGGAGCGAGCCGTTCGAGGAGAGCAACGACGCACGGGTACCGGTGTCTTCGAGTCGAAGTTGGTAGTCGCTGCCGTCGGCGTGTGTCGATTCGCCGCCGGCCTCGCGGAGGATACACAGCCCCGCGGCGACATCCCATGGGTAGGTGTCGTACTCCCAGTGGGCGTCGGCGCTACCGGCGGCCACATAACAGAGATGGAGCGAGGCACAGCCCAGCCGTCGGACGCCACGGGCCCGCCGATAGAATCGCTTGAGGAACTCGCCGGTCGGGTCATAGCCCGAGAGCAGCATGCTCTCGTCGATGCGAGCGCGGTCAGTCGGCTCGATTGGCGTCTCGTTGCGGTACGCACCGTTGCCCTGGACGGCGTGGAACAGTTCTCCGGTGACGGGGCTGTAGACGACGCCAACGACCGGTGTCCCGGCACGCACCAGCGCAATAGCGACAGTGAAATTCGGATTACCGTGGACGAAGTTGCCTGTGCCGTCGATAGGGTCGATGACCCACGTGTACGGTCCAGAGCCGGCGTTGACAGTCCACCCTTCGGAGAGAATCGTGTGGTCGGGAAACGCGGAACTCACGATGGACGTAATGATACGTTCGCTACGGGAGATGGCCGCCCCGACGAGTTCCTCGCTGACCAGCCCGGAGTCAGAGCGCTCGATACGGTCGTAAATCCGCCTTGCGGGTCTACCGGCGGCGATAGCGGCCTCTCTGGCCACGCCGCTTGCAGTCGTGAGCAGGTCGGTTGGGCCAGCGGCAGGCTCGCGGTGGCTCGTGTCGGTGCGCTGTTCGACGTTCCAGCCGAGTTTCGAAGTCAGGGCATCCATCATCGTCTCGCTGAAGGAGCTTCTGACCAGATAGGCGGGCGTCTCCGCACCGGTGACCGTGACTCTCGTCTCGGCGGGGACAGCCCGTTCGGGCCGGGAGCCGTCGACAGAGAGCCGTATCTCGCCCGTCGGAACGACCGTAATCTCGGATTCGGCGTCGACGACGAGCGGTCGGACGCCCGCGTTGTGTGTATGAAGGGGCGTAATCTGGAGGGTTTCGTTGTCGCCCGGAAAGTGAATCGGACCGCCCGAGGAGAGCGCCATCGCAGTCGACCCCGTCGGCGTGTTCACGAGCACCCCTTCGCCCTCGTATCTCCCGACGTACTCGCCGTCGACAAAGACTTCGAGTTCGCATTGGCCGGTTTCCTCTCGGTTCGAGTTCGGTCGATGTGTGAACCTGTCGGGCCCATCGAACTGGATTTCGTTGATGCCCGTCTCGTCGATATCGTCGGTCACGACGCGAGCCTGCAGGTGCTCCGTAATCGTCGCCTCGCCGCCGAGAATCTCGTCGAACGTCTCCGGGATGGCATCGGGAGCGGTGACAGTCAAGAACCCGAGCGTCCCGGTGTCGATGCTGAGAAACGGTATCTCGCGCGGCGCGAACTCCTCGACTGCGCGCAGGAACGTGCCGTCACCGCCGACGACGACACCGAGCACGTCGCCGCCAGTGATGCGGTACTCCTCGATTGTCTCGCCGACATCGTAGGTCACGAACGCCAGCCCGTGGTCTGCGACGGCCGACGCGACCGAGTCGACGACCTCGTCGGTCCCGGGCGCTGCGATGCAGACGACGCGCTCGGTCGTAGCCAGCCGGGACCCTCTCATTACCGTGGCTGATGGTTCCGCCGTGGATAAGTCGTTTGCCCTCGGCGTCAGTCGTGGTAGTACTCCATACCGGAGCGCTCGTAGGCCGGCGAGGAACTCCGAATCGCGGTCCCGACGTGCTGGAGTTCCATCCCGAGCAGGACGACCACGTCACTCAGCGAGATGATGCCGGCGAGTTCGCCGTCTTCGACGACAGGGACGCGTCTGAGTCCCTTCTGTGAGAGCAGTTCCACCAGGTCGTACACTCCGGCGTCGCCTTCGATTGTCGGCGTCTCCTCGTCGACGACCTCGACGATATCCGTCTCCTCGGCGTCGAAGGTCTCGTCGAGGACGGCCATCGCGAGGTCGCGGTCGCTGACGAGTCCGAGCGGTTCCTCGTCATCGACGACGACGACGCTCCCCACGGCTTCGCCGTGCATCCGCCGGATGACGGCAGCAACTGACTCCCCCGGCCCCACGGTCACCACGTTCGTTCGTGCGATGTCTATGACTGCCATATATCCATTTCACGGCTCTGCCCTACAAGCCTGACGCTCCTTGACAGACGGTTCGGAAAGCGTAAGTGCCGGTCGGGAATATCGGACGACTGTGACAACTGCAGTCCGGCGTGCAGCCGCGTTCGCGCTGGTCGGCTGTCTCGCGCTCGTCGGGCCGTGGGTCCTCGGTGTCGAGGAGCCGGCCGTCGCCACTGTCGCTGCGATTGGGCCATTCTTAGCAGTGGCAGCCGGCGCGCTCTGGCTCGACTCCGAGACCGTCCTCTTCGAGCTGTTCGCCCGGCCAGCCGACAGACGCAACGGAACGCTCTACGGGCTAGCGGTGTTCTCGCTGGCGGCCGCAGGCCTGGCGACGCTCACCGTCGGCTTCGGGATGCCAACCTCGGTATACGTCGGAACCGTTCTCCTCTTAGTCTTTGGCAATCTCGCCGCCCAACTCGTCCGTGCCTACCGGTACGAGCAGGTGCGGGCGACCGCAGGGTTCGTCGTCGGCGGCTTTGTTGCCGCGGCAGCGGGCCAGTTGACGACCGTCCAGCTCACGGCGGAGTCGGTCGGCGTCCCGCTCGTGACCTTCCTCGCCGCGAGCGGGGCACTGTTTGCCGCACTTCTCCAGCAGATGTTACACCGGCGCGACGACGCGATGGTGCTCGTGGCTGTGGCACTGATGCTCTGGCTGTTTTCGACGCTGCCACTCGATATCACGACGACGCGCATCGCGGTCGCACTCGGACTGACGCTCGTGCTCGGCTACGCCTCGTACACGCTCGAAACCGCGTCATTGGCCGGGATGCTCACTGGCGTCCTGCTCAGTCTGCTGACGATTGTTCTCGGGGATTACGCCTGGTTTGGCATCCTCGTCGCCTTCTTCGGTATCGGAGGCCTCGCCTCGAAGTTCCGGTTCGACCGCAAACTCGACCGCGGCGTCGCACAGGAAAACGAGGGGGCCCGGGGGACCGGCAACGTGTTAGCAAACTCGCTGGTCGCGCTGGTGGCCGTCCTGGCTGGTGCCGTGAGCACGGAGTACGGCGTCTCCGAGTCGGTGTTCTTCTATGCCTTTGCGGGTGCTGTCGGGGCCGCACTCGCCGATACGCTCTCCAGTGAAATTGGCGGCCTCTACGACAACCCACGGCTCGTGACGACACTCGAAGTCGCCGAGCCGGGTGTCGACGGCGCAGTTACCTGGCAAGGTGAACTCGCTGGGCTCTGTGGGGCGAGTATCGTCGCCGCAATCGCCTGGTTCGGCTTCGACGGCATCACGCTGCTGGGCGCGGGAACTATCGTCTTCGCCGGCTTCGTCGGCATGACCGTCGACAGTTTCCTTGGTGCGACCATCGAGGGGCGCTTCCTCGGTAATCAGGGCGTTAATTTCTCCGCGACGGTCGCCGCTGCCATCGTCGGCGCGGGGCTGGCGGCCATGCTTGACCTGCCACTCTGACATGGTTACCATTCGAGACGGACGGCCGACCGACCACACGAAACTGCGCACCATCCAGGAGAATGCGCTGTCTGCGTCGTCTCCTGGCCTGCTGGAGAGTGGTACACGCGGTCCGCTCGGGCTGGTCGTCGCAGACGACAATGGCCCCGTGGGGTACGTGCTCGTTCTGGAAAGCAAAGAGACGGCACTCTTGCTCGAACTGGCCGTCGCCTCGGCTCGGCAGGGTGACGGAATCGGGTCAGCGCTCCTCGAAGCGGCGCTCGCCCGGGTCGAAGCTGAGACAGTTCGGCTGACAGCTCACGCGGCAGACAGCCGTGTCCACCGGTTTTACGAGCGCCACGGGTTCGAGCGCAGAGACGTTCTCGACGGATACTTCGAGTCAGGCGACGGTATCGTCTTCACGAAACAGCTATGAATTAAGGTCGTAGCGGAAGTGGCGCGTGTCCGTCGGTTCGCATCACCTCACGGTTCCGGTCGGGCCACTCGAACAGCCGCTCTCGGAGGTGGTCACCGTCCTCGGTTTCGGGGTCCCACAGGCCAAGTACCGCCGTAATCGTCAGCACAGACCAGCCACCGTAGCCGACGAACACCGTCACTGGAACCATCACCACTATCGAGACCGAGAGTCGTACGAACCGTTCGGCGGCGCCGAGTTCTTCCTCGTCTAATTCAGTTGACATACACCAGCTACGCGGGAAATCGGGTTACGCATAGACTCCGTGTCTCAGGTGTAGAGACAGTCAGAATTCGACGACGACGCGGCCTTCCATGCCGGTTCCGGCCTCTGGACGGTAGTGAGGAATACAAAAGTAGGGGTACGTCGCTGCCTCCTCGAAGGTGAATGTGAACTCGTCGTTCGGTGAGAGGCCGCCGCCCCCACTGTTTTGCCACGCCGAGACGGCCTCGCTCTGTGAGTCGAAGTCGCCGGACGACCAGAAACCGACCGAGTCCGGCGTTGCGTTCTCGAAGGCGGTCACTGTGTGGGTGTGTGAACTCGTGTTGATGAAGGTGACAGTCGTTCCGGGTTCGACTCGTATCTCTTTGGGCCGGAACTTACTGATAGTCATTCCCACTTCGTTCTCGCCGGTCGGGTCCCCGCCCACGTCGAGACAGCCGGCGATGCCGGCTGCAACGCCACTTCCGACGGTCGCTATGAATCTCCGGCGCTCCATATCTGTGTCTCAGGAGTGCATTCATATAGGCACCACGGTTTTTCTGGCCCCATGAGAAAAGGAAACGCCTTTGCCCGAAACCGACACAGATGGAGACATGAGCAACGGGGACAGCGACGACGGCTCTGAGGATGCGGATGTCGACCCTGCCGACCCCGCACCCTTCGAATCGCGACTCGACGAGGCCGCAGATGCGGTCGAGGCCGCCGAGACCGAGGCGGCCCTCGACGACGCCGATGAACTCGTCGACGAAATCGAAGCGGACCTCGAAGACGTGACCTTCGCGGTCGAAATCGAGGACGAAGACGCCGAGAACGAAGAGAAAGCAGAGAATCCGCGCGACAAGTTCGAGGACCGCATCTCCTCGCTACGAGACGATATCGAAGACCAGCGCGGCCCCTACGTCGAGGAGGTCGCCGACGCTCTCGAGAGTGCCGAATCGACAATCAAATCAAGCGAGTGGGCAAAGGAGGGTGTCCCCGAGGTCGTCGCGGCCGTCGAGTCGTACGTCGACACCGCGACGGTCGTCCTCTCTGGCTCGTACGGCGAGATGGGAGAGACACCGGAGGCGGCCGCAGAGACTCTTGTCGCAGTCCGAGAAGACATCACCGACAGCGGATTCCACCCCGATACCGACGAGAGCGAGATTCAGGAACTGCTCGAAACCGCCGAGGAGCTAGAGAGCGACCTCGAAGACGCGACGCTGTTTGGCGACCTCAAAGTCCGCGAACAGCTCCGACGTGAGGGGTTCTACGACGTACTCGAATCCGAGAACCGGAAGGACTTCCCGCCGGAGTGGACCGCGGTCAAGCTCTACGAGAAACGCGGTGAGGTCGAACCGATTCTCTCCGCGTTCGACAAGCTGGACTCGGATTTCATGCAGGAGAACATCCTCGACGCGCTCGAACACATCGCGCCCGAAGAAGCCTACGAGGAGGTCCAGGGGCTCGCACAGCGCCGGAACACCCAGGCTGTGCGTATTCTGGGCCGTATCGGCGACGAGCGTGCCTGTTCGACGCTGCACAACTTCCTGGGCGGCGGCGACGTCAAACTCGAAAAGACGACGCTTCGCGCACTCGGGATGATTGGTAACGAGGAGTCCACACCGGAAGTTGTCGAGCGCCTGGGTGCAGACAGTCCCGAGGTTCGCTCGGCCGCGGCCCGGTCGCTCGGACTCATCGGTGACACCCGTGCTATCGACCCGCTCGCCGACGTGCTCTCGGCCGACTCGGCAGACGAAGTGCGCGCGAGTGCAGCCTGGGCGCTCAACCAGATTGGCACTGAGCGGGCCCTCGCCGAAGCCGCAGCGTACGCTGACGACCGCTCGTATATCGTCCAGACGGAAGCAGAGAAAGCGGCGTCGAGCTAGCTACAGTTCGCCGAGTTTGCGGAGAAGCTGTCCCCTGTATTCCTCGTCGGCCTGGACGCCTTTGAGTTCGAGGACGCGCCGTTCTAGTTTGTCGATAGCGACACGGAAGGCGTTCTCTGCGCCGTATCCTTCGCCGGAGCCGGCGACCTGGCCGCGGTTGGTTCGCAGCCGAATCTGGGCCTGAATAAGCGGGGTCCCGCGTTTGGTCTCTTTGTGCCGGTGGAACCGGACGTGCGCGTGCTGGACCTGCATCTTCTGGTATTTCTGGGCGACCTCCTCGATTTCCTGGCGGATGGCATCCCGCGAGAGCGCCTCGATGAGGTCGATGTTCGTAATCTGAACGTCCATATGCTCCTGCTCGGTGTAGGTGAGCGCCCGCAGAACGTCGGTTTTCGTGATGATACCAGAGACGAGACGGTCGTCGTCGTCGGGCGTGACGACCATCCCGGCGTAGTCGTTGTCCAGCATCTGGCTGACGGCGTCGTCGACGGTGTCCTCGACGGTCGTCGTCGCGACGGGGCTGTTCATGATGTCGTATACCGGAATGTCCAGAATCCGGTCACGGTCGCCCGAGCGGTCGCCTTTCTGCTGGCGCTCCATGCCACGGACGGCGAAGTCTGCGATGTCGTGAGTGGTGACCATCCCAGCGATATGGCCCGCGTCGTCGAGCACCGGAAGCCGCGAGATGCCGTGTTCTCGGAGCAAGCCGATAGCGCGACCGATGTTGGTGTCTTCGGTGATTGTGATGACATCCTCCGTGTAGATGTCGCCGACGACGAGTGTGTCGAGGTTGTCCAGTACGGCCTCCAGAATGGCGTCTTCGGTTACGATTCCCCAGAGACTTTCGCCCTCGAAGACCGGCGCGATTTTGGCGTTGCTCTCGACGAGGACGCGTGCGACCTCACGAACGTCCTCGGTTCGGCCGACCTTGGGGGCAGAGCGGACCAGGCCGCGGACCTTCGCCTCGTCTTTGACGTGGGACTGGACGAGTTGACGCTCGTTGATGACACCTTCGTACTCCCCGTCTTCGGTGACGATGATGCCCTTCGGGTTGTCTCGCTCGAAGAGAGACCGAATCTTCCCGAGTCGTTCGTCAGCATCGACTCCCTCGTAGTCTGTTGTCGCGATATCAGCAATATCCATGGTTCTGCGTTGAGTTCGACGCGCGAGGTTATCAAACTTGGTTTCTTTATCATCCCGTGGGGACCGCGCCGGAGACGTTATGTCACGGCCGGGGCATCGTCCAAACTCACAGCGATTATTGCGGTCCGTTTCCTTACCTCATCACGAGACGAGTCGTATCACGTCGTGTGAAATTGGGCTGTTGCTGTCACGGCGGTAACGACTCGCAATAATCGCTATCAGTCCAGGTCCTCGGCGTAGGAGTAGTCCTGTGGGCGCGCCGTCGGGTGGGTGCTGTCGAGTGGTATCCGCCACTCATCCAGCAGCGTCGGCTCGGTCTGTGCGTTCGTCAGTGTCGTCTTGACGGCAAGTACATCGACACCGTAGTAGTCGGCGGGCACGCCGTGGAGGTATCGAAGTGCCGTCTCGAACAGCGACCGCATCCCGTCGTCGTTCTCGAAATCAGCGTGTTTGTACGCCCCAGCGGCGACCTGAACCATTCCATGAAGGAACGCGCTCTCTGTCGACCCGCGCCCGTAATTGTACCACTCGGCCTCGAGACAGTCGTGTGCCTCGTGGTAGGCTCCGGAGTTGTAGAGACGGACCCCGTGGACGACCGCGCGCCGCAAGGTTTCGTGTTCCCAGCGCTCGTCACGGCAACGCCATCCCGTCGGCGCGCCGGCCGCCGGCGGTCCGACGCTGTCGTCTCGCGTGTGTTCGTCCACAATCCGTCTTTTTGCGTGGTCTCACGTAACTTCCTCGCCCAGAGCAGCGTGAACTCTATATAGAACCACAGACACAGATATAGCTGAGGTCGTGATAGATGGCACTGCCTCGAACAGCACCAAGCTCGTGGACAGAGAGTCTCGACATCCCGAACGGACCGTTCGAAACGCGCGGTGACGACTACATCAGCGCCGAGTACACCAACGGCGTGCTCGAAATCAGGCCCCCGATTGCCGTCGACGGTGCCGCCACTGGCACCGAAATCCAGATTCAGCGCTAAGGCCACACGCTGACCACCAAGCGTGCGAACCGTTGTCTAGGTGTCGTGTTTCTGTCACCGGCATCCGAATTCTGCATTCAGGCGGTCTTAGAGAGTCTTTTACCGGTATATTCGTCGCCAATTTTATTCCGTTACTTACACATAACTGGGGTTTGTGAGTCCACACACGTTCGAATGGACTGGCTCAGAGAACGACCAATTGCTCACCGCGGCCTGCACTCAGACCGGGTACCCGAGAACTCGCTCCCGGCTTTCGAGAAGGCGGTGTCGGCAGGTTACCCGGCCGAACTGGACGTCCGGGTGACTGCAGACGGCGTTCCTGTCGTCTTTCACGACCGGAAGCTCGACCGCCTGACCGACAGTACCGGCGCAGTGCGTAACACGCGGTGGGAAGAACTTGCCGACTGTACGCTTCTCGACTCCGAAGAGACGGTCCAGCGGCTCGATACGGTCCTCGATGTTGTCGATGGGGAAGTGCCCCTGCTCATCGAGCTCAAAAACACGAATCGCCCCGGTAAACTGGAACGCGCGGTCGCGAGTTGTCTCGACGGCTACGATGGTGACTTCGCCATCCAATCGTTCAATCCGCTGGTTCTCTGGTGGTTCCGTCGTCACCGCTCGGAGTGGGCCCGCGGCCAGCTTGCACCGCTCGCGCTGGGGAGTGGGCTTCTCTCCCGGACGGTGCTGAAGTATCTCGTTCCGAGTGTCTACACGAACCCCGACTTCGTCGGCTACGGCTGTAATCTGCTCCCGAAGCTTCCGTTCTCTCGGGGAAACAAGGAGCGACACGTCCTCGCCTGGACGGTCCGCAGCGAGGACACGCTCAATCAGATCGAGCCCCACGTCGACAACGTGATTTTCGAGGCAATCCGGCCCTGAACGTCCTGTCCCGGTTGGGCCTGCTGGAGTTGTCCGGTAGCCAGTAGTCTCTCGGTGACCGGCTACTATTTTGTGTCTGCCGAGGGTAGATTGCGTATGTTCGACCAGATTCTCTTCCCCGTCGACGACAGCGAACAGACCGCGGCCGCGACCGACCACGCGCTCGCAATTGCGGCCGAACACGACGCGACACTCCACGTCCTGAACGTGGCAGACACGAACCAGTTGAGTCTCGCCCGCGTCCAAGGCGACGTCGTCGACGCGCTGATGACAGAGGGCGAGCGTGCCGTCGAAGAGACTGCCAGCCGCGCCCGACAGCACGGCGTGACAACGGTCACTGAAGTCATCCAGGGCCAGCCCTACACGACCATCGTCAACTACGCTGCCGACCGCGATATCGACCTCGTCGTCATGCCCACACACGGCCGCCAGAAGCTAGAGCGGTTCCTGATGGGGAGTACGACCGAACGCGTCTTACGACGGTCGGAGGTCCCGGTGTTGACGGTCCGCCCCGATACCGACAGTATCCCCGAGTACCCATACGACTCGGTACTGGTCGCGACTGACGGCAGCGACGCCGCCGGAGCGGCCACCGAGGTTAGTATCGACCTCGCTATGCACGCCGGGTCGGCGTTGCACGCGCTCTCTATTGTCGCAATTTCGGGGCTCGGCGACGACGTGCTAGATGACGAAGGGTTCACTGCCGTCGAAGAGGAAGCACAGGAGGTGGTCGACGACGCCATCGAACGGGCCGACGAATCCGGCGTGGTCGAGTCGAACGGGGCTGTCGAGCACGGCATCTCTATCTACGAGGAGGTGATTTCGTACGTCGAAGACAACGGTGTCTCCGCCATCGTCGTCGGCACACAGGGTCGCTCCGGCGTCGAGCGCTACCTGCTCGGGAGCGTCGCAGAGTATCTCGTCCGGACCGCACCGGTTCCGGTACTAACCGTCCAGACCGAAACGTAAACCCCGGCGAGAGGAGTTTATCGCGACATCTCGACGCCGGTGATGTCCAGCTTGAGGCCGCCGTCTGTCTCTGCGATAGCGACGTTCCAGTCGTGGGCCTCGGAGATTCGGCTGACGATAGCCAGCCCGAAGCCAGTTCCCTCGTCTTCCGTCGTATAGCCGGGCTCGAACAGTTTGTCAGGGTCGTTGGTGTCGATACCTGGTCCGTCGTCTTCGACGTAGAGATGGTCCTCGCCGCCCGTGCCGACGCGGATGGTAACGTCGGGGCCGCCGTGGTCGATGGCGTTACTGATGAGATTCTCGAACAGTTGTTTCACCCGGTCTCTGTCACAGTTGATGCGAACGTCGTCTTCGACGACGACCGTCGACTCGTCCGTGCCAACCATATCGTGACACGCCTGGAGAACGTCAGCGACCGGGACGAACTCAGTATCAGAGACCATCTCGCCCTGGCGCGCCAGCAGCAGCGTCTCCTCCAGCAACGTCTCCATTCGGTCATGTGCGCGTTCGAGGTCCGAGATATGCTCGCTGTCGCAGTCGAGTGCCAGGAGTTCTGTCCGGGTTTGAGCGACGTTCAACGGGTTCCGGAGGTCGTGTGCGATGATGCCTGCGAACTCGTCGAGGTGCTCGTTTTGCCGTTCGAGGCGTTCCTCGCGCTCGACTCGCGCGTTGATGTCGTTGTAGACGGCGAACCCCTCGACTGCAGCCGTACTCTGAGATGGAATATTCCGGAAATTGAACACCCGTTGGCCGTCTGCTGTCCGACGACGGACCTGCCTGTCGAGCAGGTCTCCCTCCTTGACGCGTCGGTCTATCTCCTTTGCTTCCTGCGCCTTTTTTGCCGGAACAATCAGGTCGTCAATCGGCTGTCCGAGGGCTGTCGCCTCGTCGTAGCCGAAGGTTTCCTCGAAGGCGTCGTTGACCGCGCTGACGTGTGGCACACCGTCGTCGTAGGCGTACGACACCGTCGGTTCAGGAAAGTTCTCGAACAGCGCAGAGAAGCGACGCCGCTCCTCGCGCAGCCGTTGTTCCTGTGTCTTTCGCTCGCTGATGTCCCGAGACGTGATGACATGACCCTCCGGCGGCTGCTGGTCGTCTGTTCGGAATTGGGATTCGAGCCAGACCCAGCTGCCATCGGCATGTCGCATGCGGAACTCGACGCTCTGTATGCCGCCGTCTGCTTGTTCGAGGCCGTCACGAAACTGCTCGCGAACGTTGTCGCGGTCGTCTGGATGGACGTACTCGAAGACCGACTCGCCGACCAGCGCGTCGGGGTCGTACCCCAGTACCGGGTCGACTGCCGGGTTGTGATACGCCACAGTCCCGTCCTCGGCCACGAGCGCGATGATATCGGTCGTACCGCGAAGAAACGACTGTAGCCGTTCTTTGACTTCAGTTATCTCTTGACGACGCTCTAAGCGGTCCAGTGCCGCCTCCGCGTTCGCGACCAGCACGGAGGCGATTTCGATATCTGACCGGTCGAACACGCCGGGTTCCGGGTCGCAGATGGTGACGACTCCATGGTCGCCCATCGGGAGGTACATCGCTGACCGAATCGGTTCTCGGTCGTGGACGTCGTCGATTTCTTGCACGTTGTCGAACCGCAGGCGTTCGTCGTTCGTGTAGACCTGTGCGTGTGGACTGTCTCCATCGAGCGAGTACCGCGGCCGGTCGCCGAGCGCGTCGCGTACCTCTGGCGTGAGTGCTGCTGGTTCGAGCACAGCGTCCTCCGGCTCGACGAAGCGGACGGCAGTATAATCGTACCCAAGGATGTCCTTCGCCGCATCTGCGGTGAAATCGGCGACAGTCTCGCGGTCTGTCGCTTCCATCAGCTTTCTGGTCCCGTCGTGTAACAGCCTGAGCTGTTCGGCTCGCTGGTGTTGCTCTGTGATGTCCCAGCCGACGCTGATAACCCCGTTGTACTCGTCGCTGACACCCTGTAACGGGTGTGCATCCCAGTGGATTCGGCGCTGGTCACCGTCGGCGGTCGTAATTGTCGTCTCGTATCCTTCGAGTGTGTCACCCTGGCGGAGGATGTCGGTCGAGTGGTCGATAACTTCCTGCCGGTCCGCCTCGTCGGGGTACAGCAGCTCCAGCCACTCGTCGCTCCCGAGCATGTCCTGGGCGTCGTATCCCGATATCTCCGTCGCTGCGCGGTTCCAGACCAACACGTTTGCGGCCTCATCGATGACTGAAATCCAGACGTTCGCGTTCTGGATAATTGCCTCCCTGAACTGGTTTCGCTCCCGGAGTTCAGCTTCCCGCTCTCGCTGAGCCGTGATATCTGTGAAAACGAGCTGTGCGGCCGGATTACTGTCGAACGTGACCGGAACGACGCTCCCGCGAACGGTCCGTCCGTCACCCTCGACTGTCGCCAGCCGAAACTCCCGTGTTGCTGTTGGCTCTCTGGCGTCGACCGCGTGCTCGATGGCAGCCCGCTGTTCGTCTCTGTCTCCGGGGTGAACGAAATCGGTAATCGTCTCTCCGGCTGTCGCTTCGGCGGCGGTCACGCCCAGCACATCCTCTGCACTGGTGTTGAGATATAGAATCACCCCGTTGTCGCTGACGACGGCCATCGGGACCGGTGCGTTCTCGATGAGTGTCTCGTATTCCTCTGTTCGGCGCTCGGAGGTGCGATTTGCCTCGCGTGCGGTGACGGCGTTGTCGATGCGATTGGCCAGCAGCGCATACTGGTCGAGGTTCCCCTCTTTCTGGAGATAATCGGTCACGCCAGCCCGAATTGCCTCGCTGGCTATTTCCTCGGAGCCTTTGCCGGTGAACAGAATAAAGGGCAGGTCCGGATAGCGTTCCCGTATCGCTTCGAGAAACTCGATACCGTCGGTCGCTCCCATGTCGTAGTCCGAGACGACACAGTCGATACAGTCAGTCTCTAAGACCGCGAGCCCTTGTTCTGGCCCTGTCGCGCTGACGACCTCGAATCGCTCGTTTTCGTCTGCCAGCAGGTCAGCCGTCACCTCCAGAAAGCCCGCGTCGTCATCGACGTGAAGAATCCGTACGGACGACCCCATTGGCCACAATCAAGGCACGTATCTTATAAATGTATTCTGCTCAATAGGGAACAGGTAATTCCAGGGCAGAACTGAACGGTTTTGCCCGTCGGGGCGCTATCCCGGCTATGCACTGTCCGAACTGTGAAAGCGAGCTAGTGGCTTTTGCGGTGCCGCAAGCGTATCAAGACCATCTGCCTGGGTCGGAGTCGGCCGCCGGACTCTGTCCTCAGTGTCTGTCGCTAGAGCCCGGCACCGAGCCGTCGGGGGACCCCGAATTCGGCCGCATCAGCGACGCGTTTCCGACGACAGCCGAAGCGGCACTCCCGCTGGCGTTGCTGGTAGGTCTGTTGTCGAATCTGGCCCTCTATCGGAACGAAATATCGACGTTGCTCGAAGCCGTCGAAAAAGCCGGGACAGACCCGCTGCTCGTGTTGGACAGGCTCGACCGCGACCCGTCTGTCGAGACAGACATCGACCTGTCGGGCCGGCGACGGCAGCTCGAACAGCTACTTTAGACGCCCGTCGAGTACCGGAGCAGGCCGGCAACTCCGCCGAAGGCGTTCAGGAGCTGTTCGCCTTTCTCGAAGTCCGTCGAGATAAACAGCGTCTCCGTGCCGCGCTGGTCGGCGATGTTCATCAGATGGTCGATAGCGTCCTCGCGCTCCCACTCGGTGACGGTCTCGCCGCTGGGGCAGTCGAGTTCGTCAGGCTGTTCGGTCGTGTCGACGAACTCGACTTGTTCCCGGCCGTCACAGTCGTAGACGAGAACGTCTTTGCGGAGGTCTTCGCTGATGAGGAGGCGGTCGACAGCACCCATGATGAGGTTCTCGCGAGTCGGGCCGAACCCGTAGGTAGCACACTCGCCGTCGTGGAGTTCCTCGAAGAACTCTTCCATCAGCTGTTTGTCCTGGAGGACCTCGTGCTCCGCGAGTACCTCGTCGGCCGCGTCGACGAGGTCGTACAGTCCAGACTCGTCGGTGTATGCCACGTCGAACTTGCCGAGGACCAAGTCCTGTAGCTCGTGGTGGAGGTAATCACCGTCGAGGAACTCGTCTTTCGTCGGTGAGGGGCCGCCGACGAGAATGCCGTCCATCTCGTGGCGCTTGGGGACGAACAGTTCGTCGGCCATCCCCGCCACTTCCTGATAGAAGTTGTCGATTGCTTCCAGCCGGAGGCGGGCGAACCGCTGTGCTGACTGACCACCTTTCCGCTGTTTCCCGGGGACTAGCGAGGACGCAGACTTGACAGGCTCGACGCGCTTGCCCTTGAGCCAGCCAACGTTTGCCTCCCGGCGGTCGAGGACAACGAGACCGAAAAGCCCCTTATCGAGCAGCATTTCCTCGAGTGGCCCGGTCAGGAAATTCGAGTCACAGTGGTAGCGAAACGACTGAATCGAGTTCGGTGGGTTCTCCAGCACCTCGGTCACCATCTTCGTCCGGCCGCCGCCGCTGTCGACGGCTCCGGAAAACAGCACCATCCCGTTTTCTGGGGGCTCCTTGTAGTATTTCAGTCGGTCTTTGATGCTCTTGAGCGCATCTTGCACGTTCGTCCGCGTCTCTTTCGATTTGATGTTGCTCGCTTCCGAGTGTTCCTGCGTGACGTGTGCAACCACATCGCTAATCAGTCGCTCCGGCGGCACGTAGATAGTGACGAGCTGGGTACCAGACCCCTCGTACTCCTTGAGTTCCTCGATGACCTTCCGAAACTCGTATTTTTGTTTGTCGGACTGGTCTGTCTCGGACGTACTCATTATCTACAGTTGGTGAGTGGTCTGTAAGTAACTGTTGACCTCGTGTCAGCGACAGGACGGCCCGCGTCGGTGGTACAGTTTGCTCTGTACCGGGACGCGAGACGAGTGGGTTTATATCTCGGGCGTGTGTTACACGATACAATCAAACGATGGCAGGGTACGTGCTCACGATTGCTGGCGGGAAAGGCGGGGTTGGCAAGACCACAACAGCCATCAACCTCGGTGCGGTGCTCGAAGAGGGCGGGTACGATGTCGTGGTCGTCGACGCCGACCTCGGGATGGCGAACCTTGGCGAGATGCTCGGTGCGACCCACGAGACGACCATCCACGACGTACTCGCCGGGAACGCGACGGTGAGCGCAGCATTGACCGACACCCCGGGCGGACTGACGATTATTCCCGGCGAGCAGAGCCTCGAGGCGTTCGCCGACGCCGACCCCGCGAAGTTGCGGAAGGTCATCAAGACACTTCAGAACACATTCGACGTGGTGCTGGTCGATACGGGTGCGGGCCTGAGTCACGAGACGACGGTTCCGCTCGGTCTCGCAGACGGTATCTTGCTCGTGACGACCCCGGACGACGTGGCCGTCAACGACACCACAAAGACCGCCGACCTGGCCGAGCGCGTCGACGGTCGGGTTATCGGCGTCCTCGTGGCGCGGGTGACCCGTGAGACCGACGTTCCTGCTATTGCCGACTCGTTCGAGCAGCCGATTCTGGGCGTTATCCCTGTCGACCACGAGGCGACGCGTGAGGAGCCACACATCGTCAACGCACCGGGCAGCAACTCTGCTTCGGCGTATACGAAGTTGACGAAACAGCTCGAACGAGTCTTTTTCGAGGGCGCAGGCGGCGACGAACTCGAACACGTCTTCGAGGAGTCGTGGTTCACCGACGAGCCCGATGAGTCGACCGAGGACGCCGACAAATCAGACGACGACGAGGACTCTGACGGCGTCTTTGGCGGCCTGTTCGGCTGACCGCTCAGCGGGCCGCAGACACAGCCTCGCTGGAGGTGCCGTCGTCGACAGTGACGTTTCGGAACTCGAAGCGTGCGCCGCCGTCGTCGCTCTCTGAGACTGTCAGTTTCCAGCCGTGTGCTTCGCTGACGCGTTTGACGATCGCCAGGCCGAATCCGCTCCCGTCGCTCGCGGTGGTATACCCTGGCTCGAAGATGTTTTCACGTTCTTGTGCGGGGATTCCAGGCCCGTCGTCAGCGACATAGAACCCATCTTCGAGCGGTTTGACGGCCACCCTCACGCCTTCGTCGGTGTGTTCGACCGCGTTCCGGAGCAGATTCTCGACGAGCGGTTTGACGCGCTCGGGGTCACCTTCGATTTCGAAGGGCTCGCATTCGAGCGTGTCTGCCGGTCGGCTGAACGTCTGCCAGGCTCGTGAGACGATTGTGTCGACATCGACGGCCATCGTGCAGTCGACGACGAGCCCTGTCCGGGCCAGTGTTCGCACCTCGGATAGCATGTCTTCCATGCGGTTCAATGCCGAGTCGACGCGCTCGAAGTCCTCGTCCGTACCGGAGTCGTGGGCCAGTTCGAGTCCCGCTCGCGCCTGCGTGAGCGGGGTTCGCAGGTCGTGTGAGACAAACGAGATTATCTCTTCGAGGCGCTCGTTCTGTGTCGCCAGCTTCTCTCGTCGCTGTTCCTGCTGTGAGATGTCCTGTAAGATACCGACCGAGCCACGGAACTGGTCATCAAACGGCAGTGCTGCCATGTGGTCGCGACACGGGATTGTATCGCCGCCTTTGGTGTGGATGTCGACCTGGAACTGCTTGCGGTCGGAGCCGGTACTCGAGACGATGTCTCGTAGCGACTCGTTCGCGCGCTCGACACCCTCGGCAGTCTTGATGAGTCCGGGCGGGCTTCCGAGAATCTCCTCGCGGTCGTAGCCGACCATCTCGACGAAGGCATCGTTGACGTACTCGAAGGTTCCCTCCTCACCGACGACGTAGATGGGATAATCGAGCGCCCGGAGCACCGTCGCGTACCGCTCGGACTCGACTTTCGCCCGGTGTTCCTCGGCCGCGTGTTCGACGCGGTGGATGAGCCGCTGGAGCTGCTCGGGACCTCCTTTCTGGAGATAGCCGGTCACGCCGGAGTTTATCGCTTTGCTCGCGATTTCCTCGCTTCCCTTTCCGGTGTACAGGATAAACGGTACGTCAGAATGCGTCGCACGAACATGTTCCAGAAACTCCAGCCCGTCGATTTCGGGCATCTCGTAGTCACTGACGATACAATCAATCTGTGTCGACGCGAGTGTCTCCAAACCATCCTTTGCGTCGGTAGCCGTCAACATCTCTACACCAGGGAGTTCACGCTCGAAGTACGTCTCGACGACGTTGAGCTGCGTAGGGTCGTCGTCGACGTGGAGTATCCGCGCGTCAGTCGCCCGATAATGGTCCGGCACGAGTAATCACCTACTCTCTCTATGAATGTCTCCCATATCCCCGTGTTCCCTAACTAAGTAGTGAGTCTGTCAGTGAAACACGACTGCAGTGTCAGAGAACACGAGCAGGTGAGGCCTTCCAAAACCGTTAGTACCGTCGCCCTCTCACTCACTCGGGTGTACGTCGAGAACTGCTTTCTGGGAGCCGAGGGCGTCGGCCAGACCATCGAGCAGCGGCTCTGGTCGCAGGGAATTACCCACTGGGAGAGATTCGAGCCGACCGTCGACGGAGTCGGCCAGACCCGTACCGAGCGCATCGAGTCGTTTATCGACGCCGGCGAGCGTGCGCTCGACCGCGGCAACGTCGAGTTTTTCGACCAGCGGTTCCCCGACGGCTGTCGCTGGCGGCTATACGAGTCGTTCCGCGATCAGGCCTGCTTTTTCGATATCGAGACGACCGGCCTCGACCATCAGACGAGCGTCGTCACGACGGTGACACTCCATCAAAACGGTGACACCCACACACTCGTCAGGGGCGACGACCTGACAGACGAGAACCTCCGAGCGGCCTTCGAAGACGCCGGGCTGTTGGTGACATTCAACGGCGCGCGCTTCGACGTGCCGTTTCTGGAGTCGTCGTTCGACGTGTCACTCGACCACCCGCATATCGACCTGATGCCCACCGCCCGACAGGTCGGTCTCTCGGGCGGATTGAGCGAAGTCGAGCGAGCGCTCGGTATCGGTCGCGACCTCCCTGACGTTGACGGCAGAGAGGCCGTTCGGCTGTGGCACGAACACGAGCGCGGCGTCGACGGGGCGCTCGACCGTCTGGTCGAGTACAACCGCGAGGATACAGTCAACATGGTTCCTGTCCTCGAATCGCTGGTCGAGCGACTCGACGACCAGACGTTCCCCGAGCAGCCGTAACTACACGTCGAGTGGCCAGCGGTCGTCTTCCCGTCTGTCGAGTTGGTCGGCGACGCCGTCGGCGAGTTGGTACTCGGTGCCGTCTCGGTGGATATACCCCTCGCGTTCGAGATGCTCCAGATGAGCGTAGGACTCACCGGGGCCGTGGAGGATGTGGATGCTGTGGAGTTCCCCGAACAAGTCGTCGCTGACAGTCCACGTGTCACACGGGCCGTGGCGTCGGAGTGCATCGAGGACACGGTAGGAGCGCTCCTCGTGGTGGTCGATGATGTACTCGGCCCGGTCTGTGGGGTCATCGATGACAGAGCGGTGGCCCGGCCAGGCCCGGTCGTAGTCCGCGCTGGCAATCGCCCGGAGTGTGTCGACGTACTGGTCGAGCGGTCGCTCGACCCGGACATCGGCCCCGCCGACGTTCGGCGTGTACTTCGGGAGCAAGGCATCGCTGCTGAGTACGTCCGTGCCCTCGGTCCCATCGTCGAGTTCGAACAGACACAGGCCTACCGAGTGTCCCGGTGCGTGAACGACGTTTAGGGTCGTCTCGTTGACCTGGAACGTGTCGCCGTCGGCCATCGTCGTCACGTCTGGCGGTTCGTCCTGCCAGGCAACGCTGTCGAGTACCTCCATGACGGCGTCCTGTTTCGCGTCTGGCATCCCCCACCGGTCGAAGTAGTCGGTCTGCGTATCGACCATCGCCTCCCAGGCCGCCTCGTCGCCACCGACGAGTGGCGCGTCGGCCTCGTGGACGTAGACGGTGGCACCGCTTTCGTTCTGTATCGGCCCCGCGAGCCCGCGGTGGTCGCCGTGCCAGTGACTCAGAAAGATGCGGTCGACATCGCCGACCGCAACGCCGTGGTCGTCGAGTTGCGATTCGAGTTGGTCGTAGGTGCCGGGTAGACGGTCTCCGGTGTCGACTAGCACCGTCTCGGAACCATCCGCGAAGAGATAGGCGTTGTTGTTGCCCTCGAACGTCTTGTTCGTGAGCGCGATGCGTTCCATGCCCCCGTTTCGACGACCCGCCAGAAAAACGTCGCGCTCCGCCGCGTCTGACGCACGGCTGACCCACGTCAGCCAACTGTCTGCCCCACGTTTATCACCCTCACACACCAAGCTCAGATACTGATCTCCGTCAGCCTGTCTGGCACTGGGGATGCGTGTGACACTGAGAGCGGGGATCAGGCGCCAGTCTTCTGGCTTTCGTCGGGTCAATCACAGAGCATTTAGTGTGGGTAGACAATCGAAAGACATGTCCACACAACCACACGTTGTCGCGCTCTGTGGGAGCCTCCGCGACGAGAGTCACACGCGCACCGCACTCGGGCACGCGCTCGACGGCGCGCGAGACCGCGGTGCATCGACCGAACTACTCGATCTCCGAGAGTACGACCTGCCCGTGTTCGACCCAGACGACAGCGACGCGGGCGACGCCGAGAGGCTTCGTGAGGCAGTCCGTGGGGCCAGTGCAGTCATTCTCGGGACGCCGATGTATCACGGCTCGTATGCGGCACCGCTAAAGAACGCTATCGACTACTGCGGCTTCGACGAGTTCGAGGAGACGACCGTCGGCCTCCTCGCTGTTGCAGGCGGGAGCTTTCCTACAGGTGCGCTGGACAGTTTGCGGACGGTCTGTCGCGCGCTCGACGCGTGGACGCTCCCCCATCAGGTCGCCATTCCCTCGGCCTACGACCAGTTCGAAGACGGCGAGTTCGTCGACGACTCGCTCGAAAGCCGGACGCGGGTGCTCGGCCAGCGCGTCGTCGAGTACGCACGAATCGAGCCGAACCCGCCGTCCTTCGAAAGCGAACAGAACGCCGGCGGCGACTGATTACCCGCCCAGCCGGTCGACGAGTCGCTCACGGAGGACAAACAGCGCCGGCAGTACCGTCACGACGGCGACGAACGCAAAGATGATAGCGCCGGCGGTGACGGTTCCGAACCGCCGCAATGGCGGCGACAGCGAGAGCGCGAGTACGCCGAACCCAGAAGCGGTCGTCGCGGCACTGGCCAGCAACGCGCCGCCGGTGCCGGTCGCTGTCGCCTGCAGTGCTTCCTCTATCGTCTCCCGCTGTTCGCGTTCGGCGACAAACCGCTCGCCAGCGTGGATGCTGTAGTCGACGCCGAGGCCGATTGCCAGGCTCGTGATGACGGCCGTTTCACTGTTGAACGGGATGTCGAGCAGCGCCATCGCGCCCAAGAGCCAGGCGAGTGCGATGACGACCGGTACCACGACGACGATACCCTGTGTCGGCGACCGATACCGGACCCAGAACAGGACCGTAAGGAAGCCAAGAATGACCACGAGCGTCACCGCAAACGCCTCGACGAGTGTCGCAAGCAGGGCGTCTTGCAGGACGGCTTCGGTGACTGGCGGCCCAGTGGCGACGGCACTCAGCGAGACGCCACCGGCGTTTGACTCGACCGCAGTCGCGAAGGTGCGCGTGTCCTCGGCAATCCGCTGTGTCGACTCGCTGCTGCGGACACTGAGCAGGAGGCGAGCGGATGTGATGTCGTCACCGTCACGACTCAACACGTCGGCAGCCGCCCCCTCGTCGGCCGCAAACAGCGCGCGGTAGACCACTTCGACGGTTTCGTCTGGGAGCATATCCCCGTCGGTGTCGTACTGTCGGACGGTCGCTGCGAAGGTCGCGTTCTCTGCTGCAACCTCTCGAATCACAGTGTGTGGCCCCTCGACCGCACCGACGCCGTCGGGCCTGCGCTGGACTGCACTGTCTGCGGTGACGGCCCGAGTCGCCTCGTCTGCGGCCGTCAGCATCGCTGGCGAGGTGACATCACCACGTATCAGCACGGTCGACTGCCCGCCCTCGCCTCGGAGCTGGAAGTTCTCACTCAGGTAGTCGAACTCGTCGCTGATAGTGTAACTGCCCGGCTCGAACGGACCCGGGAGGTACTCGGCCCAGTCGGGTGCGTCTTGCGGGAGGAAATCAGCCTGATTGAACTCGGTGTCTATCGAAGTCGCGCCGACGGCGCCGCCGGTCGTCAACAGGAGCGCAACGGCAAGGACAACGAGCGGTGCCCGCGTCGACACAGCCGAGACGCGACCGAGAGCGCTGTTCACGATGCCACGACCCGTGCCAAATGCTGGCTTGTCCCGCGAGCGACCGAACCGGCCTTCGAGCAGCCCGTCGACCTCGATTTTCAGTGCTGGCAGGAACGCGCCGAAGGCGACGAACGTCGCGAAGATACCACCAGAACTCAAGATAGCGAAGTCCTGAATGGCCGGGAGCGGGCTCACCACGTTCGAGAGGAAACCGACGCCCGTCGAGAACGTCGCCGCTGCGAGTGCGAGGACGACACTCCCCAAACCGAGCCCCATCGCACCACGAATCGCACCGACACTGTCTGCCGGGAGGTCTGTGTCGACCTCGAGTGTCCCCTGTCTGGCCTCGCGGTAACGCATTACGACGTGGACCGCGTAGTCGATAGAGAGACCGATGAGCAAGAAGGGGACAGAGATGAGGATGACGTTCATCGGCACCGCGAGCCAGCCCATGAGTCCCTGGAGCCACACCAGCACGACGGCGATGCCAAGCACAGCGAGGACGATATCGGTCACGTCCCTGTAAGAGACGCCCAACACGAACAGAATGAGCACGAGTGCGAACGGTGTGATGATGGCGAAGCTGTCGCCGGTCGCGTTCGAGGAGGCTTCGTCGCTAACGCCTTGCCCGAAAACGAAGGCGTCGTCGAAGTAGTCGTCGGCCAGCCCGTCGATAGCTACCTGTGCGTCGTAGGCGGCCAGCGGTTCGGCGTTCTCGCCGCTGTCGTCGACCTGTGAGATGAACGTGAGCCGTGCCTCTGCGGTCGTCGACCCTGGCTCGTAGCCCTGAGGAAGCAGGGCGTAGGGGTCTGCGTCGCCGAGAATCTGCTGGGCCCCTTCGGGGTCAAGAACACGTGCCAACAGCGCCTCGAACTCGCTCTCGCTGAGGGCGTCGAGGGCCTCGCGCTGTGCGTCGAGCGGGGGCTGCTCGGTCGGTGGTGCCTGGTTGTCGAGGGCAACTGCCGCCGTCCCAACGACGTTCTCGATGCCGACGATGCCACGTGCCGCCAGTGTCGATTCGACAGCCGGGTCGTTCTGGAGTGCCTCCTGAAGTCGCAGCCCCGCCAGCAGAGACTCCTGAGTTAGCACGTCACCGTCCTCGTCTCTGACGACGAGCTGTGCGGCGACCGTATTATCGGTCGCGTAGTTGCTGTCGATAAAGTCAGCGGCGTCGAACTCCTCGGAGTCGACCTCGAACTCGCCGACACCGGCGTCTCCCGGGTCGCCCATACCGGCCCCTGCACCGATGAGCGCCGTCACGAGCACGACAGCGAGGATGACGAGTCTGCTGTGTGTCGCTACCCACTCCGCGTACCGGTGTGAGTAGCCGCCGTTCATGGGTGTTCCCCTCGTGAAACGACGGCTGTGGGGCCAGCCCGACGAGTCCGTCTATCCATAGCGCCACGATGGTCGCTGGGAACTATATCCTTGTGGGTCGCCCCGCCCGGTTGCCGCCATGCCGCAGTGCAGGGAAAAATCTAACACCCTTACTTTCGAACCGGGTTGCTGTAGCATGGCACCAGATGACGATAGCTGGGGAAGACAGAACAGTCAGGGGCAGAACCAACAGTACGACGACGGGGACAGTCGAGGACCCGGCCAACAACGACAACAGTTCGAACCGCAGGGGCGCAAACAGCAAAACGGCGGGCAACAGCGGCAAACTCAACGGGGGTCGGTGCCGTTGCTCGACGGCGAGGAGGTCATTCTGGACGCCAGACCCGCGTGGTCGGCGTATTTCAAGCTCCTCCTGTTGGCCGGGCTCTTCTTCGTGGGGAGTGCTATCGCGCTCGACGGCAGTGCCGGGCTGGGACTCGGAGTGGTCGGAGCAGGAATTATCGTCGGATACGTCTACTACCTCCGGAAGCGCCGGCGGTACGTCGTGACCGACCGGCGTATCATGATTCTGACGGGCATCTCCTCGAAGGCGACTAACGAGGCGTGGATGGTCGACATCATCGGGCTCCAGACCGGTTCGACGTTCCTCGAACGGCTCCTCGGTCACGGTCACGTCAAGGCCACGCGCCAGATTGGAAACACCGGCTACGGCTTCTTCGGTGGCCTCACCTTCGGTGGTATCAACAACTACGAGGAGGTCGCACAGATTATCCGCAAGCAGCAAAACCAACACAAGACCCGCGCCAGCCGATAGCGCCCGCGGGCCGTTTTTACTCGCTTCGAGTAAGGGTTGCGCCGAGTCCTGCCAGCGCTTCGAAGAAGTCGGGGAACGAGACATCGACGTGATTCGCACCCGTGAGAGTCGTCTCGCCGTCGGCAGCGAGCCCGGCGACAGCCAGAGCCATCACGATACGATGGTCGCCACGACCGGCCAGGGTTGCACCCTCAAGGGTGCTGTCACCTCCCTCGATGACGAGTTCGTCTTCGGTCTCCTCGACGGACGCCCCCATCGTCGAGAGCGCGTCGGCCGTCGCGGCCACCCGGTCGGTCTCCTTGTACCGGACGTGCTCGCAGTCGGTGAGCCGCGTGGTTCCCTCGGCCGTCGCGCCGAGAACCGCAAGCGTGGGAAGCAGGTCTGGCGTGTCCGCGACGCTGGTCTCGATTCCAGACAGCCGGTCCGCGGTCACATCGAGTTCGCCCGCCTCACGGTCCCACTCGATATCTGCCCCCATCGCTCCGAGCAGGTCGACGATAGCCTCGTCTCCTTGCTGGCTCGGGTAGACACCGGTGACAGTCACGCCGTCCTCGCCGGCGATTGCGCCGGCGGCCAGTAGATACGACGCCGACGAGAAATCCCCTGGCACGGTGTAGGCGCCATCACGCAGTCGGTAGCGCTGGCGGCCGCCGACGGAGAACCCATCTCTTGTCCGGCGAGCCGAGATGCCGAACGCGTCGAGCAAATCGAGCGTGATATCGACGTAGGGTGCAGACTTGAGTTCGGTCTGGAGCGAGATGTTGACCCCCGCATCGGTCGCCGCACCGGCAAACAGCAGTGCGGTGACGAACTGCGAAGACACGTCGCCAGGTAGGGGTGCACTTCCGCCCATGAGCGGGCCGCCAACGACAAGCGGAGCCTGTCCGTTCTCGCGGGTGCTCTCGGCTCGTGCCGCGAGCTGGTCGAGTGCACGCAAGAGCGGTCCCTGCGGACGGCCCCGCAGCGAGCCGTCACCGGTCAACACCGTCAGCCCGTCGACAAGCCCAGCCGTCGCCGTCGCCAGGCGCATTGTCGTCCCGGAGTTGGCGCAGTCGATTACGTCGTCGGGAACGCTCGGCGCGCCGTCGAAGCCGGTAATTTCGAGCGCGCCGGTCTCGGCGTCGCGGGTCACGTCGCCGCCGAAGGCTTCGACAGCGCGGATGGTCGCTCGCGTGTCAGCACTCAACAGCGGGTTCTCGACGGTGGCACTGTCGCTGTATCCCCCGGCCAGAATCGCGCGGTGGGTGTAACTCTTCGAGGGCGGGGCCTGTGCTGTGCCCGCGACCGTCGACGGCTCGATTGTCACGTCCATGTCGGTTCCGTTGGGGTCTGCGACTATGAGCGTACCGCACTGGGACAGCCGCGGGATTGATGCCAGTGGTCGCCGAAGACGGCGTATGGACTCCTCGCTAGCACAACGGGTCGGACAGCGGCTCCGGGAGAGAGACCAGACACTCGCGCTCGCCGAGTCCTGTACCGGGGGGCTACTCGCGTCGACACTCACCGACGTACCTGGGTCCAGCGACTACTTCGACCGCAGCATGGTCACCTACTCGAACGCCGCAAAACAGGAGCTACTGGGCGTCTCTCGGGAGAGTCTAGACACACACGGCGCGGTTTCCGAACCAGTCGCCGTCGAGATGGCTGCGGGCGCTCGAGACACGGCCAGCACGACCTGGGGTGTGTCGACGACCGGCATCGCAGGCCCCGGCGGCGGTACCGACGAGAAGCCGGTCGGAACGGTCTGTATCGGTGTTGCATACGCCGGGCCGTGGGGAAGTGACACCTCGACTGCAGAGGCCGAGCGCTACGAGTTCGACGGCGACCGCGCGGCGTGTAAGGCGCAGTTCGTCGACCAAGCCCTGTCGGACCTTCTGTCGGCGCTCGAAACGCGATAGTCAGCGGTCTCTGCTGACGGCCTGAATGCGCTGAATACCGTCTATCTCGTCGAGTACGTCGACCACAGCGTCTGGGACGTGTGACTCCCACTCTCCGCCCTCAACCATCCGCTCGCGGAGTTCGCTCCCTTTCAACACGTCGCGGTTGTACATCGGCGTCTGCCGGACCTCGACGCCGGCCTCGGTGAACAGCCGGACGACGAGCGGATTGTTCGAGAACGCGATATCGAACCGCGGTGCCATACTCTCGACGTGGCTCACCCAGACCGCGTTCCGATTCAGGTCCTCGATGGGAACCGTGTAGACGGTCGTGTCGATGTCCATCGCCTCGATTGACTTGGTCGCCATCATGATGCGCTCGCCGGCCGTGAACGGGTTTCGGACGGTGTGGGAGTCGCCCGCGCTCCCGATACCGAAGACGAGTTCCTCCACCTCGTCGACGATTTCGGCGACGAGCTGTGCGTGCCCGTCGTGAAACGGCTGGAACCGGCCAATTACCAGACCACGTGTCGTCATTGCCTGTACCGAAACGGGGGAGTTTCTTAAACCCTGTCTCACACCACAGACAACCAACCCGAATCAGCAAATCCGGCTGCCGTCATGTGGTTTTTGCGTGCTCAAGGAGGTTACAAGGGGAGAAAGTATATCAGTAGACAGCACTTGTCCAAAAGTGGTAGCAACGATTGTATGAGTAACGACAAAGACGCTCCAGATAACGAGCGGGAGACGGACGCCCCGGAGGGGCACGCAGCGCCGTCTCCGAACGGAGACAGCCCTGCCGACGACCGGTCAGGCGAGGAGGCCGACGGTTCACGTCCGGCCGAGGACCGCCTGCCAGGTCGGCGAGAGGGCGAGCGCGACGCCGGCCGTGACGGGGCCGGTAGTCCCGACGACGTGTGGGACGACCCCCCACGGAGTCCAGACCCCAATGGAGTTGACCGCGACAGCGAGGAGTACGAGACAGAAATCGACGAGGTACTCGGTAGCGATGTCGACGAGGACATGGAGATTGACGAGGAAATCGCCGAGGACGACCTGCTCGGCGGGCTCCAAATCGACGCCTCCGACGAAATCGAGGTGCCAGACAGGCTCGTCGACCAGGTAATCGGTCAGAGCCACGCCCGCGATATCGTCCTGAAGGCAGCCAAACAGCGCCGTCACGTGATGATGATTGGCTCGCCGGGAACCGGAAAGTCGATGCTGGCCAAGGCGATGAGCCAGCTCCTTCCACCGGAGGATTTGCAGGACATCCTCGTCTATCACAACCCCGACGACGGCAACGAGCCGAAGGTTCGAACCGTCCCGTCGGGCAAAGGCGAGCAGATTGTCGACGCCCACAAGGAGGAAGCCCGCAAGCGCAGCCAGATGCGCCGCTTTATCATGTGGGTTCTTATCATCCTGGTGTTGGGTTACTCGCTCATCATCATGGGCCAGATTCTGCTCGGTATCATCGCCGCAGGTATCGTCTATCTCGTCTTCCGGTACATGTCACGGGGCAACGACGCGATGGTCCCGAACATGATTGTGAACACCGCAGACCAGCAGACCGCGCCCTTCGAGGACGCGACCGGTGCCCACGCCGGTGCACTGCTGGGCGACGTTCGCCACGACCCGTTCCAGTCTGGCGGCATGGAGACGCCCAGCCACGACCGCGTCGAGCCCGGCGCGATTCACAAGGCCAACAAGGGCGTGCTGTTCGTCGACGAGATCAACACGCTCGACATCCGGTCACAGCAGAAGCTGATGACCGCCATCCAGGAGGGCGAGTTCTCGATTACGGGCCAGTCAGAGCGCTCCTCGGGAGCGATGGTCCAGACCGAGGCCGTCCCCTGTGACTTCGTGATGGTCGCGGCCGGGAACATGGACGCGATGCAGAACATGCACCCCGCGCTTCGTTCGCGTATCAAGGGATACGGGTACGAAGTGTACATGGACGACACCATCGACGACACGGCCGAGATGCGCCGCAAGTACGCCCGCTTTGTCGCCCAGGAAGTCGAGAAAGACGGGCGGCTACCGCATTTCACCCGCGACGCAATCGAGGAAATCGTCCTCGAATCGCGCCGTCGCGCCGGTCGCAAAGGCCAGCTAACGCTGGAACTGCGCGACCTGGGTGGTCTCGTCCGCGTTGCCGGCGACGTTGCCCGCGCCAAGGACAAGCAGTACACCGAACGCGAGGATGTCGTCGAGGCCAAGGACCGCTCGCGCTCTATCGAGCAACAGCTCGCCGACGAGATGATAGAGCGCCGCCGCGAATACGGCACCACGGTCGCAGAGGGAAGCATGGTCGGCCGCGTCAACGGTCTCGCCGTGATGGGCGAAGACTCGGGCATCATGCTCCCCGTCGTGGCCGAAATCGCCGACGCTCACGGTCCCGGCGAGGTCATCGCCACGGGGAAGCTCAAGGAGATGGCCGAGGAGTCCGTGATGAACGTCTCGGCGATTATCAAGAAGCTGTCCAACGAGGACATCACCGAGAAGGACATCCACATCCAGTTCGTCCAAGCGGGCCAGCAGGGCGTCGACGGCGACTCCGCGTCGATTACCGTCGCGACCGCCGTCATCTCGGCGCTCGAAGACATCCCCATCGCACAGAACGTCGCCATGACGGGCTCGCTGTCGGTCCGGGGCGACGTGCTTCCGGTCGGCGGTGTCACGCACAAAATCGAGGCCGCAGCCAAGTCCGGCTGTGACACGGTCATCATCCCGAAAGCCAACGATCAGGACGTGATGCTCGAAGACGAGTACGAGGATATGGTCGAGGTCATCCCGGTCTCGCACATCTCGGAAGTGCTCGACATCGCGCTCGACGGCGATGCCAGAAAAGAGTCGCTGGTCGACCGCCTCAAGTCGATTACCGGCAGCGCACTCCACGGCGAGGTCACGCCGAGCGGCAACCCGAGCCCGCAGTAGCTGTGCCGGCCTGGGGGTCGTTTCTCGTCGTCTCGTTCGTGACCGTCGGAACGGTTCTCGTTCTCGCGCGCCGCTCACAGGACACTATCGACCAGGTCACACCACAGAGCGACGCGGCTGTGCCGACCGCGGTGTCGGACCTCTCGGTACGTACCGATGTGAGTGAGTCGGCGGTCCGGTGCCCACCGACACAAGTGGGAGACGACACCCCGGAGACCGTTCTTACCCCCCGGCTGTTGCTCGCAAACGTCGTCGTCACGCAGGGGGCGGTCGCGCTCGTCATCGCGCTGTCGGCCTGGTATTTCGAGATACCTGGCGACGCTATCGGTGTCACCGCCGACGTGCGCGCAGCTGTGGTCGGCGTCGTCTTCGGTGCTGTCCTCTGGATGGCGAACGAGCTTGCGACGACAGTCGCCGACGCCGTCGGCGCGTCGTACGACGAGGGAGTCCGACAGTTACTCGCGCCAGACTCGACCGGCGGCTGGGCCGTTCTCTTCGGGGTCGCGTTGCCGCTTATCGCCGTCTCCGAGGAACTGCTCTTTCGCGCGGCCCTCGTAGGCGTTCCGGCCGACGGCTTCGGGCTCAACGCGTGGGTCCTGGCCGGCGTATCTTCTGTTCTGTTCGCGCTCGGCCACGGCGCGCAGGGGCGGGTCGGCGTCGCCGTCACGGGCACGCTCGGGTTCGTTCTCGCCGCGGGCTACGTCTACACCGGGAGTCTGTTGGTGGTCGTCACCGCACACTACGTGCTCAACGCAGTCGAGTTTCTCGTCCACGAACTCCTCGAAGTCGACGTTCTCACACCGGGACGGTGACCCCCTGAACTATACTTCTGGGGACCGCGAGGGGAGAACGTGCGACTGGTTCAGGTCATCATCCCCTCTGGCAAACGCGAGGCGCTGCTGGCTCGTCTCGACGACGAGGGTATCGACTACGTCGTGACCGAGGAGACCAGCGGCCGGGAGTTCGATAGTATCGCGTATATCCCGCTCCCGACAAACGCCGTCGAGCCGACGCTGGATAGCCTCAGAGAGGCGGGCCTGGGCGAGGATACGTTCACCGTCGTCCTCGACGCGAACACCGTCGTCTCGCGGCGCTTCGAGGCACTCCAGGAAGAATACGCCGAAGAGCAAGACGAGGACCGCATCGCCAGAGACGAACTCGTCTCGGCGGCGTCGAGTCTCGCCCCCTCGACCTCGACGTACGTCATCATGACAATCGTGAGCGCGGTCGTCGCGACCGCTGGCCTCCTGCTCGATTCGGCTGCCGTCGTCGTCGGGTCGATGGTCATCGCGCCGCTGGTCGGGCCAGCCCTCTCGGCGAGTGTCGGCACCGTGGTCAACGACAGCGAGATGTTCCGCCGCGGCGTGTGGCTTCAGGTGGCGGGCCTGGGACTGGCTATTCTGTCTGCGTTTGCCTTTGCCTCTCTCGTCCGGCAGGTCCATCTCATCCCGCCGCTGACAGACGTGACGACGGTGCCCGAAGTCCAGGAGCGAGTCGCGCCGGATTTCCTGATGCTCGCCATCGCTATCGGGGCGGGCGTCGCCGGTATCGTAAGTCTCACCAGCGGCGTCTCTGCGGCGCTCGTGGGCGTGATGATTGCCGTTGCACTCATTCCGCCGGCGGCGACGGTTGGCATCGGCCTCGCCTGGGCACAGCCACAGGTCAGCCTCGGTGCCGGGGTGTTGTTGCTCGTGAACGTCCTCTCTATCAACCTCGCCTCGCTGGTCGTCCTCTGGTACAAGGGGTACCGCCCGAAACAGTGGTTCTACCGCGACGACGCACGGAACGCGCTGCTCAAACGCGGTGCTACGTTGCTGGTAGCTATCCTCGTCCTCTCTGCATTTCTGGGTGGTGTCACGCTCGACTCCTTTCAGCGCGCCTCGACAGAGGACGCGATTCGAGCCGACGCCGAGACCGCTGTCGAGCAGTTCGGGCCGGAACAAAATATCGAGGTGTTGGCTGTGGACGTCGAGTACCCTCGGGCGCTGCCCTTCCAGAACCCCGACCGCGTGGTAGTGACAGTCGGCGTTCCGCCGGGTGAGTCGGCCTCGGGGCTGGCCACGCTCATGCAGACAGAGATGCGCGAAACGACCGGGACAGACCTGGCCGTCGAAGTGCGCTACATCCAGACCGAGCGCGGGTAGTCACTCCTCGTCGATGGGGAGTTCGGGCTCGTAGTCGACGGCCTCGATAGCGGCCATCAGGACGCCCTCGACGTTGTCGTCGTCTCTGACACTCATCATCTGGTCGGCATCCTCGAAGACCTCGCCCTCGACGCGGTCGCGCTTGTTAAAAACCGACAGTACGGGAACGTCGAACTGCGCCTCGATGTCGTCACGGAGCGAGCGCTGGACATCGAGCGGGTAGCCACAGTCGACGCTGGGGTCGAGTACCACCAGCACGGCGTCGGCGGCGTGTTCGAGCGCGCTCACTGCCTGTGATTCGACCTCGTTGCGCTCGTCTGCCGGTCGGTCGAGCAGTCCGGGCGTGTCGACGAGCTGGTATCGGATGTGGCGGTGTTCGACGTGGCCGACGTGGACCTGTGTCGTCGTGAACGGGTAGGAGGCTTCCTTGTTGCTGGCCCGGGTTACGTCGTTGACGAAGGATGATTTGCCCACGTTGGGGTAGCCGGCGACGACGATAGTCGGCTCATCGGGCCGGATGTCGGGCAGGTCCCGAAGCTGTTCGCGCGCATCGAGCAGGGCTTCGAGGTCGTCTTCGACCTCCTCGACGACGTCTGCGAGGCGAGCGAACGCCTGTTTGCGGTGTTTTTTCGCCAGGTCGACGTCGCTGTTTCGCATCTTCGACTCGTACTCGTGGCGGATGTCGGTGGCTTTCCGGCTCGCCCAGGTCACTTCGTTCAGGTGTTGCCTGAGCGCGTCCACGTCGACGATAGCGTCGGCGAGATTCACGTAGAACGGATGCAGTCGGTCGAAATCCGGCCAGCCCGAGACGACATTTTCGAGATTGTCCGAGATGATATTCGTTGCAGTCAGCAGCATCGACTCCTGGGCGTCGTGGCCGGATTTGGCGCGGCCAGCGCGTGCCGCCCGCGAGAATGCCTGGTCGACGAGTTCGTCGGCCAGCGGCGACGTCGGGAGGCCCTCGAATGGTTGACTCATTGGTCAGTCGTAGTTCGTCGGCCCCTAAAACCCGTTCGCTCTCGGCTTGCAGCCGTCTCAGGCGGCCGTTAGGCCAGGAAGACGTGGCGTGGCTGGTCTGCGAGTACTTCGCGGCCCCAGTCGAGGGTCTCGGCGAAGGCGTCCGACTTGAAAAAGCCCATCGCGTCCTCTTTCGAGTCCCACCGGCTGGCGATGAACATGTCGTTCTCGTCGGTGGTGTTTGCGAGCAACGCGGTGTCGCGGTGGCCGTCCATCTCTTCGAGCAGCCCGTGGACCTCCTCGAACGTGTCGGCGAACTCCTCGCGATACTCCGGTTTGACGGTGTAGAACATGCCCATCGTCTCGAAGCCGTCGCCCTCGTCAGCCCAGCCGATTTCCCCGGGCAGGTCAGCGAGGTAGTCGCTTGCCGTCTCGGCGGCGTCTGCAGTGTCCCAGTGACTGACGACCGCGGCAGTCTCGCTGTCGGGGTCGTCGTAGACGGTCGTCCCGCGGTGGGTGTCGTAGCGGTCGAACCCGTCACTCAACTCGGCCACCTCGTCTTCGAGTGTCTCCAGGTCGGCGTCGGAGTACAGCACCAGCGCGAAGATGTCCTCGCCGTGGGGTTGGCCGCCGTAGACGTCGAGGTCGTCGAGCGTCTCCCGGATGTCGGCAGACTCCTCGGCCGTGTGGCTCGATTCGGTGTCTGTGTCGCCGCCCTCGACGGGGCCGCCGTAGCTCTCGCCGACGCCGGGCAGGTCTTGCAGGAAGCCAAAGGCCGTGTCTGCGGCCCGCTCGGCGTCCCAGACGCTGACGATTGCCGAGCGGCCGCCCTCGGCCCGGACCCGCGTGCGGATGTGTGAGTCGTAGTGCTCGAAGTTACCTCTGAGCCCGTCGACTTCGTCGCTGAGTTCCTGCGCGTCAGCGTCCGAGTACAGGACGAGCGCGTAGCCGTCGCGCTCGAAGTCCTCGCCGGCGTGAATCCCGACCTGACCGAGCCGGGTCTCCATGTCGTCCACATCGGTCCAGGTGGCGTCGGTCTCGGCCATCGGCGGCTTGCCGCCGGAGCTCTCCTCGTCTTCCTCGGCCTCGTGTTCCCCCGTGGCATCCTCGGGGTGGGTTGGAACCGACTCGGGGTCCTCGCTGTCGGTCGTCTCGTCGTCCTCGTCTACGGGGACCGGCTCGCCCGCGAGCAGCGCCGGCAGGTCTGTCGGTGTGATGCGGCGGCCGACGTAGAAGCTCCCAAACTCGGCGAACTGCGAGGTGGATGGGTCGAAACGCATCTCGTAGAGCAGGTCTTTCAGGTCCGTGAGGTCGTCGCCCCAGAGGGTGACACCCCACTCCCAGTCGTCGATGGCGATTGCGCCGGTAATCATCTGAACGACTCTGCCGCCGTACTCGCGCCCGATGTCGCCGTGAGCCTCCATGTGCTCGGCCCGCTCCTCGAAGGACAGCTCGTACCAGTTCTGCTCGGGCTGGCGGCGCTTGTCCATCGGGTAGAAACAGACGTGGGTCGTCTCTGGAATCGTCGGGTACAGCCGGGTTCTGATGTAGTTTGCGAGTCCCGAGTTCTCGTCGAGGTCGCCCTCGAAGTAGTCACGGGCCCGCTCTGAGTAGCCCGACGCTTCGGTCACCGAGACGAACGACGTCTCGCGCTCGGTGTACTCAGCGAAGGCTGTGTTCTCGAACCCGCGCTCCAGCGCGCCGATATGCGCTGTCGACGGTCGGAGATGCAACACGAGGAAGTCGGCCTTGTGACCCAGCATCGAGTAAATCGCGGTCGCGCCGTCCTCGGCGTCCTCGACGGCCATCGTCGACTCGAAGTGGTCGGTAGCCTCGTCGAGAATCCGCTCGCGCTCGTGCTGTGGGGTGTCACGCCAGGCGTCCCAGTCGATGGTCCGGAAATCGTGCAGTGCGTACCATCCCTCGTCGGTCGGCGGCGGGTCGCGTGGTTCTGGCATAGGTAAGGCTAAGGATAGCGGCGTTGGAAAGGTTTCGTTTCGGTGCCGGTCAGGTCAACAACAGCGGCCCGAACAGTAACACCGCAAGCGCGGCAATCATCCCGAGCGTCAGTGCCACCGTGACCACCGTCACAATTTCTCGGCCATAAGAGGTGGGGAGCCGAGAGGCAATCGATTCCGTGGCCGCCCGGAGGATGTGTCCGCCGTCGAGCGGGAACGCCGGGATACAGTTGAAGATGGCGAGATTGAAATTTATCCACCAAGTCCAAAAGAGGAGACTGAGCGCGGCTAACAGACTCCCGCCGAAGGCCGAGAACGGTCCCTCGACGACGAAGAACCCGGAGACACTGGAGGTGAAGCCGGCGAAGTTGTACGAGAAGCCGTCGACGATGAGCGTCGCAAACGGCAAGACGAGCAACTGGACGTGATACCAGAGGAACCCAGAGACCGCAGAGAAGTCCTCGGGCACCGCGTCCCCGCCGAGCATCGCGAGGAAGTTCTCGGCCGGATACGGGTCGATACCGAAGTCGTTCACCGAGATGCCACTGTAGCCGTCGGCCGCGGCGACACCGAGACGCGGGTTGGACGGGGAGCCACCGACAGTCACGTTGTACGACGTTCGGTCGCCGTCGACGAAGGCGTCGACAGTCACCTCCGTCCCCGGCGCGAGGCTGTCGATGTGGTCGCCAAACGCCGAGGCATTTGTGACTCTGGTGTCGCCGATGCGTGTGACGATGAATGAGTCGTCGGTTGGGGCCCCGGCGGACTCCATCGGTCCGCCGGAGTCGACGTGGAAGATGTACGCCCCGAGCGGAAGCGTCTCGTTCCCGCGGGTCGTCTCGATGGCCGCGACGGTCCGCCCCTCGACGGCGCGCACGAACTCGCCTTCGGTACTCACGGCCGTCCCGTTGACCGTCTCGATAATCGGCTGCTGGTCGCCGCCGAGCATGATTCCGGGAACCGCGTCCGACACCGCGCCGGTAATGAGCAGTCGCCTGTCGACGGGCACGTCCTCGGCGTCTCGCCGCGAGACGGTCACCTGTTCTGCGTCGGTGTCCGCAAGATGGTCCTCGAACTCCGTCGCGTTCTCGACCGGCGTACCGTCGATGTGCGTGATGACATCGCCACGTTCGATGCCGGCATCTGCCGCGCCCGAGCCGGCGAACGTGTCTCCGACAGCGGCCCCAGGAGCGGCCGTCACGAAGCTCGTCAGCACCACGAGGCCGACGAGGGCTATCGCCGTGACGGCGAAGTTGTTCGTGATACCGGCGGCGAACATCCGAGCCTGTGCGCCGCGGTCGGCGTCGCGTTGGTCGTCGATATCGGGCTCGACGAACGCACCCAGCGGGATGAAGCCGATGAGGGCAATCCCCATCGAATCAATCTCGATGTCGTCCACTCGACAGAGCAGGCCGTGCCCGCCCTCGTGGACGACGAGCCCGACCAGCAGCCCGAACAGAATCTCGGGGGCCGCCGACAGCGGGAGGAAGTCGTTGACGCCGGGGATGACGAGAACGTTCTGTGGGCTCTCGATGGCCGCCGTCTCGGGTTGTGTGATGATAGCGGGAACCGAGAGGGCAACGACGATGCCGGCCAGCACCATCACCACCAGCGCGATACCGACCCCGATATTCCCCCAGGCGCGCCAGAAGCGCTTCGGACTGGCCAGCCGGTCGAGAAACTGGCGACCACGCCTGGTCTTGATTGTCAGCAGCGGGCCACTGACCCGGATGTAATCCGGCAGATAGCCGTAGGCCCGCAGTGCCATCGCGATGACCGTGTAGATGACGAGGCCGACGAGTACGCCGGTCAGCAAATCTACCATTGTCTATGATGAAGCCCTCTCGGAAAAAGAGGGTTTGGATAGCTGCCGACACCGCCACAATCACGCCCAAACTTGAGCTACCCACCGGTAAACGGGTGGGATTCTTCAGCATGGACTCCCGTTCTGGCCGAAACCTCGGCAGGTGATTTATACTCACCGTTCACGTTCAACATCCCGCTGTTCAAGCGAACGCCCAAGGGTTCGCCTTCGTCGCCCCCAGTTTGGTTGCGACGAAGATACCGCAAGCCGATATTTTTAGCCGCGTTGTAGTCAGCGTGGTTTTCGTAGCCGCACTTCTGACACTTGAACGACTCACCGTTACGGTTGTCCGGGTGCGTGAACCCACAGTGTGAACATCGACGGCTGGTGTTCTCCGGGTCAACCTGCGCTACATTGATACCGTACTCGGCGGCTTTGTATGCAACGTACTCGTACAGGCGATTGAACGCCCATTTGTGGCCCCACGACGCACCAGTGCGTTCCCGAATGTCCGTCAAGTTCTCGAACGCAATCACAGAACAGTCGTGGTCGCAGGCTTTAGCCACCAACTCGTTCGCTATCCGGTGTAGCGTCATTTTGAACCGACCTTCCTCTTTGCGTCCGACCGCCTGCATGTTCTTGTGTGCCCAGCGTGTTCCACACGCTTGCAGGTCGCCACGGCGCTTCTCGTACTCCCGTCGCCAATGGTCAAACTCGTCTCCTGTCCAGAACGTGCCCGTCGAGGTGACGGCGAGGTTGTTCACGCCGAGGTCAACGCCAAGCACCGTTCCGTGCGTGGTCGTTGCCTGGGCCGACGTGTCAGACTCCACTTCCTTCTTGCAGTGGATGTGAAGTTGCCACTCGCCGTGCTTCCAGTGTAACTCTGCCCCGGTCGTCTCGTACTCGTCAGAGAACAGGTATTCGGCGTGGGGCGTGTCGCTATCCTTGTCGGGAAGCACGTAGTCGGCTTCAATTCGACCGTCAGTCGTAGCGAGACTCACGTAGTCGTCGTAGAACGTCGCGGTACGGTGGTCGTAGACGACATGTGGCGCAGTCATGTGCGGTTTCGACGCCTTCTTGCCGTTCTTCCAGCGTGCAACCACGCTTTTGCAGGCTTCAGCGGCCTTGTTTCGAGCCGCTTGGACAAGCCCCCCGTTGAATCCGTCTGTGGCTTCTCGCACGTCGTCGTAGGTTTTATCCTCCAGCGTAGTCTTGCTGGTGGTGACGTATTCGCCTCGGAAGGCGTGGTCTACGACGTATTGAGCGCACCAGAGAAACGTGTCTACGGTGTCTTCGAGAAGCGCGGCATCGGTACTATCCACGTCAAGCGTGACGGGGACGGTACGCCGCACTTCCATATCTTATATGTAGAGGTAGTGCTTCTTAAACATTGGGGAGTCGTCCTGCTACAGTTGCGTGGTTTGATTCCCAGTCGTCGGCTTCATCCCACCCCTAAGGGGGTGGGTTTTCGCCTTGCATTCTCTATAACTGTCCGGCCCACCAGAATGAGAGTATGCCAGCGATTCCCGACGACTTTCACGACCTGTTCGAGAAACCGACGTTCGCACACGTGGTAACGATGCTCCCAGATGGCCGGCCACACACCACACCAGTCTGGGTCGACTACGACGTTTCGGACAACCGACTCCTCGTCAACACCGAGCGTCACCGGCGCAAGGCACAGAACGTGGCCGAAAATCCCGACGTGTCGGTCAGTATGACCGACCCCGACGACCCGTACCGATTCCTCTCGGTTACCGGGACAGTCGTCGAGACGACGACCGAGGGTGCACGCGACCACGCCGACGAGCTTGCCCAGCGCTACATGGACGACGACTACCCGAGCGAGATACAGACCGAGCGACTCTTGCTCCGTATCCGGCCAGACGATATCTTCCACAACTGACGCCAGCTATCCGGAGGACAGACCAGGAGCCGCGAGGGGTGCCGCGCCGACCCGCGACAGATGTGGACGGTTTCCAAACTGTTTTGATGCGCGTCCCACCTACGACAGGCTATGTCAGTAGCTGTCGGCATCCTCGGCGCGACGGGCGCGGTCGGACAGCGGCTCGTCCAACTGCTCGCGTCACATCCCGAGTTCGAGATTGAAACGCTCACGGCGAGCGAAGCGAGTGCGGGCGAGTCCTACAGCGACGCCGCGAAGTGGCGAATCGAGTCGCCGGTTCCGGACGGAGTCGGGGAGATGACCGTGACCGAAACGACGCCGGAAGCGGTCCCCGAGGACCTGGACCTGTTGTTTTCGTCGCTGCCCTCGGCGGTTGGCCGCGAGGTCGAACCCGCGTTCTGTGAAGCAGGCCACGTCGTCTCGTCGAACTCGTCGAACCACCGGACAGCCGAGGACGTGCCACTGACCGTCCCAGAAGTAAACGGCGACCACCTCGACCTCATCGAGGTCCAGCGCGACGAGCGCGGCTGGGATGGCGCGCTCGTCAAGAACCCGAACTGCTCGACGATTACGATGGTGCCGCCGCTCGCTGCACTCGACGACGCGTTCGGTCTCGACCAGGTTACCGTGGCGACGCTACAGGCGGTGTCTGGGGCGGGCTACGACGGTGTCACGTCGATGGAAATTATCGACAACGCCATCCCACACATCGGCGGCGAGGAGAACAAGATGGAGACCGAATCACGGAAGCTGCTCGGCGAGTTCGACGGAGCTGGTGTGTCGTGGCACAACGCCCGCGTCGAGGCTTCCTGTAACCGGATTCCGACGCTCGACGGTCACCTCGAAAACGTCTGGGTCGAGACGGCACGGGAGGCCACCGTCGAGGCGGCAATCGACGCCATGGAGTCCTATCCCTCGCTGGAGCTTCACAGCTCGCCGGACCAGCTCGTCCACGTCTTCACAGACCCCGAGCGCCCACAACCCCGGCTCGACCGGACGCTCGAAGGCGGCATGAGCATCGCGGCCGGAGGCCTCCAAGAGACCGACGATGGGCTGCAGTTCAACTGTCTCGCACACAATACGTTGCGCGGGGCTGCGGGGGCGTCGCTGTTGAACGGCGAACTCCTGCTCGACCGGGGCTATCTGTGACAGGTTTCGTCGCTGTCTAAACAGGTAGCACACTAGTAGTCGGCCACTTCGGCCCTGAGGTCCAGATTGTGGATTCCGTAACCGACGTCGTCGGCAATCTCTATCAACACCAGTTCCTCGTTCTCGCTGATGACGGTGCCGGGCTGTGAGTACAGGTGGAGTGTTCCGTAGGTGGTGTCGTTGTACATCACCGGAACGACAGCACACTCGTTGTACGCGACATCGGGCTCTCGGGTGAGTTCGGGCGGGAGGTCAGGGTCCTGGTCGACCACTATCCGTGGCGTCGTGACGGCGGTTCTGGTCCGCTCACAGGCATCGGCCAACCGAATCGAGGTGAGAGAGGGGGCATCGACACCGTGGGAGGCGTGTGGCGTCAACACGCCGTCGTCGTATCGCGTCAGCCAGACGAAGGCGTACGCGTCGCTGCTGTGTAACTGATAGCATATCGACCACTCCAGCCTGTCTCGGCGCTCTTCTCGTACCAGGGCACGGTTCACCTCCCGAACGGTCTGTCGTACCCGTTCCAGCCGTTCCAGACGTTGTTTCGACCGATAAGCGTCGACAGCGTTCTCGATGCGGTTTGCAAGCACTGTGTACTGGTGGGAGCCGCTGCTTTTTTGCAGGTAGTCTGTGACGCCTGCCGAGATGGCCTCGCTCGCTACTGTTTCGCTTCCTTTCCCTGTGAAGAGGATAAACGGGAGGTCGGGAAAGTCCTCACGGACCTGTTCGAGAAATTCGATACCGTTTGTTTCCGGCATATCGTAGTCAGAGACCACACAATCGACGTGCTCGTTTTGCAGGTGTGCCATCCCCTCCGTCGGAGAACACGCCGTCGTCACACTGAACTGCGCCGATTCTCGTGTCAAGAACGTCGGCGTCAGCGCCGTGAACGCGGTGTCGTCGTCGACGTGGAGGACTTCGATTGTGTCTCCCGATGTTCCCATTACCCCTCGATTAAGCTCTCTATCACTTATATTTCATCCACAGAATAAGTTACTTGGAGAAACCATTTTTGTCTCATTGCCCAAGTGTGACAGTGCAGATTGCCGACGCGTTTGGCACCCACAGGGCGGTGCTCGGAGTCGATGGCAGGGAATATAAACGCCGGGCGAGTGACATGGCATATGGAACGCATCGACGTTGCGGTCGTCGGCGGCGGTCCGGCGGGAACCTCGGCAGCGTGGCAGGCTGCTACACACGGTGCCGAGGCGGTCGTCTTCGAAAAAGGAGTTCCGCGGGCCGACCGCGACGGTATCGGCCCGGACTCGACGGACGCGGCTGGTCTTCTCGACTACTGGGTCGACCTGATGGATTTCGACCCCGAAGAGATTCCTGACGACCTCATCCTCCGTCGACTCGACGGTGCCGACTTCATCGGCCCGTCTGCAACGCTCTCACTGGATAGCACCGGCATCGACTCCTCGTATCCACATTTTGGCTGTGCTTTCCACCGTGCGCGCTTCGACGACTGGCTCCGCGAACGCGCCGAGGACGCCGGCGGTCGCTACGAGGTCGGCGACAGCATCACCACCGTCGAGACCCACGAGGACGACGGCTACAGCCACACGCTGACGCTCTCGGGTGGGAAACAAGTCGAAGCCGAGTACCTCATCCTGGCCGACGGTCCACAGCGGACGGTCACCGTCGACGCGCTCGACCAGTTCACGGCTGACGGCCACTCGATTGCCGATGTGCTCGACCCCGCGTCGGCCAACCACATTGCATACCAAGAACACCGGGAGGTGCCCGAGGAACTGTACGACCCGCACCGGCTGAAGTTCTGGTGGGGCGTGATGCCCGGACACACCGCCTATCCTTGGGTGTTCCCCAACGACGGCAACGTCGCCCGTATCGGGTTGACGATGCCTATCGGCCTGGACATCGACGACTACGACCACCGCAAGTGGGCACTGCTTCGGGCCGACGACGAGAAGATACCACAGGGGCGGACCTACATCGAGCGGCTGTTAAAGCGAGAGTACCCCGAGTACGACCTCGATGACTTCCCGCTCGTCGAAGAGCGCGGGAAGCGAAACGGCACCGAAACCTACGCTATCTCCTCGACCCGGCCGATTGAGTCGCCGACCAAGGCGAACATCGCCGTCGTCGGCGGCGCGATGGGCGGTACCTCTGCATTCCACGAAGGCGGGGACCACGTCGCTGTGCGGACCGGAAAAATCGCCGGGCAACTGGCGGCACAGGGGCATTTAGAGCGGTACAATACCGAGTGGAAGTCTGCACTCGATACGGAGTTCCTCCGCAACGTCACGATGGCAGACCTGGTCGAAGAGTACGAGCCTGCAGACTGGGACCGCGCCTTCGAGACCGCAGGCACGATGACCGATGGCGGAGAGCACTCGATACTCGGCATGCTCAAGTCAGGGTTCTCTGGAATCAAGCTTTTCCGGGAGTACCAGCGGCGAAAGCGCAAGTTCGCTGGCAGCGACTACGTCCAGTTCAGCGAGTCAGAGTACACGGTCTAGGACGGCTTCTCAGTCTTCTTTCGACGCGTCTTCGAGCAGTCGCCCGTGTTCGTCGACCTCGCCGTTGCGGATGCGTGTGCTGCTGATACGAGTGCCGTCTTCGGCGACGACAAACGGCGCAGTGTGAATCTCCAGGCGCGGCAGGTCGTTCGCGGCGCGAGTCTCGTTGAGTTCGTAGGCGCGACGCTGGGCCTTCGCCTCCGGCGAGACAACGAGCGCGTCGGCATCGGGCCGAGAGGCTGCAGGGCCGTGTGTGTCTTCGAGTCTGACGATTTCGTAGCTCGCGGTGTAGGTGTCGGCGAGCTTGGTCAGCTCCCCGTCGAGCCTGTCCCGACGGTCGTCGAACGGACCGAGTTGTGCGGCGTGGTCGGGGTCGCTCCGTGTCTGTTTGGCGACAACCGAGTCCGTGAGACCGACGATGACGTGACCGTCACCGGCCCCGTCGTGGCTCGCCGTCTGGAACGCGGTATGCAACAGCGCCCGGTGGCCGTTGTGAACCGGCGTGAACGTGCCCCCGAGGATTGCAATCCGTTCGTTTCGAGTCACAGTTCCCTCATATACAGTGGACTGTCCTATACGTACTGGTTCGGAACGAAACTCGCAGCGTTCATGTCTCCGCGGCCGCAACTGTCGGTTGCGTGCCCCAGTCCCCGCCCGAGTAGACCCACACGGGTGCGATGACGCGCGGCGAACCCGGGCATGCGACAGGCCGGACGGCAACGTCCACCGATTCGGAGCGTCCCGCTCCGACGCCCGCACGAGGGTTAGCCGGCTGACGCGGCAAACCGCCACGGAATGACGCCGGTCGTTAGTGTTCGGGCGCATATTTTCGACGAGACAGATACATTCTTTACTCGACAGAACGAACTTCGACGACGTGAGTGAACAGACAGAGGGTCCTTCGGAGTGCCCGAACTGCGGTATCAGTTGGGAGAGACACGAACCCGCAGAAGCACAGGTCAAGCCCGCTCGCACCGCGCAGTTCGAGATGACCTATTACACCGAGACGGAGGCGGGCAACTGGCAGTGTCTCCGGTGTGGACACGTCGGTCCCGACCCTGACTCACACGCGGGAGACAGGTGAATTGTAGAGATTCCCCATTGTTCAGGCTGGCTCAGTGCGACTCGTCGATTACGTCCAACAGCTCCGAGGTCTTCTGTGAGCCGACGACGACCGACTTCTCGTTCTCTCGAATGATTTTAATACCATTCCCCCGCGTTGTCATGTAAGCCACCGTGTTCGGTGTCCACCGCACTCCAATTCCACCGTAGGTGAGCAAGCCAAATTGTGTGCGCTCGACGCCCTCTATCTGCTCGAAGGGGAATCGTCGAAACGAACGGTGAACCGGTGCGAGCCGCACGTAAATCCCATCGGTACGGACCTCTGTTATCAGCTGTATGGAGTACAAAAACGCCGCGACCAGCAGTACAATTACTCCCCCAGCCACGGAATTGAACACGAATACGGGGATGGTAGTCAGCACAAGAAAGCCCCAAATCCACGGTTGTCGCATACGCTGTGTTTCGCGGAACGGTGGCTCGTTAGCCATAGAGAAGTGTGGGTGGGAGTATATTTTAAACTAGCGTATATTTGGACACTTGTCTACCCCAGAACAGGAGTCGGTGGGAACAAAACAGAACTCGATGTCAGACCACACAACGATACCGCTGGTTTGTCACCGGATTACGACGAGTAGTGCCCGGAAGGTGGCTCAGGCACTCTCGGGCTTGGGTTTCGTGTACCAGAGCGCGAGCAGGATTAACACGCCCTGGAGCGGGAGTCGCCCCCAGCGAACGACCGCAGAGGGGTCGCCGCCGCCGGGCATGCCGTCGATGACGACGCCGCTCGTTGCCATGTAGATGTTCGCAGGGTAGACTGCCAGCAGGAGTGCCACGGTCCCCCAGGCGGCGTAGTACCGCGTCCGGGGAACCAGCAGTCCCACGCCGACAGCAATCTCGGCCAGTCCGGAGAGATAGACCAGGGCGAGTGGTGCCGGAAATATCGGCGGGATGATCTGGGCATAGAGGTCCGGAACGACGAAATGTAAGACGCCAGCGACGACGTATGCCGGCCCCATCAGGTATAGTATCGGCCGCTTGAGACGATGAACAACCGAGGTCATTGGTAGTTCTACGCCACATGAGACTGAAACAGTTTCGTCTCCGCGTAGCCAAACGCGACACAATCGGTTCGCTGCCGCAGTAAATCGAGCCAGCGTCACACCGGACCGTCATCTCTTCTGACCGAAACGCACAGTAGTGACGGTGTTCCAACAGGATCTATGGGACTGCTGGCCGAATACGAGATTACCTGCGAGGGACTGCCGTTCGTCGTCATCGCCCGAGAAGTACCCGAGGCGACCCTGGAACTCGAATTTCACCCCAGTGAGACGCAGTACACTGCCTTCCTCGTTCGAGTAACCGAGGGGCCTGCCGGTGCGGTCGAGGACGCGTTCGACTCGGGCGCGTTCGTCGCGGAGTACGTCCCCGTCGAACGAGAGGAGGAGACGCCGTGTTACCGCGTTCAGCCGGCGGTGTCGATGGGTGACCAGCTCGGGGCGTACGTCGACGACGTGTCCGAGCTCCAGGCGCTGGCGGCCGCCGACGCGGACATCGACCGGATGCGCGTCACGCAGACGGGCTGGATTCAGAGCGGTTGGTTCGCCGACCGGGAGACGCTGGACAGATTCCGGTCGTTCTGGCAGCGAAACGGGACGTTCACGCTCCGGCGACTCTCTCCAGCCGGTGACGCCGGGGACGCGGACGCCGGTCTCACCGGTCGCCAGCGCGAAGCACTGCTGACCGCCCACGAGATGGGGTACTTCGAGATTCCCCGGACGGCCTCGCTCGAAGAGGTGGCGTCTGAACTGGATATCACGGCGTCTTCGCTCTCCGAGCGGCTCCGTCGCGGACAGTCACACCTCGTCGACACTGTCGTCTCCTACAGCATCGAGTAAGACACCCGACAGCCCGCCACAGCAGTTTATAAACGGCCGCACGACTGAGAGAAGCGGCTACCCGAACGCCACTCGGATGACAGTCTGTTATGCCAGGACAGCCATCTCACGACGGAACAGAGACGGAACTCGCAATCGACGCACAGGACGTTCACGTGACCTACGCGGACGGGACGACAGCCGTCCGCGGCGCCACGCTCCGGGTCGAACGCGGTGAGTTCTTCGGCTTTCTCGGTCCGAACGGTGCGGGCAAGACGACGACAATCAAGACGCTGGTCACACTGTTGCATCCGACAGACGGCTCGGTCCGCATCAACGGCTACGATACGGTCACGGAGCCACAGGCGGTTCGAGAGTCGATTGGCTACATGGCACAGGAGACGAGTATCGACAGAGAGCTCTCGCCCAGGGAGAATCTCCAGCTCACCTGTGAGCTGTACGGTGTGCCCGAATCCGAACGCGAGGACAGAATCGCGGAACTGCTCGACCTCGTCGACCTCGAAGCTGTTGCGGACACGCGCTCGGAGACGTTCTCGGGCGGCATGAAAAAGCGCCTCGACGCCGCGACGGTGCTGGTCCACCGGCCGCCGGTCGTCTTTCTCGACGAGCCGACGACCGGCCTCGACCCGGAAGCTCGCCTCCGGCTGTGGGAGTATTTCGAGCGCATCAACGAGCGGGGGACGACAGTGTTTCTCACGACCCAGTACCTCGAAGAGGCCGACCAGCTCTGTGACCGGCTCTCTCTCCTGCAGGACGGACAGGTCATCGCGACCGGCGGGCCCGAACAGCTCAAATCTGAGGTCGGTGTCGATGTCATCGACCTGAGGCTTGCAGATGCGACCGACGAGGCCAAGCAACACGCAACGCAGGTGCTTCAGCGTCTCGACGCCGTCGGGGACGCGACCGTCGCGACGACCACCGGCGGCGTGACAGTCAGGTCACCGGCGGTCCGCGAGGCGGCCAGCGAGGTGTTTGCTGCACTCGACGACGCCGGCATTGCTGTCGAGAGCTTCGACGTCCGTTCGCCGACGCTTGATGACGTGTTCCTCGCGCTGACCGAGGGCTCCACGGAGGAGTCGCCGGCCACTGGCGTGGCCTCGCTCGGGACGGAGGTGGTACAATGAGCGACCAATCGGCGAATGCGGTCCAGAGAGCGTCCGCCAACAGCCCGGCGACGGACGTGCGGGTCAGCTTCAAGCGCTGGCTCGTCAAGACCGCGCGCAACCCCTACGTGACGTTCACGTCGCTCGTCCAGCCGATTATCTTCCTGGTCCTCTTCGTCGAGGTCTTCGGAGCCGTTTCCGAGGGCGCACTCGCGGAGGTGTTCGCCGGCGATATCAACTACGTCACGTATCTGACGCCGGCTATCGTCATCATGTCGACGCTCTCCTCGGCCGCGGTCTCCGGCATCGGACTCGTCGACGACATGGAGGAAGGCATGTTCGAGAAGGTGCTCGTCTCCCCGATGAACCGGAGCGCGATGTTTCTCGGGAAAGTGCTCTCGGAGGTGGCGCGCATCGTCGTCCAGACGACGATTATCCTGGTGCTCGGCTACGTCCTGCTGGCGGTCAAGACGGGCGACTCCGTCGACGCGTACCTCCAGACCGGCGTCGCGGGATTTCTCGGCGTCATCGGCGTTACCGTCGTCTTCGGTGGCGTCTTCATGGCGTACTCGAACATCGTCGCGCTGGTGACCCGCGACCAGGAGGCGACCATCATGCTCGCCAACCTGCTCACGTTTCCGCTGGTCTTCGTTTCGAGTGCCTTTCTGCCCCTCGAAGTGTTGCCCGGCTGGATAGAGACGGCCGCGGTGGCCAATCCCATCACCTACGGCGTCGACAGCGTCCGTGCAATCATGCTCGGCGAGGACGTGATGACCGTTCTCGACGTGACGGCCTTTGGCGGGTTGTGGAACACGGTCGTGCCCTCGATTGCTGTTCTGGTCGGATGTCTGTTCGTCCTCGGCGGATTCGCCGTCCGCCTCCTCCGGCGTGCTGCTAGGGCGGACGTGCAGTAACTCCTCGGTACCGCCAACCGACCAACAGACCCACCGTGGCACAGAGCAGGAGAACCGACTCGATGTGGCCTCCACTCGCCACGAGATAACAGAGACTCGCCGCGACGGCACCACCGAAGACCTGCCCGAGCGAGAAACGAGGCCCACTCGCCCGGAGGCCAAGCGCCAACACGCCGGCACCCAGGGCGATGCCCGCGACCACGTCGACGAGGTAGTGGACACCCAGCGCCACGCGACTGACGCTCACGAGCGCGACGACCGCGCCGGCGACGCCGAACCGCTGTCGCCGCGTGCCGAGGGTCAGAACCACCGCAAGGCCGATATAAGCGACCGTAACACTCGTCGCGTGGCCGCTCGGAAACCCATAACCCGTCGCGTGGGCCGCCCCCTCGTAGAGGGGTTCGACGGCCGACGGAAGCGGTTCCGGGTCGAGCCACTGCTCGTTCGGGCGAGCCCGTCCGAAGAGGTGTTTGAGCGTTCTGTAGAGCCCAACCGCAACTGCGAGGAGACCCATCACAGACAGAATATCGCGTCGTTGCTCGCGTTGTGTCACCAGCAACGAGACGAACAGGACGGCGAGAAACCAGGCGTCACCGAGTTGCGTGACGAGGGCGGCTACGAGCGCTACCCAGTCCGGCAGTGTCGTCTGGATAGCGTCGACGGCACCGACTCCGCGGGACATACACCTGCTCTCGGTGTCGATACCAATAACGGTGGCTGTTTGCCGGTGCTCAGCTCCTGTCGTCCATCTCGCTCTCGTCTGGCGCGCGCTGTTCGAGGGATTGGACCGCCGCTTCCGGCGACATGTCGACGGCAGCCGGCACCGGCCCCGAGCGCTCGGAGCCAGCGCCGGTCGTCATCAGGAGGCCCATCCCCTGCCGAACCGAGAGGTCGACCTCGTGAATCTCGTCTTCCGGAACGAGTACGAGTCGGCCGCTCGCGGGGTTCGGGCTGCTTGGCAAAAAGACGTTGTACACCGTCGCCCCAGCGACCTCGCTGACTTCGTTCGGACTCTCGCTCGTTATAAGGCCGATTGTGTAGACATTCTTCCGTGGGAACTCGACGAGCACGAGACTGTCGTAGGAGGTCTCGGCGCTGGAAAATGACTTCGAAATCTGACGGACGGTGGTGTAGACCGTGCGAAAAATCGGGATGAGCGTCACCGACCGCCCGAGACTCCCGAACAGGCGCTGGCCGGTCTTCTTCTGGGCGAGGAAGCCAAGCGCCGTGATGATGAACACGATGAGCAACGCGGCAATCACACGGGCGACTACCTCGACGTTTGCCGTATACGAGGCCAGACTCGTCCCCTGGACAACGGGGTCGATAACTTGGAAGGCGAAGCCGCTCAACAACTGCAAGACATACAGCGTGATAACAAGCGGTGTGACGAGAACAATTCCGGCGATGAAGCTGTCCCGGATGCCGCTCCTGAGTGACATACGGGGAACCACCGAAGCGGGCTTAGATAAAGATATTTATAATTTTGTTGCCACGATACCAGCGCGTCAGCGGATGTAGCCCAGGTCTTCGAGTTGCTCTTCGAGATTCTCGTCGATTTCAGTGCGCTGTTCGGTCAGCACGTCGCTATCTGTCAGACTGTCGTACGCGGTGGCGACTCTGTCGTGTTCCTCGGTCGAGACGACCGTCGCCTCGCCGGGGGCGTCGATGTCGACTGTCACGAAGTGGTCGTCTTTCTGTGCGTACTTGCGAACGGTGCCATCGTCGTCCTCGTAGACCGCCCGCCACGGACCGACGTAGGTCTCGATGTCGTCGATAGAGCTGTATTTCGGAATCTTCGCCTCGGGAAGTCGGAACGTCGAGGTGAGGACGGTATCGCGCTCAGTCAGCGGGTCGTCTGTCGCCGCATCAGCGGCTGCAGTCCGAAGCAGGGCAGGCGTGTCAGTTAGTGACACTACTGAGTCCACCACGCGGCCGTCGTCTTGCTCTGGGTAGTTGACGACGAAAGGGACGTGAGTCAACACTTCGTGGACGCTCCACTTGTGGTCTTGAACCCGAACGCCGTCGACGAGGCGACTGTGCTCGCCGAAGGCCTCGCCGTGGTCGCTCGTTATCACAACCAGCGTATCGTCGAGCAGGCCTCGGGACTCCATCTGGTCGATGAGGTCTTCGAGGATAGCATCGGCCTGCAGTATCGTTCCGTCGTACAGCGCTTCGAGCGCCTCGAGCCGGTCCCAGCCGGTGCCGTTGAGCGTCTCCCAGACGCTCGGTTTGTCCTCGCGCTGGATGCGCCAGTTCTCCTCGTCTGCCCACGCGTCGAACTCGGCTTTGGGCTCGTACGGCGAGTGGGTGTCCATCAGGTTGAGACAGGCCGCCCAGGGGCCGTCACGGTCGGCCTCCCAGTCGAGAAAGGCGTCAGTGAAGGCCTTACCATACAGCGTCTTGTAGCCCGAATCCGGCCCCTGGCTGTCGTCGGTGTCGCCGGTGAGCCGGCCAGCCTGCCTTGTGACGCCGCCGTAGAGGCGTCCTAACGGACCAGTCGGCAGCGAGTCAAGCCGGCCTGTCAGTCGAGATACTGCGTCGTACCACCTGAAATACACGCGTTCGAGCGCCGAGCCATCGATTTTGTTCTCCAGTCGCTCGGCCAACGGATACGCCGGTTCGTGTTTGTATTCGAAGGCCGCGCCGAGATTCGACGCGTTCGAGACGATGCGGTTGTTCGTAAACAGGCCCGTCTCGTAGCCGTACTCGGTCTGTAGCTCGCGCCAGATGGTCCGGTCGACATCTATCTGTGCGGTGTGTTCGAAGGCCTCGTGTTCTTCGACGTGGGCCCCAGTGAACATGCTCACGTGACTCGCGATGCTGTGAATACCTGGGGCTCTGGCCTGGGTGTACACCGTCGACCGGTCTGCGAACGCGGAGAGAAACGGCGTCGTCTCCCGGTCGTAGCCGTGTAGACTCGTGTTTTCGGCCCGAACGGAATCGAGGATGACGAGCAGGACGTTGTTCCGTTCGCTCACGCCAGAATCATCGCTACCGGCCCTGATAAACGCACGGATTCGCCGAACACGAGAGTCAATGGAGTGTCGAAACGTTATTTGGGCTTCTGTCCCGAGTATCGGCTTGATGGAAGGGTCCGATACATGAAGCGACGGCAGTTTCTCAGCCTCGGCGCAGGCGCGGGCATGGCAGGGCTGGCTGGGTGTACGCTCGGGACCGGCACAGACAGCGCCCGGAAGAAGGGGCCGACGGTCGCCCTCGAAGACGTCGTCACGGGCGTGACGTTCCCGACGGGAATGGTATTTCTCCCCGACGACAATCGGCTGGTTGTCGAGCGCACCGGGCAAGTTCTCCGCCACACAGATTCCGGGCTCGCGGAGAAACCGTTCGTCGACGTGAGCGACCGGATGGCCGAAATCGAGGGCGAGCGCGGCCTCGTCGGTATCGCGCTCCACCCCGAGTTCGCGGAGAACCGGCGGTTGTTCCTCCGATACAGCGGTCAGCTCCCCGACTCGATGTCGGCCGACGAGTACTCGCATATTGGCGTCGTCTCCGAGTTTCGGGCCAACGAGGAGCTGACCGGCGTCGTCGAGGGCTCCGAGCGCCGAATACTCGAAGTGCCTGAACCCGGGCCGATGCACAACGCAGGCGCACTCACGTTCGGCCCAGACGGCTACCTCTATGCCGCCTTTGGCGACGGCCAGCGGACGAGCTTCGAAGAGGGGAAATCCTGGTGGTACGACCAGGGACAGGCCGCACAGAACATCACCGACAATCTGCTTGGAGGGATTCTCCGTCTGGACGTGGACAACACAGAGGGAGACAAAGAGTATGCTATCCCCGAGGACAATCCGCTTGTCGGCGAGAAAGGCCGTGACGAGTACTACGCCTGGGGCTTTCGCAACCCGTATAAAATATCCATCGACGAGGGTCGACTGTTCGTCGGCGATGTCGGCGAACACACGCGTGAGTCAGTGTATCTCGCCGAGAAAGGGGCAAACCACGGCTGGCCCATCAAAGAGGGGTCCTCGTGTGCCCCATCGACCTCGATTGGGCATTCGATAGCCGACAACCCGCTCAACGTCTTCAACCCAAAGACCTGGCAGGCACTGACCAACCGCGTCTCGCCGGTCAAGGCGTGTGCGACGCCGAAACACGCAAAAGGCGAGATACGCGACCCAATTGTCGAGTACCAGCGGTCGGGCTCGCGGGCGGTCACCGGCGGCTACGTCTACCGCGGCGGGCGTATCTCGGAGCTACAGGGACAGTACGTCTTCGGCGACTACATGCAGCCGGCTCCACTGTTTGCAGTCGACCCCAGCCACGACGGCAGCAAGCCGTATCCCGTACAGGAACTCGTCGTCGAGGGGACCGACAGCGGCCGGCTGAACAGCAATGTCCTCTCGTTTGCCCGTGACCCCGACGGCGAGGTCTACGTGCTGACGACGAACTTCGAGCGAGGGAGTGGACTCGTCCGGCGGATTGTCCCGGCGAACTGACCTTACCCGCGCAGTCGCGGCCCGAGGACTGTCGCGCCGACGACGTTACCAACTCCACAGACGAGACTCCAGAAAACAACCGCACCGACGACCAACAGTGGGCTCTCGACTGCTGTGAGCACCGGCCCACCGAAGGCAGCCAGTGCGAGAACGAAGACGACAATCGGCGTTGTGCTGGCAGCGAGTGCCGGCGCGGCAGCCAGCCCGTCCCTGACGCCAGTCCAGAGACCAACGACAAACAGCGGGACGACGTACATCACGACGAGTGCGATGACCTGTGTCACGACACTGTCGACGATGAGCCCGTCCCGAACGAACAACACACCTGCGACGGCGCCGAAACAGACTGCCATCGCGACTATCGTTGCGAGGGCCGGCAGCGCGCCAAACCGCAGCAGATACTCCCTGTCGGTCTCTATCCCGGGTCGGTGCCAGCGCTCGAACATGCCGAGATGGTTTGGGAGTTGCGCACTTTACTCTGCCGTCTCGGACAACAGACTATCAACCGAGCGACCGGTTCACTCGTGGCCACTCACCGGGACGGGCTCATACGGAGCCTCAAGCCACTCGATGTCGCTGTCCGACAGCGAGATGTCGAGCGCGGCGACGGCCTCTTCGAGGTGTTCGATGCTGGTCGTCCCGACGATTGGCGCGTCGACCCACTCCTTGTGCAGCAGCCACGACAGCGCAATCTGTGCCATCGTCGCGTCTTTCTCGTCGGCGAGTTCCTGGACGCGCTCGTTGACTTCGCGGCCGTTCCCCTCGAAGTAGGGGTGTTCTCTGGCGTAGGAATCTGACTGTCCGCGCGTCGTCGCGTCGAACGCCTCGTGTGGCCGCGTCAGATACCCGCGAGCGAGCGGGCTCCAGGGGATGACGCCAACTGTCTCCTTCTGACACAGCGGGAGCATCTCGCGTTCTTCCTCCCGATAGAGGAGGTTGTAGTGATTTTGCATCGTCGCGAATCGCTCCAGGTCGAACTGGTCGCTCGTGTGCAGTGCCACAGCAAACTGGTGTGCCCACATCGAACTCGTCCCGACAGAGCGGGCCTGTCCCCGACGGACGGCGTCGTCGAGCGCGCGCAGCGTCTCCTCGATTGGCGTCTGCTCGTCCCATCGGTGGGTCTGATAGAGGTCGACGGTCTCCATGTCGAGCCTGTCGAGGCTCGCGTCGAGTTCCTGCTCGATTGCTTTCCGGGAGAGTCCACCGGAGTGTAGATTGTCGTCGTCCATCTGGAAGTAGCATTTCGTCGCGACGACGGCTTTCTCGCGGTGACCCGCAAGTGCCTCCCCGAGCACCCGCTCTGACTCGCCGTTCGAGTACATGTTGGCGGTATCGAAGAAGTTGATGCCGAGGTCGAGTGCCCGTTCGATGATGGGATAGCTCTCCTCCGGGTCGAGCACCCAGTCGCGCCACTCTGAGGTGCCAAAGCTCATACAGCCCAGGCAGATGCGGCTGACTTCCATGCCCGTCCCGCCGAGTGTCGTGTACTCCATGGCCGACTACTCGACCGCAACGCCCCAAAAAGTTGCCCGTGACTGCTCATCTACAGACTTTTATTTACAGTTGGCTAACACAGGGATATGACTGCTCTCTCGTTCGACGAGGACGGCGTCGACGTTGTCTATCAGGGGACGGACTTCCGACTGGAGAAAGCGCTCATCGAGGACGCCATCCAGAAAGAGTACCCCGACGTGACCGACCACGAGGTACTCCAGATTATCGAGGAAGACCCCTCGCTCTCGGGTGAACCCAGACGAGTCGGTGACATCCTGCAGTGAGTATCAGCCGGCACCTGGCACCACTTCGAAGACGGCCCAGAGATAGTAGCCTGAAACAGCCAGTAAGACCGCACCAGTCGCGCGGTTCACCTGACTGCTGTACCGGGCGAGTGTCGTCGTCACCTGCTGGCTGAACGGCTGTGAAAGCAGCGCAAAGGCCAACAGCGGCGCGCCGATGCCCAGGCCAAAGGAGAGAAATCCGAGCATGCTCTCGGCGTGTGTGTCGTACAGGACCGGCGTCCGGGCGAAAAACAGCGCAATCGTCGCCGGATTGCAGGGGATGACGATTGCACCGAAAAAGAACCCGTAGCTGAACGCCGAGGCGGTCGGATACCGGGATTGGGGCGGGTCGATGACGGGCAGTCGTGAGAATCGCTTCGGGTCGACCACCAACACGGCCCCGACCAACGCGAGCAGGCCGAACGCGAGCGGAGAGACATCCTCGACAACCGTGTTGACAGACTCCGCCAACACGAAGGTGAAGACGACGCCGACGGCAGCCATGAAGGTGAGGACACCAGCTACCACGAGCAATCCGAGGACGGCAACAGAGCGATTCCCCTCGTCGCCGGTGCTGGCGAGATACGCGATAAAGGCCGGATAGAGCGGAATCACACAGGCGGCAGTCAGCGGCGTCGCGACACCGAGCGCGAAGTGTTCGACCAGTCCCGAGAGCGTCATCGACAGTTCTCGTCCAGCGCGGACTCGATTTCGCTCGCCGAGACGCCCTTGTCGAGTTCGGTCGTCGAGCCGTCGGGACAGATCAGGATGACCGGCGACTGCGGCGCAACGGCGACCCGCTGGCCGAACTGGTCGACGAGGCCGCGAGTCATCTCTGCGGGGGCGACGGCAAACCGCCAGCCGAAGCCGTTCTCCTCGGCGTGACTCCGCAGGTCGTCGGGGTCGTCGTTCTCATCGATAGTGACATCGACGAACGTCACCTCGTCGCCGTTTCTGTCGTAGGCGTCGGCGAGCGAGCCCTGCTGTCGTCGACAGGTCGAACACCACGTCGCGAACGTGTGTAAGACGACGGGCTGGTCGACTTCCGCAATCGAGAACTCCTCGTCTGTCGTCGCGTCGGTCAGCGTCACTGACTGCCACTCTGCTGGCGTGTCACTCCCGTCACCGCCGTTCGTGTCTGCACCGTCGCTATCGCTGCCGTCGCTGCCGCCACCGATACAGCCGGCCAGCGCGGCGGTTGCACCCGCGGCCAGCAGAACGCGTCGCCGAGTCCGTTTCTCAGTCATTGGTCTCAGTTAGACCGGCATCTCTAAACCAGCGGTGGGGCTGTGTATCACCGATGCACAGGCGATAGCCTGTGCCAGAGGGCCGCCGCCCGGAGCACCGACCCGTGACGTTTTAATCGGAGACGCACACAGGGTGGGACATGACTACAGCCGGTGGCATCGTCGGCGAGTTTTTCGATTTGAAGCGCGAGACAGACGCCGACCTGCTGGCGATGCAGTGCGGTGACTTCTACGAGTTCTTCGACGAGGATGCCGAGACCGTCGCTTCTGAGTTGGACTTGAAAGTCTCACAGAAGTCCTCACACGGGTCCTCGTACCCGATGGCTGGCGTTCCGGTCGACGACCTCACGCCGTATCTGACTGCACTCGTCGAGCGCGGGTATCGCGTCGCCGTCGCAGACCAGTACGAGACAGACGACGGCCATGCCCGCGAGATTACGCGCGTCGTGACGCCCGGAACACTCATCGAGACGAGCGATGCCGACGCGCAGTATCTCGGTGCAATCGTCACTGACGACGAGGACTACGGCGTCGCCTTCGCCGACGTGACGACCGGCCAGTTTCACGTGACACAGTGTGAGGGTGACGGCGCAACCGACGAACTTCTGACGGAACTGTACCGGTTTGACCCGGTCGAACTCCTGCCCGGTCCGACGCTTCGCACCGACGACGGCCTGCTCGCAGACCTCCGCGAGCGGACAGACGCGACGCTCACGCTCCATGCGACCGACGCGTTTGCCCCCGGCCGGGCACGCCACCGCGTCCGTGACCACTTCGGCGAGGAGACACTCGACAGCGTCGGCGTCGTCGACGACGAACTCGGAGTCCAGGCCGCCGGCGCAGTCCTGTCCTACGTCGAGGACAGCGGCGCGGGCGTGCTGGCGTCGGTGACCCGATTGCAGGCACACGGCGCTGGCGACCACGTCGAACTCGACGCGACGACACAGCGTAATCTCGAACTGACAGAGACGATGCAGGGTGACCGAGACGGGAGCTTGCTCGATACCATCGACCACACCGTGACGAGCGCAGGCCGGCGCTTGCTCGCGGAGTGGCTGCGTCGGCCCCGGCAGTCCCGTGGTGAGTTGCGACACCGGCAATCTGCCGTCGCGGCACTTGCTGAAGCGGCGATGGCCCGTGAGCAGATACAGGAGATACTCGACGGCGCGTACGACCTAGAGCGGCTGGCCTCGCGGGCGGCCTCTGGCAGTGCGAACGCCAGGGACGTGCGTGCCGCCGCCGAGACGCTGGCATTGTTGCCGGAACTGGTCGCTGTCGTCGAGGAGACCGATCGACTCGCCGACTCCGCGCTCCCGGAGGCGCTCTCGCGGCCAGACCGCGAGGCTGCCCGGGCGCTCGCCGAGGAACTCGACGCCGCTATCGTCGAGGACCCGCCCGGGACTATCACGCAGGGCGGTATCATCAGCGAGGGGTACGACGATGAACTCGACGACATCGTCACACGCCACGAGGAGGCACTATCTTGGATAGAGACACTTCCCGACCGTGAGAAGCGCAAACACGACATCACGCATCTCTCGGTCGACCGCAACAAGACAGACGGCTACTACATCCAGGTGGGGAACAGCGAAGTCGAGAACGTCCCCCCCGAGTACGAGCAGATAAAGTCCCTCAAAAACAGCGAGCGGTTCACCATTCCAGAACTCAACGAGCGCGAGCGAGAGATTCTCCGGCTGGAGGAACAGCGCCACGGCCTCGAACGCGACCTGTTCGAGGAGTTGCGCGACCGCGTCGCCCGGCGCGCCGAGACACTCCAGGCTGTCGGTCGTGCGCTCGCGGAGGTCGACGTGTTCACCAGCCTGGCGACACACGCCGTCCGGAACCACTGGAGTCGGCCCGAACTGTACGACGACAACAGACTCGACATCGAGAGCGGTCGCCATCCCGTAGTCGAACAGACGACCGAGTTCGTCCCCAACGACGTACGGATGGACGACGACCGTCGCTTTCTCGTCGTCACCGGACCCAATATGAGCGGGAAATCGACCTACATGCGCCAGGCCGCCCTCATCACTTTGCTGGCACAGGTCGGGAGCTTCGTGCCGGCCCGGCGCGCCGAAATCGGGCTGGTCGACGGCATCTACACCCGAGTCGGGGCGCTCGACGAGCTCGCACAGGGGCGCTCGACGTTCATGGTCGAGATGCAAGAGCTGTCGAACATTCTCCACTCCGCGACCGAAGACTCGCTGGTCATCCTCGACGAGGTGGGCCGTGGCACCGCAACATACGACGGTATCTCTATCGCCTGGGCGGCGACCGAATACCTCCACAACACTGTTCGGGCGAAAACACTGTTTGCGACGCATTACCACGAACTAACCTCTCTCTCGGAGCATCTCAGCCGCGTCGAAAACGTCCACGTCGCAGTCGACGGCGAGCCAAGTGGTGACTCAGAGGACGTGACGTTCCTTCGGACCGTCAGGGACGGTCCGACCGACCGGAGTTACGGCGTCCACGTCGCGGACCTCGCTGGGGTGCCTGAGCCGGTCGTCGACCGCTCGCGGGAGGTACTCGCGAAACTCCGAGATGAGAAAGCCATCGAAGCCAGAGGCGGAGACACCGAACCGGTCCAGACGGTGTTCGACCTGGAATCGGGCCAGTTCCGTCAGGAGGGCGACGACGGCCGACACGAAGCCAACACCCATGACGAGCCCGCGGAGCCAACCGTCAGCGAAACCGAAAAGCAGGTCCTCGATGCCGTTCGGGAACTCGACGTGACCGAGACGCCACCAATCGAAGCCGTCCAACAGCTCAAAGAGTGGCAGCGTGAACTCGACGGGAGCTAGCGTCAGGGGTCGGCCGTCAGTTCGTAGGCGTACTCTGCGAACTGGTCTTCCTCGAAGACGAACACGCGGCCGTCGACGAATTCCTCGTCGACGTCGATTTCGTACCGCAGGTCGTTTCGCGTCGCCTCGACGCCGGCGAACAGCGTCCGTGTCTCTCCCTTGTCGAGAATCACGCGACCGACGCCGGACGTTTCGAGGATGTCTCCCTCCGTCGTCCGCTCGTCGACGTAGAACAACACGCCGCTGGTCTCGGACTCGTCGGTCACGAGGACGTGGGTATCCTTTCCGGGTGCCGTCGTGTGTGGCGTCGGCTCGGGGTCGGGGACACCGTGATAGAACACTTCCCGGTCGTCGAGGTACTCGACGACGACGCCACCGTCGACCAGCCGAACCGGAAGCGTCGCCGGCGCAACCTCGGAAAACGTGGTCATACCACCGCCTAACGCGCTCGGAAATAAAACAACGTCCTTTCCACCGAGATGATACCCTCACTCGCCGGCAAGTTCCTCGTCAGTCGGGAAGAGGCTGTGTTTGACGAGCCAGTAGACGACGCCAGCACCGACGATGCCAGCACCAAAGGCGACCGGCTCCGGAAGGCCGGGAAACTGCTGGAGGCTGCCAACAGCGAGTGCAACGCCTGTGAGGGCCGCTGCGCCGACGCCGACGGCGTACTGCTGTTGTCTGAGTTCCTGTGACTGTGGAGTCACCGCCGGTGTCTCCGGTTGGTCGTCCCGTGGCTCCGTGTCCTCGGAAGTGTCCTCGGCGCTCTGTCCGTCGCCAGCACTCATTGCCGTTGGTATGCAACCGTGTCAGAAGTGCGTTTCGTCGCCGTCTGCGTACGACGGGCGCGTCTCGTAGGCAATCGGGTCGCGCTCGCCGAGGCGCTGGAACGCCTCCAGTCGGTACGCACAGGCCTCGCAGGTGCCACAGGCAGGTTTCTCACTCCGGTAACAGCACCAGGTCTGCTCAAATGGAACGCCGAGGTCCAGCCCGCGTCTGGCGATATCCGTCTTCGAATCGTCGGCGAAGGGCGCGACAATCTCGACCGTTGTCTCGGGTTTGGTCCCCCTGTCGACGGCCGACTGAAACGCCTCGAAGAAGGCCGGTCGGCAGTCCGGATAGCCCGAGAAGTCCTCCGAGTGTGCGCCGATAAAGACGGCCGCACAGCCGCGAGCCTCGGCGGCCGAGACGGCCATCGAGAGCAGGTTCGCGTTCCGAAATGGGACATACGAGTCTGGCACCTCGTCGCTGTCGCGGTCGGCGTCTTGGACTGCCACCTCGTCGTCGGTGAGACTCGAGGCCCCCAGGGTCGCGAGGTGGTCGGTCTCGACGTGGATGAACTCGGGAGCGTCGACTTCGTCGGCCAGCGACTTCGCGCAGTCGAACTCGCTGTCGGCGGTCTCCTGGCCGTAGGAGGTGTGCAGGAAATGCGGCTCGTAGCCGCGGTCGATGGCCTCGTAGACGGTGGTCGCGCTGTCCATCCCGCCCGACACCAGCACGACCGCACCCGTCATCGGGTCTTGATGTCGTCTTTATCCTCGATAATCTGTGTCTCGGCCTCGCCGCTGGAGACCTCGTTGACGAGGTCGTAGAACTCGTTTTGCAGGCCGGCCGGGAACTCGATGACGCCGACCCACGAGCCGTCGGCCTGCCACTCCTCGTCTTCGAGTTCGCCGAACTCTCTAACTTGTGCCTGCCCGCTGCCGGCGTACTCGGGCGGTAGCTGGGTGGCAACGGTGACCGTCTCGAAGCGAATCGGGATGACCGGCCGCAGTTTGTCGAGCGCCTCGTCGACCTGGTTCTCGACCCGCTCCATCGGGTCGACCCGGAAGTCTGTCTCCTCCAGTGCCGACTCGATGCGCTCTGGCGGATGGGGTGCGTTGTCCATCTGCGGGTTGACAGCGTTGCGTGCAATCTGGTTGATGAGGGCTTTGCGCTTTTGTTCTTGCATCTCGCGGCGCTGCTCGGCCGTTATCTGTATCTCGCCTTCTTTGATGACTTCCGGGATAATATCGAGTGGCTCGGTCGTGTCGAACACCTCTTCGAGCGCGTTCTCGGGTGGTCGGTCGCCGCTTGAGGCATCCTCGAAGACGTCCTCGGCCGCGATAACGTCTTCCAGGTCTTCTTCGAACTCGTCGCGCTTGATGTCGAGTGCTGCGTCGGGGTCGACCAGTACCTCGAACCGCTGGCCGTGTGATTCGAGTCGCGCCGTAACTGCGTCGTCGAGTGAAATCATGTTCGGATATTTTGGTGGGCTGTTTAAATGTGTTTGTGAACGACTCTCCCGGATGGCTGTGACTGACCGGCAATCGCCACGGGCCGGAAAGCAGTTCGAGGCAGCATCCGCTGGTCGATTCTGAGAGAAGACAAAGGCCGCGGGTCGGCGTTACTCTTCGGTGTCTTCGTCGTCGCTGTCGTCGCTCGCCAGCAGGTCGAACGATTCGAGATACTCCGTTTTCTCGTCTTCGGTGAGCTGGTGGAACGTTTCGGTCTCGGCGCCGATTGTTGCCATGCCGATTCCTTCGGGGGTAAGCTCGCCGTCGTTGACAGAGGCGAGTGCGTCGAGCGCGAGCTCGATACCGCCGTCGAGGTCGGCATCCTCGTCGTAGTGGTCTTCGAGGTACTCGCGGATGTCGCCACGGTCGGAGCCAACCGCCAGAGCCTTCCACTCGTAGGGAGTACCCGAGGGGTCGGTCTCGTAGAGCTTTGGCTCGCCGTCCGCGATGCCCGCGATGATGAGTGCAACACCGAACGGGCGTGCACCGCCGACCTGGGTGTACTGCTGGATGTAGTCGGTGACCTCCTTGGTCAGCGTCTCGACGGCAATCGGCTCGCCATAGCGCAGCTCGTTAATCTGGGTTCGGCGGCGAGCAAAGTCGATAAGCTGGCGGGCGTCGGCGACGTGGCCGGCGCTCGCGATGCCGATGTGGTCGTCGGCCTTGTGGATTTTCTCAACGCTGTCGCGTTCCATCAGCGGCGAGCGGATGCGTTTGTCCACCGCCAGCACGACACCGTCGTTCGTTCGGACGCCGATACTTGCTGTGCCGCGCTTGACCGCTTCTCGCGCGTACTCGACCTGATAGAGGCGACCGTCTGGGGAGAAGATGGTGATTCCCCTGTCGTACGCCTGCTGTTGGTTTTGACCCTGCATAGTTACTCGGTGTCGAGGTTCGTCGCGCCCACAGGACCGTCTTCGGTCTCGATATCGATACGCCCGTTTCGGACGACGACAGACCGTTCCGCTCCCTCGAACACGACGTGTCTCTGCTTCGGTTCTATCGGTCCGCGACCCATATACTTTTCCTCACAGGCTCGGACGGTCCCGCTGGTTCCACGCACATGGACCCCGACCTGACTCCCTTCGACGCTGTCGAGACAGGCCACGACCGCCCGCGCCCGGTCGACGCCGCCGCGACGAACCCGGACGACCGCTTCCCCGTCGCCGTCGGCATGCTCGAACCGCAACACCGACAGGTCGAGCGCTGCGCTGCCAGTATCCCCGAGCAAGTTCTGTGCGCTGTACCAGAGTGCCCGCTGGAACCCATCGCGCGTTACTGTCTCATTGGCCCACGTCTCGATGACGACCGCAAGATATCGCCACCGCGGCTGGAGGTGTTTCGGGAGGTGTTTCATCTCATGCGATTTCGTGACGCTGTGCGACCAAGACGCCGACCTGTTCGTGGACCTGTTCGACCGCGGTGAGAACGAAGCCGGCGTCGGTGAATGCGTCAGCCAGTACACCCACTGTCGCCGGGTCATCGACCTCGGGTGAGTAGAATGGCTCGTCGGGGTCTGGTGCACCGAAGAACATCACGTCGCCGAGGACCACCGTGTCTGCGCCGAGGTCGCACAGCAGCGCGATAGCGTCGCGTTTTTCGGCATCAGAGAGGTGATGCATCGCGAAGTTCGACGTGACGATATCGACATCCTCGGGAGCGTTCGGCTCGCGGAAGCGTCCCTCGCCGAACTGGACGTTATCGAGGCCGCGGTCGGCGGCCTTCATTCGTGCCTCCTCGAGCATCCCCTCGCTGATGTCACGGCCGACAACCTCGTCGGCATCTTCGGCCAGCGCGAGCGCGATGGCACCGGTTCCGGTCCCCAAATCGAGCACCACGTCGTCTGTGTCTGGGTCGGCGTGACCGACGACGAGCGAGACTGTCGCCTTGTACTCCTCGCTTTTGCTCGAATCGTACTCCGGGGCCTGCTTGTCGAACCGCTGGGCGTGTTCTTCGAGTGTCCGTTTCATAGCGGTCCGTTTGCTCCCCTCCCCAATCAAGGATGCGACTGCGGCGGGCCGGCTCGGCATATGGTACCACTGGGGATAGTTTGAATACAGTGCCAGGCAGAGGCTAGGACAGTCAATGGACGCACAAGACATCTCGGCTGGCGGTATCATGGGGGCGGGGTTCGTGCTGGTGGTGCTCCAGCTATTCCAAGGCGTACAACAGCTCGATGGCTTCCAGGGAACTGACCTCTATGTCGTTTTCACCTTCGAGACGGTCCCGTTCGTCGTCGTGAGTATGGCGCTGATGTACGTCGGCTCGTGGCTGCTCACGCGAGCAGACCTCGACGAGGAGTTGCCCCGCGTCGTCGCGTGGGGTGCCGGGAGCGTCGCGCTGTTTGGCTCTGTCGCCGCGTTGCTGGTGTTCAGCCTGCAGGTAACCCTCGCCGGAGATACGCTCGAACAGGCGCCTTATATCGTCGTCAACCTCGTCACCGTGGGAGCACTCGCCGGCGTGCTCGTCGGAATATACGACGCCCGCAGTCGCATTCGCCAGCGAGAGCTCCAACATGAACGCGACCGTGTCGAACTGTTCGCGAACAAGGCCGCCGACATCAACAACTACGGCCGGGCACTCAACCGCAGCGAGTCCGTCGAGGAGGTGAGTTCACTCTGTCTCGAAGCTATACAGACCTTCCTCGGCCTGACAGACCTCGCGTTTGCCGTCGTCAACGACGAGGTGCATTTCGTCGACGACACGACTGTCGGTCTCGAGCAGGAGACGCTCACTGACCTGATTCGAGCGTCCCGGGAACAGGAACAAGCAACCGCCGTCGTGCACGACGACGTGGCCGCGATGACGTTCAGGGTGACCGACAACGCCGACGGCACGTCCGTCATCGTCGCGCTGACCGAGGACGGCAGTGTCGGCGGCGAAGATGTACAGCTTCTGGAGATGCTGGTATCACACGCCGCGACTGCACTCGACCGGATTCACGAGAGGCAGATGCAGGCGAGCAACTCCCGCTGACCACTCGCTCGGCCGTTAGTTTTCACTATTGATAACTGGAACCTCCGATTGATATAATATCGAGCCTCCGAAAGGAAACATTGCTGCCCGCAGACGCGGGGGTGCGGGGGATGTGGCACCAACAGCAGCCAACACATCAGAAATTTATCACTGTTTCTCGGTAAGAAGTAGCGACTCGCAGAGTCCGTCGACACCCATCTCGGCTCGTATCTGGCGCTGTTGTTGTGCGCCGCTGCCGCGTTCGTACAGTGTCCACAGCGAGGGGACATCAAGTCGGTCGGCTTCTCGTTCGACGAGTTCTTCGAGTGGCACAGCCTCCTCGAAGCTGCGGTCGAGCAACGCGGCGTCGTGGCCGTGTCTGAGGGCTCGCCACTTGTTCTCGTCGAGCAGCTCCCGGCGATGGCGGCGGCCCGTTTCACCGTCCTCGTACCGTTCACACAGGTCGACGACAGCGGCGTGTGTGTACTCGACGAAAGCAGCGACGCGGTCGGGGTCGTGTTGGCCGTCGGGGACGCGAACCTCGACGGTCCCGTGGCCGGTGTGGGGCCGAACGTCGTACCACAACTCACCGCGGTCCGCGATAGAGTCCGTCCCGAGCATCGTCGTCTCGAACGCCTCGAACTCCGCGTAGGAGTCGAATGTCGTCGGCACCCCGGTGTTCGGGAGTCCCTCGAAGATGCGCGCACGGGCTGACTGGAGACCGGTGTCGAACCCGTTCCAGTACGGCGAGTTGACCGAGAGCGCGAGCATAAGCCCGAGATGCCACCGAATCTCGTTTGCAACCCAGACGGCCTTTTCGGGGTCGTCGACGCCGACGTGGACGTGGAGTCCTGCAGTTGTATTCCGGTGTTGGGTGTACTGGATGCGCTCAAGCTGTGACCGATAGCGTGGCTTCTCTGCGTGTTCGAGTTCGCGCCACCGCGCGAGCGGGTGCAGCCCCGCACCGGCAATCTGGAAGCCCTGTCGCTGTGCGTGGTCGACCAGCGCCTCGCGGACCGCACGTAGGCTCTCGTCGGCCTCGCTCACGCTCTCCAGCCGTGGTGTCTGTGTCTCGATGACACATTTGAATAGCTCGTGGTCCAGGCGACCATCGAGGAGGTCTGGCGGGTCGCTCTCGTAGACCAGCTCGTCGCTCCCGGCGGTCGGCCGTCCGGCCGCGTCGACGACGTAAAACTCCTCCTCGACACCGAGGGTCCCCATCCGGCTGAAGTTGTCGGCATCGCCGCGTTCCATCTGGTCGCGGATTGGATTCGGCGACGCTAAAGTATTCCCCTTGCGGGAGGGTGTGCGTGCCGTGTGCACGACCGAAGACTGCGACGCCGTCCCCCGGTTGGTGTCACTCGTCGTCGACGCGTCTGACTCCTCGCTGGACGAAGCTATCAGACTGTCGATGCCTGTTGCGCTCGACGAGGCGACCCCACTCTGTGAGTCCCTCACGAATTTGTTCGGGGGTGAAGCCAACGGTGTCGCCGACGGCCTGTAGCTCCCGCGGTGCCCGAAGCTGGAGGTGTGACCGGGCGTCGGCGCTGACGACGTAGGGCACGTCGTAGTACTCGACGATTTCCCGCAGCTTTCGCAGGTCGCTGAGTGTCTGGACGCGCGTCCCGCCCGCGTCCCGGAGGATGCCTCGAAGAGTGAACTCGACTCTGACACCGTGGTCGATAGCCTCCTGTGCGAGAACGTGGTTGAAGTCGCCGTCGCCGGCCATCGGATGTGCGAGCACGTCGACAGCGGACTGTTCGACCGCAAACCGGTTGAGCGTCGGCGTTCCGCCGTGAACGACGACCAGTGTGGTGTCCTCGCGGTGTGAGCCGATGTACCCGCTCGCCGTACTTGGGTCGTCAGCGCGAATCTCGACGCCAGTCACCACGTCGATATCGTACTGGTCGGCGACGGCGTCGGGGTCGTACGACGCCGGCTCGGAGCCGTGGTTGCGGACCACGAGTCCCTCGAACCCGTACTCGCTGGCCGTCAGGGCGTATCGCGCGACCGTGCTGTCGCCGTCCGGGTGGGCGTGGACTGCCTCGTACATATCACAGGGACTCGAGCATCGACGCCACGTTGTCGATGGCGTGTTCCTTTTTCGCCGGGTAGGCTTCGACCTTCGCGCGGAACGTGATGCCGTCACCGCGCTCGACAGCGCCGTTAAACGCCGCCTGTTTTGAGAGAGTCAGGAAAAACTCCGTGTTCTCGGTCACGCGCTCGTCGAGTTCGTCTTCGACCTGCGCGAACTCCTCCTCAGGGAGGTCTTCGAGCGATTCGAGAACAGCCCGCATCTCGTCTGCGTTCTCGACACGCGCCGAAAGAATGAGAATTCGGTCGCCGTGATGGCCCGTCGAGTCGGCACGCGTTATCTCGAACTCCTCTGGAAGGAACAGCCGGAGCGCGTCTTCGACCCGTTGGTCGTCCTCCGTGGCATAGCAGAACGTCCGGAGGTCGATGTAGTGAAACGGGACCGAAGACATACTACGTCAGTCCTCGTCTTCGGCGACTTCGAGCGAGTCGGCAGGGACGCCGTGTTCCTTGCCGTCCTCGAAGGAGACGGTGTAGTTCTCGTCGCCGAACATCGTCTCGGAAATCTGTGTGATTTCGCCGACTTCGCCGTCGTAGTCGCTGTGCTGGTCCTCGAGTACAACCGTATCGCCTTTCTCGAAGCTCATGTCCCCGGATTATCCGTGCCGGAATAAAAAGTGACTGATACGGACCGCCAGGAACACGGCAACGGGCGCGGCTCCGGCGCCTCGGTATGACACTCTGTTCGGGGACCGCTTCTTATACGCCGAACAGGCGCAATACCACGGCCTTCAGGCCGTGGATACGCGCCGTCAATTAGTGAACTCCCCTTCCCAACTCGCCGCCTTCGTCGGCACCCTGAGTCAGGGACTTCCCGCTTGGAACTACCGTTCCGCTCGCGGCGTCCACGTCCGGTCGTGTGTCCCGGCATATCGGCCCCGCGGCCGGATGATACGGTTGTCGGCGAGCTGTTCGAGGGCGTGAGCCATCCAGCCGCCGACGCGTGCAGCAGCGAAGGTAGTTGTGAACAGGTCGCGGGGAATTCCGACGCCGTTGAGCAACGCAGCAGTGTAGTACTCGACGTTGGTTTCGAGCGAGAGGTCCGGCCGTTCTTGTGCGAGCACGTCGGCCGCTGTGCGCTCGAAGGTGGTGACTGTCTCGAAAAACGCCGAGTCGCCTGCCTCGTCGTAGAACTGCTCGGCGGCTGTCGAGAGTACCGCCGCACGCGGGTCCCGAACGTCGTAGACGCGGTGGCCAAAGCCCATCAGCCGCTCGCCGGCCTCCAGTGTGTCTCTGACGTAGGACTCGGGTTCGCCGCTCTCGTGGACCTCCTGCAGCATGTCCAGAACCGGGCCGGGTGCGCCGCCGTGGAGTGGACCCTTGAGCGTCCCGACAGCCGCGGTCGCCGCCGAAATCACGTCTGACTCCGTCGAGACGACGACCCGCGCGGTGAACGTCGAGGCGTTCAGTCCGTGGTCGACGACTGTGTTCAGATACGTTTCGAGCCCGCGGACCGACGCCGCGTCCGGCTCGTCGTCGTTCAGCATGTAGAGATAGTTCGCCGCATGACCCAGTCCGGGGTCGGGGTCGACCGGTTCGGCTCCCTGTCGGTACCGCCAGTATGTCGCGACAATCGTCGGGACGACCGCAATGGCGCGTTTTGCCTTCTGCTCGGGGGCAGTCGCGTCATCTCCGAGCGTCGCCGCGCCGAGGCCCATCCGGAGAGCGTCCATCGGTGGCTCCTCCTCTGTGACAGCCCGTTCGAGCAACGCCCGCGTCTCGTCGGTTATGCCGCGACGCGTCGCGAGTTCGTCCCGGAACGACTCGTATTCCGCCTCTGTCGGGAGCCGGTCGTTCAATAGCAAAAACAGGGTTTCCTCGTACGTTGCGTTCGTGGCGAGTTCGCCGACGGGAAAGCCCGCGATGAACAACTCGCCGTTTGCGCCGTCGATGTCGCTGAGGTCCGTCTCTGTGACGGTGACGCCTTCGAGACCGCGATGAATCTGTTGGCTGTCCATGACCTGCCGTACCTCTCTTATTCATTTAACACCTTTCATCGACAGAGAACGACAGTAACCCGCCGACACACGGTCAGCCCGTGCGAAAGGAAAAGTCGAGCGTCGAAGCCGAATGTGTCAGCGACCCCATCGAGATGACATCGACACCTGTGTCGGCGTAGGCGGGCACATCGTCGATGGTGATGCCGCCACTCGCCTCCGCGAGGGTGTCCGTCGGGAGCGACGCGACGCCGCGCTCGACGGCCGCAGGCGAGAGGTTGTCGAACAGCACGATATCCGCTCCGGCCGCAGCCGCGCGCTCGCCGTCTTCGGGCCGTTCGACCTCGACTTCTATCTTGGTCGCAAACGAGACGCGCTCGGCGAAGTGCTCGATTGCCCCGTCGAGACCCATCTCCGCGACGTGGTTGTCTTTGACCATCACCATATGCGAGAGGTCCAGCCGGTGGCTGTCGCCGCCGCCGGCGACGACGGCTCGTTTCTCGACGCCCCGGAGTCCCGGTGTTGTCTTGCGCGTGCCGGCAATCTCGACGCTATCAGAGACCTCACGGGCGGCATCGACAGCCTGGCGTGTCCGGGTTGCGATGCCCGAGGCGTGGCCGGCGATATTGACCGCGACGCGTTCGGCCCTAAGCACGTCTGTCGCTGCCCCCTCGACTGTTAGCACGGTCTCGCCGGCGTCGATGTGGTCCCCGTCTGAGACAAGGGGGTCGACAGCCACGTCGAGATACTCGAAGACGCCGGCCGCAGCGTCCAGGCCCGCCACGACGCCGGATTCGTTAGCGACTAGTCGGCCGGTCGTCTCGCCGGGCACTTCGTTGGTTACGTCGTGATGGCCCAAGTCTTCGCGGAGCCACCGTTCGATTTGTATGTCCGTGACCGGCATGGTTACTGCTCAGTCGCTGGCTCCGGCGTCTGTGCCTCGCTGTTCGCCTCAGTGAGGTAGTGACACCCCACAGACTGCTCGTTTTCTGCCGCCGCACGGGCGATCAACAGCGCGACCACCGATGCCGACCGAAGCTCGTACAGCGACCGCGAGGTTCGGGTCCGAACGTAGGCGTCAACCTCTCCCTTGAGCCGGCGCAATACGCTCTGTGCGCGCTTCAGGCCGTCTGTGGACCGCTCGATGCCCACCTGCTCGTTCATAACGCGCTGAAGACGGCCGAACTTCTGGCGGGCAAAATTCGACGGCAGGTCGGGGTCTCGCTCCAGTAGCTCCGGGGGCTCGATGCGGTCGATGTCGCTTCCAGCGGCGTCCTCACCCGCACGCAGTCCCCAGACGAGTCCTTCGAGCAGTGAGGTGCTCGCCAGGCGGTTCGCACCGTGGACGCCCGTGCAGGAACACTCCCCGACGGCATAGAGGTCCGAAAGGCTGGCCCGCCCGTACTCGTCGACGTCGACGCCGCCACAGAGGAAGTGCTCTGCCGGCGAAACCGGGATTCCCTCCGTCCAGTCGATACCGTTCTCGTCGCATTTGACCGCGAGCTCCGGGAAATGTCCCGCGAAATCGAACGTCGAGACGTCGAGGTAGACCTCGCCCGTCTCCTCTCGTTCTGACTTGACCGCCCGGGCGACCACGTCCCGCGGCGCGAGTTCGGCGTCCTCGTGGTACTCGGGCATAAACCGCGTCCCGTCGGCGTTACGCAGGAGGCCGCCCTCTCCCCGGACCGCCTCGCTGACGAGGAAGGTTCCCTCGTCGGTAGTACAGGCCGTCGGGTGGAACTGGACGAACTCCATGTTGGCGACATCGGCACCCGCGAGTGCAGCCATCGCCACGCCGTCGCCGGTCGCGCTCTCTGGGTTCGTGGAGTTGGGGTACAGCGCACCGATGCCGCCGGTGGCGAGCACAGTCGACCCGGCAAAGGTCGGTGCCCAGTCGCCGTCCTGTTCGAGTAGTGCGCCGTAGACCTGCCCCTCGTGGCGCAACAGCTCCAAGGCGGCGGTGTCTTCGAGAATTTCCACGTCCGTCTCGTCGGCGACGTAGTTAAGGAAGGGGACGTGGATGTGTTTGCCGGTCTCGGCGTTGACGTGGAGTATGCGAGGCTCCTCGTGGGCGGCCTCCCGGCCGTAATCGAACTCTTCGCCCTCGGTATCGAACTCGATACCGACCGTCTCGACGAGGACCTCGCGCACCGCCTCGGCGGCGTCCTCAACGAGTACGTCGACGGCGGCCTCGTCGGCGGTCCCGCTGGAGGCGTCGATGATGTCCTGTTTGAACTGGTCGGGGTCGTCACGGGTGACTGCGATACCGCCCTGTGCCCACCAGGTCGATGCCTCTTCCGGTCGCTCGGCTTTCGTCGCCAGCGTCACGTCCGCTCCCGCCCGGTCCGCGGCGAAGGCGGCCGCGAGACCGGCGATACCGGCACCGACGACGAGTACGTCTGTCTCGCGCTCGTTCATATTTCGAGCATCCTATCGAGTGCGACCTGCGCGAGTTCTTTCTCACCAGGCGCGACCTCGATGACGTTGCGCTCGCGGCCCTCGATGAGCTCTTCGAGCACCCACGTCATGTAGTTGGGGTCGATCTGGCGCATGGCGTTGCAGTCCATGCAGGCGTCCCCACACAGCGGCAACACGTTCACCTCGGGGTGCCACCGCGAGAGGTGGTTGGTCAGGTGAATCTCGGTGCCGATGGCCCAGGTTTCTCCGGGGTCGGCGTTTTCGACGGTTTCACAGATAGTCGAGGTGCTTCCGACCACGTCTGCGGCCTCGACGACTTCGCGACGGCACTCGGGGTGGACGACCACGTTCGCCTCGGGGTTATCGGCCCGAATCTGCTCGATGTGGTCTTCGCGGAACCGCTCGTGAACCTGGCAGTATCCTTCCCAGAGGATGATGTCGTTCTCGACGGCCTCGGCGGCGTCGCTCTCGGGGTCCCAGGGGTCCCACTCGGCAGTCTCGTTTTCCATCCCCAACCGGTGGGCAGTGTTCTCGCCGAGATGTTTGTCGGGCAAGAAAAGCACCTTGTCGCCGCGCTCGAAGGCCCACTCGAAGGCCCGATGCGCGTTCGAGGAGGTACAGACCAAGCCGCCCTGTTCGGCACAGAACGCCTTCAGGTCGGCATACGAGTTCATGTACGTGATTGGGATGATGTCCTCGTCGGTCATCGACGTGAGTTCAGCCCAGGCAGTGTCGACCTGGAGCGCCTCTGCCATGCCCGCCATCGGACACGACGCCTCCATACTCGGGAGGATGACCGTCTGGTCGTCGTCGGTGATGATGTCGGCGGACTCGGCCATGAACGTCACGCCGCCGAAGATGACGTACTCGGCGTCGGCCTCGGCGGCCGCCTTGCTCAGCTGGTATGAGTCGCCGACGAAGTCCGCGTGTTCGACGATTTCCCGGCGCTGGTAGTTGTGGCCGAGGATGAGAACGTCGTCACCCAACTCGTCGAGCGCCGCCTCGATGCGTCGCTCGCGCTGGTCTTCGTCGAGGTCGCGGTAGGCCGGCGGCAGTTGTTCTAGATTGTCGTACTTGAACAGACTGAGGTCAGTCTCGAAAGCCGCAGTTTCCATTTCTGGCACACGTGGTCACCCAGTAGTAACTAGAGTCTATGGATCGGACTTTTGAAAAGATTTTGTATTCAATGGCCCCGTCCGGTGACTCAGGTTGTTCCGTAATTGGTAGGAACGGGTATATTTTCGTCGTTGCTGTCCGAAACGCTTACTCCCTGGTCAGGGGCACGATACCGTATGGACGAGGTCCACAGCGACTGGGGCGACTGGCTCCCACAGGCAGTCGAGACGGCCGACCCCGAGGGGGTTCGCCTCTGGTATCTCGGGTGTAACGGGTTCGTACTCAAAAGTTCCGGCGGTACGACAGTGTACATCGACCCGTACCTCGGGACGGGTGACCCGCCACGGACGGTCCGGATGATTCCGGTCCCGTTCGACCCACGGGACGTGACAACAGCCGATGCGGTACTCGCAACGCACGAACACTCGGACCACGTCCACGGGCCGAGTCAGGCACCGATACTCGCACAGACCGGCGCCGAGTTCTACGGTTCTGCTCCCAGCCTCGAGGTCGCCGACGAGCAGAACTGGACCGACAACTGGGACGTAGCGCCCGACCAGTTGACCGAGGTGACCGAGGGCGAGTCGTTCACCGTCGGCGACCTCGAGATTCACGTCGAGTCGGCACACGACCCCGACGCCGACGGAGAGGTAGCCTACGTCATCGAACACGAGTCGGGGACGTTCGTCCACGGCGGTGACGCCCGTCCCGGCGGGTTCGCGTCGATTGGCGAGCAGTACGATGTAGACCTAGCAGTCCTCGCGTTGGGGTCGGTCGGGATGATTCCCGACAAGGAGACCCGCGAGCCAAAACGGACGAAGTGGTACAGCGACGAGAACATGGTCATCGAGGCCGCGACCGAACTCCAGGTCGACCGACTCGTCCCGACACACTGGGACATGTGGAAAGGGTTGACCGCCGACCCGACCGCGCTCGTCCACCACGCCAGGCGCTTTGAGTACCCTCGCCGCGTCGAAATCACCGAAATCGGAGATACGGTCGACCTTCCACCGTAGTGTCAGATTCAGACAACGCCTACGTTTTCTGGTAAACAGGTTTAATACCGTTCCCAAACCCAAACGAAGGTATGAGCGATTCACAAGGGTACGAGGAAATCGTGCTTTCCTCGGATGGGGTGAACGTGGTCAAACGGTTCGAAGAGAACGAGTTCCCCGTGCCGGCAATTGCCTTCGAGTTCACGTCGAACCGTGACGAAGATGTCAATATCGCGCTCTCGGACACAGTTCCCGAGGATATCGAGGTCGAGGACCTCGGCTTTCACCCGGAGTACGGCAGCGAGTACTGGGTTATCGACGACGACAGTATCGTCTTCGAGCGCGACCTAGAGCCTGGAGAGACGTACACGACGGTGTACGGTATCCGTGCGACCGGGAGTGACAACGTCGAGAAGTTCCTGACCGAGCCGACCCTCGAATCGGTCGACCCGCCCCTTCCCGACGACGCCTCGGAAAACGTCGTTCCCGAGAGCGACGGCGACGTTATCAAGGAGGCAATTTCGGGAGACGGCGAGATTCCCGGGCTCGAAGAAGAGGACGAAGAAGACGAAGACGAAGACGAAGACGTGGCGAAACTCGACCTCAAAGACCCCAACGACTCGGCAACAGACAACGGGGCTGACGACACCGCCACGGCACCCGCCGTCGAGGGTGGTGTCGTTGCCGCGATGGCGGCCGAGATTCGACAACAAAACGTCTCAACGGAGGACCTGAAGCTGCTTCGGCAGGCATTTGCGGCCGTCGAGGAAGAGGGCGCGACCGCGGCGAAGGTCGAACAGATTCAAGACGATGTCGCCGACCTGCGGGCCTACACCGGTGCTTTAGAGGAGTTCCTCGACGAGAACGGCACCGCACAACAGATTCTCGACGAGTTCGAGGGCCAGCTAGAGTCGTTCGAGTCGCGGCTCTCCTCGGTGCAGTCCTCGACCGACGACAACGCCGAACAGGTCGCGGCAGTCGCCGAAACCGTCACCGGGTTCGAGGACGACATCGCGGCGCTCGATGACGATGTCGTCGCGGTGCGCGAGGAGATGGACTCGCTGGCCGACGAGGTGGAAACGGTATCCACGGACGTCGACGAGGCGACGGACAAGATGGACAGCGTCGACGAGGAACTCTCGGAGTTCGACGCGACTCTCGAGAGTATCCAGTCAGACATCGAGGAACTCGAAGCCGCGGTCGACGACGGCGACATGGCCCAGCGCCTCGACGATATCGAGCAGAGCATCGACGACCTGCAGACGTGGCAGGAGCAGATTAAATCGACGTTCGGCGGGTAACTCGCCCGGTTCGTGGCTACTCTGTTTCTCGACGTCGCCGCTCGCGTTCGATAGTCGTGAGTGCGATGCCGACGAGAACGACGACGCCGCCGAAGACGGTGAACTCTGTGGGGGCCTCCGCCAAGAACACGAAAGCGAGAATCGTCGCACCGACCGGCTCACCGAGCATCGAGACAGAGACGACACTCGACTCCAGATGGGCGAGGACCCAGTTGATGACAGTGTGGCCCAGCAGGCCAGGGCCAGCCGCGAGTCCCAGAAAGATGAGCCACTCGTGAGTCGGATAGCCGGTCAGGTCGCCGCCCTGGACCAGTGAGAGAACGAACAGACAGGCCGTACAGACGCTGTAGACGACCACTACGTAGGGCACCAACGAGACGCGCTGTCGTAACGAACGCCCGGCAAGCACGTAACCGGCCGCCATCAGCGCACCGAACAGAGCGAGTCCATTGCCGAGTAGCGGCCGCGGGCCGACGAGAACGCCCCCGAGAAAGTCGCCCATCGACATGATGCCAATCCCCGCGACAGCGACCAGAATGCCACCAACCATTCGGCGATTGATGTACTCAGAGAGCAACAGCCAGGCACCCAATGCGACAAACAGGGGCTGGGACTGGACGAGTGTAACGCTGGCGGCGACGCTCGTCCACTCCAGGCTCTCGAACCAGGAAGCGAAATGCAGTGCCAGCGCGACCCCCGAAAGCGTCGCAAACCCCAGGTCACGACGCCGTATCAGCCGGAACTCCTCGCGGTATCGCCAGAACGCGACCGGTAACAGCGGGAGCGTCGTGAACAACACCCGATAGAAGGCCGCGACAGCAGAGGGAGCGTCACTCAGTTCGACGAGAATAGCTCCCGTGCTGATGGCGACGATAGCGACAGCCAAACCGGCGAACGGAATCTTGTTTCGGCCCGTTGACACAGCACCCTGTCCGACCGCGGGCGTGATACGGGTTTCGGAAACTCAGGCCTCGCCGTAGACAGGGACGGCTGCGCCGCTGGTGACACTGGTCGCGTCGCTACAGAGCGTGAGAAACGTCTCCGCGATATCCGCCGGGTCGACCCACGAGGAGTGGTCGGCATCGGACATCATCTCGCGGTTCATCGGCGTGTCGATGACACTCGGCATGACAGCGTTGGCCCGCAGTTGACCGCTGTTTTCCTCGGCGATAGTCTCGGTCAGCAGGCGAATGCCCGCCTTCGTCGCCCGGTAGATACCGTCTCCCTCGCCGCCTTCGAGCGAGGAACGGGCCGACACGCTGACGATAGCCCCCGACTGCTCACGGATGTGTGGAATCGCGTGTTTCGACGCGAGGAACATCGTCTTCAGGTTCACGTCGAAGAGGAAATCGAACGTCTCGCCGTCGGTCTCGTCGATTGGACTGCCGCCACGCCAGGTTCCCGCAATGTTCGCCAAGTAATCGAGCTGTCCGTGCGTTTCGACAATCTCGTCGACTGTCTCTGCGACGGTCGCCTCGTCGGTAAAGTCGCCCTCGTAGAAGTCGACTCTGCCGGGCTCGTCGAGCAGGAAATCATCGTCGTCGGGCCCCACTAGGTCGGCCCCACAGACGGTCGCGCCTGCGTCCAGAAACGCCTCCGCGACGGCACTGCCGAGTGCACCGCCGACACCAGTTACCAGAACGACACTGTCGCCGAACTCGAACGTTGCGGACATATCTCTGTCGAGGGCCTGGACACGCATAAAGTTCGGGCGCGGCCGTCACTCGCCGCCTGCGGCACCTGCACAGAGGCTCTCCCAGCGGCCTTGCTCTTCGAGAAACGCCTGCAGTTCGTCGGCGTACTCGTCGACGAGAGCGGTCGCGGATTCGAGGCGGTTCTCGTCGATGCCGTCGTCTCCGCCGTCGCTACCGAACAGTCCACGAATCTTCCCGAGAACGCCGTCACCGCCGCTACCGCTGTCCTGTTGTCCCATAGGTGCGCCGCCCATCCCCTGGGGCATGTTCTCCAATTCGGGGAGGATATGCTCTACCTGGTCGGTGTCGGCGACCAGTTCGGCTTGTGCTGGGTCCTGCGGGTTCTCGATATCGAACTCGACTGCTGTCATAATGAGGCCCCACTGCTGGTTAGTAAACTCGGAGGCGACGATGCGGTCGTTGAACTGCTGGTCGACCTGCATGCGTGCGCCCGCGAGTTTATCCTGCCATCCGTTGCTCATGCTTGCCGGTACGACAGGCATCCCTATGAGCGTTTTCCACCGAGCTACAGGTCTGCGCCGTCAGTGACCGTGATGTCGGCGTGGAGCCCCTCGCGGAGCGCGGAGTGAACGTGGCAGATGTCTTCTGCCCGCGCGACGACATCGTCGACAGAGTCGCCGAGGTCTGCCTCGACGTGAATCTCGAAGGAGATGCTCGTGAGGTCGTCCCCGTCGTCGAGTTCCGCCGAGGACTCGACCTGTACTGTTCCAAGGTCTTCGAAGCCCTCCTTGTTGGCGCCGACGCGGAACGCCGGGATGAAACAGGAGGCATAGTCCGCGACGAGTGTCGCGTTCGGGTCGGGGCCGTCTTCACCGGTCGCGTCGATAACCAGGTCGAAGTTCCCGACGACGCTTTCGGTTGTGTAACTCTCTTTACACGTGCTCGTGACGTTGATGTCAGACATCACCTGATGTTAGACCCCGAGCCTCAAAACTGTGTGTCTCCCTACAGTATTTGCAGCAACAGGCGCTACAGTTCGAAAGTCTCGTCACCGTCGAGAACGACAGCCTCGGCCGCTGAAGCGTTCGTCTCGACGTACTGTTCGAACTCTGCGGTGTCGATTTCTATCGGCGGGAACGAATCGTAGTGCATCGGGAGTGCGTAGTCGACGCCGAGCCAGTCGGCGGCAATCGATGCCTGGTGTGGGCCCATCGTGAAGTGGTCCCCTGCCGGCAGCGCCGCGGCGTCAGGGTCGAGATACTCGCCGATGATGTCGCGCATCGAGGTCATCAGGGCGGTGTCGCCAGCGTGATAGAACGTCGTCGACTCGCCGTCCTCGGTGGGGTGTGCATCCGAGATGACAAAGCCTGCCGGCATCCCGCCCGAGAACTCGTAGTCGGTCATCAGCCCGTTCGTGTGGTCGGAGCGATGCATCGTGACGAACGCGTCCCCGAGTTCGAGCGTACCGCCGATGTTGAAGCCGATAGTGTTCTCCTCGTCGACATCGAACTCGTCGGCGACGAACCCCGTTAGTTCTGGTGTCGCCGCGACCGTCGCATCACCGAACGCACCGACATCTGCGATGTGGTCTGCGTGTCCGTGTGTCAGCAGGACATAGTCCGGGTCGAGGTCAGACGGCTCCATCGAGGTCTTCGGGTTGTCGAAAAACGGGTCGATGAGCAGGCTGGTCGTCCCGAGTTCGACGTGCCACGTGGAGTGGCCGTGCCAGGTGAGTTCCATTGCATGCGAGAGTTCTCACGAAATCCACTTAAGCTATGGTGTCCGGCTTACCGTCACCTGTCGACAGAGCGGTCGATTATCGCCACGACTCGTGCATCGCCGCGGCGAGGTCGAGAGCTGTCTGTTCCTGTTCGTCGACCGATGCTTGACTGTTGGAGAAGACGACGTTGCCAATTGCGTTTGCGTCTCGGAAGATGACCTGTGAGTCGTTGTTATTAGCCGTTCCCCCAATCGCCTCGACGGCAATCGAGCGGGATTCGTAGCCAAACCCAAACTGGAACGGGGAGTCGTCAAATGCCTTGCGGGCTTCCTCGACAGTGTCGTACAGTCTGACCGTACTCGCACACACCTGCAGGCCAACGTCCTCTTCGCCGGAGGGTACTGGGCGAAACAGCGCAACCGCGTCCTTATCGCGAAGTATCGACTCGTTGTCGAGGATTTCCCGCCCGAATCCGTTTTCGGCATCCCCCTCGCGCCACTCACGGTCGGTCTTGTCGGTGAGTGTTTCGGCATCGGGCAGTAGTGACTCCGGACTCGTATCGAACGGTGAGTCATCATCACCCTCTGTCGAGACGCCGTCGTCGCCACCCCCCAGTCCGAGACAGCCAGTGACGGTGGCCGAAAGCGATACCATTGCCGTTGTGAAGAAGGCACGACGTGACTGTTGCACGGGTGATTGGAAGGGGAGAGATTCGATAAAAAACACGGAGGGTCACACTCTCGTTTCAGTTATCGACCCGTCGCTGCGGTTACCCACTGTTCGATCTGCCGGTTGAGCGCCCAGAACAGAATCACGACCATAACGACCACGGCAAGCGTGACGACCGCGCCGAGATATATGTCGTTGTCGGCAGGAAGTCCAACGAGTAACACGAGCGTGCCGGCAAGTACCATCTCGATGGCACAGCGAATCCCCGGGAGGAGAAAGCCAGGCGTCTCGTCGCCGCGTTTCGTTGCCATACCTCGGGTTGCGGGGCCCGGTGTAGTAGCTTTTTGCCTTCGCAGACAGTCTCGTCCGGAGAACTGTCTGGTGCCCGGTTATTTATTGGCCTCGCGCCCCTGATTTCGATATGGACCAAGACGTTTCTCGTCGCCGCCTTCTCGCAACGGCCGGGTCGGTGTTGTCGGCAAGCGTCGCAGGATGCGCGTTGCAGGCCCCCGAAGAGATTTCCCCCACAGAACGCTCCCCAGAGAGCGAAGACCTCGGAGACTTTCCAGACGAGTTCGACACTCCCGAACAGCGCGTCGACAGCCCGCCGTCGACATCCGAACAGACTGCGGTGTACCAACAAGTCGTCGACTCCGTCGCTGCGGTCGAGGTGCGCACGCCACAGGGCCCGGCTGGTGGGTCTGCCTGGGTTTATGACGACTCGTATCTCGTTACAAACGACCACGTCGTCGCGCTCGCTGACAGCACCTACGTCCGTTTCAGGGATGTGGGCTGGCGCGAGGCCTCGATTGTCGGATCAGACCCACACAGCGACCTCGCAGTCCTCAACGTCGAAAACAAGCCCGACAGCGCAACGTCGCTCTCGCTCGTCGACGGGCCGAAAGCGGTGGGTACGCCCGTCGCGGCAATCGGGAACCCCTACGAACTCTCCGGTTCGTTCTCGACGGGCGTTATCAGCGGCCAGGACCGAAACATCCAGGTCCCCGGACGGGATTTCAGTATCGCAGACGGTATCCAGACTGACGCCGCAGTCAACCCCGGCAACAGCGGCGGCCCGCTCGTGACCTACGACGGCGAGGTGGTCGGTGTCGTCAGTGCTGGCCGCGGCCAGACTATCGGCTTCGCCATCTCGGCGGCGATGGTCGATCGAGTCGTTCCGGAACTCATCGACGACGGCGAGTTCGACCACTCGTATATGGGCATCCGGCTGCTCGACGTGCGGCCGGCCCTCATCGAGGCAAACGACCTCTCTGTCTCCTGGGGAGTCTACGTCCACAGAATCGCCAACAACGGCCCGTCAGACGGTGTTTTGCAGGGCACCGACGAACAACGGAATGTCAACGGTCGGAGCGTCCTCGTCGGTGGCGACGTTATTGTCCGCATGGACGACTGGCCGATTCCGAATCAAGAACGACTTTCGGCATTTCTCGCCCTCGAAACCGACCCCGGCGACACTATCGAGGTCGAGGTCGTCCGCGACGGCGAGCGCCGGACCGTCCCGCTGACGCTCGGCACACGGCCGCCGGTCGAGAACCGTCCGCAGTAACACGCGCTACCACTCCAGCCCCATCGCTGGTGTCGGTATCTCTAGACGGTGAGCAGTGTGTCAAAAGCGTGTCGCGTCAGGCGAGACCCGAGACTCAGATGTCGCTCTCGAAGTCGTCGAGCGAGTAGGCAGGCTCGGCGCCACGGCGGTCGAGCGTCTCGTTGGCGAGCAGCCAGTAGACGACCGACAGTGCCTTGCGGCCCTTGTTGTTGGTCGGGACGACGAGGTCGACGTTGCTCGTGGTATTGTTCGAGTCACACATGGCGATGACGGGGATGCCAACCGTGATGGCTTCCTTGACCGCCTGTGCGTCGCCGATTGGGTCGGTCACGACGAGCACGTCTGGCTCGATGTAACCGTCGTATTTGGGGTTGGTCAGCGTCCCCGGGATGAAGCGACCGGTCCGGGCGCGAGCGCCGACTGCTTCGGCGAACTTCTCGGCCGGGAACCGGCCGTACTGGCGCGACGACGTGACCAGAATCTGTTCTGGGTCGTAGTTCGACAGGAAGTTCGCGGCCGTCCGAATCCGGCTGTCTGTCATCGACACGTCCAGCACGTAGAGGCCGTCGGTCCGTACGCGGTGGATAAACCGCTCCATGTCGGCGGTTTTCTGCTGGGTCCCGATGTGGACACCGGAGCCGAGGTAGTCCTCGACCGGAATGAGCAGGTCGGCGTCCTCGTCGGACATCACGTCCTCGTCGAGTGTGGTGTCGTCTTCCGTGTCTGTCTCTGCCGCGTCGGGTGCGGCGGTCTGTTCGTCTTCCGTCTCGGTCTCGGGGGCCTCGTCGGCCGTCTCCGCCTCCTCGGCGGCGTCGGGCTCGACCTCGGACTCCTCGAGACCGTCGTTTTCGTTTTCACTCATGCGTTGTGTTCAATCCTGATGAGTTCGTTCAGCTTCGCCGTCCGCTCCCCGCCGACCGCGCCAGTCTTGATAAACGGCGCGTCCGTGGCGACGGCAAGGTGGGCGATTGTCGTGTCTTCAGTCTCTCCACTCCGATGCGAGATGACCGGGTCGTACCCGTTCCGTCGAGCGCGTTCGACCGCGTCGACGGTATCCGAGAGCGTTCCAATCTGGTTGGGCTTGATGAGGATACTGTTTGCTGCCCCCATCTCGATGCCACGCTCGAGGCGGTCGACGTTCGTCACGAAGAGGTCGTCGCCACAGACCAGTGTCTCGGTACCGACGCGCGCTGTCAGTTCGGCGTACCCCTCGAAGTCGTCCTCGTCGATGGGGTCCTCGACGTACACTAGGTCGTGCTCGTCGACCAGTTCGGCGATGTACGCGAGTTGTTCGTCGGTCTCTCGGACGGTCTCGCCGTACCGGTAGACGCCCTCTTCAGCGTCGTACAGCTCTGCTCCGGCAATATCGAGGCCAATGCCGATCTCGAAGCCAACATCGTCCTCGACGATTTCGGTGGCTTCGGAGACGATGTCGAATGCCTGTTCGTCCTCGATAGACGGTGCCCAGGCGCCCTCGTCACCCTTGCCACAGGCCAAACCGCGCTCGTCGAGTACGTCACCGACGGCGGCGTGGACTGCGGCGTTAGCGAAGACGGCCTCCTCGACGGACGGCGCGCCGACGGGGGCGGCGAGGAACTCCTGAATGTGGGTTGCGTCTGCGGCATGCTCGCCGCCGCCGACGACGTTGCCAAGCGGCGTCGGGAACGTGTCGCCACGGAACGTGCCCCCAAGATGCTGGAACAGCGGCGCACCGAGTACGTCGGCGGCCGCCTTTGCGGCAGCCATCGAGATGGCAACTGCGCTGTTTGCGCCGATCTGTGAGAAGTCGTCCGTCCCGTCGGCCCCGCGCAGCGCCGCGTCGATGTCACGCTGGTTGCCAGCGTACACCTCGCCAACGAGGCGCGGAATCGCCAGTTCGCGTGCGTTAGCGATTGCCTCCCCGACCGGGAGTTCGATTGCCTCGTACTCGCCGGTGCTCGCGCCAGACGGCGCTTTCGCTCGTCCGAAGCCCCCACTTTCCGTCCGAACGTCTGCCTCGACCGTCGGGTTACCGCGTGAGTCGAGTACCCGCCGAAGGCGGACGTCCGTAACGAGTGTCACGCACGGTCACCTCGCCGCACGGTAAATGGGAGAACGTCTGCGTCGTACTCCTCGGCGGCGATGAGAATCGGCTCCGTCTGCTCTGTGTCGACGAGCACCGGTGCGCCGTAAGCCACCTGCAGGGCTCGTGCGCCGATAATGCGAGCCTTCTCGTAGCGGTTGTCTGGTTGCGCCATTATTGATAGGGTGCGACGATGTCGACGAGGTCTTTGTGCGAGACCATCATTCGCCGGCAGCAGTGCCGTTCGATTCCCAGGTCGTCGAGCACTTTCTCCGGGTCCTCGGGCTCGCTTGCCTCTCGCGTGCGATGTTTAAACTCCTCCCAGTGTTCACCGACGACCGTTCCACACGTGAAACACCGGACTGGTACCATCATGGGTGTATCACCGGTAGGATTTCTGATACCGAGCGCGCGCACCGGGACCGCCCCACTTCTTGGCCTCGCGCTGGCGGACGTCGTTGACCAGCAGCGACCGGTCGAACTCCATGTACGCGTCACGGAGCTCGGCGTCGTTAGTGTGCTGGACGATACCGCGGGCAATCGCCGTTCGTGCGGCGTCGGCCTGCCCCATCACGCCACCACCCTCGACGGTGATGTCGATGTCGACTTCCTCGCGAAGGGGGTCGTCGATGACACGGAACGGCTCCAGAATCTTCAGCTGGGCCGACTCCGGGTCGTACAGCTCGACCGGCCGTCCGTTGATGCGGACCTTGCCGGTCCCTTCACGGACGGTCGCTCGCGCGATTGCCGTCTTCTTCTTTCCTGATGTGTTCGTTACCATGTTACGTTCGCTCCGAGTTCTTCGCTCACGTCTCCCAGGGAGACGAACTTGATGTTCGAGAGCCTGTCCAGTGACGTATCATCGAGCACCTCCGCCTCATCGTACGGATTGCCGACGTAGATGCGGATGTTCTCGAACGCCTCACGGCCGCGTGACTTCTTGTACGGCAGCATGCCACGCACCGCCCGCTTGAAGATGCGGTCCGGACGCTTGGGGTAGTACGGTCCGCTGTCGGACCCAAGCTCGCGGCGTTTGATGTACGTCTCCATGGTGTCCTCCTCGCGGCCGGTAATGACCGCTTGCTCGGCGTTGACGACCGCAATGCGTTCGCCATCGAGCGCGCGTTCGGCGACCTGCGAGGCGACACGGCCCATGATGCAGTCGCGGGCGTCGACGACGATGTCAGCCTCGAATTCGGCGACGCTCATCGAATCACCCGTACGTTCGCTGCTTCCGGATTGTCTTCGAGAATCTGTTCGAGTTTCATTGTCTCACCGACCTGGTCGATTTTTGTCTTCGCAGTGCCCGAAAAGTCGACTGCGGCAACGGTGACCTCCTTGCTGAGGGCACCGCTGCCGAGCACTTTCCCCGGCACGACGACTGTCTCGTCTTCCTGTGCGTACCGCTCGATGCGGCCCAGGTTGACCTCTGCGTGCGTCCGCCGCGGCTTCTCCAGTCGCTCGGCGACATCTTCCCAGACGTCGCTGCCGGAGTTCCGGGCAGCCGACTTCAGGTCGGCGATGAGACTGTTGAGTCTCGGGTTTGTCTTGCTCATAACCTACCTCCTGAAAAATGCAGGGAGCAGGATTTGAACCTGCGGACCCCTACGGGACAGCGCCCTGAACGCTGCGCCGTTGGCCTGACTTGGCTATCCCTGCGCGCAATTGTTGGTTGGTCTGTCCCCCACAAACCCGTTTCGGTCTGTCGGTCCACGCCGCTCTCCAGCGCGACCCGACGGGCCGGTGTATACGTCGGCATGTGGGGGAATCCTGTCATTGTTACAGCTGTACCGTCTCTTTGAGCTCCGCCGCGCGCGATTCGAGCGTTCCAGCCGCCTGCCGGACGAGGTCGTCGACGCTGAACGAGCCGTCCGTTTCCACGTCGAAGACGAACGCATCCTGCACGTCGCGAACGGCAAGCTCCTTGTCCGGGTAGCGATTGGTGAGGTCGTTGTCGAAGGCGTCGGTCGACACGAGTTCGCCGTTCTCGGCGTCGGCGTCGGCGTGTTCGGCCGCCTGTTCTTCGATGACGCCCCGGAGGATGTGGGGGTCGCCGTCGTCGAACTCGCTTTTATCGCCGGTGACTTCGACAGTCTGCAGGTGTCGGTAGCCGACCGCCACGCCACCCTGATGTTTGGCGTGTTCACGGCCGGTGTCGAGTACCGCATCGGCCTCGAACTCCAGGCGCTGGCCCTCCTTGAGGTCGATAATCGGGATGTGCTCGTCCGCGACAGACACCATCTCGTCGCTGGAAACGATATCCCCAGAGTACGCCGTGTCGGGACCAGACACGTCGAGCGAAAGTGTCACCTCGTCGCCGATTTCGAACTCGCCGGGCGGCGTCGTCAGCGGCACGAGTCCGAGCCGGAGGCCGATTTGCTCGTCGAACATCACGCTCGAGTTCTCGACGACCCGAACGGTGTCGATACTGAACGTCGGCACGTCGGCGATCATCGCCCGCCGGATGCCGTTGGCAAAGGCCGGCGTAATCGGACGGACGACAAAGCGTGCGTGTCGTTCACTTCGGTCGACGAACTGGACCTCGTACTCGGACATGATTAGAAGCCCGCGTTCTTTGGACCGCGGGTACCATCGTGTGGAATCGGGGTCACGTCTTCGATACGGCCGATTTCCAGCCCGGCACGAGCCAGCGCACGAATCGTCGCCTGTGCGCCCGGCCCGGGGTTGGTCTGCTGGTTACCGCCAGGACCGCGAACGCGGACGTGGACGCCTTCGACGCCCTGGTTGAGAACGTTCTCGGCGACTTCCTCGGCCATCTGCATTGCGGCGTACGGCGAGGCCTCGTCACGGTTCTGCTTGACGACCGTTCCGCCACTGGATTTAGCCAGCGTCTCGGCACCGGTCTGGTCCGTGATGGTGATGATGGTGTTGTTGAACGATGCGTGCACGTGGGCAATGCCCCAGATACTATCTTCGTCTGCCATTTATTGGTCCTCCCCTCGTTCCGGATGGAGTTCGTCACTCAGCGCCGAGGTCTCGTCGAAGGCGACGGCGTCTTCCTCGCTGACGTAGACCTTGTACGACGGTCGCTGAACGCGCGAGCCGTTGACGGTAATGTGGCCGTGCGAGATGAACTGTCGCGCCTGACCGACGCTGTTTGCGAGCCCGTTGCGGTAGACGACTGTCTGCAGGCGGCGCTCCAGAATGTCGGTCACGTCCAGTGACAGCACGTCCGCAAGCGACTCCTGCTCGTCGAGGATGCCGAGGCGCTGGAGACGCGTGACGAACTCGGAGTGCTCGGCCTCGGCGACGCTCTCATCACCGCCGGCCGCGCCCAGTGCGTTCCGTGCCTCGCGGCGGTACTGGCGCAGTTCAGACTCCGCTCGCCAGAGCTCCTCTTTGTTTTTGAGACCGTATTTGCCAAGCAGGCCAGACTCCTCGGCGATACGCTCGTCCTGGTAGGGGTGGTTCGGTGTTTCGTAGAACGTCGTGTTGCTTCCGAGTGCCATTATTCCTCACCACCGTCTTCTTCGGCTTCTTCCTTGATTGCCTCGACGTTGACACCGATGGTGCCCTCGGTACGACCCGTGGACTTTGTCCGCTGTCCGCGGACTTTCTGACCGCGCTTGTGTCGAACGCCCTTGTAGGAGTCGATCATCTTCATGCGGTTGATGTCCTGCTGTCGGGTCAGCTCGAGTTCGTTGCCGATTTCGTGGGTGGTCTCACCGTCGAAGAAGTCGTTCCGGTGGTTGGCGAGCCAGTCCGGAACCTCGTCGGCGAACCCTTCTACGAGGTCGACAATCTCGTCAATCGTGTCGTCGTCGAGTGCACCGAAGGTGGCGGTTCGGTCGACGCCGGCCTTGTCGGTAATCACTCGCGCCGCACGGTGTCCGATACCTTCGAGCTCTGTCAGGGACCGTTCGACCGATTTGGTCCCGTCGAGGTCGCTCTGTCCGATGCGGACAAAGTAACGAATGTCGTCGTCCTCGTCCGCGTTCTCTGGTTGTTGTTCACTCATGTGTGAGTCGGTGTGATGCACGTCGTGGCGGGGATTCGAACCCCGGAGGCATTACGCCACATGGTTAGCAACCATGCGCCTTGGGCCACTTGGCTACCACGACACGCGGAACTCGCGTTTTTCACGCTGCCTTACTTGCGCCCATCGGGTGGACTCGGGGAAGCGCACCCCTACACGATTCTACTTCACTGTCTCCCCCGCGTCTATTTAAACACAACGAATTGCTCGTCTCATGCCTATCGGTGGTCCGGGCAAACGGTCCCTCGACGCGGCCAAAATAGCTGTGAGTCTCTGAGTGAGACCGTCTATTTTTAAGTGATACGAGTCGAATGCAACCGTAGTGACTGACGCGATTCGTCTGTTGCACGTCGACGACGACCCGGAGTTCACTGAGCTGACGGCGGAGTTTATCGGCCGCGAATTCGACGCATTCGACACGGTACAGGCAGTTGACGCCGAGGAGGGATTGGCAGTGCTTGATGAACAACCGGTCGACTGCATCGTCAGCGACTACAAACTTCCGGGAATGGACGGCATCGAATTTCTCGAAGCGGTACGGGCAAACCACCCCGAGCTGCCCTTTATTATATTCACCGGCAAAGGGAGCGAAGCGGTCGCCAGCGAAGCGATTTCTGCGGGCGCGACAGACTACTTCAGGAAAGAACGTATCCAGAACCAGTACGACCTCCTTGCGAACCGGGTGATGAACGCTGTCAGTGCGAGTGAGGCCAGACAGCGCGTCAGAGAGCGAACGCGAGAGTATCGAATGCTGGTCGAGAAGACGCCGGTCCCGCTGCTTGTCGTCGGCGAGGACCACCAGATACGGTACGTAAACCACCATGCAGTCGACACCTTCGGTGCCGAGGAGGAAGCCGACCTGATTGGCAAGGACGTGTCGACGTTCGTCCCCGCTGAGGATACCGCTGCTCACGACCGGCTTGATGCAGCGATAGATGACCGCGAACCCGCCGAGTTTACAGAACACGAGTTTCTCGACATTGAGGGGAATACGCGGCACGGTCGTGGGTCGGTTGTACCGGTCACGTTCGGTGGCAGGCCTGCAATACAGGTCGTCATCTCAGACATTACAGAGCGGAAACGACAGGAGCGTCGGGTGAAACGGCACCAAGAGCAGATTACACAGCTGCATGAAATTGGTGTCGAAGTCGCCGGCTGTGAGAGCAAACAGGAGGTTTACGAGCTGATGGTCGACGCAGCCGAGAGTATTCTTGATCTGGACCTCTGTATCGTCGACAGCGTCGAGGACGGCCAGCTGGTCGCACGGGCGACCTCTTCGGGGCTGACAGAGTACGAGGAGGCCCCGGTCGAGGAGGCCGGTATCGCCGGTAAGGCCTACCGGACCGGCGAGTCGTATCTGGTCAACGACAGCGACGACCATCCGGCAGCCGACCCCGTCGGCGAGTTCGAGTCCGCGATTACGGTCCCAATCGAAGATTTCGGCGTCTTCCAGGCGACGGCCACAGATTCCGATTCCTTCGACGAGCGCGACATCGAACTGCTCGAACTGCTTGTCGGACACGTTCGCGAGGCGCTGGTCCGCCTCGACCAGGAGAAACGCCTCCGCGAGCAACGCGACAGGCTACGGCGAGAGAACGAACGGCTCGACCAGTTCGCCAGCATCGTCAGCCACGACATTCGCAACCCGCTGAACGTGGCACAGCTCCGACTCGACCTGGCCAGAGACGAGGTCGACAGCGACCATCTCGGTGCTGTCGCCGACTCCATCGACCGTATCGAGACGCTGACCGAAGACCTTCTATCGCTCGCGCGCATGGGCGAGACGATTACAGACTCGGCGCCAGTCGACCTGGAGGGCGTCGTGAGTGGCTGCTGGGACAACGTCGACACGGCAGATGCGACGCTCTCTGTCGTTGAGGGGACGCGTATCGAGGCAGACGAGACCCGTCTCCAGCAACTCGTCGAGAATCTGTTCCGGAACGCCGTCGAACACGGCGGCAAGGACGTAACCGTCAGGGTGGGGCTTTTAAGCGGCGGAGACGGCTTCTACGTCGAAGACGACGGAGAGGGCATGTCGCCGGAGGCCCGCGAGCGCGCGTTCGATACCGACTTTTCGACCCGCGATGAGGGGACTGGATTCGGGCTGGCAATCGTCTCCCGAATCGCCGAGGCACACGGCTGGTGTGTCACGGCGACGGCGGGTGACGACGGCGGTGCCAGATTCGAGTTTCGGGGCGTCGAGACCGTCTAGCATGGAAATCCTTTTCGCTGGACCGACCTGAGAGACGGCTATGATGACGCCCGACGAGATTCGAGAGCGCCTTCGAGCGGTGGAGGACCCGCATCTGGGCGACGATATCGTCTCCCTGGGGCTGGTCCGAGAGATAGCTGTCGACGACGAAGCCGAGACGGTGCAGGTAACACTCGGGCTCGGTGCACCGTATTCGCCGACTGAAACGTCGATAGCGGGCCGCGTTCGAGACAAGATTGACGGGACAGGTTACGATATCGACCTCACGGCGACAGTCGACAGGGGTGTCGACCCCGAAGAGACAGTACTCCCGAACGTCAAGAATATCATCGCCGTCGCATCGGGGAAAGGCGGTGTCGGCAAAAGTACCGTTGCGGCGAACCTCGCGGCCGGGCTCGCAGACCTCGGAGCACGTGTTGGCCTGTTCGACGCCGACGTGTACGGCCCGAACGTCCCACAGATGATGGGTACCGACGACCAGCCACAGATCACCGAAGACGAAACGATGCTCCCTCCAGTCGCTCACGGTGTCGAAATCATGAGCATGGAGTTCCTGCTCGACGAGAGCGCCCCCGCAATCTGGCGAGGTCCAATGGTGCACAAGGTACTCACCCAGCTCTGGGAGGATGTCGACTGGGGGCGTGGCGGCCACCTCGACTACATGGTCGTCGACCTGCCGCCGGGGACCGGCGACACCCAGCTGACGATGCTCCAGAGCATTCCAGTCTCCGGAGCGGTCATCGTGACGACGCCACAATCAGTCGCCCTCGACGACGCACAGCGAGGGATGGAGATGTTCGGTGAGCACGAGACTCCCGTCCTCGGCATCGTCGAGAACATGTCTACCTTCGTCTGTCCCGACTGTGGCGGCCGCCACGACATCTTTGGCTCCGGCGGCGGCGAAACGTTCGCCGAGGAGACCGACATGCCCTTCCTCGGGTCGATTCCGCTCGACCCGGCAGTCCGCACGAGCGAGAACCCGGTCGTCCTCGGTAACGACGAGACCGCCAGCGCAGTCACCGAGTTCGTCGAGACAACCGTCGACATGCAAGGCGTCGTCCACCGTCGGCGAGAGTCCTCCCAGTGACGGGACGAAACGAAATCGTTTTCGTCCGCCCCCACCCAGCACCGACAACGAGTTACTTCCATGCGATACCTATCATTTCGACAACAGAGGTGTGAGGCAGGTGTCGGATAACCGACTGCTCGTCCCCGTCGCCACCTCGTCGACGGTCCGCCAGACCGTCGAGTACGCCGTCAGAACGGCACTCGATGGCGAGGGTGACGGGTACGTCCGATTCGTCTACGTTCACTCTCCAGAAGTGTCAGACGATAGACTAGACGACCAGAGGGAGTCAGATGTCGAGACAATCAGTGAGTTACTCGACCGCATCACCGTCTGGGCCGAGGAAGACGCCGGCGACCACGCCGGAGAGTTGACCGTCGAGACCGACCAAATCGGGGCTAATAGGTATCTCTTCAGTCCCAGCGACGTTGGAGCTGCGCTGGCCGAGACAGCGGCAGAGAACGACATCGGCCGGGTCGTCCTCGACCCTGAATACGACCCCGGCGTCGGGTCGCCGTTGCTCCGGCCGCTGGAAGTCGAGTTGACGCGGCTGACCGAGATTCCAGTCGAAGAGGCGCCGGTCCAGCGGCAGGTTCGGCGCCGCCCGCTCGTCTTACGGTCGTCGCCGCTGCAGGCCGGCACGCTGGTGTTCGTCTCGTTCGTCTTCTATCAGATTCTGGGCGGCACGTTCGACGCTTTCGACCTCGTGACCGGTGCAGTGTCGGCGACAATCGTCGGCGTGAGTCTCGCCCGTATCACATTCAACCACGACCCGTCAATCGCCTGGCTGGGTCGACTGCTCCGGATGGTCATCTACGTGCCGTACCTGTTCGTCGAGATCATCAAGGCAAACGTTCAGGTCGCGGCCGTGATACTCGACCCCCGGCTCCCGATAGACCCGCGTCTCACGCAGGTGAACGCAGCGGTCTGGGGCAGTGTTCCCGTGACGACGCTGGCAAACAGCATCACGCTCACGCCCGGCACACTCACCGTCCGGGTCGAGGGACGGACGCTGACGGTCCACACGCTCGTGGCCGGCCCACGAGAGGGGTTGTTCGACGGCGGCCTCGAACGGGCAGTCCGGTTCGTCTTCTACGGCCGGAGTGCGATGAACATGCCAACCCCCCGAGAGCGAGGCGATACCGAAGTGCTTCAACAACCTGAAGACGCCGACACACCGACCGAGGAAGCCGTCGAGGCCGACGGAGGTGACCAGCAGTGATACCAGATTCGGGTGACCTCGTGACCGACGTGTTCCTGATTGCAGCGGCGCTGTTCATGCTGCTCGCGGTCGCGATGTTCTATCGTGCAGTCAAAGGGCCGACGACCCAGGACCGGGTGCTCGCAGTGAACGTGCTCGGAACCAACACCGTGGTCATCCTCGCGTTACTGGGTGCGGCACTGGGTGAGCCATCGTTGCTGGATATCGCACTCGTCTATGCGCTGTTGAACTTCCTGATGTCGGTCGCCATCTCGAAGTTCACCGTCGAACAGGGGGGTGTCCTCTGATGGTCGACGTCCAGAGCGTGGCCGTGATAGTGCTTGTCGGCCTCGGCCTGTTTTTTACGTTTGTCTCGACGGCGGGCGTGTTGCGCCTGCCGGACGTCTACTCCCGGGCACACACCGCCTCACAGGCGGATACCCTGGGTGCCGGCTTTACACTCGCGGCCGTCGCGCTCGCGCTCGGCCTCGAAACGGGTTCGTACAAAACGGTATTGCTGTTGTTTTTCATCTTCGTCACGAATCCGACGGCCGCACACGCCATTTCGCGTGCCGCCGAAGAAGACGGTATCGAGCCGTGGACGACAGACGACGACCGAACCGACGAGGAGCTTTACCGTGATTCCAAGGTCGAAACCGACGGAGGTGAGAACGAATGATATCCGCGTTCGAGGCAGTACTGTTCGCGTTCGTCCTGACGACAGCAGTCGCGACGGCGCTCTTGCGAGACATCCTCGCAGTTATCGTGGTCTTTGCCGCATACAGCCTGGGGATGGCGCTGTTCTATGCCTTCCTGCTCGCTCCAGACGTGGCGATGACAGAGGCCGCAATCGGTGCCGGTGTGACGACGCTGTTGTTGTTGCTCGCGCTGGTCAAAACGAGCCGCCCGGACCTAGAGACCCGCTTCGAGCGCCCCAACGTGTCGGCGCTGGTCGTCTTCGGAGCGTTGTTCCTCGTGCTGGCGTCGACGCTGAGCGAGTTCCCCGCCGTCGGGTCCGCCGAGGCACCCATCTGGGACAATCCGGCGGTGACACAGTACTACATCGAGAACGCCTACGCCGACACCCACGTCGAAAACGCGGTGACGGCCGTCCTGGCCGGCTACCGTGGGTTCGATACCTTCGGCGAGGCCGTCGTCGTCTTCGCCGCCGGTATCGCCACACTCACCGTCCTCCACCGGGAGGTGTTCACCCGTGAGTAGCGCCGACGGGGGTCCGCTTGGTGACGCTGGCTCGACGTACATCGAGAGTCAGATAATTATGGTGACAGTGCGCGTCATCGCGCCATTTGCCTTTACCTACGGGCTCTTTCTGATGTTTCATGGCTCGGGCTCGCCGGGCGGCAGTTTCCAGGGCGGCGCTATCATTGGCGCGACAGTGCTGATGATTGCGTTTGCTTTCGGCATCGAGCCAACGCGGGACTGGATACGTAACCGAACTGTCGTCGCGCTGGCCGCGGGCGGTGTCACTGCCTTCGCGCTGGTCGGCCTCGTCCCGATACTACTCGGTGGAAACTTCCTCGAGTACGAACGCTACAAGACGGAACTTGGCATCGAGGCCAAGTACGGACTCGAAGCCATCGAAATCGCCGGTGTCGCCCCTATCGTCGCCGGCGTCATCGTGGGGCTGTTCTTCCTGCTCGCCGCTGGAGCGATGCAGGTCTCGGTCTCAGAGGAGGTGTCGAGCGATGAGTAGGCTCGTCTCGGCAACGGCGGGGGTCACGGGAACGCCGCTCGTGACTGATATCCTGACCAACCAGTACACGTATCTGCTCTTTGCCCTGTTGCTCGTAATTGGACTGTACATGGTCGTCGCCAGCTCGAACCTCGTCAAGAAGATTATCGGGCTAAACCTGTTCCAGTCGGCCATCTTCCTGTTTTTCGTCTCGACAGCCTACCTCGGGGAATCGGGCGGCGAAAGCGGGCAGGCGCCGATTATCCCGAAGAAGGCGGTGGCCTACGACCCGTACGCCAGCCCGCTCCCGCAGGTCATCGTGCTGACGGCCATCGTCGTCGGCGTGGCCCTGACTGCGGTGGGGCTCGCGCTGGTAATCCGCATCTACGGCGAGTACGGCACACTCGACGAGGAGACGCTCAGGGAGGTGCGTGCAGATGACTGAAGAGCTGCTTCCCGTTCTGCTGATTGTGGTCCCGATTCTCGGGGCGACGCTCCCGCTCGTGCTCGGGTTGTTCCGGGAACGGGTCGGCTGGGCGGTCGCGGCCGGCACGCTGTCGGTCGAGGCCGCAGTAGCGACCTGGCTGGGATACGCCGTCTACATCGGTGACCAACGGGTCGTCCACGTCCTCGGAGGCGAAACCTTCGGGCGCAAGGAGGTAACAGTCGGCGAGTTCGACACAGAAGGGTTCATCGTCGGCATCGAGTTGGTCGCCGACGCGCTCTCCGGGCTGCTCGTGGTTCTGGTGGCGCTGGTGGCACTCGCGGTACTCGCGTACGCTCGGCGCGCAGGCCCACGCCGGAACGCCTTTTACAGCGCGTATCTGCTGTTGACCGGCGGGCTGATGGGGCTCGTGTTGACTGGCGACCTGTTCAATCTGTTCGTCTTCCTCGAAATCGTCGGGCTGATGACCTACGCGCTGGTCGCGAGCGACCGCTCCGGGGCGTCGGCGGTCGCGGCGCTGAAATACCTCATCATCGGGACCACAGGGGCGTCGATGTACCTCGTCGGTGTCGGGTACCTGTTCGTCCGGACGGGGACGCTCAATATGGTCGATGTCTCGCGCGTGCTCGCGGGCGAGCCAGCGTGGGTCGAGAACGCGCTGTACAGCGAGCCACTGGTCGTCGCAAGCTTCGGCTTCATCGCCGTCGGTCTGGCGACGAAGGCGGCGATTTTCCCGCTACACACCTGGCAGCCGGACGCGTACTCCGAGTCACCGGACTCGGTGACGGTGCTCATCTCGGCGCTCGTCTCGACGACAGCAGCGTACGCGCTGGCTCGCATCACCTGGGTCGTCTTCTCACCGGACTTTTTCGCGGCCAACCCCAGGACTGTCGAACTCTTGTTGGCCATCGCGGCAGTCAGCGTCGTCGCCGGGAGCCTGCTCGCAGCGATGCAACGCCGGGTCAAGCGGGTGTTCGCCTACTCCTCGGTGGCACAGTTCGGCCTCATCGTGATGGCTGTCGGCACCGCGGTCCATCCCGCGGCGGGTGACCAGGCGACGCAGTTTGCGGTCTACGGCGTCGTCGTCCACCTCATCGGCCACGCAGTCATCAAGGGCGGGCTGTTCGCGGCCATCGGCGCATTGAATTCAAGTGCCGGCGCGCGATACGTTCGTGAGTACGCCGGCCTCGCAAAGCAGCGCCCGTTCCTGTCGGGGAGTCTCGCAGTCCTCGGGTTCAGTCTCATCGGTGTGCCGCCTGCTGTCGGTTTCGTCGGCAAGTGGTACATCGGACTCGCAGCCGTCGAGGCCGAGCTGTGGCCGCTGGTGTTCGTCGTCTTCGCGAGTACGCTGTTGACGCTGCTGTACGTCGCACGGTTGTTGGAGAAGCTGTATTTCACGCCGCTCGCGGCGGAGACAGACACCGAACCCAGACCGGCGGTCGCCGCCGACGGTGGCGGCTCGGTCTCTTATGGAATGGTCGCGCTGGCTGTGCTCGCGGCCGTCCTGGCCGTCGGGCTCGGATTCGCGGGGGCTGAGTTGACAGACGCGGTGCAGCCACTCGTCGAAGCAATCCAGGAGTCGTCGCCGGAGGTTCATCCATGACAGAAGCAGCCGTCACTGACATCCGGCCGCTGGCTGCCGTCCTCGTCTCGGCAGTCACGGTCGTCTTGATTCTCGCGTCGCATCGTTACCCGAACGTCCGTGAGTCGTGGTCGGTACTCGCGGCCCTGACCAAGTTCGGCATCATCGCGAGCATGGTCCCAGGTGTACTCGACGGGACCGAGTACCAGGCCTCGCTCGGCGAGTTCGTTTTCGACATCGAGTTCTCGCTTCGGGCCGACGCGCTGGGGATGGTCTTCGCGCTGCTTGCCAGCTTCCTGTGGATTTTCACGGCCTTTTACGCTGCGGGTTATATGCGCGGGCTCTCGGAACACAACCAGACCCGATTTTTCGCCGCCTTCGCGGCCAGCCTCTCGACGGCCGTCGGCGTCGCATTCGCCGAGAACCTCCTGACGATTTTCGTCTTTTACGAGCTTCTCTCGGTCGCCACCTACCCCCTCGTCGCCCACGACGAGACCGAAGAGGCGCGGACCGCCGGCCGGAAGTACCTCGCCTACACCTTCTTTGGCGGCGGCCTGCTCGTACTGGCGGGCACTGCCCTGGTGTTCGCGATGGCCGGGACGACGGAGTTCGGCCAGACGGCCGCCGACCTCGCGGATGCGAACACGGCGCTTGCGCGGGCGGCCTTCGGTCTGCTCGCGGCTGGCTTCGGCGTCAAGGCCGCACTGATGCCGGCTCACTCCTGGCTGCCCGACGCGATGGTCGCGCCGACGCCGGTCTCCGGGCTGCTTCACGCCGTGGCCGTCGTCAAAAGCGGCGTCTTCGGCATCGCCCGACTCGTCCTCGAAGTGTACAACCCTGAACTCGTGGGCGAACTCGGTGTCGGCATCGTGCTGGCTATCGTCGCCGCAGTGACCCTGACCGTCGCGAGTATCATCGCGCTCCGGGCCGACCGGCTCAAGCGCCGGCTGGCGTACTCGACGATCAGCCAGCTCTCGTATATCGTGCTCGGGCTCGGGCTCGCTGGACCGGCCGCCGTCGCCGGTGCCGGGCTGGAGAACGTCATCCGGGGCGGCCTGCTCCACATCCCGGCACACGCGTTCATGAAGCTCACCCTGTTTTTCTGTGCCGGTATCATCCACGTCGAGACCCACACCGACTACATCAGCGAGATGGACGGTATCGGGAAACGGATGCCGCTGACGATGGCCGCCTTCGCCGTTGCGGCCGCCGGGATGGCAGGCATCCCGCTGGTTGCCGGCTTCGTCAGCAAGTGGTTCATCCTCATCGGCGCTGTCGAGGCCAGCCAGTCCGTGTTCGCGGTCGTCTTACTCATCTCCGGCGTGCTCAACATCGCGTACTTCTGGCCTATCGTCTACGGGGCCTTCTTCGAGTCCCACGACAGCGCCGATTCGAAGCCTCTTGTCGAGGGACCGTTTGGCGGCCACCTCGCTGACGGCGAGCCAGTTCCCGACGGCGGTGACGAGACCGCTCACGAGGAAGGTCACCACGGCGGTCCGGGGCCGGGCGGCTGGGACCGTGTCGGCTGGACCGGCGGTGAGGGGTCGTGGCTGATGCTCGGCCCGATTCTCGCCATCGCCACCGGCGCGGTCGTCCTCGGCGTCGTTCCCTTCGAGGCGGTCTTCCTCGACCTCATCGAGAGTGTCGTCCAGGGGGTGGCTGCCTGATGTTGTACGAACTCGCGCCGCCGTTTGCGCTCGTGTTGGTCGCCGCGGTGCTGGCGGCCGTGTTGCCACGGACGCCCGGTCACGCCGTCGGGGTGCTTGCTACCGGTGCGGTCGCGGCCCTCTCCTGGATTGTTCCGGAGGGGACCTACATCGATGTCGACCTGTTCGGTGTCTTCGACGCCGTCGTCTACAACGTCGACCCGTTCTCCAGGCTGATGGGCCTCATCTTCGGTTTCATCGGCGCGGCGGCGGTCCTCTACTCGTATGCCAGCGACGCGGACGGGAGCCAGACCGCGATTGCCCTCTCCTATGTCGGGACCAGCCTCGGCGCAGTTTATGCCGGGGACTGGCTGACGCTGATTTTCTTCTGGGAGCTGATGGCGGTCACCAGCACGCTGCTCGTCTGGTACTACGGCGGGCGTGCGGTCCGCTCTGGCTTCCGGTATGCCGTCTTGCACGGCATCGGCGGCAGCCTCTTTCTCGCCGCTATCGTCTGGCACTACGCCGAGGTCGGGACCGTCGCGTTCACCGGCGGCGGCATCACCGCTGGTGTCCCTGCAGCGCTCGCGGCCATCGGTATCGGAGTCAACGTCGGCTTCGTCGGCCTGCACGCCTGGCTACCCGACACCTACCCGAGCCCACACTTCGCGGCGAGTGTCTTCCTCTGTGTGTTCACCACGAAGACCGGTGTCTACGGGATGTACCGCGCGTTCCCCGACGGCCACCTCTGGATTGCCTACATGGGCGGCGCGATGGCTGTCTTCGGCGCGTTCGCAGCACTACTCCAGTCGGATATGCGCCGGCTGCTCTCCTATCACATCCAGTCACAGGTCGGCTACATGGTCGCTGGCGTGGGGCTTGGTGGGGCGGCCATCGGCCACGGCGGCAAATACTACCACGAACTGGCGACCGCCGGCGCGTTCGGCCACGTATTCAACCACATCCTCTACAAGGGACTGCTCTTTATGACCGTCGGCGTCATCATCTACCGCACAGGCAAAGAGAGTCTCGACCACATCGGCGGCCTCGGGCGACACATGCCCCTGACGGCAATCACCTTCGCCGTCGCCGCACTCTCTATCGCCGGGTTCCCCGGCTTCAACGGCTTCGTCTCGAAGGGGATGATTATCGGTGCCGCAGACAAGAAACACCTCGAAGCACTCTGGTACCTGCTACTTATCGGCGGTGTCGGAACCTTCCTCTCGTTTATCAAACTGGGCTATTTCGCCTTCCTCGAAGGTGAGTACAGCGGGACGGTCGAGGACGCAAATATCGGCCAGAGCATCGCGATGGTATCGGTGGCGGGCCTGTGTGTCCTCTTTGGCCTCGTGCCGGGCCTGCTGTTCGACATCCTCCCGGTGAGTGCCGAGGCCTACGAGTACACCACGTACACCACCGGTCACGTCGCCGAGGGTCTCGTTCTCGCCTTGCTCGGACTGGTCGGGTTCGCAATCCTGCGCGGCCCGCTCCATCACGTCGGCAGAGTGCCCGACATCGACGCGGTCTACAACCGCGGGTTCTTTTATGGCGGCCGAGTTCTGGTCGTCGGCGTAACGGAACTGTACGCGCTCCTCGACCGCGGCGCTGTTCGTTTCGTCAGCGCCACGTACTGGGTCGGTGCCAACCCGACACTCGCCGTGCTTCGAGTCTCCCGGCTCCTGCCACAGTCGTTCCAGCCAGCTTGGACCGAGGAGCAGCCACAGACCGACGGCGGCGCACCCTCCCGGCTGTATATCCGCGCCGGTATCGGGACCTCTATCCTGTTGTTGGCGTCGGTCCTGACTGTCGTGCTGGTCGTCGTGCTCTGAGTTGGCACGGCTCCGATGAAATGCGCATAGGTATGTAAGCGACCGACGTGTCAAGCGACGCTATGGTCTCTGACACGGAGAAATGCTGTCCGAGGTGTGGTCACACAGAAACAGAGGTCGGCGAGATTTCGACGACCGGCGGCGGCCTCTCGAAGATGTTCGACATCCAGACCAACTCGTTCAAGGTCGTCTCGTGTCTGAACTGTGGCTACTCCGAACTCTATCGGGATACGACGAGCGGCACGAGCGATATCGTCGATGTCTTTCTCGGATGACGGGCGCGCCCGTTTTCGCATTCGCCTTGCTCATCGGGCTCGGCGCTCCGCTCCTGTTGTACCTGTTCGTCCGGAGTGAACACGACAAAGGCGAGACGATGGACCGAGAGGCCACAGAACAGGCCGCCCGGCGCGATACGCGCAGTCGGGAGTAATCCCCCAGTCCGCGGAGACGGGTCCGCACAGCGCCCGCGCGGACCAAAAGCTGTTTCGCCGTTCCGACCGCAGAGGTAATCAATGGGAAACGCAGACTTGCGTGATATCGCTGTTCTGGGCGAGGTATCGTTCGGCGATATCGGCGATTCGGTCATCGCCGTGGACGCACACAACTGGCTGTATCGCTACCTGACCACGACGGTCAAGTGGACCAGCGACGAGAAATACACCACGAGCGACGGGACCGAGGTGGCAAACCTCGTCGGTGCCGTCCAGGGACTCCCGAAGTTCTTCGAACACGACCTGACGCCGGTGTTCGTCTTCGACGGCGCAGTAACCGACCTCAAAGCCGAGGAGGTCAAAGAGCGCCGCGAACAACGCGAACAATACGAGAAAGCGCTCGAGGAGGCCCGCGAGGAAGGCGACCAACTCGCAGTCGCCCGCCTCGAATCTCGAACCCAGCGCCTCACGGACACTATCATAGAGACGACGAGGGGACTGCTCGACCGCCTCGACGTACCCGTTGTCGACGCCCCCGCCGAGGGTGAGGCCCAGTGTGCCCACATGGCGCGTCGTGGGACCGTCGACTACGCCGGGACCGAGGACTACGACGCGTTGCTCTTTGGCGCACCCTACACCCTTCGACAGCTCACCAGCAGCGGCGACCCGGAGCTGATGGACCTGGAGGCAACACTCGACGAGCGCGACCTGACCTGGGAGCAACTCGTCGACGTTGCGCTCCTCTGTGGGACCGACTTCAACGACGGCATCACGGGAATCGGGCCGAAGACAGCCGTCTCGCTCGTCACCGAACACGGCGACCTCTTCGGTGCGCTTCAGACGCGAGACGAGCACATCGACAACGCCGACCGCCTGCGGTCGCTGTTTCTCGATCCCGCCGTCGAAGACGTGACCGTCGACACGACAATCGACCCGGACGTGGAAGCCGCCCGCGAGTACGTCACCGAGACGTGGGAGGTCGACGCCGGCGAAGTCGAGCGCGGCTTCGAGCGTATCGAGCAGTCACTCGTCCAGACCGGCCTCGGAGACTGGGCCTGAGGTCGGAACCGCGACCGCGAGCAAGAGAACTGTCGCAACGAACACCGCCGTCGAGATGTCGTACGAGAGCGACCCCGGCTGGTACGCGAGCGTCGACCCGGTGAGGACACCGACAACTGCGCCCACGAGCGGGAGCGTACAGCTCACGCAAGCGAACAACCCCAGCAGGCCGGCCACCGCGCCGCGGGCGGTCGCTGCAACCGCGCGGTAGACGCCGTAGGCAAGGGCCAGATAGCCGACGACCTCGAACGGAATGAGTGCTGTCTGGACCGGTGGGAAAGATGCAAGCAACACGGGTCCCCAGCCGGGGGGTGCGACTTCGACGGCAACGTCGGTCGTCTCTGCACCGAGGGTGACGAGGCCACCAAGCACGGCGAGAACAGAGAAGTACCCAACCCCGACGGCGAGGGCGGTCCACTGTCGTGACGGTGCCTGTCCGCGGTACCGGAGATAGAGAACGAACCAGACCGAAAGCGCCGTCCAGATGAGGGGGACGACCGCGCGACTCGGGTCTATCGCCGTTCCGGTGACAGCGACGTGCCCGACAATGAGGGCGGTTCCGACGGCGAGCACTGCCAGCCCAACAAGAGCAGGCGGCGCTGTCACCAGCCTGAGCGCGCGGTCGACACCGGGATTCTGTGTGACAGTGCTCATAGAGACGTGTCCTTACGTGCCCGCGACCTGTTTGCTGTTGGTTTTCGGCAACAGGAGCAAGCCGACGAACATGGCCACGAGCAAGAGGCCGGCGACCGGGAAGTACACCGACAGTGGTAGCTCGAAGCCGAGCATGCCGAGGACGGTCCGCCCCTCGACGACGAAGACGATACCAAAGGCAAGCGCGACGAGCAGTCCGGCGGGACTGGGGCGGTTCATGCCACCACCCCCACAAACGGACTGACAGCGAACTCATAGGCCGTGCCGACGAGCGTTCCGGCCGAGCCGAAGAAGCCGTTGGCCGAGACGATAGAGGCGAGTGGCAGGGCGTAGGTCAGCAGTATCAGGACCAGTGCGATAGCGGTCCACAGGCGGAGATTCTCCAGCACGATCGGTGCGTTCTCCGGCCCTGAGAGTGCTTCGGGAATCACGCCGTTGTCCGGTGCAGGGTTGCTCGCGACATCGAACCACGAGAGGAACAGGTGTGCCATGAACAACAGCAGTGACACCGTCAGTATCACGCTGCCAAGCGCAATCTGGAAGTGAAGCTCGCTAATCGAGCCGAGTGCGGTGTCGAAGGTAACACCGTCGTAGAACGGTTCGGCGGTCCGGCGTGGCTCACCGGCGAGCCCGATGCGATGCATCGCGTTCCCCATGAAGACCATACCGAGGAACCAGAGGAGAACCTGCACGAGGCCGAGGCGCTGGCTGAAGACCCCGTTACCGGTAATCTGTGGCAGGAACCAGTAGGTCGAGGCCATGAACGTGAGCGCCACGGCGGTACCGACGGTGAGGTGGAAGTGACCGGGCACCCAGAGGGTGTTGTGAATGACGTAGTTCAGGTTCATGCCCGCGTTGACCATTCCGGAGAAGCCAGCGGCCGCGAACATCAGGCCCGCCAGCGCCATCCCGGTAAAGGCTGGCTTATTCCACGGGAGCGAACGCAGCCAGCCGAGACGGCCCGTGCCGCCGCGCTGTCTCGCGCCGTGTTCCATGCTGGCGACGACGGTGAAGGCGGTCAACAGACTGGGTAACAGCAGGAACATCGTGTTCGTCATCGCGACGAACTTGAACCCTTCCGCGATACCGGGGTCGACGTACTGGTGGTGAATCCCGGTCGGCACCGACAACAAGAGGAACAACACGAAGACGATACGCGCGAGCGGGTCACTGAACAGCCGACCGCCGGCCAGCTTCGGCAAGATGACATACCACATCATGTACGCCGGCATCAGCCAGAAGTAGACGACCGGGTGACCGAAGAACCAGAACAGCGTCCGCGTCAGCAGCGAGTTGACACTGTCGACGAGACCGAGCGACCACGGCAAGATGAAAAACAGAATTGCGGCGGCGACGCCGATAGTGGCGAGATACCACATGAGCATCGTCGTCATCACCATGAACGCGCGCAGGGGCGTCCGCTCACCGGGGTGTTCTTTCTTCCAGGCCCACCACGAGCGGAACCAGTCGACACCGGCGAGCCACGTGCCGATGACGAAGGTGACGAGGCCGATGTAGAAGATAGGGTGAGCTTCGAGCGGCGCATAGAACGTATAGAGCACGTCGGCTTCGAGGTTCGTCGCGTCAGTGAAGCCACCGAGGATAGCAGCCGCAGCCATCACGGTGCCGGCCACCATCAGGAAATACCACAGCTTCGTGAACCGGATGTCCTCGGCTGACCTATCGAGGCTGTCCGTGACTGCCCACTGGAAGAAGCCAACAAGGAAGTAAATAGTAAACAGAAGCACCATCGAGACGCCGTGTAGCGTCAGGACGGTGTAATACGTCGAGTCCTGCACAATCTGGAGGAAGCCAGTCCGGTGCAGCCCCTGAATCAGCCCCATGATACCGCCCAGGAACAGAGCGAGAAACGAGCTGGCGAGGGCGGCCCGGACAATCCACGCCTCTTCCGGATACCTATCGACGAAGAGGTTCATGAGTCAACACCTCCCCACTCGTCTTCGGGAACAACCGAGAGGTTGCCGGCCATCTCGTGATGGAGACTGCCGCAGTATTCGTGGCAGACGAACCCATACTCGCCGGGCTCGTCGAATTCGGCCGTTATCTCAGAGACTTGCCCGGGAATAATCATGGTGTTGAGATTCGAGTCGACCAACTTGAATCCGTGTGTAACGTCGCTTGCCGTCATGTAGAACGTCACCGTACTTCCGGCGGGTATCTCGATTTCACTGGGGATGAACGACGGGTGGACTGCAATCATGTTCACCTCGTAATGCGATTCGTTCACCTTGTGGACGCCAGTGTCACCGAACCGTTCGTGGCTACCGAGGTTATCGGGGTCGACAGTTCCACCGCTGTCGTCGACCATCTCGACACCGACGCCGACAGCGCCGTAGGTAATCGTGCCGATGAAGCCGACGATGAGCAGGAGCGATGCTGCGAACCAGATTGTCTCGTATCTGTGTATCTCCATAGTTACATCACCGTGGGGCCCTCTCCGAGGAACTCGACGAAGTACATGAAGACCCACAGGAGCGCAATGATAACGAAATAAATCCCGATCAGCGTCAGCGTCCCGTAGGGATCGTACTCGTCGTGTCCGATCTCTGTCTCAATCTCCCCGTCCCATGCGTCCGCGGAGGCGCTTTCAGTTCCCGAATCCATAGTCTGTCGTGTGGGTTAGAACATCTTAAATTAGTATCCCCGACCTGTTTCCCACACGCTGGGAATAGCGGTGTTTTTTTAGACTCACGCTGTCATAGAGTACAGCTACCAATGGCACTCTCACCACGACGTGTCGGTTTGCTGTCACTGTTGGCACTGGTTCCAGTCGGCATCTTCCTGGTTGGTTCGGTGAAGCTTGCGCCTCTCGCCGCTGGGCTCACTGCACTGAACGTCGTCCTCATCACCACGTCGCTGTATCACCTCTTTGGCGATGCGCCGACTGACCTCGGTAAGGACAGCCTGCCGGTCTGATGGCCGTCGCCAGCGGGACAGTGTACAGGGCCGGTCGAATCGAGTGAGGAGAAACTTGTTCGTCAATGACAACCTGCACACTCTGTGACTTGCCGGCCGAGGACGGCATTACTGCGTCCGACGTAGACGGGGAATTCTGTTGCCGTGGCTGTCTCGAAGTGTACCGCAGACTCGGCGACGTAGATGTCTCCGAAGAGGAGGTACTCACCCAGGAGACAGACCGAACCGAGCAGTCCCACCCCGACACAGCGGAGACGGCATATCTGGCCGTCGACGGCATGCACTGCTCGACCTGTGAGGTGTTCCTCGAATCGGAGGCCTGTCGGCGAGACGGCATCTACGACGCCGAGGCAAGCTACGCGGCAGAGACGATCAAGCTCGTCTACGACCCCGAGGAACGAGCCGAGGGCGACCTCCTCGATGTCGTCTCCGGAATGGGGTACCACGCCCGCAAACGCGACGACCAACCCTACCAAGATGCCGGCGCGGTGAGTCGGCTGCTCGTCGGTGGCATCTTCGGGATGATGGTGATGACGTGGTACGCACTCTTTTTGTACCCGACGTATTTCGGCTACGACCCGGTCGTCGAGTTCGGGCAGTTCGACGGACTCTATCTCTACAGTCAGTTCGCGATTATGACCGGGATTATCATATTCTACACCGGCCGGCCGATGCTTCGGGGGGCCTACGTGAGCCTCCGGGCCGGGCGGCCAAACGTCGACCTGCTGGTGACGATTGCCGCACTCGCGGCGTTTACCTACAGCACTGCCCGGCTGCTCGTCGGTGGGACCGACTTCTATTATGACGTGAGCATCGTCGTCGTGCTCGCGGTGACCGTCGGGAACTTCTACGAGGAGCGAATCAAACGTCGGACCGCGGGCCTGCTCGCGGACCTGACGGAACTCCAGGTCGAAGAGGCGACACTCGAAGACGGCGAGACGATTCCAGTCGAGGAGATTTCGTCCGGAGACCGACTCCGTGTGGCACCTGGCGAGCGTGTTCCCGTCGACGGCACCGTCGAGGAAGGGACAGCGGCGGTCGACGAGTCTCTCGTCACCGGCGAGTCGATTCCCGAGACGAAGCGACCCGGAGACGAAGTCAGGGGCGGAACCGTGGTGACCGATGCCCCGCTGGTGGTGACGGCCGGTCCCGAGGGCGAGAGCACGCTCGACCGTGTGGTCGAACTGCTGTGGGACATCCAGGCCACCCGACCCGGCGCACAGCGGGTCGCCGACCGGCTGGCGACGGTGTTCGTTCCGCTGGTGTTAGTTCTGGGGGCGGGTATCGCGGCGTGGCTACTTCTCACCGGGTCTTCCCCGCGGGCCGCAGTCCTGACCGGGCTGACCGTCCTTATCGTCTCCTGCCCGTGTGCGCTCGGGTTGGCGACACCGCTCGCTGTCGCCTCGGGCCTCCAGTCGGCAGCGAGTAACGGCATCGTCGTCGCCACGCCAGAACTGTTCGAGCACGCGGGCGAGGTCGACACGCTCGTTCTCGACAAGACGGGGACGATTACCGACGGCGAGATGGCAGTCACGACAGCGACGAGCATCGACGGCGACGAAACAGACCTGCTCGCCCGGGCAGGCGCTGTCGAACAGTACGCCGAGCATCCGATTGCAGAGGCGATCGCCGAGACGGCGGACGATACGCGTCCGTCGGTCGACCTCGACACCTTCGAGTCTGAGACCCGCGGGGTCTCCGCGGTCGTCGACGGCGAGCGGGTCCTCGTCGGGCATCCGACGCTCTTTCGTGACCGAGACTGGACGGTCCCGGTGTCCCTGGAGGAGCCGCTGTCGGCCGTCCGCGAGCGTGGCAACGTCCCGGTCGTCGTCGGCTGGGACGAGCGTGCTCGCGGGGTCGTTGGAGTCGGCGACACCCCGAGAGAAGATTGGGAAGTCGTCGCGGAGTCGTTCGAGGACTGTGACGTCGTCGTGTTGACCGGCGACGACGGCGCGGGCGTCGAGCGGTTCCGCGACCACGAGGGGGTCGACGACGTGTTCGCGGGCGTGCCCCCGGACGGAAAAGCCGAGACCGTCCGACGGCTCGCGGCGACCGAGACGGTCGCGATGGTCGGTGACGGCAGTAACGACGCGCCCGCGCTCGCGGCGGCAGATGTGGGGATAGCGCTCGAAAGTGGCACTCAACTTGCGACCGACGCCGCCGACGCAGTCGTCCTCGAAGGCGACCTCCATCGCGTCCCTGCGGTCTTCGACATCGCATCCGGGACAAAGCGCCGGATTCGCGAAAACCTCGCGTGGGCGTTTCTCTACAACGCGATCGCGATTCCGCTGGCACTGGCACAGGTCATAAATCCGCTGTTTGCGGCCCTGGCAATGGCGACGAGCAGTCTGCTGGTCGTGGTGAACTCGGCGCGGACTCCCACAGACGCGACAGACACGCGGTCCGCGGCCGAGGCGCCAACAGAGGAGACCGCCCCCGCTTCTGGACAGACCACGGGCGTCGGTGACGCCCAGGGCGTCTGAGGCAATGGTGGGATTAATACGGTTGGTATCATAATATGGAGACAGACACACGTGACAGACGCGCTTGACCGCGACGCACATGTTCTCATCGTCGAAGACGAGGAGGACCTCGCAGATATGTACGCCGCGTATCTGAAAGACGAGTTTACAGTGAGCGTCGTCTACGGCGGCAAAGCGGCCATCGAGACGCTCGACGAGACGGTCGATATCGTGTTACTCGACCGGCGGATGCCGGTGGTCACCGGAAACGAAGTGCTGGCTCACATCGAGGAACAGGGGTTCGAATGCCGCGTGGCGATGGTGACGGCGGTCAACCCCGACTTCGACATTATCGACCTCAGAATCGACGATTACCTCGTCAAGCCGGTCTCACACGAAGATATTCGGCAGACCGTCGAGCGAATGCTCAAACTCGAAGCGTACAACGAGCACATGCAAGAACTCACTTCGAAGAAACTCAAGCGGAACGTCCTCGAAGTCGAGAAAACGCGAGCACAGTTGAGCGAGAGCGAGGAGTTCCAACGTCTCAACGAGGAAATCGACACATTAGAAGACGAAGTCGACTCGATTACCGCAGACCTCGACCCCGAAGGACTTCAGCGCTCGCGGTAGTCAGGAATCTTTTCGTTCGACGACATCGCCGAGCGTGTAACCGCCGGTAGCGTCGTCGCTTTCCCACTCGGTCTCGTCGCCTCCGCCACTCGTCGTCAGTGAGATATCGAGTCCGCGCTCCAGTTTCTCCCGCACCTCGTCTGCAGGAAGTGTCTCGCCGTGTTCGAGCTTCCGGATGAGACTGGCCTTCTCGTTGAGCTGTTTGGCGAGCTCGTCCTGTGTCAGGCCGGCGCTCTCACGAGCGTTTCGGATGCGCTCGTCGTAGTCTGGCGCTATCTCGTCCATCTCGTCGTAGATATCGCGGCGGCGGCCGCCACCCGTAGAGGTGCCACCGGTGCTGGTAGAACTGCTCGAGTCAGAGGAACTCGAACTACTCGTCGAGTATTTCGTCGACGTCGAGGACGATCCGGAGTCAGTCTTGACTTCGGTCCCGAATTCGGTACACTCGTCACAGACATCGAGTTCAGCCCCTTCGATCTTGACGCGGTTCGGACTGGCTGTCTCAGTCCCGCACATCTCACACTGGACCATATCTGCCTCTTGTATGTCCCGTCGCATAAATGGTGTGCTCGGATGTACCTCCGATACACCTTTTGGCGTCGGCGTTCCGGTCTCGGTATGGAGTTTGCCATTCTCGTCTACGACGGCTTCGACGACCTCGATGCGTTCGGTCCCTTCGAGGTGTTCAGTCACGCACAACGTGCCGGTGCTGACCTCCAGGCCGGGCTGTACACGCTCGAAGCAGCCGAAACCGTCGAGACAGCACACGGCCTCACCGTCAAACCTGACGGCGCCGTGCCAGACGCCCCCGATGTCGTCGTCGTACCGGGCGGGGGCTGGTCGACTGAGCGCACGGCGAGTGCGCGTGGTGAGTACGAGCGTGGGGAGATTCCCGAGGCGCTCGCGACCTATCACGAACAGGGAGCCGTAGTCGCCTCGGTCTGTACCGGCGCGATGTTACTCGCGAAGGCGGGCCTCACTGACGGTCGGCCGGCTATCACTCATCACTCGGCGCGTGCGGACCTCGACGCGAGCGGTGCCGAGATAGTTGCCCAGCGTGTCGTCGATGACGGCGACATAGTGACTGCTGGTGGCATCACGTCTGGCATAGACCTCGCACTGCACCTAGTCGGACGAGAGTTCGGCACAGAGATAGCCAAGCGCGTCGCCGAAACGATGGAGTACGAGCCTCAGGACAGTTCCTGCATCGAGTAGTAGAATCGCTGGGCAGCGGTCAGGTGACCGACGACAGCGAAGACAATCAGAAGTAAGCCGACGAGACCCACGTCGAACACAGTCATCTCGACGAAGGGAGCGAGGAGCGTAACCGCAGTCACGAGTGCGAGTCTGTCCGCGCGTCCGAGCAGGCCGCCGTAGACTCGCTCGATGCCGACGGCCTCTGCCTGCGTGCCGAGATACGAGGTCATCAACACGCCCGTGACGGCCACGAACCCGAGGAGGTAGTTCTCGATGCCGGTCGCGAGTCCACCGACGATGAGGATATCGGCATAACGGTCAAGCACGTGGTCGAACATATCACCCGAGAGCGATTCGACACCGAGTTCGCGCGCCAGCCCGCCGTCAAGCAGGTCGAGGATACCGTTGAGAACGACCAGAACGGCTCCGAGCAGGTAGAGAACCGGCCGGTCTCCCGCAAGTGCGAACGCGCCGCCGGCTGCACCCGCGACAAGGATGGCGACCACGCTGACCAGATTCGGCGTTAGCCCTACCCGCACCGCTCCCGTCACCAGAGGCTGCATCATCCGGTCGGCAAGGTCCCTGAACGCACTCAGTGTCATAGGTACTCAGTGTACGAGACAGTGCCCGCACTGGGTTCGCGGCGTCCGTCGACGACGGCGGTAATCTCGCGTGCGACCGCCTCGGGCGACAGGTCTGTCGTCGCTATCTCGTAGACCCTGTCTGTGCCGTGTGTCTCGACAGCCTCGGTGAGGACGACATCGAGGGCTTCGCTTTCGGCGTTTTCGGCCCGTGACTCCGCTTGTTTATCCCGCTGTGCGAGGCGTTCCTCCAGTGTCTCGGGATGGCAGCGACAGACGACAACGCGGTCGGCGTCGAAGTGGTGAGCGAGATGTGATTCGAAGACAACGTTCTCGCGGCCGGCCAGCCACTCACTGACGGCCTCGAAGTCGACGATTGCCGACTCGCGTTCCTCGTCGTACCCTGTCGTGAGCGACTCCCGGTCGATGACATCGTTGAGGTGGACCACCGACATCGACTCGTCGAGGTCGCCAGCAGCCGCCAGCCGCTCGACGGCCGTGGTCTTCCCCGTGCCGGGCGTCCCGGTGACGGCGACTCTCACCTATCAATCACCTCGTTCAGCGTGTCGACGGCCTCGGGCGTGCTCTCGCGGGTGCCACAGGTGATGCGGATGCACTCGGGAAGGCCGAAACTGGAGCAGTCTCGGATGATGATTCCCTCCTTCTGTGCCTCGGCAGCGACGCGTTCGGCGTCGCCGACTTCTGCGAGGACGAAGTTCCCACCGCTCTCCCAAGTCGGTGCGTCGAGCGTGTCGTGGATATACTCTCGCGCCCACCGCGCCGTTTCGACGGTCTTCTCGACGTGTTCGTCGTCTTCGAGTGCTGCAAGCCCGGCCCGGCAGGCGGGCAGGTTCACGGCAAAGGGAGTGTTCACGCGGTCGTAGGCGTCGGCCCAAGACTCCGGGACCAACCCGTAGCCCACCCTGAGACCTGCAAGGCCATACACCTTCGAGAAGGTTCGAAGGATTGCCACATCGTCGCGTTCTTCGACCAGGTCGCGAGCCGGCGGTGCATCGGTAAACTCGGCGTATGCTTCATCGACAATGACGAGTGTTTCCTCGTCTGTCTCCTGAGCCACCGTTTCGATGTCTTCGTAGGACATCTCGGAGCCAGTGGGGTTGTGTGGCGTCGTCAGGTAGATAATCCGGTGGTCGTCGTAGGCCGCAAGCACCGTCTCGGGCGTCTGTGCGAAGTCCTCAGCCTTCGAGAGCGTGTAGTTGTCGACGACGCCGTCGTGGTACCGGGCACTCATCGCGTAGTACGCAAACCCCGGCTCGGGAACGAGTACCCTCTCCCCTGGGTCGAGGAAGGCCCGCCCGAAGTAATCGAAGACACCGTCGCCGCCGGGACCGAGCCAAATCTGTTCAGTCTCCACATCCCACCGGTCGGCCAGCGCAGCCGCAAGGTCAGTATGTGCTGCCTTTGGATAGGTGTGGACTGACTCGGCGGCCGACTGAACTGCCTCGATGGCCCGCGGACTGGGGCCGAAAGGGTTCTCGTTCGAGGACAGTTTGACGAGTTCGTCGGGGTCGAGCCCGAGGTCGCGCGCGACTTCGTCGATGCCCCGTCCCGCCCGGTAGGGGACGTGCTCCGACAGGTCCCGTGGTTCCATGCCCGAAGGATACGTTCGACCGTTCTTAAGCGTGGTTATCCCGGGATGAAAACGATTTTTTCACCGCGGTACCCAGCCTCGGCCAGGGCGTGTGGCCTAGCGGATAGGGCGAGGGGTTCCTAACCCCTCGATCGCGGGTTCGAATCCCGCCACGCCCGTGTAGCGAACATCGTGAGCGAACCGGCATGGACGGAATTCGAAGTAGGGAGCTCGAGCGCAGCGAACACGTCCGACAGAGGGTCGAATCCCGCCACGGCTGTGTAGGGGGGAGCGACGACCGAACCGTCAGGGTAGTTTGAGACTTGCCTCCACAAAGAGGAGTCAGTCGGCGTCTGTGTCGTCTCGGAGGAGGCAGTTTCGGATATATCGCTCGAACTCACTCCGGCACGCTTCGAGTACCGACTCGTTGCTGGTGACTTTCTGTGTCGCCGTACCGACGAACATAACCTGAAACATGGCCGCAGTTTCTTCGGGGTCCACCTCCTGGAACACGCCTTGCTCGATACCAGACCTGATTAGATATTCGACGTGTCTGGATGTGAACCGGTCGGTGCGAGTGAAATACTCTCGGTATCGCTCGTCGTGTGCGGCTTCGGCCCGGAGTTCGACCATCGCTCGCGAGAAATCTTCGTCGGTCAAGATGCCACCGGACAGAAACATCGTATCGAGCACCAGCTCGATGTGCTCGTCGGCCCCTTCGCCGGTCCGGAGTGGAAACTGCTCTTCGGCCTGACTGAGCATGAACTCCAGAAAGTCGAGCAGGAGTTCGTCTTTTCCGTCGTAGTGGTGATACAGCAGCGACTTGCTCTTTGGAAACTTATCGCTAATTTTCTGAATTGTGATATCGCTGTACCCGTGTTCACAGAAGGCCTCGTAGGTGGCTTTCAGTATCTCTTCGCGCGTATCTTCGGGCTCCTCGAAAAACGAGACGGAGTCGTTCATCGTTCTGTATCACCCCTGGTCCTGCGTCGGCTGGCACCCTTCTCTATCGAGACGAGTACTGCCCGTTCGTTGAGACCCATCTAGCAGAGCTACTGTGTTCATTGGTCTTTAGCTTTGTGCTCCGTATGTAAAATACTGACTGAATAGTTAGTTACAGTGCTTACAGCAACCTTGATATCAGGTGCTATCGGCGTCAGTATACAAAAGGCATATATGCAGACTGAATAAATGTTCAATCAAGATGCGAACGAGTGAACGTAGCGAGCCAGACCACAGTCAGTTGGCAGGTCGTCACGACACAGCGGAGGGGAGCAGTGGATGAGCGTCCCAGACCGCCTCTCGGAGATTGTTACGGGACACAGTCGGGCAGTTATCGCCCTCATGTTAGTCGTAACCGTCCTCGCAGGCGCGGGAGCGGGGATGGTCGAACAGTCGTCGTCACTCGACCAGTTCCAGAGTGACACCGAAGAGGCAGAGAAGCTGACCTACATCGAGGATAACTTCGCGACCGGCTCGGAGAATACCTCGACTGCACAGGTCATCGTGCGGGGCGAGAATACACTCTCGAAAGACTCGCTAGTCGAGACACTCCACCTGCAGCAGTCGTTCCGAGAGAACGAGACAATCAGTCAGACGCTGTCGACAGAGCGTCCGACAGTTGGCGTCGCGAACCTGGTAGCAACGTCGGCCATTCTCGGCGAACAACGGCAGGAACTCCAGTCACTTGCCACGGAGTTCGAGCAGCTGAATGCGACGGTACAAAAGGAGCGGGCTGCACTCGCACGCCGACAGGCAGCGCTGAACACCACGCGACAGGCGCTCCGGACCGCGCTCGAATCGCTTCAAGAAGACCAGGCCACATCGCCACGCGAGACGTTCGAAGGGGTTCGCGAGCGTACCGCAGTGGAGCTTGACGAGACGCAGTACGATACGTTCAACCGCTCTGTCCAGTTGTTGCGGCGTGCCACCGACGAGGCAGAGATCGAGCGCGCGTACAAACAGGGCACGCAAGGCGTTCTCGCCGACGAGTACGAGACGCTCGAACAGCGCAGCCAGCAACTCGAAGCGGACGGAGAGCGGTTGCGGGCGCTTGGGTCCGAACTCGAACAGCGTCAGTCGAAGCTGGAGAACACGTCCCCCTCGATTGGCGACCAGATTGAGGCTATCGAGTCCCTGAACGCGACACAGTACGAGCGCGCGCTCATGTCGGTGCTGGGGGGCGACTCGAACGGCCAGCTCAGTGGGCTCGGATTCATGCCCACCGACTACGAGCCGGGTTCGGCGAGCGCGAACGCGACCATGCTCCTTGTCACTCACCAGACGAGCGGCGAGGGACAGGCAGGGGCAGCGTCCCAGCAGCTTATCGACGCCCAGCTGACGATGCAGTCGATGTCGACCGACCAGATTGGGGCCGGTGACTCCGAGGTCATCGTCTTCGGGACCGGCATCATGAGCGACGAAATCAACAATTCGATGGGCGACAGTCTGGCGATTGTCGGGCCGTTGGCGCTTATTTTCGTCGTCGTTGCGCTGGTCGTCGCCTATCGGGATTTCCTCGATATCCTGCTTGGCCTGTTCGGCATCGGTGCCGTTCTCATCTGGACGTTCGGGTTCATGGGCTGGGCCGGCATCGACTTCAATCAGATGTTCATCGCGGTACCAGTCCTTCTCATCGGACTCTCTATCGACTACGCCATCCACATCTTCATGCGCCATCGCGAACAGCGCCAGGAGAATGGCGCATACAGCGACGACGACGTTCGCGGCTCGATGCGGACGGCGCTGGCCGGCGTCGGGATTGCGCTCGTCCTCGTGACGGCCACGACCGCAATCGGCTTCCTCTCGAATCTCACGAGCCCGGTCCCGCCAATTCAGGACTTCGGTATCGTGAGTGCAGTCGGTATTACCGCCGCGCTGTTGATATTCGGTATTCTGATTCCCGCGGTGAAAATTGAGGTCGATAGCGTCCTCGAAAACCGCGGCATCTCCCGGCAAAAGCGCGCGTTCGGGACGGGCAACGGGCGGTTCAGTAGCGTCCTCTCGGCCGGCGCAACCGCCGCGAAGAAGGCACCGGTCGTCATCCTCCTCCTCGCATTGCTCGTGAGCGCAGGCGGTGCGTACGGTGCCAGCCAGGTCGATACCAGCTTCAATCAGGAAGACTTCATCGCCGAGGACCCGCCCGCGTGGACGGACAATCTCCCCGAACCGTTCGCACCGGGCGAGTATTCGATGAAAGAGAACTTGGAGTTCGTCAATCAGAATTTCGTCCGCGAGGACTCACAGGCACAACTCCTCTTTGAAGGAGACGTGACAGACCCAGAGACGTTACAACGTCTGTCAGACGCACAGCGTGACGCAGCCGAGAGTGATGTTGTCGTCACGCTGTCGGGTGGCGGGGCAGACCTACAGGGGCCGTTACAGACCATGCAACAGGTCGCGGCCGAGAATGAGACGTTCAACGCCACCTTCACCGCGGCCGACACCGACGGCGACATGGTGCCAGACCAGAACGTCGAGCAGGTCTACGACGCGCTCTTTACCGTTGCCCCACAAGAGGCGGGGAACGTCATCTACCGGTCTGACGACGGCTATCAGGCTGTGCGGATGGTCGTCTCGACCAGCGGCACCGCCGCAATGAGTGACGTGCGAAGCGAGATGGCAGCGATCGCCGACAACTTCGACAGCGGCGGGCTCGAAACGACCGCGACCGGACAGATAATCCTCTTCGATATCGTACAGGACCAACTGTTCGACACGGTCGTCGAGAGCCTGCTCATCACGCTGGTCGCCGTCTTCGCGTTCCTGATGGTGACTTACCGGATTACCGACGGGAGTGCGATGCTGGGCGCGGTAACGCTGTTGCCGGTGTTGTTCAGCGTCACGTGGATTCTCGGGACGATGTACGTCCTCGAAATCCCGTTCAACGTCATGACCGGCATGATTACGAGCCTGACCGTCGGGCTCGGTGTCGCCTACAGTATTCACATGAGTGAGCGGTACAAGCTCGAACTCGACCGAACCGGGTCTGTCTGGGAAGCAATGTCGCGGACGGTAACCGGGACCGGCGGCGCGCTACTTGGCAGTGCTGCGACGACTGTCGGCGGCTTTGGCGTGCTCGCCTTCGCCATCCTGCCACCCCTCCAGCAGTTCGGCATCATCACGGGGATGACCATCATCTACGCGTTCCTCGCGAGCGTGCTCGTTCTCCCCAGTCTGCTCGTCCTCTGGACGAAATACTTCGGTCCGGCGGCCTCGTTCGAACTCTCGCCCGAAGAGACGGCCACGCCGACTGCAAGCGACGGCGGTCGACCGAACGAGCGCGAGGAGTAACGCAGCGAGACTACTCAGGGGACCGTACCGTCCATCGGCCCCTGGTACCATCGTCCCGTCTCAGTTCCACAGTCCGTACAGCGCGCAACGACGGCAGATTCGTTGTCCGCGCTGTCGAGGCTGTTGTCGGTCTTCTGGTCGCAGTGCTGGCAGTAACGCAGTGTGACCTGAGTGCCGGACTCCTGGGGTGCACCGAGTGCCAGTGCAACGACCGTCTCGTCGCCGTAGTTCCAGCCCCGCTGGAACTCTTCTCGCCCGAATCTGATGAGTTCGCCGGCGCCGACTTCGACATCACCGTCGTCGGTCTCGAACGTCGCCGTGCCGTTCTGGATGTAGAACACCTCTTCCTGGAGTTCGTGGCTGTGGTAGGCGAACGCGAAACTGTCGCCAGGTTCGAGTTCGTAGTAGTTGAGCGCGACATCTGTCAGACCGAGCGCGTCGGTGAGTCGGCATATTCGGGCTGCTGGCTGGATGCTGTTCTCGAGTTCGTCGATACTGACTGTCTCCATACGGTCGCTTCACGACCGAGCGGTAAAATCTATCCCCGTCGCCGGTGGAGGCGAGACCGGGGCAATGTTTATTACTACGCTGTAGCAAGGTCAGGCTGTCTCTGAGTTATGTCGAACGACACCGACCACGCCAATCAGCCGTCCGACGACCTCGAAGATCTCGAATCTTACTACGACGACCTCGACGACGGTGCTGGCTGTGTCGAGATATGGGAACATATCGACGACCGTCGGGACGACTGACGGTGACTCAGGCAGGCCGTACCCGCGGGCACAGAGTTTGGTCGCCACCTCTCGTGGATTCTGGCAGAGCCGTGTCAGTGAGACGGTTCGCGGTGGTGCCCGGTCGACTGCTGGCGGTCAGTTCACACTGAGGCGACAGCCGTCTGTGCGGGGAAACAGTATAGTGTCGCGAGCCAGAGGTGTAACCAATGACTGAGTACCTCCGTGAGATATTGAGTGAGCGGCAAGTCTCGACGACAGAGGACGCCCGAGCCGAACACAGCGGGGACTGGGCCACACTCTCGGAGTGGGTCACACCAGACCCTGTCGAGCCCGACGTGGTAGTCTATCCCGAAACGACTCCAGAGGTCGCGGCGGTGCTCGAAGCGGCCACCGAGCGCGGAGTTCCCGTTACGCCGTACGCCGCCGGAACGAGCCTGGAAGGGAACCCCGTCCCGGTCCACGGCGGAATCAGTATGGACTTGACACGGATGGATAGCGTACTCGACATCCGGCCCGAGGACTTCCAGATTGACGTCGAGCCGGGGGTCATGGGGCCAGCAGTACAGGAGGCAGCCGGCGACCACGGCCTTTTTTTCCCGCCACTCCCCTCTTCGGGCGATATCTCGACAATCGGCGGGATGATTGCGAACGCCGCGAGCGGGATGGAGACGGTGAAATACGGCGAAGTGGCAGACTGGGTACTGGAACTCGAAGTCGTTTTAGCCGATGGCTCGGTCATCACGACCGGGTCGAAAGCACCCAAAACGTCGGCGGGATACAACCTCCGTGACCTGTTTGTCGGGAGCGAGGGAACCCTGGGTGTCGTGACCCGGGCGACACTCGAACTCGCAGGACGGCCGGCACAACAGCGGGGCGGACGCGCTATCTTTTCGACGCTGGCGGACGCGACAGCCGCGGTCAAAGACGTGGTCACCGCTGGGGTCGACGTAGCGAAAATAGAGCTGATGGACACCACCGCCGCACAGATGTCGAACGCCTACACCGGGGCGTCGCTCCCGGACGCGCCGATGGTCTTTCTGGAGTTTCACGCCGACCACAACGTCGACGACGAGATTACATTCTGTCGGGACGTTATCGAAACACACGACCCAGAGACATTCGAGACTGCGAGCGACGACCGAATGGCCGACCTCTGGGAGGCACGAACCGAGCTGGCGTACGCGCTCTCGGAGTACGACCCGGACCGCCAGCCACTCCATGCCGGAGACGTGACAGTGCCAATCAGTGAGTACGGGTCGGTAATCGAGTACGCCAAACAGCGCGGCGACGAAGCCGACCTGCCCGTCGCCTGTTTCGGACACGCCGGTGACGGTAACATCCACTACGCCGTGCTCGTCGACGACGATGACGACGGGGAGGTCGAGCGCGGCAAGAGGGTCTACGCAGACGTAGTCGACCGAGCGATAGCTGTCGGTGGGACCGCAACCGGCGAACACGGCGTCGGCCGGGGCAAGCGCCGGTACCTCGTCGACGAACACGGTGAAGCCACGGTCGAAGCGATGCGTGCAATCAAGCGGGCGCTCGACCCGACAGACACGCTCAACCCCGGCAAGATGTTTCCCGAAACGGCAGACGACGGCCGGCTCCGAGAGCCAGAGAACTAGGGACAGAGAGTGCCAAACAGCGAGTCGACCTGTGCTCGCGTTCGCGACAGCGACTCGGAGTTGTCGACTTGGTCGTAATCGAGTTCGAGCGGGTCGAACTCGTCTTTGAACTGCCGGTAGATTGCGGCGTCAGCATCGCTGATATCGTCGCGTGATTCGATTCGGTGTTCGACGACAGCAGGGTCACAGACCACTCGAATCAGCTGGAACTGGACGCCGACGTTCTCGGCGAGTCGTTTCGTTCGCTTCCGGTGGGCGTCGTCGGCAAAGGTTGCATCGAGCACGACCGGCTCGCCGTTCCGGAGATGGCGTTCTGTTCGGGTAAACAGCTCGTCGTAGACGCGTTCACGCTCAGCGTCGGTGTATTCCGGGTCGTCGATAATCTCTTTTCGAATGGCATCAGTCCGCAGTCGCACCGCGTCCAGACAGTCGGTCAGATACGAGGAGACGGTCGACTTACCGACCCCCGGGAGCCCACAGACCGCAACCACTGCGTGGCCGTGTTCGCCCATCATTTCAGCAGAGATTCACTCATGCGGTCTGGGAAGCCGGTAATCAGTTCCCAGAGACCCATCTTCTGTTCGTCCGAGCGCAGGCGCGAGCGGAGTCGCTGACTGAAGATTTCGACAGAGATGACAAGCACGAAGATACAGATGAGTGTCGCCATCACGTGGTCGAAGTTGAACAGGCCACGCTCAACGTCGACAACCTCACCGAGTCCGCCAGCGCCGAAGGCACCGAGCGTGACTGCGATGCGAACGTTGATTTCGAGGATGTACAGCGTCCAGGCGATGAAACTCGTCCGGACCTGGCTTATCATCCCGAAAAAGACCCGCTGTGGGTAGTTCGCACCGGCCATGTCCATGGCTTCGATTGGCCCTTCCTCAATTTCTTCGAGTTCGTCGACGAACAGTCGGCCAAGATTTCCGACGGTGTCGACGGCGATTGCGAACGTCGCAGATGCGGGGCCGAGCCCGGCGAACGGAATCAGGATAAGCAGCCAGATAATTGCCGGAATCGACCGGATGGCCGACATCGTCCCACGGAACAGGAAGTTGAACGGGAACGGAGTCACTCGCTCTGACCCGAGAGTACCGAAGGTCAACGCGAGCGGGAACCCCATAATCGTCCCGGCAAGCCCCATCGCGAGTGTGATGCCTGCCTGCCCGAACATATCGAACATTCCGAGGCCGTCGAAGAAAAACGCCATCGGGTCGCCGAACAGTTCGAAGAACTTGTCCGAATCAAAGATGAGGTTGTTCTCCAGAATGTAGTCGAGATACTCGCCGAAGTCGATGAACGGAACGACGCCGAAGTAATCGGTCGTCGGGAAGAAGTCACCGAGACTGTCGATAAAGAAGTCAATCTGATAGTTTTCGTCCGGCAGCCGAACCGCAAAGATTGCCTGTACGAACAGAAATCCGACAACGCCAATCGTCGCTAGCCAGCCGAGCGCTCGGCGTTTTCGCGCCCGCCGTATCTTCTCAAGTGCGCCAGCGACCTCTTTGTCGGGTGACTGCTCGTCATCTGGCGTCTCCGGCGGCGTCTGTGTGGCCGTGCCGCCGTCGGCCTGGAGTGTGTCGCTCTCGGAGTCAGTGTCGTCGGTCATGGCGCCACCTCTTCGTCGAGCGATGTGGCCTGTTCATCCGCCGTCGTGCCGACGAACATACCTTCGGTTTCGATGTCACCGTAGATGTCGTCCACGACGTCGATTGTCAGTTCATCGCGGTAGCCGTCGAATACTTTCTTACCGTCCCGCAGTCCGATGAAACGCTCACCGAACTTGCGTGCAAGATTGACCTGGTGGAGGCTGCTCAGTGCAGTCAGGTTCCGGTCTTCGGCGGCAGTCTGGAGATACCGCATCACCTGCTGGGCGCTGCCAGGGTCGAGACTCGAGACCGGTTCGTCGGCCAGCAAAACGTCGGGCTGTTGTACCAGCGCGCGTGCAATCCCGACGCGCTGTTGCTGTCCGCCGCTCATCCGGCGTGCCTTCTGTTGGGCCTCATCGAGCAGGTCGACAGTCTTGAGAGCCTCCAGTGCCTGCTGTTTTTCGGCAGTATCCTGAACCCGAAGAAAGCTCTTGAGAAAGCCATAGCGTGTGATAGAGCCAGAGAGCGCGTTGCCGTAGGCCGACATGTCGTCGATAATGTTGTGCTGCTGGAAAATCATCGCCACCTCCTTGCGTGGTCCGTGGACTGGTGTGCCGTCGACCAGGATTTCGCCTGCTGTCGGCTCCGTGAGCCCTGACAGACAGCGGAGCAAGGTCGATTTTCCAGAGCCGGACACGCCGAGCACGACGACGAACTCGCCATCCTCGATGGTGAACGATACGTCGTCGAGTGCAACGGTCTCTCCGTACTCTTTTGTCAGTTCGTCAACTTCTATTCGGACCATAGATAGTTCTGGTGGGTGCGGAGTTACTTAGATGTCGCCGACTTCGACGTCGAGCTGGCTGAGAACCTCCTCAATTGGCTCGTAGTCTGATTCGGAGCCCTCTTTGATGTTGGTGAACCAGAGTTCCTCGCCGTCGTAGTCATCACCGTGGGTGAACGCGTCTCCGCCCGGTTCTGCGTTGATGAGCGTGGACTCGACCTCAGAGCGGATGTCTCCCTCCCAGTCAGCACGGGCCATGATAGGCGCACGCGGGAGCGGTGCAGAGACCGACAGGAGGTTGAGCTGTGGGTCCGCTTCGCCAGCCCCGTCGTACTCGGCAGAGAGTTCGGAGAACTTGTCGGACATCTCGTCGAACTGCTTTTGGGGTACGTGGGGTGCTGTCGAGAACGCGCCGGTCGCTGCGGCAGCAATCGACGGGTCGTTGACCATCTGTTTCCGTGCCGTCGTGTGGTCGGAGTAGCGAGCCGTGAACGCCGGCGGGTCGCCCTGCGGAGCCGAACCAACGTCGAGCCCTGCCTTCTGAAGCATCAGCATCGGAACCAGCGTTCCCGAGGTCGACGTCTGTGCACCGAAGGCAATCGTCTCACCTTCGAGGTCAGAAAGCTGTTCCATGCCGCTGTCTGTCGTCGTCGTGATAAGCGAGAAGTACTTGTCCGAGCCGTAGGCCTCTCGGATACCGACGACATCGGCGATACCGTCGGTCGCTGCCGGGACGAACGGAGACGTATCCGCGAGCTCGACGCCGCCACGTCGCAGCTCCTGTGTCGTCGCCGTGTAACTTGCTGCGCGAACTGGTTCGACCTCGACCGGAAGCTCGCTCTCGAGGTAGTCGAAAATCGGCTGGTACTGCGCCTCGATTTTCACGTCTGCCTCTGCCGGATTGAGCGCGAACCCTATCGTCGACGTCGTGTCTTCGGTGGTGTCTCCCCCGTCGCTGCTGTCACCGCCGTCTTCGCCGTCTGCCCCGTCACTGCTATCACTGCCGTCGTCGCCGTCACTGCCGTCGTCGCCGTCATCCCCACCGATACAGCCGGCGAGGAGACCGGTGCCCGCAAGTCCTGTTGTTGCGATGAATTTGCGACGCGTTTCTTTCCGGTTGGCACGCTTATCTGCCATTCTGGATAATACCTCTTGTCCGCCACCAATATATCTTTCTAATATATTACCTCTGTCAGTCGTTTTTATGTTGTTGTCTACCGAGTGGTATTGGTAGGGGGTATCAATATATAGCACTATATACAATCTGCCATCTGTGGGAGTTTGTTACTAGATGCCGTTATGCCGTCGTCATGCCGCCACCAGACAGGATATAGAACGTTCGTTCGGCCAGTTGTACGACCCCGTAGGCTGTGCTCTATCGCCGGCTACAGAGATTGCCGGCGACACTATGGCCACAGGGTTGAAAGATTACTGTGCGTATCACGGAGTACTATAAGACACTATTTATTTCGACACCGCAAGAACAGCATCTGTGTTGAGAGCGGAGGTATTTTGCCCTCGCCCCTCACAGCCTCAGCCGTGGGACTGTACGACAGGTACCTCGCTAGCCGTGTCCGGTTCGCCGGTCAGAGCCTCCCAGAGACCGTCGCGCTCGTCATCACAGAGCGTGACTTGCTGGAAGATGGCGCGTATGAAACGATGTCACAGTTTCTGGCGTGGGCGTTCGAGTACGGAGCCAAACAGGTCGTCGTCTACGTCAGTGTTCTCGACGAGGAGGCAATTCCGACCCTCGAAAGCGAGTTTCAGCGGGTCGAAACGCCTCGGGAAGTCGCCGTTCGGACCCCGGATGACGGCAGACAGGTCGAAACACCCGTCCAGGTGAGTATCGGTCTTGGCGGGAAACACGAGTTTGCCACCGCAGTCCAGGGCATTGCGGCCGACGTCGACGCCGGCCATCTCGACCCCGAGGACGTGACCGAAGAAGACATCGAGGAGCGACTCATCTTCCCGACAGCGCCCGACTTGGTCATCAAGACCGGCGCAGAGCGCCTCTCTGATTTTATGATATGGCAGTCGGTGTACTCGGAGCTGTATTTCACTGACGTGAACTGGCGGAATTTCAGAAAGCGGGACTATCTTCGCGCACTCAGAGATTATCAGGACAGACAGCGACGGTTCGGCGAGTGAGCGTCAGTCGGCAGGTTCACTCTCAGTGGGCTGACCCGGTGGCTCTTGTTCCGCAACCGGAAGCGCATTCCGGAATCGCCGGAACGTCTGTCTGGCGTCCGGACAGGTGTCTGGTCCGAGCACATGGAGTAACTCCTGTGCGCGACGCGCACGCGACTGTCGCCACATTCGCTCGCGGTGTTCGTAGGTTCGAATCGCCCGAAGGAAGTCGATTTTGCTGAACTCCGGCCAGTACGGCGTCGAAAAGTAGACAGCAGCCTCGTTGCCGTTTGCCTGCCAGGGCAGGAAATTCGAGGTTCGCTCGTCGCCACCGCTCCGAAGGATGAGGTCGACGTCACGAGTCGGGCCCTCGTACAGTGCGCTTTCGACAGTCTCGACCCCGATATCGGCCGGTTCGAGGTCGTTATCGTCGACCTGTCGGGCGATATTGCGCGTCGCAGTGAGCAACTCCGCGCGCCCACCGTACGCGAGTGCGATGTTGAGATGGAGACAATCGTAGTGTTCAGTTTGGTCTTCGGCGTAGTCGATAGCCTCTCGAACCCGCTCAGGGAGGCGCTGTGTCTCACCGATAGCGCGGATGTGGACACCCTGTTCGTGGACGCGGTCGGCGTCGGCGAACTCCCGGAGCTTCGAGGCAATGAGGTCGAACAACTCTTCGCGCTGCTGTTCTGGCCTATCGAAGTTCTCCGTCGAGAACGTATACAGTGTCACCTCTTCGACCCCGAACTCGTCACACCACTCCAGAAGCGCTTCTGTCGTGTCCGCTCCTTCCCGGTGTCCCTGTGTTGGGTTTTCACCTTGCTGGCTTGCGTACCGACGGTTCCCGTCCTGAATGACGGCGACGTGAGTGGGCGTGCTTGAAATCTCGTGTTCGAGGACGCGTTCGTAGAGCGACTCGAGCCACTCACGCGGACGTGCAACCATTCTCTCACCTGATTTTTCGGGTGACTGAATAAGAGTTTTGTGCATTGGTCTTTAGCTAAGCCTCACCTCTAGGTTGTGTAGCGGTAACGAGTCTCTCTTGTAAGATCGGTCGTTGCTGGTGAATCTTCTGCGCATCTTCGATCAGTCGTTCTAACAGCGGTGGCGGCGAGTAACCGAGGTACTCACCCAACTCGTGGAGGAGGAGTTGGGCGTGCGACCGGAAGGTCGCCGCCCAGCGTTCTGGTGGAAACACGATCTCGTCATCTGCGACAACGGTGAGCAGATCCAACAAATCACGGCTCACTAACAGCGACAGCAACGCTGCGTACAGCAGAATCTCGACAACATGGGATTTGCTCGTAGTGAACTCATCCAGTTCGTACTGCGTCTT
>NZ_FNFC01000041.1 GCF_900100385.1 Halovenus aranensis
GAAAACGCGTCCGTCGCAAACCCGGCGATGAAGCGCTCAAAACCATCCTTGAAACTGCGCTATGATGCTACCAACAATCCTCTACCCATGAGCGTAAGGAATTTCAATGCAACAGAAGATGTTGATTTTAGCCCATCTCTTTGTAGTTTCTGAACCGCTCTCTGGACAAGGCTCATACATGGACAGTAGTCGGGGAAGGGCAAAAAAACAATACATCCTCGTCCCGAAATAGGCGGCGTTAGAAACCGTGAGTCCTCAAGGCCCTCGGCGACGTCCGCCTCTACCATGTCGTCGAGGTCGTACTTCTGCATGAGCTCGCCCGTCGCGGTTATCTCGTCGTCGCCGAGGCCGTCGACCGCGTCGGGCGCCCCCTCGGCGAGCACCTTACCGACTTTCTGTTGACTCTCCTCGTAGCGGTCGATATACTGTTGCATACGCTCGAGGACGTCCCGACACTTCTCCTCGGTGAGCCGCCTCGGTCCCGTCCGATCGTCGAACGGGAGCCGCTGGGTTTGTGACTCCCCGAGAAACTCGTCGAGCGTCATGTAGAGGTGCTCCTCGGCGAGGCGACGATACGTGTGAAACGCTCGGTAGAACTCGGCGACGGTGTCCATGAGGTTCTTTTCCGCCTTTGCCATGCGGGGCGGGGCGTAGTGTTCCATCAGCTCGGTTCGGTAGCTGAGTAACCCCACAGCTCGCGGTACTTCCCGGCGAGGCGCGACTCGTTGGCGTCGTACTGGGGTCCGTAGTCGTGAGGCCATGATGGCGGCGTGTCGGCGTTCCCGTACTCGTCGACGGTGAAATGGCCCGTTGATAGTTGCTCGAGCGCCTCGTTCAGAAGGACGGCGAGGGCGTGCATATTCCGGGCGGTTTCGTACATCATCATCGCTGTATAGAGCCGCTCGAGCTCGGCGTTCGCCGCACTCGAGAGTGAATACCCCTCGATCGCCCCGTAGGTAAACTCCAGGTCGCGGGTTTCGTATTCGTATCTCGGCGCCGAATCCCGGAGCATTTCTATGCGATCCTCTTTGCCCTCGGCGGCCGCTTTCAGGAACATTCGCACCCGCTCGTCGACGTCGAGATCGCCGAGGACGTTATCTTGTACGTTCTTGACGTCGTGTCTGAGATCGGTTAGTCGTTTCATAGCTGAATCACCTCAATACTGTTCGACACCCGCCTCACCTATCGCCTGAGCAAACGCCTCGGCCACCAACAGCATTTTTTGCTAACGTCACCACTCTCTGCGTGAAGCGGGAAATCTTCGACATAGGATAATCGCGGTTTCCCGCTTCAACTCCCTAGTTCTGACGGTTCGTTCCAGTGCTGTCTAGTGATTCACCAGAGCCTTTTGCTGTCAGGCCTTCCCAACCAGCGGTCGAGCATGGCTGATCCACCAACTCATCCTTGCTCACCCATCTCCTTCATGCTAAGGTTGACACTCTTACTATAGTCAGGATTACCTATCGATGTCCACGACCTCATGTCTATTCAATAGCAACCATTTTGTATATGTGACCAAGTGACCCTATTGATGAAGGTCATTCATGTAATTACTAGTCTTGCACTCGGTGGTGGTGAGGAACACCTTCTCCGACTAATCAATCAAACAGATGACCTCGATCACGCAGTCTGCTTCCTTGGGATGAATCGTGCTCTACGGCGGGAATTCTCCGATGCAGGAGTAGAAGTTGTGGATTTGGGATATGATCAACCAAGAGATCTACCATTTGCGTTATTCAGAATGTACAAGTTGCTGAGGAGCGCCGATCCTGATATTGTCCATCTCCATTTGATCCACGCGATCGTGCTCGGCAGACTAATTGGAAGACTCGCTCGAGTTGACAACATTATTTCTACACAACAAAACGTTTCACAGTCCTATCCTCTTTTTTGGGGGTATCTTGAGAGGTTTACAAGAGGATTGGAGGATCAATCTGTGGCTGTCTCCCGAGCCGTACTTGATTCGTTCGCAAACCGGTCGGATGACCATTGGTCGGTGATCTATAATGGCATTGATGTGGAATCTTTTCGCCGAAAAGTCTCTGAAGCAACTTCCTTCCAAACTAACGACTTCACTCTGCTAAATATCGGTCGTTATCACAAGCAGAAGAACCAGTCATACCTGATAAACAGTCTGGCAGAACTCAAGCGAACGACAACATCTTTTAAGGCCTATATCGTTGGCTGGGGAGAATTAGAAGAAGACCTAAAATCATTGGTTAATGAGAAGGGATTAGAAGACGAAGTAGAAATTACTGGGAAGTCGAAAAACGTTGAGAAATACTATAATTCTGCAGACATATTTGTATTGACATCGAACTACGAAGGATTACCCTTGACAGCCACCGAGGCAATGTCGGCCGGGCTACCGATCATCGGTACCGACGTCGCAGGCATTAAAGAAGTAGTAGACGACGGTGGAACCGGATATCTAGTTCCAAACAATGATGAAGGTGCACTTGTTAACGCCCTGTCGAAGATCGCTGATCCCGAAACACGGCGGAAAATGGGGAAACAATCTTACGATAAAGCAAGGGAGAAATTTGATATCAGTGAGACGAGTACACAGTACGTGCGTCTTTACGAGGAACTTTCTGCTACGGAGTGAGGAACACAGATACTCTAAGGTATTTGGGGGTTAGCTAATCTCTATATCCCAGTTCCTTCAATTGCGATTTCACTTCCTCACTCAGTCTACCACTTATCGAAGGGTGATTCTCCGGATCAATCACGAGTTCGTCAATCAGATCCCTCAGCTCGCACGGTCCATCGGCGAGAGGCCGTGGAAGGTGCTCGCCAGCGTCGGAACTGATTTCGTACGTGACGTTTCGCAAACCCTCTTCCCAGCCATCGTCCATCGTATCGAGAGGCCGTGTGTTTTCGAGATGAATACATTTGTAGTCCTGATTCCGAACGACGGTCGTGTATCTATCTTCATCGATACTATCCGAGATACACGCTATGTCGCCATTATCGCTACAGTTCAGATGAGTGTCACGGCTGGAAGGTCTCCCCATTTCCTTCCGATCGATACTGTAGAGATCCGATATCAGTTCGTTCATCCAGGCTAGAGAAAATAGAGAATCAGTTCTAAATTGCCCCCTATCAGCCGATTTTACGAAAAGTGGCACATGAAGCAATTCATCATACATGTAATGATAGGGATGGCCATGTCTTCTTCGATTGTAAAGAGCCTACCCATGATCGGAGGTGATAATAAGGTTTGAATCGGCCAAAACATCAGTATTATGAAGATGTTTAATGAATTCAGATATTTGCTTGTCAACGTATCTGACTGCACTGTCGTAGATTAACCGATAGAGGGGAGATTCGATATTTAACATTCGCTTGACATCCGCTTTCGCGATCCGTCTGGTTGGAATTTGATATAGTGGAGACTCATCTACGCAGTTAGTCGAAATGGGGGCGTGGATGTCCATGAAGTGCATCCACAAAAAGAATGGAGGTTCCAGTTTGTCAACAACTGATACAGCACATCCGTCTTTAGCTAAGAGGGCTCTGGTGAATCACTAGACAGCGTCGGCTTCGACCGTTAGAACTAGGGAGTTGAAGCGGGAAATCGTCGATGCCTATGTCGAAGATCTCCCGCTTCACGAAGAAAGCGGTCCAGTTAGCTAAAAAGAGCGTGTCATAGAATCAATCACAGGATCTTGAGATTCGTCCGTCCGGGATTGTGTCCACGTTCATAATTGGTGATGGCGACGATCACGCGG
>NZ_FNFC01000017.1 GCF_900100385.1 Halovenus aranensis
CAAACTGCTCGGTGAGATGTCCCCGGACGGTATTGGCGTGTGGCGAGTCGCCGGTCGTTTCGCAGACGTGGTTGATTGAGGTCCCGCCGGCGCTGGCGCCGGCGAGGACCTCGTACAACGTCTCTGTCGTGACCTTGACGTCATCACCGAGGTCTATCGCAAGCTCTTCGTCGAGGCTGTTGACGACAAAATTAAGCAGGTGCTCTTCCTCTATTTCGCTGTCTGCTTCGGGTTGTTGCACATCCTCCCAAAGCAGACACTTCCTCTAACCCGATGTGATCGACTGATACTCGGTGTCCGAGTATATCAGTCGTTGGTAATACGGTTTTGTTATTCAGAAATCTGCCTGTAATGAAGCTGTCTACAGGTTTATTTCAGGATGAATCGTGAATAAAACTTCTGTGTTACGATCTAGTGATATCACTAACTGATCCTTATTGAACCTGTGTAGAATCATGGATATCTAATGAAACAGCGGGTAGCTAGTGAACTCGTCGCACGGCAGCGACGGTTTGTCTAGACACTATCGGGCCACTGGTGCGGTGATATTTATTACCATTCCCGCCTTGACTCTACTCGTGTCAGCGTATCCCGCCCTGCTCTCGTCCGAGGCTGTTACACTGATAGAACAGGCTAGCTTGGCACTGCTCGTGGGGGCACTCGTCCTCTCGTATCTCGTGATTTATCGCGTCGGTGAGCGCCAGTCGCCGTTCGTGCGGCTGCGAAAGCGATTCGTGGTCGGTGTCCCGTGGGGAACTGTTCTCGCTGTCGCCTGCGTCTACGTCGTCTATCACGTCGTCCAGGGGGCCGGTAACCCCGGGGGACCGAACGTTATCGGCTTTCGTTCTTGGTCGCTGTGGTATCCCGAAAGCATCGTGTTCGCGTGGCTTTCACATGCGAGTAGCTCGCACCTTACCGGAAACGTACTCGCGACGCTCGTTTTCGGGAGTATCGCCGAGTATGCCTGGAGCCACTACCCGACGGTGACCGGCCAGCACTCGTTCTCGTCTTTGCGAACCAATCCCTTCGCTCGTATCGCGATGTTCATCGTCGGACTCTCTCTGGTCGGTATCGCGGGCTCTCTCTTCGTTCCCGGCGCGATAATTGGCTTTTCTGGAGTCGTCTTCGCACTTGCGGGGTTCGCAATCGTCACCCGGCCACTGGTGACAGTAGGCGGTATCCTTGGGCTAGACGGCTTAGATTTGGTCTACAGCGGCTTTCAGAGCCCGGTCGGATTTGCCGAAGCCAGGCCCGAGTTTACGTTTCCATACTGGGCCGATACGGCACTACAGGGGCACCTTTTCGGCCTGGTCCTCGGGGTATTGCTCGCGGTGTGGGTCGTACGGAGGAGAAGCAGGTCACCGAACGTCGGGCACGTCTGGTTTGCGGCGCTCGTCTTCGCTGTGACGCGGTCGATGTGGACGATTTTCTGGTTTCTCAGCGATACGGAGTTCGTCCTGTTCAGAGGACTCGGTGCGGCGTCGGTCGCAGTGTTGGCATCGGTCATTGCCGTCGCGAGTCTCTCTGACGGTCGCCCGCTACTACAAGACAGAATCGAGATTCAGGCCAGGACAGTTGGTGTTGTCATCCTCGTTGGTATCGCGGTCCTCGTCGCACTCGCGGGCGTGCCGTACAATCTCGCCGACGTTTCACCCGGTGAGGAGGCTAGCGACGGTATCGAAATCGACGGTTACACCGTCACCTACGCCGAGAACGTCGAAGACCAGTACACAGCTCTCGACCTGCCCGTCGTCGGAGACGCGCTCTCTGTCGAGACCAGCGGCGTCATCGTCACGAGCGACGAGCGCAACGTCTGGTCACTCGAAACACCCCGTGACGAGTTGGCCCTGAACGGCTTTTCGGTCGTCGTCGTCGGCGACACGACCTGGCGCGAGGTCGTCCTCGTGAATCACACACAGTGGCAACTTGCTGGTGGGAATACCACCTACAAAGTCTACGGACAGCACTGGGGCGAGATGGACGACCAGCGACTTCTCTTTTCTGCACCGCTGGGCGAGGGACAGCCGACAATCAACGGACAGCGATTTGGCATCGTTCCCTCGAAGAGGTTCTACGATATCGCAGTTCTCGACGCGAACGGAACCCGAAAGCAGGTTAGAGTCCCCGCTCACAACGAAAGTGTCGAACTTGGGGGTGTAACGTTTACGCGAACCGATAACACGCTCGTCGCACGACACAATCGAACGGAGCTCCTGTTTGCCGAGTACCGAACCGAGCGAGAGCAGTGAGCTCCCTGGCGGTCACCCCTCACGCCGAAACGCCGCTGTTATACGCCCACACTGGGTAGTAGGTTGCAATGAGTCAGCCATCTGACGACCGACCGGACGGCGACCTCCGCAACACCGGCATGTCGCTCAAACACGACAGGGAATGGGATTACGAGCTCGACCGCATCGTCGAGGCAGTCCAAGAACGTGACGCAGAGACCGTCGGATTGCAGTTCCCCGAGGGACTCAAACGCCGGGGCCCCGGCGTCGCCGACGACCTCCGGGAATCGCTGCCAGACGGTGTTTCCGTGATGATTTCGGGCCAGCCGTGTTACGGTGCCTGCGACCTCGATACCTATCTGATGAAACGGACCGACGTATTCGTTCACTTCGGCCACTCTCCGATGAAAGATTCGGACAAGATTCTCTACGTCCCGCTGTTCTCGAATGTCGATGTCTTCCCGATTATCAAGGAGGCAATCGACGACCAGCTCGCCGCTCCCGAGGACGACCCCGACGTTGGACTCGTGACGACGGCACAGCACATGAACAAGTTCGAGGAGATGCGCGAGTTCCTCGAAGACGAGGGATACAACGTTCACACGCGGCGCGGCGACGAGCGCCTGACAAACGAAGGACAGGTGTTGGGCTGTAACTACGAGTCCGCCGACATCGACGCAGAGCAGGTGCTGTATGTCGGTGGCGGGAAATTCCATCCGCTCGGACTGGCGATGGAACACCAGGAGAAAAACGTCGTCATCGCTGACCCAGTCAACAACGCAGTCACCATCGCAGACGCAGAACAGTTCCTGAAAGAGCGGTACGCTGCGGTCCATAAGGCGATGGACGCCGAATCATGGGGCGTCATCTTCTGTACCAAGATTGGACAGGGGCGCTGGGAGACAGCCCAGGAAATCGTCGACAACAACGAGAACGCCTACCTCATCACGATGGACGAGGTAACCCCGGACCGGTTGTTGAACTTCGGGATGGACGCCTACGTCAACACGGGCTGTCCGCGAATCACCACGGACGACGGCCCGCAGTTCCACGCGCCGATGCTCACGCCCGGCGAGTACAAAATCGCTATCGGCGAGAAGCCGCTTGACGAACTCGAGTTCGACACCTTCCACGGCACCTGGTAGGCCTGTGGTATGACGGGCAAACGCGAGCTTGCAAGACAGCTCTCGCAGGTGGCCGGTTTCGAGAATCCAGCCGCCGCCCTCGAACAGTACGCTACGCCAGCAGCAATTGCTGCCACGCTCGTCCACACTGCCGGCTTACACGACGATATCGGCACCAGACTGGTCGTCGACCTGGGCTGTGGGACCGGGATGCTCGCGCTCGCGAGTGCGGTTGCCGGTGCCGCTGAGGTGGTCGGCATCGATATTGACCCCGATGCACTCGCGGTCGCCCGGGACAACGAGCGAGCGGTCGGCCCGGAGACGGCTGTCTCCTGGGTTCGAGGAGAGATTCCCCGCGTACCGTTTGCCCCCACTCGTGACGTGACGGTGCTGATGAATCCGCCTTTTGGCGCACAGTCCGGCAACGAACACGCCGACAGGGCGTTTCTGGAAACGGCTGCTTCTCTCGCTGTGGTTTCGTACTCGATTCACAACGCAGGCAGTGCGGCCTTCGTCGAGTCGTACGCGACCGACCACGGGGGCGAGGTGACACACGCCTTCGAGGCAACCTTCGAGTTACCCAGAACCTTCGACTTTCACGACCACGACTCGCGCAGTATCGACGCCGAGGTTTTCCGCATCTCGTGGTGAGTTCACTGGTGGCCCGGGTAGTCCCGCTCGAACCGGTTTTCGATTTCCTCGGTGTCGAACTCGACGACGACGGGCCGCCCGTGGGGGCAGGCGTAGGGGTTCTCACAGGAATCGAGCCGCGCGAGCAGGTCCACGACAGAGCCTTCGGTCAGCGACGTGTTCCCGGTAATCGAGGGGTAACACGCCAGGTCGGCGAGCAGGTCGTCGACCGCAGCCTCGACGGTGTCGGCCGCGCGTTTCCGACCCTGGACGAACTCTGAGAGCACGTCACGAATCAGTGCCGGGCCGGCGCTCCCGGCGACCATCGTCGGCACGGTCTGTACTTCGACGGTCCTGTCGCCGACGAGACGCGCCCGGAATCCCAGCCGTGCCAACGCATCCGTGTGAGAGTCGAACAGCTCGGCCTCTCGGGCCGTCAGTTCGAGCTCGACGGGTTCGGCCAGCGCCTGTGTCGTCGTTTCGCCGCTGAAGTCCTCTCTGAGCCGTTCGTAGTTGATGCGTTCGTCCGCCGCGTGCTGGTCGACGAGAACGAGACCGTCTGTCGTCTCGGCGACGATGTACGTCTCCTGGTACTGGCCGAGGACGCGCATCGAGGGCAGACTTTCGAATTGTTCTGTCTCTGTCGATGCCGTGAGACGCGACTGTGTCCCGGTGTCCTGGAACTTGCGTCGGTCGTCGTCTCGCTCAGATGTGTCGTTCGAGGCAATTTCCTCAGTGTCCGAGGACCCCTGGGACCTGGTATCGGTACTGTCGCCCGCCGCCGACGGCCCGGCCTCGATGCTCGTCGACGCTCCCGTCTCTGAGTTGTCGCCTCGGCGGCTCGTGGTTCTCTGCTGTCGGTCTGGCTCGTCGGGGCCGTCGTCTCGACGGCTCGTGATGTTCTGCTGTGTTTCGGGCTCGTCGGTCTCCGGTTCGGTCGTGTCCGGCTGAATCTCGGTCTGGTCGGGCGCGGACCGACCGCGCGGGGCCGAGGTGCGGACGAGCCCCTCCTCCAGCAGGGCCTGCTCGACTGCATGCTCGACCTGCTTTTTGACCGCGGCCTCGTCAGCAAATCGGACCTCCATCTTGCGGGGATGGACGTTCACGTCGACAGTTGCGGGGTCGACTTCCAGAAAGAGGACGGCAAAGGGATAGCGGTCCGGCGCGAGTTGGGTGTCGTAGGCGTCGACGACCGCCTCGCGAGCGACGCTCGCGGTCACGTACCGGCCGTTGACGAACGTCGAGAGGTACTCCCGCGATGCCCGGTTCGTCTCCGGGTGACTCACGAGTCCACGCACCGAATCCAGCGGCCCGTCCGGGATATCCTCCCCCGAGACGGTCCGCATCGCCTGGGCCACCTCGCGGCCGTAGACCGCCATGACCGTCTCCTGTAAGTCGCCACTCCCGGTCGTGGCGAACGTCTCCCTGTCGTCGTGTTCCAGCGTGACGGCTACGTCGGGGTTCGCCAGGGCGTAGCTCGTCGTGACCGTGTTGACGTGGTCGAACTCGGTCGAGGGCTGTTTGAGATACTTCTGGCGGGCGGGCACGTTGTAGAACAGGTCGTCAACTTCGACTGTCGTTCCCGACGGGTGGCCCGCGGGCCGCACGTCTGTCACGTTACCGCCAGCGACGGTGAGCTCGGTCGCCTCGCCCCCGGCCCTCGGTCTCGTGGTAATGGTTAGCCGCGAGACGGCCCCGATTGCGTGGAGTGCTTCCCCTCTGAACCCGAGCGTGGCGACGCCGGATTCGAGGTCGTCGATATCTGCTATCTTGCTCGTCGTGTGTTCGTCGACCGCGCGTTCGAGTTCGCCTCGGGCCATGCCGACGCCGTCGTCGCGGACCCTGATGCCGTCGATACCCCCGTTTTCGACGGCGACGGTCACCCTAGAGGCGTCAGCGTCGATGCTGTTCTCGATGAGTTCTTTAACCGCCGACGCCGGTCGCTCGACGACTTCACCCGCAGCGATGCGTTCGACCGTCTGTGGGTCGAGTTCCCGTATCTCCGAGGCCGTCATCTACGCGTTCGTACCGGAGCGAGCAACTTCACTCCAGCGACCGACAGCCTAAGGGAGCCCCGTCTCCGACTGTGTGGTATGCCAATCAGTGAAGGCGATTCGGTCACGATATCGTACGTCGGTCGACTCGAGGACGGCACCGTCTTCGATACTTCTGACGAGGAACTGGCCCGTGAGGCCGGCGTCGACGAGGAGTACCCCGAACGAAGCTTCAAGCCGCTTGAGGTAAAGCTTGGGAGCGACCGCGTCATCGAGGGACTCGCGGAGGAACTGGTCGGAATGGAGGTCGGCGAGGAGAAGACGATTACGATTCCCCCGGAGAAGGCCTACGGCCCACACACAGAGGACCGCGTTGCGGAGTACGACAGAGCGGACTTCGACGAGATGATAGGCGACCGCGAACTCGCTGAAGGCTTCGAAGTCGAAACCGAAGACGGGCTTCCCGGTGAAGTCGTCGACTTCGACGCCGGCAGTGTCACCGTCGATTTTAATCACGAACTCGCCGGCGAGACGCTCACGTTCGAAATCGAAGTGCTCGCAGTCGAGTAGCTACCGCATCCCCGGCGGCGGCCCGTCGTCGCCAGGGTCGTCGTCGGTCTCTACGTCGAGACCGACCTCCTCGCGCTTTGTCTGTGCAGCCCGGACGCCACGGAGATAGTAGATAGCGCCGCCACCGCCGACGAGGAGCGCAACGGCACCAATCCCGCCGAACAGATAGAGGTCACGGACGAGGTAGTACCGAACTGCGATGCTCCCGCCGTCGATGTCGTCGTAGTACAGCGTCATCTGGTCGTTCTCGACGCTCGACTCGTCGGGGTCTGGACTCGTCCGTGAGAGAAGCGGGATGCCGACCCGACTGGAGTTCGAGAGCCGAACCTCGTGTGACCCCTCGGCCACGACGGGCACGCTCCACTGTTTTCCGCTTCTGGACTCTACCCAGGCGACGGTCCCGTTTCTCGCCGGAAGCTGGATCTCTGTCTCGTCAGAGCCTTTCTCTGCTGTCAGTCCGGGGTGTGTCGCGTTTACCACGGTGCCGTTGACGAACTGGAACTTGAGGTCGGCGACGGACACAGACTGGTCGCCGCGGAACGCGGTCGACTGTGACACCGCTATCGAGGAGCGGTTCTGAGCGGCGACGACTGCGGCGAACGAATCAGAAGACACCGACAGGTCGTAGGTAGCGTTTGCCGTCGTGTTCCAGTCGTATTCCTGGTCGCCGAGCAGGTCGTCCTCGTCTATCTCGCCGCCACCGCCGAGTATCGAACACCCGGAAAGGAAGACGAGCGCCGCGAGTGCGACGATAGCGAGGACACGCCTGTTCATGGAACGACACAGAGCAGTTCCGCCCGGAGGTAGTCGCCGACGCTGGCGAGCAGTCCGGGGGGGTCCGTGTTCGGCTTGCAGACGATGCTCTGTTCGAGCAGGCCCAGTCGCTCCACCGTGACGATATCCTCCGCGTGGCCGGCCCGGTTGACGGTCGCGCGCACCTCTGCGCGGGTGGCGCTGTTGACGTTGAGCCGACCGTCACCACGCGTCCACTCGTAGAGGGTGTCCTGTGTTTCGGGCGCCAGACTCGGCGGGTCACCGTAGACAAAGTGCAACGGCGCGTGCTGGACGAGCCCGAACCGCGTCCGAATCTGCTCTGGCGTTCCCTGTCCGAGCCCTAACTCGTCACGGGGAATCCGGATTTCCCGACCCGCATCGAGAACGAAGCCGTCGTCGTCCCAGCCTTCGAGAGTGCCGACGTAGGTCTTGCCGTCCTCGAAGTGTGGCGTAATTTCTCCCCAACGAGAGCGCAGGAGATTTCGCGCTGCAGTCGCGTCTGGTCCCTCGACTGTGACCGACGGGAACCCGTCGTCTCGCAGCCCGACATCGCTTTCGACATCGAGGTCGCCGATATCGTCGGCTATCATCGACGACAGCGAGTCGAGCGTCCGCTCGCGTGCCTCTCCGTCGACGTAACATTTGGTCGCCAGTACTACCATCGTCGGTGTGCCTCCAGTGTGTCAGCCATCAGACCTCGACTTCCGCGGTTTCGACGTTTAGTTCCTCGCGAAGCTCCTCGATGCGCGTCTCCATGGCATCGACGAGCCGCGTGTTCTCCATGGCGTCGACCGGCGAGCCACATTCGGGGCATTCGAAGCCAAACTCCATGGCCTCGTCGAACTCGAAGCGGATGCCACAGCGCTCACAGAGATAAAATTCGTTGTCTCCCTCGTACTCGTAGCGGTCTTCGAGTGCGGCAAGCAGTCGCTGCATCTCGGTTTCGAGTTGCTCGGGAATCTTCTCGTACTCGAATGTCCAGAGATAGGTAAGCCAGCCAGAATCCTCGTCCCGGAGCCGCCGGTAGCTCGCCAGGTCGTTCTCGTAGAGAATAAACAGCGCCCGCCGAACGTCGTTCAACTCGAGTCCCAGCTCTTCGGCCAGTTCCTCGTCTGTCACTTCGCCGTCCGGCGGCGCTGCCGCGACGGGCATCCCCTTCGGACCGACGAGTTCGTGGAGGTACTTCTGTATGACTGGGTCTTCCAGTAACTCCTCAAAAGCCATTACGAGAAGGTGGGGGAGTCAGGTGGTTAAATCCATCGGAAGGCCCGTTCCCGCCGTCCGCGCCGCTCCAGGCCTAAACCAGGTCGCTGGATTCGAGGTGGTCGTACAACACCGGGTGTAACAGGCCGTTCGAGCCAAGCAGCGACCGCCGCTCGTCGACACCGAATTCGACGGTATAGGGCTCGTTGTAGCGGTCTGTTACTGTCGCTCCGGCTGCCCGAGCGATGACGAGGCCGGCTGCTACGTCCCACGGATAGGTGTCGTACTCCCAGACGGCGTCCGCGCTGCCATTTGCCAGGTAACAGAGATTCAGCGCGGCCGACCCGAGTGAGCGTACGCCCTGTGTCTGGTCGTAGAAATGCGTGAGAAAGCCGCCGTCGGGGTCGTATCCCGACAGCAGCATGCTCTCGTCGAGCGAGTCTCGGTCTGTGGTCACGATTTTCGTCTCTCCCTTGTAGGCGTCTCCGCTCTCGATGGCGTGGAAGGTCTCGTCTGTCTCTGGGACGTAGACGACACCCAGCACGGGGGTGTCGTTCTCCAACAGGGCAATCGAGACCGAGTACTGGGGATTTCCGTGAGCGAAGTTGCCGGTCCCGTCGACGGGGTCGATGACCCAGGTGTACGGGCCAGAGCCGTCGACGAATTCGCTTTCCTCCGAGAAGATGCTGTGGTCGGGAAACTCGTTTTCGATGACCGTGGTGATGATGCGGTTGGCCCGGTGGTCTGCTTCGGTGACGATATCGGATTTATCGCTCTTGTACGTGATGTCCTCGACCCGACCATGAAGCTCTCGCAGCGGTTCGCCGACGCTCTCTGCGGCCTCGATTGCGATATCGCGGGCGTGTTCGAGGAACGTCGGCTCTCTGGGTGGAATATCATCGGCGAGGAGGTCCCGGGGGCCGTCGCTGGTGTCTCGTAGTCCCCACCCGAGTTTCTCGGTTATCGCGGTCATAAACTGGTCGTCGTAGCTCGTCCGGACGACGTGGGCCTTTTCCTCGGCACCGGTGATGCGGACGACGCTCTCTTCGCTCAATACCTTCTGTGCCCGCCCGCCGTCGACGAGCAGGCTCGCCTGGCCGCGCGTGACAACTTCGATTTCTGTCGAGGCTGCCATCACCAGGGGCCGAGAGCCGAGGCGATGGGTGTGCAACGGGACAATCTGGAGGGAGTGATTGTCTCCGGGCATGTGGACTGGGCCACCGGCCGACAGCGAGAGACCGGTCGACCCGGTCGGCGTCGAAACCGCGACACCGTTTCCCTCGTACTGGCCGACGTACTCGTCGTCGGCGAACACTTCCAGGCGCGTGACCTTGCGGTCGAACGGGTTCTCTGGCGGTACCCGCTCGACGGTCACCTCGTTGATACCGGTGGTGTCCAGACCACTGGAATCGACGTGGAGCTGTTGGCGGCTGTCGACAGTTGCCCGGCCTCGAATCACTTCCTCCAGCGCCGCCTCGATATCGTCGGTCTCGACCCTGGCGAGAAAGGAGAGCGTGCCCGCGTTGACTCCAAGCTGTGGGATGCCGTGGGTCGTGAACTGCTTGATGCCTTCGAGAAAGGTCCCGTCGCCCCCGAGCGTGATACCGAGTGTCGGGGCGTCGGGGTCGTAGACCTCGGTGATGTCGTTCCCGATGTCGACCACAGACACATCGATTGCGTGCTTGTCGGCCCACTCACGGATTCGGTCCAGCCCCTCGCCACAGTCGGGGCTGGCCAGGACGATGAGCCGGTCTGTCGTCGCTAGCCTCCGCCCATGCATTGCCTGCAGTGAAGGCTGGCTGGCGTTTAACGGTTGTCCCTTTCGGCGGTGTCAGTCAGCCCGGACTGCGCTGGCTCTCGCAACCTCGGTGAACCGTTCGAACAGTTGTTTGACCGCACAGGCGTTCTGGTGTGTCTCCTCGTCGATGCCGTCGAGAACGCGCTCGACTTTCGCGGCCGGAACGCTGTCTTTGCCTTCGGTCACTTCGCGCGCCGTCTGCCGGTCGTATTCCGGGTGGAACTGGACCGTATACACCGAGTCTGTCTCGAAGCCCTGGATTCCGTACTCGTTTGTGGCGGTTTGGCGTGCCCCCTCCGGCAGCGAAACCACTCTATCTGAGTGTGTCTCGAAGACCGTGAACTCCTCGGGCAGGTCGGTGAGGAGCGTGGAATCGCCGGTCCGGGAAACGGTTCTGTAGCCGAGTTCGTACCCGTCCATCCCCTCGACCTCGCCGCCCAGGACGTGTGCGAGAAACTGGTGGCCGAAACAGACGCCGAGCGCCGGTATCCCGCGGTCGACCGCCTCCGCGACCCACGGTTCGAGGTCGCTAATCCACGCTTCGTCCCAGTAGACAGAGGCACGAGAGCCGGTGACGACAAACCCGTCTACGTCGAACGTCTCCGGGATGTCGCCATCTGTCACGTTGTACTCGACGAGGTCTGCATCGAGTTCTCGCCTGAAGTTCCGCCGCGTGTTGTACGCGTTATAGGATGCGTTCAACAACGCAATCCGGGGTCGTGTCATTGTCCCGAATTACCGGCGGGAGGGTAAAAGCTACCCGCTCACCCGAGCCATTCGAGCACGGTCGCGGCCCAGGTGTAGCCAGTCCCGGCCGCCAGAAAGAGCACGACATCGCCCGGTTCGACGCGCCCGCGCTCGTGTCCTTCGTCGAGAGCGAGAATCTGGTCGACGCTCTGGACGTGGCCGTACTCGTCGAGGTAGTAGCCGTCGGTCCCGGGGTCGACCCCCAGCCTGTCGAGGAGCAGCTCGTGAAACGACCGCTTCATGTGGGTGACCGCGACGAAATCGATATCGTCTGTCTCGTATCCCGACGACTCGAGTGCCCCCTCTGCGACGGCGAGGTAGTTGTCGAGACTCACCTCGGCGAGACGTTCTTTCATTCCGTCGGGGTCCGGCACGTCGAGCGTGTGGGCGTTCGCATCGACGGTCTCGTGGGACGGCGGTGCGACGGAACCGCCTGCAGGCATTACGACGTCCTCCGAGAAGGACCCGTCGGTAATGGCATCGCTCCCGCGAACGCGTGCACGTGCCCGGTCTCGCTCTGGCTCACGTTCGAGAACGGCGGCCGAGGCTCCGCTTCCGAAGTTGAACATAAACGAGGAGTCTTCGTTGGCGTAATCGACGAGGTCCTCCTCGCGGCTGGCCGAGACCAGCAATGCTGTCTCGATATCGCCGGTGCGAAGCTGGGACGTGACCTGCCGGAACGCCACGGGCGCGCCGGCACACAGCGTGTAGCTCTCGGTCGCGTAGGCGTTCGTTGCGCCGAGTCTGTCGGCGATGTTCGCCGCCGCCGACCAGACGATGTGGTCTTTGAACTCGCTGCCGTGATACAGAACGAGGTCGATAGCCGTCGGTTCGATGTCGGCCTCGGCGATGGCTCCTTCGGCAGCCTCGAGACACATGTCGGTCGCGTGGTCCTCATCGGGCGGGCAGACTCGCTTCTCGACGAGGCCCATCTTCTCGACGACGACCTCCTCGGGAATCCCGCTTGCCTCGGCAATCTCCTCGCCCGTGACTACCGTCTCTGGGACGTAGTAGTCGTACCCCGTGAGTCCAACTGTCGTCACACTGCCTTCCGAATCAGCCATACATGACAGTCATGTAAACTGCATCAAAGTGTCTTGTGGCTTCACGACGGGTCAGCCGCGTCGATGAAGTCGAGCAGCCGGTCGGTGACCGGACGGGAGTGTTCGAAAAAGCAGAGGTGTCGTCCTTCGACGGGGACGTGGGTGCCCCGGGGTAGGTCTGTAGCCAGCGCCTCGCCGACGGATGCGTCGACGACCGGGTCGTCCGCGCCGTGACAGACCAGCGTCGGTACGGTCAGTTCATACAGCGGTCCGGCGTCGAACCCCTCGACTGCGGCGACCTGCTGGTCGAACGCCGTCGTGTCGGCGTCTTCTTCGCGTCGCCACCCCGAGATGCGGTCCAGCACCTCCGGGTTCGCGTCGCGAAACGCTGCCGAAAAGGCCACCGAAAGAGGGTCTGCGTGCCGTCCGTCGGCTCTACAGAGCACCCCGAGCGCGTCGGTATCGACGGCATCACCGCTCGGCGCAGTGTTAAACAGCGTCAGCGTCCGGGCTCGGTCGAACGCGCGGGCATACCGCAGGCAGACCATCCCACCGAGCCCAGCACCCACGAGGTGGCAGTTTTTTACCCCCGTGGCAGCGAGCACCGCCTCTAGGTCCCGGCTCAGACGGTCGACAGCCAAATCGTCGGCGGGCGACTCCGAGCGGCCGGTACCCGGCAGGTCCCAAGTAATTGTCCGATAGGAGCCGGGAACGGCCGTGTACTGTGGCCCCCATTGCCACGCGCCGAGTCCCGCCTCGCCGATGAACGCAATCGTCTCCCCCGAACCGTCGACTTCGTAGTACAGTTCCGTCCCGTCGTCGGCGCTCGTCGTCGGCACAGTTACACGTACAGGTGGGCAGAATAAACGCGTTACGTCAGGCGTCCAGTGCCTGTTTCAGAATCTCCGGGGCGTCATCGAGCGCGTCGTCGACCTTCTCTGCGTCGGGGCCGCCACCCTGTGCGAAGTCGGCTGGACCGCCGCCGCCGCCGCCGACACGCTGTGAGAGTTCACCGACGACGTGGCCCGCGTCGACGGGGCAGTCGTCCGGAACGGCGACGACAAACTGCGCGCCCGATGCACCTGAGCCGAGGACGGCAATCGAGTCGTCCTCGACCAGCGCGTTCGCGGTCGCCCGTAGCTCGTCCATGTCGCCGTCGAGGCGCTGGATAACTGCCGGCGTCCCCTCGATATCGACCTCCTCGCCGTCACCGCCACCGCTGGCACGGACGGCGGCGAGTTCCTCTTTCAGTTCCTCGATGCGCTTGCCGCGTTCTTTCCACTCCCGGAAAAATCGTTCTGCGGTCTCTGGCACCTCGTCGTGGCTCACGTCGAAGAGGTCTGCCGTCTCTGAGAGCAGCCGCTCGGTTCGCTGTGTCGCCTCGATAGCCGCTTCCCCGGCGGCGAAGGTGAGTCTGACGACGCCATCCTGCACTCGTTCGGTACCGAGTAGCTTTATGACACCGACCTCGCCGGTTCGAGAGACGTGAGTGCCGCCACAGGCCTGGGTGTCCTCACTCGCGTGAATCAACCGTATCTGCTCGCCTTCCGGAATACCGCCCTGGTAGATGTCAAAGCCGTGTTCGGCCTCGGCCTCGTTTCTGTCGACCCACTCTTGGTCGACGGCCTCGTTTTCGGTCACTATCTCGTTTGCGACCCGCTCGATTGTCTCCAGTTCGTCCGCCGAGACGGACTCGTAGTGTGACACGTCGAGTCGCGCGCTGTCGGTACTCTTCTGTGCGCCGGCCTGTCTGATGTGGTCGCCGAGCACCTGTCTGGTCGCGTGCCCGACGATGTGGGTCGCGGTGTGGTGGCGCATGTGGCGGCGACGCCGGTTCGCGTCGACCTGCCCGCGTGCGAATTCGCCCTTGCCGGGATTGCTGTCCGTGTGATGGACGATAACGTCGCCGACCTGCTGTACGTCGAGTACTTCTGCGGTCTCCTCGTCTGTCGAGATACTACCGTGGTCGGCCGGCTGTCCACCGCCCTCGGGGTAGAACATCGTCTGGTCGAGGACCACGTCGTATCCGTCCTCGTGTTCGAACACTTCGAGTACCATCGCCTCGAACTCCATCCGGCTCTGGTCTTCGTAGTAGAGGCGCTCGGTCGCGGGCAGTTCGGCGTACCGCTCGCTGTCACGCCCCGCTTCGCTCTCGCTGTCTGTCTCGGTCTCGTCGTTGTGCCGTTGAGCGACCAGCGAGTAGAAGTCGTCGGGAACCGCGACATCTGCCCCGTGTTCGGTCGCAATCTCTTCGACCATATCCGGCTGGATGCCATGTGAGTCGTAGAGTTCGACGAGTTCGCTGCTCGGAACCGGCTCGCCCTCCTGTGCGTACTCCTCGGCAAGTTGTTCGACACGCCGAGAGCCTCTGTCGAGGGTCTCTCTGTATCGCTCGACTTCGGTCCGTACGACATCCCGAATCGTATCTCTGTTCTCGTAGCTCAGTCGCTTTGCCTGCATATCGACCAGTTCGTCGAGCGGCGCGTCGACGCCGACGTTATCGACGAGTCGTTTCGTCCGGCGTAGTACCATCCGAGCGAGGTAGCCGGTCCCGACGTTCGAGGGGACGATTTCGTCGCCGAGCATGTAGGCCAGCGTCCGACAGTGGTCTGCGATGGCGTAGATATCTTCGAGGGGTTCGAGCAGCGTTCGCAGGCGCTCGACATCGACGCCCAACTCTGCCGCGATATCGCCCCGGGCGGCCTCTACGTCGTCGACATCGTCGATATCGAGATTCCCGGACAGGCGAGCGGCGTCGTGGATAATCGCCTCCTCCTCGTCGGTGTACTCGATGCCGGCGTTGTCTTTGAGGAACGCTATCATCTCCGGATAGATTGCCTCGTAGACCGTCGGCGTCCCCTGGCTCATCCAGGTCCAGCGTTCGAGCCCGTACCCGGTGTCGACGACGTAGGTGTCCATCTTCGAGTACCGGTTGCCGTCTTTGAGTTCGTACTCGCCGTCGGGGTCTTGCTCCATCGACATGAACACGAGCGTCGCCAGTTCGAGCCCCCGATAGATGACCTCGATTGCCGGTCCGGCGTTGCCGCCGCCGACCCACGGGTCCTCGATGTAGGTCACCTCTTCGAGGTCTGCCCCCATCTCACCGAGCAGTGTGTCACAGTGCTCGACGGTCTTGCTCTTCCAGTAGACCTCACCCTCGTAAGCGTAATCGTCGGCGTCCTCGCGGGTGTTGAACGCGTGGTGGGCCATCATCTCGAAGGCCATCGTGTGCCGACCGGTCTTGCCGACGTTGTCGATATCCTGCATTCGGATACAGGGCTGGCTGATGGTCAGCGGATTGGCCGGCGGCGGCGTCTCGCCGGAGGTAACCAGCGGCTGAAAGTCGTAAATCGACGCTTGGGTCAACAACACATCGTCGCGCCAGCGGTTTGCTGCCACCGGATACGGGGCGATACGGTCGTGGCCGTGTTCCTCGAAAAACGAGAGAAACGCCTCGCGCATTTCTTCGACGGTGTAGGACTCGTCGAAGCCCGGATTGTCGATAAAGCTGTACGTGTCACACGGCGGTTCTCCGCAAGTCGTCCGCCCCTCGTCTCGCGTCCAGAAGGCGCCCCCACACTCCACACACTCCTTGCGAGTGAACCCATTCTCAGTGAAATAGCCGAGTTGATACTCCTCCTCCAAGTCGCTCATCTGTTGATGTAAGGTGGCCCATCTGTCCGTAAAACGTTTCCGAGTCAGTGCTATGACCAGTCAGAGACCGACGACACCGAGTCAGGTCATGTACGGGGGTTGTCCGATGCCGATTTTATCTTTCGGCGCTCAGTCGAGTGCGACCGAAGCAAGCAGCGCTTCGAGCTGTATCCGCTCGTTCGCGCCGGCGGTAATACGGTAGTCAGTCTCGCCGATTCTGTCCAGTAGCTTGACTGCCGCCTCGTCGTCAAGGTCGAACTCCCAGACAGAGCGATGTAGCTGGTCGATAACGTCGCCGCCGGCGATTCCTTCGTCGGTCAACAGCCGGTCTAACTGCGTCCGCGCGGCGGTGAAGTCGCCGTCGAGGGCGAGTGTCACCATCTCCTCGATATCCTCGGGCCGGGCGGTGCTCGTAATCTCGAAGACTGCTTCCTCGTCGACGGTCGAGCCGGTGACGGCGGCGGCTTGGAGCCCGTTGATTGCCGCGCGCATGTCGCCCCCGGCGACGTAGACCAGCGCCTCGATGCCGTCGTCCGTTATCTCGATACCCTCGTTGTCGGCGATTTTCCGGGTCTGTTCTTCGATTGCCTCGTCGGGGAGCGGCGAGAACCGGAACACCGCACAGCGGGACTGAATCGGGTCGATAATCTGCGAGGAGTAGTTACACGAGAGGATAAACCGGACGTTGTTCGAGAACTGCTCCATCGTCCGGCGAAGCGCAGACTGGGCGTCACTGGTCAGGGCGTCGGCCTCGTCGAGAAAGATGATACGGTAGTTGTGCCCGCCGAAGGACGTGCGGGCGAAACTCTTGACCCGGTCTCGTACCACGTCGATACCGCGCTCGTCAGATGCGTTCAGTTCGAGGAAGTTCTCCTCCCACTCCTCGCCGTAGAGTTCTCTAGCGATGGCGACAGCGCTCGTCGTCTTGCCGACGCCGGCAGGCCCGGCAAACAGCATGTGGCTCAGGTCGTCGCGGTCGACGTAGCTCTGGAGGCGCTCGACAATTGTCTCTTGGCCCACCACGTCGTAGAGTCGCTGCGGGCGGTACTTCTCCAGCCAGATTTCCTCGCGTCCGGTCTCGGACTGGTCGGCCTCACTCATGCCAGAGCGAAGGCGCGGCCGAGTGATAAACCCCCCGAGAACCGGTCGGGAGTCAGTACGTTTTTTCAGGTTGGGCGGAGACACCTCGGATAATGGCTGCCCGTCCACCATCGAACGATATCGACGACGAACCGGACGCCACCGAGTTTGGTATCGTCGCCCTCGACGCCGCTGTCGACGACTGGGACGTTTCGTTCCCGATTACCCGCCGGGAGCTCGCCGACAGCTACGGCGAGAAACGCCTGGCTGTCGGCCCCAGTGGGCACGAGGTCTCGCTCGATTCGATTCTGGCCGACTGTCCGCGCGAGACCTTCGAGCGCAAACAGGAACTCCTCAACGAACTCCACCCGATTTTCGAGGAGCGACGCGAGCGCATCTCGGGGTCGATTCTGAGCCGACTCCGGGCGATGGTTCCCTTCTAGTCCGGTCAGTTCTCGTTGAGGTGGCCGGCGTTGTCGGTCACGTCTGGGTCGTCGGTCTCGTCTCCCGCCTGGCGCGAGTTGTCTGTCCCGGCCGGCTCTTCGATTGTGTGTATCTCGTCGATGAGGTGTTCGATGCGCTGACTCTGCTCTCGGTTCGAGGTCAGGATGAGGTCAGAGAGGACGCCGAACATCACCATCTGCACGCCGAACAGGAGCGATACGCCTGCGGCGAGTGCGAGAACCTCGTGTGAGATGCCGGCAGCGACCCACCGGTAGACGACGAACGTCGCAAGTCCCGCGGCGGCGAGGATACTCAGCCCGCCGATGCTCCCGAAATAAAAGAGCGGATTGTTCTTTTTCGCGAGGCGATACAGCGTCACGATGATGTTGCCTCCGTCACGGAACGGCCGTAGGTTCGTTTCCGACTCCGCTGGCCGTGGCTCGTAGGTGATTGGAACGACCTCCGTCCGGATGTTGTTGCGGACACACTCGACGGACATCTCGGTCTCGATACCGAACCCGTCTGCCGACAGCGAGAGTCGCTCGAACGACTCCCGCGTGAACGCGCGGTAGCCGCTGAGAATGTCGACCAGATTCCGGCCGTGAACCGTCCTGAACACGCTGTTGATGATACCGTTACCAATCTGGTTGAGACGAGTCATCGCCCCGGACTCCATGTCGGCGAACCGGTTGCCGATGACGTGTTCGGCTTCGCCGGTAAACAACGGTGCGAGGACCCTGCCAGCCTCCTCGGGGCGGTACGTCGAGTCGCCGTCGACGAGCAGAACGTACGGCTGTGAGATGTAGTTAATTGCCTCGCGAACCGCCTGCCCTTTCCCGTCGCCGCTCTGGATGTGGACCGTCGCGCCCAGGTCTTCGGCAACCTGTCTGGTGCCGTCTTCTGAGCCGCCGTCGATGACGAGGATGTGCTCGAAGCCGACGGCGTTGAACCGCTCTATCACGTCGCCAATCGTCTCGGCTTCGTTGTACGTCGGGATGAGTACACAGACATCCTCGTGGCGAATCATCTGGCTGTGGTCTACTACGCCGGTCGGGGGTTAAAAAACGTGGGTGTTCGTGAGTGTTGATAGGTCTGCCAGAACCACCGGGTCACAAGCCGTTTGTACGCCTGCCGCTAAGGAACTACCAGTGACCAGCGAGGATTCAAATACGGACGAACACAGCGACACCGAGCTGTACGATACGCTCGAAGACCTGGGCCGCCCGGTGGTCAGCGCGACCCGGTACGCACAGGCAAACGACATCTCACAGGATGCGGCCACCGAACGGCTGGACAAGCTGACAGCAGAGGGCGTCGCACAGCGACTCGACGTGTCGACCGACCCCGTGGTCTGGTATCCCAGCGACTGGGCACGGATGACCGACCGCGAGCGCGTCGTCGTCTTTCCGGAGCGTCGCGAGCTGGTCGTCGACCATCCGACACAGCTCACCCGCGCACAGCTCTCGCAGTTCGCCCATCTCGTCGAGACGACCGGCTCCGGTGCGTACATGTACGAGATTCGCCAGGAAGATATCTGGCAGGCACCCTACGAGGCGTTCGAGGCGTTGCTGGAGACGGTCAGGGACGTGCTCCCCGAGCGTTACCCACACCTCGAAGAGTGGCTCGAAAGCCAGTACAAGCGAGCGAACCGGTTCACGATGTACACTCACGAGGACGGCTACGTCGTGCTGGCGGCCGAAACTGATGACCTCATGGGGAACGTCGCCCGGCAGAAACTCGACGACGACCAGTTGCGGGCACCCCTCTCTGAGACCGAAAGCTGGGTCGCAGAGGAGAGTGTTGCCGAGGTAAAGCGGGTCCTCTACGAAGCGGGGTATCCGGTACGTGACGAGCGCGACCTCGACAGCGGGGAGACTCTCCCCGTCGAGTTAGAACTCGATTTGCGGACCTACCAGCAGGAGTGGCTCTCGAATTTCCTCGAAAGTCGCTCTGGCGTGCTGGTGGGACCGCCTGGAAGTGGGAAGACAGTCACTGCGCTGGCGGTGCTGGCTGCTGTCGAGGGCGAGACACTCATTCTGGTGCCGGGACGAGAGCTCGCGAGCCAGTGGCGCGAGGAGATTCTCGCACACACCTCGCTCACCGAGGAACAGGTCGGCGAGTATCACGGCGGCGAGAAGGAAATACGTCCGGTCACGATTGGGACCTACCGCACCGCGGGCATGGACCGACACAGACAGCTCTTTGGCAGCCGCGAGTGGGGACTCATCGTCTACGACGAGGTCCATCACATCAGCGCCCCAATCTATCGCCGCAGCACCGACCTCCAGACGCGCCACCGACTCGGGCTCTCCTCGAGTCCGGTGCGAGAAGACGACATGGAGAAAGACATCTATACACTTATCGGGCCGCCAATCGGGACCGACTGGGACTCCCTGTTCGAGGCCGGCTACGTCGCCGAGCCGGAGGTCGAGATTCGATACGTCCCCTGGGACTCCGAGGACACGCAAAACGAATACGTCAGCACGGAGGGACACGCCCGACGCCAGGCTGCGGCGACGAATCCGGCGAAGCTGTCTGAACTCGAATACCTTCTCTCGTATCATCCAGACGAGCAAGCCCTGGTGTTCGTCGAGTATCTCGACCAGGGGCAGGCCTACGCCGACGCGCTCGACGCTCCGTTCATCAGCGGCGAGATGCCCCACGCCAGACGCGAGAAGCTATTCGAACAGTTCCGAAACGGGACGCTCTCGACGCTCGTCGTCTCCCGCGTCGGCGACGAGGGTATCGACCTGCCGAGTGCGGAACTCGCTGTGGTCGCCTCTGGGCTCGGCGGGTCAAGGCGTCAGGGCACCCAGCGTGCGGGCCGGACGATGCGACCGACCGGCCGCGCGCGGATGTACGTACTCGCGACCCGTGGGACACGAGAAGAGGAGTTCGCCCGCCAGCGGATGCGGTATCTCGCACAAAAAGGGGTTCGTGTGACCGAGCGCGACGCCGAAGCGTTTGAGGCCGACAGTTAGCCTCGGTGTTCGAGGTTGTCGTACCCGACACTGTTGACGTAGGCCGCGACACGAACGCCGACCAGACTGACAACGATACTGCTGAGGATGAACACTGCAAGCAGCGTCTCTGGCGCGACCGAGAACTGCTCGACCTCCAGCGGGCCGTAACTCATCGTCGGCACGACGAACGGGCCCGATACGTCCGAGCGCTGGATGACATAGGCCGCGAACCCGCGGACTGCGAGGCCGACCGCGACTGCGACGAACGGGAGGTTGATGTACGCCGACCCGATGTCGTCGTCGCGGATGACCTCATCGAGCAGGCGACCGGCGCTGGCGATGAGGGCTGCGCCAGTGAGCCACGGGATGCTGTCGTAGAGGAACTGCATCGACAACACCAACTCGCCGGCAGTGGCTCTGTCGAGCGACGACGCACCCAGCGCACCGACGAACAGCCCCACCAACGCGAGCCCGCCGGCTACGACGTAGGTGACAAGCGAAACCTTGCCAGCGTACAGCGCGTCTCTGATGCTGGTCGACAGCGTGGCGAGCAGTGCGTCGATGTTGAGGCCCTTGTAGAGGAGAAAAAGCCCGACGACGGCGGCAATCGCACCGAACGAGACGGTGATACTGTCGAAGACCGCAAGCAGCGCCGGGAAGGCAAGGAGCGTCAACCCCAGTGGCACGAGTACCGTCTTCCGTAACTCCTCGTCTGCGAGGAACTGTTTGAGCAGATAGTACGTCGACTCGATGTCGCGAGCCTGTCTGACGACAACCCGGTCGATGGCGTCGACAGCTATCCGGCTCTCGATGATGGGAACGAGTCGCTCGTCTTCGGCGCTATCGACGACGGCGACGGCCGAATCCGGCGAGTACATTTCCACGAGGTCGTCGACCTGTGCGGCGATAGCGCGGTTGAACGTGACCGTATCACCCTCGCCACACAGCACCGCCAGCACCGTTTCGTCGTCGAGGTCGCGTGTGACCCGAAGCCCTTCGAGCAGACAGTTGACCCGGCTGTCCTCCGGGTCGTCGACGCCGACGGTCGTCACGAGGTCCTCGACTGCCTCGGCACCCACCACTGGCGGGTCAGCGTCGAGGTCGTCTCCCCGGTAGATACAGAGGACGAGGGTACTCACACCTCCACCAATACGTGCCCGAAATAAAAATCCCTACAATCGTTTAAGCGACGATTTACCCGAGTGATGCCGGGTCGATTGTCTCCTCGTCGGTCACGATACGGTCGAGCAACGCGACGGGCGTGGCGTCGTAAGCCGGATTCTCGATTTCGAACCCGTCGGCCGGCTCGCGCATCACTTCGCTCGTCGCTCGGTGTTCGTTCTCGAATCGGAAACCGCCCTCGATGAGCTTCGCCCCGGAGCCGACAGAGACGACCGGAACGTCGGCGTCGGCTGCCGTCGCGGTCAGGGGATAGGTCCCGACTCGATTGTACAGCGTTCGGTCGACGATGCAGGTCATCCCCACGACGACGCGGTCACACGCCGAGAGATAGCTCCCGGCAGCGCTGTCGACCACCAGCGTCGCTTCGACGCCGTCGGTCTCGGCCAGCCGACGGGCGGTCTTCCGACCGAGGTACCGCGGTCGGGATTCGGTCACGTAAACTGTGTACTCGCCCCCGTCTTCGACGGCTGTCTCTATCGCCGAGAGCACTGTCGTCGAGTAATCGTGTGTCAACAGCGTCTCCCGGTCGCCAAGCTGGTCAGCGAGTCGCCGGGCGGCCGCGTCTTTCCCTTGCTCGACGCGGTCGATGACCTCGTCGATGATTTTGGTCGTCCGTCGCTGTGTCGCGCTCACGGTGTCTGTGTCGCTCTCGTCGACTCTGCGGACGATTTCTCGCTGCGTGTTGTGAAGCGAGGCGTGTGAGGGATTCGCCCGGCGGAGTGCGTTGCTGTTGCGTTCGAGGTTTCGTTTGTAATCGCCAATAGAGGGAAACTCTCTGTCGGTGACCGCACGGAGCGCTCGCGCGGCCTTGATTGCCACCTCCGAGGAACTGTGGGTCTGCATCTCGGCAATCTCCTCGGCTGTCTCGTCTATCATACCCGGACAAAGACACCCCTCGACAAAGGACTTTCTGGGTTCGACACCGTGTCGGCGAAACCCAACCCTATTAGACCGTCGCCGTCCCGTCTCTATCTATGCTGGGTCGATTGGTCGAGTTCGGACTGATTCCCGTCTTCCTGTGGGCCGTCGCGATTGTACACCAGTTCGGGCACTACTACAGCGGGGGACGTATCGTCAGTATCCCTCGCTCTGAGATGCGACTCGTCAGCCCGCTCGTGCCCCGGTATCTCGCCCTGCGAGGCGACGAGGGGTGGGTTCCGCCGTACGATTTCGACCGATACCGGGCCTGTTACGAGCGCCACGAGCCGAGCTACGAGAACCTGGAACGGTTCGTTACCGGCGGTGAGATTATTCAGACGCTCGTGGTCGTCCCCGTTGCCCTTGTCTTGGGTGTCGCGGGCTTTCGTGGCCCTGCTGAGCTGTTGCTGATGAGTTCGATTGCGGTGACGCTGTTGTACGTGGCCGTCGACGCTGTCCGAACCTGGCGGAGCAACAGCCTCTCCGGTGATTACTCGGCGCTGTGGCACGTCTCCGCGCGAGTCCCGATTTTGCTGTTAGTCGCTTTTCTCTCGGTCCATCTGAGTGCGTTCTTCCTCCTCGCCCAAGTCGGGTGACTCGCCACGCCTATGGTTCTCGGTCTCTCAGAGGAGTCTGTATGGACGCACTCTCGGCCGTCTCCGTGCGTGACAGGGCAATCTACCTCGACGGTATCCTCGTCGTCGCCGACCTCCACGTCGGGCGAGGCTCTGCCTCGAACGTCGAGTTTCCGGTCGGGGATGGAACCGAGATGGTCGAGCGCCTGGCCGGGCTCTGCGACGAGTTCGAACCCGAGACGGTGGTCTTTGCGGGCGACTTGCTTCACTCGTTCCGGACGGTTCCACGACAGGTCGAGGCGACCGTCGAGGGTCTGTGTGCAGCGGCACGGGATGCCGGGGCCGATACACTCGTGACACCTGGCAACCACGATACGATGCTCGACGCCGTCTGGTCCGGCGAGACGACCGCCGAGTGCCAGATTACGGGCGAGACGGTCGTCTGTCACGGCCACGCTGCGCCGACGGCCGACGCAGAGCGGTATATCGTCGGCCACGACCACCCGACAATCACCATCGAGGGCAAGCGTCGACCCTGTCTGCTCGCCGGTGACGACGTCTACGACGGCGCAGACCTGCTGATGCTCCCGTCGTTTAACAGGCTCGTCAGGGGTGTCGAAATCAACGACATGGGAGCCAGCGACTTCATGTCACCACTCGTCCGGGACGTAGACGCACTCGCCCCGGTCGTCCGAGACACCACGGCCGAAGAGACGCTGACGTTCCCGGTGCTTGGCGAACTTCGACACCGACTTTGACGGCGACAGCGGGCGCGTGCCCGTGAAGAAACACCTATAGCGCCACCGTCCGAGTGACAGATATGAGCAATCAGTCCCTGCGGACGCCCGCGAAGACGGCAGTCGAACAGTGCATGGACCTCGACGCTGGCGAATCATTCCTCGTCGTCACCGACGAGAAACGCCAGGCAATCGGTGAAGCGCTCTACAGCGTCGCAAACGAAATTACCGACGACACCGCCATCGTCCGGTACCCTGTTGGCTCACAGCACGGCGAGGAGCCGCCCGAGGCGGTCGCGGCGGCAATGACTGGGGCTGACGTGGTCCTCGCACCGACGACGAAGAGCCTGAGTCATACGACCGCTCGACAGGAAGCGACAGACGCCGGCGCACGCGCCGCGACGCTTCCCGGCATCACGGATGGCGTGTTCCTGATGGGGCTCGACGCCGATTACGAGGCCATCCGCGAGGAGTGTGTGGCGATTTACGAACAAGTAGCTGACGCCGACGAGATTCGCGTGACATCTCCACAGGGGACGGACATCACGCTCGAAGTCGGCGAACGCGACTGGCGAGAAGACACCGGCATCGTCCACGAGCCGGGCGCGTTCTCGAACCTCCCGGCGGGCGAGGTGTTCGTCAGTCCCGTCTCTGGTGACGGTACGGTCGTCGTCGACGGGACGATGATGCCCCACGGCGAGCTCACCGACGGGCAAACGGTCAGATTCGAGGTCGAAGACGGCTACGTGACTGACATCGACGACGAGGAAATCAGCGACCAGGTCGAGACGGCCGCTCAGGAGGTCGGTGACGCGGCCTACAACCTGGCCGAAATCGGCATCGGGACCAACACTGCTGTCACCGAACTCGTCGGCTCAGTCCTCCTCGACGAGAAAGCCGGCGGGACAGTCCACCTTGCTATCGGCGACAACCACGCCATCGGCGGCGACGTCGAGGCACCGCTGCACCTCGATGGAATCCTGCGAGAGCCGACCGTCTTCGCGGACGGGAGTCAGATTGCCCTGCCCGATTCGAACGTATAACTCGGGACCGACTCCGACTATTTATACCGGAAGCCGGGACCAGAGCGGCGTATGCGGGAAACATCTCTGCAGGCGGACAACCGCGCAATCGAAGGGTTGCCGATTCGGCTGGTCATCGCACTGGTGGTCGGCGTCGCCAGCCTCGCGGTGATGATGAACGTCATCTCGGGGCTGAACACCTTTGGCACGACCGAACTCGACACCAGCCCGGAGCCGGAAATCATCGAAGAAGAGACGACACAGGTGAACGTCACTGTGCTCGACCCCGACGGTCAACCCATCTCGAATGCGACGGTCGTTGCAAAGAGCGATACGGCGATGCTCGACTCCACCTCATACGCGAAGACAGACGGCGACGGAGTCGCGACGCTCACCCTCGACCCCGAGCTACGGCCAAATCAGGGTGAAGGGACGATAGCGCTCGACATCAGGCCACCGGACGGCGATTACGCCGACAAGCAGGAGAACACCGGGATACTGGTCATCGACCCGTAGTCAGTCCCAGTCTATCCAGTCGAGCTCCCAGCCGCGTTTGCGGCGGGCGTCTCGCTGTGCGAACTCGCGGTCTTCGCGGTGGGTCCGGTTGCGCTCGACGGAGCCGGCCTCCTCGCCGTCGACAAGCAGCGGCGCGAACGCGCACGTTCCGTGACGTTCGATGCCGCCGTTTGCGTCGACGACTGCAAGCGCCTGCTCGTGGGTGCCGTGAGGCATGACGAGTCTGCCGTCTTCGCTGAGTTGGTCGACTAACGCCTGGGGTGGGTTGACAGCTGCGGCTTCGACGAGAACTCTGTCGTAGGGGGCGTACTCCGGGAGACCGTCGGCGCCGTCTCGACAGTCGACGAGTACCTCGTCGTAGCCGGCGGCAGAGAGGTTCTCTCGGGCCTCGTAGACGAGCTTGCGGGTGATGTCGATGGCGTGAACGTGTCGGCTACCGACCATCTCGGCGGCGACAGCAGCCGTGTAGCCGACCCCGACACCGACGACCAGTACCGAGTCGTCAGCGTCCGGTGCCAGCAGTTCATACAGCCGGCCGACAGTGCTGGGTGCCAGCACACGGGTGCCAAACCGCTGGAATGGCCTGTCCGCATACGCACCCCGGTCGTCGTCGATGAACTCGTGGCGGGGGACAGCACGCATCGCAACAGAGACAGCCTCACTCCGGACACACGCTTTGCTCTCGTGTTCGAGGCTGTCGACCATGTCGTCTCTGAGGACCGCGGCGTCCATATCCCACCGTCGGTTTGCAACGTAATGAATCGTGCGCTCCTGGGGCGATTAGGCGGCCCACTCGCTCACTTGAGCGGGACGAACCGTACCTGGCCGTGCGTTTCGCGTTGCAACGACCCGTCGGTCTTTCGACCCTCGGTGAGGACCTGTGTGTCGCCCCCGAGTGGCCCGAGAATCATACCGCCCTCGCGGAGCTGCTCGACGAGCGGTGTTGGGAAATCGCCTGCGGCACAGGTCAGATACACCGCCTCGAAGGGAGCGTTCGCCTTCCACCCGTCTTTCCCGTCGCCACAGCGGACCGACACCTCGCCGTAGCCGACCGCTTCCAGTGTCGACCGCGCTCGCGCCGCGAGACTGTCGTGGTATTCGACGCTGTAGACGTGTTCGGGGCCGACCACTTCGGCAGTTACAGCCGCGTGATACCCACAGCCGGTTCCAATTTCAAGTACCCGCTCTCCGGGTGAGAGCGACAGCAAGTCCGTCATGATAGCGACCATATGTGGAGCGCTAATCGTCTGACCCTCGCCGATTGGCAACGGCCTGTCCCGGTAGGCATCCTCGGCCCGCGAGTCGGGAACGAACGCGTGGCGGGGAACCGCCCGGAGTGCCGCCTCCGTCTGCTCGTCGAGACGCTCGCGCTCGACGAGACGGTCGACCAGCGCGTGCCGTTGCTCCTGGGCTGTCATCTCACCAGGCCGACCACGCCGACGTGGTCTCGTCCCGGACGTAGAGGCGCTTGATGTCTTTCGCGACTGCCTCGTCGCCGTCGTGGTCGAGTTTGTCGAAGTCGTAGCCGGTGGCGTCGTCGCGGATGAGGACGCCCTCGACAGTGAACTCTTCGCCGCCGAGTTCGTCGGTTTCGCCGACGGTGAACTCGTAATCGCCGGGCACCTGCAGGTCGAAGCTTCGGGTTTCGTCGTGTTCGCCAGATTTCGGGTGGGCGGTCACGCTGACAGAGACGTTCCCAACGGCCCGGCCCCAGATGGTGTCGACCGTCTCGGCCTCGGCCTCGTCGGTACGACCCTCCTCGTATTCGAGGCTGGTGATACGAACTGTGACGATTGCCTCCTCGGTTTCGAGCAGGAACTCCTCGCCGACCGCGAGCGTCTCCTCGGCTGGCACGTCGACCGAGTCCGAAAACGAGTCGCCGCCCTGTGAGACGACGACCTTGCGCTCGAGTGTACGCTCCTCTGGTAATTCCTCCTTGTGTACGTGACTGCAGTCGATACATCGAACCGTGGCGCGCCCGCCTTCCGAGAGTACCTCGTGGACGGTCTCCCTGTGGGGCGAACACGCTGGGCACGGGAGTGCGACCCGCGCTGTCGTCTCATCCATGCCCGACCTTAGACGGTTCGGGTACAAAAGGCGTGGGTACCACGGTCGCCCACCGACAGATGCAGAATCGCGCGACTTAACAATCCGTGGCCGGATATAGATGTAATGAGTGAGAACGTCCAATCGGACGGTGACCTCCCGGACCGCGAGGGGCGACCTCTCGAAGTGTACGAGTGGGGCGGCGGTATCGCTGCCGGCCTCGGCTTCTTTCTGACGCCGTTTGTAACTGCTTTCCCGGTCCTCTACTGTGCGCTGAAGATTCGAGCCGAGAAGCCACTGGCGGCTACGGGTATCGGTGTGGCCTATCTCGGCACGTTCGTCTTCTGGAGCGGGTTCCTGTTCGGAGACCAGGCGACAAAAATATTCGAGAACAGCTCGGCTCAGGTGTTGAGTATCGGTATCGCCTTCTTGCTCATCATCATCCTCCCGGTCGCCGGATTCGTCGGTTATCTACTCTCTCGGCGGTGACCACGAGAGAAAGATGCTTTCAAGTCAGCGCCTCCGGTACTCTGTGGTATGAACACCGGAGACAGGATACGCGCCGAACGAGACGGCGAAACCTTCGAGGGAGTGCTCCTCCCGTCCTCGACCGCCGATAACCTCGTCCTCAAACTCGACAGCGGCTATAACGTCGGTATCGACCGCGCCGAGGCCGCGACGACCGTGCTCGAAGTCGACGCCTACGACATCGGCGACGACGCTGACGAGTCCGATACCTCGGAAATCGAGTTCGAGGACGACCTCCCGACTATCTCTCTTATCTCGACGGGTGGGACGATTGCTTCGACTGTCGATTACCGAACCGGCGCAGTGACCGCACAGTTCGACGCCGAGGACATCCTGCGCGCTGTTCCAGACCTCGCTGGCATGGCGAACTACCGGGGCCGAGTCGTGGCGAACATTCTCTCTGAGAACATGCGCCCGTCGGTCTGGCAGGACCTCGCCCACGCCGTCCACGAGGAAATCGAGGCCGGTGCTGACGGTATCGTCGTCATGCACGGGACGGATACGATGCAGTTCACCGCCAGCGCGCTCTCGTTTATGTTGGATACGCCGGTCCCGATTGTCTTCACTGGGAGCCAGCGCTCGGCAGACCGTCCCTCCTCTGACAACGTAATGAACGCCGTCTGTGCTGTCGAGGCTGCGATGAGTGACTGTGCAGAAGTGCTCGTCTGTATGCACGCCGACGAATCCGACGACAGATGTGCGCTGCATCGCGGGACGCGCGTCCGCAAGAACCACACGTCCCGCCGGGACGCATTCGAGACTGTCGGCGCAGAGCCTCTCGGCGAGGTCGATTACGAGAGCCAGAGTGTCTCCTTCCGACGCGAATACCAGGAACGCGGCGCGGTCGCCCTCGATATTCAGCCGGCTATCGAGGGCGACGTGTCGCTGCTCAAGTACACGCCGGGAATGGACAAAGAGATACTCGAACTAGCCGGCGAGAACGATGGGCTCGTCCTCGAAGGGACCGGCCTCGGCCACGTTCATTCGGCGTGGATTGACGACATTGCAGACCTCGTCGATGAGGGAACACACGTCGTCATGACGAGCCAGTGTCTCGATGGACGGGTCTGTGACCGCGTCTACGACACCGGCCGCGACTTGCTCGATGCGGGTGTCATCGAGGGCGAGGACATGCTTCCCGGCACAGCGAAGGTGAAACTGATGTGGACGCTCGCAAACGCCGAGGATGTCGCTGCGGCGATGCGCGAACCCCTGGCAGGTGAACTGACCGAGCGGTCCACGCCGCGGCAGTGACCATGTCCGAGACAGAGTACTCGGGCTTCGAGATTCGCGAGGCGACCCACGACGACTACGAGGGGGTCGCCGCCATCGCCGCACAAACCTGGGACGGCGACGACTACCTGACCGACGTGTATCACGACTGGCTCGACGGCGAACAGCGACACACACTCGTAGGAACCGTCGGTGACGACGTGGCGGGAATCGCACAGATTGTTATGCTTTCGCCACACGAGGCCTGGGGACAGGGTCTTCGCACCGCGCCGGCACACCGAGGAAAAGGCATCAGCGAAGCAATCACCTACGAACTGTTCGACTGGGCCCGCGAACAGGGCGCCGTCGTTTCCCGAGCGATGGTGTACTCCTGGAATCAGGCCGGCCTCGGCCAGTCACGGTCGACTGGATACGAACCGGTCACCGAGTTCCGCTGGATTCGCCCGGAACCGATGTCGGGAGCGCTCCCGGCGTCGGTCTCCTGTGACCCCGACGCCGCCTGGGGATACTGGACCGGGAGCGACGCCGCGCAGTCGCTGTCTGGTCTCACACTTTCGATGGACGAATCCTGGGCAGTCCAGGAACTCACGCCGGCCCTGCTCGACCGCGCCGCCGACGAAACGTCTGTCCTCACGGTTGCCGACGGCGACGGCACTCACGGGTTCGCCTACCGGAGCAGGACATTCGAGCGCGAAACCGACGGTGGTGAGGTCGAGACGTGGGCGGAGTACGGAGTGGCTGCCTGGGACAGCCTCGACAGCGCCCGGACAGTCGTCGAAGCCATCCGTGTCGATGCTGCCGACTGTGGCGCAGACCGGACGCGGGTTCTGATTCCCGAGACTGCAGGCTACGTCTCTGACGGAGCCTATATCAGGGCAAACATCGGTGACGAGCCGGATTTTGTCGTCGCGGCGGACCTCACCGCCGATTACCGCCGGGACCGTCCGACTCCGCGGTCGCGCTGAAGCCGACACTCGCCGCGTCCGTTCTGGCCCGTTCGGCGGCGACCTCGGTGTCGAACGACGCCACAATCTCGCCGTCCTCGACAACGCGTTCGAACAGCGCTTTGCCGTCGCCGTCCTCGTCGGCAGGTCGTATCTCGTGTTCGCCTGTTGGGGTTCTGTACACCTCCTTTTTGCCGTCGAGTTTGCCACGCTTGGCCGCCAAATCGCCGTCGACTTCGGCGATATCCAGCGCGAAATCGAGCGGGTCGGCGTTGCTGATGTAGCTACCGACCCCGAATCCTTCGACGATATCCCGCAGCTCACGCATCGCCGCTGGGTCGATGCCACCGCTCGCGAAGATACCGACATCCTCGTGACCGCGTCGGTCGAGTTTCCAGCGCAGTTCTCGAAGGATATGTTCGAAATCGCCCCGACGTGACCCAGTCGTATCGATGCGGACACTCTCCAGGTCTGGGACGGCCGCGGCCGCGCGAAGCGCCTCCTCGATTTCGTCGTCGTAGGTGTCACAGAGCGCGACTCGTGGAACGTCATCGTCGACGGCCTCATCGAACGCTTGCCAGGCCGCCTCCTGATTGCCGCGACCGAAGCTGATGACGAGCGCGTGGGGCATCGTTCCGCCGGCCTCCGCACCGATAACGTCGCCGGCAGCGACGTTCGAGATGCCGTCCAGTCCGGCCAGCAGCGCACAGCGTTCGAGCATCGCCCCGAGCGAGGGGTGCACGTGGCGACTTCCAAAGCTCAACACGACCGAGTCCGGTGCGGCCGTGCGCGCTTCCAGTGCCGCAGTCGCCATCCCTGTTGCGTGTGAGAGAAAGCCGAGCAACGACGTTTCGAGCCGACAGAACTCCAGATACGGCCCCGTTATCCGCATCACCGGACCGCCGTCGAACAGCCGCCCTTCGGGGATGGCGTCGACGGTAACGTCCCGGCCCTCGAATAGCTGGACGGCGTCTTTGAGACCCGCAAACAAGTACCAGTCGTCGGAGGGGAACTGAGAGGCGGTCACCTCGGCGACAACCGTCGGATTCTTTCCGGCGTGTTCGAGTGTCTCGACGGTCCGGTCGAAGTACGCGTCAGTTGCGTCCCCGGCCGCAATCGCGGCTGGTGGGACGATATCGAAGTTTGACATGCTATCGGATTCGGCCTGTGCTGTCGAAAAGATTGCCCATCCAGCTCAGCCCTCGATGTGGTGAATCCGGGTTAGCGAATCGATATCTGGACCCCGAACAATGGTGACGGCCGTTCCGTCGTGATAGACATCGTAGGCTCCCGCGTACGGTCCCTCGCTGATGACGAACTGGCGTGGTCCGCGCTCCATCCCGCCGTGTTCGGCCAACAGGTCGCGGTACGTCTCGGCGAACTGGGTCGCGTGCTTGACGTTTTCCCACTCCAGTTGCCAGACGTAGCCCGAGGCGTCACCGTTCTCGTAGGGTACGAGCTCGTCACCAGCCCACCCCTCGGAGATGTCGTCCCTGTAGCTGTAGGGCGTGTCGATATCGATGACGCCGTTTTGCCAGAGCATGACGTGTATCGCGGCCTGTCCGACCGTCTCGCCCTCTGGTGTGTGGTCCAGCCGCTCCCAGTCTTCGCCCGACCGGTCTGGGACACTGACGTTCACCGGTGTGTCGTCGGGATATGTCTCGGGATAGCTAATCTGGGCCGTGCTTTCGGGGTAGCTATCGTGGAGGTCGCTCACCGCTTCCCACCCGCCGCGCTCGACGGTGTGCTCGATGAAGGCCGCCCCGGACTGATAGGGGTGGAGTAACACGCGGAGGATGCCGGGGTCGACGTTCGAGGAGTCCCCACCCGGCGAACCGCGGTCGACACATGACCACTCACTCCCACAGCGCTCGAAGTACCGTTCGGTGACGACCTCTGCTTCACCCTCGACGACGCCGTCGCGGGCCATCCTCGGGTCGCGGCGCTGGCGGACTGTATCGAGTCCGAACTGCTGGTCTTGAAACGCATGGACGAGTTCGTGGACGAGCGTCTCCGTGCCGAGGCTCGCGGCATCGCCGTCGGTGATGACGACGATTTTCTCGTCGGTCGGGGTGTAATACCCCTGAACCGATTCGCCACGCGTCCGGTCCATCACGGCAGTCACGTCTCTATCTTGGCCCACGAGAAAGAGCGCCTGCCAGACCTGGTTTCGCCAGCGAACGTCGACCGGGTCTCGCTCCCTGCTCGAAGACCGGTAGTCCTCGCGCGTTCGGACGGCTATCTCGACGTCCTTGTCGAACGCTTGCCCCCGGATAACCTCGATTCGAGCCATCGCTCGGTCAGCCAGCACAGCCAGTTCGGATTGATTGAGGCCGTCTTGGGTGGTGACAGCGACTGCCTCGTCGTAGCTGACGTTGTCGACGACGCCGACATCATCGGGCAGTTGCATATCGTCGTCGGTAGCGATACCAGAACAGCCCGCAAGGAGGGCGACAACCGCGACGACGACGAGTACACGACGCATACTTTCCCTACGGAAGCAGCACCCAAAAATCGACAGGTCCCAACATTTCTATGCAGTTCCCCCCTACAAACAGTATGGAGTTCGACCCCGAGCGCACGGCAGTCGTTATCGTCGACATGCAAAACGGGTTCTGTCACCCCGACGGGAGTCTGTACGCGCCACCGAGCGAGGAAGCCATCGAACCGTGTACTACGCTTGTCGACCGGGCGCGAGACGCGGGGGCGGCCGTGGTCTACACCAAGGACGTGCACCCGCCCGACCAGTTCGAGGACGCTCACTACTACGACGAGTTCGACCGGTGGGGCGAACACGTAGTCGAGGGCGACTGGGAGGCCGAAATCATCGAAGAGTTGTCACCACGCGATGACGAACTGGTCGTCGTCAAACACACGTACAACGCCTTCTATCAGACACAACTCGAAGGATGGCTAAACGCCCACGGCATCGACGACCTCGTCTTCGCTGGCACACTCGCGAACGTCTGCGTACTTCACACTGCGAGCGCGGCTGGCTTCCGCGATTACCGGCCGGTGGTCGTCGACGACGCAGTGGGCTATCTCGAACCCGACGACCGCAAGTACGCAGTCGAACACGCTGACTGGCTGTTTGGCGAACGCGCGACCATCGACGACGTACAGTTCGAGTAGCCGACGCCAGAGTGTCGCTTTGGTTACAGAATTGTTGTTCTGGAGAAGTTTATGCAGGTGGCGGCACAGCTACTGTATGTATGAGCGGAGCCGAAGTCACCGAAGAACTGCTCGAAGAGCTTGCGGCACTACCCACGCTTGCCCACCCGACTACCTCCTCCGACGGCGACGAAATCGCCTTCTATTATGACATCACCGGCCGGAACGAGTTGCACGTCCTCGATGTCGAGACTGGTGAGGGGAGCCAGTGGAGCGACGGCGAGGTACCACGAAACGCCCGATGGCCGGTCGACTGGGCCGCCGACGGGAATGCGGTGTATTTCCACCTCGACGACGACGGCAACGAACAGAACGACATCTACCGCCTCTCCCGAGACGGCGAGGCCGAGCCAGTCATCGAGATGGAGGGACAGGTCACCCTCAGCGACGTTGGCGAAGACGGCGAAACGTTGATCGTCGGCTCCAGCCGGGACGGTCAGATGAACCTCTACCGCCACGACCTACCCTCTGGTGAGACGACGAAGATTACCGATTACGAGCGGGCCGTTGGCGGCGCAATCCTCTCGCAAGACTGTGAACGAGTCGCCTACTCGACAAACGAGAGCGACGACTTCGACAATCGGGACGTCTACGTCGCAAACGCGGACGGCTCGGACCCCCGCAATCTCGAAATCGGGGACACCGGTGCAGAGTCCTCGCCCGCCGACTGGGGGCCGGACGGTGAGCGTCTTCTGGTTAGCGATAACTCGACGGACCTCGGCCGTCTCGGCGTCTACGAGCTCGAAAGCGACGACATCACATGGCTCGGCGACGGGGAATACGAGGAAAGTCCCAGTGCGTTCATGCCAGACGGCGAGCGCGTTATCGGCGTCCGCCTGCGAGACGCCGAGACGGTCCCGATAGTGTACGACCTCGAGACAGGCGATGTCGAGGAGTTCGACCTCCCGGACGGTGTCGCCGGTTTCGGGGGAGAAAACGCTATTCTCGACGAGAACCGAGTCATTCTGACTCACACGACACCCACGCGGCGCTCTGAATTACTCGTGTACGACCTCTCGACACACGAGAGTGAGACGCTCGTCGAGGCCGAGTACGGTCCCTTCGACCCAGAGGACTTCGCCGACGCCGAGTACTTCACCGTCGAGTCCGACGGTGTTCCCGAGACCGACCAGGCCGCAATCGACCACGCCCCCTACGACGAACTCGAAATCGGCGCGCTGCTGTATGACTCTGGCCAGCGACCGTCACCGCTCATCGTAAATCCCCACGGCGGTCCGCGCTCTGCCGACTTGAAAAACTTCGACCTTTACACGCAGGTGCTTGTCTCGCTTGGATTCTCGGTGTTGAAGGTGAACTACCGCGGGTCGATTGGCAAGGGCCGAGAGTTCGTCGAGGAGCTGTACGACGACTGGGGCGGTGCCGAACAGGGCGACGTGGTCATCGCTGCCGAACACGTTCTCGACAAGTACGACTGGCTCGACGACGACCAGGTTGTCGTCTTCGGCGGTTCGTACGGCGGCTACTCGGCGTACTGGCAGATGGTCCAGTACCCCGATTTCTACGAGGCCGGCATCGCCTGGATTGGGCTGACCGACCTCGAAGATATGTACGAGAACACCATGCCTCATTTCAAGACCGAACTGATGGAGAAGTACCTCGGCACGCCAGAGGAGAACCCCGACCTCTACGAGGAGCGCTCGCCGGTGAACTACGTCGAGAACCTCGACGCTCCGATTTTCCTGATCCATGGGGTCAACGACCGTCGTGTCCCCGTCTCACAGGCGCGCATCTTCAGCGAGGCACTCGACGAACACGGATTCGAACAGGGCGAAGACGGCGACTACGAATACAAGGAACTTGGCGAAGAAGGACACGCCTCTTCCGACCAGGCCCAGAAGCTCCGGGCATTCCAGGCGTTCGCTGGCTTCCTCGACCGCCGTGTCGGCACAGAGCCAAAAGCAATCGTCGGGGACGACTAAGCGACACCCACCTCTCTCTGGTCCCCTAGGTTTCGTAGAGGTGACACGCAACCGGCTGTGAGTCGTCCGACAGCTCGGGATTGTCGGTCTCACAGATGCTTTCGAATTCGTCGCGAAGTACAGTCGCCGCGCTCTCCCAGTCGGCCTCGGCGAGGTGACCGATCGCCTCGTCGACAACCCGTTCGGGCGGCCCGGTCAGGTCTGTGTCGAGTACGTCCCCTTTGACCTCTTCGACGAAGGCCGCAGTCTCCCGGCTGTTCAGGTTCTGGTCACCGTCTTCCAGCCCGGAAAGTCCGGCATCCTCGGCCAGCTTGTGGATGGATATTTCCGCGTCTTCGACCAGTTCGCGGAAATGCATCACTTCGCGATACTCCTGCTGGTCTATGCTGGTCTCGGCCGGGGGAATGACCTTCGGACACCGCGTCCTGAAGCGACACCCGCTCGGGGGGTTGCGCGGCGACGGAACGTCGCCTTTCAGCGTCTCGATATCGCGGTCTCGCTCTGCGGTCTCGGCGCGCGGAACGCTCTCCAGCAGCGCCTCGGTGTAGGGGTGTTTGGGTGACTCGAACAGCGTATCCACGTCGGCGACCTCCGCGATTTCGCCGAGGTACATGACTGCGACGCGGTCACAGATATGCCGGATGACCGAGAGGTCGTGCGAGATGAGCAGATAGGTGAGGTTGAACTCCTCTTGGAGGTCTGAGAGGAGATTGAGAATCTGGGCCTGTACCGATACGTCCAGCGCACTCGTCGGCTCGTCGAGCACCAGGAAATCCGGATTGAGCGCGAGCGCGCGGGCGATGCCGATACGCTGGCGTTGCCCGCCGGAGAACTCGCTCGGATAGCGGTCGAACTGGTCTTCCGAGAGGCCGACCCGTTCGAGCAGGTCGCGCACTCGGTCGTTGCGCTCTTCCAGCGTCCCGACACCGTGGATATCCAGCGCCTCGCGGACCGTCTCGCCGATGGGAACTCGCGGGTCGAGGCTGGTGTAGGGGTCCTGAAAGACAATCTGGGCGTTTCGCCGGAACGAGAGGAGGTCGTCGCCCGCCATATCGAGTATCGAGTCGCCGTCGAACCTGACCGTTCCGCCGGTCGGCTCTTGGAGTCTGAGTACCGTCTCCCCCGTAGTGGATTTACCACATCCCGATTCGCCGACCAGTCCAAGCGTCTCTCCTTTGTGGATGTCAAAGGAGACGCCGTCGACGGCCCTGATTGCGACGGGGCCGTTGCCCAGGATACGGTCGAGAATGTTGTCGCCCTCGAAAAAGTGCTTTTCGAGGTCTCGCACTTCGACGAGCGGCCCCGTAGATGTCTCGCGCTCTGACTGTAGTTCGTCTGCTAAACTCATGTGTCACCTCCGCCGAAGTGGCTATCTCCCAACGCCTGGGACTCGTCGTACTCGGTCTGGGCGAGGACACATTTTACCTCGTGGTCTGTGCCCCCGTCGACACTGGCGTCGTCGGGTTCTTCGAGACACTGCTCCATCGCCTTCGGACACCGGTCTGCGAAGTAACAGCGGTCCCCCATCTCTTCGTCCATGAGACTCGGGACGTTCCCGTCGATTGGCTGGAGGCGGCCGCCGGTCGTGTCCAGGTCGGGAATCGAGCCCAGCAGCCCCTTCGTATACGGGTGGACGGGCGTGTCGAAGATATCAGAGAGGGTCCCACGCTCGACCACTTCGCCGGCGTACATGACGCCGACGCGGTCACACATCCGCGCGATGACGCCGAGGTTGTGAGTAATGAGCAACACAGTCATCCCGGTTTCGTCCTGAATCTCGCGAAGCAGATTCAACACCTGTGCCTGGATGGTCACGTCGAGCGCCGTCGTGGGCTCGTCTGCGATGAGGATGTCGGGCTCTCCCGCCAGCGCCTGGGCAATCATCGCCCGCTGGAGCATGCCGCCGGAGTACTCGTGTGGGTACTCGTCGACACGTTCCTCGGGGTCGGGAATGCCGACCTGCTGGAGGAGCTCTATCGCGCGGTCTTTGCTCTTGGAACTCACGAAGCTACGGTTTGGCATCACCGCCCCGTACGCATACGACCCCAGCGAGTACTCGCTGGAACTCGTGCGGGCTTTTGTCGACCGCGGATTCGAACTCGCCCGGCGCTGTACTTCGACGGCTTCTGCAATCTGCTCGCCGACGGTGAGCGTGGGGTTGAAACTGCTCTCGGGGTCCTGGAAAATCATGCTGAACGAAGGGCCCCGGAGCGACCTGACTGCCTCCTCTGGAAGTGACCGGAGGTCGACGTAGTCGCCGTTGACGGCGTCAGGGTGAGCGTCGCGGAACTCGTCGGCCAGTGGCGCGTTCCGGTACTCGATTTTGCCGCCGGTAATCTGCCCGGGCGACTCGATGAGCCCAATGATAGAGCGTGCCAACACGCTCTTACCACTGCCACTCTCGCCGACGATGCCGAATATCTCCCCTTCGTCTATCGAGACTGAAAGGGACTCCACCGCGTTGACCTGTCCCGACTTCGTGAAAAACCGGGTGCTGAGGTCGGAGATGCGAAGTATCGGCTCGCTCATCTACATCCCACCTCGTTCGCCCCCGATATCGGGGTCAAGTGCGTCCCGAAGCCAGTCACCGACGAGGTTGATTCCGATGACTGCCAGGACAATTGCAAGTCCTGGGACAGTCGAAATCCACCACGACGTGGCAAGCAGGTCACGGCCCTGGTTGATGTCGAATCCCCACGAGAGGTTCGTCCCCGAGAAACCCAGGAACGACAGCGAGCTTTCGAGCAGGATGATGACCGCGACCTGTATCGTCGCGAGGACGATAATCGGAGTCAGGCTGTTTGGCAACACGTGTTTCAACATGAGTCGCCTGTTGCTGGCTCCCAGGCTCCGAGAGGCTTTGACGTAGTTTTTCTCGCGCACAGTGAGTGCCTCACCCCGTGCGATGCGGGCGAACCACACCCAGTTGACCAGTGCGACGACGAGCGTGACGGTCAACGGAAGCGTAAACGTCTCGGGCATTCCATCGGCCAGTCCCGCCGCGACAAAGGGGTCAGGTATCTCAAGCGTTCTCGGCCCGAGCAGCCCGATGAGCGCAATCGCTAACACGAGTGCCGGGAACGCGAGCATGATATCGGCAAAACGCATCAGCCCGTCGTCGACGCGGCCGCCGTAGAAACCGGCGATGAGACCGACGGTCACCCCCGAGAGCAGTGCAATAACCGTCCCGAGGACGCCGACTGCCAGCGACGTGCGTGCGCCGTACAGTGTCCGCGAGTATATGTCCTGTCCGAGCTGGTTCGTTCCAAGCGGGTGGTCGAGTGACCCCTGAACGGTGTTTGTCACTGTCTGGCGCTCTCCGTCGACGAACGCAATTTCCTCGCTCGAATACGTGAGGCCGGCTGGCGGAATGTTCGAATCTTCTAGGTTCTGCTCTTGGGGGGGTTGAGTCGCCAAGAATGGGGCGAACGTCGCCACCAGGATTACCCCGACGAGCAGGACGATGCCGACTTTGGCCATCAAGCTGCGACGCAGTTCCGCTCGCAGGCTCTGTCGAACTCTGTCAGATAACATAGCTACTGCTTTCCTCCATTCATTCTAGCTCCACCCGTGGGTTGAGATACGCATACAGCGCGTCGACGATGACGTTTATCACCACGAATCCGAGGCCGATGACGATAATGGCTCCTTGGATGACCGGCCAGTCACGCTGTCGTATCGACTCGATGACAAGCGTCCCCAGACCTGGCCAGTCGAAGACCGATTCGGTGATAACCGCACCCCCGATGAGTGTCCCCAGCTGGAGACCAAGCACGGTGATGATCGGTATCATCGTGTTCCGTAGCACGTGTTTGTACGTGACGAGCGTCTCGGGAAGTCCCTTCGCGCGGGACGCCTCGACGTATGATTTCCCGAGCTCTTCGAGCATCCCGCTTCTGGTCAATCTGACGATGAGTGCCGTGAAGTACGTTCCCAGCGTCACTGCTGGCAGGATAATGTGTGATAGCCACACGCGCAACCCGAGGAAGTTCTGTTCTGTGACTAGCAGTTCTAGTGCGCCACCGAATCCGATAATCCGGCGACTCGTCGGCAGGAACTCGACTTGAACGCCGACGACCAGAATCAGCATGATACCCAGCCAGAAGTTCGGGGTGCTGATGCCGACCAGCGAGAATCCCGTCGACACGTAGTCAACCGGTTCGTTTCGCCGGGTTGCGCTGATGACTCCTAGCGGAATCGAGAACGTGATTGCCACGACAGTCGCGGCAATCGCCAGCTCCAGCGTCGCGGGCAGCCGGCGGAAGATTATTTCACTGGCCGGCAGCCCGCGCTGGAAGGAGTAGCCCATATCACCCTGAATCAGGTTGAATATGTACTCGCCGTACTGCTGGTATATCGGCTTGTCGAGGCCGAGATTCTCGGCGAGTGATTGCCGTAACTCTGGAGAGGCATCGATAGGCGCGACGAAGTCGATGGGGCTTCCCGGCGTGATAAACCGCAACAGGAAGACGATAGTAACCACTCCCCAGATGACCAAGATACCCTGCAGCGTCCGTCGTATGAAGAACCGAGTCAGTCGCATAAACCAACGCCTCGACTCGTCTTTATTCAGACCGTTCCATGCCCTGTGCCAGGAAGAACTCGTCCGGGCGAGGCTCCCATTCGATGCGCTCGTTGATGCCGTAGACGAGGAACTCCTGGTTCAGGAATACCCACACGGCGTCCTCGTGTGCCAGCTGGTTTGCGTCTTGGAGGAGCTGCTCTCGCGTGTCAGCGTCGGCCTCGCTTGCCTGGTCTGACATGAGCTGTTCCATCTCCTCTGAGACGTAGTGGGTCTGGGAGGTGCCCTCAGTGAGCCACGGGAGCATCGTCTGGGAGGCGTCGAAGGTCGTGTTCCCCCAGCCGATGTTGTAAAACGGCGGCTGGGTCGTGATGTCGCCGTCGAGCAACTCGCCCGCGAGCGTCCCGAAGTCGCGGCTGACGGCCTCACATGTGACGTTTTCGAGGTCGTCGATGAACCCGGCCGCCGCCTGCACAATCTCGTCGTTCAGGAGGTACCGGCCGGCGGGATACTCGATTTGAATTTCCGCGCCAGCGTGGCCGCTCTCCTCGACGAGCTGTTCGGCCTGTTCTGGGTCGTAAGGGTAGGGGTCGAGGTCGGGGTTGTGACCGAAAAAGCTCGGTAGCGTCGGCTGTGCGGTGGGTTGTCCGAACCCGCTGAGAATCTCGCTTATAATCTGGTCGAGGTCGATTGCGTAGTTCATTGCCTGCCGGAACTCCACGCTCGAGAACGGCTCGACGTCGTACCGCATCGGCAAGAACAGAATACGCGTACTCCCCTTGTTAGCGATATAGAGGTCCTCGCTCCCCTCGATACGGCCCGCGTCGGCTGGCGGCACTGCCGAGACGATATCTGTCTCTCCGGATTCGAGCTGGCCAACGCGGGTACTGTCCTCGCTGGCGGCGATAATCTCGACCTGCGTGGCGTCGGGCATCTCACCCCAGTAGTTGTCGTACCGCTCGAAGACTGCCGACTCGCCTTCGGTGTAGTTGGTAAGCTGGTAGGGCCCAGTCCCGTTCATACTGGTCGCGATGTCCTCGCTGGCGGTGTTGTTTATCCACTCCTCGCTGACGACCGAACAGTACGAGGCGATTTCCTGAAAGACCAGAGGGTTCACGCCGTCAGAGTGGACGATAATCGCGTTCTCGTCCTCGACGACTTCCGCGTCGACGATGCCCGCGAGCTGGTCGCGCTGTGGGCTTTCGAGGTCACCGACCTCCGGATCGACGACACGGCGAACACTGAACGCACAGTCACTCGGCGAGAGTTCGGTCCCGTCGTGGAACTCGACGCCCTCGCGGATGGTGAACTTGTGGCGGTCTGGTGCCAGTTGCTCCCACTCGGTGGCGAGACTCTCGATGATGCCGCCGTCCGGGCCACGCCAGAGGATACCCTCGTAGGCGTGCAGGATGACGTTGTCTGTCGTCGTCTCCCGGTGGTCGTGTGGGTCGAGCGTCGTCGGGTCCTGACGCTGGGTCATCGTAATCTCGAAGGGCTCGTCACTGCCGTCCTCGCCGTCTTCCCCGTCTTCGCCATCGCTTCCGTCGCTTCCGTCACTGCCGTCCTCGCCGTCACTGCCGTCTTCACCATCGCTTCCGTCGCTACCGTCCTCGCCGTCGCTGCCGTCCTCGTCGTCTTCGAGGTCTTCCTCACCCCCAGAACAGCCCGCGAGTGCGAAACTCGTGACTGCCGCCCCGGTCGCACCCGCATACTGTAGGAACCCTCTTCTGTTCATGTCATCTGACTCTTCTGCCATAGCGTGTCAAAACACCACCACCTATATAAAAACTGGGGCCTCGTCGATAGTTGTCAGACGCCACCCAGCGCAACCGCTGGCTGTGATGGCCTGGTGTGGACAGACAGCTTTTTTTCGGCACTCCTGCAACGGCCCGTATGGATACGCTAGGCGAGGATTCTCCGTTCGACGGGTACTGGCAGGACCTCCTCGACGACACGGCAGCCACGGCAAACGAGTACGAGGAAAACGGGTGGGACACTCTGGCGCTCACGCCGGGAGACGTGACACCCCGGTACGACAGTGAGAAACCCGACGGACTGAGCGTCCTCGTTCCCGACTCAGAGTACGACCACCTGGCTGACCTCACGGAGCAGAAAACGTTCGACAGCGTCGAAGTCTACAAGAACACGGGCGGCCCGATGGTGTTTCTCCTCGTCGTCGAGAAAGACGTGGCCGCGGAGACGGCAGTCCTTATTCCCGCCTACTACAACGCCGGCGCACACGCCGAATTTGTCGAGACTATCGAGTCACTCGGTGAGATGCCGATTCACGTCCGGGCACTCGGCGGCGACGAAGCTCTCCGATTCGTTCACGACTCCGTTCCGCTGTTCACTCCCGACGAAGAGTAAGGCCCCGGGAACTCAGTCCTGTTCTCGTTCGTAGGCGACACTCCAGGCTGCCTCGGGCGGGTCGGGTGTCTCTTTTTCGACAGTCAGCGGGAGCTCCTCACGAGCCCATCTGACGCCCTTGGCGATGTTCTGGCCGTTTCCGTCGACGTGGTCGGCACCCATGCGAGGGTTCACGCTCGAGGCTTCCTCGTGGGCGTAGATGTGGGTCCGTGCGTCGCCGGCCTCAAACAGCATGACGTGGTGTTGTCGTGGCGCGAGCGACGACTCTCTGTACACCCACGACCCACATTCCGGCTGTCCGTCGAGTGTCTTCAGCCGCGAAAAGGGGTTTCGGACGAACCCTTCTTCCCAGAGGTATTCGTCGACCAGTGCCGGTGGCATGTCGACGGTTCCAGCGTACTCTGCGCCGGTAATCGGCCGCGGTCCGATTCGTTCGTCGACGACCCCCCCGAGTTCCGATAGCTCTCGCCGGACCGTCTCCCACCAGCGCCCTTCTGGACCGATGTTGTACCGGCAGGGGGCACCGTAGGTCAACGCTAGTCCCATGCCTGCACCGAGGTTGACCACAGGGTCGGGGAGTTGGATGCCCATCGTTCTGTCCGGACGGACTGGCGGGTCCGTCTTGAGCTTTCCCAATTCGAGCGCCGCCCGAAACCACGAAACTTACCACGGAGAACAACGAGGGGTTAGGTATGAATCCGTTCACGTACGAAGACAAACTCGAATTCATCGGCCTTCTCGCCGGTGGGTTCGTGATTATCGTCGCTCTCGGGACGCTGCTCGAACCGCCGTGGACGACAAACGAAGATACGGCCGCAGCGATGCTCCAGACCCTCGGTGTCGTTCTCTCTGTTTTCGTGGGACTCGCGCTGATACACTTTACCTACAGCGGCGGGCTGCGCGGGCTGATTCCCGGCGGCGAGTAGCCGACTGGTCTCCGAAAACATATACTTCGTTCGTCCGTATCAGTGTCTATGACAGACGACGGTACCGTCGACGTCAGAGTCGAGGGTGCACGAAAGGCCGACGCCGGCCGCGGCCGAGCACGTGTATCTGACAGTGTCCAGAGCGAACTTGGCGTCCTAAGCGGCGACGCAGTCATTATCGAAGGGTCACGTCTCACTGTCGCCAAGGTCTGGCCCAGCGACGAGGACGGCAGATTCGTCCGCATCGACGCCGACACGCGAAAGAGCGCAGGCGTCAACATCGGCGACACCGTCCACCTCAGAAGCGGCAGCGTCAACGACGCCAAGCGCGTCACCCTCCAGCCGGCTAGCGAACACGCAAACGAGACAGCCTCCGAAGAGGCGCTGCGCGAACAGCTCAGGGACGACCTCGTGCGCCAGGGAAAACAGATTCGCGTCGAGGGATACGGTCCGTACGTCGTCACCGAGACCGACCCCAGCGGCTCTGTCAAAATCACCGGCTCGACGGTCGTCAGTCTCGACCCCACCCTCGCGTCGGTCGAGGAGAGCGCGCCCGCAACGAGTGAGGACTCTGGCGGACCCGGAGAGGCGGCGACGACGTACGAAGACATCGGCGGCCTCGACGAGGAACTGGACCTCGTCAGAGAGATGATAGAGCTCCCGCTTTCCGAGCCAGAGCTGTTCACCAGACTCGGTATCGACCCGCCAAAGGGTGTGTTACTCCACGGGCCGCCGGGCACCGGGAAGACACTCATCGCCCGGGCGGTGGCAAACGAGGTGGACGCTTACTTCGATACCATCTCTGGCCCCGAAATCGTCTCGAAGTACAAAGGCGAGTCCGAAGAGCGACTCCGACAGGCCTTCGAGAAGGCGAGCAGAGAGGCCCCTGCAATTCTGTTCATCGACGAAATCGATTCGATAGCCGGTGCCCGCGACGAGGACGCAGACATGGAGAATCGCGTCGTCGCACAGCTGTTGACGTTACTCGACGGCCTCGAAGCCACAGACGAAGTTATCGTCATCGGCGCGACGAACCGGGTCGATGACATCGACGACGCAATTCGGCGCGGGGGTCGGTTCGACCGCGAGATAGAGATTGGCGTTCCGGACGTCAGTGGCAGAGAAGAGATTCTCGCGGTCCATACGCGCGATATGCCACTGGCAGACGATATCGAGCTTGCGACGATAGCCGACCGGACTCACGGGTTTGTCGGGGCTGATATCGCCTCGCTCTGTCGGGAAGCCGGGATGGCGGCACTCCGTCGGGGCGGCCACGACGCCGCCGAGTTGACAGTGACATACGCAGACTTCGAGACGGCGATGACAGGCGTCGAGCCGTCGGGGATGCGGGAGTATGTTGCCGAGCAGCCCGAAACCACCTTCGCGGATGTCGGTGGCCTCGACGCGACAAAAAACAGGTTGACAGAGGCAGTCGAGTGGCCGCTGTCGTACGGACCACTGTTCGAACAGGCGGGCTCTGACCCGCCTTCGGGTGTCCTCCTGCACGGGCCACCCGGAACCGGGAAGACCCTCCTAGCGGAGGGCATCGCCGGCGAGAGCGGCGTCAACTTCGTCCGGGTCAACGGGCCGGAGATACTCGACAAGTACGTCGGCGAATCCGAGCAGGCGATTCGCGAGCTGTTCGAGCGAGCGCGTCAGGCGGCTCCCGCTATCGTCTTCCTGGACGAAATCGACGCAATCGCCAGCAGCCGCGGCCAAGGCAACGAGGTCTCCGAACGTGTCGTCTCACAGCTTCTCACGGAACTCGACCGAGCGGCCAGCCACCCGAAACTCGTCGTCCTCGCGGCCACAAACCGGAAAGACGGCATCGACCCCGCGCTGCTCAGGCCGGGTCGGCTCGAACAGCACATCGAGGTGCCAAACCCCGACCAAGAGGCCCGCCGCGAGATTCTGGCAGTCCACACCGAGGGTGCTCCCCTCGGCGAGGATGTCGACCTCGACGACCTCGCTGGCTCGACCGCCGGCTACTCCGGTGCTGACATCGAGGCACTCGCCCGCGAGGCGTCGATGCGGGCGATTCGCACGATAGCGACGGACATCGACCCCGACGAAGTCACCGACCATGCAGACGACGTCGTCATCACCGCGACAGATTTCGAGCAGGCTAAACAGACCCTCGACGACAGGACGTAGCTCTGTCCCAGACGGAGTGACAAAACATCGTACCACGGTCGTCAACTTCGTCTGCTATCGGTCCGCTGTATCGGCTTCCGAGATGGATTCCCGGCTATCGTATTGGCCACGGATTTAAGTGACCCGCCATCATCCGGACGGACAGCCGCACAGAGGAGAGGTATGAGCGACGACATCGACAGCGCAGAGAGCCGGTACGCCTATCTGGTCGAACAGGCAGAGGACGGGCTGTACATGATGGACAAATCGGGGGAGTTTACCGTGGTCAACGAGGCGTTCGTCGAGTTGACCGGCTACGACCGCGAGGAAATCGTCGGGAGCGGACCAGCGTTGCTGCTGGAAGACGACGACCTCGAAGAGCTGAACACCCACATCAGAGGAGCACTACGCACGGATGGAGACGCCGGCGCGGTACTCACGACCATCGTGGCAAAATCAGGCAAGCGCAAGCCGGTCGAAATCCGGTTCAATCTGTTGCCGGCAGACGAGCGCTACAACGGACTGACGGGCGTGGTTCGGGATGTGCGCGCCAGACGGCACCGCGAACAGAAACTCGACGTGTTGAGTCGGGTGCTCAGACACAACGTCCGGAACAAACTGAACCTTATTTTCGGCCACGCACAGGTCATACAGGGAGCCGAAAACGGCCAGTACGCCGAGGCGGCGAGTCAGATAGAGGAGGCCGCAAACGACCTCATGGAGTTGAGCGAGAAAGCCCGCACTGCACAGACGGAGGTGGGATTCAACCCGTCGGTCGAGGGACAGACCGACCTCGTCGAACTCGTCGAACACCTCGCCGTGCAGTTTCGCCGGGAACACCCCGCGGCCGAGATTACGACGGCGCTCCCCGAGCAACTGGTCGCCAACGTGCCCAAATCCTACCGGATTGCCGTCTCTGAACTCGTTGAGAACGCAATCGAACACAATCCGGCCGAGGAGCCGTCTGTCCGTCTCACTCTCGACCGGACTGACCACAGCGTCGTCACCGCGGTCGAAGATGGCTGTCCTTCGATACCCGAGACCGACCTCCGGGCTATCAACGAGGGCGAGGAGACGCCACTCGTCCACTCGATGGGTATCGGTCTCTGGCTCGCAAACTGGGTCGCCGACACAGTCGGCGGAGAGCTCCGGTTCGAACGGCTTCCCGACGACTCCGGGAACAGAGCAAAAATCGTGTTACGTGGCCTCTAGTACACCCACAGCCGTCGGATACGCTCGGCAAGCTCTGGATACTGCGCTGCGAGCGCAGATTCGCCTCGCTGCCCGTCGACGTTGACCAAGTGTGCCCCGCCCCGCTTGTCTGAGTACACGTCGTGAAAATCGTAGACGACGCCGACCGCCGTGACTGCTTCGGGGACATCCGCGCTGTCACAGAGGTGCTCGATTTGCCTGTCGACGTTGTACTCGACGAGCCGGTTCACGGCGTTCTCCTCGGCGATGTCTCCTGGAAGTGAGTCGACGGCCTCGGCGAGGTCGTCTTCGAGCAACCGAACACAGTGTTCGATTCCAGGTCTGTCCGTGAACCCGTCTGTGAGGCTCTGATACGCGGCCGTGACCGCACCGCAGCCGGTGTGCCCGACGACGAGGACAGTCTCCGTGCCGGTGTGGACCAGCGGATACAGCACGTCGCCTGCGACGACGGTTCCGCTCTCTGTTCGCTGTCTGACGCGGTTGCCGATGTTGCTGTGTGTGAAGATGTGGCCGGGCGGTCTGTCGTCCCACATCCCGTCTTGTAACACGCGCGAGTCACCACAGGAAACCGTGAGGACTTCGGGCTGCTGTTTCTCCTGTAACGTGCCCAGGTCGTCGCCTCTGGCCGTGACGTGGTGGTCGTTGGCTCGGAACAGTTCGCGCACTATCTCCTCCATGTTTCCCAGCGCGAGCGCTGGTGTGACAAACCTTTTCCCAGTCCAAAGAGAGGAGTCGAGGCCCGGGAGAGAGGAGGAGTGGTCGTCCGGACGACCGTGGGTGCCCGCCGCCGAGGTTGGAGTGGTCGGAGTTAGTGCCGGTGCGACGTGAAAAGCGTCTCCCGGCACCCTATTATTGGGGGTGATAGGGTTTAAAACTCCCGACTGGGGCGACTCAGAGCCGCCTGTCCTCCAGTGCCGGAAACGCCCCTCGCCGTCGCTCGACTTCCTGGGGGTCGATACGTGCTGTCACGAGGCCCGGCTCTTCGCCGAGACCGGCGACAGTCGTTCCCCATGGGTCGTACACCGTCGAGCGACCCAGCAGGGTCGCGTCGTCGAACGAGCCGGCGCCGTTAATCGTGGCCACATAACAGAGATTCTCTACTGCCCGAGCCTGGGGTAGCAAGCGCCAGTGTTCGACGCGGGGATAGGGCCAGGCACTCGGCACCAAGACGAGCGACGCCCCCTTCTCGACCAGCCGTCGGTACAGTTCGGGAAAGCGGAGGTCGTAACACGTCGTCATCCCGATCGTGAAGCCGCCAAAGTCCACCGTCGGCAGCGATTCACCGGGAGTCAACAGCTCCTGCTCTGCTGAATCGTACCCAAAGAGGTGCTGTTTCCGGTAGACAGCGTGACGGTGGCCCTCGTCGTCGATGAAGACCGAGGCGTTGGCGTACCCCTCCGTTGCCGGTGTCTCGGAGCCGGCGTCTGTCGACGCCGCTAGGTCCTCGACAATACTGCCCGCCAGAACGGCGATATCGCACTCCTCGGCCACAGATTGGAGGCGAGTAACCGTCTCGCCGTTCAGGGGCTCGGCGTATTCGGCGTAGCTGTCGAACGCGAAGTACCCGACTGTGAATATTTCGGGAAGCGCGACCAGGTCGACACCCCGGTCGGCGGCCGAACGGACCGCCTCGACCGCGCGCTGCCTGTTTGTGGCCGGTTCAGCGCCTTCTACCTCGATTTGGGCGAGACCGAGTGACAGAGCCATACACGACACCAGCAGTGAGACCGATAAAGAGGTTCCGCCAGCCTAGCTCTGCGTGACACGCCAGGTCGTCGAACGCGCACGCCCCCATTTTTCTATCTCGACGTCGTCGGTTTCTTCGTCGAGTTTCGGGAGGCGTGCGCCGACCTGCTTCGAGGAGAGGCCGATGTGGTTCGCGATGTTCTTCGAGCGGAAGTAACTCTCTCCCCTAGAGACCTGTTCGCGGAGATAGTCGAGGATTTGCCTATCCTCTTCGCTGAGGTCGGCTTGCGCCTGGTCCTCGCTACTATCAGTCATTACAACAACGTAGGTGATGCAGCGTATTAACGGTTATCAGTGAACACACCGCCGCGCGCTCACTCGTAGACGTGGATGGCGACGACTGCCAGACAGCCACCGACCAGCGCCACTGTCAGCGCAAGTCCGGAGAGAATTTGCATCGTGTCGCTGTGGTCGCCGAGAAACGAGACGTACGCGGTTCCCGCGGTCGCAACTGATGCAATCACCGCGATAAGACCCAACAGTAGTCCGAGTCCGGTCGCCATGTCCGACCCGTGAGTAGTCTCTGCCATGCACGACAATTTGCCTGTTCGGTACTTAGTTTGTGCGGAACTGCCCCGAGAGCGTGGCTCACTGAATCGTGATGTGGTCGGACTCCTCGTCGAGTGCGAGGTTCGTCGCGATTTCGGCGTTCCGGACGGCGTAGTTCGCAGTTTCGTCGAGGCTAACCAGAACCTCTCGAATCTGGAGCAGCTGCTCGTTTTGCATCTCGGGCAGGTCTGCGAGTATCTCCTGTTCGCGGCTCTCGATGTCGTTGAACAGCGTCTTGACCTCGATTGCCGTCTCGTAGTCTCGTTCGACAGCCGCCTCGACGGCCAGCTCGGTGAGCTGGTCCACCTCCTCGGTGTACTCTCGGATGCGCCGCATCGTCTCGGTCTCGACGTTGAGCGCGTGCCCCTCGGCGCTCAGCGCAGTCTCGGCGATGTCTTCGGCGTTATCGGCGGTCAGTTCGAGGTTTTTCGCAACCGAGCGATAGCCAATAAGCGGGAAGCTGTCGTCCAGACCGACTGACCGGGCCAGGTTCGGATTCTGGTACGATGTAAAGAGCAACCGCAAGAGAAGGACGAATATCTTGTTTGCCTGCCGCTCGCGGTTGAGCGCACGCTGGGCGAGGTCGGGGTTCTGGTGGGCGAGCGACCGGACGGCCTCGTTTCGCATCGTTTTCCCGGTTGACGCCAGCCGTTCGAGGAGATTATCGAGCGTGAAATCCTCCGGGTCGACCGAACACCGTATCGTGATACGGGCAGGCGTCTCTTCGACGACACCGAGTCCCATCAGCTGTGTCTCGGCGTTGTAGACCGCGTTGATGTGGTTACTCGGAAGCGTCGCCTCCTCGCCGGACTCGACGTGAATTACTCGACGGCCGAGCACGTACTGCGCGATGATGGCGCGCTCGACGGCATCTGCCTCCAGTCCGTCGGTCGTGATAACGACCTCTGTCCCCTCCTTGTGCGCCGCTTCCGGTAACACTGTGAGCGTTCCCTTCCCCCCGAGCCGTATCGACACCTCGTCGCCCTTCTCGACATCGTACTCGCCGGCCCACTCTGCCGGCAGTGTCATCGCCAGCGTCGACGGCCCAAGTCGCTGAACCTTGCGCGTCTCCATGCTCCTTTATTATCGTCCACTCTCCTTAAGGATATGCATATTCGCAACTGTTAGAACATCTAATGGGGTTTGTCGGGCTTTGGAGGTACTGATTGGCATTTTGTGCAGCAGCGTTACACAACTTCCATCAGTCTGCGTTCGTGGCGGCCGACCCGGACGCGCTGCCAGCCCCGGAGAGACTCGTCGAGGTCGGAGTCTCCGGTATCGACGCGGAGAACGCCGATATCGTCGAGTTTGCGACGTGAGGCGACGATTTCGACGGCGGCCTCGCGGATGACCGCGGGTGAAATCTGTTGGTTGCCCCGTCCGAAAATGAAGCCCTGGCCACCGATAGGTGAGACGACGATGACGTTCTCGTCGCCGAGCGCCCCGAGAATATCCTCGGCAGCGCCGTCCGTGACCACGAGCTCGCCGTCGCGGTAGACGTCGACGCCGAGAGCAGTCCCCTCGACGCCCAAGGCGTCGGCGACTGCACCGACTGTACTGCCCGGTGCGAGAACGTACGTGGTCCCGCGTGTCACCTCCTCAGCGAACCCCTCGGCGATTCCCTCGACGGAGCCCCCTCCGAGTTGCTTGCTCGACTGTCGCTGTTCCGCAGCGGGCACCGTCGCCAGTGCCCGTAGCTCTGTTTTGACTTCGCCGTCCCTGTACTCGTCTTCGTCGATGTCGTTTACCTCCGCCGACTCGGTGGTTTCGAAGGCCCCAGCGATGTGGCCGGCGGCCTCAGGCGAGACGCCGAATACCTCGGAGTAAACCTTCACGCCGGCCGGAACGCCGAGAATCGGAACCGACTCGGCTGCGTCCTCGACACGCTGGGCAACATCGACAGCAGTTCCGTCACCGCCGACGAACAGTATCAAATCGACGCCCCGGTCGATAAAGGCCGCGACCGCCTCTCGGGTGTCGGCTGCGCTCGTCCCGTCACCGGCGGGGTCGCCGACCACGACAGGGTCGAAGCCGACGGTACGGGCCTGGTCTGTGCCCATGACGCCACCGTAGGTGAGGAGTTCGATGTCTTCTGTCGTGTCTGCCAGCGCGACGAGGGCATCCCGGGCTCGCGACGGCGCGCGTCGCTTTGCGCCGCGTTCGAGGGCCTCTTCGACCTTTCCGTCAGTTCCCTTCAGGCCGACACGACCGCCCATCCCAGCGATAGGGTTGACGACGAATCCGATTCGGCGCATCTGCCGGACCTTGGTGTGGGGCGGTGAAAAACTATCGTTACGGTGAACCGGAATACCTTAATTACCGCCGGTCGAACCGCCTGATATGAGTCTGCCAGTTCTGGAAGCTACCCAGGTCGGTGTCGGCGCAACGGCTGTCGACGTAGCAGCGTGGGCTATTCTCCTGAGCGGTGTCGTACTCGCGGCGCTGTGGGTAAAGCGGCTCTACGCCTGAGTCAGGTCGACGCGCTCGCGCAGCCACGAGGCGGCGTCCTCGACGATATCGGGGTCCGTTCCCTCGATTCGCAGCCGGACGTTTTTTCCTGGATAACTGCCGACGGTCACGTCGTACTGTTTCTGGACCTCGGTGATGCGGTCTAGCAGATGGCTCTCTGGCTCGGGCGTGCAGACAGTCTCGACGTACCACGGGTCACCGCTGAAGTCGTCGGCGACCTGGTCGAACATCCCCTGCATCTCTGCCGGGACACCGGGCAACACGTACGTGTTGTCGATAACACAGCCCGGCGCGACGCCCTCGGGGTTTTTGAGCATCGTCGCTCGCTCTGGGATGTGTGTCGTCTCCGGCGCGAGGTCGTCGTTGCTGTACCCCTTCTCGGATTCGAGCCACTCGCTGACAGCCGCGTCGGCTTCGAGTTCCGTGCCGTAGGCCGCGGCAACCCCCTGCATCGTCACGTCGTCCGGGGTCGGCCCGAGCCCGCCCGTCACGATGACCGCGTCGTACGCTGCCTGGTACTCGTTGACGACGCGAGCGATGTCGGCTATGCGGTCTGGGACCACAGTCATCCGTTCGACCGACACACCCGATTCGCGAAGCCGCTGTCCGAGCCACGCGGCGTTCGTGTTTGTCGTCTCACCGGAGAGTATCTCGTCTCCGACGGTGACCAGCGCTACCTCCATACCGGTGTCACGTGTGGCAGGTGTATAAGCCCACCTTCTCGCCGACTGGACGGTCAAACCGCGATTTGACACTGGCAAACGAGTTTATCAGTCACGCCCGAACTGAAGCGTATGAAACGGCGACAGCTCATGGCGGTTTCGAGCGGCTTCGTGGCCGCGGCGCTTGCCGGGTGTATCGGCAACGACAACCAAGGCGACGACGGCAGTGACGGCGGAGCCGACGGCAGTGACGGAAACGACCCGGCCGAGTCGGAGACGCCAGACGAGACCGAAACGCCCGCGGATGTAGACGACGAGCACCTCGAGACGCTGGTCCGGGGAACGAACGGCTTCGCGTTCGACCTCTACGGAGAAGTCGTCGGTGACGAACCGGCGGCGAATGTCTTCGCCTCCCCAATCAGTGCCACCCTCGGCCTCTCGATGGCATACGCGGGAGCGCGCGAGGATACCCGTGACCAGATGCGCGAGGTGTTGGGTTACCAGCTGGATGACAGCCTCGTCCACGCAGGGTTCGCACAGCTCCAAGAGCAGTTCGACGAACGCGGCGCGGACGGAGAGAGCGACGCCGAGGGAGAGCAGCCGTTCGAGCTCTCTGTCGTCAACTCGGCGTGGGGACAGTCGGAGTATCCCTTCGAGGAGGGGTATCTCGATACGCTCGATACACACTACGGCGGTGGCCTCCGAGAAACGGATTTCCGGGAGAATGCGCCCGCGGCACGCGCGGACATCAACGACTGGGTCGCAACCGAGACCGACGACCGCATCGAGGACCTCCTTCCGGAGGGGTCGCTCACTCCCCTGACCCGGCTCGTGTTGGTCAACGCTGTGTACTTCATGGCGAACTGGAAACACACGTTCCCGACCGACGCCACCAGCGAGGAGACGTTCACCGCCCTCGACGGTGACGAGCACGCCGTCCAGATGATGGAACAGGAGCAGGACTGGCAGTACGCCGAACTGGACGGTGCCCAGGCCGTCGAGTTGCCGTATGTCGGCGACGAGGTGTCGATGCTCGTCGTTCTCCCGCCCGAGGGCGAGTTCGAGAGCTACGAATCGAGCTTCGACGCGGAGACGCTCGACAGCCTCGTCGACGCCCTCGAGCGCCAGGAGGGAACGGTCTACCTTCCGCGGTTCGAATTCGACTGGCGTGTCAGGCTGAGCAAGCCGCTGAAGGCGCTTGGAATTGAGGACGCATTCGCACAGAAGGCCGCGAACTTCGACGGCATCGCCGACACCGACGAGGACCTGTACCTCCACGAAGCCTTCCACAAGACGTTCGTCGCCGTCGACGAGTCCGGGACCGAGGCAGCCGGGGCGACCGCCGCCGTCATCGGTGATACCGCGGTGCCCGCAGACCCCTTCGAGTTCCGCGCGAACCGCCCGTTCCTCTTTGCGATTCGAGACCGGCCGACGGGATCGGTGCTCTTTCTCGGGCGCGCCGTCGACCCCGAGGGCTGGCGCTAGCTGTCTCCGCGGGCCTGTTCGAACATCGAAATTGCTTGCTCTCTGCGCTCGCTGTGGTCGACGATTGGATGAGCGTAGTCGGCTGCGTGCATCCGCCTTGTTCCCGGCTCGAGTTCGTGCCAGGAGTGGATGACATCTGCCGGCACGCCCTGGAGCTCCTCAACGTATCGCTTGATGTATTCTGCGTCCGGGTCGTAGCGCTCGCCTTGGGTCATGGGGTTGAACACCCGGAAATACGGCTGGGCGTCGGTCCCGGTCGAGGCGGCCCACTGCCAGCCGCCGTTGTCGTTTGCGGTATCGTGGTCGACGAGTTTTGTCCGGAACCAGTCGTAGCCCTCCCGCCAGTCGATGAGCAGGTCTTTGGTCAGGAACGAGGCGACAATCATCCGAACTCTGTTGTGCACGAACGCCTCCTCCCGGAGCTGTCGCATACCCGCGTCCACGATTGGGTAGCCTGTCTCCCCGTCTTTCCACGCCTGGAGGGCCGCCTCGTCCTCGCGCCAGGCCACCTCGTTTTCGTAGGATTTGAAGTTGTTCGTCACCACATCCGGCCGGTCCCAGAGAACCTGTGTGTAGAATTCGCGCCAGGCCAGTTGGTCCTGGAACTCTTCGACAGACTCGCGTTCGTCCTCGGAGTCGGCTGCCTCGCGGGCTCGCTCGGTCGCCTCGTAGACGGTCCTGATGCCGATAGTCCCGTATTTGAGATGGACTGAGAGCCGAGAACTGCAGTCGTCGGCCGGATAGTCACGGCGCTCGGCGTACCGGTAGATATCACGTTCACAGAACGCATCGAGGAGCTCTTGGGCGCGTTCGGTCCCGCCTGCTGGGATATCGGCTTCGGGTTCCTCGAATCCGAGTTCAACCATCGTCGGAACTTCGGCGTAGCGCTGTACTCCGTCGTGGTTGTCGATGGCGGCAGCGACCTGCTCGGCCGCAGTTCCTTCAACACCAACCAGTTCGTCGGCCGCGGGCGGGGGAGCGGCGTCGTCTTTCGCTCTGTCGTGCCACTTCCGGGAGAAGTAGGTGAACACCTTGTAGGGGTCGCCGTCGTTTGTCGTTATCTCACCGGGGCGGTGGTGGACCGCGTCGTCGACGGACTTTCTCTCGATGCCAGCCTCGTCGAGTTCGCGACGGACAGCGACGTCACGCTCGCGTGCCAGCCCGGAGTAGTCCCGGCACCAGGTGACTGTCGAGGCATCCAGCACCTCGGCGAGGGCAGGCACCACAGTCGTCGGGGAGCCGTGTGCGAGCAGTAAATCGCTGCCGCGCTCTCGATAGTCGGCCCGGAGCGTTCGGAGCGAGTCCAGTAAGAACGCCATCCGTGGCGGAGCCGCGTGGTCGAGTACTGATGGGTCGAACACGAACAACGGCAGTGTCTCCGAGTCGGGGCCGCCGTGTAGGCCCAGGTTATCGGAGAGACGGAGGTCCCGCCGGTGCCAGTGAAGGTGCATGGCTGAGGGTAGGACTCGGCGTACTTCAAGATGGGTTCTCCACGCCCGCTAGTGTTGCGTGTAGAGGGGGTTGCCGACAAGCAGTTCGGGGCGGTCTGTCGTCGGCGACACAGCCAGAAACGGCCGTTCGACCGGTCCGAACACGTCGACGACGGTGCCGACATCTGTTAGTGACTCGTCGACGAGGGCCGTCCCGAGGTCCGGCACAGTCTCGTCGGTGCTGCGGACGACGACCAGGCCCTGGGCGGTTCCGAGGGCGGTACCAGCGCGTTCCATCACCGGAGTGCGTCGAGATATGCCGCAGTCGCACCGAGGAGGTCGCTTTTCGTCGCGTCCCCGGCGTCTTTGACCAGCACTCTGCCTCTGGGTTCGTACTCTCTCGGATACACCTTCTCCCGCTCGATGACCGCGTCGTATCCGACCTGCTGAACCGCCTGTGCAATCTCGTCGACCGTCGGCTCGGAGACGGCCAACTCCATCGGGATGCGTCGTCCCTCGGAACGCGGGAGGTCAGCATCCAGGTACGCCGGCCAGATGACGTTCTCGACCATATCGTCCATTTCGTGTACGGGGATACATACCTCTTGTTTTGCACGGCCGGGCCAGTTTCATTAGGATGGCTCTCGAATCTCCGTCTGTGGTCGACGAAAACTCCGACCTGGAAGCAGATACGGGCGGCTCGAACCCACAGGGCGCTAATATGGACCCGACGGTTCGCTGCTCGACGTGTGGTCGTGAGTGGCAACTCACCTACGAACTCGAAGAGCTTCACGCCGGGAACCGTGCCATCGAACAGTTCGCACTGGACCATCACAGACATACCGGACACTACCCGGATAACGTGTCGCCTTGGACGGCCACCTGTCGGGCCTGTCCTGCCGAGGAACTGTACCTCGAAGAGCGGCCTGCGATGCGGTTCGGGCGCACTCATGCCCGTCACACGGACCACGAGGTTGTCGTCACCGGCCCTGACGGCGAGCAAGAGACCGTTGAAGGCGCACACGTCACGCATACTGACCGATAGGGCGTCAGTGGCGTCAGCCGTCCGTCCTGCAGGAGTCAGACGACGTGAGAGTGCTTTTATACCGGCCCCGCATAGCATCACATACGAGCATTGGGTATGAGCGAGGGGGAACAGAAGCTCGTCGACACAGCGGGTGACTACCTGTACGCGATAAAAAACGGCGAGCAGCTGCCAGACGCGAACTGGCGGTCCTGTCGCGTCATGCTGACCAACGAGCGACTCGTCCTCTCGACGAACGGGGGCAAGCAGGCGATTCCCTACTCGAATATCAGGCTTCTCGACGACGACGCCGTTCTGCCCGAGGAGTACAGGGACACAACGGCCACGCCGCTTCGAATCGGCAGTAACGTCATCCTCGTCGACGCCCAACAGGTCGATTCCTTCGAGGTCGAGTTCTGTCGGGCGGCACTGCACGACGAGGTGATTCTGACGAAGCATCCGGCGAAAGTCGGTGGCGTCATACAGGAGGAAGCGACCTGGTCGAAGGCCCGGTTCAGACTGGACGACGAGACGATTGTTCTCGGGTTGCCCGGAAACGAGACGGTCTCGTTCCCCATCGAGGACGTGGGTACTCTCGACACCGCACAGAAACAGGTGATGGGTGAGCAACGAGCTGTCGTCGAGGTCGAACACACGGACGAAGAAGGTCGGAGCGTCGAGACACACTTCTCTGGCACGAACTGGCATACGGACGCGCTCGAATCGGTGTTGGCGGCCGCAATCGAGAAGCGACAAAACGACCACGAACTGACCGAGATGGAGAGCCAGGTGTTGATGGCGCTATACTCGGGCGTCTCGCCGTTCGAAATGTCGGATTTCGTCGGTATCGACGTCGAGGAGGTCGAAGAGATATACCAGCGGCTGCTCGAAACGGGTGCCGTCGACAAAGTTCGCGAGCGAACTGAGGTGTCGCTGAACGCCCACGGACGGAACCTCGCGAGTGAGGCGATGAACGAGCGATGAGGCGTCGACTCGGCGGCCACAACGTATAATTGGGTGGGAACCCGAAATCTGAGTACGAACCCGGCGTTCTATGAGCACGTCAGAAACGAAAATCGAAGATGCGCAGGGGAAGTATCTCCACGCCGTCAAAAACGGCCAGGAGCTCACGGACGCCGAGTGGCAACAGTGCCGCGTCATGCTGACGAACAAGCGAATTGCTATTGTCGGTGACGGTAAAATCTCGATTCCGCTGGGTGATATCGACCAGATGGGCGAGCGCTACGACCTGAACCAGCAGGCCGCCTCGGAGACGCGGTACACGACGCTGTATGTCGACGACGACGTTTTGCTGGTCACGACACCAGACCACGACACGTTCGAGACGAATTTCTACAGGGCGTTTCTGGACGGTGCCGTCATCTACGTCAAACATCCGGCAGTCGTCGGTGGAGTCGTTCAGGGCACAGAGTGGCAGCGCGGCCGGCTCAAGGTGACAAAAGAGAGCGTACGGATGGTGCTCGAGGACGGCCAGAAGTTCGACATCGAACGCGACGATATCGGCGAGTTCGAGACCGACGAGCGCGGTGTCGCCGGCGAGCAGCGCAACGTCCTCGAAGTCGAACACACCGACGGCGAGGGTCGGAGTGTCCAGACCTACCTCTCGGGACGAGAACACCATATCTCCGTCCTGAAACAGCTACTCGAAGAGGGGGCAGAGCAAAACCGTGCAGACCTCGAACTCGACCCAATCGAGCGTCGTGTGGTGATGGCGCTGTATTCGGGTGTGTCTCCGTTCGCGATTTCAGAGTTCGTCGGCATCGACGTCGAGCGAGTCGAGGAGATATACGACCGGCTTATCGAACTCGATGTCATCGAGACCGTCCGGGAGCGCAAGGAAGTGACATTAACCGCACAAGGCCGAAAGGTAGCCGGCGAGGCGATGGGCGACCAGTAGCGGGGACACAAACTTCATGTCTACTGGCTGTTATCGACCTGTATGAACATATCAACAGCGGTCGTGTTGGCAGCCGGCGAAGGGACACGGCTCCGGCCGTTGACACACAACCGGCCGAAGCCGATGTTGCCCGCGGCAGACCAACCCATTTTGCAACACGTTCTCGATGCACTCGTCGAGGCCGGGATGCAAGAGATTATCCTGGTCGTTGGCTACCGCAAAGAGCGTGTTCAGGAGCATTTCGGGTCGCATTACCGGTCGACGCCGCTGACCTACGTCACACAGGACAAACAGCTCGGTAGTGGACACGCCCTTTTACAGGCCCGAACCGCGGTCGATGGCCCACACGTGGTTGTCAACGGAGACAAGCTCATCGACGGCGGGTCTGTGTCACGGGTCGTCGACGCATTCGACGACGACACGATTTCGATGGCCGTCGTCGACCGGTCGAATGCTAGCCAGTACGGCGTCGTCAAACTCGACGGCGAGCAGGTGACCGAGCTACAGGAAAAGCCAGACACAGATGAACACAGGCTCATCAACGCCGGCGTCTACGCCTTCTCGGCCGAGATGTTCGAGACAATCGAAGAGACGCCGCGGCGAGATGGAGAGCTCATTCTTTCCGATGCCATCACCGAACAGATTGGCCACGGCGACGTGCGCGCGGTCAGAATTGACGGGCTCTGGGCCGACGCGACCTATCCCTGGGACCTCCTGCACGTCGCAAACGAGGTCTTCGAGCGTGGTCGAGTCGGAACGACGACACAGGACGACGGGCTCTGGGTCGACGAGGATGCATCGGTCCACGAAACCGCGGTGTTACAGCCCCCGGTCGTCGTCGGTCCGGACTGCGAAGTCGGTCCATCGGCGGTCGTCGGACCGAACGTCTCGCTGGCCGAAAACACGACCATCGGGGCGAATGTCACGCTCGAACGCGCAGTCATCGACAGCGACTGCCGAATCGGCCACGGTTCAACGGTCGTCGATGCGGTCCTCGGCCAAGACGTCGACCTAGGCGTGAACGTGACAGTACCCGGTGGCCCCGGAGACGTTCGCGTCGGCAACGAGATGTTCGAATCCCAGCGGCTGGGTGCCGTCTTGGCCGACCGGGTTCGGGCGGTCGGAAACGTCGCCTTCGAACCGGGGACGCTCGTCGGCACCGGGGCCTCGATTGAGACGGGTGCGACCGTCGACGGGCTCGTCGGTGCACAGACGGAGGTGGTGCGATAATGTGTGGCATCATCGGCTGTATCGGTCGTGGCGACGAAACGCTTGATACGCTCGTCCACGGGCTCGAAAAGCTCGAATACCGAGGGTACGATTCCGCGGGAATTGCGCTTCTCGACGAGGAGCTGTCCACCTGCAAGACCTCGGGCAAAATCGCGGACCTCCGCGAGAAACTCGACGGCAGAGACCTCTCCGGTGAGGTCGGCATCGGCCACACCCGCTGGAGTACGCACGGACCACCGACCGACGAGAACGCCCATCCACACGCAGACTGCACCGGCGACATAGCGGTCGTACACAACGGCATCATCGAGAACTACCAGCCGGTGCGCGACGAACTGGTCGCCGACGGCCACCGATTCACGAGCGATACCGACACCGAAGTCGTCCCACACCTCATCGAGAGCAAGCTCTCGGCGGGACTCTCACCCGATGAAGCCTTCCGAGAGACGGTCGATCGGCTCGAAGGAAGCTACGCGATTGCCGCACTCATCGAGGATGCGGACGGGCTATTCGTCGCCCGGAACGATTCGCCGCTTGTCGTCGGGCTCGGTGCGGGTGCAAGTCCCGACGCCGACGGCGGCGCGTTTTTCATCGCGAGCGACGTGCCAGCGTTCCGTGACTTTACCGGCGATGTTATCTACCTCGAAGACGGCGAGTTCGCCCGTCTGGACGGTAGGCTGACGGTAACCGACAGCCAGGGGTCCCAAGTTACGAAAGATGTTCACACCGTCGAGTGGGACGCCGAAGAGACCGGAAAGAGTGGCTACGACCACTTCATGCTCAAAGAGATTCACGAACAACCGCGGGCGCTGCGGCAATGTCTGCGGGGACGAGTCGAAGAGCAGACCGCGTCGGTCGATATCGGCGACCTCGCCGACCTGGCTCCCACGGGTGTCCAGTTCGTCGCCTGTGGCACGTCGTATCACGCTGCGATGTACGGTGCTCAGCTGTTTCGCGACGCTGGCGTTCCGGCACAGGCGTTTCTCGCCAGCGAGTACGCCACTTCACCGCCCCCTGTCGGGAACTCGCTGGTAGTCGGTATCAGCCAGAGCGGCGAGACAGCGGATACGCTTTCGGCACTCCGGGAGGCGGAGAGTCGCGGCGCGCGGACGCTCACGCTGACGAACACCGTCGGGTCGACGATGGACCGCGAGTGTGACCACACGCTCTATATCCGGTCAGGCCCTGAAATCGGAGTCGCCGCATCGAAGACGTTCGCCGGCCAGTTGACCGCGCTGAACCTCTTTTCGATGGCGACTGCCGAGCGAAACAGTACGCGGCGGGACGTGGTGCCGGAACTTCGTAAGCTTCCGGGAAACGTCCAGAAGATTCTGGACTCCTCGTCGGCCGAGGCTGTCGCCGACTACTACGAAGACGCGGAGTCGTACTTCTTCATCGGCCGCGGCTATCAGTACCCGGTCGCACTCGAAGGAGCGTTGAAGCTCAAAGAGATTAGCTACGAACACGCCGAAGGGTTCGCGGCTGGTGAACTCAAGCACGGGCCGCTGGCGCTCGTCGACGAGAACACGCCGGTGTTTGCCATGGCAGTCGGAGACGACGAGAAAGCGCGTAAGACACTCGGGAATATCAAAGAGGTCGAGGCACGTGATGCGCCAGTCGTCGCGGTCACTGACGGGCGAAACGACGCCGAACGGTACGCCGACCACGTCCTCGAAATCCCGGAGACCCACCCACGCGCTGCTGCTGTGCTGGGCAACGTGCAGCTCCAGCTCGTGTCTTATCACATCGCCGACCAGCTGGGTCGGTCTATCGACAAGCCGCGAAACCTCGCAAAAAGCGTCACCGTCGAATAGGCTTCGCGCCCTTACTCGTCTTTCAGCGTGAGGTGTGCAGGCTTTGCAATCAGCTTCTTCTCGGTCGAACCGTCGGTAATCTCGACCTGGTAGGCTTCGCCCTGCTCACCGACGACAGTTCCGACTTCGCCGTTAAATCGAGGGTGGAAGCGACCCTCCTGCGAGGACGGGTCGAGACTCAGGTGGACCCTGTCGCCGGTCTCGAACTGCTGGACGGCCTGCTGTGGCGGTGACGTGCCACGCGAGCGTGCGTCGTTCTGTAGTTTGTGCCGGGTTCCCTGCTGTGGTCCGTTGGAGTTGGGCATTCGTGAGAACCCGTAATCCTGTCGCACTTAAAAAAGAAGCGTTCTCGAACCGCAGCGGTCAGCGTTGCCAGTAGTCGACGGTCCGGAAGAGGACATACAGCAATCCGTTGAGAAACCCAGTCGCCACAAGAACCGTCCCGAGCTGTGGGCCGAGCGTCTCGAAGAGGCTCCCAGGGCCGCCGATATCTCCGAGGCCGTGTGTTGCGACTGCCGCGAGCACGCCCCAGACGAGCAGGATTGCCGCGATGTATGCGCCTTCTTCGACGTACTCTGCTACTGGCTTTGGTGGGTCGATGGAAGGCATCTCGGCTGCCGATATCAACAGCAGCCACATTGGTCTTGTCATCTGGGAACCGGGTGACCGCACAACACACTCGGTTTCATCCGATGGGTTTAAGCAAGCCCACCGAAAACCAGAGAGTGACGCGCGGGCTCGTAGATCAGTGGTAGATCACTCCCTTGGCATGGGAGAGGCCCCGGGTTCAAATCCCGGCGAGTCCATCGGAGCGACCGAAGTTTTCTGAGCGAGAGCGACCGAGACGAGATTTGAATCACGCGAGACGAGTATAGCGAGTCTCGCCATCGGGTTCAAATCCCGGCGAGTCCATTCGCTTTTCTCTTCACTCCGGTCCGGTACCCCTCCCGGAGCCACCTACGCGAATAAACGCCCGCGTTTGTGTACTGTATCGGGCCACGTTCCGGCACAGTCTGAGACAGAATACTCACAGCATCGGTGCCAAACGCGGGAGTCTTCTCCCGTAGTGACCAGTCAGACTGGTGCCCGTCGCGCTCGTCGGCGGTCTCTTTTAGTTAGTTGTCTGGAATTACCCCACGAAAATTCATTTTATATAATAAGTATTTTAAATATCAGAAGATGACGCATAGGGTATGGCCACTGGCGAGATTTTCGAGACGGGCGAATATATCGAGCGTCTTCTCTCTGAGACGGTAGACGGCCCGCTCCGGATAGCGACTTCGCACCCGGCGATACTGGAAGCGGTCGTATCGGCGGCCGTCGAGCGACCGCCCGAGACCGGGACTCACGTCGAATGCGTCTCCCGAGAGTCGACAATCGAGACACTGCTCGACAACTTCGCGGTTGCGACACAGCTCTCGGAGGTCCTGAAAGACGGCTGTCTGGACTTGCGTGTGACCGCTCAGGCGGGCGAC
>NZ_FNFC01000020.1 GCF_900100385.1 Halovenus aranensis
CGCAATTTTACACCCGTCATAGCCTGAAAAAGTCAGAAAACCGATCATAGCGTGAGACGTATTCTATGACACGCTCTCCGACAAACTGAATTCAGGATTCGTTGATGCCGTTCAATAGAAATACTCCGTGACTGGCAAGAGGATCCTTCACTCACATCCCCCGTCCATCTGTTCGCCGAAGAAGCTGAAGATCGGCTTTTACAGGGTGTGGAAAGTAGGGAGGAGTTGTTTACTGCACCAGCAATCCGCCGTCGATAATGATCGGTTGTCCCATTACGTACGAGGCGTCTTCTGAGCAGAGCCAGACGACGGCGTCGGCAATTTCTTCTGGCTCACCGAGCCGTCCCGCAGGGATCCCTGCAGTGATGCGCTCTAACTCCTCAGTGTTGTCTTCGCCCGCCTGCTGGACCATTGGCGTGTCGATAACACCCGGACAGACTGCGTTGAAGCGGATTCCATCGTCGGCATAGTCGACCGTCGCCCGTCGAGTCAGCCCGATTACACCGTGTTTACTGGCAGCGTAGTGTGCGCTCCCGTTCGCGCTCACACCGGCAACTGAGGAGGTGTTGACGATGGCTCCCCCTCCCCGTTCGATCATCTCCGGTATTTCAGCTTTCAGACACCGCCAGACCCCCTTTAAATTTACGTCGATCATCTGGTCCCACTCCGCCTCGTCGTAATCCGCGAGGCGGGCACCCTCTTCGGCGATGCCGGCGTTGTTGTGTGCGAAGTCTATCCCACCATACTCGTCAATTGCTGTCTGTACCATCGCGGCGACCTCCTCTGAGTCGGTGACATCTGTCTCGACAAATGTCGCTTCGCCGCCGTTACTCTCGATCAGATCGACTGTCCTATGGCCGCCTTCTTCGTCCACATCGGCAACAACGACGTTCGCTCCCGCCTCGGCAAACCGAAGCGACGACTGGCGGCCGATTCCAGATCCACCACCAGTGACGACCGCGACTCCGTCTTGTATTCCGTTCATGATATCAACCGCCACGGCGTTAGACGTGGCACGTTAGCAACACACATTCCACTCTCATAGATTTATCCCCTGTGGCTAGCTCGTACCGCGTCTCGACGAATTAAGTGCGTTCTGACTCCTGATTCGGCGGAAAATATGCATTACAGACCCTGTGAACTACCCCACCCTGCTCGCGCTGACGCGCTCGCTGAGGGTGGGGCTTCCTGGTTCCGCGACGCGCTTTTTCACGGATGCTCGGCTTGCGCCGACCATCCGCGCAGGGAGCGCAGTCTCCGCAGGCGTGAATTCGGAGTGACCCACTCCTACTCGGCGGTGATGGCATGATTCATCTCGACCGCCTTTCTTGTCGGGCTCTAAGCCGAGACGATGAGTAACTGCCATCACACTTCCAGCCTTCGACTGGCAGTGTTGTAAATACCCGGCACAGAGTGAAACTGAAACGAAGACGGCGCTGTATCCCCTCCCTACTGCGCTCCTTGTCCGCTGGCGCGGACTGCGGTGCTCGTTGAGGAAGGGGGCTTAGCGCCTGCAATCAGCTAAACCCGCTATAGACGAATCATTTTTTCAATGATTTCGTAGCTTTCATACCTAACACTCTTTACAGTCGGTGGTGTATCTCTATTCAACGATGTCCATCGACCGGGACACTTTCGAGAACACGAGTGAGGACGAGCTCGCGGATCTTTCGGTTCCAGATCAGGTTCTCGGGTTTCTCGCCGCCAGCGAAGACCGGGCATTCAAAGCGCGCGAAATCGCATCCCAGATTGGCGTCGACGAGGGTGCAGTCAGCACCGCGCTCTCGCGGTTGAAAGGCCGTGGTCTGGTCGAACACAAGGCGACGTACTGGGCAGTGACTGACGACACTGAGCGCCTCAACGAATACAGCGGGTACGAACGAGCAACGGCTCTGTTCAACGACCAACTGGGTGCGGAGGACAAGGAATCCTGGCGCAAGCACGCGCCCAGCGAGCCTCATCCAAGCGTCGAGGACGAACAGTGACCGACGAAGAGAGACCGATTTTCGAGCGTGGCGACGTCGTCTACGGGGATGATCCGTTCAAAGGCGAGGAAGATGCTCGGCCCTGGCTCATTCTCTCGAATCATGAAGGCCGTCCGTTCCACGGCGAGCAGTATATTGCGCTCACGTTGACCTCAAAATCATGGTTGGATGGCCTCATCGACATTCCCGAAGAGAGTTGGCTTTGTGGTGGTACACCAGACGAAAGCCAAGTCGTCACATGGGGTGTGCAATCCATCGGCCAGGAGGATATCGATTTCTGGCAGGGACGTCTGGCGGATGAACTCGTCGATAACGTAACTAATGCTCTCGTCGACGAACTTCGGTAGTCACTTTCGAGCACTCATGTTCCTATGCGCGACAGCCACTCCTGACTGTAGTCCCAACTTCCAAGATTTCAGCAGTAGTTGAGACCGAGCGTCTCAATGCATATGGTATTCTGGCGCAGTTCATAAATAGTATGAAATCATAGTCTGGGATAGAACGATGGCACGAATCACCGGCTCATACCCAGATGATCTCGACCTACTCATCGAGGGTGCTGTTGAAGCTGGGGTGTTCGGTGGCAAGAGCGATGCGTTACGAGAGTTTGTGCGTGAATACTTCGAGGACCACGAGAAAGAACGTATTGCAGCAGCGGTCGCCCTCTACGAACGCGAGCGGATCACACTCGGTGATGCTGCGCGACTTGCCGATGTCGACCGCTGGACGATGCGTGACATCCTCCGCGAACACGGTGTTGAACTTCGCCTCGGGCTTGTTGACGAAGACGACGCAGCCTACGAGGTAGAGGCAGCACGCGAACTCGAATTCGATGATGAGGACTCGTCTGACGAGGAGTCACGTGCTAAATGACAGGTGACGATCTCCCAGCGAACCCGAGCGTCTTGAACACGACTGTCCTCTCGAATTTTGCGTAAATCGATTAACTGTGGGTAGTTGGAGGGCTCTCTGGAATCTGTACGGTACCAGTTGTTCGTGAGAAGCTCGAACACGGCGTTGATGACCATCCGTATCTCCAGGAAGCACTCGAGACGCTTGATGACGAAATCCCAGTCGCGACGATTTCGGATACTGTCGCAAACAGAGAAGCCGTTTTTGGTGGGCATCTCGACCCCGGGGAAGCACAGGCGTTCGCCCTTGCCGACGCACACGATGGTCGACTGCTGACAGACGACGGAGATGCCCGGTCGTTTGTGAAAGACCAGGGTGTGACCGTTGTCGGGTCGGTTGGCGTTCTGTTGGCTGCAATCGATGCTGGGAAGATCGATGAAGCCACTGCTGACAAGTGGATGTCGACGTGGATCGATGAGATTGGATACTACGTCCCGTATCGGACGATCGCCGAGTATCGGTGACGGGCTTGCTCGGAGTTCGAAACGCCTGATTAGTGTGACCCTGAACACGTCTATTACCAATGAGTAAAGCCGACAGACGGCTATCCGAAGAGAGTGAGCAACGGTTTCTGGACCTGTACGCCCATCTGCTGGTGTATGTCAACGACCGATTCGACGTCACCAAAGAGATCGAAACGGTTGCTGATCTGGAACAGCACTACACAGACGAACTTCTCCCGCTCCGAAACGCGCTCTACAAAGAGTCGACGACAGACCTAATAGAGGACTTCGTTGAAGAGAACCCTCCCGACCTGTCGGAGGCTGATCTCGAACAGGTCACAGCGTGGACTGATTTTGTCGCTGGAGAGTTCGTCGTCGTCCGCTATCGAGAGGACGATGCGATCTTCCTCGATTGGACAGAACCACCGAAAGCATATGCAGTCCGCCCAGCTCGACTTCCGTTCGCCGAAGTGTGGGACAAGTCCGAACTTCCAGTCCCAGTTTCGAGTGTCGTCCTATTGCCGTTCGAGGACCAGATCGTCTACGACGGGTGGATCGGGGTCAAGAACATCATCTTCGGGGGTTCCCTCAGTACTGACATCGATGACGAGTACGAAGAGGCCAAACATCGCTTCGGCATCATCAACTCGCTTCCAGCTCCCGAAGAAGACGAAAAGACGGACGCCGAGAAGTTGCGCTTCTATATGAAGAACAAGCGCAACCGAGAACGATACGCGTCGGAGATCGAGCAGTTGCGGGCGAAAACCGACGAACTGGAGCGGATTTACCACCAGGAAATGGGGAAGGCCCGAGCCCGCAGCTTGGGCCACGAACTGCGCGATTTGGGACTCAACGAAGCCTATGTAGCGATCTACGATGATCGGATCATCACTAGTGCCCCCTCCGAATCCGAGGTTCGCAAGCTACTCGAAGAGATTATGCCCGCTGGGAAGGTTGATCACCCCTACATCTATCACTTCGATCCCTGAACGAGAGTCAATAGCTTACGGCTGGAGTTGCGTAACAGTCGATGCGATTTCGCTTTTGCTCGGTTCACTTGAGAACTCGAATACTCTGTCTCCGACACCGAAGGCGTATCTCCGGTAGGAGATGTCGACGTGAATCCAGCATTCGACATCACTGTCTGTCGCCTCATACTCGGCTTCACCTGTATTCTCTCCGTGCTTCAGCACGTCGAGCAGGTACTCTTCGATACGTCGCGCATTCGCGATCCGCAAGAGATGGTCGGCAGCGACGTTGTCTAACACGTCTGCTGGGGTTCCGTATCCGTCCCCGACGAGATAGAACTCGCCGTCGTACTCGTGTGACTCTACCTGAACACGGAGTGCGTACGTATCACCCATATCGGTAATTTCGAAGAGCCACGTATCAGAGTGTCTGTTGAAGAGACGACCCGCTATTGGCCGCATCGTGAACAAGATTTAGTCGGAACAGCTCCCAACCACTGTATATGTCTTTCACCGCCAGCTGGCACACGCTTCTCGAGGAGCTCGACGACCTCCCCGAGAGTGCGACGCTTATCACGCCACTCTCCCATCAGCGATTTCGGATTACTGACGTGCAGGACGCTCGCGTCATCATTCAGTTCGAAGACAGAGACGAGACGTGGCCGCTACAGCGCGACCAGTTCGAAACGCTCTATCGACGAATCGAGGACGCCTCTGACGGGTTTGACCTTGACCGTCTCCCGCCGGATGCCGACCCATACCCGGCCGTGTGGAGTGTCCATCCACGATTCGAGGTCGATGAGGACGCTGGCATCATCACACAATCAGCGGTTGCGACGGCAACACAGGTGATGGGTGCAGAGCAGGAACCAACGGACGAGGAACGAACTGAACCCGACGGACTTGATGTCCACTCGGACACGCTCCTCCTCATCGATGCACTCGAACGTCACGATGTGACTGACCTCTCCGAACTGGAGACGGACGCGTTGGTGAATCTCTACACCCTGCTTTCGGATGTCCAGCGAGATGCTAACGAATTCCGCAAGGAGATAGCGGATGTCCTCCTCACTCGGCTCCATCACGACCGTCCGGTTTCCGGGCAGTATGGCTCCGTCCAACGGACAAGTCGCCGTAACCGCTCGCTCAAAGACGACGAGGAGGTGCTGGAACGCCTCGAGAACGCTGGCATCGACCGCGAACGTGTGCTGAGCGTCGACCGCTCGAAAGTCGATGAAGCGCTGGCAGTCACTACGCTCTCCGAATCCGATGTGTACGAAGTCGAAGAAAGTGAATACGTTCGCAAAGCGGAGGTCGATGAAGATGTCAAAGAGTCCCGATTGCAGGGGTTGAAAGACCGCCTTGCTGCCAGCAAGGACGATGAAGCGAACCAGCTCCGAGCGGAGATCGAGGAGCTCGAACAGCGTATCGACGATCTCACCAGTTTCCGCACAGGTACGGAGATGCAAGGATGACTGCCTACCGCTTTCGCGTCAAATTCGACCCCGACCCGACGTCGCTGTGGCGGGATATCGTCGTTGGAGCGGACAGAACGATCGCCGAATTTCAGTCGGCGATCAACCCTGCGGTCGGACTTGATCAGGGCCATCTCTGGTTCATCGGGGAAGATGAAGACTATTGGGACAGCGCCATCAAATACCAGTGCCCGCAGGAGTACGAGGAGTCGCTTGGTGGTGATCCGATATTGCGTACGGAACGGATTGAGAACGCTGACGAGGTGACGATCGGCGAGATGACCCGCCAGCTCGGTCTCGAACAGTACGATCGCATCTGCTATCTCTACGACTACGGTGATGAATGGCGGTTCTACGCCATCTTGAAGGAGATTCTCAGCGATGAGCCGAGTGACAAACCACCGGGGGTCGTGAAAGAGAAAGGCGAGTCCATCAACGACCAGTACGACGCGCCAGAAAGCGGTGAAAGCGACCTGCCCCTCCCTGACCCACTCTATTCAGTGCTCCCTGAAACTGCTGTCCCCGTTGCGGATCTTCGTGAGTTGGAAAAGCGAGATAATATCGCCCACGTCATTCCATTACTCAGTCTCGAAACGGGGTTCGGGGCGGTCTGCGAGCGGTTTGCAATTCAGTTCGAAAATAGGGGATACGTTCTAGAAAATTTTCAGCCGGGCTGGCAGGTCGTCGAGGAAGTAGACGGGATAGACAAGACGGAGGAAGAGCTCCTCGCGGCCCTTGCGGACGCAGTACGTGAATGGCACGCTGAAATCGCGGAGATGTCGGGAGCGATGACGGGACAGCATTTCGATGAGGAGACTGTCGAAGCGATGCACGTCGAACTGGAGGCAGAACTCGAACGCAAGGGATACGGCCACCTGTAACGTGTTCTCTTGACTGTCCGTCGGAAAAGACGAGTTCTTGTCTGTATCGTGTCCAGCATCTGGTAGTGGCACCAACCTGTGAGTCCCGTCGAACTGTCTTTCGTCAGGTCGCCCGAAAATCGTACCTTGAGTGGCCGGTGTATGATAGAGATACGAGAGCATACCCCCGCCTTCCCGTGAGTGACGAGTGTTCCGACGCTCTGTCGGAACCGAGGAGCGAACAGGCGGGGGTCGAGCGGACAGCATAGTGTGACAGTCCACCGTTTTCTTGCAGTGCCGGATTTCCCACAGTTTCACTTCCACTCTGGATGGCTGAGTTATATCGCGAGTCCAACCAAACAGTGTAGTACGGCACCGATGGGTGAGGTCACGAAAACGCTCGAACTGAAGCTTGTGGACCCGAACGTCCACAAGCGACAGAAGCTTCGTGAGACACAGAAGGCGTACCAGCAGGCACTTCAAGCTGCCTTCGCCGCTGGCTGTGACACACAGTCAGCGGCCAATGACGTGGTTGTCGAGTACGACCTGAGCGGCTACGCGAAAAACGCCCTCAAGCAGTACGTCCCACAACTCTGTGGGAACAGCTACGATGCCGACGAGCTTCACGACGACCACCCGGTGCGGTTCACCAACGATGGACTGCAACTCGACCACCAGCCACAGAATGCTATCGAGTGGTACGTCAAAGTCCCGCACCACGAGGATTACCACCTCTGGATACCGGCACGCGCCAATCCCGAACAGCGCGAGTGGCTCGAAGCGGTGTACGCAGACGACGCCGAGATGGGTGAAAGTCGGCTGTTCGAGCGGGACGGAACGTGGTATCTCCACATCACCGTTACCCGCGACGTGGAGGACAAATCTGAGGCGTCCGCCGACGAGCGGACGCCGCCAGACGAGTCTGGCGAGCCCTGTCTCGCTGGGCTCGACAGGACGCCGATAGGCGTGGACATTGGAGAAGCGAGTCTCGTCACGGTGTGTCACCGCGACGGCTCTGGTTCTCCGGTTCGCCCCGAACTGTGGGCCGACGACGGCAAGGCCGTTCGTCGGCTCCGCAAAACCTACTTCACCGCCAAGCAACGGCTTCAGCAGCGCGGCAGTGAGCGAATCGCGGAGTCCTACGGCGACTCGCTGTGGGACCAGATTGACGATGTGTTCCACCGTGTAACCCGCGAGGTCGTGGAGTACGCCGAGTCTGTCGAGAACCCAGTGCTGGTGCTGGAAGACCTGACGTACATCCGCGAGAACATGGACTACGGCGAGTACATGAATCGACGGTTGCACGGGTGGGGCTTTGCCAAGCTCCACGCACAGATTCGCTACAAAGCCGCCGAAGTGGGGATTCCCGTCGAGACGGTGAATCCCCGGAACACGTCGAAGGCGTGCCACGCCTGCGGTGAACACGGCTCCCGACCACGACAAGCGACGTTCAGATGCTCGAACGACGGCTGTTGGCTCGGTGAGTATCAAGCCGACGTGAACGGGGCGATAAACATTGCAGACCACTACCGTAGTGGAGAGAGTCACCGCCGAAGCGACCGGACTTCCCGGCAGAAGGCCGGTGACGATGACTCGGCTACGGATGGGGCCTCTTTGACTGGGCCACAAGACAGCCACACCGATGCTGACACCCAGCAGGAGACGTGTGGAACGTATGCGTCTTGAAACCAACAGGCCACAACGCTGGGCCTGAAATCCCGTGGTGGGATTCCTCCGCGTTCACGCGGAGGAGGAGGTCAATCAACGCCGCTGTACGACCGAAGCTCGTTGGCCGGACTGGAAGCCGATGTCCGTACCGTTTCAGAAGTGTGGTTCACCCACGACGTTCATGGCTCAGTCGAGCAGTTCGTCTGTACGTTCCCGCTGGCCTATTTCCGATTCGACCCTCACGATCGCTACGCGTACTCGACACGCTACGAGATGGCCACGCTCTTTCGCATGTTCCTGCTGAAAGAACTCCACGGGTGGGACCACGAGACAGCACTTGTCGAGTACTTGGAGCGTCGATCTGATATTTGTGGGGAACTATGCCTCAAGTCGATCCCCGATCAATCAACGCTGTGGCGCAGCTGGCACAAACGGTTCACTGCCGACCTTCGCAGTACAGTCGAGACAGCCGCGCGGACGATATTGGTCGAAGCCCAGAACGCGGGCGTCGCTGTCCCACGCGAACCAGAGCGACGCCTTTCGCCTCATGGAGACAAAGAGGACAAACCAGACCTAGACGATCAAGCGGTCCTCGACGAAGCGGCTATGATTACTGACCACGTCAGCCGCATCGTTTTTCCTGCGCTCTCGCTGGACCGAGGTGGGGGCCGTGAGATTCACGAGAACGCCTACTGGGGATTACAGACGTATCTGGGGCTTCGCGAGAATCTGGCTGCCAACGAGGGTGCTCGCAGCTTCGTCTACGAGTCAAACCGAGATCGGACACCGTTGGGCCACGCCCATCGCGACCACATCCGTGAGCTCTCCATTGCGAAGATTCGCGAGATGTACCGACAGGCCGTCGACAGGCTCTTGAACGAGGTAGCGGAGACAGAGCAGTTCTTTCGAGCTGGTATCGTCGCTATTGATATCACAGAAGCGGACCCGTTCACAGGCGATCGGACCGGCCTCGAGGATGAGATCATCGGAACGAAAGAGAACACCGACGAGTACGCCTATCAGTGGGCCACCATCCAGTTGGTAGGGAATGCCATCCCGATCGTGCTGGACGTGCGCCCGGTCCGAAAGGGAGAGACACGGAAGGAGATCGTCGACGACTTACTGGATTCGGCCCAGGAGTGCGTTCACGTTGATGAGGTGCTCATGGATCGAGAGTTCGACAGCCAGCACGTCCTCAAGGCCGTTTCCGAGCGTGGATTGAAATACGTCGTCCCAAAGCGGATGCAGACCAGCGAGAAAGCCCAGGCGAAACGCCTTCTGCAGCGGGACCAGGATTACTACGCCACTGATCGGAAGCTGCATCTGGGACATGACGAGTGGTGGCCAACGACGATGGTGTATCTGCGGAAAGAGAACTCCGAGCGAACGGATTACGGGCAGTACGCGGTGTTCATGACGAATGCTCAGGCTGGAGCGGTGAAGGAGTACAACTATCGCTGGGAGATCGAGAGCGGCTATAAGTCGATCAAGCGGTTCATGGCCGCGACCACGTCGAAGGATTTCGGACTGCGGTTCTTTTACTTCGCGTTCGCGTGTCTGCTCTACTCGATTTGGCGGGCGGTTGACCTGCTCGTGCAGGTCGAGTTGACCGGTGAGTACGAGTATTCACCCATCGTCACAGCCGACAATACACTGACGCTGTTGAAGAAAGAAACGGGAATCGGATAGTGAGAGGACTCTACCCGTGGTAGCGTGGCGTCTGAGTGGCTACACTATCCGGAGTCTCGGAAATACTCAGAATTTATTAGTATCTCAATAAGAATGCGCTTTTCGAGAGCGATCTGAGGCAGATACCACTCGTCGATTCATCTGAAAACATGCATCACAGCACCGCTAAACCTGCTGTAGTCTCAACTTCCAAAGGCTCGGTTTTGGTATAGCGATATGTAATTTACAGACGGCGGATTTGGTCTTTCAGGACTTCCAACACCGGAAACCGGCACTTCAGGTAGATGTCTGGTTGGTCGTGATTATTCTGGTAATCACGATCACTTTGAAGTACACCCGCGCCGTCGGTGAAGCACGAATGCTGCAATCGGCTCAGAACGGCGCTCCTCCCGGGATAGAGCCGCTGGAAGCGTCCTTCCATCTTCGAATCACGGATTGATGCGCGAGGTCTGCTTTCTCGACGGAAGCCTTATTATGAATTACCCATAATTCGTAGCTGAGATGGCGCAATCACCGTCCCGGTCGGGCCGACCACCGATTCAGCAGCTTCAGACGGTCGCCGACCTCCTCGAAACGCCGGCACTCGCTCGGTTGTACGCCTACATCCTACAACACGGTTCCGTGACTGTTTCCGAGATGGTTACCGAGCTCGACATCCCACAGGGGACCGCTTACGACTACGTGCAGAATCTCGAAACCGCTGGCTTAGTGGAGAGAACCCGTGAGCAGCGCCCGTACGAATACGATGCCGAGTCGATTGCACTCACACTCTCGACGGACGGCGAAACGCAAACGATTACGCCAGGACTAATCGCAGCCGTTGCCCACCGCGACGAGGACGAAGACATCGATGTCTACATCGAGCGCCATGGCCTTGACGGCCTCGCTGTCGCGCTTGAATACGCCTACGAGTACGTCGACGGTACAGTCAACCACCGAATTGCGTCCCGGGAACTCGATCTCTCACCGCTGGAAGCAGAGATCATCCTCCAGGCACTGGAGCCGGTTGCGACCGAGTACGCTGACGCAGCTGCATGACAACGGTGTATATCGCCGATACCGGCGTCTTTGTCCGATGTGGCGGCCCTGACAAGGACAAGTTTCAACGACTTCGTCGGGCACTTCGACAGGCGGGCGTCTCGTTGCGTATCCCACAGCGCGTCTACGAAGAACTTGGGGGCGATCCTGCGGCAGGCGAGTATCCATCAGGGGACATTCCCTATCCCGATGGATTCGAGGAGGGCTGGATTGTCGTCGCCGACGAACTCGACTACACTAATCCACTCGTTTCAACGGTGATGGACCAGGCACGTCGGTTCATCGCCAACGAGACCGGTCGCGACGAAGACATCACCGAGAAAGCAGACACGGCACTTGTTGGACTTGCTGCCCAAGTCCTCGACACAGAGAGGGGCGACCACGTTGTTCTCTTGACGACCGACAAACCGGCGGGGCGGGCGGCAGAAACGTTCCTTCCACAGCATGGCTTCAGTGATTGTCTCGAATTCCGGTACGTCAGCGTCGCATATCTCGAAACGCTCACAGCCGACGAATTCCGGTGATCAACGCCTATGATTCGATATAGAGCCACTCACCTCAACCTATATCAAGATGAGGCGTGAATCGGATAGTATGACCGAGGACGAATCGAATTCCGAGAGAGAGCTCTTGGAACGTCAGACCACGGGTGAAGACCGCGTGCGGATGGCCGCCCGACAGCTGTCGGAGCCGCGGACGGCCAATTGGATCGCCTCCGAAGCGGGCTGGTCACACGAGCCGACCAAGCGCGTCCTCGAACGGCTCGTCGACGACGGGATCCTCCACCGTGACGAGAGTGGTACGCACACGACGTACTACCCTGATTACCGCCGCCAGGCGATGCAGGAGGCGATGCGCCTCCGAGATAGCGGGCACACTGTCGAGGATCTCACGGACCGTGTCGCCGATATGAAGGCGCAGATCCGCGACTGGGAGGACGAATTCGACGTCGAGTCACCAAACCAGCTTCGCGGAACGCTCGCCGAGGAGGGTCTCGACGCCGACGAAGAAGACCGTCGCTGTGAGATTGCCCGCGAATGGGAACACCTCCAGCGGCGCATCGACATCGTCGGCTTCACCATCCGCGAATGGGAGTTTCTCACTCCAACGAACGAGCCTGCCGAGGCCAGTAGCTGACGGATGTCGGTCCCACATCCAGGTGGTGATCCGAACGCGAATCTCTATGCCCAGCTGAAGCGAGACGTCCCCGATCGTGTGCCACAGATCACGGCTGTCGAGTACGTTCCTGACGATATCGAGGCTAAACAGTTGCGGGCGATTTTTGACCCAGCCCGCCTTGATCCCCCGACGGGCTCTGATTTCCCGGAACTGACCGTCAAGTGGTATCGACAGGACCCTAACGATTGGTTCCGGGTCAACTATACCGACCCGAACACGGGCTTTCACGCCGGCTGGCATCAGGACGAGGACCATCCCGCTCTCGGACAGGCACATTTCCAGTACTCTGCTGCCGATACAGAGAATCGCTGGGGGATCACATTTGAACACGAAACTCCCTCGCTGATTCTCTGGGAAATCGTCGAAACTCTACTCGAAGAGGTACATCCAAAATACAATGCCGTGGGGACGAATAGCTCTCGATAAGACCTAATAGCATCTAATACAAACTAATACTTAGAATGCCTATCTCAAAAGACGAGTTCCGATCCATCGACGAGGATGGACCGTCGCTGCCCGACCTCGCGCCCGATACCACTCAGGGTGCGGTGTATCGCTTCCTCCTCGAGCACGCCGACCAGGCGTTCCGCCAGCGAGAGATCGTCGACGCCGTCGACGTGCCCGAGGGGAGTGTCGGCCCGACGCTGCAGCGCCTCAAAGAACACGGTCTTGTCGAGCACCGCGATCGGTTCTGGACGATTGCCGATGCCGAGCATGCGGCCGCGTCGGCAGGTATACACGGCGCTGCCACGGCCGACGACATCGACGGCGGGTTCTCCGACGACGACGTCGAGGCCTGGATGGAGACCGCAGTCGACCCTATCGAGTCGGAGACCGAACAAGACGACGAGGAGTCGTGATTCCGGATGGCTGATCGCGGAACCGTCGTCTGGGCACCCGATCCGTTCAAGACGGACGGTGGGAACCCTCGCCCGTGGCTGGTTATTTCCGGCAAGCGGATGCCATATCCCAACGAGGAGTGGATCGTCGTTGCGCTCACGACGCAGTCCCACCACGCCGGCAGCTTCGCCGTGCCAAGCGAGGCGTGGGTCCGTGGCGAACCAGGTCAGAAGAGTTTTGTGTTGCCATGGACGGTCGCCACGCTGAAAGATGACCTCCACGTCGTCGGCCGACAGGGTTCGGTCACCAACGAGTTCACCGAACAGGTTACGACGGCCACGATCTCCTACCTGGACAACTCGGAGGCTACTGACCCCACATGATCGACGAAACAACCGGCCAAGAGTCCGCAGTACAGCCGTTGCGGAGTTCCTTCGAGCGCTATCTTCAGGACAAGGGCAAGGGGCGTGGTGGCGACGGGGGGAACTACCGACGCAATGCGGCGCGCGAACTCGAACGATTCGCCGAGTGGGCCGCTGGCGAGCGCGGCGCCGACGATTGGACCGGGATCGTCCCTGACAACGTTGACCGCGAACCCAACTTCAAGGATCTCGACGAACGCGTCTTTCGGGAGTACGCCCGACATCTCAGCGGAGATCGAGGACTCAAGCAGAACACGGTACAAACCTATTATCGCTATATCTCTGCGTGGTGTGGCTGGTGTGTCAACGAAGGGTATCTCAAGGCCCACTATGCACAACGGGCGAGTGCGATGGCCCCGCTCCCGGAAGACGACGGCCGCAAGCCCGGCGACCAACAGGCTTGGACGTCCGAACAGCGCCACGAACTCACCCGCCACGTTGATGAACAAGCCCGTGACGCCATCGAGACGTACACGACACTGCCAGAGGATACTGACCTCCTCGACAAGCAGCGAGCGCGCTACGCGGCGCTGAAGGCGGCTCGTGACCGGGCGCTTGTGTTTGTCCTTGCGTACACCGCCGTCCGCGTCGGCGAACTCCTTCGGGACCCGAATGACCCGCGCCGGCGCGGCGTCCGCTGGGAAGACCTCTCCCTCGACGACGGGAGTATGGACGTCTACCGGAAGAAACAGCAGTGGGACGCCGCCAGTCTCCCCGACCCGGTGATCTCGCCGCTACGGAGCTACCGCCAGCTGATGGACCCGCCGACGGAGCGGTGGCCGGTGTTTCCGACGTTCGACCAACGGACGCTCGCAGAGCTCGTGCAGGAGGAGCTAGCCGACCGGGGGGAGCAATCGGAGGCAATTGAGGAGCTACGTGATGAGTACGCTCGCGATATCTTATTGGCACTCGATGAGGACATCCACCCGCTGTCGATCACGACGGACGGCGCCCGCTCGATGCTCCAGCGACTCACGGAAACCTCGGAGGTCGACATCGACCATCCGAAGCACGACTATCTCGCACCCCACGGTGGTCGTCGGGGGATGGGAGAGGTTCTGGTTCGGGCATTCGGGTACACCGTAGCAGCCCGTTACCTCGACAACTCGGAGGAGATGGTTCGTGAGCGGTACTCCCACATCGAAGCTGGTGAGTTGGGTGATGTCGCTACTGAGGCACTCAACGAGATCGATTCTCTAACCCCGCAACCCTCTGAGTGAACCGCCTCGGGGTCAAGCCCCGAGGCACTCGGCCTGTTCCGCCTGTAGAACGGCCGGGATTGGATATACTCTTGATCCTGTACCGAGCCACCTCTCACTAGAAAAGCCTCTGTATTTATCTTTCCGGTGAAGTGAACGCCGAGGAGGGGCGACACACCGACTGGTCTTTGATTTATATGGGAGGAGTTGGAACTGGCGGAGTAGGAAAAAGAAAGGTACCGCAGGAAGCACCGCTGACCTTGGATGCTTCTCTGCGGCCCAGTGGCTTAAGCCTTTCCCCAAGTAGAGGCATCTCTGTCTCTCTGGGAGGCGGTCATTGGGCACGAGGGGTTTGCCTCCCCCAGTACCGGAATTTGGCCGCCTGACCATGTCAATCGAGCCAAAATCCACGACCGGCGGAATCGAGAACAGCAACGACCTGCCACATGCACCGTTTGAGCTCGTCGAGTCCGGCCGGGCGACGAAGCGGGCACAGCATGTCGTCGCGACGATTGAGAACGACCCTCAACTAGTGTCTGACCGCATTGCTGCGTACATTTCGGGGGAAGTCAACGCCGAGGGCGTGCGACACACTGACTGGTCGCAAATCCTCCGGTACTCTGGCGGGCGTCTGGTCACACTCAGCGAGACGGCAACGGGGCACTGGAGTTCAGATGGGGCCCTCGCAAGCGCGTCTACCACGCCGCTGGCTTTGCTGGTGGCGAGGCAGCAGCAGGCCACGACCCAGAGTGGGTGCGCGAAGAAATGAGCCCCCACGAAGCTGGGCAAATTCGCTGTGCCCCGCGTTTCATCCACGAGTCCGAAGTTCGGTTCTTAGATATCCCCGAGACGGAACCAGAATATGAGCTAGAGCAGCATCCCTTGGTCACTCTCTCCGCAGGCAGCGATGACTGATACGCAGGGATCGAAATACGCGCTGGTGGGATGCTCGGAGTGCCGGCATCTCTTTATAGTGGAGGATATCCACAGCTCCGAGAAGGTCGCGTGTCCTCGGTGCAGCCACCGCAAGTCGGCAGGGATGTATCGCGTCCTTCACTCAGGAGACGAACCTCTCGTCGTGCAGGAAGCTCGGAGCCAGCGCCTCCGCGAACGAGCGACTCGAAGCGGCGATATCCACATCGAAATCGGTCCCGTCTGGGAGGCAGAACAGGAGATCGACCTCGGGAGACACCAGAGCGAGAACACAGCACAACGACGCTCGCAAAGGGTGTCGGCCGCTCGGCAGTATGCAGCTATCAGAGAAGAAGGTGGCGAACACCCGGAGCCAGAGATTGCCAGCAATCGACAGTTACAGCGCGGTAAAAGCGTGTCGCAGCCGGGAATCGAAGAGCTATCCCCGAGTGAGACTCCCCCGTCAGATGCGGTTTACCTATCCACGCCCATCAGCTTTTATATCGTACTCATTTACAATAGAATGGGAAGTGATAATATGAGTGATTGGAAAAAGAAACAGAATTCAAACAACAATTCGGAGGAGGGTGAATCAGAATCCGCGCGCGTTCTTACTCGAAGTAAGGTCGGGGAAAAACTCTCAATCGCAGGATTCGGTGATGTTTTAGTACTCTCTCACGAGGCCGCAGATCAGGTGTTGACACCAGCACGCCGCGAGATAATCAAATCGTTGGCAGCGCATGATGCCTCTTCGCTTCGGGAATTAGCTGAAATAGTCGATAGAAACCCGGGTAATATGAGTCGTGATATGAAAGTTCTCGTCGCAGAAAATATTATCCGCTACGTTGACGAAGGGAAATCCAAACGTCCTGAACTCAGGCATGACACAATTATCAGCGAGCCACTTATTACCTCTGAGATACCGGTTCAGCAAGCCACAAAAAGTAATTTTGAGGCTAACGGCGAATGTCGGTCGGATGAATAATACGGACGAATGATTGTGACAATTCATTATGCTCCGTTGAACGTCGACGCCCTCTGCGAACTCTATCATTAATTTCAGGGGGCTTGAATGCCGTCTCAGGAGCCTTGCACGGACGTATCGAAGCTTGCCACGTACCACGTACAGGAACAAAACGAACCCGCCGCGCATGGCGCGGACGGGTACGCCAAATCAACGAGAATCGCACTCCTTCTACTCAAAGAAGAGGTTAACAAACCGCTCCGGCAGTTCGAGGACTATCTGAACGAGATGCCTGGAATCCTCGATCTATTTGATCTTGAGAACTCTTCTGATCAATCGTCTTTCAGCGTATGGGACAATAAATGTCCCATTCAAGAGTTGTGCCGCCTGCTCCGCCGGTCAGCGGAGCAGGCAGGACTGTCGGGAACTACGTCGGTTGATGCCAGTGGCTTCCAGCGCGATCAAGCCAACTCACACTACCGCAATCGCGTTGGCTACTCACTCGATGCGATGAAGACAACACTGCTTGTTGATACGGGCTCACTTGCTATCATGGGCGCTCATTTCACGACGAAGAAATCCTATGACGGCCATATTGGACTGCAGGTCTTTCAGCGCACTGTCGAAGACCTGCAGGTCTTACTGGCTGACAAGATGTACTCAGGGGGTGATCTCTGAGAAGCCTGTCGTGAATCGTCAACCCGACCAGTGATCAAACACTGCGAACAAAACTCCCGCAGGAAAGCTCACAACGCCAGAATTGACGATAAAGAGACCATCAACGGTCAATGTGTGAGAGCGTCTTTGCGATCCTGAAGGACGACGGCGACGAGATTCACTCCCGGATTTAGCCGTGCCAACTCCAGGAGCTCACGCAAAAGTGCATCGCACACAATATCCCGTGTTGTCGCCGTATATCCGACCGCACACAGGAACTCCAATATCGCTTTGGACCGTGGTTGGAGCTCCTTCGCTCTGCTAGCCACCCACTCTTCGTCGAGGACAGTTCGCTCATCAGTGGTTTCCGTCTGCTCTCCTTCAGCATCCATACTAATTGTTCTCGGAGAATGGTATTTAAACGTGAGATGAGCTCCATCCCAACTGGGAAACAAACGCTCCTCGAACTGGCTAAGATGCGTACCACCCACCCCTGTAGTTACGTGTGAACCCCCGAATCTCGTTCCCAATATGGCCTGTTCTCACCCCGCTCAGACACGCGTGAAATTACACCCCATATCAAATTCTATATGTGTATTCTAAGCCATTCTAAGGGGGGTAATTCCAACCATCTCAGAGTGAGACGTTAAATGGCGATTCTAAGCCATTTTAAGGGGTAAGACCCCCGAAAACGCACGAAGCCAGATTATGTGTCTTTACCCGCGGATTCTAAGCCATTCTAAGGGGGGATGGGCACTCCGCAACTACTCCCCAATTGGGGGTACATCATACCGAGAAAGAGAGCAACCATCGAAACTACCAGAGAATCGGTCGAACTGTCTACTGAAATCTGCTGACCACCTATCAAGATTATTAACATGCTCTGGATAAGGGGTACGAGCAGAGACAGAAGACCAGTCGAACTTCTCTCTGAGAACCTGGAACACAAACCGGAACTAGACAGACCGGAACACGAACCGAGTCGAAACACTCGGAACACGAACCGGGTCTAGACAGACCGGAACACGAACTGGCTCTAGATGAGCCTGGAACACGAACCGGGTCTAGACAGGAGGAGACCCAACAGCGAAAGACGGGCGCTCCGCTGGAAGAGGGTGACAGAGTCTACGAGGACGCGAACACGAGCTCCGGCGACGACAGACTGGGACCACTACCGTCAGCACAATCGAGCCAACAGGCTCTCCGACGAGAAGGGGGCTTTCCACGATAGCCAAGCCCGCCTGTCTCTCGAACTCTCTACTGCCCTGGCATCTGTATCCACTTGGTGAGCGTCGACGTCGCGCTCGTCGGCGGGGTGCGGCGGGTGTCGCGGTCGCCCCGGTAGGTCCCCCTGCCTCCCCCTGGGGGTGCCGATTTGAGGCTCAGAAAAACTTTCAATCCGGCTTGCGCGCAATAAAGCGACAGTGGACCCGCGAAAAACGCTGACACCCAATATTTACACAGATAACGAGGGCATGAGATGGCGGTGAGTTCCTACGTGTGAAACAAGAGTGGGTGTCCACAGTGATACCACACTGGTCCCTGTCCAATACCAGAACGGTCTCTGCGCTTATGTCTGCTGAAGGGCGACAAACCAGTCGAGAACAACACCACTGACTTCGGATTTCACGACCGTACTCTGGAAGTTCCGACTAAGTGGGCTTCCCGCATCGACGGACTCTTGGGCCACGTGGCCAGGTACTCACTCTTGAGCTTTGTGAGAGAGATTGACGCAGAGGAAATTCATTTCGTACACGGGGGGCAATCCGCCTCAGAAGAGCTCTAGTCATTCTTATCCGACAACACCGACGCGGCCGCAGTCACGGTCCCCAAGTGCCTCGACACGATTTCTGTCGATAGCACAGGGGCCGTCATCGACTCAGAAGACGCGATTGAAGATCTCACACGCAAACAGGCTCGCCTTGCCGATGAACTAGACACACTCTCGGCTCAGATTGAGGCGCTCGAAGAAATTGAATAGTATCCGTTACCACGAAAATGAACCACGCTAGGCAGAAACAACAGAGACTCTAGTCCTCGTCAGAACTTTCTTTCTCGTCATCACCAAGACGTTCGCTTGGCTCGTCCGGTCTATGGTCGGGGTCGGCCAAGTTCCCCTCCTCCTGTGCCTGCTGGATTTCATCATCGTCGTTCGTGAACTGCACCGGGCCACCCTCCACCACGCCTATCTCTCGGTCATCCGAGGTTTCTTCTAACATCTGTTCAACTCTTTCTTTGGCCGTTTTTTCGTCGTCATCGCTCATACCGTTTCTTTCGAGTCCCTCTGTGTTAATCTGTTCCCTCGAATTAGAGACTTCGCTCATATCTAGTAGCAGGGCTTTCGGATTTGTAACTGATCTACCTCTTATAATGTTTCTTTACTTCTCGAAGAACTCATCGGCTCGCTTATTTTCGGGAATCTGTTTTGCTAGTACCCCAGCAGTAAACTATCTCGGCTGGCACAACCTCTACCAGTACAGCCTGACCAAAATCGAGTTTATGAAGGGCGTCCTGTTCATCAACGAGGTCGCCGTCATCGGCTATCGCGACCCGCGACCGGACTGACGGTGTCCGACCTGACTGTTTGTCGGCGCCGGGAGGCGTGCAGCGCGCGACAGCGTGCGCTGCGGGACTCACCATGCCTGGTCGCTATCCTCACGACGATACGAGTAGTGACTACGAACAGTCGGAGAAAGCATAGCTTGGCCAGGACCACGACGCCGCCCGGGTTGACACGACGGACATCGACTACGCGACGGCTCAGCGCCTGGTCAACGACCTCGTCGACGCGGACATCCCCACTCCGGTTGCTGAGGACCAAGTCCTGGTTCACGAGCCGAGCGGCAGTGCATTCGACTCAACGACATAGCTTGCCGTCTTCCACCGTGGCTGGACGGCCGGCCGCGACGCCGACGGGGAGGGCGAGTGATGCAGCAGACCCTCGTCGGCTGTGCGTTCTGCGACGCCCCGCCCGGTACCGAGACTGGCGAGGCCCACACTAGGGGGCAGGACGAGCGGGTCTCCCACCCGATCTGCGTCGACTGTGCGATTCAGATGGAGCCGAATCCCGACGAGCGCGATCACGTCGCCTGTGACGGCTGTGGGCTGGTCGTCGACACGCTCACGGCACTCACGCGATTCCGGGTCGAACTCGGGCATCTGGAAGGCCCGTTACAATTGTGCGCCCTCTGTAGTCCGGGCGGACTTGCGACATACTGGACGCGCACTCTCGAGGAGCATCTCGTCGCGACGCCGGCGGAGTGATTCCATCTCTCGGTACGGAAACTCACTACCCAAATTGAGCTACCCACCGCTAACCTCGCTCGTCGACGACCGCATCAAGGACGTGACGAACCAACTGACTGGCTACATTTCCGCCTGAAAATCGCCGCTTGTCGTTGCAACTATCATCCCGTCAGTACGTCCGTATCCGTTGATTCCGAGCTGTTGCAGTCCGTGACGCCCGCAGCGGCATCCCAAACACGTTTTACTGATTCGCTGTAAACTGTAATTAGAATTGTGGAACACACCTCGAACCACGCCAACGGAGACATCGTTCAGGACTTCCTCGTGGTCGCTGACCTCCTCGCAGAGCCACAGCTGGCCCAGTTGTATGCGTACCTTGCTCGGGAGGGTGAGGCAACCGTCCAGGATGTGATAGACGACCTCGAACTTGCTCAGGGAACCGCCTACAGCTACGTCAACCGGCTCGTCGACGCCCGCGTCATCGACGTCACCGACGACGAGCAGCCCCGCCGGTATGCTGCCCACGAAATCGACCTGACCGTGACGACGGCCGCCGGCGACCGCGAGTACACGATCACGCCGGCGCTCATCGACGCCGTCGGCCGCCGTGAGACGGACGCCGACATCGACACCTACATTGACCGGCACGGCGTCGCCGGCCTCGCGACCGCGCTCACCTACGCCGTCGCCCGCGAACGCGGCGAAGTGACCCACCGGCTGATGGCCGACGACCTCGATATCTCCCCGCTGGCCGCGGAAATGATCCTCCAAGCGCTCCGGCCCGTCGTCCATGAGCACTACGACATCGAGGCGGCAGGGGCAGGACTCGACGAGTTGGATATCGACGACGGCGACACGGCTGACGACGTGTGAGCCGGCTCCACATCGCGGACACCGGCCTGTTCGTCGCGATGGGGCAGCCCTCGAATTGCCGCTATCAGGCCGTTCGGCGGTTCGCCCGCCGGAACGACATCACCTTCTTCCTGCCCGAACGGGTGTACGAGGAGCTGACCATCGACGACCAAGATGTCGAATCCCCGCCCGTCGACACCGCGATCGACGAGGGCTGGTCGACAGTTGCGTCACCGCTGGAATTCTCCGAGCCCGTCGTCTCGCGGGTGATGGACGGCGTCCAGCGATATATCGCGAACGCCGACGACCGACCCGCCGACGAGGTCGAACGGGCGGACGCGGCCCTCGCCGCGCTGGCTGCCCAGCATCTCAGTGCAGGGACGGCGACGGAGGCAAACATCTACACGACCGATATCGCGGCCGGTGAAGGGGCCGAAACCGTGCTCGCGAGTGAGGGATACGGTGACTCGGTGACGTTCGTGAACGGGTTCCGATTCATCGAAGCCCTGGTTCCGAGTCGTAGCTGAGGGATAGGGACAGAAGGAGACGCATCATACAAGGGTTTGTCGTCGCTCAGCATCCCACTTATTCGATCCCCAGTACCATCGCTACAAGAGCGACCAGAAATAGACCAGCGACAACCGTCGCTTCGAACCACGAAAACGCAGAAGATGCAGCTAACCCCGCTTGAAGGTCACTGGCAGCACCAACGAGTGCGCCGCCGATGAGCACGAGTACAAAGAGGCCAACAACGAGGCGAACATCGATCTGACCACGTTGGCTGGATGCTGTAGTATCGTTTTCTTTCCATGGACGTAGTGATTCTCCAGTCAACCGCCAATAGACGACGTATTCAGTAACAATCGTAGCAAGCTGTGTTCCACCCCCGACGAACCACGCTGCTCCACCACCACCCGCGATGGCGTATCCCCACACGAGCAGTACGTTCGCAAAGGGGTCGACCGGCGTTGCTGCGAGTGCTGTACTCAAGCTCGTGAAGATGAGGGCAAACCCGGTGAGGAGGATATACATTCCCAGTCGGCGGGTCATTGCAAACTGGTCTCGGATTAGGTCAAAGGCGTGAACAAGGCGGTCGATTTCAGGCGGAACTACGTCTCTCCGTTCATCTGGATGCAGATCCCAAACGAGAACGCTGCCGATTTTCTGTGACTGGACTCGATTCTCGAGTTCGAGCTCGTCTAATCGGTTCTCGACGCCCTGTCGAGACATATCTACTGCATCGGCGATATCCTGCGTTCCCATCGCGATACGGTCGTTCTCACGGAGGACGTTCAGGATCTGCTCATCTGGAACCTCCTTTCGGTCATTCGTCGAGACGAGGTCGACGAGAAGTGAGCGTAGTGTCATACAACCTCCGAGATGACGGCACCGGCTGCAGCTGCAGCGGCCGTTACGAGGACAACGATACCGACGAGGACATAGACGCTCCCCCAGAAGCTGAGATCGATCAGCCCCGTCGTACCCAGAGCGCTTCCGAACAGGAGGAAAATGAATCCCCCGCACACTAGCGCGATAGCGCCCTCGGCGGCATCAAGCAGGTCACTCATCTGGACATCACCCGGTTATGATTCGAGTACGTTAATCGCATCGTTCAGTAACACGTACATTCCGGGGGTAAAAAGGTCATATCGACCGTTTTCGTGATTTTACGGTCTGGATTGGACTGGGGATAGACGAAGTGGCTCTTTGCCCCTGCAAACACCATGTTGGTCTAGAGCAAATCGCACGAAGTCAGCGGGATAGACTTTTCAACACTCATTGATGAAAGCCCTCGGCTGCTCGACGACCCGCGACCGCACGAGACTCCGTCTCGTATTGGTCCCTGGCTAGTCAAGGTCGTCAGGCCCGTGGTAGACGAGGTCGGCATCTTCGGGGAGGCGTGGCTGGAGCTGGATGAATTGGCGGGCAGACATGTCGTCGCCGTCGAAGTCGGTGAAAAAGTCGATGAACGTGTTCTTCTGTAGCCGTCCATCGATGTCGGACGGTTCGACTTGGCGGATTTCCTGCAACCCGTCGCGGTATTCGTGCGTGGGGAGGTTGGTGTGGAGCCAGAAGATGAGGAGGAATTCGTAGAATTCAACGAATACGCTACGTTCACCCTGGAACGTGGGGTTGACGTCCCGCATTTGTTCTTTCAGTTCTGGGTTTGTTTCGACGAGGGCGGGGAAGGCGATTTCCGCCATCTGCTGCGGGTAATACTGTGTTGTCATTGGGAAGGCGGTGCCCTCTCCGACGAGATAGAACAACGGGGCGTGGATCCGCTTTGTCAACGTGGTCTGCGGGCGGTACTGCTCAAAGATGAACACCCCTGACACGATGAGGATGAAGACGCCGAGACCGGCCGTGATCCACGACGTATCAAAGCCAAGTATGGGAGCGAGGTAGGTTTCAAGGAGTGCTGGGATACCGGCGGCGATCAGGCTGACACCCAACGCCAGAAGGACCCCAGTAATCGCGATGACTTTGATATTCCAGATCTGTTTCCGCGCTTCCTCCGTTGTCGAGAAATCCTCGAATTCCCTGGTTGGCTGACGATCCTGACTCATACCCGTCTATCCGCTCATTGGTTTCACCAAGCGTACGTGTTTAGCCCCAGACTGATTTCGATAGTCTCTCGTAAGAGCCACCCAATTGGTGCCGTAGATCGATGCAGCAGGCAAATGAATGCACCTT
>NZ_FNFC01000004.1 GCF_900100385.1 Halovenus aranensis
CGCTCAGGCGGGCGACCACACCGAGACCCTCGCACAGGACGCTACCACGCTGCGGGCACTGATACCGACCACAGACGACCGGCTACTCTGTTTCGAAACCGACGACGAGACGGTGACGACAGCGCTCGATACGGACCTCACAGCGCGGTGGGAGGCTGCCCTTCCGTACTCGGTAGACGTGCCGCCATACTCGCAGTTGCTTACGCTGACCGGGCAGTGTGTCGGCGAGTCTGTCGAGGCCGACTTCGAGGCGGTCATCGAACAGATGGCGGCGTTGCCTGCCGACGAGCAACCGCGACCGGTCCCGGTCGCTGTCCTTCTCGGTGCGAAGCACAACCTGTTGTTAGCGGACGTCTTCGAGTGGATGGAGACGACGACGCTTGCAACCCAGGGCACAGTCTCGAAGTTCAAACTGCAACTCGAAGAGGAGGGCTACATCCAGACCGAGGCCGAATCCAACGGTGTTGGCCGCCCACCACAGCGACTCAGACTCGGTGATTCGGACGGCTCTGCGCTGACACCTGCGGACGTGATTTCCATGGCGATGGTCTCGTCCACCTGAGGTGTCATCGCTGGCTGGGTCGTGTTCGGGACGGTGACACGATGGACAGCGGTCGCAGGCAATAGAACCGGACACGTGTCACGGTGTTGTTCTCGCTCTCGTCGGGTTGAAACGGCTCCAGTCCTCACCCCCGATATGAAGCAGGAATGGACAAAACAGCGTGTCCGCCAGCTACACGACGACCTCGTCTCGCTGTACGAGCCAGTCGACCGCGAGGAAGCACACGGAGCCGACCCCGAGGCAGAACCCGGCGCAGGGGTCCGCCAGCTCTTGACAACAATTCTTTCACAGAATGTGGCCGACGAGAACACCCGGCGAGCCGCAGAGAGTCTGTTCGAGACCTACGAAACGTACGCCGACATCGAGGCCACAGACCAGGACGAACTTGCCGAGACGATTCGCGTTGCCGGCTTACCCGACCAGAAATCTGCGCGCATCCAGCGCTCGCTCGAAGCGATTCGCGAAGAGACAGGCGGGGCGTACTCGCTTGCCTTCCTCGATGCGATGGCGACAGACGAGGCCAAACGCTGGCTCACCGACATCAAAGGCGTCGGACCGAAGACGGCAAGCGTCGTGTTGAACTTCCATTTCGGGAAGCCGACGATGGCAGTCGACACCCACGTCGAGCGTGTCTCGAAACGGTTCGGGCTCGTTCCCGACAGCGCCACCAACCAGCGTGCACACGACGTGCTCGGGGAGCAGATTCCCGACGAACTGACCTATCCGCTGCACGTTCTCCTCATCCGTCACGGTCGAACGTACTGCACGGCCCGAAACCCGGACTGTGAGAATCCGGTGTGCGAGCGGTACTGTAGCTGCGAGACCTGTTGAACACGGCAGTCACGAACCATTTTGAGAGAGGGGCCCAACAGAGAGGTATGCGCGCAGCAATCTACGGCGGACCCGGCGACATCGCCATCGAAGAGGTGCCGAAACCGACCTTGGAGACGCCTACCGGCGCGATTATCCGAGTCACACACACCGCAGTCTGTGGCTCTGACCTCTGGTTTTATCGCGGAGATAGCGACCGAGAGACGGGGTCGAGAGTCGGCCACGAGCCGATGGGTATCGTCGAGGAGACCGGCGAACAAGTCACCAGTGTCGAGCCAGGCGACCGCGTGTTCGCGCCGTTCGTGATTAGCTGTGGCAGGTGTGAGTTCTGCCGGCGAGGCCTCCATACCTCGTGTGCCAACGGCGATTCCTGGGGTGGCGACAACGGCGGCGCACAGGGCGAGCACGTCCGCGTCCCCGAGGCAGACGGCACGCTTGTCCGCGTTCCCGACCGGTACGCCGACGACGAGGACACCCTTCGGTCTATCCTCCCACTGACCGACGTGATGGGAACAGGCCATCACGCGGCTGTCAGCGCCGGCGTCGGCCCGGGTGACTCCTGTGTCGTAATCGGTGACGGTGCGGTCGGTCTCTGTGGGGTTCTCGCGGCGCGGCGACTGGGGGCCAGACGAATCGTCGCGGTCGGCCATCACGACGACCGGCTCGCTATCGCCACAGAGTTCGGCGCGACTGCGACGGTCAGCGAGCGCGGGGACGCGGCTCTCGACCGGGTGCGAGAGCTGACAGACGGGGGTGTCGACCACGTTATGGAATGTGTCGGCGCCGCGTCGGCGATGGAGATGGCAATCGAACTCTGCCGACCCGGCGGCACCGTCGGCTACGTCGGCGTCCCACACGGTGTCGACGAGGCGGGACTCGACGTGTTCTCGCTGTTCAGCGACAACATCACGCTTCAGGGAGGGGTTGCACCCGTCCGTGCATACGCAGAGGAGCTACTCGCAGACGTTCTGGGTGGCACACTCGACCCCTCGCCGATATTCACGAAGACAGTCGACCTAGCCGGTGTCCCAGAGGGGTATCGTGCGATGGACGAGCGAGAGGCCATCAAAGTGCTCGTCAGAATCGACGGCCACTCGGAGTAACGTAGCCGATAAAGTTAGCGCGTCGCTTTTGTGGATATTCGAGTGAAAAACGGGCCGGGCGCGATTTGAACACGCGGCCATCTGGTTAAAAGCCAGACGCTCTGCCAAACTGAGCTACCGGCCCTCACCCTTTCGTCAGGGGGTCAGCGATTAAGACCTTACGATTTCCGGAACAACTCGGCGATTGTGTCACCGGGCGTCTGTCCGTTCCGTGAGGCCTCCTGTCGCAACAGACAGTACGTTCTGTTTGGCAGTGTGACCGTCATCTCGCCGAGCGTGTACCCCCGCTGTTCAAGCGCCGCATCGAGCGAGTTGCCGTCGTGTACGTCGCCGACCACATCCCGCACCTCCCGGACCGACAGGTCGTGGTCTATCACCGCCCAGGCGAGGTGTAATCGGGGCGTACCCTGCAACCTGGCGATGTGTTTCGCCGTCGATGGAGCAATATCACCAGTGGCGACGTGTCGTCGCACAGCCTGTGGGAGGTCGTGCACCCGCGCCCACGTCCTGATGAAGGAAACAGTCACGTCCTCCCCTGCGCGCTCTGCCGCCGCCCTGTACGAGCCCATTCCACGCACCAGAACGGCACAGGCGGCCGCGCCACGCAGCATCGAGAGATGCGTCGCATCGTCGGGGTCCGTGTCGGCGAAGGAGCCGACGAGTTCGGCGGCGGCGTCGAGACTCTCCTGGTCGTCCGGGTCGAACTGGACCGGCTGTTCCCCGTCGGTCACCTCGCCCCGGACAACGGGGTCGCCGACCGGCGAGTTTCGGTCGGTCGGAACCTCCCCGCTGCGTTGCTCGTCGGACATGAAACGGACTACGTAGGCCAGCCGCAAAAGCGCCGGTCCTTTCGCGAATGTTGACGGGAGTTGCGACATCACGCCATCGGAGGCCAATGACCGGTAGGTGTGCTGTATTGGACTGCTATCACGAATGACCCAGCCATGTCACCCTCGCACCGCTGTCGCCGGGTGGATGTCAGTACTACTTAGTCGGAGGACGGTGATGGGCGTGGCATGCAGACAGTAATCCTTGCGGCAGGGCAGGGCACGCGAATGCGCCCGCTCACGGAGTCGGTCGCGAAACCGATGTTACCGGTGGCTGACTGTCCTCTGGTGGGACATACGGCAGATGCGGCCGTCGATGCTGGTGCGTCCGAACTCATCGTCGTCGTCGGTTACGAAGCCGAGGACGTACGGGAGTTCTTCGGCGCCGAGTACCGCGGCGTTCCCGTGACCTTCACGGAGCAGGAACACCAGCGCGGAACCGCCGACGCTGTCAGGGCAGCCCAGCCCAACCTTTCGGGACCGTTTGCGGTGCTTAACGGCGACAATCTCTACGAACCTGCCGACATCGAGGCGCTCTTCGAGGCCGGCCCGTCGATTGGGGCAATCCGTGTCGACGACCCCACCAGCTACGGCGTGCTTTCGACCGAGGACGGTCGCGTCACCGACATCGTCGAAAAGCCGTCTGACCCACCGTCGAACCTCGCCAACGCGGGGGCGTACGTCTTTCCCCCCGACGCCGCGGAGTCCCTCAATGTCGAGGAGTCCGAGCGTGGTGAGTACGAACTGACCGATGTGGTCGCCCGAACCATCGAAGCGGCGTCTGTCACGCCGGTCGAACTCGGCCAGTGGCTCGACGTCGGTCGTCCCTGGGAGTTGCTCGAAGCAAACGAGTGGAAACTCGACGAACTGGACCGTTCGGTTCGGGGCGACGTTGCTGCGTCCGCCGAAATTCGCGGCCCGGTCGTCGTCGAGGAGGGCGCAACCGTCGAATCTGGTGTCGTCATCGAAGGGCCTGCACTCCTCCGAGAGGGCGCTACCGTTGGTCCGAACGCCTACGTTCGCGGACGGACACTGCTCGGCCCGGACACCAAAGTCGGCCACGGCGTCGAGGTCAAAAACAGCGTGTTGATGACGGGAGCTCACGTTCCACACCTCTCGTATGTCGGCGACAGCGTCCTCGGCAGACATGTTAACTTCGGAGCCGGGACGAACGTCGCCAACCTCCGCCACGACGACGAACCTGTCGAGATGACCGTCAAAGGCGACCGGGTCTCGACAGAGCGCCGAAAGTTCGGTGTCGTCGCCGGTGACAACGCCAAAACGGCCATCAACACCACGCTGAATGCGGGCGTGAAACTCGCTGCTGGCGCGACAACGACACCAGGTGAGACTGTTCTGCGGGACAGATAGCTGCTCTATCGGCCGAACACGCCGTCCAGACGCCCCCGATACCGCTGTGAGAGTTCACCCACGATGAGACGGTCACGTTCGTCGAGACCGAGGAGACGGAAAGTCAACAGATACCCGCCGAGACCCAGGACGGTCCCGAGTCCGAGTGCCCCCAGCCCATGCAGGAACACGCGAACCACAAGCATCACCGCGACCATCACGACGCCTGCTGCAAGGGGCTTGAGGAAGGTCCGGTCATACGGCCACAGCCCTTCGAAACGCCTGAGTAACAGTACTTGAATCCCGTTCTGGACGGCGATAGCAAGCGACGTGCCAAGCGCTGCGCCGGCCAGACCGAACGTCACGACGAACGTGTAGGTCAACACCAGATTGAGTACGGCAAGCAGCCAGTCGAGTGCCATCCGGGCGTACTGGTGGTCTGTCATCATCAGGAGCCAGCCGGTCGCACCGACAGCACTCCCCACGAACACGCCGGCGAGATAGACGACAAGCGGCAGATACCCTTGGGTGTACGTCGACCCGAAGACGGCGAGCAACGCCTCACCGTAGACCCCGAGGACCGCAATCACGGGTAGGACCGTTATGACAATCAGACGCGTAGCGGCGGTATAGACCGCGTTGAGTGTCTGCATCTCGTCTGCCGCGTACAAATTCGAAGCGATCGGCGGGAGCAACTGATTGAACGAGAGCAACGGAATCCAGGCCACAGAGACGAGAACGAGCACGACGTTGTAGACGCCGGCCGCAACGGCTGTGAGCAGTCCACCGACCAACAGCAGGTCGAGTCGGTTCTGGAACACTTTGCCGAGACTACTCAACGCAACCGGACCAGCGTGGTTGTAGAAGCCACGAATCTCGGAGCGAACGCCACGGGCCCGTGGAACGATACCAGTCGCTCTGACCGACAGAGGGAGCGCCACGACCACGAACAACAGGGCACAGACCAGAATCGCCCCGGCAACACCGACCACCGAGTAGCCACAGAGGAGAGCGATTCCACCACCGACGAGTCGAACCCCCGGCCTGAGGAGTTTGTTTATGACCACCTCGCCGCGGGCCGACCCCGTGGCACGGAACACGCCTGCTGCAACCATCAAAACCCCCAGCAGGCCGATTAACCCACCGAACAACCGCATCGCGGGCAGAAAGGTCGCGCTCTCGACAGTTATATCGTTAATAGTCGGTGCAGCCACCCAGACGACGAGACAGAGTACAAGCCCGAAACCGACGGTTGTCGCATACCCCAAGGCGACGAGCGCGGACTGACGCGTGTCGTCGTCGCCCGACTCCGGCAGAAATCGCTGTAGCGCCGGCACGCTCCCGAAGGTAACCATCCGCATCAACACCTGGGTAATCCGCCAGGCCAGTGCATAGATGCCGTAGGAAACCGGTCCGAGTCCTCTCGCGAGGACGAACTCGGCCGCTGTCGAGAGCGCCCGCTGTGTGGAGACACCGCCCGCGGTCACGACAGCCCCGTGAGCCAGTGTAACGAGTGCTTCGCGCTCGTCGTCGTCTAACTCGCTGGGAGACTCCTCGGTCACAACACGTAGTCGGTCCCGAACGCTGTCCCAGTCTTAAAAAGCTCGATTATACAGCAGTCCTATTCGAGTGGTCTAACGGCCCGACTGACTCTCGTTTCGCGCCGTGGCTTCCTCCGCCGGGACGTATTTTATCGATGGGTTGTCACCCGGCTTGATTGGTATTCGCTGAATTACTGTCCCGTCCTCGTCCTCGATGACAATGTAGTACTCGACAGTGTCGTCGTCAGGAGCTGGCTCTGTATCGATGTCTTCGCTCCCGTTTGGCTCCTCGCCGCGGAGGAACTGCTTCACCTCGGCTGTCGAAGTGAGTGATACCGCCTCTTTGTTTGCCGAGTTCACGAAGACGTGCCGTGTGATGTCGGTACTGTCTACCGGGACTACCTTCGAGTGCCACCAGAGTTGTCCATCGACGAACACCGGGATTGGCTCGATGACGACGAAGTTGTCTCCCCACCCGGTCTGAGAGTCTTGGCTCCTGACGATTCCCATCGCTCGCTCTGGCCCGGTTAAGGTCCGATTTTTGCTCTCGAAGTACGTCGGTTTGCCGGTTCTGGAGTCGATAAACCAGACCTCGTCCAGACCGCGGGTGTCCGCCCCGTAGGGCTCCATCGCAGTCACATACGACATCCGCTCGCCCTCGAGGTCGATGACGAACGGCTGTTCGTTGCCCGCTCCCGACGGAAGGTTTGCCACTTCGACCTCGTTCTCGTGAGAGCCAATAGTACTCATCTGATTGATAATTCCCTCGCGATAGCCGAGTGATTCCATTCTCCGTTCGGTGTTGTACAGTGGATAGAGTCGCTGTCCTTCGAGAATCTCACTGTCTCGGGCTTCCTCGGGGCTGAGTTGTTCGATTGTCCCGTCTGGATGGACCAGTGCGACACCTTCCCATGTTGGTGTCGTGTGCGGAATCGGCGTCAGATGCCACTCGTGGCCCGTCTTCGGGTAGGCCATGTAAGGCTTCCCGTCGTGGACGAACTCGATTGCATCGTCCCTGTACTGCGCCCAGAAGTCAGATTTACGCAGGTTCCACGACGACCCCCGGTGTAGCAACATACCTTCACCGATGGCGAACGGCGTCTCGTCGAAGGCCTGTATCTCTTGATCATCCATACTGGTCATATCAGACAGCAAGACCCCCTGCTGGTTCTCGAGCAGCATGTTGCGAAAGCCGTCGGGCTGTATCGGATACGACCAGGCTAGCCGACCGTCTTCGGTCCGGGCAATATCGCTTGTACCGAGCCGATACTGCCGGTAGGAGACCGAGCCACGAGTCTGCACGTCAGCGACAGGCCGAGGGACGATACGCGCGTTATCGGCGTTCATCTCGGGGAAGGTATCGACCGGTTCCCCGTCGGCCATTGTCTGTTGTGCCAACGTCCGTTCCTCAACTGCATTCGCCGGCACCGAGTACAGGCCTGCCAGGACGAGCGCAACAATCACAACCCCTCCGATAACCGAGAGCTTGACCACCACCGAAGAGTTTATCTCGCCGCTGTCTGACTCCTCGAACAGCGCGGAAACGGCCGCGGCAGCCCTCGACGTGTCCGTATCGAGCGGCGGCATGAACCAGAGGACAGTCCCTGCAAGCAGCGTCAGTGTCCAGAATATCAGCGCGCCCGGTGAGTTGAGCATGTCATAGAAGATTGGATGAAAGAGCGGGCGCAATAGATACACGACAACGAGAACGATGACGAACCCGACGCCTCGTTTGAGCAGGTGACTGCGTAACGATGCGGCCATCTCAGGGACACCTCCAATTGCGTGACATGATAAAGATGTTCGAGCCAAGCTTTTCTCCGGGTATATTTAACTGTAGCTACTCGATTCAAAACATCTGATTAGAAACACGTGGCCGTGACACGGCGGGTCGGACCGGTCAGACGAGGTCGCGAAACGCGCGTGCAGGGTCGTCGAACTCTGCGACGACATCGTCGAGGTTTGCTTCTAGATTCTCGACACGCCCCTCGAGTTCTGCAACGTCTTCGTTGTCTTCGAGTTCACCGGCAGTTTTCTCAGCTCTGAGTAACTCGAGTTTCGACGATACCTCCATGTATTCTTGGACTTGGCTGTCGTACTCAGAGACAGAGAGCTGTTTCTCGATAGCTCCTGTGAGCGTATCCCTGTCGGCGGGTTTACAGATGTAATCGTCGAACGGCATCTCGACGATGTCGAAGTCGGGGTCGACGGCGGTGACCATCACGACAGAACAGTCTATGCCGCGGTCCCGGATTTCTGCCAGTACCTCGTCACCGGAGAGGTCCGGCATCCGTCTGTCTAACAACACCACGTCCACATCGTCGTCGATTTTCTCGAGCGCGGCCTCGCCACCGTAAGCTGTCCGTGTCTCGTAGTCTAACTCCAACTGGACAGCGTACGCATCGGCGACATCGCTCTCGTCGTCGACAACCATGACAGTCGTATCTTCAGGCGACGGTGGCATCTCTGGAAATTCTCCCGTATAATATGGACTTCTGGACAAAAGTTAAGCCTTGCGTACGGCCAGCATAATACGTGAACCAAATCTGCCGTTCCCGACCAGCTGTCCGTATCCGCGGTCGGCTGTGGCGGGCGCCGCGTGCCCGAATCCGTCCGCACTTAGGGCTCACACGGAGTCGTCACTCTCGTCAGAGTTGGTGACGTCGCCAGTCGTCTGCCCGCTTTCTCCCCCGTCCTCGGTGGGCCAGGTAACTCCTTCGAGAAAGGGAACACCGACCCGCTGTGCAGCCCGCGCAATCATGTGCGCTCCCGTCGGGACTGTTAAAAACAGAAACACGATACCGACGAGCGACGTGAGTCCGGCCCCGCCGGGCCCAAACTGCACGAAACCGGCGAGGAACATGGCGGCGGTACCGAGCGTCGTCGGCTTGCTGGTGGCGTGCATCCGGTTGTAGACGTTCGGGAGACGCAACAGACCAATCGTCCCCACGGTCAGGAAGAAACAGCCCACGACCACCAGACCGAGTATCGTCAGCTGGCGCGCGGTCTCGACGACACTCATGGATGCCTCCCTCCGTTGGGCAGTTGTTCTGTCACTGTTGTCTCCGTGTGATGATATCGCCTTCGGTGATGTATTTTGCGACGGTAACCGTCGAGAGGAACCCGATAATCGCGAGGACGATGGCCGACGAGACGAACAGTCCCCTGTCTGTTTTGAGCGCGAACAGCATCGCGATGGCGATGACGTTCGTGGCAATCGTGTCCAGCCCGACCACGCGGTCGGGGACTGTCGGGCCACGAATCACCCTGTAGCCACAGAGGAGACACAATCCGGCGACAAGGACGAGCGCGCCATCGACGACGAGTGTGACAGTCTGGTCAGTCATCGGTGTCCTCCCCCTGGTCGTCTCTGTCGATTTCGGTGAGGCCACCCTCCGGAACAGTCTTTGGCTCGGGCGGGTGGCCCGGCGGATGGACGGTAATCTCGGGTGCAGGCTCGGACGGCGCTGCCTCCTCGTCGAAGATGACAAGCGCGTAGTCCTCCCACTGTCGTATCGGTTCCACGATTTCCTCCGGATGTCTGCCGTCGATTGCGTGGACGTAGAGCGCGTTTTCTTCGGGGTCGTGGTCGAGCGTTATCGTCCCAGGCGTTATAGTAATACTGTTCGAGATAGTCGTGATACCGACTTCGGTTTCGACACGCAGCGGGACCAGAATCACCTGGGGCCGTAGTGGCATATTCGGCGCAAGCACCCGGTAGGCCACGTCTATGTTCGCTATCACGACCTCTTTGAGGAAGTAGCTGATATAGAGGAGGCTGTACGGAAGCGCAATCAGGATGCCACCGACTTTGACGGTCTCGGAGTAGAGCCGACGAAACACGTACGCAAGCGGAAGGCCAACAGCGAGGCCGATAATAAACGTCGCGAGTACAGACCTGGGACGGAGAGCCGGTCCCTCGACGAAGACCCACACGCCCGCAAAGAGCAGGCCGGCCGCGAGCCACCGTCTGATTTTCATTCGTCTGCACCCCCAAGGACGGCGTCGACGTAACCGTCGGTGTCCAGTGCGCTTTCGGCGGCCGCTTCCGCGAACTCATAGACCGGTTCGAATCCTACGCCGACCGCAACCACTATCACCGAGAGCGTCGCCAGTATCGCCACTTCCCCGGCGTCGACGGTGCTCGTCTGGACCGGCTCTGTCTGGTCGCCCCACACGGCACCCATCCAGGCGCGCGTCGAGTACAGTATCGTCAATAGCGCGCCGACGAGTAGGACCGCAAGAAGACAACTGGCACCTGTGACAGCCCAGAATCCGCCCGCGGTCTGGGTGGCGAACTGCCGTCCTGCGGTGTCGAAGACGAGGAACTTCCCGAAAAAGCCCGCGAGCGGCGGAATTCCGACCAGCGAGAGACTGCCGACTAGGAACACCGATGCGAACCCGGGCGAGCGCTCCCCGAGACCGCCGAGTTCGGAGAGCTGTGTCGTGCCCGCCGTATCCCGGATAACACCGGTCGCAAGGAAGAGCAATCCCTTCGTGAGCGCGTGATGCAGCGCGAAAATCAGCCCCGCAAGCAGCCCAGTCTTGCGAAGGGTTTCCGAGGCCGTCGCCGCCGCGATTCCGATTGGGACGGCAATAAATCCGATTTGCCCGATACTGGAGTACGCGAATAGCCCTTCGAGCGAGTCCCGCCCGAGTGCGCCGAATCCACCGACGACGATACTCGCCACTGCCATCACGAGCAAGACCGGTGCGAGGAAGGCAAGCGGCGTGTCACCGGCGACACCCGGCACATCTGTCGGGACACTCGCCGTCCCGAAGACAGTGAAATAGAGGCGGATTATCGCGTAGATGCCGACCTTTTTCGTCACGCCGACGAACATCGCGACGACCGGCAGCGGAGCCGCGCGATATGCGCCCGGGACCCAGAACTGGAAGGGGACCAGCCCGGCTTTCAGCGCGAAGGTGACGAACACGAGCGCAGACACGCCGACCACGGGACGCATCGCTACGCCGCCGGCCGCGAGCATCCGTGCCATGTCCGCCATGTTGAGCGTGCCAGTCGTCGCATACAGACCACCGACGCCGAGTAACATCAGCGCACTGCCGACGATGTTGAGGACGAGATATCGCATCGCAGACGCGGTGTGTATTGCGTTTCCGTAGAAGGCGACGAAGACGTAGCTCGTCATCAGCATGACCTCGAACCAGACGAAGAGGTTGAACAGGTCGCCGGTCAGGAAGGCACCGGTCGCTCCGAGCAAGAGGAACTGGAACAAGGGGTAGTAGTAGACCTGCTGGTTGTGTTCGTCGATAAAACGCACCGAGAAGACAGCGGCGTACACTGCGACCACCGCCGTCATGGCGAGCATGAACACCGAGAGGCCGTCTGCGACGAGCGTGATGCCGAATGGAGCGCGCCAGCCGCCGACCTGGTAGACAATTCGTGCCCCGTCGCTTGCGAACACGACATCCCAGCTAAGCGCGCCAACCACCCCGGCATAGCCGAGGGTGCCGGCGACGACGACCACTCGCTGTAGGCGTGGCCAGCTTCTGGCAAGCAGTGTGAAAATGCCCGTACTCAGGGCAACGAGCACCGGCGCGATTGCGGGCAGTTCGGTCATCGGTCCCACTCCGTGACGTTCATCGTCTCGTTTTCCTCGTAGGCGCGATACGACAGCGCGAGCGCGAAGGCTGTCATCCCGAAGCTGATGACGATTGCCGTCAACACCAGCGCCTGAACCACCGGGTCAGTCGTCGCCGGGAACGGCTCGTGATGGTCGGCGAGTACCGGCACAGAGTCGGTTGTCCCCTCGACGACGCCGCCCATCGTGACGAGATAGACGTTCGCGGCCTGCGAGAAAATCGCCAGCCCCCAGACGACTTTCACCAGGTCGTCCCGGAGCAACAGAAAGGTCCCGAAGGCAAACAGCGCGCCAATCGTCACCGCGAGTGCAAGCGTCACTCTGCACTCACCACCGAGAACACGGTCAGGAGGCCGCCGACGACGACACAGAAGATGCCGATGTCGAACACGAGCGCACTCGCAAGCTCTATATCCCCGAACAAGGGCAGATGGAGGTGGACGAACGACTGTGAGAGCACCGGCTGGCCGAAGACAACACCGGCGAACGCACTTAGTAGGATGACGACCAACCCGAGCATGAACAGCCGCCTGTAAGCGGCCACGCTCCGGTGTTGGCCGATACTCGCCTCTCGTTCGACCTCCCGACCGAGGACACCGGATTCGAGATAATCCAGGTTGTACGCCACATACACCAGCGCGAACGCGGCGACGGTCAAGACGCCACCGATGAAGCCACCGCCAGGCAGGTTGTGTCCCTGCAAGAACAGCGAGAACGCGACGACGAGGACAATCGGGACGACAATCCTGGCCGTCGTCCGCATGATGACCGTCGTCATCCCGTCTCACCCCAGTCACGCATCGTCAACAGGACCAGCACAGACAGCGCGGCAATAACGATAACGATGGACTCGCCGAGTGTGTCGAACGCCCGGAAGTCGGTAAGAATGACGTTGACGACGTTCGTGCCGCCGCCGCCCTCGACAGCATGGTCGATGTAGTACTGGGCAGTCTCGGTGAGTCCGTCGCTCTCGTCTCGTGCAGTGTAAAGGACCGACAGCGTCGCCGTCGCCCCGACAACTGCCGCCAACACCCCGTCCCGGGCAACGCGTCCCCAATCTGTGTCGCTGTAGAACGCAGGCATCTTTTCGAGGACGAGCAGGAAAATCAACAACAGGAGCGTCTCGACGACGAGCTGTGTGAGCGCCAGGTCGGCCCCACTCGACAGAATGTAGAATATCGCCACCATGAACCCCAGAATGCCAAGTGTCAGCACGCCGGTCACGTGGCTCTCTGTGGTCGTCACGGCGACTGCTGCGACTATCGCTACGCCGAGAACGAGCAGTATCGACAGCGGCGTGCTTGCCCCCGAAAGCGACGGCAGTCCGCCGACCGCCACAGCGTAACCGGCAACCGTGAGCGAACAGGCCGACAGCAACACCCACCAGACGTAGGTCCGAATCAGGCCGTTGTGGACGGTCCTGTCTAGACCGTTACTCAGTCGCCCGGCCAGCGCCAACACGTTGTCGTAGACGACGTTCGGATGCACTCGATGACTCAGCGTGTAGATGGTATCGAGGCGACGTCGGATATCGTCATAGAACGGGAACGATGCGAGACCGAGCGCGATTGTCACGCCGCTCATCGCGACCGGCGGAGAAAGCTCAGTCGGCAGGCCAGCGTGAACGTCGACGCTCTCGACGGCCGCGGCGGTTGCCGCATCTTCGACGACGAAATCGAGTGCGTACGCCGGTGCGACACTGACTACCGCGACTCCCACACCCAGAACGAGGGCAGGAACAGCCATCGATGCCGGCGCGCGCGTCACCGGGTCGAGGTCGTCGGGCCTGTCTCCGAGAAAGAGCCACAGGAAACGCAGCGAGTACAGCACGGTAAAGACACTCGCGAGCACCGCAGTCACTGGGTACAGCCACGCGAGCCCGCCGCTCGTCTCTCCTGCGTGCCAGGCGGCCTCGAACATGATTTCCTTGGAGTAAAAGCCCGCAAACGGCGGCAGACCTGCCATACTCAATGAGGCGACCACGGCAACAACAGCAGTCACGGGCAGTTCTCGCCACAGCCCGCCCAGTTCGTCAACGTGCCGAGTGCCGGCCTGATGTGCGAGGATGCCGGCGACGAGAAACAGCCCCGCTTTGAACAGGGCGTGATTGAACAGATGGAAGGCGCCGCCTTCCGCGCCGTAATGTGACTGAAACCCGAAGGCCGCGACCATCAGTCCGAGATGGCTCGCCGTCGAGTACGCGAGTAGTTCCTTGATATCCCGCGAGATGACAGCCAGGAGGGCACCGACGAGCATCGTCACCACGCCGAGGGTTGCGACGACGAGCGTCCACTCTGGGCCGTGATAGAGCGGGCGGAGCCGACCCAGGGCGTAGACGCCGACCTTGACCATCGTTGCAGAGTGGAGAAACGCCGACACCGGCGTCGGCGCGACCATCGCACGCGGCAGCCAAAACGAGAGTGGTACCTGTGCCGACTTCGCCGCCGCAGCGACGGTCACGAGTACGAGTGACGGGACGAAGAGCCCGTTCGCTCGGAGTTCCTCGGCGACTGTCTCACTGTTTGTAAGCACCTGCGCCAGGTCGAACGACTCCTGACCTGCCAGCCCGGCCCCCAGGGAAATCAACACAGCACCAAGCAACAGACAGAGTCCCCCACCGACAGTAATCACCATCGCCATCCTTGCCGAGTACCGCGAGGCGGCCTCGTCCGTGTGGTACCCGATGAGAACGAACGAGCAAACGCTCGTTAGCTCCCAGAACAGAAAGAGAACGACCAGGTCGGCCGCGAACGCGACCCCGAGAATCGAGCCCATGAACGCGAGCAGAGCCATATAGAACCGTCCCAGGTCGGGCTTGTCGTGCATGTACCCGCTGGCGTAGACGAAAATCAGGACGCCGATGCCGCTCGCCAGAAGCGAAAACAGGAGCGCGAGCCCGTCGACTCGGAGGCGGAGCACAATATCCAGCGACGGTATCCACGAGACCGAAACGGTGCCGTGTGTCCCCGCCTGCGTGAGAATGAGCCCGAACGAGGTGGCTGCGACGGCTACGCCGACGTAGCTGACCCGCTCGCCGACGAGTCGGTATATCCCCGGCGTCACACCTGCGGCGAGAAAGGGAAATGCGATGGCAGCGAGCAACACCCAGATGTCCGGGGCCATTACATAGACTCAGACAGAGACTTCCCTTAAGCGGTCCGGAGACTGGCTAGCTGTCTCCTCTCAAATCGGTGTCTGGCCGTCACGAACGACTCTGGCGGTCAGTCTCGGCGTTTCCGGCCGTCACAGCGCCTGCATCCTCGCCTCGGCACGGTCAGGCGACGTTCTGTTCTGTGAGCGCGTCGCCGCGCTCGAACCGGTCGTCATCGAGCATCGACACGTCAACCAGAGACGGCTCGCCGTCGACGACGAGTTCTGCGACTACCTGCCCGGTGGCGGGAGCGTGCTGGAAGCCGTGGCCCGAGAAGCCGGCCGCGGTGACGAGACCGGGGGCGCTCTGCTCGATAATCGGGTGGTGGTCCGGTGTCACCGCGTAAAGCCCCGCCCAGCCGCGTCTGATACGCGTCTCCGGGCCGAAGTACTCGGTGTAGGCTGCCGCCCGCTCGACGGCCTCGGCCGCCCAGTCGATGTCCACGTCCTCGTCGAAGCGGTCTGGGTCCTGTGGTGGGTCTGGTCCGTCGAAGTGGCCGCCGACGAGCGCGATACCGTCTCGTTCGGGCCGGAAGTACGACCCAGTTTCGAGGTCGATAGTCAGCGGGACCGACTCCCCGACAGCCTGCGAGGGGTCGACTACTGCGATCTGTCGCCGACGGGGCGAAATCGGGAGGTCGACGCCCGCCATCGCGCCGACCCGCCCGGCCCAGACGCCCGCCGCGTTGACGACGAACTCGCTGTCGTGGCGCTCAGTGTCTCCGTCGTCCTCGACGCAGACGCCGGTGACCTGCTCGCCGTCGCATTGCAGGTCGGTGACCGCTGTGCCGGTCCGAATATCGACGCCTGCCTCCCGCGCAGCACCGGCGTACCCCTGTACGGCGAGGTTCGGGTCGGCGATGCCGTCGTCGGCGTTGTAGGTGGCTCCGACGAACGGGTCGGGGTCGAGCCCCGGGCAGTACTCGGTGGCTGCATCCGGTGTGAGGAACTCGCTGTCGGCGCCACAGCGCTGTTGCATCCGAACGTTCTCCTCGAAGCGCTCGGCAATCGCCTCACTCCGTGCGAGAAAGAGATAGCCGGTCTTCCTGAGTCCGATATCGACGCCAAAGTCGGCCTCGAAGCTGTTCCAGACGGATTTGCTCGCCAGCGAGAGTTCGACGTTGACAGGCGTCGAGAACTGCGCGCGGATGCCGCCCGCGGCTCTGGCGGTACTCCCTGCGCCGAGAGAGCCCTTCTCGAAGAGAGTCACATCCGCACCTCGCGTCGCGAGATTGTACGCAGCCGAGAGGCCGACGATGCCGCCACCGATGACGCTGACGTCCATGACGGCGTATTTCTCCGGAACGGTATAAAACCTCGACCCCGTCTGGTAAACAACTAAGACCGAGCCACCCGGGGCAATCCGTATGGTGTTGTTACTGACCGAGGCCGAGGTGGAGGCGACGCTCGACGTAGGGTCACTCGTCGACGTCGTCGACGACGCACTGGTGAAACAGGAACACGGCGGCGTCGAACGGCCCGAGCGACCACACTTCGAGGTGGGTGCCGGCCTCGACTCCGAGCCGGGAACCGGTATTGCGATGCCGGCGTACATCCACGGTGACGAACAGTACGCGACGAAACTCGTCGGCGTCCACGAGGCAAACGCCGACCGCGGCATGCCGACTATCCACGCCCAGATTGTTCTGACGAGTGCACGAACTGGCGTCCCAGTCGCGTTCATGGGCGGCACGACAATCACAAACGCTCGGACCGGCTGTATCGGCGCGCTGTCTGTTCGCGAACTCGCGCCGGAGACAGCTACACTGGGCGTCATCGGAGCAGGTGCTCAGGCGCGCTGGCAGTCACGGGCTATCGCAACAGTCGCGCCTCTCGGTTCGGTCCGTATCTATTCCCCGAGTGACTCCCGTAAAGCGTGTGCCGCTGACCTGCGCGAGGAGGGTCTCCCGGCCGAGGCTGTCGACACACCGGCGGCGGCCGTTGAGGGGGCCGATACGGTCGTGACCGCGACGACTGCGACAGAGCCAGTCTTCCCGGCGTCGTCGCTGGGACAGGACGCGTTGGTCGTCGCCGTCGGCGCGTTCACGCCGGAGATGCAGGAACTCGACCCGGCAGTACTCGACCGCGCTACCGAGATAGCTGCCGACGTGCCCGAGGAGGTGGCAGAGACCGGCGACATGCTGGCTGCCGGCGTCACTGCCTCGGAACTGGTCCCGCTGGGCGAACTCGTCGCCGAGGGACGAGAGGACCACAGCGGCGTCACTGTCGTCGCAAGCGTCGGCTCCGCGACGCTCGATGCCGCTGCCAGCACGACTGTCTACGAGGATGCCCGGGACGCCGGACGCGGGACAGAACTGTCGTTATAAGGTCGTCTGGACCCGCCATGCGGTGTCTTCGAGCAACGGAACGTCGTCGGTGAACACTTCGATTGCGACCGTTCCGTCGAACCCACCGAGGTAATCGCCGAGCAGGTGGTAGTCGATTTCGCCCGCGCCGAGGGGCATGTGGGTGTCGCCGCGGCCGCGGGCGTCGTGGACGTGGAGGTGTGAGACGCGGTCGGCGTGATTGCCCAGGAAGCGGTCGACGGCGTCGTTGCCACCCTCCATGTAGGCGTGGCCGAGGTCGAAGCAGATTGGCGCGTCGACCTCGTGTGCGATATTGCCGACGACAGACAGCGGCAGGCCGCGGCGCTGGTGGCCGACGTTCTCGACGACCACCTCGACGCCGGCTTCGCGACCAACCTCGACGATTGCCGAGAGCTGGTCGGCAAATGTCGGCCGCAGGTCCGTATCACTCGGGTTTCGAACAGTGGCGTGAAGCACCGCCTTGGTCGCGCCCATCTCGCCAGCCCACGAGAGCAGTCGCCGCTGGTAGTCGAGGATACCCTCGTTGAGTTCGGGGACTGCTGTCGCGACGACCTGCTTGAACGGGAGGTGGATTGCAAGCCCTACGTCGTGGCTTTCGCAGGCCTTGCGCAGGTCGGCCTCGGTTTCCTCGGGGACGCCCGTCGACTCAGCGAGGCCGAACTCGACGAAATCGAACGAGTCGCCTGTTGCCTCGATACGGTCGACCGCGCCGCCGACGGTCACACCAAGCTCCATACGAACGCCTTCGTGAGGTGGTGTAGAAAAGTATTCGCCTCACTCGTGTCTCGGCGAGGCAAGCGCTGGTGCGCTCGCGTCGAACCCCTCCTCACGGAGTTCAGACGCAAATCCCGGACAGTTGTCGCCGTGATTGACCAGTATCGACGACTCGCGGTAGTCGTCGAGGAACGCCCGGAGCCCGTCTCGGTCTGCGTGTGCCGAGAAGTCGTACTGCTCGACCTGTGCGCTGACCGGAAGCACCCGCCCGTCGAACTCGGCGCGGCCGGTTTCGAGCAGTTCCCTCCCCGGCGTTCCCTCGACTTGATAGCCGGTCATCGCCACCTTGTTGGTCGGGTTCTGTCGAATCTCCGGGATGTAGGAGACGACCGGCCCGCCGCCCAGCATGCCGGCAGTGGTCAGAATGACCGTATTCTGCTGTGCGATGCGCTCGCGCTGGCCGTCGCGCCCGGTGACGAATCTGGCGTTCGACTTCGCGCGCCGGAGTGCGTCTGCGTCGCGGACGAAGCCGGGATACTGGCGCAGTGTTTCGGTGATATCTCTGGCCATCCCGTCGAGATAGCAGTCGATGCCGTTTGCCGCACAGACCAAGAGCAGTTCCTGTGCTCGGCCGATTGCAAAGACTGGCACCACGACAGTCCCACCCTCCCAGAGGGTCGTCTGGACGCTCTCGACGAACGACTCCTCGACGCGGGTTCGCTCCGTGTGTTCGACATCTCCGTACGTACTCTCGGCGATGACCACGTCGGCTTCTGGCCGCGCAGTCGAGCCGTCGACCAGGCGTTGTGTCGGTTCGTTATCAGGCAGCGGTCCGATATCGGCCGTATACAGTAGCGTCGTCTCACCGTCGTCGACGTGGACGTGTGCGCTGCCGGGAATGTGGCCGGCGTTGTACAGCGTCACCTCGTGGCCGGCGGCCTCGAAGGACTCGCCGTAGCCGTGTGTCTGTGACACCTGCGTCGCCCGGCGGACGTGCGTTTCGGTGAACGGGCACTGGAGCGTGTTCCCGTGGAGTTTGAGCGTGTCTTCTGCCAGTGCGAGCGCGAGGGCACGCGTCGGCGGCGTCCAGTGAACGGGCGGACGCTCCGCTCCGGTCAGCAGTGCCGGGACGGCCCCAGCGTGGTCGAGGTGGCCGTGGCTGACGACCACTGCCTCGGGGCTCGCGTCACCGACCGGATACTGCAGTGGTGTCGACGTTTCGAGGCCGTAATCGAGTAACAGCGAGTCGTTGACGAGAATCGCGCTTCTGCCGACTTCGCGCGCGCCGCCGAGAAATTCCAGCTTCATCGTGCCGGCGTCACTCGGGTGTCTCTTCCAGGTCCGGACGGACTCGGAAGCGCTGGTAATCACCGAAGGAGAGTTCGAGCGAGCCAATCCACCAATTCCACCGCTCGACGAGTGAGTGGTCGTCGGGCGCGTCGTCGAGATGCGAGATGACCGCCTCGACCGTGAGCGTGAGGTCCATATCTGCTTCGAGTCGGCCCGAGTCGGCGAGGTCCCGCGCCTGTCGGGAGACTGCGCGGTGCGTGCGCTCGGTTCCGCCGAACTCAGCTTCCAGTTCGTCGACGAGACGGGTGCGGTCCACGAAGGGAGGTGAGAGAGCCACCCTCTTGAATGTTAGTCCCGGAGGACGCCTTCGAGTTTCGCTTCGGCGATGTTTCGCCCGGTGACCGGCAACACGACTGTCTGTCCGCGGACTCGCTCGCGGTGTTCGAACGCGGCCGCGAAGACGGTCGCACACGCGCCTTCCATGATGATTCCCGACCGAACCATCATCTGTCTGAGCGCCTCGAGTGTCGCCTCGTCGTCGACGAGCGCGAAGTCGGCGAGTTTCTCGCGCAACACCTCCATCGTCATCGCGAACGGGACACGGGTCGCCAACCCCTCGGCGACGGTCTCCATCTTCTCGTGGGGTTCGAGGTGTCCCTGTTTCCAAGCGCGGTGTGCGGCCGGGGCCTGTGCCGACTGGACGCCGATGACATCGGCGCCGAGGATGTCGCCAATCGTCATCGCGAGTCCGGAGGCACAGGTGCCGCCGCCGACGGGAGCAAACGCCAGGTCGACGTCCGGCAGTTCGTCGATTATCTCCAGCCCTGCGGTCGCGACCCCGGCGACGAGTTCGGGCTCGTTGGCCGAGTGGACGTACCGGTACCCCTGTTCGGTCGCGAGCCTCTCGGCGTGGGCCCGTGCTTCGTCGTAGTCGGACCCGTAGTATTCGATGTCAGCACCGTAGCGTTTCATAGACCGCACTTTGGAGGGGTTGGCGTCCTCCGGAACACAGATGGTGACTGGGTGGTCGAACTGCATCCCAGCGAATGCGACCGACTGCCCGTGGTTCCCGGTGCTGGCCGCGATGAGGCCGTGTTCGTCGAACTCGTCGCCGAGTTGTGAGCCAAGCGCGACGCCGCCACGCACTTTGAACGCCCCCGTCGGGAGCGTATCCTCACGCTTGAGATAGACATCGGCGTCGAGTTCGGCAGAAAGCCAGTCAGAACGGACGAGCGGCGTCTCCGGTAGGTACGGCGAAATGCGCTCTCGGGCCGCGTAGATATCACTTCTGGACGGCGGTGTCAGGTCGTGATACGGAAACACCGTTGTCTCGTCCGGCGACTCGACCGGTTCGTACCCTTGTGCCATATCCACGTTCTCGGCGCTCGTTCGTATAAATCTCGGGGTGTCGTCTCGCGAGGGGAAGCTAACGCTGGTCGCGATGCTCGGCGAGTGCCTCTTCGATTGTCAGCTCACCGGACGCGACCCGTCGTGCGAGCGAGGTGCCGATGGCTCTGTTCTCGGCGCTGTGTTCGCGGGAGCGCTCTTGTATCCGCTTGAGTTCGCCCGGCGTCGGCTCCACGTCGCGACTCTCGATTTGCTCGCCTTCCATTCGCGCGATGTTGACCGCCGCAAGAATATCAGACATCCCGCGCTCGCTCGCCCCCGTACCGAGATAGGGCGTCGTTCCTGTCTCGTCGACGAGTTCGACGGGGACAGCGTCGAGTTCCTCGACGATGCGTGCGCCGATGAGTCTGGCACCGTCGCCGATGCGGACGACCGGGTCCGGTGTGTCGGCCGTCTCTTCTCGGACGATGTCGGCCACGTCGTCGGGCGCCACCTGATAGGTCGCGACCACCATCTCGCCCGAGAGGACGGCGATTCCGGGCATCTCCCCGGGGTCGATGCCGACGACTCGCCGGCCGTCCCCGCCGCGGATGACGCTGACAATCTCCTCGATTGCGCTCCGTGGGTCGCTGGGCCGTGCTCTGATGACGGGTAGTTCGGTGTCGGGCGCTGTCTCCTCGACACTCTGGACCAGAGCACTCGCCCCTGCCGGAAGGTCGTCGCCAGGCTCGACCGTGGTGAACGAAATATCGCGCTCGCGTAGCTCTGTCACCACCTCGTGGTACAGTTCGAAATCCTCGGTCGAGACGACAATCACGACCGGTTCTACAGGGCACGCGCACTTACCTGCCACGGTCACACTGGCTCGACAAACCGTAACCGTTCTATTCGATGCCCACGGGGAACGTAGATATGAGCGGAGGAGCCGCCGACCCCGCCGACGGTGCCCCCCCTGACGGCGAGGGTCCAGAGCGTGACGACGCCTCGTCCGAGCAAGACGCCGACTCGGACGAGGCGAGCGAGTCGGTGTTCGACAGGTACCAACAGCTGACGCCCGGCCGCCTCGTCGCCGCGATAACGGTCGTTGCAGTGGTCGTCCGACTCGTCACACTCGGCGAGCGGCCTGCACACTGGGACGAAGCACGAGTGGCCTACTGGGCGCATTTTTACGAGGATACCGGCTCCCTGGCGTACTACTGGGAGGAACACGGCCCATTCGCACAGCTCGCGGCCGGAAATCTGTTCGATATGTTCGGCGCGAACGACTTCACAGCGCGCCTGCCGGTCGCGCTCGTCGGAGGTCTCCTGCCCGCCGGAGCACTCCTCTACCGCGAGCACTTAGACCGAATTGAGACGGTCGCGCTGGCGCTGTTACTCGCTGGCAACACGGTACTCATCTACTACTCGCGGTTCCTGCGAAGCGACGTGCTGGTCGCGACGTTCATGTTCGTCGCACTCGGCTGTCTGGTTCGCTTCTGGGACACGCGGCGAGCCAGATACGTCCTCGGTGCTGGCGTCTTTCTCGGACTCGGCTTCGGCTCGAAAGAGAACGCGGTCATCTACTTGCTCACCTGGGCGGGCGCGGCGGCGTTACTTGTCGACCAGTTCCTCCACAGCCCGGCCAGTGACCAGAGCGGGCTGTCGTACTTGCGGGCGAACCTGGGGGCCTACTGGGACCGAGTCAAACAGGCGGCCTATCGGGCGGATTACGCGATAGGGCTGGCGCTCACCTTCGTCGTGACGCTGGTCGTGCTGTTTGCACCCCGCGGACAGGGGTTAGACCGGCGACTGGACCCCGCGACAGACGCGGACCCCGTCACACTCGGTGACACCCTCACCGACCCGACGAACGTGATGACACTGGTCGACGAATCGCTCAACGAAGCCTACAGCGGCTATATCGACTGGTTCGCCCAGTCCGAGGAGACGACACTCGACACCTACGTCTCGTTTCTCGGCGATTACGTCACGCTGTTGGTCAAGTACGCGCCGCTGCTGACAGTGTTTACACTCGTCGGCATCGCCGTCGAACGGTACGCTCGTGGCCGGTCGCGGCCGCTGGTCATGTTCATGGCCTACTGCGGCATCGCCTCGCTGGTGGGCTATCCGCTTGGCTCGCACATCGAGGGCGACTCTGCCTGGCTGTCGGTCCACGTTATCATTCCGCTACTCGTGCCCGCGGCCGTCGGCCTGGCTTGGGCCTGGCGACAGGGGAGAGACACAGTGCGAAAGAGCTCTGTCAGTCCCGCAGCCGTCGTCGTCGTCCTCATCCTACTCGTCGGCCTCTGGGCGTGGTTTATCCCGGTTCAGTCGGTCTACGTCGACGACACGGCCCCGGAGAACGACCTGGTCCAGTTCGCACAGCCGTACTCCGACCTCGACCCGCTCGTCGAGAAGATGGACGGCGTCTCTGATGACCACTCCGGGACCGATGTTCTCATCTACTACGGGGAACGCGGCGAGAGCTTCGACTCCTATGGGTCACTCTTGCCGTCGACACTCCCCGCCGACACGACCGGGATGTGGCAGGTGGCTCCCGTCTGTTCGTCCTGGGGGAGCACACAGCCGCTAAACTGGTATTTCGCGACGACCGGAACCGACGCGGACTGTGAGCGGTCGCCAGACGGCCTCGTCGAGTCGGCGTCGACCGATGCGGTACCGATAATCGTCACTATCCCCGGCGACGAGACAGTTCCCGAGGCGACTCTCGACGAATCCTACGAGAAACAGACCTACTACCTCCGGAGTCTGGGCAGAGAGACGACAGTGTACGTCCACGACTCCTATGCCGACACCTAGAGAATCGCGTCCAGTATCTCGTCGCACCCGTGACGGACAGGGTCGGTGGCTGGACTGTCTATGGCAGCCCTAAAGTCACGAATCGCCTCGTTTGCCGCCTCGTCGCCCATCCCCTGCGTGTTGAGCGAGCCAGCGTCGACGGTCGCACCGCCAAGCGGTGCGGCCATCTGCTCGTATAGTTCGACGTATTCCGGGAGCGGGGGAATCTCGAACGAGGGATAACCGCCGAACTGCTCGTTGCCTGCGACGTGACAGAACACCAGTGAGTCCGGCTGTGCACCGTGAAGAATCGCAGTCGTCACGCCCGAATACGCCGGATGTGCGAGCGCGCCCTGCCCCTCGACAAAGACGACATCGTGGTCGCCAGCCTGTGTGACGATTCGTTCGATTGCGCCGGCGGCGAAGTCAGAGATGACGCGGTCGATTGCAATTCCCCACCCCGAAATCAGAATGCCGGTCTGGCCAGTCGGCACGACGGCGGCGTCCAGCCCTCGCTTGCGGGCGGCCGTTCGTAACTCGTAGGACGTGGTCATCTTTCCCGACGAGCAGTCTGAACCAACTGTGAGAACCACCTGTGCGTCGACTTCGTCCGCGTCGCCATCGGCGACAGTCAGGTCATCGGGTGGATTCCTGACATCTCGAAGTTCGACTCCGTACTCGTCTGCCAGCTGGGAGAACTCGTCGTCGTCAGCGAGGAAGTAGTGGAGGCCGGCGATAACGTCACAACCCCGCTCGATTGCGGTTCGCACGTCGTCGCGCCAAGAGTCCTCGAAGCCGCCGCCGATTGGGGCAACGCCGATGACGAGAGCGTCACACGCAGGCACGTCTGCCATCGAATCGACAATCGGTGCGTCCTGTACGTCGGGGACGATGTCGGTAACCCGCTGGCCTGCCCGCTCGCGGTCGAGCAGGCCGACTACCTCGTGGTCGCCGTACCGGAGGATGCCCAGCGCGGTCTTCGCTCTGTCGGGAAACTTCCCGTGGGTGAGGATTGCCACGCGCATACTGTGAACGGGCGACCCCGCCGGGCAAAAGCGTACCGTTCACAGGAACATGTCTCCGGAAGAACACGCGTTTGACGCTTTCCGAACGCATTTTGGGCTGCTGTTCCGAGTAGTTCGTATGGCACCAACACCAGCAGATGTTCCGACGACAGACGGGATGCCGATGCTCGGACTCGGTACCTGGGAGAACGACGACCACGAGGCGTGTGTCCAGAGTGTCGAGACGGCCCTGGAGATGGGCTATCGCCACATCGACACGGCACAGATATACGGCAACGAGGAGGCCGTCGGCGAAGGCATCGAGACGGCAGATGTCCCGCGGGAGGATATCTTCCTCGCGACCAAGGTCTGGATTAGCAACCTCTCGTACGACGAGGTGCTGGCCACGACAGAGGAGAGCCTGGAGAAACTCGGCACCGACTACGTCGACCTGCTCTACGTCCATTGGCCGGCACGGGAGTACGCGCCTGCGGAGACGCTCAGCGCGTTCGACGAACTGTACGACGACGGCGTGATTCGGCGCGTCGGCGTTTCGAACTTCGAACCACACCACGTCGACGAGGCGCGCGAGCACCTCGACGCGCCGGTGTTTGCGAACCAGGTGGAGTGTCACCCGTTCCTCCAGCAGGACGAACTCAGGGAGTACGCCGACGAGGAGTCGCTCGAACTTGTCGCGTACTCGCCGCTGGCCCGCAGTGACGTTATCGGTGCGGAGCCGCTCACCGAAATCGCGGACAGACACGGGGCAAGCGAGCCACAGGTCGCACTCGCCTGGCTCCGCGAGAAAGGCGTCACGGCAATCCCGAAAGCGACCAGCGAGGCACACATCCGGGACAACTGGGAGAGCCTGACCCTAGAGTTGAGCGACGACGAGATAGCAACCATCGACGACATCGCGCGCAGAGACCGGAAGGTCGACCCCGACTTCGGTCCGGACGCTTGGGAGTAACGGAACGACACACCGCGGTCAGGAAAGCATATACAGAGGGGTGGCCAACTACGCTCACATGGCTGCCGGGAACGAACAGGGGTTAACCGACGCAATCAGGTACGACATCCGGGTCATGCACGAGACCTGGATGGAGATGCTGTTTCCCAGACAGCGCGGGGCAGCGGGAACCGTCTTGGGCAAATGGACGCCCGAAGAGACACGCGAAGTAATCTCCTACAGACTCTGGCACGCGCTTGGGGTGCCGGTGATAGCTATTTTCTATCCGCTCGTGTTGCTCGGCTACATCATCCGATTTCAGGCACGAAAACTCAACGTCACGGCCACCCGACTCGGCTTTTTCGGGGTCGTTCTGGTCTTTACCCTTCTCTGGGGTGGGCTGACTGGGGCGGTCTATCTGGAGTTACAGACCGCCCTCGAAGAGGGTGCAGTAACCGGTATCGGGGCTGCCAGTGGCGTCGCCGTTCTCGCTGCGGCGCTTGCGTACACGTTCTGGCGGCTCGGCGGTCGGTTCGTGACAATACTGCTCGCCTATCCGTTCGCGGTGACGGCGCTTTTCCTGCCACCCGTCGTGGCTGCGCTGTTCTGGGAACCACTCGGAGACATCATCATCGACCAGGGCGACGACCTATTTAGCTGGGCGTTCGAGACCGGACCGGACTCGATAACGGACCCGCTCGGCGAGCGCTACGACCGCGACGAGGAGGACCACGCGATTATCTGGTTCGCCATCTCCTATCCCGTCGGCTGGCTACTTGGGATTCTCGTCTCGCTGGCGAACCTCATCCGGCCCTCGGGTGACTGAGCGGCCCTTTCATGAAATCTTTTATATACTGAGTCCTCATCCCCGATATGGTTGAGTTCAACCTGCCTGTATCCGTCGGTATAATCGTCGGTATCATCGCTGTCGGCATCACCGGAATGTGGCAAGCCGACATGATGACCGAGAGCACCCTCTTCATGATGGTGTTGCCCTCGATGGTCGTCTTCGCGTTCGTGATGTTTGCAGTCGGCGTTATGCACGGCCAGTACCGCGCATCGACCGTGTGACTTCCTGGGTGACCAGCCTGTTTTCAGCCGTCGTATCGTCCGTGACGATGCAGTCGTCGTCTGACAGCTCGTCCCACTCCTGTGGCGCGCCTTCGGGGACGACAATCGGTGTTCCGGCCGCAAGGGGCGTCAACAACCCTGCGACGAAACCGCCGGGTGTTGTTACGTCGGCATCAAGAACCACATGCGCTGCCTCGTCGATGCCGTATTCGTCGACGAGGTTGCTCACGACAGCGAGGAGTTCCTCGTGTGTCCAGGTGTCACCGTCGAATCTGACCGCATCGTCTGTCGGCGTCACAGGTTCGGGCGGCTCGATTGGGTTCTCACTCCAGACCAGGCGCTCGAAGTGTGAGACAGACGGCTCTGACGGCGGGCCGCCGTAGGCCAGTCGCGTACAGCCCGCGGTCGCCTCGATATCCCAGTGGGCGGGTGCGACCAGCGCAGGGGCGTCGACGGGTTCGGCCGGCGTCATATCCGCGACACCGCCGATTATCGCTCCACCGAGAATGGCCAGCAACGGCTCTGCCGCGTCGATAGTCCCCCGCATCCCCACATCGTCTGCGTTCTCGCTTTCATCGTCGGTCCGCTTCGGGCCGACCTCGACCGCTAGCTCGCCGACCGAGTGGACGCCGTAATGCCCGAGCAGATTGCCCGCCTTCCAGACGTTCGTACAAAGTTTGTGATAGCTGTAGGGCGCGGGTCGCCGAACCACATCGAGGGCGGTCGATTCCCGGTTACGTCCTGCGGCGACGATATCTTTCAGCGTCTCGAAGTCAGATACGTCCATCTCAGAAGCTATTTTTGAGCCGGTCGAAAAAGCCTCTGTCGACCTCGACGTCTTCGCCGCCGGCCTCGGCGAACTCTTCGAGGGCCTCGCGTTGCTCCTCGTTGAGGCTGTCGGGTGTGACGACTTGGACTTGGACGTAGAGGTCGCCCTGGCCCCGCCGCCGAAGCCGCGGCATCCCCTTGCCTTTGAGTCGGAACGTCTCGCCGCTCTGTGTCCCTGCTTCGAGGTCAAACTCGACTGGGCCATCGAGCGTCTCTACCTCGATGGTATCGCCAAAGACCGCCTGTGGGAACGAGATTGGCTGGCGGGTCTTGAGGTCGTCGCCGTTGCGTTCGAAGTCGGGGTGGTCTGTGACCGAGATTTCGACGAGGAGGTCACCGTTGCGCGCCCCTCTGTCTCCGGGCGCGCCCTCACCGTCCATCCGAAGTGTCTGTCCGTCGCGGATACCGGGCGGAATCTCGACCTGGAGCGAGGCCTCGTTGCGGACGACGCCGTCGCCGCGACAGGTCGAACACGTCTCCTCGTACAGCGTCCCTTCACCGCCACAGCGTCGACACGTCGAGCGCTGTTGCATCCGACCGAATGCCGTCTGCTGGACCTGTGTCACCTGTCCTTGACCGTCACACCGCGGACAGGCCCGCGAGTCCGTCCCGGGCGGATGGCCGCGGCCGTCACACTCGTCACACGCCTCTGGTCGGTTGACTGTTAGTTCCTTGTCGGCCCCGTGATAGGCGGTTTCGAGGTCGATTTCGAGCGTCGTTTTCAGGTCCTGGCCGCTCTGTGGGCGATTGCGGGACCGACCGCCGCCACCACCACCGAAGAACTGGTCGAAAATGTCTTGGACGTCGTTGAATCCGCCGCCACCACCGAACGGGTCGCCGCCCTGCCGGCTGCCGCCGCCGACGCCGCCGCGCTTTTCGGCCTCGGAGAACCGCTCGTGGCCCATCTGGTCGTACTGGCGGCGTTTCTCCTCGTCAGTTAGCACTTCCTTTGCCTTCTTTGCTTTCTTGAACTTCTCCTCTGCGTCCGGGTCGTCGCTCACGTCCGGGTGGTACTTCCGAACTGCCTCCCGGTATGCCTCCTCTATCTCGTCTTCGGAGGCGTCCCTCGATACACCGAGAATATCGTAAAAGTCTTCGCTCATTCGTTGTCTCCAATTACTTCGTTCTCATACAAAAGCCACTCCCTTCGATTTCGAGCGACTGAGGGTGTCGTCTGGAGCCGTTCAGAACGTGAGGTGTGAGGTCGAACTCGGCCCCGAATCGTCGTCGTCGGAACTGTCGCCGCCCTTCCAGAGGAAGTCGACGGCGTCGTCGGTCAGGTACACTGACCCGTCGTCGACTGTCACGTCGACGCTGAGGAGCGTGGTATCGGCCGCCGGTCCGTTCTCGCAGCCGCCGGAACAGGAGTCGAAAATCGACCCGTGTTTAGGGCAGACGATGCCGCCATCTCGTGTTACCACGCCGATTTCGTCGCGATAGAGACGTTGGTCTTCGTGTGTACAGTTGTTCACCCAGGCGGTCACGCCGGTTTCCTCACAGGGGACGAGCATGACCTCTTGATTCGTGTCGTGGGCGTCTCGGACGGTGAACAGCCAGGCACCCTCGTCTTCGACCGTCTCGACGCTCGTCAGGCGGTGTCGATTGGTCATGGTCGTAGTTTGCAATTGTCGGGTATAACGCTCCCGAATTGACCTGTCGCCGCCGGTGTGACACCAACACTCATGCAGCCCACGCCCGTACAACCGATATGGAGCGACAGTTCCCAACACTCGGGGAATCCGTGCAGTCGATTACGGCGGCTACTCTCAAGCGACGACTCGACGACGGCGAGCAGTGGACACTCCTCGATACACGGCCCGAGAGCGCTTTCGAGGAGTGGCGGATTACCCACCCGAACCTGACCGCAGTCAACGTTCCCTTTACTGCGTTTCTCGACGACAACGACGAGCCAGCAGCAACCGTCCCCGAGGGCGTGCCTGATGGCCCGCTCGTCACCTGTTGTGCGAAGGGGATTTCGAGTCGGTACGTCGCCGGGTTTCTCGCACGCGAGGGGTGGGATGTTCTCGCCGTCGACGACGGGATGGAAGGGTGGGCGCGCCTCGACGAACTGCGACACGTTGTGACTGGCTCGGAACTCGACGTGGTCCAGTTCCATCGCCCGTCGAGTGGCTGTCTGGCGTACCTGCTGGTGTCCGGTGACGAGGCGGCTGTCGTCGACCCGTTGCGTGCGTTCGCCGGGGAGTACGTCGAACAGGCACGCAAGCGCGGTGCTGACCTCCGTTACGCGCTGGATACACACGTCCACGCCGACCACGTCAGTGGCGTCCGGGCGGCCGCTGCCGAGAGCGACGCCGAAGTCGTCGTTCCGACGCGGGCCAGAGAGCGCGGCCTCGATTTCGACGCACGGCTGGTCGCTGACGGCGAGACGCTTGCACTCGGCGAGACCGATATCGACGTGGTTTGGTTGCCGGGACACACGACCGAGATGACCGGCTATCGCGTCGACGACCTGTTGTTGACCGGGGATTCGCTGTTTCTCGACAGCGTCGCCCGCCCGGACCTCGAAGACGAAGACGCCGCGGTGGAGGCGGCAAAACAGCTCTGGAAGACCCGCCAGCGGTTCGCGACACTGCCCGACAAGACCGTGATTGCGCCCGGACACGTCGGCCCCACGACCACGCCCGGAAGCGACGGGACCTACACCACGCAACTCGCCACATTGCGCCAGGGTCTGGCTGTGTTCGACGACGACAAGAGCGCGTTCGTCGAGCGCGTGACTGCGAACCTGCCCCCACGGCCGAACAACTACGAGGAAATTATCGCGCTCAATCTGGGTCAGGAATCGGCGACCGACGACGAGATGTTCGAACTCGAACTCGGACCGAATAACTGCGCTGTCGACGGGTAGTTACTCACGACGCAGCGCCTGTATCGGGTCGACTCGCGCGGCTCGCCAGGCCGGGTACAGCCCGGAGAAGACCCCGACGAAGCCGCCGACGGCCACGGCAACGAGAATCCAGTCTATCGGATAGACCATCGGCCAGCCGGTAATCGAGACGCCGATGTAGCCGACTCCGAGACCCGCCATCACACCCAGGACTGCGCCGATTGAGCCGAGGATGACTGCCTCGACCAAGAACAGCTGGATGATGTCACGCTTGCGCGCACCGACAGCTTTCATGATGCCGATTTCACGCGTCCGCTCGGTGACACTCACAATCATGATGTTCGCGATGCCGATAGAGCCGACAATCAGCGAGATGCCCGCGATGCCGCCCAGTAACACCGCAATCTGGTTGACGATGCTCTGGAACTGGTCGACTGCGTCTTCGACTGTCTGCACGTCGATATTTTGCTCGTCACCCTTTAGCTGGCCGGCGTCAGACTCGGTATCGAAGAACTCCTGTACTCTGTCACGGGTCTCTTCGAGGTTGTCGATGTTCTCTGCGTTCAACAGCAAAAACGAGTACGCCCGCTCACGGGAGCCGTCTGGCGTCTCGATTTTGGTCTGGTAGTACTCTGTGTCGACGTGGACCCTGGGCGGAATACCGTTTCCGGTGTCGTCGTTGACGATACCCGTCACAGACACCGTCTCGGTGGTCCCGTTTTGGAAGACGAGGTCGATTTCGTCCCCGACCTCGACCGCACCGTCGTAGAGCTCGACTAGCTTCTCGTTGACGACTGCCTGACCGCGCTGCCCGTCCTCGAACGGCTCGCCCTCGACCATCTCGAAGAGGTCGTTGTCGAACCGCTCGGGTGCCGTTGCACTCACGCTGAACGAGCCGAGGCCACCCCCGCCAGTTACCGTCTCTCCGCCGTGACGTAGCTGGACGACGGACAGGTCACCGTCCGGGGCCACCCAGTCTACGCCCTCGATATCCTGTGCTGCGTCGATATCGGACTGGGTGTAGATATTGGACTGAACGGTTCCCTGGCCGATGTTACTGTCTGTCGTTGTCAACACCTGCATCGACGTGCTCTCGTCTTGCTCGAATTCACCGACGATATTCTGCTCGAAGGCACCGCCCAGCACCATGAACACGATGACGGCACCGATACCCAGCACGATACCGAGCGTCGTCAGCGTAGAGCGGAGTTTGTGGCCGGTGATAGCCCGCCAGGAGATGCGCAGGCTCTCGGTCAGTTTCATGCCGACTCACCTCCCAGTTCTTCGATTTCTTCTATCTGGCCGTCGACTAAGTGGACGATACGCTCGGCGTGTTCGGCGATGTGGCGCTCGTGAGTGACCATCAGGATAGTGCGGCCTTCCTCGTGGAGTTCTTCGAAGAGGTCCATGATTGTACTGCCCGTCTCCGTGTCGAGGTTACCGGTTGGCTCGTCGGCGAGCAAGACGGAGGGTTCGTTGACGAGTGCGCGGGCGATAGCGACGCGCTGGCGCTGGCCGCCGGACAGTTCTGGCGGCGTGTGGTCCAAGCGGTCGCCCAGCCCGACGCGGGTCAACAGCGTTTCGGCCCGCTCGCGCCGCCCCTCGTCGACGACAGTCTGGAACACCATCGGCAGCGTCACGTTCTCTGCAGCAGTCAGCCGCGGCAGGAGATTGAACTGCTGGAAGATAAATCCCAACTCCGCACCGCGCAAGCGAGCCCGTTTCCCATCCGGCAGGGCACCAACGTCCTGGCCGTCGACCGTCACCGTCCCCTCGTCGGGCGTATCCAGACAGCCAATCATGTTCATCAACGTCGACTTCCCGGAGCCGCTGGGCCCCATCACTGCAGTGAACGACCCCTCTGGCAGTGAAAGCGACACGCCATCTAACGCATCCACTGGCTCACCCAGGTAATACGTCCGTCGCACCGACTCCAGCGATACCACCGCCTCATCGCGTGCCCGTTGCTGTGATTGTGCTGGTGCCATCAGTTCGTCCCTCCCGAACTGTGCTGTCCCGTTGTTGAGCTGTGCTGTCGCGTCGATAAACGGCTGTCCCCAAGAGACTGTCCCTGATTCATTGCCCTATCTCTATTCATCAGGTGTATAGTGCTATCCGTATAGGCTAGCTATCGAGATAGTTGGACAGATTACATGCTAGTAATAAAGACACGGATTAGCGGAGGAGTGTATCGAGGCTTTCTGGTACGACGAGTACGTTGCTGTCCGGTTCGATAGCGTCGGCGATGCCAGGCGCGCTCGACATGAGACAGTCTTCGACGACCGCCGGATTCTGTGAGTTCGTCACCCAGAGGTCGTGGTCACGGAGGCTACGCGCGACGACGAAGGCCCGCTGTGCGCCGGGCTCGTACCCCTTCTGCATCTGTTTGTACAGCGAGTGCGGGTCTGTCGCAGCCGAGAGGCGCTCGTAGAAGCGCTGTTCGCCGGTCCCTTCGCCGGCTCCTTCACCGAGTGTCGCCGGGACGACGACGCGTCCCCCGGACCGGAGCGGGTTGGTCGCACCGAGGACGACGTAGGTGGCCGCTCGCGTTGTCTGGTAGAGATTGGCATCTTTCGGTGCGCCGACGCCGGCGACGACGGCGTCGTACCGGTCGTCGACTTCGACGGCGAGCGCATCGAGTGCAACTGCTGCGAGTTCGGAGACGACTGCCCGCGGGTCGCCGGCGTGAACGGCCATGATACCGTCTGGGCTCTTGGTGACGTTCAGGCAGAACTCGACACCTGCGGCGTCGCCGGCACGGTCTAAAAACGACCGGAACGGGTTGTCCGCGATACGGCCGAGACGAACGCCGTCTCGGCTCAGCAGCTCTGGACCGTGCGTGTACCGTATCTGCGACTCGCCCCCGGCGCCGATGACTGCTGTTTTCGCGCCTCCAGAGAAGCCGGCGTACTGGTGTGGCTCGACCATCCCGGTCGAAAGCAGATGGTCGGCCTCCGTGGCGGGCTCGAACAACTCGATTGGACAGCCGTCGACCGTTCCGACTTCGACGGTCTGTTCGGGGTCGTGATTCACCGCGAGGTCGGCGTACTCCCCGAGCAGTTCAGTCATCTCGGCATCGGTGAGCGGCCGGTGCAGACCGAGCCCGACGACGACAGCGATTGCGTCTCGGTCGATACCGACGGCCGTCAGCTCGTCGACGAGAACGTCGAGCAAGACTTTTTCGGGAGTCGAGCGGGTGATGTCAGTGACGACGATACAGACATCGTCTCCAGAGTCCACGCGCTCGTCGAGAGGCGGGCCGCTCGGGTTGGCAACCGCATCTCGGGCCGCAGAGGCAACATCGATTGCGTCGCGGCCCTCGGGTGTCGCGACTGTGACCGAACACGCTGGCAGTGACACGTCGATATGACCGCTTCCGAGCGGGACCTCGACCATGCCCCGGCTTTGACCGCCTGGCGAAAAGAGCTTCTGGTCAGGCGGTCGTGCGCTCGTCGCCGAGACACGGGAGATGGTCGTCCACGGCGTCGACGACAGCATCGAGGTCGTCGATTCGGCCGACATCGTGGCGGTGGTCGAGTCGCCATGGGTGGACCAGTCTGAGTTCGTCTTCGTTGACACGGTAGCCGTCGAAGCGCTGCCAGGGGATGAACCGCTTGGCGGCCGGATGCTCGATTTCGACGCCGCCCTCGTGGACGCGAAAGCGGTCAGTTCGGACGCTCATTCCGAGCAGCGAGCCACCGACGCCGCCGAGAGCAGGGGCCACAATGTGATAGCTCACCGAGAGCACAACGCCGACAACGAGGAGCAGGCCGGTACCCGCAAGGACGAATACGCCGAGAGCCATCCGTCGTCGCTTGGCGATAGTTGACGGCGCCGCCTCCCAGCCGACGACAGCGTCGACGGACGGATAGCGCGCCCTGACGTATCGCGTTCTGGCCATCATTATCACGAGAAAGCCTGGAGAGACCGTCAGTAATGTCGCAAAGACACCAGTGGCGACAGTCGACGAGTCCCAGCCCAGTAGCCACGCGAGCGCCGTGCCTGCACCGAGAACGAGACTCGGCGCGACCACCACGTACCGAGAGCGGGCCCGGCCAAGTCGCTCGGGAGCTTCCCGGATTTGTGTGATACTCACTGCCCCGAGAACTGCGCCGACGACGAACGCCGCGGCTCCGGAAGCCCCGATTATAACGGTGTCGGTGGTACCGGCGACCAGCAGGACAAAGACCAGAATACCTGTCAGTGCTGTACCCGTATATCCGCCAGCGACGAGGAGAAACGCCGAGTCAGTGCCGGAATCTGCACTTTGTACTGCTTCCGTCGACGTATTTGACATGCATCACGATTTACTGGCCAACTGGTGTAAAATCTCGTGATTTGTCGCCGTGCGGGCCGTCACTCGGCCCACTCGACCATCCGTCGGTAGCGGTCGTCCTGAGACAGCGAGTCCGCGTCACCGACCAGCACGAGTGCCTTTTTCGCCCGCGTGAGAGCCACGTTGATACGCCGGTAGTCCTCGAAAATCGGGCCATCGAGTGCGCCTGTGGTCACGAACGAAACGACGATGACCTGTTTACTCGAACCCTGGAAGCGGTCGACGGTATCGACGGTAACCCCGTCGGTGAGTTTCTTTCGGATTTCGGCTACATGCGCCCGGAACGGCGCGATAACGCCGATATCTGCGGGGTCCACGCCGGCGTCGAGATACGTCGAGACGAGGTCGGTGACGGTCTCTGCCTCCTCGGGGTTGGTGTTGCCGACCTGTGTTCCTCCGGGGTCGATAAAGCTGACGGCGTCACGCAGACGGGCAGGGAGACTGTCGACCGCAACGCCGTCGAGGTCTGCGAGGGACTGGCCAGCCACTTCGGCGGTCGCGGGCCGAAGCTGTCCGTCGTAGAACTCGGCGGACGCAAAGGCCTGGATGCGCTGAGACATCCGATACTGGCGGTCCAGCAACACACCCGCCCTGGGATAGGTTTCGATGAGGCGCTCGAACAGCGACTCCTGCAGGTCGGCTCGCAGCTGGCCGCCGTTCGCGGACCCCAAGGCGCTCTGTGTCTCGCTACTTTCGGCTTGGACGACTGGCGGTAGCTGCTGGTGGTCACCGACCAGAACGAACCGGTCGGCCCGCGCGATTGCCGCGAGCGTCCCTGGTTCGGTCAACTGCCCGGCCTCGTCGACAACAGCCACGTCGAATGCCTGCGTTTTCAGCGCGCGTGAGCCACAGGAGGCGGTGGTCGCTGCGACGACCGAAGCGTCCTGTAATTCTCCGGCACAGTCATCGGGTTCTCCCGACTGGTCGAGCCGGTAGGCCTGCATGTCTTCGCGGACGCCGCTCTCTGTCCCGTACCGGACGATGTCGGTGATTCCCTCGTCTTCGAGTGCTTCGAGGGCGTTGTCGACTGCGCGATTCGTGAACGCCGAGACGAGCACGCGCTGGTCGCGGTCGAGTAACTCCGCGACGATGCGAGCCAGCGTGTAGGTCTTGCCGGTGCCGGGCGGTCCGTGGACGAGCGCGAAATCCTCTGCCCCGACCGCCGTCCGGACGGCCTCGTTCTGTGCCTCGTTGTTGTCGACGAACGTCTCATCAGGTCTGTCGAATGTCGGGCCCCGCCGCTCGAACAGGGGGGCCTTCCACTCCGGTGGCTGTAAGAGCAAGGCGTCGTGTAGGGAGGTGAGCAAGCGGTCGGCCGACAATTCTGAGGGATACACGTCGAGCCGCCGGAGGTCGACCGGCTCGTCTGTCGTCACCACGATTTCGTCGTTGTCTGCCGACCCGAGACGCTCGACACGCGCGAGTTCGGCACCGCCGCCGATCGGGTCCCCGTCGCTTGCTAGGACGACATCGCCCGTTCGAATCTTCGAGACTGCACCGGTCCCGCGTGCGCGAAGCTCCCAGCGGCCGTCGTCGAGCTGTCGCCGCCCAGTGGGTTCGAGGTCGACGAGCGCCCGGTCGTCGTCTGCCCGCTCGTTCGGTGACTGCTCCCAGAGCTTGGCGTACTCCCGATGGACCGCTCGCCGTTCCTCCTCGATTGCCCTGTAAAAACGCTCGAAGTAGGCCCGTTCGTCCTCGGGGAGCGGGGTCCCGACCTGGCCGGCTTTCGACTCCTGGTCGAGTCGCCCCGAGACGGCCATACAGGTGTCCTGTTCGAAACAGTACTCGCATTTTGCGTCGGCCTCGTACCCGGTCGGGACATCTCCAGTGGCTTCCACCGCCGCGAGGTGGTTCCGGGCACGCAAAATAAACTGGAGGAATCCCGTCGAGATTGAAAACTCCTTTGCCGGCGAGAGGTCTCCCGACTCCTCGTCGTCGTCGACCGCGGCGTTTTTCGTGTACAGGAGCGTCCCAGTGTCCGGGCTGTGTGTGACCGAACCGTCTCCCTCGTCTGCTTGCTCGCCGAGCAACAGGGCATAACAGCCCGCCTGGACCTTGTCGTGAAAGCGGGGGTCTCGCCGCGTGTTCTTGCCAGTCTTGAGTTCGACCGGCGCGCCCCGTCTGACGGCGTCTGCCCGGCCCTTGAGTCCGTAGCGCTCGCTGACGAGCAGTTGTTCGGAGCGCCAGTTATCAGCATCAGTGAGTCGGCCCTGCTGGAGCCAGCCCTCGATGGCACTCGCGTGCTGTTTGACCGTCTCTCGCATCGAGCCGGCGTCGGCCCCGAGCAAACCGAGGTCAAGCCCCGACTCCTCGACCCGGCGGTCGACAGCCGCTTCGAGGTCAGCACCACGGAGCAGGTCACCGAACACCTCGTGGACGATTGTTCCCTTGACCAGCGGCTCGGACACGTCGGCACCGTCGAGCTTGTTGAGGTAGTACAGCCGCGGACACTGCACCCACGACCGGATGTCGGTTACGTCGACGAGAAAGTCCGGCTCGACGACGACCATCGTCTCTTTGCCGGTCGTGTACTGTGTCTCGCCTTGGTACTCCCGTTCGGTAGCGTCGTAGACCGCAAGCTCCATCCCAGGTTCGAGGTACTCTGCTGTCTCCGTCCAGTCTTCCCACAGCGTGACGGTCGTCGCTTCGCCCGCACCCCGGTCGGGCCGGACCGTGACTTCGAGAAGCTCCGACTCGCCGTAGCTCGTCGTGACTGTTTTGGATTCCGGTACGTCGACGACGACGCCGCGAATGTGCACGAACCCACTCTGGAGCGGGACTCAAAAAATCCTGTCGGTCACGTCAGAAACCGATGCGTATAATCCGCTGGAGGCCCGACTGACGGCCAGCAATGCGTATCAGAGACTGGGACGACATCCTGCGTGACGTTGTCGAGAGCGACGTCGACCCGGACGGCTGGCGAGCAGTCGGCGGCGACCGCAAGTCCGGCCTCGGCGAAGACATGTATCTCGCCCATCCGGGTGTCGGAACGTACCAGCTCAAAACGTACGCAAAGAACCCGTTTCAAGTCGAGGGAGTTGGCGCACAGGTCGCCCGCCGCGTCGACGAGGATATCGACCCACACTTCCCATCAGCGGCCGCCGAGGCGGGCCTGTTCGGCGTCCAGCAGCCTGTCGAAGACGAAGAAACTGCCACAGAGCGGGCCAAACAGCTCGAATCGGTGGTCAAGACTCACGCCGATGCACCGACGACTCCGGACGCGCTGTTCGAGGATATTATGGACGCTCTGGAGAGCCCGGCCTACGGCCCGATGGAGTTCGACCACACAGACCGTCCTGCTGGGATGGACGACCTCACTGAGACGTTCGAAGAGGCCGAGGAACTCCTCGAACAGGAGTTCGAAGACATCATCGACGAAGATGTCGAACGCGGCTTCTACTGACACCACGGGAAAGCCTCAATTGACAGCACGCCGTACCTGCCGGCAATGGACCGCCCTGGTGCCCCACTCCTGTTGGTCGCCTGTCTGTTCGCGCTCGTAGCTACCGGCGCGGCCGTCGGCAGCGACCAGCCGACAATCGTCTACCCCGAACACGAACAGCGGACCGTCGCGCCCGGCGAAACCGTCGACGTGCGCGTGTTCGTCGAGAGCGACGGCGGATACGGGGATATCGGTCTCACGAACCTGACACTCGGTGTCTCCTACGAGACTGACCTCCTCACTGTGACCGATGTCGAGACCGCGTCGTATCTCGAACAGGGCACAGAGACCGACGTGTACGACGAGACCAGTATCGACGACGACAACGGGACAGCCGTTGCCCGTCAGTGGCGAGACCCGCCACGGGACGGGTCGACTGGTATCGCACAGTTCGCGACCGTGACCGTCGACGTCGCTGACGACGCGCCCGAGACGAACACGACACTCTCGTTTGTCGACTCCCGGGCGGAGCTAGCCGGCAGCTACGAGGTGTTCGTCTACGAGCACAATGCGACGTTCGTCATCGACCACGACGCCCCTGTTGCCGACGAGTCGGCTGCTTCCGGCCCATCGACTGACGACGGGCAACAGGTGGTAGACGAGGAGATGAGGGCGCTGGGGCTTGTCGGTGTGGTCACAGTCGGCGGGCTGGCTGTACTCGTCGGCTGGCGATACCGCTAGTCTAAGCGCTTGCTGACGTAGGGACCGTCCTGTCGGAAGTCGAGTTTCTCGCGGTAGTACTCACGGACGCCGATACCGCTGAGAACGGCCAGTTTGTCGTAGCCGGCCTCGGACGCGAGCCGCTCGGCTTCTGCCAGCAGGCGGGTGCCGTACCCCTGATGCTGGTGTTGGTCGACCGGCGTCCCGTCTGTGGCCGCCTCGCCGACACCGACCTGACTGCCGTAGACGTGGAGTTCGCGGACGATGGCCGCCTCGTCGAGTTCCCGCCGAACCGGGTCGTTGGGGAATCGGAGCCGACAGAATCCGACCAGCAGGTCATTCTCGAAGTCTTCGAAGCTAATGAAATGCTCCGTGCCGCCGGCGACTTCGTAGGTGTGGATATCGAGTTCGACGTGTTCCGGCTCCTCGTCGTTGTGTCCGACCTCGCGACACCGGATGCAGTCACAGCTCCAGCCGTGGTCTTCCATGCGCTGTCTGGCAAGCTGGCGCAGGTTCGACTTCCAGACGCCGCCCTCGATAAAGTCAGCCGGAATATCGCGCTGGACACGCTGGAGCCGCGTATAGCGCGGAATCATCGACTTGATTTCGGCGACCAGCTCTGCGGCTTCCTCGTTGTCGAGCGGGTCGAAATCGCCCGTGTGCCACCAGTCGTAGACAGCGGTTCCCTCGACGACAAGCGTCGGGTAGATTTTGAGGTAGTCCGGCCGCCACTGCGAGTTCTCGAAGATGCGCCGGAAGTCCTCCAGACACATCTCCTTCGACATACCCGGCTGGCCCGGCATCATGTGGAAGCCGACCTTGAATCCGGAATCGCGGAGCCGGCGGTTCGCGTCAATCGAGTCTTGTGTGCCGTGGCCGCGGTGCATCTCGCGGTTAATTCGCTCGTAGGTCGTCTGGACGCCGACCTCGACTTTGGTACCCCCGAGGTCGAGCATCCGGTCGATTTGCTCGGGGTCACACCAGTCTGGCTTCGTCTCGAAGGTCGTCGCTATGTTTCGGACGCTGTTGACCTCGTTTTCGGCGATTACGTCCTCCAGATACCGAAAGTCGACCGACTCCGGGTCGGGCGCAAAGCTCTCTTCTTCGGCGGGTTCGGGTCGACTGTCGACGTCGTAATCGTTCATCGCTTCGAGGGCGCGCTTGACGAACCACTCCTGGTAATCGTGTGAGCGTGCCGTCATCGTCCCGCCCATGAGGATAAGCTCGACCTTGTCGACGGGGTGACCGATTTCTCGGAGTTGGTTGAGCCGCAGGGTCACCTGGCCGTACGGGTCGTAGTCGTTTTGTTCGCCGCGAGCAGCCGCCGGCTCGTGACCCGTGTAGCTCTGTGAGCTGGAGAAATCCGAGTCCGGGCCGCCGGGACAGTAGAGACATTTCCCGTGTGGACACCGCTTTGGCGATGTCATAATCGCAACTGGTGAGACGCCCGAGGCCGTTCGAACCGGCTTCCGCTGGAGGACCGATTCGAGTTCCTCTCGCTTTTCCAGCGGCGCGAAATCGAGGAGGTCCGAGTTCTGGGGGACCTTCGGCGAGGAGTATTTACCACAAACTTCCTTTTTCGCTGACTCGACGTCGTCGCGCTCTATCTCGCCGTCGAGAATGCGCTCGACGAGCTCGGCACAGGCCTGCTCGAAGGCGTCTGTCTCCTCACCAGTGTCCGTACTCATCGGTTCTATGTCCCTGCTAAACTCGAATAAGCGTGTCGCTTGCCCGTTGAATTCCTTGCGGTTCCGTGGCGACGGCGGTTACTCTGTGTCGCCGAGTTCGCGAATCGTTGTAATAAAATCGTCCTCGTCGTCGACACCGCCGAGTGTCTCGGATAGCTCCTCCCGTCGGTGCTCGATTCGTCGCCGCAGGTCGCGGTACTCCTCACTGGTTTCAAGTTCTCGCACCGGCTTGCTGGCTTCCAGAGCGGCCCGTTTCTCGACTAGGGAATAGTACTCCTGTAACACCGAGTCGTAAGCCGAGCGTTCGAGAAGGTCTCGGACGGTCGACTGGAGTCTGTCGCTTTTGACCGGCTTCTCGAGATACGAGTCGAACCCCATCTCGAGAATGTCGAAATCCGGCTCGACAGCGGTCACCATCGCGACGCGACAGTCAAGTTTACGCGACCGAATCTCTTCGAGAACGTCGCCGCCAGAGAGGCCAGGCATCCGCCTGTCGAGTAACACTACATCGACGGCGTCGTCGAGCTTCTCGAGGCCCGCGTCACCGTCCTCTGCGACACGGACGGTGTAATCTCTGGTCAGCCAGAGGCGATACGTCTCCGCAACGTCTGACTCGTCTTCGACGATAAGCACAACGGGGTCACTGGGAGCCATCAGCTCTCGGAGTTAGTTTACTCACGGAGACATATAGGCCTGTGGGCAGGTTCCCAGACTCTCGTAGGCAGGCCGGTTACGACCGGCTCGACACGATGCGGTCTGCTATCTGACGCGAAGAGAGAACCATCTCCTCGTCGGGCTCGTACGGAGAGGCCCGACAGACCCGGCAGTCGATGCCCCGCCGTCCGAGTTCCTCGGCTATCGCGTCTTCGTCGTGGTGCTGGTCGTGGCCCAGCGCGATAACGTCGGGCTCGATGTCCTCTATCGGGACGAAGATATCCTCCGGGTGACCGAGCCGTGCGTTGTCGACGGGCTTCAGCGACGCGACCATCTCGACGCGCTGGCTGTCTCCGATGACCGGGCCCTGTTTGTGGGTCACGTTCGCCGAGCGCGCGACGATGACGTAAAGCTCATCTCCCATGGCTTTTGCCTCTGTGAGGTAGTGGACGTGACCTGGGTGAAGCAGGTCGAATGTGCCCTGTGCGACGACTCGTTTCATTCCTCGTCCCCCCGTAGCTCGTTGTCGATATCCTCCTGTGTGAAATCGAAGAACTCCTCTTCGGGTGGGTCGACGTCAAGTACCGGCAGGTCGATTGGCTCGCCGTCGCGGTCGAAGGCCTGCCAGTCCTCACGGCCGTACGGCGCGCCGACGATGATATGAACGTGGTTTCGCGAGAACGTCGAGCGGTCGGCTGCGCTGGGTCTGAGTACCCCGTTCGGGTGTGAGTGAATCGAGCCTGCGGCGCTCAGGTCGTTCGGCGTGTTAATCGGCTTGAACTCGGCACTGACCGGATTCGTCTTGGTCCCGGGCACGACGAGCACCTCAGAAAGCACCGTTCCGTCTTCGGCAAGCCCGAGGTTGGACGCCTCCTCTCCACGGAGCATCCCCATATACTCGTTTGGGTGTGCTTCTTCTGAGGCGGCCAGTGCGAACTCGAGTGCGGAATCGGCAATTCCGAGTATCTCACTCGAGCGGAATAGTCCCATACACGCAACTCAACAGCGGCCACTTCTAAGGGTTCCGGAACCACTCGTTACCCGCATCTCGGCCAGCCACACGGTAGGAGAGAAACAGATGTATATCGAAGCTTAAAAACCGGCAAGTGACGTACGGAGACTATATGTCTACACCAAACGGTACCGGGGACGACGGTACCGACTTCGCTGACTCTGACGAACCGACGACCGTCTATGACCTCGCAGCCGGCTGTACGCTCGACGATATCGACTCCGGCGAGAAGTACGTCGGGACGGTCAACGGTGTCGTCGAATACGGCGTTTTCGTCGACCTCTCAGAATCTGTGTCCGGTCTCGTACACTCCTCGAATCTCATCGGGAGTTACGATGTCGGCGACGAGGTTATCGTCGAACTCGCCGAGGTGAGGCCTGACGGAGATGTCAGCTTCACCGAAGTCCAGCTCGCAGACTACGTTCGGGAACAGGTCGGCCCGGGACAGGAGGTCACCGGTGAGACGCTACCGGACGCGGTCGGTGACGAGGTCCATCTCGACGGCAAGGTCGTCCAGATAAAACAGACCGGCGGCCCGACTATCTTCCAGGTCCGGACTGCGTCGGCCGTCGTACCCTGTGCGGCGTTCGAGGAGGCAGGCGTCCGTGCCTATCCTGATATTGAGCTCGACGACGTGGTTCGGATTTCCGGCACCGCCGAGACTCGCGAGGGATACACACAGATAGAGGTCGACAGCATCGCCACTCTGGATGGCGAAGCTCGCGAGACAGTTACCGAGCGGTTCGAAAAAGCAGGTCCCGCGACCCCAGCGGATGTAGAGCCACTCATCGACTGGCCTGCCTTCGAGAAGCTTCGCGGAGACCTACAGACTGTCGCCGCTCGCCTGCGTGAGACGGTGCTCGAGGGCCGCCCGATTCGGATGCGACATCACGCTGACGGTGACGGCCTCTGTGCGAGCGTGCCGCTGCAGTACGCGCTCGAACAGTTCATCGAGGCGACCTGGGAGGACCCGGAGGCTCCGCGACACCTGCTCAAGCGCCTCCCGAGTAAGGCACCCTTCTACGAGCTCGAAGACGTGACTCGCGACCTCAATTTCGCGCTCGAAAACCGCAAGCGACACGGCCAGAAACTCCCGCTGTTCCTGATGCTTGACAACGGGAGTACCGAGGAAGATACGCCGGCCTACCGCAACCTCACACACTACGACGTGCCGATTCTCGTTGTCGACCACCACCACCCCGACCCCGAGGCAGTGGAGGGGCTGGTCGAGAAACACGTCAACCCCTACCTCTACGACGAGGATTACCGCATCACTACGGGTATGATGTCCGTCGAGATAGCCCGGATGATTGCGCCGGACGTGACCGATGACCTCCGACACGTTCCTGCCGTGGCAGGACTCGCAGACCGTTCCGATGCTGATGCGATGGATGAGTACCTCGCGCTGGCGAGCGAGGAAGGGTACGACAAACACCGCCTCGTCGATATCGGTGAGGCGCTCGATTACGCCACCTACTGGCTGAAATACAACGACGGCCGCGAACTCGTCAACGACCTGCTTAACGTCAACTGCGACGATACTGAGCGCCACGAGCGGCTGGTCGACCTCTTCACAGAACGCGCCGAGCGCGACGTGGAGACACAGCTCGATGCGGCCTTAGAACACGTAACTCGTGAAGAACTGGACAACGGGGCACACCTCTATCGAATCGACGTCGAGAGCCATGCCCGGCGGTTCACGTACCCCGCACCAGGCAAGACGACCGGCAAGATTCACGACAAGAAAGTCGAGGAGACTGGGGACCCGGTCATCACAATCGGCTACGGGCCAGACTTCGCTGTCCTGCGCTCTGACGGGGTACGCCTCGACATCCCTGAGATGGTCGCAGAACTGCAGGCAGAGGTGCCTGGCGGCGGTGTCTCTGGCGGTGGTCACCTCGTCGTCGGCTCAATCAAGTTCGTCAGCGGTATGCGCGAGGCGGTTGTCGACGCGCTCGTCGAGAAGATGGCAGACGCGGAAATCGACGAAGACCTCGGCAGTTCCGCAGTCATCTCGGAGTAGTTAGCCCTCGAACTCGATGCGCTTGCCGACAGCGAGGGCAGTTACCGCGGCGACCAGACAGGCGGCTACGTAGCCAACTGGTAGCTGGCTGTCCTCTCGTCGCCAGTCGCTCTCGAAGACGGTCCCGAAGTATTCGCCGACTGCCGCTCCGTCCAGTAACAGCCCGACCTCTCGGTTGTTCCGTAGCGAGTTGTTCCCCCAGTTGACGCTGCCAACGAATGTCTGCTGGCCGTCGACGATCAGTCCCTTCGCGTGAATTTTCCCGAATCGGCCCTCAGGGGTGGCTATCCTGACCGACAGCGGAAGGTCTCCGGCCGACGCCTGCTCCTCCAGCCAGCGTTTCATCTGGCGGTTCTCCGATTCGACGTACCACGCACCGGAGAGCAAGATTCGGACGCGGACGCCCCGTGTGGCGGCACGGAGCGTGGCCCGTAGCAACGGAACAGCCCGGTCGCTGATACGGACCTGTTTGATGTCGAGTGACTCTTCTGCCGCGTCGATAGCACGGACTAGTGACTGCTCGGCGTTGTCGGGTGCGACAAGCAGTCTCGTCCTGTTGACCGGTAGCTGTGCCGCCTCGAAGTTACGTGGAAAGTCGGGTGGTGACGGCTCGTCGTCGCTGACTGTGTCTTTGTCGACGACCTCCCAGCGTTTCGTATCGACCCATCCCGCGTCCGCGCGAAACGTCTCGACGAGCCCCGCTACGATATCCCTTTGCCTGGTGATTACCGCCCAGCCGCGGCTGTCACGTCCGCCGGTGCCCGCGGGCTTCCAGTTCTCGGTCGTCACGAGAGCGCGACCGTCGACGACGGCGTACTTCGCGTGGTGATACCGGTACCGCGCTGGCTCGCCCGCAAAGACACGGACGGAGATGCCCGCATCGGCGAGCGCGTCGAACGCGGCCGCACCATCTTCAGTCAGTCCCCCAACCGGACTACCCTCAGCGAGCACGTCTACCTCGACGCCTCGCTTGTGTGCCGCAACGAGCGCCTCGACGACTCGCTCGGAGGTAACTGTGTACCCCGCGAGGAGGATTCGTTCGGAGGCGTTCTCGAGAAAGGCAACTGCTCTGTCGGGTTCGTCAGGAAGGACGAACGCCTCGACGGTTCCGCCGGCGTCGGAGATAACCGGCCGCTGGGTGTTCCCGAGCGGTTTCCAGCTGTCGCTGCTGGCGTCGTAGGTTTCTCCCTCGGGTGCACGGCCGTAAGTCACCGCATCCACGACGGAGCCGTTGTGGATGAGTCGAACACGCTCGCCGCCGTTTGCGAGTCGTATCCCGTCTGCAATCGCGCTGACCGGCTGGTCGACAAGCGTAGCGGTACGCTGTGGGTCAGTCGAGAACGTTACTACCGACCCCGACTCCGCAGTGGACGGGGATTCGAGCCGGACGGACCTCTGCTCGTCGGCTAACCGGTACTCAGATAGGTTTGTGCTCGGCGGGACACTAAGCGTAACGAACTCGCCCTCGTCGCCGTCGGCAGCTGGATTCGGGTAGAGGCCGACAATCGCTGGTTCGGCCTCCGCTGTGGTGCCCGTCGCCAGACCCGCCGATAGGCAGACACACCCGAGCAAAACGACGGCCACTACACGGTACACGGGCCTGTTTGGTTTCGGGACGGTATATAAAATCCCGCATCACACCGACCAGGTGGGGTCTGTACTCGGAACCTTGATGACCACTGGTCTCGTGAGCGTGTTTGTATGGTGGCGATGACGAGACGTTACCCCCACTGAGCCCCTTCTGATGAGGACACTAACACCGAGCCACCATCTCCATTGTACGTGACCCAACGTGCGGTCGGACAGAATCATATATCTCTCTGAATTTACGAGAATTTTAAATATGAATCCTTCTGTAAATGACAACGAAAACTGACTTTTAGCAACGTTGTGATTTGGGGAGTGAAAATAGTTATAGAACCCCTCAAACACAGATTCAACCCACTGTCGCCGGGAAAATAAGACATTACAACTTCTCGTTAGAATTAATACCAACGAGATGAAAGTGTGTGATAGCGATGTACGACTTGACAGGATTTCAGCGTGACTTGCTGTATATAACCGCAGGGATGGACGAGCCACATGGACTCGCAATCAAAGAGGAACTCGAGGACTACTACGGGACGGAGATTCAGCACGGTCGACTGTATCCGAATCTGGATACGCTGGTCGAGAAAGGGCTCGTCGAGAAGGGGGAAATCGACAAGCGGACGAACTCTTATACCGTCACAAACCGGGGCCAGCGAGAACTCGAAGCAAGAGAGGAGTGGAAACGCGGCTACATCGAAGTATAGCACAGACCCGACCGCTGCTGTGGTCTGGATGGTCGGCGGAGATAGGGGGGATGTATACGCTGCTGATGCTTTATTGTCTCGTTTTTTACCGGTCTGGGCTGGTGAGGTTACAGCAACCTCACTCGACAACACACCCATTAAGTGCACCGGTACCACAGTCACGTGTAATCGAATGGGCTACACACCGCACGTGCTGGTAATCGGTGGTGGCGTTCTCGGAACCGGAGTCGCCAGAGACCTCGCTATCCGTGGACTCGACGTGACGCTCGTCACGGAACGTGGCCTGGGAACCGGAACGACACGAGGGCTCGGCGTCATCGAGAGCGGTGCCCGACATAGCAGCGACGAGACGCTGGCCAAACGCTTGCACAGCGAGCGCCAGAAACTGGGGCAGATAGCGGGTGACTGCATCGAAAATACCGGTGGGCTGATGGTCTCCGACAGTCCCGCGCAAGGCGAGACGCTCCGGAAGGCCGCCGATTCGGCCTCGATTCCGACAGACACTATCGAGGGCGACGACCTGCGAGAGCGAGAGCCTGGGCTGTCTGACGATGTCGGCCGGGCCGTCTCGGCTCCGGACGCGGTTGTCGACCCGTTCACGTTGACACTCGCCACCGCGAGCAGCGCCCGGGAGTACGGAGCGACTATCAGACCTCACACAACTGTGACCGGTATCGGCGTCGAGGAGGGAACACTCGATACGGTATCGCTCAGACACGACCCCGCTCCTGGGGCTCACCCCGCGGCCGTACAGCCGGTCACAGACGGGGGGAAGCCCGGTGTCCCCGGTGGTGAGCCAGACGACGCTGACCGGACGATGCCGGGTGAGGCCGCCGAGGAGGCAAAGCAGTTCACAGCGCCATCGACGGACGAAATCGACCCGGACTACGTCGTCAACGCAGTCGGCGGCCGAGCCGACGAAGTGGCCTCACTCGCCGGTCTCGAACTGGGGCGACAGACTGTTGTCGAGAGCACGCTCCTCGTCGATGCTAACCCGCCCGACACCGTCGTTACCTATCGTTCTTCGGACGGCGAGGACACCGTAGTCATGCCACGCCGTGGCCGAACCGCCATCGGAACGATGCGAAAGACCGTCACGGACGACGACGGGGCGGCTGCTTCGATTACCGACGTACGCGAACTGGAAGACCGAGCGAGCGAGGCAGTTCCGGCTCTCCAGAATGAGGAGACACTCAGAGCGGATTCTGCTCTCAGTCTCCAGTGCTCCGGCGGGGAAGCCGGTCACGACCACGAGCTACTCGACCACGGTGACCGAGACGGCTGTTGGGGCATGACGACGATTGTAGGCGGTTCGCTAACGACTCACCGATACGTCGCCGAACAGGTGGCCGACGATGTCTGTGCCAAGTTCGGTATCCGCCGCGAGTGCCAGACCGACGAGATACCGCTCCCGACGGTCGAGCCACTGGGGGCGGCGAGTGACATCACAGACGAGCGTCCGGTCGTCTGTGACTCGCTCCCGGTAACACAGGCGGAACTTGAAGCCGCGTTCGAGGCGTGTGAGTCACCAGCTATCGAGGAGGCGACACTCCGCCTGGGGACCGAGTTTGGTTCCTGGGGGGAGAGTCAATGTGCGTACAGGGTCGCAAGCGCGCTCTATCCCGAGTACGACGAATCGGTCGTCGCTACGGTTTTGCAGGCGTTCCTCGACGAGCACTGGGAGACACAGCGTCCGGTCCTCCGGGGCGAGACACTCGAAAGCGCAACGAGGACCTACCGGTCGTACGTCGAAACGATGGCGCTCGGCGACGAGGCGATACACGGAGAGGACAGCCAGGACGGCGAGGCGGCCGACCCGGGCATCGACCTCGATTCGTTCGCCGACGGGAGAGAGACCGCAAACAGGACGCGGCCACTTGCTTGCGAGCGACCGACCGGGGGTGAGCTATCGCGATGAGTCGCGTGGTCATCGTCGGCGCCGGTATCGGCGGCTGTATCGCCGCGCTTGCCGCGAAAGACGCCGACCCAAGCGCCGATGTTCACGTCCTTGCGGTCTCGCCCGAGCGATACAGACACGAACCCGGTACCATCGACGTGCTCGGCTACGTCCCCGACCAGCAAGGTCCTGTTGCCCGGCCTGCCGCCCGAATCGACTCGCTCCCGGCAGACCACCCCTACAATCTGGTCGGGGAAGACGACCTAACTCGGGCGCTCGCGTATCTCGACGACGTGTTCGCGGATAGCGACCGGTCCACCTACCGCGGTACCGACAGGAACGCACTTGCGCCGACAGTTACTGGTGGAGTGCGTCCGACCTATCGGTATCCCGTGACCGTCGCCGCGGGGCTGGTCAGCAGCCAGCGTCCCATGCATCTCGTCGGGCTGGATTGTCTCACCCACATTGATGCCGACCTCGTGGCTGACCGACTCGATTCGGTGGCACCGTTTGACGTGACCGCCTCGACCGTCGAGTTCCCGATCGATGCCACGGAGACGCCGCCATTCGAGGCGTTCGCCCGGGCACTCGACGAGAACAACGAGACTTCCGACGGAAGGCCCGTTCGGGAGGCACTCGCCCGGGCAGTCCGACCGGCGCTCGATATCGAGTCACGGGTCGGGTTCCCGCCAGTTCTCGGCGTAACCCAACACGACGAGATTCGCCGCGAACTGGAATCCCAGCTTCAGGCGGCGGTGTTCGAGTTACCGGTCGGCGAGCCGAACCTACCTGGCATCCGTCTGCGAGAGCGGCTGTTCGACCGACTCGACGAGGCCGGTATCGAGTTGACGCGAGCGACGGTAACCGAGGTCTCGTCTACGGGGGGGTCGATACAGTCAGTAAACGTCGCGACGGAGACAGAACAGCGCTCTATCGAGGGAGATAACTTCGTGCTGGCGACCGGTGGCGTGGCAAGCGGTGGTCTCGTCGGCACCGAGACCGAAGTCGTCGAACCCGCCTTCGACTGCCCGGTGGAGTCCCCCGAGAAGCACAGCGAGTGGTCTATATCCGCTCCTCTGGGAGACCACTGGTTCGCACGTGCCGGTGTCGACGTAACCTCGGAACTCAAGCCGACATCCCGAAACGGTCCGGTGTTCGAGAACCTTGTTGCGGTCGGCGGCGTTATCGGCGGCCACAATTTCGTTGAGGAACGGTCGAGAAGCGGCGTCGCGGTCGTCACCGGGTACGAGGCAGGGCGAAGCGCCGTCGACTGGTGACTACGTCTTCGGATACCAGGCCAGCGAGTGGTCGGATTTCAGCGAGACGGCGACCGGCTGGCCGTGTTCGAATGTCTCTGCGTGGTTGTGGAGACACCTGACAGTGGTACCGCTCTCCAGGGCCACCTGATAGACGAACGTCGGTCCGTTGTACTGGCGGTGGACGATGTGTCCGTCAGCAGTCGCCTCGTTACACGGCACGGCTTCGAGGTCGTCGGGCCTGACGAGCACGTCGATTTCGGCCCCATCGTAGGCGTCGACCGGCCCGTTGAGCTTCTTCGTCGTGAGGGTCCCGAGCTCTGTCTCGACGGTCTCGCCGATGACGCGACTCGGGAGGAAGCTCGCTCGCCCGAGGAAGCTCGCGACGAACCGGGACTCCGGGTTCTCGAAGACTACCTCTGGCTTGCCGACCTGTTCGAGTTTCCCGTCGTTCATAATCGCGACGCGGTCAGAAATCGACAGCGCCTCCTCTTGGTCGTGGGTGACCGAGATGGCGGTCACGCCGGCCTTCTTGAGGATACGCCGGACCTCCTCGCGCATCTCGATGCGCAGTCGCACGTCGAGATTCGAGAACGGTTCATCGAGCAAGAGTACGTCCGGCTCGGGCGCGAGCGAGCGGGCCAGCGCGACCCGCTGTTGCTGGCCGCCCGAGAGCTGGTCGGGCTTTTTCTCGCGGTGGTCCAAGAGGCCGACAAGCTCCAGCAGTTCCTCGGCGCGCTCGCGCTTTGGGTCGTCATCCCAGTCCTTGATACCGAACGTGACGTTTTCCTCGACAGTGAGATGTGGGAACAGTGCGAAGTTCTGGAAGACCAGTCCCACGTCGCGGCGCTCAGAGGGAACAAAGGCGTCGTCGTCGGCGACGGCCGAGCCGTCTATGTGAATTGTCCCCTCAGTGGGACGTTCCAGCCCCGCAATCATCCGTAGCGTTGTCGTCTTCCCACACCCGGAGGGACCGAGAAGCGTCACCAACTCCCCTTCGTCGACAGAGAGCGAGAACGCTTCGACCGCACACTCCTGCTCGTAGGTCCGCGTCAGTCCGTCGATTTCGAGAACAGTTTCCCCCGTCTCCTCGTCGTGTGACTCGACGACCGGCATCTCGGCAGCATCTGACTCAGGTTCAGTGTAGGGGTTAGTTTGACTCATATTCGGGGCAGTGCCCCCCATCCCGCGGGGCGACACGTCGTCTCTCTACACTATATTTTTAGGAGTGCCAAAAGTATCTATCGGTATTTCCCAGCGTGCAGATATCGTTCGGACCGGCGGCGTTCGGGCCTGAAAACTGCTTTGTGGAGTACCAAAACCTACACAACCGAGCGCCAGATGGGTAATGCATGGACGTTGCAGTACTCAGCGCGTCGATGACACAGTTCGGCACGCGCGAGGGGTGGGTGCGAGACCTCGCGACGGAGGCGGCTCTAGACTGTCTCGACGACACGGGTGTCGGGGCCTCGGCAGTCGACCATCTCTATCTCTCGAACATGGCAAGTGGCGAGTTCGAGGGCCAGACTGGCGTGATGAACGCACTCGCCTACGATATCGGCGCGGTCCCGGCGTACACCCAGCGAGTCGGGCAGACCTCCGCGTCCGGCGGCGCAGGACTGTACGCTGCGTGGCAGTCTATCGCGTCGGGTGCCAGTGAGATGACGCTGCTCGTCGGCGCAGAGAAGATGACACACCGGACGACCGGCGAGGCGAGCGACATCATCGCCTCGCTCACCCATCCATCCGAGTACGCCCACGGGGTGACGCTCCCGTCGTTCGCCGGGCTCGCTGCCCGGCTGTATCTCGACCGCTTCGACGCGCCACGCGAGAGTCTCGCCCACGTCGCCGTCAAGAACCACGACAACGCGCGGAACAATCCCGACGCGCAGTTTCAGAAGTCGATTGACGTTGAGACAGCCCTCGAGAGCCCGATGGTCGCGGACCCGCTTCGGCTCTATGACTACTGCCCCCTCACCGACGGGAGCGCCGCATTACTCTTCTGTCCCGCCTCGGTGGCTCGTGAGTATGCCGACGAGTTCGTCGTACTCTCTGGGGTCGCCGGCGCGACAGACACCCACGTCGTCCACGAGCGCGACGACCCGACGTGGATGGATGCCGTCGCAGCGAGCGGTGAACAGGCCTTCGAGATGGCCGGGCTCGGGCCCGACGATATCGACGTTGCGGAGTTACACGATATGGTGACGCTGCTCGAACCCCTCCAGCTTGAGGCGTTTGGCTTTGCCGAGCGCGGAGAGGGCTGGCGGTATGCGATGGACGGCACTACGACACGCGACGGGTCGCTGCCGGTGAACACCTCGGGCGGGCTAAAAGCCCGCGGCCATCCACTCGGTGCAACTGGCGTCGCACAGGCCGTCGAGATATACCGCCAGCTTCTGGGTGAAGCCGGACAGCGACAGGTCGAGGCCGAGGCTGGTCTCACCTGTAACGTCGGCGGGTTCGGAAACTGCGTGACCAGTGCAGTGCTGGAGGTGGCACGGTGAGCGACAATACCCCTCGGCTGTTGGCCCACTGCTGTGAGAACGGCCACGTCACGTATCCGTCACACCCGCGCTGTCCAGACTGTGGCGTCGAGCAGACCGAAACGGTCGACCTGACAGCCGAGACGGGAATTGTCGTCTCTTGGACGACTGTCGAGTCGACGCCTCCCGGTGTCCGGGAGCCAAATACGCTTGCACTCGTCGAATTCTCCCGCGAGAGCGGGACAGTCACCGTTCTCGGCGGAACGACAGATGCGGTAGCTGTTGGTGACGAGGTAGCGCCAGTCTACGTCGAACAGCTCCGAAATCCCGAACACAGCGTCCGCGAGGGGACTGACCAAGCCTGGCACGGGTTCCGGTTCGAGCCAGCATAACGTATCACACGGCGTTCAGTGACCAGTACACGTAAGTGCAGCCATATGCCAGAAACTCGCATGGAAGGACGAGCAGCGGCGCCGGCAGCGGGGACCGTGTTGAACGCACTAGCGACAGGAACCGGCTCGGCGTTTGCAATCGGTCCAGAGGTGACGGCGACCGTTTCGCTGGACGGTGAGTCGGTGAGTGGTTTCGTGGCAGGCGTCGAGGACGCTGACACGCGACTCGTCGAACGGTGTGTCGAACTCGTCACCGCCGAGTATGGGGACGACCAGGGAGGGACCGTCCGTACGGACAGTGAGGTCCCGCTCGCGTCGGGGCTAAAGTCCTCCAGCGCAGCAGCGAATGCGACAGTGCTTGCGACCCTCTCGGCGCTCGATGCCGTCGACGAGGTGTCACGAACGGCGGCGGCCAAACTCGGTGTTCAGGCGGCACGGGATACAGGCGTCACCGTCACAGGAGCCTTCGACGACGCAAGCGCTAGCATGCTCGGCGGTGTAACGGTGACCGACAACGACCGCGACGAACTCCTCCACCGCGAAACCCGAGCGTGGGACGTGCTGGTCTGGACACCGCCAGAACAGGCGTTCAGCAGCGACGCGCCCGTCGAGCGGTGTCGACAGATTGCGCCGGTGGCCGAGTTGGTTGCCGACCTCGCTCGTGACGGTGAGTTCAAGCGTGCGATGACGGTCAATGGTCTCGCGTTCTGTGGCGCGCTCGGGTTCTCTGTCGAGCCGATGCTTGAGGCCATGCCCGATGTGGCTGGCGTCTCGCTGTCGGGAACGGGACCGAGTTTCGTCGCCGTCGGCGACGGTGACGACTTGGCGGCGGTCCAAGAACGCTGGGACGACCGTCAGGGGACCACACTGCTTACTACGACGCAGAGTGAGGGTGCACGTATCCATGACTGAGACAAACAGTAACGTCGACCCGGAAGAGATGACGCTAGACGAACTCCGCGCAGAAATCCGGAGTATCGACCGCGAGCTCGTCGAGCTAATCGCCCAACGGACATACGTCGCTGACACGATTGCCGATGTCAAAGCACAGCAGGGATTGCCAACTGTCGACGAGGAACAGGAACAGGAGGTGATGGACCGCGCGGGCGAGAACGCCGAGCGGTTCGACGTCGACGCTAACCTCGTCAAGGCAATCTTTCGCCTGCTCATCGAGTTGAACAAAGTAGAGCAACGCGAGAGCCGGTAGCTTCCAGTAGGATTTTCTCCCGGGCCGTCCTTGCCTCGTGTATGAAGGCCGTTCAGTTCACCGACCACGGCGAGCGGGATGTTATCGAGTACGGCGAGTTCTACCCTGAAGAGCCCGGACGCGGCGAGGTCCGCGTCGAGATGCGTGCCGGTGCGTTGAACCATCTGGACGTCTGGACGCGGCGCGGACTGCCGGGACTCGACCTCGACCTGCCGCACATCCCCGGGAGTGACGGCGCTGGTGTCGTCGAGGCGGTCGGCGACGGGGTCGACCGATTCGAGTCCGGCGACCGCGTCGCGGTATCGGCCGGCGTCAGCTGTGGCGACTGTGAGTTCTGCCGACGCGGCGAGCCGACGCTGTGTGTGAACTACCACATCATCGGCGAACACGTCCGTGGTGTCCACGCCGAGCAGGCGGTCGTTCCGGCGGACAACCTCGTTCCGGTTCCTGAACACGTCGACTGGGAGACGGCAGCGGCCGCGCCGCTGGTCTTTCAGACGGCCTGGCGGATGCTGTTGACCCGCGGCGACCTCTCTGCCGGCGAATCAGTCCTCGTCCTCGGCGCGAGTGGCGGCGTCGGTCACGCGGCAGTCCAGGTTGCCGACTACGCCGGCGCGGAGGTGTACGCTACCGCGAGTACCGACGAGAAGCTGTCCTACGCGAGCGAGATCGGTGCCGACCACGTCATCAACTACGAGGAAGAAGACTTCGCGGCCGAAATCCGGGACCGGACCGGGAACCGCGGCGTCGACATGGTAGTCGACCACGTCGGCGCAGCGACCTGGCACGACTCCATCAAGAGCCTCGCCCGCGGCGGCCGTATCGTCACCTGTGGGGCGACGACCGGCGGCCGACCCGAAACAGATATCGACCGCATCTTCTGGAACCAGCTCGACATCATCGGGTCGACGATGGCCACACCCGGTGAGGTCGACGACGTGCTCGGCCTCGTCTGGGACGGCACCTTCGAACCCCGCATCCGCGCGACGCTGCCGATGAGCGAGACGGCCGAGGCACACCGGCTGCTCGAAGAACGTAAGGGTTTTGGCAAGGTAGTCGTAAATCCGGACAAGTTGTATGACGTATAATCCACCGGAGTCGACGGACGACTCGCCGTCTGGCGGCGAGAGCGAGCACCCGTCAGAATATCCCAGCTACCGCCCACCCGACCAAGAGGAGTTCGACTGGCGCGGCTGGCTGCTGGTCGGCGTCATCGTCGTCTCGTTCCTCGTCGTGCCGGCTGCCGTGCTCTATCTGCCCTACGCACAGGATTTCATCGCTGAAATCGGCATCGGCTGGCGACAGGCCTATCTCACGCTGCCGATGATTCCGGCGCTGTTGCTCGGCGGCGTCTCAATCTGGGCTGCGGTTAGCTCGCGTCGAGAAAAGTAAGCCGCTCAGTTACTCGTCGTTCTCGTCCTCGTCGTCGACATCCTCGAAGTCTGCGTCGACGTACTCCTCGCCGGCATCTGCGCCAGCGCCAGCACCGGGTCCGCCGGCAGCGCCGCCCATGCCGCCTGGTCCGCCAGCGGCACCGCCCATGCCGCCGGGGCCGCCTGCCGCACCGGCCTCACCGGCCTGCTCTTGGTACATCTGCTTGCCGATTTCCTGAAGTTCCTCGGAAAGGTCCTCGGCGGCGTCTTCGAGTTCCTCTTTGGTCGCGTCCTCGTCGTCGACGACTTCCTGCAGGTCCTCGATTGCGGATTCGATTGTCTCGCGGAGGTCGTCGTCGACGGCCTCCTCGTTCTCGTCGAGCAGGGTCTCCGCGCGCTGGATGGTGGCCTCGGCCTCGTTGCGGGCCTCGATGCGCTCGCGGCGTTTCTCGTCTTCCTCGGCGTGTTTCTCGGCTTCTTCCTGCATCTCTTCGATTTCCTCGTCAGAGAGGCCAGCGCCACCCTCGATGGTGATTTCCTCGCTCTCGCCGGAGCCTTTGTCCTCAGCACCCACGTTGACGATACCGTTCTCGTCGATTTCGAAGGTGACCTCAATCTGTGGCGTGCCAGCAGGTGCGGGCGGAATGCCGGTCAGGCTGAACTCGCCGAGGAGTTCGTTCTCTTCGGCGATTTCACGCTCGCCCTGGAAAACGCGAATCTGGACCATCGTCTGGTTGTCTTGGGCGGTGGTGAAGATTTTCGACTCCTCTGTCGGGATAGAGGTGTTCTTCTCGATAAGGCGCTCGAAGAGCCCGCCCTTGACCTCGACGCCGAGCGAGAGCGGCGTCACGTCGACGAGCACGATGTCGTCGACATCGCCCGCCAGCACGCCGCCCTGAATGGCCGCGCCGAGTGCCACGGCCTCGTCGGGGTTGACGTTCTTTTTGGGCTCTTTGCCGGTCATCTCGTCGACTTTCTCCTGTATCATCGGCATCCGGGTCGACCCGCCGACGAGAATGACTTCGTCGATGTCGGATTTTGTCAGCCCTGCGTCGTCGAGGGCCGTTTCCGTCGGGCCGACGGTCCGTTCGACGAGGTCGCTCGTCAGGGACTCGAATTTCGCACGGGTCAGCGAGGCTTCGAGGTCTTTCGGCCCTTCGTCGTCTGCCGCGATAAACGGAAGGTTAATCGTCGTCTCCTTCCGGGTCGAGAGCTCGATTTTCGCCTCTTCGGCGGCTTCGGTGAGGCGCTGGAGGGCCTGACGGTCCTCCCGCAGGTCGATACCGTGTTCGTCCTCGAAGTCGTCGGCCAGCCAGTCGATAATCGCCCGGTCCCAGTCGTCGCCCCCGAGGCCGTTGTCGCCGTTCGTGGCGACCACTTCGTAGACACCGCCGCCGAGTTCGAGAATAGAGACGTCGAAGGTCCCGCCACCGAGGTCGTAGACGAGCACCGTCTGGTCGGACTCGTCGTCGAGACCGTATGCCATCGCTGCGGCCGTCGGCTCGTTGACGATGCGTTCGACCTCGAAGCCAGCGATTTCGCCGGCGTCTTTAGTTGCCTGGCGCTGTCGGTCAGAGAAATACGCCGGGACGGTGATGACCGCACGCTCGATTTCCTCGCCGAGGTAGTCCTCGGCGTCGCGCTTGATTTTCTGGAGCGTCATCGCCGACACCTGTTCGGGGGTGTACTCCTCGCCGTCGAGGTCGACGGTGTAGTCGTCGTCCCCCATGTGTCGCTTTATTGACTCGATTGTGTTGTCGGGGTTCTGGACGGCCTGATTTTTCGCCGGTTTGCCCACAATCTGTTCCCCGTCAGAGAACGCGACGACGGAGGGTGTCGTCCGCTCGCCTTCGCTGTTGACGATAATCTCCGGGTCACCGCCCTCCATGACCGCGAACGCGCTGTTCGTGGTCCCGAGGTCGATACCGAGAATTTTGTTGCTTGCCATGTTATCAGTAACTACCCGATTCCATCGGTTAAAAGTTGCTAGATGCGCCGGACGTGCGTCGGCCACACAAGCCGTCATCCCGTGGATTTAGACCGGAGCAGTCCTCGCTCCCCAAAGATTATAGTCGTACCGCAAATCCACCGTTACTCCGACCCTGCTTGCTCGTCGAGCGAGCCGTCACTGACGGCGACCTGTGCGGGCCGAAGGACTTTCTCGCCCATCACATAGCCCGGACGGTGGACCTGCGCGACGGTATCTTCGGGCTGGTCCGAGGCGATGGTGGCCAGCACCTCGTGCCTTCGGGGGTCGGTCTCCGCTCCGACTTCGGGTTCGATTGGTTCGACGTTCTCGCGCTCGAGTTGTTGGTCGAACTGGTCGAGCGTCGATTCGACACCGCTCCTGATGTCTGTGTCCTCGTCTTGTTCCAGGGCGCGTTCGAGGTTATCGCGTACGTCGAGCAGACGCGTGACGAAATCCTCGGTCGCGCGCTGTTTTTCTTCTTCGAGGCGCTTTTTCTGGCGTTTCTTGTAGTTCTGGAAGTCAGCTTGCTTGCGCGCAAGCCGAGACTCCAGGTCGTCTGCCTCTGCCCTCGTGTCGGCAAGCTCTGTGTCGAGTCTGTCGACTTCCGCCCGCAAGACGGCGACCGTTCGCGCCAGCTGTTCGGTCTGCATAGATTCGAGCTCTGCCACGAGGTCGTCGTCGACCACCATCTCGGCAGGGTCAGCCGTGCTGTCGGTATCCGTATCCGTGTCGTCGGCGTCCTCGGCGACGATATCGGCGAGGACCTCGTCGACATCTTCCTCGGGTGCCTCTGCTATCTCAGAGAGGAACTCCGTCGCCGAGTCGGCTGTCGTCTCGTCGTGATGGGTTTCTTGATTGGCAGTCTCCTCTTGACCCTGTTCGGGAGTTTCCTGCTCCGTATGCTCGTCTTCTGTGTCCTGCTCGGTCATATCTGCTAGAAATCAGTGCGTGGGTATAAAGAGAACGACCTCCACTGTCCGGGAGTGATACGGCCGCTGTGGTCGGTATCGGGAGACAACGAACGGATTACACTCGCCGATATCGGACAGGAACACGACCCAAAGACGGACTACAGCGAGGGCGCCGGATACCGATCGAGCGGTGTCCCTCGACGCTACTTATAAAGCGCACCTTACAACGCATGGCGAAATACTAACTCCCCGACAGCGCTTGAGAGAGACGATGTCTGACAGAGTTCGGGACACAGAGACGGGGTATGACCCAACTGCGGAAGCGACCGGGAGATACATTATCGCGTTTATCGATGCCGCAGGAGAGGTTTCGCCAGTGTTCGCACAGAAGGTCGAACGGATTTTCGAAGCGAAGATTGGCGACGTCTCTGCCGAGGAGTACTACCGACACGACAAAGTCAAAGAAGGATTCGAGGCCGTCCTCGTCGAGGTGGGGCCGAAAACGATGACTGAGGGCGGAATAGCCACCGCAAAAGAGCTTCCGTTCCCCGACGATACCACGATACAGGAAGCACTCGAGATGCTTCGCGACGAACATTCTGTGGGGAACTCCTACAGAAACACTGACAGCGACCGTCCGGCCGGGCAGTACACGTTCGATTTGTCGGGCACTGCCGGGCATTTCGGAGCGACGAACGGATATCCTTACACCAAGCCGTACGTGAAGGGGATTTATCAGGGTATCATAGAGAAATACGGCCCAAGACGGGCACGCCCCGAGTTTACCGAAACGACCCCAAAACCGAACGAGAAGTTCGCCTGGCACGTGGAGTGGTGACGGAAGTACACCGCAGTGACGAGACGGTCGTTCAGGAAGACTGTGCTTTTTACAAACAGCACCGATATATCAGCATATGCAGACCCATATCGTCCCGGTCGGCTTCGACTACGACCGGGTCATCGCGCCGCTGGTGCGCGAGCAGTTGGATGTCGACCACGTCGTCCTGCTCAAAGGCGACGTCGGGAGTCAGGCCAACGTCGAGTACTCCCGACAGCTCGCCGAGAAGCTCGAACAGGACTTCCGGAGCCTGCTCGGCGCGGAGACCGAGCAGTACGTCATCGGCGACGTCTACGACTACGACGGCGCCTTCGAGCAGGCCTACGACCTCATCCTCCAAGAACTCGACCGCGGCGACAGCGGCGACAGCGAGGTCTGGGTGAACATCTCAGCGATGCCCCGGACCGTCTCGTTTGCGTTTGCGACGGCGGCACACTCTATCATGGTCGAGCGCGAGTCCGACCGCGACCGTATTCACACCTACTACACGGTACCCGAGAAGTACCTCGAAACCGAACTCGCCGAGGAGTTGCGTGCCCAGCGTGACCTGCTCGAAGACCTCAAGAACGGCGAGCAGCCCGACGGGGGAATGGCCGACCGTATCACCGACCGGCTCGACAGCGCACAGGAACTGCTCTCGGAGTTCGACGAACGCGGGACGACGATTGGAGCCAAGGAAATCGGCGGCAGCCACGTCGTCGAACTGCCGGTTGCGTTGTTCTCGAACGTCAAGCCGTTCGAAGAGGTGATTCTGTTCACGCTGGGTGAACACGGGGCGTTCGACTCGGTGTCGGAGTTAGCACAGCAACTCGCCCGAGAACTGGGCGAGGAATACACTGACTCCTTTCGTTCCAAGGTCATCTACACCGTCGACAGGCTCGGTCCCGGCGGAAAAGGATACATCGAACAGGAGTCCGACGGCAAGTCCTATCATACGACGCTCTCACGGATTGGCCGTCTGTGGGTCCGTGCACACTCCGGACGCGACAGAGACGGTCAGGAGCGGTCGCTGTAGAGTCGACGGGCGGGAGCGAAGCGACCAAGCTAACAGCACAGGGACACTGCTGGGGAGCGAAACCGAAGAGGTTAATCTGTCGGGCGTAACACAGTGGCGTAATGGCGCGTCGAGTGACTGCGACGCTGGTTTTCGTCTCTCCCGTAGTAGGGGCGTTTCTGCCCCACTAAACCACACCCCTCGGCGCTCGTACAGCTATCAACTACCGACGTTCCGTTCACAGGGACGGCTCCCTCTCGAACAGGAACAGTCACTGTCACACATGAGCGAGACAGACCACTCATCGAACGAGGAATCGCCCGCAAACAACGACCGAGACGGCCTTAGCGGTGAATACGACCCCGAGGCGGTCGAGCCAACCTGGCAACAGCGCTGGGTGGACGAGGAGACGTACGCCTACCAAGGCGACCTCGACACACAGTACAGCATCGACACCCCGCCGCCGACGGTCTCGGGTGACCTGCACATGGGACACCTCTATGGCCTCACCCTGATGGACTTCGTTGCCCGATTCAAGCGGATGTACGGCGACGATGTCTATTTCCCCTTCGGCTACGACGACAACGGCATCGCCTCCGAGCGACTGACAGAGCGCGAATTGGGTATCAATCACGGCGATTTCACCCGTCGCGAATTTCAGGAGAAGTGCCGCGATGTCTGTCAGGACTACGAGGCGGAGTTCACCGACGACGTGCAGTCACTGGCTATCTCAATCGATTGGGAGAACACATACAAGACCATCTCCCCGCAGGTCCAGCGCACCTCACAGCTGTCGTTTCTCGACCTCTACGACCAGGGACGAGAGTACCGACAGCGGGCGCCGACCATCTGGTGTCCCGACTGTGAGACCGCTATCTCGCAGGTCGAACAGGAGGACCTGACAAAGCAGACGAAGTTCAACGACATCGACTTCGAGTTGGTCGAAGCCGGCGACGGCGAGACCACACAGGAGACGTTCACCATCTCGACGACGCGGCCCGAACTGCTGCCGGCCTGTGTCTCGGTGTTCGTCCACCCCGACGACGACGCGAACCAGCACCTCGTCGGTGGAACCGCACGCGTGCCGCTGTTCGGTCAGGAAGTCCCGATTCTCGAAGACGACCGCGTCGACCTCGAAACTGGCAGTGGGCTAGTGATGTGTTGTACGTTCGGCGACCAGACAGACATCGAGTGGTACCAGGCCCACGACCTCGATTTGCGTATCGCCATCGACGAGTCGGGGACGATGACCGACCTCGCAGACGAGTACGAGGGACTGAGCACCGCCGACGCCCGAGCGGCAATCATCGAAGACCTCGACGAGGCCGGCTACCTGCTCGAATCCCGCGACCACGAACACACGGTGCAGGTCCACGAGCGGTGTGACGAGGAAGTCGAGTACCTGGTCACCGAACAGTGGTACGTCGAGATACTCGACAAGAAAGACGAGTACCTCGACGCCGGCCGGGAAATCGACTGGCACCCCGAGAAGATGTTCACCCGGTACAAACACTGGATTGAAGGACTCGAATGGGACTGGTGTATCTCCCGACAGCGCGACTCGGGTATCCCGTTCCCGGTCTGGTACTGTCAAGAGTGTGACGAGGCTATCACCGCCGACCGCGAGGCCCTTCCAGTCGACCCAATCGAAGACGAGCCGCCTGTCGACGCCTGTCCTGACTGTGGCCACGACGAGTTCGCGCCCGACAAGGACGTGTTCGACACCTGGGCGACTTCGTCACTGACGCCGCTCGTCAACGCCGGCTGGGACTGGGACGCCGACGTGGGCGAGCTACGGATGGAACAGCCCGAGCTGTACCCGATGAACCTTCGGCCACAGGGCCACGATATTATCTCGTTTTGGCTGTTCCACACGGTAGTGAAATGTTACGAACACACCGGCGAGGCCCCCTTCGAAGATGTCATCATCCACGGGATGGTGCTGGACGAGAACCGCGAGGCGATGTCGAAGTCCAAGGGGAACTTCATTGCACCCAGTGAGGTCATCGACGAATACCCCATCGACGCGACCCGCTACTGGACGGCAAGCGCCTCAATTGGCGACGACTTCCCGTACCGCGAGAACGCACTGGAGGCCGGCGAGCGCCTCCTCCAGAAGCTCTGGAACGCCTCCCGGTTAGTCGACCAGCTCACCGAGGACGTGGACCGCTCGATACTGGACGAGGAAAGACCGGAGTCCGAGCTGGCCGACATCGACCGATGGTTCCTCGCTCGGCTCGACGAGACAATCGAATCCTTGACCGAGCGCTTCGATAACTACGAATTTGCAAAGGCACGCGACGACCTCCGGACCTTCTTCTGGTCGACGTTCTGTGACGACTACCTCGAAATCGCCAAACAGCGTCTCTCAGGAGGTGGCGACGAATCCACGGAGTACACGCTTTTGCGCGCTCACAACACGTTCCTCAAACTGTGGGCGCCGCTGTTGCCCCACGTCACCGAAGAACTCTACCAGCGCCTCTACGACCCCGAGGAGTCGCTGCACCGCCAGGCTTGGCCCGAGCCGGCCGGCTACGACGCCGACCTCGCGGCCGGCGAGACGGCCATGGAGGTTATCGGTGCGCTGCGACGGTACAAGACAGAAGAGGGACTTCCGCTGAACGAGCGCCTCGAAGCCGTTGACATATACGGCCACGTCGGCGGGTTTAGCGACGCTATCAGCGACGTGATGCACGTTACGCGAATCGAGACGTTCGACGACGAGCCCGAGGTGACGACCGAAATTAGCGATATCGACCTCGATTACTCGCTCGTCGGTCCTGAGTTCGGTTCCGATGTGGGGGCAATCGACGACGCCATCGAGTCTGGCGAGTTCGAGGTGAGCGGCGACACGCTCTATCTTGCCGACGGCCAGTTCGAACTCGACGACGAGATGTTCGAGATAGAGAAGTCCCGGACGTATTCGGGCGAGGGACAGATGATAGAGACTGAGCGGGCGGTCGTCATCGTGCGATAGGCTCGGCCGCAAGTTCTGTCGCCGTGGGTACATTTTTTACCTGATGTCCGGTAGTACGTATCACGATGGTCACCGTCGAGACGAGTGCACGCCTGCACGTCGGCTTTCAGAATCTCTCACTGGCACACGACCGGCTCTACGGCGGCATCGGCCTCGGACTCGACGAGCCACACATCAGTATCGAGGTGTCACAGGCCGAGCACCTCGACTATGATGACGACTGCGTCCAGGGCTACGCTGAGACTGCCCTCGACGTGCTCGACGTCCCCGGCGCTCGGCTCACTGTCGACGAGCGATACGACCGACACGTCGGCCTCGGCAGCGGAACACAGCTTGCGCTGGCCTGTCTGGTCGGCATTGCGAAAGCGTATGGGAAATCTGTCGACCCGCGAGAGGCGGCCCCGGAGATGGGACGGGGCGGTCGTAGCGGCGTCGGGGTCGCAACGTTCGAGACCGGCGGCTTCGTCGTGGACGCGGGTCACCCGACAGAGCGGTTCACCACCAGCCCGCCGGCCCCCGGCAACTGGGAGGTCCCGGCCCCTATCGTCGCGACACCACTCCCAGAAGACTGGCGGTTCGTCGTCGTGACGCCGGCGGCCGAGTCTGGACAGAGCGGGTCGAACGAGGACGCGAGCATGCAGTCGGCCGTCGACGGCGCGAACCCGACTGTTGCAGACGACATCGCGGCCGTTCTCACGCGCGAGTTGCTACCCGCCATCGCCGAAGGAAACATCGAGGCGTTCGGTGACGCGGTCGAGCGTATCGGTCGCCTCAACGGAACCTGGTACGCCGACGAGCAGGGTGGCGTCTACCGACCACCTGCCGGCGACGTCATCGAACGACTCTCACAGAGTGAGGGGGTTTTCGGGACCGGACAGTCATCTTGGGGGCCGACCGTTTACGGGGTCACCGACGTCGCCAGGGCTACGCAGGCAAGAGAGGCAGCGACGGCCGCACTCGGGGGACAAGTCCCGGACGGCACCGTCAGAGTTGTCGAACCGAGCGCTTCGGGCTACTCGCTCACTCGCGAGTAACTACACCTACAACGCCGCCCGGAGCGCTACCGGCCGGTCAACTCGTCGAGGCGCTCGAAATAGGTCTGGCGAGGGACCTGATAGAGGTCGCGGTAAGACACCTCTCCCCGAGAGAACTCATCTGCGAGGTCCATCGCACCCGCTGTGGCGGCTCCCTGGGATTCGAATGCCCGTTCGTCGAGGTTGACCTCGGGTTCCAGGTAGAGTGTGATATACCAGGGGTCCTCTGGGTCGGGAACATCGCGCCCGGGACGGCGGCCGCGCCGGCCTTTTGTCACGTAAATAGTTGGGAGACATTCGGGTGGGAACTCCTGGCTGTCGAACACGTCAGGCCGGTACGCGAGCACCGCCTTGGTCGACTCCAGACTCCAGACCTCCCAAGCATCGTCGAGTCCCTCGAATTCCATAGCTTCAGTTTGCTGTCCAGAAATATAAACGACAGTGTTCGGCCTTCGTTGGCCGTTTTCACCGCGCCACGTATAAATCCCTGTCACGTGATGTACGATATCCGAACGGTTCTGTCGCCCTCGTGGTGGTATTGTAGCGTTTTGTGTGGCGATCTATCGGGTAGGGTAACCCAATCACAGTGAGATTTATATGTGAGTAGAAGTACTATACTAAAAGGATGCGGAACAGATCGACAATCGAAGGTCCCCCCCGTCCTGACGGAACCGGTCCAGAACTGACGGCAAGTCGGCACCGAGACAGACCACACGCGACGGTCGCGCCCACGAGAGGCTGCCACCAGACCAACGGAGATAACAATGAGTGAACACGAACGCACCCTGGAATCGCTGAGCGAGGAGTACAAAGACACGATACCGAGTGACCTGCGCAAGCCGCGGTCGTTCGACTGGTACCTCGCCGAACTCTACGACGAGCCACGCATCGCCCGCGGAGCACACCAGCGCGTCGCCGACATGTTCGACTACTACGGAACGACATACGACGAAGACCAGGGCGTCGTCGAGTACCAGCTCGCCTCAGAAGACCCGCTGAACGAGGGTGAAAACACCTTCTACGGTCGAATCATTCACGAGGCAATCCACGAGTTCGTGAACAAGGTCAAATCTGGGGCTCGGGGGCTCGGCCCGGAGCGACGTATCCTCCTGTTACTCGGGCCGGTCGGCTCGGGAAAATCGGCCTTCGACTCCCAGGTGCGGCAATACTTCGAGGACTACACCACGCGAGACGAGGGGCGGATGTACACGTTCCGGTGGACGAATCTCTGTAGCGTTATCCCAGACCAGGACCCCGCTGACGATGTTGTCCGCTCGCCGATGAATCAGGACCCTATCGTGTTGCTCCCCCAAGAACAGCGCGAACAGGTCATCGACGACATCAACGAGCGGCTGGACGCGCCCTACACTATCGAAAACGAGCAGTCCCTCGACCCGGCGAGCGAGTTCTACATGGACCGCCTGCTCGCACACTACGACGACGACCTCCAGGCGGTTCTCGAAAACCACGTCGAGGTGGTCCGGCTGCTCGCCGACGAGAACAAGCGACAGGCGATCGAGACCTTCGAGCCAAAAGACAAGAAAAACCAAGACGAGACGGAGCTCACGGGCGATGTCAACTACTCGAAAATCGCCGTCTACGGTGAGTCTGACCCGCGTGCCTTCGATTACTCCGGAGCGTTCTGTAACTCCAATCGGGGCATCTTCTCTGGTGAGGAACTGCTGAAACTCCAGCGGGAGTTCCTCTATGACTTCCTGCACGCGACCCAGGAGAAGACGATAAAGCCAAAGAACAACCCCAGAATCGACATCGACCAGGTCATCGTTGGCCGGACGAACATGCCCGAGTACCGGGACAAGAAAGGCGACGAGAAGATGGAGGCGTTCAACGACCGGACCAAGCGCATCGACTTCCCGTACGTCCTCTCCTACGAGGACGAAGCGCACATCTACCGGAAGATGCTCCAGAACGCGGACCTCCCTGATATCGGTGTCGAGCCACACACCCTGGAGATGGCGGGTCTGTTCGGCGTCTTGACCCGTATCGAAGAGCCGGACGCCGGTGGTATCGACCTACTACAGAAAGCCAAGGCATACAACGGTGAAATCGACGAGACCGAAGATATCGACGTGAAGAAACTCCGGGAGGAGGCCGCCGAGAAAGTCGAAATCGGCGAGGGGATGGACGGAGTCTCGCCACGGTTTATCGGCGACGAAATCGCCGAGGCCATCATGGACTCGATGCACCGGTCGCGGTCGTTCCTCTCGCCGCTGACGACATTCAACCATCTGGAAGGAAACCTCGAAAACCACGGCTCAATCTCGTCGGACATGTTCGAGACGTATTACCGTTATCTCGAACTCGTCCGCGAGGAGTACAAAGAGCGGGCAATCGAAGACGTTCGCCACGCGCTGGCCTACGATGTCGACGAGATTCAGCGCCAGGGCGAGAAGTACATGGACCACGTTATGGCGTACATCGACGACGATACCGTCGAAGACGAGATAACGGGCCGTGAACAGGAGCCAGACGAGCAGTTCCTGCGCAGCGTCGAAGAGAAACTCAACCTGCCAGAGGACCGCAAAGACGACTTTCGGCAGGAAGTGGCAAACTGGGTGTCCCGGCGGGCACGCGAGGGGGTGTCCTTCGAGCCACAGGACAACGACAGGCTGCGGCGGGCACTCGAACGCAAGCTCTGGGAAGACAAGAAACACAACATCAACTTCTCGGCGCTGGTCACCAGCGGCGACATGGACGACGACGAGCGCAACGAGTGGATAGACGCGCTCATCGAGCAGGGGTACTCCGAAGAGGGTGCCAAAGAGGTGCTCGAATTCGCCGGCGCCGAGGTGGCAAAGAGCGAAATGGAGGAATAACTGATGAACGGAAAGGCCAATGAGCGGTAACGACTACATCGAAGCCGCAGACAGGACGCTCGATGCGACCTACGAGGAGCCGATGAGCCTCGAAGAGTACGTCGAAACGCTGCTGACAGCGCCACACCGCGGCGCTCACGCGCCCAAGTATCTGCTCGCGGCCATCGAGTCTGCCGGTACGCGAACCGTTATCGAAGAGGGCGATGAAAAGGAGCGGTATCGCTTCTTCGACGACCCCTGGAACGACGGCGAACACGCAATCTTGGGCAATACAGAGGTACTCAACCGCTTTGTCGACGACCTCCGCTCGATTGCGGCAGGCCGCGGCAAAGAAGAGAAAATCCTCTGGCTCGACGGCCCGACCGCGACGGGAAAATCTGAGCTCAAGCGCTGTCTGGTCAACGGCCTCCGGGAGTTCTCGAAGACAGAAGAGGGACGACGATACACAATGGAGTGGAACGTCGCGGGTCTCGACAGTTCCCCCGGGCTGACCTACAGCGACGAGGGGACGATGGGCGACGAGGACGACTGGTACGAGAGTCCGGTCCAGTCTCACCCCCTGACGGTGTTCCCGGAAGACGTACGCCAGGAACTGGTGATGGAGTTGAACGAGCGACTCGACGACCACATCCCGGTCCGGGTCGACGGTGAAATCGACCCATTCTGCCGAGAGGCATACGACTACCTCGAAGAGCAGTACCGACGAGAGGGAGTCGAGGACCTCTTTTCGGCCGCGACGGACCGCCAGCACCTACGCATCAAGAACTTCGTGGTCGACGTCGGCAGGGGAATCGGTATCCTGCACTCCGAGGACGAAGGAACGCCCAAAGAGCGACTGGTCGGCTCGTGGATGCACGGAATGTTGCGCGAACTCGATTCGCGCGGTCGCAAGAACCCGCAGGCGTTCTCCTACGACGGCGTCCTCTCACAGGGGAACGGCCTGCTGACAATCGTCGAAGACGCCTCCCAGCACGCCGACCTGCTCCAGAAGCTTCTGAATGTGCCAGACGAGGGCCGGGTCAAGCTCGATAAGGGAATCGGCATGGATATCGACACCCAGCTGGTCATCATCTCGAACCCAGACCTCGAAGGCCAGCTGAACCAGCACGTCGAACGCGAGGGCCAGGACCCCCTGAAAGCGTTGAAACGGCGGCTCGACCGCCACCGGTTCACGTACCTCACGAACCTCTCGCTGGAGGCCGAACTGTTGCGCCGGGAGCTGACCGACGAGACGAGCGTCTGGGACGCGAACACCTGGGACCAGCTCGAGGAGTGGATTCGCGCACCGCTTTCCATGCAGGTTCGCCGCGCCGACAAGACGGTCCGAGAGCGCGAACTGGCACCACACGCACTGAAAGCGGCCGCGATGTACGCCGTCGTCTCACGGCTAGATACGACTGACCTGCCCGACGACATCTCCATCGTCGACAAGGCCCTGCTGTTCGACCGCGGCTACCTGCAAGACGGTGACGAGCGCATCGACATCGAGGACGTGGAGTTCGAAGGGACGAGTGCAAACGGCGAACACGGCATCCCCGTTACGTACACCCGAGATATCATCGCGGACCTGCTCCACGAGGAATCCGACAGATTCCACCAGGAGTTCGACGTCGAGTCGGTCATCATGCCCAGAGACGTGTTGAACGCGATGGCCGAGCGGCTCGCCGACGCGCCCGTCTTCTCGACGACAGAGGCCGCAGAGTTCGAGGAGCGAATCGCGCCTGTCAAGGAGTACACCTTCACCCAGCAAGAGGAGGACGTGCTAAACGCGATGATGCGCGATAAACGCGTCGACGAGGCGACCGTCGAAGAGTACGTCGGACACGTCTACGCGTGGGCACAGGGCGAGAAACTCGAAAACGACCGCGGCGAGCGCGTCGACCCGGACCCCCTGAAGATGAAGGTGTTCGAAATCGAGCACCTGGGGCGGTTCACCGAAAGCGACTACACCGGGAACCAGCCCGACGACGTGGTCGCGGAGTTCAGAACCGAGCAGATAATCACCGCGCTCAACCGCCACGCGTGGCGCAATCGCGACGAGGAGTTCCGGGTCTCGGCGGTCAATCCAAAGGAGATACCGGCCATCAAGGCGGTGCTCGGGAACTACGATTGGGAGGATATCAAGCGGACCTACGAGGACTTCGACCCACACCAGTGGGACAACCCTCCGACCGAAACCCAGACCGAGCGCCTCAAAGAGGAGACGATACGCAACATGCAGGAACTGTACGACTACAGCGAGGCAACAGCGGAGTTGACCAGCCGGCACGTCATGAGCCAGGTGAGCTACAAATGGAGCTAACTGGAGGGTGGTACCGATGGGACTGAAAGACGACCTCGACAGGTACAGAGAGGTGGGCGAACAGCGCCGCCAGGACCTCGAAGAGTTCATTCAATACGGCGACCTCGGCGAGAGTCGCCGCGACGAGGTCCGCATCCCAATCAAGATTATCGACCTTCCTGAGTTCGCCTACGACCAGCGCGAGATGGGCGGCGTCGGCCAGGGACAAGACGGGACACCAGAGCCAGGTGACCCAGTTGGCGAGCCAGAACCCGGCGACGGCGACGAGGAAGGTGACCCCGGCGAAGAGGGCGGCGACCACGAGTACTACGAGATGGACCCCGAGGAGTTCGCCGAGGAGCTAGACGAGCAACTCGGACTCGACCTCGACCCAAAGGGCAAGAAAGTAATCGAGGAAGTCGAAGGCGACTTCACCGATATCACCCGAACCGGTCCGACTGGCACACTTGACTTCGAGCGGCTGTTCAAAGAGGGTCTCAAGCGCAAGCTGGCGATGGACTTCGACCGGGATTATGTCCGCGCGGCGCTACAAATCGACGGCTGGGGACCAGCACGCGTCTTCGAGTGGGCGCGGAGCGACGAGAATCTTCCAGTCTCGCGGGTGTGGATAGAGAACGCGTACGACGAGATTCCTGCTGACGACCGGACGGTCTATGAAAGTCTCGACGAGATGGAAGCGAACGTCGAGCGAACCGATACGGCACAGCGGATACGCCGGGAAGGCGTCGATCAGGTTCCGTTCCGTCGCGAAGACGAGCGGTACCGGTACCCCGAAGTCGTCGAGGAGCGCGAACGCAACGTGGTCGTCGTCAACATCAGAGACGTGTCCGGGAGTATGCGCCAGAAGAAACGCGAACTCGTCGAGCGGACGTTCACCCCGCTTGACTGGTATCTCCAGGGGAAATACGACAACGCCGAGTTCGTCTATATCGCCCACGACGCCGACGCCTGGGAGGTCGAGCGCGAGGATTTCTTCGGCATCCGCTCGGGCGGCGGGACCCGCATCTCCAGTGCTTACGAACTGGCGCTGGAGCGACTGGACGAGGAGTATCCGTGGGCAGACTGGAACCGCTACGTCTTCGCCGCGGGCGACTCCGAAAACTCCTCGAACGATACGGAAAAAAACGTCATCCCGTTGATGGAGCGAATCGACGCCAACCTCCACGCTTACGTCGAAACCCAGCCATCGGGCAACGCAATCAACGCGACTCACGCCGAGGAAGTCGAGAACCACTTCGGCGACGACGACAACGTGGCGGTGGCGTACGTGACCCGTCCGGCAGACGTGACCGAGGGCATCTACGAGATACTGAGCACGGAGGAGTCAGATGACTACGAGTGACACGACGCGGAGGGACAGCCAATGAAATCACCCGACGACATCCGAATGCAGCGGGAGGCACAGTCACTGCAGGGACCGGTCGAAGCGGCGAACGACCTCGCCCAGCGGCTCGGACTCGAACCCTACGACGTGAACTACTGGGTCGTCGATTACGACGACATGAACGAACTCATCGCTTACGGCGGCTTCCAGAGCCGGTATCCACACTGGCGCTGGGGAATGAGCTACGACCGCCAGCAAAAACAGAGCCAGTTCCTCGGCGGGAAGGCATTCGAAATCGTCAACAACGACAACCCCGCACACGCCTTCTTACAGATGTCGAACAGCCGCTCAGACCAGAAGGCTGTCATCACCCACGTCGAGGCCCACTCTGATTTCTTCGCGAACAACGAGTGGTTCGGCATGTTCAGTCGCGACCCAGACGCGGCGGCCATGCTCTCTCGGCACGCCGAGTCAATCGAGGAGTTCATGCAGGACACCGATATCAAGCGCGCCGAGGTCGAGCGGTTTATCGACCACGTCCTCTGTCTCGAAGACAATATCGACCAGTACCAGCCCTACGAGCCAATTGACGAGACCGACGCCGCCGAGGCCGACATCGAGTACGGCGACGTGAGCGAAGAGCTGGGCGACCTCGACCTCTCCGAGGAGGTCCAACAGCAGGTGTTCGACGACGAGTGGCTCGAAACCCAGCGCGAAGACGACGATACGGTGAGATTCCCGATAGAGCCCGAGAAAGACATCCTCGCGTTCCTCCGCAAACACGGCAAGCAGTACGACGAAGACGCCGAGAAAGCTGTCGAACTCACCGACTGGCAGCAGGATGTACTCGAAATCCTCCGAACCGAGGCCTACTACTTCGCGCCACAGAAAATGACGAAAATCATGAACGAGGGGTGGGCCTCCTACTGGGAGTCGCTGATGATGGCCGACGAGAACTTCGCGGGGGCCGACGAGTTCATCACCTACGCCGACCACATGTCGAAGGTGCTTGGCTCTGGTGGGATGAACCCGTACAGTCTGGGGCTGGAGCTGTGGGAGTACATCGAAAACACCGAAAACCGCCGCCACGTCGTCGAGGCGTTGCTCTGTACCGAGGGTATTACCTGGCGGAACTTCCACGATACCGTCGACTTCGAGGCGGTACTCGACTTGCTCGAACCGGACCCGCTGGTGGCAGCAGTCGACGCCGAGGCGCTCGAGGAAGTGCCTGCCGAGGACCCACGAATCGACGCGGAATCGCTCGAAGCCGCCCGAGACGGCGACGTTAACCTCGAAAAGTACCCCTGGAAGCTGTTCACGTACGAGGGACTGGCAGAACGCCACTACTCGCTTGTCAAGCCCGCAAACCGGGGGTACATCGCCCGAATTTCGATGGAAGAACTGGAGCGGATTTCGCGGTACATGTTCGACACCGAGCGCTACGCGACCATCGAGGAGGCGCTTGCAGACGTGGACTACACCGTCGGCTGGCATCGGATGCGCGAGATTCGCGAGAGCCACAACGACGTTACCTTCGTCGACGAGTTCCTCACCCAGGAGTTCGTCGACGAGCAGAATTACTTCACCTACGAGTACATGCGCTCCTCTGGGGACTATCGGGCCACGTCGACCGACTACGAAGACGTGAAAAAGAAGCTCATGCTACAGCTGACGAACTTCGGTAAGCCGACGATTGTGGTTGCAGACGGCAACTATCGCAACCGCAACGAGCTACTGCTCGAACATCGGTACAACGGCGTTGCCCTCGATATCCAGCAGGCGAAAGACACGCTCGAACGAGTCTTCCAGCTCTGGGGTCGCCCGGTTGCGCTGCGGACCATCGAAACCACCTACGACGACCACGACATCGAAGTTGCGCGTCGCCGCGACCGCGAACCCGAGCCCGAAGAAACTGGACGAGAGCTTCGATACGACGGCACGGAGTTCGAGGAGGTCGAACTCGACTGGTCAGCTGTCGACCATCTGGCCGCCACCGACATCGATTACGACACGAAACCCGACGAGTGGCTCGCCTAGACACTGATACCATCCCCGGTCGAAGCAGTCGTATGGAGCGTTTCGACGTACAAACCGACGGCCATCTCGACGTTATCGACGTGACCGAACGCGTCAGTACCGCTGTACCCCCGTCTGTGACTGGGACCGTGACAGTGTTCGTCCAGCACACGACCGCAGGCGTGACAGTCAACGAGGGCGAACCGCGACTGCTGGGCGATATCGAGAGCGCGCTCTCGGAACTGGTGGCTGATTCTGGGTGGGACCACGACAGCATCGACGACAACGCGCCCGCGCACCTCCGGGCGATGCTCGTCGGCCCTGACGTGACGCTCCCGGTCGAGGACGGAGCGTTACAACTCGGCACCTGGCAGTCTGTGCTGTTCGTCGAGTGTGACGGTCCACGCACACGACGCGTCACGGTGACCGTCGACTGACGGCCGCTACTCGTCGCTGTAGATTTCGTCGACTCTGTCCTGATACGCTTCGAGAATTGTTCGGCGTTTCTTTTTCATCGAGGGCGTCAGCAGGTCGTTCTCTGGCGTCCACTCCTCTGGGACCAGCGCGAACTTCTTTATTTGTTCGTGTTCGCTGAACTGCTCGTTCCCTCGGGCGATTGTCTCCTGTACCCAGGAGACGACGCGGTCGTCGTTTGCCAGTTTCTCGGGGTCGTCTGGCAGGGCAATGTCGTTCGATTCTGCCCACGAACGGAGGCGCTCGAAGTTCGGAACCACGAGCGCACCGACGAATTTCCGGTTGTCGCCGAGGACCATTATCTGCTCGATGCGGTCCTCGGTCGCAAACACGTCTTCGAGGGGCTGTGGGGCGACATTTTTGCCTGTGTCCAGCACGAATACCTGCTTGATGCGGTCGTGAAAAACGAGAAAACCCTCGGGCGTTCGCTCTACTAGGTCGCCCGTCCTGAACCAGTCACCGCTGGCCGTTAGCTCACCGGGGGCGACGACCTGGTCGCTCTCCTCGAAGGGGTCTTCCGTGAACGACCGCTCGGTAGCCCCCGGCTTGTTCCAGTATCCGCTGGTGACGTTGTCTCCACGGACCAGTAACTCGCCGACGAGTGAGTCGCTGCGTTCGAGTTCCTCTTCGAGTTCGGCCGACTGGTCGATAGCAACGTCGATACCCTCCAGCGGGACACCCAGCGTCCCAGGACGGATATCGTCGGGTGAGTTTACCGAGATGACCGGTGACGTTTCAGTCAGTCCGTACCCTTCGAGGATAGTGATGCCCATACCATTGAATATCTGACAGAGGTCTTTGCTGAGGCTCCCGCCCCCAGAGACCATGAGTTCGATATTGCCGCCGAGGTTCTCTTTGACATCACTGTAGACTAGCCTATCGGCGAGTCCGTGTTTGAGCCTGAGCAACGCTCCGGGGTCGTCGGCTATCTGGTACTCCTTTGCCACGTCGAGTGCCCAGTTGAATATCCGCTGTTTGACCGCCCCACCGGAGCCTTCGCTTGCCTGCTCGCGCATGCTGTCGAAGATACGCTCGTACACTCGCGGAACACTGCCGCCTGCGGTTGGTTTGAGTCGGAAGATGTCGTCGGCGATAGTGTCGGTACTCTCGGCGTAGCCGACCGACGCGCCCGACCCGAACATCAGGAAATGGCCGGCGAGGCGCTCGAAAACGTGTGCGAGCGGGAGAAAGGAAATAGCCGTCGTATGGTCGTCGATTGAAAGGCGGTCGGGTTCTGCGTCACGGGGACCGATTCGTCGTCGAATCTGGTGTACGTTCGATCGAAAGTTCCAGTGTGTCAGTCGTACGCCCTTTGGCTTTCCTGTTGTCCCCGAGGTGTATATCAGGCTCGCGAGGTCTTCAGGGTGTGTCTCGTCGAGCCACTCGTCGTAGGTCTCTTTCTCGAAGTTCTCGGCTCCCAGCTCGTGGACATCCGCAAGCGTGTATAGTGACTCCCGGTCGTAGCTCTCGGTCGGTTCGTCGATGAGAACGATAGTCTCCAGGTCGAGACTCTCCTCGACCTCGAAGAAGCGGTCGAGGAGCTGCTCGTTTTCGACGACGACTGCTGAAGCCTCGGGGTCAGAGAGGAGGTACTCGACCTGTTGTGGCGAAGAATCAGTGTAAACTGTCGTGATAACACAACCCGCAGCGAGCAATCCGAAGTCAGCCTGCGCCCACTCCATTCGCGTGTTCGAAAAGAGGCCGACCCTGTCTTCGGCCCCCAAGCCGAGCTCTCGGAACCCGGTTGCGAGGTTCCTGACGATATCGCGCATCTCCCGGTACGAAATCGTCGCAAATTCGTCGTCAGAGGCGGCTGGAAGAACACCGCTCTCGACCAGTGACCGGTCGTATACACCACCTTTATACAGCTGTGCGTCGCTGTCGAGTTGTCGCTTGGCACTTCGCTCGAACAACTCCGGAATCGTTCCGTACCGTTCTAACTCGTCGTCGTATGCCCGCTCTCGTGTCAGCCACTCGGGCTCCTGTTGTTTGCTCATTTGAATGCTCCCTGTGTGGTTACTTGTTACACAGGACGTTCATAAAAAAGACCGGTGAACCCCGAACAATTGGCTCCCAGTTCAAAGCACACCCATCCAGCAGTTGATACGTGCTCTACCCCGTGAGTACTATCTCAGACACAGCCGACACGAGCCGTTCTGTACTCGGTATGCAGCAGACAGGTCAACTACTGAATACTGGCGGGTCGCTTGTTCGCCGAACTATATTCCGACTGGTATCTCTCAGACGATACATACCAGGCTTTGTCTCTCCTCTCGTCAGGAACTGCGTTGGACATCACGCGAGTGAGAACTCACCCATTTGCTGATACGTTCGGGCTCGGAGAGAAACAGAATCGATGCCCGGCCCTGCTCGTCGACCATCGGCACTGTGCCGTCAGTCAATTCGAGCGTGACACTCCCGGCGTCCAGCCACGCTGGACTGTGAAACAGCCCTCTTTTGACGGCGACGCCCTCGATAGTCTCGTACGGAATCGACCACTGTGGCTCATCGAGACGCCTGTCGTATGCGATGATAGCCGACTCGTAGAACCGATACTCAATCTTGCCAAACGCCAACTCCATGTGGAGCGTACCCAGCAGCCAGACGACAACAGCGAAGACGGCCACACCGACGAGTAGAATCTGGAACCCGACCGAGCCGGTCACAGCGGCGAGGGCTCCTGGGACTAACACGAACAGCAGGTACACTCGGAGATGCAAGCCAGCATCACTAAACTGTCCGTCGACGACTCCCCCCGTCGTGAGGACATTGACAGCCCCTGCCGCGAGCGCCGACCCTGACACCGGCTGTGCGGTTTCGAGTGGTTTTCCCTCCGGTACCAGCGGTTGCGTCGGCGCCGACGTGGGTTGGCTGTCCGGCAGTACAGCGTTGACTCGACTGAACAACTCGGGTTTGGCCGAGCGCGGACGTGACACGTACACGGCGTAGATGAGGCGAGCTACGACCACCCCGAATACAAGAGAGACTACCGCCTCTCTCATCTCTGGCTCTGTGAGCGCGGCGGTAGTAATATCAGTGACGAGATACAGCAATGGCGCGTACAACAGCACGAGCAGTTGCCTCTTTGTGGCGACGAGCCCTGAGCCACGGCCATTGACACTGTTGTCGGTGTAGACCAGCCACGATTTTGCCGCTGTTGCGACCCCACCGCCCACGAGTACGAGCGGCGTCATCGGGTCGGTCCAGAACCGTGCCGGGGCGCTCACAGTGAGGACAACAGCCGTGCTGAGGGCTGAAACAGCCAGTATGCTCGTGCTGAACAACACTGTTGGCAGACTCCGCAAATATACGGGCGGCAGACGCTCGGAAACAGTCAGTGTTCCGCGCTTGTCCTCGAGTAACCGGAACTGTGGGAGCGCTCTGGGTGGTTGCAGGACTGGTGTCTCAGCCTCGACGAGGTGTCGCATTATCGCCCGGACAGTCACGAATGCAAGGTCGAGCCAGTAGATGACGGCAACAGCTACCAGCGAGCCTGCACCGTATACGGGAACCGTAGCTACTACCACAGCCTCGACACAGAGTGTCGCGAGAAGTATCCGCCAGCGCCAGCCCATAAAAAGGTTACCTGCCTGAGAGTGATTTAGTCCGCTGATTCGTGGCTGTCACATCCACCACGATGTCCATCTTACACAAAAATTTAGCACGACTGTTTCCACGACAGAGTGTCCGGTCGGGGCTATCGTGTTAGTCTTCAAGGGCGTCCGCGATGCGGTCCAGCGAGCGGCGCACGTCGTGTACTTCGTCGCGCAGCTTTCGAATCTCGCGAATCATCTCCTCGTCGTCACCGCCGGATTCCTGGCCGCGGCCGGGAGCACCGCCCATCGGACCGCCTGCACCGCCGCCCGGGCCGCCGCCCATCATGCCGCCCATCATCTGTGCGAAGGGGTTGCCGCCCATGCCGCCACCGCCGCCCATCATTCCCTCGGGTGGCTCGGGCCGCCCTTCTCCGTCTTCGTCCTCACGTTCGGCACGCTGCTCTCGAATCTCCTCGACGCGCTCTCGGAAGGACTTCTCCTCTTCCTCGCCGTCTCCCTGTTCCTCACTGACTTCGTTTTCCTCAGTATCTTCGGCCATACGACCGGTTTTTGGGTCACGCCCGAAAAGCCTTCCGTCCCAGTACAGTTGCGCCGCCACGCTGGACGGTATCCGCAGGGCGATCAGGGACCGGCCTGTGACTCCTCGAAGGTCCGGTCGGCCTCGACCAGATACTCGGCGATATTGCCCACGAACACGTCGTTATCGGCACGCAGTGTGTTCTCCGGGGTCATGAACTGCGTGTCGCCGATGAGGGCGACGTTACCGTTGCGGACAAGGACCGGTTTCTCGGTCTCGGCTCTGGTGACCGACAGTTCGGTTCCGTCAATCGGTGCAAGACGCTCGTCGACGGTCGCTGCCTGAACCGGCGTCGCGCTGTCGAAGACGACTCTCTCGACATCGGCAGTCAGCATCGCATCACCGCCGGGTTCGGCAAAGATACGCTGGTAGTTCAGGTCGTTCTCTTCGAGGTTGTAGACGTAGCCTGGCTCGGTGTATGCGTCGAGTGTACTGTACGCCTCAGAGAGACCCCCGCTGAACGCAAACCCCTGACCGGGGTCGACAGCCATCACCACTCTGCCGCCGCTCTCGACGAAGTCGCCGATTGCGTCGAGTTGCTCGTCTTCGTATGTGTTGACACCGACGCTGATGAACCCGTGGGCAGTTTCCAGTGCCGAACTCAGTTCGGACTGGCTACCCCGGACCTGTGTGGTCCGCTGGCTAACTCTCTCCACATTGGAGAAGCCAGCGACTGGTCCCGGTCCGCCCGTGAAGCCACTGGAGATGACAGTGACGTTGTGGCCGTTCCCCACGAGTGCATTCACCAGCGGCGTAACCGAACGCTTGGTGGCGGTTCCGCCCATATGGACCACGACGTTGCGCTCGGTCGCGTCACTGTCCATATCGACAGTCGCCGTGCCGGGCGTTCCGTCACTGCCCAGACGGTCAGCGTCGTACTGCGGATTGTCGACCTCGACGTGCTCTGGTGCGACGTTCGACTCGGAATCTTCTCCAATGGTGAACCCGACGACCACACCGCCAGCCACCACGGTAGCGAACACCACGATGAACGACAGGACGCCCGCGGTTCTGGCTTTCATGGCTGTTCACCCTCTTTCTCGTCACTTACCGCCTGTGAAACGACATCATCGAGGCTTGGCGATGCGACTGCTTCGAGTTCGCTGAGGTGTGGGATTGCTGGTTTGTACACCATCGCAGTATCGACCGGTCGGATGTCCGCGACCGACGGATTCTCGTCGTAGATAGCGACGATTCCGTGTTCGGTCTGGGCGAAAATCGGGAGGACGTTGAGTCCACCGACGTTGCGCTCGGCGATACGATACTCGTCGAGACCCGCACTCTCTGCAGCGTCGTCGATTGCGTCGTCGAGCGAGCCAAGTTTGTCGGCATAGCCGTTTTCGACGCTGTTGACGCCGAGAAACAGCTTCGCAGTCGAGACCTCTGCGCGGCTGAGCTCGATGCGGTCGCCGCGTTGCTCCATGACGGTATCGATGAAGATGTTACCGAGCGTCTCCTGTCGAGCCCAGGCCTGAATGACGTTCGAACCGCGCTTGTCTGGGCCACTCGGCCCGCGGACTGGCGGCTGTGGCCGCGGTGCGCTGGCAGCGAGTCCGACACTCCCAACCTGTGACGACGGTAATACGTAGATGTCCTCGGCGGGGAGCATCATGTAATACCCAGCGGACGCACTCAACCCCTGGACGCTTGCGATGACAGGCATCTCCTTGCTGGTGCGCTGTATCGCCATGTACATTCGTTCGGTCGGCTGTGGAGAGCCGCCGGGCGTGTTCATCTTCAGCACCACCGCGTCGATGGAGTCGTTGGCCCGGATATCCCGGAGCTCGCTCTCTAAGTTCTCACCAATCGGTTCTGCAATCGGCCCCTCAATCGAGACGACTGCGACGGTTCCGTCGGCACTCGACCCGCCAGCAACGCCGAAGACCAGCGTCAAGACGACGATGCCGGCGAGGACGGCGGCGACCGCCGCCACCAGTACGACCGGGAACTGGCGCGGCGAGCCTGTCGACGGACGACCCTCGGGTGCGTTCTCGGAGGGCTGAGCCGCAGGGGAGTCATTTCCCTCGGCCGAATCTTCCGAACTCATTCCAGACGGTGGTTCGGAGAGACACTATTTATAAGTTGGTAGCAAGCCAGTTTCGCTCGCCAGACGGATTCGAACCCCTTTTTGCGCGAACTACCCATTCACGGCATAATGGAGACACTCATCGTCGGCGCCGGTGCGATGGGTCAGTGGGTCGGTGCCACACTCACAGACCCAACGGCGTCAGTGAGCCCGCCGGGGTCGGCGGCGTCTTGCACCGTCAGCTACTACGACCAGGACCCCGCGGCCGCAGAGCAGGCCGCATCTGCGACGGGCACGCGGGCCGTCACCACACCTGACGAGAGCTACGACCTCGTGTGTATCGCAGTGCCGATACCGGCGGCCGCGACGGCTATCGCGGCACACGCCTCGCGGGCGCAGGCGGCCGCAATCGACCTCACTGGAACCATGACTGAGCCGGTGGACGCGCTGGCCCAACACGCCGCGGGCGTCGAGCGGGCGAGCTTCCATCCGCTCTTCTCGCCGGACAACGAACCCGGGAACGTCCCCGTCGTCGTCGACGCGGACGGACCGACCGTGGCGTTCGTCCGGGACCGGCTCACCGAGCGCGACAACGAGGTGTTCGAGACGACTGCCGCCGAACACGACGAGGCGATGGAGACGGTACAGAGCCAGGCACACGCTGCAATCCTGGCCTACGCACTCGCGGGGGAGTCGGCCCCGGACCGGTTTCAGACGACGGTCTCCCGGCAACTGGACTCACTCGTCGAGCAGGTCACGGGCGGCGAGTCTCGCGTCTACGCCGACATACAGGCGGCGTTCGACGGAGCCGACGAAGTGGCAGACGCGGCCGCAAGCATCGCAGATGCCGACCGAGAGACGTTCGAGAAGCTGTACGACCAGATAAGATGAACGAAAACCAACGAGAGGCAGTCAGAGACAACGCGAAGTACCTGCGAGGAGTGCGCCCGGTTGACCCTGAAGAAATCTACGAGTACGTCGAGGGGACGCCCCATCCCGCCGCGGTGAAACAGGTGCTTCGCGAGCAGGCACCGTCACTCGGCCTCGTCGAGCGCGACGACGGCATGTTCGAACCGGTCGACGACGAGCCGGTGTCGGTTCCGTTCCACGGCGTCGACTCGCTTCCCGACACGCTGACACGGGCAGTCGAGAACTGTCTGGTCGAGCGGTTCGGCGCAGGCTGGCCCGACGGCGACTCCGGCGCGACACTTCGCTCGAAGATACGAGATTTCAAGCGGCGGTATCTCTCTGGTGCGCCCGTCACGTACGACGAGGAGACCGCACTCGGATACGCGATTTATCACCTCCCGGCGTATTTCGCCGCCGTCCAGTACGTCCTGTCTGACCTCGCCGAGGATGGTCGCGTCTCGACACATCTTCGCGTCCTCGATATTGGTGCCGGCGTCGGTGGTCCCGCGCTCGGACTGGACGAGTTCATGCCATCGGAGTCGCTGGTCGACTACCACGCTGTCGAGCCGAGCGAGGCCGTTACGGTGCTTCGACCACTTCTCGAAACGACAGGCGAGAACTTCCATACAGCCGTTCATGAACAGCAGGTCGAATCCTTCGACGCCGACGAACGCTTCGACCTGATTCTGTTCGGAAACGTTCTCTCCGAGCTTGCAGAGCCGAGCGAAACCGTCCAGACGGCGCTGGAGTGGCTCGCCTCCGACGGGACGGTGGCACTGCTCGCCCCTGCGGACAGAAACACCGCAATACAGCTCAGGAAAGTCGAGCGACGAGTCGAGGATGAGACAGACACGACAGTGTATGCCCCGACAGTCAGGCTGTGGCCCGGCGAGTCGCCAGAGGGCGAGTCCTGGTCGTTCCGGTCTCACCCCGAGATTTCGGTTCCCAGCTTCCAGCGCCAATTGGACGAAGGCGAGCGCACACCGGACGAGCGGTCGCCCGACCGAGACCGGCCCGGCTCCGGCGAGTTCGTCAACGCCGACGTTCAGTACGCTTACTCTCTCCTGAGACGTGACGGCGAGTCGGCAGTCGCCGTGCGTCCTGACAGGAGTCAGGTGGCGAAACTCGGCGAGACAGAGCGCCACGTAACCGACCGCATCGATTGTCTGGTGCTCAAACTGAGCCACGACCTCGCTGAGGGGGGCCACCCGCTGTTCCTTGTCGGCGACGGCAGCCAGAAAATCGACCACTTCGCCGTCTTGACGAAGGAGACGGCGCTAAACGCCGACCTTCAGACCGCCGCGTACGGTGAGCCACTTTTTATCGAGAACGTCCTCGTCCTGTGGAACGACGACGAGCAGGCGTACAACCTGGTCGTCGACGAGGAGACAATCATCGACCGGATTCCGGAGTAACGGCGAATACCGGGCCGGTATCGACCCCGGAACGAGTCTGGCTATTTAACAACAGCTTTTTTAGACTCAGTTGGCCTACCGGAGACATGGACAAACTCAGTGACTCGTTGCTCGATGCGCCGATTATCGAGAAAGACGGCTACCATTACTTCGTCCATCCAGTAAGCGACGGCGTTCCGATGCTAGAACCGGGGCTTCTGCGCGAGATTGTCGTCCGTATCGTTCGCAAGGCCGACCTCGTCAACGTGGACAAAATAATTGCCCCTGAGGCGATGGGCATCCACATCTCGACGGCAGTCTCGCTCGCGACTGACATTCCGCTCGTCGTCGTTCGCAAACGGCAGTACGGCCTCGAAGGCGAGGTCCCCATCTCGCAGGTCACCGGCTACTCGGAAAACGAGATGTACATCAACCGCGTCTCGGAAGGCGACCGCGTGCTCGTGTTAGACGACGTACTCTCGACGGGCGGGACGCTGTCTGCGCTCCTGACAGCACTTGAGGGGCTCGGTGCAGAGGTCGTCGACACCGTGGCAGTAATCAAGAAAGTTGGCGGCGAGAACAAGGTCGAAGACGACGGGTTCGACGTGAAAACACTGGTCAACGTCGACGTGGTCGACGGTGAGGTCGTCATTGTCGACCCGGAAGGGGATGGGTGATGGACGAAGTAGACCACCTCCTCTCGTCGCTCGAAGACCACCTCCGCGCGGCGACCGAGAAGTCGACTGCACGTGACGTCGAGTCGGCCCTCGACGACGCGAAGACCACCGTCTCGGAACTTGCAGACGCCGGCCAGAGCCAGGAAGACCTCGCCCAGGACATCGACGACCTCCTCGACCGTCTCGACGAGATTGGCACCGACGACATCGAACAGCCGGAAGTCGAGAAACACATCGACGCAGCGCGACGGGCGGCCAGACGGGTCCGAGACCGGTAACGGCTCTCTCGGCCGTCGACGAGACTGCTAGTTTAAACGACGTACCCATCAGGTATTTGACCGCCACTGTCGTAAATCGAGGTATCCATGAGTCCTCTCATGGCATCAACATCATCATTCTCCTTCACAGGAGGGGTCACACATGCAATCTTCAGCGAAATACCTTATTCACGCGACAGTACGGACGAGCGGGGTGGTCGAACGAAGTGATGTCGTCGGCGCAATTTTCGGCCAGACAGAAGGACTTCTCGGGGACGACCTCGATTTGCGAGAGCTACAGGAGTCCTCGAAGCTCGGCCGCATCGACGTCGATATCGATTCAGAAGGGGGCCGGTCGGTCGGCCAGGTGACGATTTCGAGCGGGCTCGACAGAGTCGAGACGGCAGTGCTGGCGGCCGCTCTCGAAACCATGGACCGCGTCGGTCCGTGCCGGGCCGAGTGTACCGTCACGTCTATCGAAGACGCCAGGGCGGCAAAGCGCCGCGAACTCGTCGAGCGGGCGACGGAGTTGCTCACGACCCTCGAGGACACCACGGTAACGAGCGACGAAATCGTTCAGGAGGTCCGAAAACAGGCCCGCGTCGAAGAGATAACCGAGTACAGGGGGTTGCCGGCCGGCCCGCGGGCTGCAAGCAGTGACGCCATCATCGTCGTCGAGGGGCGAGCGGACGTTCGTCGCCTGCTCAAGTACGGAATCAGAAACGCTATCGCGGTCGAGGGGACCGATATTCCGGCCGAGATAGCAGAGTTGACTCGCGACCGAAATACGACGGCGTTTCTCGACGGCGACCGCGGCGGTGACCTGATACTCCGTGAACTCCAACAGGTGGGACAACTCGACTACGTCGCGTTCGCGCCCACAGACCAGTCTGTCGAAGACCTCGGCAGAACCGCTATCCAGTCTGCACTTCGGCGAAAGGTCCCGCTCGAACAGGTGACGGACGGACAGACAGCGCGTGAGGCTTTCGGTCCGACTGCGACCGAGCCGGATGTCATCGAGGATGCCGCCATAGACACCGAGGCCATCCCAGACGAGCAGCCGGCTGAGACACCCACTGTCACGGATGCAGAGGAACCGGCCGAGGCGGCCGATGACTCCCCGGATGTCGAGCCATCCCCGGAGACAACTGCCGAACAGACAGAGACTGCCGACGAGGCAGAGCCAGCAGCGCCGACAACGCTTGTCGGACACGTCGAAGCTGTCATCGACGCCGAGACAGATTCGATTAGATTCCTCGACGACGAGTTCGATACTGTCGAGCAGGCCGACGCTGAAGAGGCCTTCGACGCACTCGCGGCGGCTGACACCGTGCCGTCGTCACTCGTCATCGACGGGACTCTCACACAGCGGTTGCTCGACCTCGCCGCACAGCGCGGCGTCGGCCAGATAATCGCGGCCGAGACCGGCGAGTTCGTTAAACAGCCGACCGACGTGCGGGTCCGAACGGCCGCCGACCTGAAAACCGGCGCGTAGCTTCCCCACGAATAAGTAGGCTCCGGCCACCGGTCTAGGTATGAAACTCACGTTTCTTGGCACCGGGAGCGCGATGCCGACTGGACAGCGCCTCCAGACTGGATTACTACTCGAAGACGGCGACGAGGCGCTGCTCGTCGACTGTGGGAGCGGCGTCTTGCACGGGCTCGCGACGACCGAAGTAGGGTACGAGGGCGTCGAGACGGTGCTGCTGACACACCACCACCTCGACCACGTCTCAGACCTGCTGGTTCTGATAAAGGCCAGATGGCTCGCTGGCGAGGAGGGGCTAGAAATCGTCGGGCCGCCCGGAACCGAGGAGATGGTGACGGGGTTGCTCGACGTTCACGAGTACATGCAGGACCGTCTCGACCTCCAGATTCGGGAACTCGAACCCGCAGAGACACCGACGACAGTGGCCGGATTCGACGTGTCGGCGATGTGGACCCGGCACTCGATGTCGTGTCTGGCATACCGCTTCGAGCGCGGTGATGGCCCCGCTTTCGTCTTCAGCGCCGACAGCGAGGCGTTCGAGGAGTTAGCCGAGTTCGCCGACGGCGCTGCGCTTCTCGTCCACGACTGCTCGTTTCCCGACGAAGTCGATGTCTCGAACCATCCGACACCGACACAGCTCGGGCGCACGCTTGCGTCAGCAGACAGCGAACTCGGCCGCGTCTACCTGACACATCTCTATCCACACACCGAGGGAAACCACGACGAGATGCTCGAGGCGCTCGGTGACCACTACGACGGGTCGGTCAGGTTCGCCGAGGACGGCATGACCGTCGACGTCTCCTGACCCGTCACGCGAGGTCGAGCGTGATACGGAAGTCGGCACCGCCCCGGTCGCTCTCTGTGACGGTGATACTGCCGCCGTAGGACTCGACGAGCGTCTTCGCGAGACCGAGACCGAATCCGGTACCATCGCTGTCGGGCCCTTTTTTGCCCATCTCGAAGATGTCTTCGACCATCCCCGTGGCGATGCCAGTGCCATCGTCTGCGATACCGATGACGACCGTATCCGGGGTCGGTTCCTCGGCGTAGAGCCTGACGGTTACTGGGCCGGTGTTATGAACGGCCGCATTCGAGAGAATGTTGGTGAAAACTGAGTCGATGAGGTCACCCGCGTACGCTCTGTATTCGAAGGCGTCGGAGTCGTACTCGACCGAGAGCGACCCGTATTTTGTCTCGACGTCGTCGACGACCTCGGTGAGAATCGGCCGGATTTCACGCGGCTCCGCCTGGCCCTGCTCCCGAATGGTCCGGACCGTCTCACCAACGGTATCGATGAGTTCGGCGGCGCTGTTCGAGGTGCTGAAAATCTTGTCGGCGTACTCCTGTGCCTGGTCGCCCTCGTCGAGGATGTCGACCAGCGCATCCGAGAAGCCGGTGATGACCTGCAGGTCGTTACCGAGGTCGTGTCGCAGCAGGCGCTCGTAGACCTCTATCATCTCCTTTCGCTTTGCGAGGTCGTTTCGCGCCCGTTCGAGTCGCTCGCGCGAGCGGATGTTGACGATAGCTGTCGCGACGTGTTCCGCCAAGTAGTCCACCGGCTTGACGTGGTGTTTCTGGACCGTCTCCAGCCCGTCCCACTGGACGAGTAACACAGCACCGGAGTCACCGACTTCATCTGAGTACACCGTCGGTGCGGCGAGTGTGACGCTCCCGTCGTGACTGCCCGCCTCCGCCGGGGTGAGGCGTGTCATCGCCTCGCTGTCGTAGGCCACTTCTACGTCTTCTCCCGCACAGAGCATGAGCTGCTCGTCTTCGTAGGCACGCTCTGTGAGGACGCCCGGGTCGTCGCCTGTATCGACACCGGCAATCATGCTTTCGAGCACCCGCAACCCGTCGCCGCGAATCTCGACGACTGCAGGAGATGGGTATCCCTCGATGACGTGTGGCACCGCTTCGAGGGTAATCATCGCCACCTCCTCGACGGAGTCGAGGTTGTAGATTTCCCGACTGTACTTGACAATCTGCCCGGCAGTCTTGATTGTCTTTTCTTCGGTGTCGGGCCGGCCTGCTGTATCTTCCTGTCCCATTATTTCTCCGTATCTTCCCTGATATCGTATGTCGGAGACCACACAAAAAACCGTTTCGCCCGCTATTCGATGCGATATCGGAGCAGTGCTGCGATACCGCCGAGATTTGCGAGCTGCTGGCCGGGGTCGAACTCGCTGGAGAAGACGGTCACGTCGCCGCCTTTCTGCTCTGTCGTCTCGATGACTGCGTCGACATCTATCTCCCAGTCGCCCTCGCCGGTCCGCTCGGTCCGCAGGTCAGAGTCGAGGACGAGCAGTTCCTCGATTGCGCCGAACTCGGCGGCCTCGGCGACCTGGCTGGGGCCGTAGGCAATCCTGTTACCCTCGGCGATGCGTTCCATGAGCTCGTCGATAAGGGCCGACTCGTCGGCGATGCGTGTCTGTTGTTGAACCTCCTCGACCGCACCGCGTTTGAGTACCTCGTGGACGCCCCGGTCCCCGACACTGCTGGTATCAACAGTCGTGACCGCTTCTGCGACTGCCGGTGCGTTCTCCTCGATGTGTTCGAGCGCGTCCTGCTTGGTAAAGCCCGGTCCTGCGAGGATAACGGCGTCGACGTCCATCCGTTTCAACACTGCTGTCAGCTCCTCGAACAGCTCTGCTCGCGGCCGGGCGTAGTCTCCCTTACCTGTTGGCCCCGTAATCGAGGCCCGCTCTTCTGTCCCGAACTGCTCGACAGTGTGGACGTGAGCCTCACCCTCGCCGACGGTTGCGACGGTTACGTCGGGGCTGTCTGTCGCCTCGACGGCTTCCTCGATGCGCTCGCGCTGGTCTGGCTTCCAGTGTTTCTCGACTTCGATTTCGTCGTGTTCCTCGACGTTGACCGTGTGATGGAGGCCAAGCTGGTCTTCCCGGGAACAGTCCTCGATGACCCCGCTCACGCGCAGACGGTTCGCAAACCGGGCGAACTCCACGTCGTCGACACAGAGTTCGACCCACAGGTGTTCGCGCTCGCCGCCAGTGTCCCGTAGCTGGTCGTCGTTGCGCTGGATGCGCCGTGTCGTGTCCCCGGCGACGCGGTCGTCTGGCTCGATGACGTGCGAGATGTGCCAGAGGTCGTCGACAGTCTCGGGGACGAGCGTGTACCGCTCTTTGCCGCCCTCGACCTGATACCGGTCGGCGATTCGCATACCGGTCACTCCGTCCCGGTCAGATAAGTGCGTGCTGATGTGGCCCGAATCGCTCAAGTTCGTTCCGTCCCTGACTATCCGACGATGACCGACGACCCGACCGCCGACGAGGCGATTGCCGCGCTGCGAGCGGACGACACACTCGAACCGTACATCCGCGAACACGGGACAGTCGCCATCAGTCCCGCCGACGACCTCTATCAGCGGCTGGTCGTCTCGTTGCTTCGCCAGCAGGTGTCGATAGATGCGGCCGATGCTGTTCGCGACCGCCTGTTCGAGCAGTTCGAGGTGACGCCCGAGGCGATTGCGGCCACGAAGCCGGACCGCCTCACCGACGTCGGACTGTCGAGTGCGAAAGCCGAGTACGCCAGGGCCGCCGCCGAGGCGTTCAGAGACCGGGAATACACCCTGGAGTCGTTCGAAGGTCTCGACGACGAGGCCGTAATAGATGAACTGACGACGATACGCGGCGTCGGTCCCTGGACAGCGAAGATGTTCTTGCTCTATGGGCTGGGTCGGACAGATGTCTTCCCTGTCGAAGACCTGGGCATCCGCAGAGGAATGGAAATCGTCTGCGGGCCGGAGCTGACTCGCGGCGAGATGGTCGAACGGGCACAGGAGTGGGCACCGTATCGCTCGTATGCGTCACTGTACCTCTGGCGGGCCTACGAGGGGTAGTCACTAGCTTGATACCGCCAGCCGACGAATACCAACACAGATGAGCCGCTACGAGACGGTTATCGAGGATGACACCATCTACGTCGGCTCTCCTGACGGGCTCATCGAGGTCGGGGAAACCGACGCGGCGCTCGCAGTGGTAGGCGGTCATTCCTGGGAGATTACGTACTCACAGGACCTGACACAGCGCCACCCGGAACTTGACACATCAGACGAGGGACTCATCGTCGACGTGGTCGACATCATGCACACGATGACTCACTCCCGGCGGTTCGTGGAGACGCTTGCCGCCCAGCCAGTCGAAGCGACCGACGGCGACGAGGTCTCGCCGCGGCTCGGCCTGTTCGTCGGAAAGCTCCTCGAAGACCTCGAAACAGGGGTCTCCTGACCTACAACAGCGTCTCGACGGCATCGACGACATCCGCAGCGACATCGGCCTCCGGCCTGCTGGCGTCGAGGCGGACGAACCGTTCTGGCTCCTCGGCGATGAGTCGTTCGTAGTTCTCCTGGACTGTTTCGAGGTGGCTGACGGTCTCGAATTTGTTGGTTGCGCCGCTTCGCTCTGCGGCCGTCTCGGGGTCGATATCCAAATAGAGTGTCGCGTCTGGTGAGCGGGTCCAGGGCTCGTGAATCTCTCTGACAAAGCCCATCGCGTCCTCGAAGCGGTCGGACAACGTCGCGCCCTGGTAGGCGTACCGAGAGTCCGAGTAGCGGTCAGAGACAACGGGCGTACCAGCCGACAGCGCCGGCTCGATGGTGTTCGTCACGTGGTCGGCGTGGTCAGCGGTGTAGAGAAACAGCTCCGCCAGCGAGTCGGCGTCGTCGTCGTCGATAGACCGACGGACTGCTTCGCCGTACCACGAATGTGTCGGCTCGCGCGTGAAGACGGTATCGTCGGGCAGAGAGGCGGCCGACCTGAGGGCCTCGATACAGGTCGTCTTGCCGCTCCCGTCCAGACCTTCAAGCGTCACCAGCATACTCGCAGGTCGTGTGGGGTCTATGTAAACGCGCCGATGCAGTCGAGCCGAGATGACAAACATTCATCTCTCGGCGGTCCCCACGTCCGCGTATGAGTGGAGTACTCGACCACACGATGATGCGCGTCAGCGACCTGGAAGCGTCAGTCGATTGGTACGCCTCGAACCTCGAATACGAGGAGAAAGACCGGTTCGACGGCGACGGCTTCACCATCGTTTACATGGGTCCCGAAGAGATGCACGAGAACGCGGCGATGCTCGAACTCACCAGCAACGCGGGCGAGGACGACCTGGAGGTGGGCGACGCCTGGGGCCACATCGCCGTCCGCGTCGAGGACGTCCACGACGCCTACTACGAACTGATGGACAGAGGTGTCGAGGACTACCGCCGGCCCGAAGACAACCCCGGCTACGCATTCGTCAAAGACCCCGATGGCCACGAAATCGAAATCGTCGAGCGCGACTTCGGCGCGCGCTGGAGCATCGACCACACGATGATTCGCGTCGAGGACGCCGACGAGGCGCTTGGCTACTGGACGCGAAAATTCGAGTACGTCGAGACCGGCCGCTGGGAGGCCGACTCCTTTGCAAACTACTTCATGCGACCCGAAGACGCCGCGAAAGAGGCGATGGCGCTCGAACTCACCTACAACTACGACGGGCGGAGCTACACCATGGGCGACGCCTGGGGGCACCTCTGTGTCCGCGTCGACGACCTCGCCGAGGACTGGGACAAACTCCAGACCCGCGAGGCCCCGGACTACCGTGACCCCGAGTCCTGTGACGACCTCTACGCGTTCACGAAAGACCCGGACGGCCACGAAATCGAACTCATCGAGCGCGACCCCGACGCTGACTCGCTGTTTCCCTTCTGATTACTCGGTCTGGGGGAGTGACCTGGCCGCGAGCACGAACAAAACTGCGGCGAACAGACAGAGAACCCCCAGGTCGAAATACGGATTCGACGCCGGGAATTGTGCCAGAATAACTCCCTCTTCCATTGTTCCGTCGTACGTGACGGCCCTGAGACCGCGCGTGAGATAGGTCATCGGCGACAGTTCAAGCGGGAGCCAGCCCGGCAGCATCTCGCTCGAAACGAACGCCTCAGAGAGGAACAACAACGGCACCGCCAGCCCGTTACTGGCCGCGATAACGCCGTCACGTGAGTCTGAGAAGCTCCCGAGCATCGCGCCGACCGCACAGAACAGTGCGGTGCCAACGACGACGAAGGGGACGACCAGCCAGAGCTCCGCCGTCAGCACAATCGAGGCGCTGGTGCCGGCAACGAGCAAGCCGAGCAACAGGAACGACGCCAGCCCGATGACAGTGGTGTTGACGACGGTCTGAGCGAGCAGCCACTCCCAGCGCCTGAGCGGCGTCGTGGCGAGTTTCTCGAACTGGCTCCCGTCGCGCTGGCGACTCACTTCACTACCCACTCGCGAGAGGGGCGTAAAGAGGACGACGACCGCGATGTAGCCGGCGATATACCAGCTCGGCGGCTCGGCGAAGAGACCGCCGCCGCCGGATTGGGTCTGGACGAGGACGCCAAAGATAACGACAATTATTGCTGGGAAGAAGAACGTGAAAAACACGGCCGTCCGCCGACGGAGAAAGCTGTGCCAGCCCGCTCGCGTCGCCGCCGTGATGCGGCTCGTGCGACTCATTGGCTCGTCACCTCCGCGGCCGCCGCCTCGACGGAACGTCGCTCGGTGACGTTCTGGTCCGTGAGTTCGAGATAGACGTCTTCGAGGTCGGGGTCAGTCCAGGTCAGGGAATCCACCGTAGCGCCGGCCGCTTCAGCCTCTGTGACAATCCGGCCGATATCCTCCGGCGGGACGTTCCGGAGTGTGAGCTGCCCGTCCGCGAGCGAACACTCATACTCGACCCGTCCCGTAACGTCGTCCTCGAACTCTCCGTCGATATACAGCAGGCTATCGCCGCCGTAGGTCTCGATGAGTGCCGACGGCGTATCCAGAGCGACGAGTTCACCGTTAGCTAACAGCCCGACACGGTCAGCCAGTTCTTCGGCCTCTTCCATATAGTGTGTCGTGATGAAGATAGTCGTCCCGTCGGCGGCCAGCTCTTCGAGGAGCTGCCAGAGCTGTCGCCGGCCCGCTGGGTCGATACCGGTCGTCGGTTCGTCGACGACGAGCAGTTCTGGGTCGTTGACCAGCGCCGTGGCGACGCAGGTCCGGCGCTGTTGTCCCCCTGAAAGGTTCTCGTAGTAGGTGTCTGCGTTCGCTTCCATCCCGACGGCTTCGAGCAAGGCATCTGCCGGCTCGGGGTCGTCGTAGAGGCCGCCGAAATACGCCAGCAACTCTCGCGCCGTGAGCCGCTCGGGCGGGTCGAAATCCTGCGGGAGGAGACCGATACGCTCGCCATCTACCGACTGTGGCGATGTGCCAAACAGCTCGACGTGCCCGTCAACCTCGGTCGTACCGGTCAGCGCCCGGACGAGCGTGGTCTTTCCAGCCCCGTTCGGGCCGACCAGACCGAAGATTTCCCCCTCTGATACGTCGAGAGAGACGCCGTCGAGGGCGACAGTGTCGCCGTACCTCCGAGAGACATCGTCTGCGACGAGGACAGCCATATCTGACCGTTCGTACGGGTGCCAAAAGGTGATTCGATTGTCTGGCGTTAGACGGCCGAACGAACGTCCCGGGCAATTTCGTCGACGTCGAACTCGTCGTCTTCCTTGTCGAAGACCGTCTCGCCGTCGACGTGTACTGTGAAGACACCGTGGTCACCCATGACCAGTGAGAGTTCCTCCAGTTCTCCCTCGACGGCGTTGAGGATTGCTTCCTGAACGTCAAGCGCGCGGTCTCTGAATCCACACGGAACGCAGTACTCGATGGTAACCTCTGACATGACAGGCGTCAGTTGCCACGGCACAGCAAACAATGTTGTGTCTCGTTACGACTCCATCGGTGTCGAACACCGCATACAGAGGACGCTATCGCCGACCCAGTTGACATCCGTCGCGTCGCAGGCGGGACAGGTGTAGGTCGCGTTGTTGTACTCGGTCGTGCCACGCGGTGCGGCGAGATATCCGTCGTCGACGGCCGACTCGACTAACGTCGGGAAGCGCTGTCGCTTCAGCTTCGCCCTGTGTGCGAGAAACTGGCCCGGTGACGAGGGGTCACCGCCGTGGAGGTCATCCCACGTTATCGGAATTTCGCCGTTTGCCGTGCTCCGGGCGACCTGCTGGAGCACTGTCGTCGCCGCCTGAAACAGCGGCGTTGTCGACCGGAACTGTGGGTCCTCTGTCGCTCGTCCCGCCTCGCGGTATGCCTCGACTGCCTCGGCGTATGTGTCTGCCGTCTCGCCGAGGTCTCCTGCCGTGTGGGCGTCTGCGACCAGTTCCAGCAGACAGGCCTGCTGGGCTGGATGGTCGAGAACTGCCCGGAAGTCTGTGGCGACAGCGCGCGCTTCGGTCGCGCGGTCGGTCGCCCGCATCGCGTTACCGGCGACACGATAACAGAGCGCGCTCGTCACCAGATGGCCGAGTCCTTTACCGACCCAGCCTTTTGAGTCAGCCACAAAGGGGTCCCGTTCTGGTCGCGGCTCCGCGAGTATCTGCCACCCAGCGCGTGCGTATTGGTCGCCCGCAGTTTCGTATTCGCGGGCCGCAAGGGAAGCAACAGCCTCGTCGTAGACGTCTGTCGTACTCATGTCTCATAGTCGGTGTCCTGCAACACAAGTGTTCCCGTTCAGGGCCGACGCTACAGCGCCATCGCGTCGACAACAATAGCGATGAGGAACAGTCCGAGATAGGCGTTCGAGGCATGGAAGGCCTTGAACGCGGCCGCCTCGGTCTGCTCGCGGTGGAGCCTGACAACCATCGCCAGGAAGACAGTGCCGACGATAACTGTCGTGGCAGCGGTTAGCCAGCCCAGGTCCGCCACCCAGATGAGCATGCTCCCGACGGCGAGGGTCGCTCCAAGCCAGAAGAGGATGTGTTTGCGAGTGGTCGTCTCGCCGCGGACGACCGGCATCATCGGGAAGCCGCCGCGCTCGTAGTCGTCTCTGTAGGCGAGCGCGAGGTTATAGAAGTGCGAGGGGGTCCAAACGAAGATGAGACCAGCCAACAACAGCGCCGCTACGTCGATGCGGCCGGTGACGGCGGTCCAGCCGATGAGCGCCGGTAACGAGCCCGCCGCGCCGCCAAGCACCGTGTTCTGGACTGTATTTGGTTTCAGGATGAGCGTGTAGACGATGCTGTAAAACAGGATTGCGACCAGGCCAAGCGCCGCCGCGAGCACGTTCGTCTGCAGGAAGACGAATACAGAGAGTCCTGTCAGAAGGAAGCCGAACGCGAGCGCGTTGCGCTCGGGGACCTGGTGCGTCGCCAGCGGCCGGTCGTTCGTCCGCGACATCCGCTTGTCGCGGTCGCGTTCGAGCACGTGATTGAACGTCCCGCTCGCGCCGATAGAGAGAACGCCACCGCCGAGCGTGTAGACGATAGTCGGAACGTCAACTGACCAGCCGCTTGCGGCAGCCAGCGCTATCGCCGCGGCGGCGACGAGTGAGAGCAGCCACATGAGCCGTGGCTTCATCAGCCGGAAGTACGCGAACGCCCGCTCCCGGAGGCGAACACTCAGGGAGCGCTGGGTGAGCGGTGTCACCGGCTCCTCGGAAGTGTCGTCGTCTTCGATCGGGGCCGGTTCGAGGTCCTCGGTCGGGATACCGGCCTCGCTGTCGCCAGTCTCGGATTCGAGATGCCAGGCCAGCGAGAGCAACAGTGTGCCGAAGATAGCGATGCCGACAAGCAGGTGTAGTCCGGGCGCGAACGCCAGCGAGGGCGATGTCGCCATGAACGCGCCGACAGCGACCTGGGCGGGGTACAAGATGAGTGCGAGTGCCGCCGTCGCCCGCGTGCGCCGGTCACCACCTGATTTGAGTATCGCGACGCCCGCAATCAACACGATAAATCCGACAACACCCGCGAGTATCCGGTGGCCGAGGGCGACTGCGACCGCCGGGTCGGTGAGAGCGCCGCTACAGGCCGGCCACGTCGAACAGGCTGCTGCGGCGTCCGCGAGTGACGCCGTTGCACCCACGACGACCAGCACGTAGACACCGACGACAGCCATCGAAAGCCATCCCGTCGGTGTCGGCGGCCCAGACGGTACGAGAGACGAAAATCGTGACGAGAGCCCACCAGTAGCCATTGCTAGCTACTTCGGGAGGAACTACTTATGCGGTGCGTTTTTTCCCGGTGAGTTGGAACGGATACCGCCGTCTAGTTGCTCGGTAACAGCTGTCACGAGCGCGGGCACAGCGGTGTCGTCCACCCGGCCACCGTCGACGCGCGCGGCGACTGAGCCGTGGCCCTCGGCACGTACCTGTACCGTGCTATCGGTGGCTTCGGCAACCAACTGGCCCCCAGGGCCGTCTGTCACGACGACCGCCTCTGCGGCTCGGGCGTTTGTTAGCGCATCATCGAGTGCCTCGCCGGGCTGTCGGAACGCGGGGGCTGTCGTCACCTCGATATAGAGCTGGTCACACAGCGAGACGACCGCGTCCCCTGCGGGGACTGGGCCGGCGGTCACGTCGAACCCGGCCTTCCAAAGTGACCTCACCGCCTCGACTCCCGGCTCGCCGCCTCCAGCGACGTGTACGTGGCTGTCGCGGTCGGGACGGTCCGACAGCGCGGCGACGGTCGGAGTGCCAGTCACAGGGTTGCGAGTCACGGCGGTCTCGGTCTCGAATGCGTCGGCCAGTTGGCTGTCTCGGAGCACCGTCTCAGGTGGTCCTTGTGCGGCGATAGTCCCGTCGTGCAAAAGCACCAGCCTGTCACAGAAGCGGGCCGCCAAATCGAGGTCGTGAATCGCGGCGAGTGCCGCCCGACCTTCCTCGACCAAGTCCGCGACGAGATTCAGCACGCGCACCTGATGGTTGATATCGAGACTCGCCGTCGGCTCGTCCAGCAGGAGTGCGTCCGGTTCCTGGGCGAGTGCGCGAGCGAGCAGGACCCGCTGGCGTTCGCCGCCACTGAGGTCGTCGACCCGGCGGTCCCGGAGGTGGGTCGTCTCCGTCCGTTCGAGTGCCGCCTCGACCGGGTCACCGTCGTCAGACCAGTCCAGACGGGACCGGTGTGGGGTCCGACCCATCTCGATTATCTCTTCTGCGCGGAACGAGAAGCCGACGTGCGTGTCCTGTGGCACAGTCGCCAGCCGACGGCTGACGGCGCGCGAGGAGAGCTCGGACAGTGGGTCACCGTCGAGAGTAACCTCTCCCTCGTCTGGGTCGAGCAGGCCGTTAATGACCCTGAGCAGCGTCGTCTTGCCTGCACCGTTCGGACCGACCAGAGCGACGAACTCACCGGGGTCGACGCGCAGGTCGATATCTTCGAGCACCGATACCTCCCCGAACGTCCGGGCGGCGCTGTCGACGCGAATCACAGAGAATGCACCTCGCGTTGCCGGAGCAAAAAGAGAAAGAAGGGCGCGCCGACCGCAGCAGTGACGATACCGACCGGCACCTCGGCTGGACCGGCACGAGCGACTGTGTCAGCGAGCACGAGGAAGGTCGCGCCGGCGAGCGCGCTCGTTGGGATGAGAATCCGGTGGTCGGGACCGACGATGAGACGCATCACGTGTGGGACCACCAGACCGACGAAGCCGATTGGGCCGGCGACGGCAACGCCGGCGGCCGTAATCACGGCCGAGCCGCCGAGCAGTATCCGTTTCGTCCACTCGACATCGATACCCAGCGCGTGTGCGTCTTCCTCGCCGAGCAACATCACGTTCAGGTCTCGGGCGTAGGCGAGCAGTGCCACGAACAGGAGTACTGTCAGCGGGAGCGTTATCTCGACTTCGCTCCACTGGCTGTTACTCAGATGGCCCATGAGCCAGACGACGACCTGCTCCATGCTGTTGCCTGACTGCAAGAGCATATACGAAATGGCCGCGCCGAGGAACGTCTGGATAGCTACCCCCGCGAGCAACAGCGTTGCCACCGGCGTTCGACCGTTCTCTGTTGCGATGACGTAGACGGCGAAGGCGGTGACGATCGCACTGGCAAACGCCGCGGCCTGGAGCGGTGCCGACAGCGAGAAGGCGATGACTGCGACCGCGCCGACCGCTGCGCCCGAGGAGACGCCGATTATCGAGGGGTCGGCCATCGGATTCCTGAAAAAGCCCTGCATGACGGTCCCAGCCGTCGAGAGGCCGAAGCCGACGACGGCTCCCAGAACGATTCGCGGGAGCCGAAGGCGGCCCACAATCAACTGTTCGGTCTCGGGAACGTCGAACGAGAAAAGGCCGGTGTAAGATACGTCGACGCTGGGGACCGGAACCGAGAGACCGGCCAGAGCGGCGTCACTGAGGCCGACCGAGAGGCCTGCAGGGACCGCAACCGTGTTCAGTGTCGCGCGTGCAACCGTCGGCACGTCGACCCTGACAGGACCCAGACCGGCACTCACCAGAATCGTCGCGCACAACAGTGCGAACAGGCCACCGGACCAGACGACCGCTCGCGTCGCGACTCGCATTACTCGCAAGTGGATTTGCTTTAGATAAATATTTGTTGCATAGACACCGAGGGCGAGATATGCATCGAACAGATGTGTTTGTGTTGGTGGCTGTCGTCGCAGGCCTGGTACTGGCCGGCGGCGTCGTCGCCGCAGATAGCGGACCAGAGACGAGTACAACGACACAGCTATCCTGTGAGTTCCCACAGGAGGTCGAAGACGGCGGGGGTGAGACGGTCACGGTCGAACAAGAGCCAGAGGACGTGGTCGTCCTCGCGCCGAACAACGCCCAGCACATGTGGGAGATTGGGGCCAAAGACAAAGTCGTCGGGATGCCGGTGAATCAGTTCACCTCCTACCTCAACGGGAGCGAGGAGCGGACGAACGTCGTCGACGAGCGGGGCTTCCCCGTCACAGAAGAGGTCGTTAACCTCGAACCAGACCTCGTCATCGCGGCAGATATCATCTCTGAGGACACTGTCACACAGCTCCGTAATGCCGGCCTCACGGTCTACCAGTCACCGCTGTTGACTGGTGTCGAGGACATGCTGAGCGAGGTCGAGCGGGTCGGCCAGCTCGTCGGCGAGTGTGAGGGCGCGTCCGAGACCGTCGAGGAGACACGCCAGCGCATGAGCGAGATTGCAAACGCCGTCGCCGACGAGGAGGCTCCCACGGTCTACTACGACCTTGGGTTCCCGTTTACGGTCGGTGAGGGGACACTCGAAAACGAACTCATCACGATGGCCGGCGGCGACAACATCGCCAGCGAGGCCGGCGAGAGCTACTTCCAGATTAGCGAGGAAGTCGTCGCAACGAACGACCCCGAGTGGCTCGTCTTGCGGCAGGGCGCACCGATTCCGGACGTGACGGCAATCCAGGAGTCGACCGCGGTGCAGGAAGACCAGATTATCCGTGTCAATCCGAACTACATCAGCCAACACGGCCCCCGTAACGTGATTCCGCTGCGGCAGATGGCCGAGGCGTTCCACCCAGACGCGATGGCAGAGCTGGACGCCACGCCGACACCGACACCGACGGCGACGCCCACTGCGTCGCCAACTGCGACCGCAACTGAAGCGACGACCCCAGAGCCAACGGCGACCGAGACGCCGATGGAGTCGGCTACAGCCACGATGACGCCGACAGAAAGCGGTGACGCGGACGGCGACGGTGCCGGATTTGCCGTCGTCAGCGCGGTGATGGCACTACTGACGGTCTCGCTGTTCGCCCGCTACCGACGCTAACCGCATAGCGGTGTCTACTTTTTTCTGGACACCGATGGCACGTCTATGCACACGTTCGAGGACGTGACACCAGGCGAAACCCGGGAGTTCGGTTCCTACGAGGTGACTCGCGAGGAGATTCGCTCGTTCGCCGAGCAGTACGACCCACAGCCGTTTCACCTCGGTGACGACCACCACGCCAGCTACGAGTCGGTCATCGCGAGCGGCTGGCACACCGCCGCGATGACGATGCGGATGCTGGTCGAAGAGTACCTCAACGAGGCGAAGACGCTCGGCTCACCAGGGCTTGAGAGCCTCCAGTGGCGGACACCAGTGACGCCCGGTGACACGCTGTCGGTCCGGTTGACCTTCGGCGAGACGGAACCGTGGGACGACTCCCGCGGACTGGTGACCCAAGAGATAGAGACCCTCAACCAAGACGGTGAGGCGGTGATGCAGATGGATGCACAGGTGCTGTACAGCCGTGACAACGCGTAGTAACAGCCCCGACGGCATCTGTCGCAATCACCCGGACGCTTCGAAATCCTTTTACGCGAAATAGTGCCAACGTAAAGTAAGACTATGGAGATCACGATACTGGACGAAGACGAGAATCCGATGTTGCACAGGAAAGACGTTCACTTCGAGATGACCCACGAAGAGGCCACGCCAGAGCGGCTCTCGGTTCGGGACTCGCTGGCGGCAAAGATGAACAAAGACTCGAAAGAGGTCGTCGTCCGCGAACTCGACACCAAGTTCGGGATGCGCAAGACGCTGGGCCAGGCGAAGGTTTACGAGTCCCCGGACGTGGCCCGCGACGTCGAACAGGACCACATGCTCGACCGGAACAAAATCGACAGCGAGGAGACCGAGGCGGACGCTGAGGAGGCATAAGATGGCACACTACGAACTGTACGACGACGACGGCAGCACCGACCACGAACAGTGTCAGCGATGTGGCGACTCCTTCCTCGCGGACCACGGCGACCGGCTCCACTGTGGCAAGTGTGGCTACATGGAGTGGGCCTGACGGAGGTATCGTCTCGTTTCCTGACTGCACGTACCGATAGCTAGCTGTGCAGTTACTTCGTCCGCCTGATGAACTCGTTGACTGCGTCGTCACTCCCGGCGACAATGAGGGTGTCTTCGGGCATCGCGGTGTATTCTGGTCCAATGTTCGTCAGTAGCTCGTCGCCACGCTCGACGGCCACCACGGTCGCGCCCGTGATGTCGCCGATGTCGGTCTCCCCGAGGCTACTGCCTTCGAGTTTCGGGGCAGAGGTGCGGATGATTTCGAACTGCAGGTCTGGGCTCAACACCTCCTCTTCCTCGATGAGTACCGACGAGAGCATCCGGCCGGTAACCGTAGACAGCGCGAGGACGTACTCCGCGCCGGCCCGATAGAGCTTGGTCGTGTTCTCGACCTCGTTTGCGCGGGCGATGACCTCGGGGTCCGAGGCGAACTGTTCGAGCGCGACCGTCGAGTACATCGTCGTCGTGTCGTCGTCGAGGGCAAGCACGACGAACTTGGCATCGTCGACGTCGGCCTTCTGGAGCGTTTCCGGGTCGTTTACGTCACCGACTATGTCGACGCCTTCGGTGTCGGCCGCGTCGACCACCGTGTTCGAGACGCCTGCCTCTTCGAGCTCGGCCACGACGCTCTGTCCGACGACGCCGTATCCGGCGACGACGACTCGGTCGTCGCCAGAGGCTTTCGGCGCGATTGTTCGGCTGTTGACCTGCTGGAGTTGCTGGTGGCTGCCGGCGACGAGCAGGATAGAGTTGCCGTCGATTCGACGGCCTGGCTCTGGAATCGGGATGAACTCGCCGTTTGTCCACATGCCGATAACAGTCGCGCCGATTGTGTCCCGCAGCCCCGATTCGGCGACGGTCTGTCCGGCCAGTTCGCTGCCGGGTTTGACCAGTAGCTCCGACAGCTCGAAGTCGCCGCCAAGTTCGAGTGTTTCGCGTAGCTCCTGTGTTATCGACAGGGTAGCCTTCCTCGCCAGGCTTCGGCCGAGCGCCTCTCGCGGCCGTATCACCCTGTCTGCTCCTGCGTACCGGTGATACACTGCGTCTTGTGCGCTCTCGGCGACGCTGATAATATCCAACTCCTCGTGGAGTTCCCTGGCGGTGAGGATAACCGGGACGTTCTCCTCGTCAGAGACGTCCGCGACAACCGCGCGAGCCTGGCCGACGTTCGCTGCCCGAAAGGTTTCCTCCGACTCGGGGTCGCCCAGAATTGCCTCGATGCCGTCGCTGTTGAGTTCGAGGACCGTTTCGGGGTCCTTTTCGATGACGACGCGGGGAACGTCTGCCGCTTCGAGTTCCGAGCGGAGCACGTCCTCCCGCGAGTTGTACGAACAGATGATGACGTGGTCCGTCAGGTCGGTCGACTCCTGTGGCCTCTCTTCGAGTGCCTGCTGAAACAATGGCACCACGAACAGCGGAAGGGCCAGGAAGACGAGCAACACCCCCGTGAGGTTCATCCCAACGACGACGGCGTTCATCGCGTTCGTGTTCCAGTGTTGTGTGTCGCCGCCGAATCCAGCCGTCGTGAAGGCTTCGACGACGACTTGCAGGGATTCGAATACGGTTATCTCGACGCCCTCGAAGGTCATCATCGACCATCGGTAGATGAAGGTGTAGACGACGACGAGCCCGACCACCCCGAGCAACGCGCCCGCGATTCGGCGACGCCAGCCAGTCATATAGCCGACGTTCGCCGGGTAGAATTAAAGAGGTTACTGGATGGGTGCTGGCTCACCGGCCTGAATCCCGCAGTCCGGCGACAAACAGCGCCAGCACGGGCACGATTTCGAGCCTGCCGAACCACATCAGTACGGTCATCAGAAGCTTCGAGCTCTCCGGGAAAAACAGGTAGTTCCCGAACGGCCCCAAATCGCCGAATCCCGGCCCGATGTTGCCGATAGTCGCCAGCGATGCACTCATCGCTTCGAGCACTGTCAGGTCGACACCAATACGGGCCGAGTCGAGCATAATGAATACTGCGGCAACCCCAAAGAGGAGGATGTACAACATGGTGAACACCATGATACCGCGAATCGTGTCCTCGTCGACGACGTTGCCGCCGAGTCGGACCGGCTCGATAACGTCCGGGTGGGCACTGGTGTACAGTTCTCGTCGAATCGCCTTGAAAACCACGAGCCATCTGATGACTTTGATACCACCGCCGGTCGACCCGGCCGAGCCGCCGATGAACATCGCGAACAGCAAGACGAGCTGTGCCTCGGTGCCGCCCTCAGCCCACTGTGCGAAATCCGCCGTCGCGTATCCCGTCGAGTTCAGCAACGACCCAATCTGGAAGGCGGCCTGTCGCAGCGCGTTCTCGGTGACGCCTTCCGTCACTCCGCCGGGGTCGGTCTTCGGGACGGCACCGCCGAACAGCAAGACAGCGAGGACCGCAAACAGCGCCGCGAGCAGTCCGGCATACGTCCGGAACTCGGTGTTCTCGAGCATCACCCGAGCTTCGCCACGGAACACGTGCCAGAACAGCGCGAAGTTCACACCAGCCACCACCATGAACGGGATGATAACCCACTGGACGAGCGCCGAGAAGGCCGCAATACTGTCGGCCTGTGGCGAGAATCCGCCTGTCGGGAGCGTGGTAAAGGCGTGGGCCACCGCGTTGTAGAGGTTCATATTCGGCGCGAGGTCAGCGTCGATGACCGTTCCCGTCAGGTGGAGGCCATAGAGGATAGCGACGAGCAGAACTGTGAATCCAAAGTAGATAATCCACAGCGCACGCGCCGTTTCGGCGATTTTCGGCGTGAGCTTCTGGAGGTCCGGACCGGGTGCCTCCGAGCGCATCAGCTCGGCACCGTTGACGGCTACCTCCGGCAAAATCGCAATCATCAGCACAATAATCCCCATTCCGCCGAGCCACTGGGTGAGCTGTCGCCACATCATCACCGCGTGGGAGTGTTGTTCTAAGCTAATTTCCCCCAGAACGGTCGCCCCGGTGGTCGTGAAGCCGCTGGTTGACTCGAACAGAGCGTTCACGAACGACTCGACGGCCGCACCGAGTGAACTAGTCTGCAGGCCGACGGTCGACTCGGTGCCAAAGCCAGCGAGCAGGTACGGAATCGTCCCCACAATCGGCGCGGCTATCCAGGCCAGTGCGACTAGCAACAGCGCCTCCTGTGGGCCGAGGTCTGGCTCTGGGTCCAGTCGTTTCAGGCCGAAACCGAGAATAACGACAAGCAGTATCGAGACCACGAACACCCAGATGTCTTCCATATACACGACTGCCACAGCCAGCGGCACGAGCATCGTCAGCGCGAGGTAAGTGAGTACTGTCCCCAGCACACCCAGACTCGCCCGCCAGTCAATTCGCCATACCATCTGAGACTCTGCCGTTACCTGGGTTGCCCATGGGAGTGGCTTGAGTCCTTCGGTTGGAACTGCCAGAGGACGCGAAGCGCATACACCACTCAGAACAGCACCCGCTCAGGCGAGACAGGTAAGTTCTCCAACGAATTCGGTCTCGACGAAGACGACAATGTGGTCGCCCGCCTGGAGTACCGTATCGCCCCGTGGCGGAATGAATGCCCCGTTGCGCGTCAGCGCACCGACTACGAGCGGGAAGTCGGTCTCGGCGTCGAGTTCCTGAATCGATGTGCCGACTAGCTCGCTGTCGTCGTCGAGTTCGTATTCGAGCACCTCGGCCTGGTCGTGTTCGAGCACAGAGAGGTTCTCAGCGACACTCTCGAAGCTGAAGCGGATGATTTCTTCTGCGGTGACCTCTCGCGGGTTGACCGCAACGTCGATACCAATTTCCTCGAAGAGGTCGACATAATCCAGATTCTCGACGACGGCGACGACGCGGTTGATACCGAGTCGCTTTGCCAGGACAGCGACGAGCAAGTTCTGCTCGTCAGGGTCTTTTGCCGCCAGCAGAACGTCGGCTTCGTCGAGGTGTTCCCGGACGAGGAAATCCGTATCAGTCGCATCGTGTTGCATGACGAGCGTCTCGGGTAACTCCTCGGAGAGGTGGCGGGCACGGGATTCGTCTTCCTCGACGAGCGTCGGGCTGAAGCCGCGTTCTTCGAGCAGGCGGGCGGTGTGGTATCCGATTTCGCTCCCGCCCGCGATGACTATTTCGTCGGCGCCTCCGGGGGTCGTCTCGGGCGCGATATCGAGCGCGAACGACTGGACGCTCTCGGGGCTACCGATGACGACGGCCCTGTCGCCAGCCTCGATACGTGTCTCACCGCTGGGGATGAGTATCTCGTCGTCGCGGAACAGCCCCGCAAACGTGAGCGATTCGAACCGGTCGGCCTCGGCAATGGTCTGGCCGGTGACCGGACTGCTCTCCGAAATTTCGAACTCTGCCATCTGGACGAGACCGCCAGCGAACTGGTCGATATCGACTGCTGCGGGCAGGCCGATGACACGAACGATGTCCTCGGCAGTGAGCAAGTCCGAACAGACCAGAAAGTCGACACCGAAAGCCGACCGATTGCGCTCCCACGTGTGGAGGTACTCGATGCTTTTTGCCCGTGCAATCGTAAACGGCGTTCCCAGCGTCTTCGCCGTCCCACAGGCGATGAGATTCGCTCGGTCGTCGTCGGTACAAGCGATAAACAGGTCTGCAGACCCTGTGTCGGCCGTCTCCAGTGTCTCCAGCGAAGTACCGTCGCCCTGGAGAGTCAGCACGTCGAGCTGGTATGTCAGGTCCTCGGCGCGCTCTGGGTCTTTCTCGACGACGACCACGTCGTGTTCATCAGCCAAGTCTTCGGCGATGGCGGTTCCGACTTCACCGGCTCCGATGATGACGACGCGCATTGCTGGAAGCCTCACGGTCGATGAATTAAGTCGTTTCCCTTTCACACAGGCCCCAGACGGGCAAAACCTCTCCCAAAAGCCTTTCATCGTGTGCACGACACTATCCAGCGATGCGCTGGTACGGCGTTTCGATGCGTGGGTTGCTGGTCGCACTCGTCGGGTTTGGTCTCACCCGGTTTACTGTGACGCTTGCGACGACCGAAACGACACGCGAGTTCCTCCTGACTGGCCTGATACCTCTTGTTCTGGGACTTTCGCTGACTGCCTTTGGCGTTATTCTGGCCGTCGGTGCGTACGACGAACTGCTCGTTCGGAAGACGCTTCGGTGGTGTCTGCTCGGCACCGGAGCGATGGGTGCCCTTGTCGTCGTGACGGTGGTCGGCGTCGAGCCGGACGTACTGAGCGACCCGATGGCGGTCCAAGACCAGACCTACCTCTCGAATTTCCTCATCGGCGGCTCTGTCGGCGGCACGCTCACAGGCGTCTACGCAGCACGGGCGGCCAGACAGCGCGAGACGCTGACACAGCAAACCAACCGACTGGTCGTGCTAAATCGCCTCCTGCGCGACAAAGTCATCAACTCGGCAATGGCAATCAAAGGCCACGCAGACGTGCTTCAGACCGGCCACAGTGACGACTCTATCGAGGTCGTCGGTCGACAAGCCGACGACATCGTCCAAGTCATCGAGAACGTGAAATATCTCTCTGAGACTGCTGACACGGACGATATCTCGCTCGGGACAGTCGACCTGAGAGAGTGTGTCGAGGCCGAACTCGAAGACAGCAAACAGGCAAATCCCAGCGCGGCCTACACGTTCGAGGCCCCGGCGGAGTCGGTCGACGTGCGAGCCAACTCCCAGCTCGCGGAGGTGTTTCGGCACCTCTTCGAGAACGCTATCGACTACAGCGACGCCGAGACGCCAGAGCTAACCGTCTCAATCGAGCGGTCACGCACGACGGTGACAGTCAACGTCAGCGACAACGGCCCGGGGCTCTCCGAGGCCCAGCAGGCACTGCTCGAACACGGTGAAATCGCCGAGTTCGACGACCCGACAACCGGGTTTGGACTGAACATCGTTCGCCTCCTCGTCGAAGGGTTCGAGGGGTCCATCGAGACGACGGTGAGTGACGCCGGGACGACGGTGTCGGTACAGCTTCCTCGGGTCGCCGAGGGAACCGGAACAACGGAGCCATCGACCACGGGAGTGACGCCATCGCACACGGCTCTTGCCGTCCCCGTCGGGCTGGTGGCGGCGGTGACGATGGGTGTAGCGATGGACCTCGTCGGGTTCGACTTCCAGGCCATCGGCGCGCTCTATGGCATCGAGAACTTCGTGGTCGCGATGCTGACACACGAGTTCCACAGCGTCGTTTTCGTGTTGTTCTACGCGGCCGTTCTCGTCGTCGTCCCACCGCCGTACGGGGAGAAACTCTCTTCGCGTCTCGGCATCGGAATCGTGTTCGGTCTCAGCCTCTGGGTGGTTGCCGCGGGGCTCGTGATGCCGCTCTGGCTCCGCCTTGTGGGGATAGCGGCCCCGCTGCCAAACATTCCGCTCTCCTCGCTGGTCGGTCACGTCGTCTGGGGCGGGACAACTGCGCTCCTCTTTCATGCCGGCGACCGATTCCTCTCAGCCCGGTAGGCCGTTCACGCCGACAGCGTCGCAGTTGCGAGATAGTAGCCGATGACGCCGCGTTCGACGAAGTCGTGGATGCTCGAATGTGCGTCGAACGCATCTACCTGGGTCGAGGAGACCGTGCCGAGCGTGTCGAGCACTTTCCCGACGGGACCGGCGACTTTCGAGAACTGCTGTCGGCGCTTGGTCGACTTCCGGATACCATCGGTCATATTCCGAATCGACACCTCGGTGAAACCGGTCGATTCGAGTGTTTCGTCAAACGCCGAAATCGGTCCGATTCGGATACCGAGCGCGTCGTTTATCTGGGCCAACTGGCGCTTGTCGTCCTCTGATAGCGAGCCGGCGCCCGGGCGCAGAAAGATATCGGTAAACGCGACCCGACCGCCGGCTTCGAGGACACGCCGTGCCTGTTCGAGCGCCACTGCCCTGTCGTGAGAGTGTGAGAGCGCTTCGAGTCCCCAGACCACGTCGACCGCGTCGTCCTCGACCGTCGAGAGTTCGTGAAAGTCGTCGTATCGGAAGTCGGTCAGCTCCGCGACATCGTGGTTACGAGCGTTTTCCCGGGCCAATTCGAGCTGTTGTTCGGAGATGTTGACACCGATAACTGTCGCACCGTGTGCACGGGCGTTCCAGACCGAGTCTTCGCCGGCGCCACAGCCGATGTTCAACACCGTGTCCGATTCGGTGATGCCGGCGGCGTTCGAGAGAATCCGCATCGTGTTCATCGCCGCGCTCCCGGGCTCGGTGTGGTCGTCGTCGTAGTAGCCGAGGTGGAGGCTCCGGTGGCCCTGGTGGTCCCACTGCTTCTTGTAAGTCTGCAGCAACTCGTCGTAGATAGCGGCAACCTCGTCGGTGTCGAGCGCGTCGTCCGCCATTCCCGATAGCTAACGGCGTCGACTGAATAAGCGTTTGCAAACTTCGGACCGTATCTACAAATGTCAGGCGTGAGGAGACGCAGGTATGTACGAGACAGTGCTGGTCGCCACGGACGGCAGCGACGCCGCACACGCCGCGGTCGAACACGCCTTCGAGTTGGCTGTGGCTGGCGGCTCGACAGTGCACGTCCTAACTGTCGTCGAGAGTCAGAATCCGATACAGTTCGGTGTCGCCGAAGTCGACGAACTCGAAGACGCCGCCAGAGCAGTCGTCGCGGATATCGCTACGGCAGACGACCACGACATCGAGGTCCACGGCGAGGTGCGTCGGGGCAAACCGGTCTCGGCGGTTCTCGACTACGCCCGAGATATCGGCGCAGACGCAATCGTCGCCGGCCAACACGGCGACGACGGACTCTCAGAGATATTTCTCGGTAGCACCACCGAACGCCTCGCAGAACGAGCGGACGTTCCACTGGTCATCGTCCCCGCAGACGGCAAATCAGCTTAGTCGCCGTCCTCGGCCGGTGTGTCCGGTCCCACCGACGCGAATTTGACGATTACGTCAAAATGCTCAACTGCGAATCGCTCGCCGTCAGTGATGCCACGAGCATCGTGTGAGGCGAGTTCGCGCTCGACGAATCGCCGGGCTACCAGCGCCAGACGGCCGTTGCCCGCTTCGAGTTCTGTCTGTGCCTGGGTGAGCAACAGCGCACCGGTAAACACGTCGAAGATGTAGTTCGCCAGGCGCTTCGCCGAAAGCTGTGCGTACTCCTCGTCTCTGCCCGCGAGGTCGGCCATCGCACTGAGCAGGTCGTGGTATTCGGACTCGACGGTCTCGGCGGCGTCTGCGAGAGTCGGATGGTCGACGGTATCGAGATAGGCCTGAACCACCTCTGCAAAGGGTTCGTGTGCGCCTTCGCGGTCCAGGGCGCGAATCACGTCGAGTGAGAGGACGTTTTCGGTTCCCTCCCAGATTGGTAACACCTGAGCGTCTCTGAGGAGTCGCTCGGTCACAGCCTCCTCGACGTAGCCGTCACCGCCGCGAATCTCCATCGCGTAGGAGGCGGTGTCGATTGCCATCCTTGCGGTCCGGAGCTTGGCGACCGGGGTCAGCAACCGCATCATCTTGGCTGCGGTTTCGGCCTCCTCGCCGTCACGCCGGGCACGCTCGCGCTCTGAGAAGTATCGGACAGCCTCGAAGGTAAAGACGGTCGCTGCCTCGTGGTCGACGGCCATATCCACCAAGTCGGCTTGCAACAGCGGAAACTCCGCGATTGGCTGACCGAAGGCCTCGCGGGTGGCCGCGTGTATCTTGCTCTCCAACAGCGCCCGCCCCATGATACCGCAGGCACCAACTGCGTTCGAGAGTCGTTCGAGGTTGAGCATCTCGGCCATCTGCTCGAATCCACGCTCCTTTTGGCCGACGAGATACGCCTTCGTCCCCTCGAACTCCACCTCGCCGGTTGGGACGTTTGTCGTCCCGAGTTTATCTTTCAGTCGTCGGTATCGCTGGCGGTTGAGCACCGCTGCGGGTGGATTCCCGTCGAACGCCTCGCGGTCACCTTTCGTCAGAGCGCCCCTCTCGGGGTCGCCGTGTGGGACCAGAAACATCGAAAGTCCCGCCGTTCCCTCGGGCGCGTCGGGCGTCCGGGCCAGCGCGAGTGTGCCCTCGGCGTCGACGTTCGAGCAGAACCACTTCTCCCCGGTGAGTCGCCAGCAGTCGCTTTCCTCGTCGTACTCGGCAGTGGTCTCGATTGCGCCCACATCACTGCCGCCCTGCTTTTCGGTCAGAAACATGGCACCCTCGATGAGGTCGTCGTGGTCCCGGCTGGTCAGCCCCTCGTAGTACGCCTCGAGGTCGCCGTCGTCGAACAGTTCGAGGACGTGGGCCACCCCGGCGGTCATCGCGGCCGGACAGACAAATCCCGACGTTTCGGCGTACGACAGGAGATACAGCATGCCGAAGTAATGGCTGTGTGAGAGTGGTTCGACCCGTCCGGGCGGTGCCTCGAAGGCGTCGGCGACGACACCGGCCTCGTATGCCAGGCGCTCTGTCTCCTTGAGCGAGGCCGGGTAGTCGACGTAGTTCTGAACGTTTCCCTCTCGGTCGTAGGTGCGGAGTTCCGGGCCGTGTTCGTCCGCGTGGTCGGCGTTCTCGGCGATGGTGTGCCCGACGACAGCACCGAACTCCCGGAGTCGAGAGGTCGCCCACCCGAACTCGTCGTTGGGGTAGATTCGCTCAAGCTCGCGCTGGAGTGTCCTGTCGAGTTCCCAGTAGTTGCAGTACCGCCCTCGGTCGTAGTCCGTGTAATCGACGCCGTCCATACAGCCCCCTCGTCGGCCTCCCTCTAAAAACTGGAGCCGAGTCGACGGAGCTAAACCCTCATTGCCACCAGCTTCGGGTATGCGTCAGTTCATCGTCGTCGGCCAGAACGCGCCGACAACTGCGGAGTTCAACTTGGACGCGCTGCCCGGTGCAGGCCGGATGGATTTGCTCGCCCGCTGTGTGACGGCCTCGTTTCTGCTCTCGCATGGCATCCGCGAGAACGTCCGGACTCATCTGGTGCTCGACGACACGGTCACCGTCCACTTCGAGGGGAGCGAGCTCCGCCGGCTCAATCCCGACGAGCGCTCGACGGCGGCGCTGATACGCACCGCCCTCGAACAGCGAGACGAAGCAGTCGGACACATGGCAGTCGAGACCTCGCCCGGCGTCTCGCTCTCCCGGCTCGATTTCGAGGCTGTCCTCGAACGCGTCGCTGACGAATCGACAATCGTCCAGCTTCACGAGGATGGAGCGTCCGCCGTCGAAGCAGACGCGCCCGCGGAGCCGGCATTCGTGCTCTCGAACCACGTCGACCTCGAATCGAAGTACAGCGAGGCCGTCGAAGCGGTCAGCGACCGGAAACTCTCGCTGGGTCCCGAACCACTCCACGCTGACCACGCCATCACGGTCGCCCACAACTGGCTGGACACCAGTGGAGTCGGGCCGTAACTCACCTGACGAGGTACGGGTCACTGCCGGGAATGAACCGCCCGAGGTCAGATATCTGCTCGTAATCGGGACCATCGAGGGCGCCGATTCGAGCCACCAGTCGGTCGCCGTCGCTGTCGTCCCAGCGGTCTGGGCTTTTGACTGGGATAATCAGCCAGCCCGAGCCGCGCAGTTCCTCAGCGTGGCGCTTCTCCATCGCTGGCGGGTCTGACGGTACCCGGGCCGTGTAGTTCCGAAGGACGTGGGCGGTTGCAGTCGGGCCGACAGGGAGAAGTACGTGAGCGGTAATCGCCCGTAACTCCGCGTCGAAAAACGGCTCCATTTGAGCGTACGAATCGGCGTCTGGCTCGCCGTCTCCCGGGTCGCACATGTGGAGATAAGAGAGAAACGTCCGGGAGTCGGCCACTGTCTCGGCGGTCGGGTCGGCGTCCCGGAGTAGTCCCGCCTGACACAGCGTCTCGAAAAAGCGGTCAGACCACGGCTGGCCGGCAAACGGGATGCCGGAGTCGATGCCACCGTGGACCCCAGGGTGGTCGCCGATGACGTGGAAATCGGCGTTCACGTCCCCATAGCCACACACTGCACGGTCACACGGCGGTGAGAACCCGAACGGATTCTGCGTCGCCTCGGAAACGTATTCCACGGCGGTCTTTACGAGGGGGGTGCCAATAAGATTGCGAATTTACGGGACCACTCGCGAGTATCGAGCTGTCGGTAGACGCCCGGAAAATAAAATCGAGGTCGTGGTTGTCGTTACTCGGAGGCGATGACGTCGTCGATGCGGATAATCATCGTCGCGGCCTCGGTGGCGCTCTGGACGGCCTCCCGCTTGACTGCGGCGGGGTCAAGAATGCCGTACTCGACGGGTTCGTCGACGACGCCGGTCTCGTCAGCGGCGATGATGCCGGCGAACGTGCCAGCTTCGTGTTCGCTGCGGAGGTCGACCAGCGCGTCGATGGGGTCCATACCGGTGTTCTCGGCGAGCGTGCGCGGCAGCACGTCGACGGCATCGGCGAAGGCTTCGGCGGCCAGCTGGCGACGGCCCTCGACGCCGGCTGCCTCCTCGCGGACGTAGTTAGCGACGGCAATCTCGGTCGCGCCGGCACCGTAGACGACACCGCCAGCATCGACTGCTGCGGTGACGACATCCAGCGAGTCCGAGAGTGCGCGTTCGAGTTCGTCGACGACGTGCTCGGTGCCGCCGCGGGCAAAGATTGTCACAGCCTGAGCGGCAGAGCCACCCTCGATGAAGGCGAGGTCGTCGTCGCCGAACTTCTCGACGCTGACGGTGTCTGCGTGGCCGAGGTCGTCGTCTTCGAGCGTGTCGATAGAGCCGACGCGGGAAGCACCGGTGGCAGCAGAGACCGACTCGGTGTCGTCGGAGCTAATGCTGTCGAACGTCAGCAGCCCCTCGTCGGCAAGCGACGTGGTGACGCGGTCGTCGACATCGCCGGTGATGAAGACGACATCGGCACCGGTCGCGGCCAGGTCCTCTGCGTAGGACTGGAGCTGGTCGTTCTCTGCCTCGATAGCGGCGTTGAGCTGGTCGACGTTCGAGACCTGGTACTCGGCGTCGATGTTGCTCTCCTGAATCTCGAGGTCGTCGTCGAGGATGGCGACAGTCGCGTCCTCGACGGTGCGGGGCATCCCATCGGCACCGGGACCCTCGTCGACGATGACGCCCTCGATGAGTTCCGTCGCGCTGGAGGAGGACCCGACCTGTGTGTGGATGCTGATGTTGTCGCGGTCGACGCCGTCTTCACCTTCGACGTAGTCGATGGTGTCGACGACCGTCTGGGCGAGGTCCTCGGCGGTGACGCCGCCGGTGCCCTTGCCGGTCATGCTCGACTCGGCGACCTTGATGAGCTGGTCTCTGTCGAGGTCGGTCTCGACGACCTCCTCCTCGATTGCTTCCAGTGCCAGCTCGGCGGCCTCGTGGTACCCCTCGACGATAGTCGTCGGGTGCACCTCGTCGTCGAGAAGCGACTCTGCTTCCTTGAGCAACTCGCCGGCGAGAATCGAGGCAGTGGTCGTCCCGTCGCCGACTTCGTCTTCCTGTGTTTCGGCGACCTCGACGAGCATCTGCGCCGCAGGCTGTTCGATATCCATCTCGTCGAGGATGGTCGCTCCGTCGTTCGTGATGACGACGTCGCCGTCGTCAGAGACGAGCATCTTATCCATCCCGCGAGGGCCGAGCGTCGTCCGTACGGCTTCGCTCACGGCCTTGCCCGCTGCGATGTTCGACGACTGTGCGTCGTCACCGCGTGTCCGTTCCGTATCTTCACTGAGAATAAACATCGGCTGTCCGCCCATGCGTCGCTGTTCAGACTGTGACATTGTGTATTACCTCAGTTAAAAGGTCGTTTGCAGTTCTATATAAATGTTGCTACTCGGATGGTCCCGCGAGAGCCGCTCACATGCCCCGAGACCTCGACAGAGGCGAAGCAAATTAGGTGGTGCCGGTCCGACGGGTGGAGTAGATGCTGGAGCTGGAGCACGGGTTCCGCGTCGTGGACGTTCACGTGGCGCTTGAGCCCGACGAGAGCCGTCGACCACGGGGGATGGGTGACCCAGAGCAGATAGAACGCGAGATGCACCAGGCGGGTATCGTGGAGTCGCTTGCACTGCCAGAGACTCGTGAGAACGGCTATCTCCGGGTGAACAACGCTGCTGCGCGGGTCGCTGTCGACAGACCGCTCACGGCGGTCGCTCGTATCAACGGCGTTCGCGAGCCGGGGACTGGAACCGGGTCGCGGCTCCGTAACGTCGCCCGGTCGCGCGGCGACCACCACACGTCTCCCGACGAGATCGAGAAATACGCGTATGAGGGTCGCTTTGGGGGATTTGTTATCGACCCGGTCGCGGATGGTCTCCCCGATGCCGAGGTACTGGAGGCACTCGAAGCGGTCGACCGTCCTGTCATCACCTACGGCGGGAACGGTTTCCCGCCCGAGACAATCGAGGAAACGCTGTTGACGTACGATTTCCCGCTCATTATCGCACACTGTGGCGGCTACGCGCTGGATGAGGAGCTGACAAACCGGACTATCGACCTGCTCGACAGTCACGACACCTGTTATGTCGATACCAGTTTCGTCAGGCTCCGGGACCCACTGGAGCGGGCAGTGATGGAACACCCGGATAGAGTGCTCTTTGGCAGCGGTGCACCCGCCGCGCACCCGAACGTCGCGGTGATGGAGATTCTCACGCTGGACGTGCCCGAGGACGCGATGCGGAAGGTATTCTCGAAAAACGCCGCACGCGTTATCGACTCGCTGGCACCTTAACGCCAGTCGTAGATAGCGACCGCGCGGTCGGTTCGTGCCGAGCGACCGCTGGGGTTGCGTCTGCTCGTCCGGTCACGGCGACGCGCCCCGAACCCTTCTTTCAGTCCTGCGGCCATGTTTGCCAGCACGTTCTTGCCGGTCCCCAGCCACTCCGAGGGCCGGGTATCGCCTCGACTGACCGCCTGTAGCTCCGTGAGACAGTCACCACCTGCGTGCGAGACGAGCCGCCTGAAAACAGTGGGTCGGACGCTGTAGTTTTTGACGAGACGGTACGCGAGTGAGCGGTACTTCCAACTCCAGTCCGTTCGACGTTCGCCGCCGTCTGTCCCGACTGTCCGGCGCAGTTCCATCCCGTCGCTCCATCCGACCTCGTATGACCGTCCCGCAATTCGGTGAGCGAGGTCGCGCGACGCCCCGATTTCCAGATACTCGTCGTATCCGTCGAGTTCGTCGAGGACAGCCCGGTCGAAGGCGACGTTACCGGGGTTGAAATAGGAGACGTGTCTGCCGGCGATGGTTCGAGATTCGGGGCCCGTGACACCGTCGTCACCGTCGGCCTGCGAGACAGTCGGTCCGGTGGCGACCGCTGCCGAGTCGAGGGCCCGCTCGATAGCCCCGTGCCATCCCTCGGTGACTGCCGCCGTGTGGTCGACGAAGGCGACAACGTCGCCGCTTGCCCGGTCGATACCCGCGTTTCGTGCCGTGGCAATCCGTCTGTCCGCGAGTTCGACGAGCACGTCGACATCGTCTCTGTCGCGGACCATCCCCGTCGTTCCGTCCGAGGACGGGCCGTTGACGACTATGAGTTCTGCCCCGGGGGCGTGGTCGGTGAGTGCGTCCAGACAGCCCGTCAGCTGGTCGCGGGCGTTGAGCGTCGGGACCACTACCGAGATGTCCATATATCTCTGTAGCGGCCTGGGGGTATATAATATCGGTGGGCTCGACTCGAGGGGACTGACCGGGGACGGAGGGAAATTCCGAGTGACTGGAAATGACAGCCAGGGTTTTTGTACCCAGTCTGAAAATTGAGGAGCAATTATGAGTGAAACAGTCTCGACGGAATCGACCGCAGCGTTTGACATTCAGCGAGTGCTCGACATCATCAATCTTCCTTCGTTCGCCCTCGACGCGGAGGGGACAGTAATCGCCTGGGACGACCAGATTGCAGACCTGCTCGGCGTCTCCGCGACTCAGGTACTCGGTGAACGAGACCTCGGCTACCGCCTCTACGACGACCAGGCTCGAAAGACGCTCGCGGAACGTGTCCTCGAATCGCCGCGTGACGCCCACGAGCGCCACGACGGTGTCTCTCTCGCAGACGAGGAGTACGCGCTGCTCAGCGTCGACTCCGAAAACGTCTACGAAGACAAGAGCACACTTCAGGGACAGGACATCTGGTTCATCGCCGCACCGGTCTTCGAGAACGGCGAACTGGTCGGTGTCATCGAAATCGTCCAAGACGTTGCCGACTCCGCCCGACACCAGCGAGAGCTAGAGGAGCTGTTCGACGCGGTCATCGCCACGATGCAGGAGTACGAGATGGGGAACCTCGGTGCTACCGTCGACTTCGACAGGCGAGACACGATTCTGGGAGACGAGTTCCTCCGCATCGTCGACGGTGTCGAGGAGATGGGCACACAGATTGAAGGACTCATCGGTGAGGTACAGGTGGACGTGGCAGAACTCGACCGCGCGGCCGACGACGTTGCCGACTCCGCGCAGGAAATCGACCGGCTCACGAGCGAACAGGTCGAGGATGTCGGTCAAATTTCCTCTGAAGTGAGTAATCTGAGTGCGACTGTCGAGGAGATTGCCTCGACGGCAGAACAGGTCGAGCAGACGAGTACGCGCGCGGAACAGCTCGCTACTCAGGGGAGCCAGTCCGCCAGCCAGGCAGTCAACACGATGGAGACCGTCGGCGCCTCTGCCCACGACGTTGCGAGCGATGTCGACACGCTGGAAGAGCGGATGGCGGAAATCGACGAAGTCGTCGAAGTCATCAACGACATCGCCGAGCAGACCAACATGCTCGCGTTGAACGCCTCCATCGAGGCAGCACGCGCCGGTGAGGCCGGCGAAGGGTTTGCCGTCGTCGCAGACGAGGTCAAGTCACTCGCCGAAGAGTCACAGCAACACGCAAACGACATCGAAGAGATGGTCACCGACATCCGGTCAGAGGCCGCCCGGACTGTCTCGAACCTTCAGGAGACGACTGACCGCGTCGATAGCGGCGTCGACCAGGTCCAGGAAGCGATGGAACGATTCGAAGATATCGTCGAGGCAGTAGCTGAGACCGCCGAGGGCATCACACAGGTCGCCGACGCCACCGACGACCAGGCCGCGAGCGCCGAGGAAATCGCCAGTATGGTCGACCAGACTGTCCAGAAGGCAGACACGGTCTCGGGGTCGGTCGAAGAAATCGTCGCCAGCACCGAAGAACAGGCGGCCATGGTGTCCGATATCAACGATTCGGTGTCCGAACTGACGAGCAACTAGTACCGCGCTGTCGAAGGTCGCTTACTCGCTCCGGAAATCCGCGAGCGTAGGACGGTCGTACTCGCCGGGGAATGCCTCGACAGAGACCTGAATCTGGTCGCCCGAGGCCATTTCTTTCAGCGTCAGTTCGTCGTTTTCGAGGTCTTGCTCGCCGACGATGACGACGGTCTCGGCGTTGATACTGTCTGCGTAGTCGAGTTGTGCTCCGAATCCACGTCCCGCAACGTCTCCTTCGACGATGTGGCCCCGCTCACGGAGTTGGCGGGCAACTTTTGCCGCGACGGGCCGAGTGTCGCCGACCTGCAAGACGTAGTAATCGGTCGTAAACTCCTCTGCGGGCCAGACACCCGCGCGTTCGAGCAATAGGGGCAGTGTCGAGTTCATCACGCCCGGCGCGACACCGACGGCCGGCATCTCCGGACCACCGTAGGACTCGATGAGGTCGTCGTACCGGCCGCCGCCGAAGATGGCCCGGGATATCTCTCCCTCCGCGTCGAAACACTCGAAGACGACACCGGTGTAGTAATCAAGTCCCCGGGCGGTTTCGAGCGACACGTCACAGTACTCTCGGACGCCGTAGTCGTCGGCTGCCGAGAGGACTGCCTGCAGGTTCTCGACGGCAGACTCGACGCTGTCGGTGAACGCGACGAGTTCGCCTAGGTCGTCGTTGCCCGCTGCGAGCAGGTCGACGAAGGTTTCGGCCTGGTCTCCGTCGAGGCCGGCGTCTTCGAGCAGCCGGAGGTACTCGTGGCGGTCGACCTTCTCGGATTTATCCACGGCTCGAATCGCCGCCCGCACGTCGACATCGCCGTCGAACGACCGGAGTAGTTCGCCGAGAATATCCCGGTGAGAGACACGAAACTCGAAGTCATCGGCAGTGAGACCCAGCCCAGTGAGCGTGTCCGCGCCGAAGGCCAGAATCTCTGCGTCGGCCGCCGGGTCCGACGCACCGAAGATGTCGACGTTCGTCTGGTAGAACTCCCGGAACCGCCCCTGCTGGGGTTCCTCGTAGCGCCAGAACGGACGCGTCGAGAACCACTTGATTGGTTTCGCGAGTTCCTGACTGCGCCCGGCGACCATGCGGGCGACTGTCGGCGTCAGTTCAGGCGTAAGCGCGACGTGGCGGCCGCCCTTGTCCTCGAAGGCGTACAGCTCTTCGACAATCTCTTCGCCGCTTTTCTCGATGTACATCTCTGCCGGCTCCATGGCCGGCGTCTCTATCTCGCGAAATCCGTACCCCCGGGCGGTGTCCTCGACCGTGTCGATGACCTCCCGGTAGGCCGTCATTTCTTCGGGGTACACCTCAGAGAACCCCTTGATGCCGTCGTACATGTCACCGCCTTCGAGAAGCGCGCGCTTGAAAGCACCGTCTCGTGACTCATAAGACACTTATCGAATCGCCAACTCGCCGGTTCCATGGACACGACACCGCTCACTGACACGGACCGCGACCTCGTCGACCGGGTCGTCGAAACGAACGAGAAGAGTTTCGACGATGAACTGCTCGACGGTGCACACATCGTCGCCGCGGGCGTCCGGACCGCCGATGGCAGCGTCTACGAGGGCGTCAGCCTCCCGGCATCCATCGGGCGGGCGTCGCTCTGTGCCGAGCCGGTCGCTATCGGGTCGGCTATCGCCGACGGCTACAGTCACGGCGACGTACAGACCTGTGTGGCGGTCTCTTACCCGATGCCCGACCACGACGCAGACGAGGTTCGCACCGTTCCCCCGTGTGGCGTCTGCCGGGAGATGCTCGTCGATTACAACGACCAGATGCGCGTCATCATTCCGGTCGAGGGTGCAAACCGCGTCGCTCGGGCTGTCGAGTTGCTCCCGGGACGAACCTGGTAGTCACTCTCTCCGACCAGTGACCCGTGACTGGGTGTGTTCGGGAAATATCTCGACGACGCGCTCGGGGCTGTACTCGTCGGCGATAAGCGCCCGTAGCTCCGTCTCGTAATCGCCCTTCGGCACCTCTGCAGACGGCCCAGTCTGTGCGTGCAGGTGAGAGTCGACCATCGTGTCGATAGTCTCGCGGCCGATACCTGCAAGCGGCGCGAGATGGGCAACGCCGTGGCGGTCCTCGATGCTCTGTGCGAGTGAGCGAGGCACCGTCGGCACACGGTCGTCACGGCGAGTGCCATCGGCAATCGCGTCGAAAGCAAGCTGTGCCGTGCGTTCGAGCGCATGCTCGTGTACCGTCTGGATGCCGTTGCGCGGGAAGCCGTCCCCGACCATCGTCTCGACGGCCGTTCTGGCCACATCCTCGTCGAGGTCGACCCGCTGGACGGGGAAGTCGACTGCGGCTCCTGCTCGCTGTGCGTGCTCGTGGTCATCAGTCAGGCCGAACGTACAGCACAGGAGCGTTACCTCGCCAAAATCTTCCAGCAAGAGCGCCGCCAGCGTCGAGTCTTTGCCGCCGCTGTAGAGGACGCCGATGTCCATCCTATCGGCGCTTGATGTCGAAGCTCTTCGAGTCGGGCGTGAGTTCCTTGAGGAGTGCCTTCATCTTCTCCTCGTCGATTTTGCCCTGGATGCGGCCGCTCTGGGCGAGCGCGATGACCTGCTGTTCGACCTGTTCGCCGATCTGTGGCTTCGACATCTTCACCGTGTTGAGCCGTTTGCGTGCGCCGTCAGTCAGATTCTTGCGTAGGATTGCCTTCTTCTGTGCCTCCTGCTGTTGGCGTTTCTGTTCGATTGCCTCCTCGTCGGGTTCGCCGGCCTGCTCTTTGAGCTGTTTGCGCTTCTGTTCTCGAATCTGTTCGAGTTCGTCGTCGCTGGGTTCGCCGCTCATGTTCTCGTATTTGTGTGTGGCTCAGAAAACCATTACGAACCACCGAACCGACACGAGCCAAAGAACCAAATCCACGGGGACTCTAGCCATCTACCATGAGCGAACGTCAGCGCCAACAGACCGACGATGTCGACGATGTCGACCTGTCGGTAGACGTTGGCACAGGTCTCGACGACTCTTCAGGCGGATTCGACGAACCAGTGGAACCGCCAGCCGAGAGCGACACCTCCCGCGGGACCATCGGGTCGTTCTACGACCGGACGCTCGGGTCAGTGTTGTCGAGCCGCGGGCTTGTTGTCGCACTCGTGGTGACGCTCGTGTTCACCGTCCTCTCCGGCTTGATTCCGTTTCTCGGATTGTTGGGCAACATCCTCGGTATCGGTGTCGCCGGCTTCGTCTACGGCGCTATCGCATCCGAAAGTCGGTATGTCGAGCTCCTCGTGGCGGGCGGTGTGGTCGGGGGCGGCTCTGCACTGCTCGGGAATCTGCTCGTCATCACGTTCGGCTCGATGACCGGACTTCTGGGTGCAGGACTGGCTGGTGGCGCAATCGCGGCCGTTGTCGGACACTACTTCGGCCGGGATTTCCGAGACGGTCTCACACGCGAAGTCTAACCGTAACTCAGTGGAGTTCGATTTGTCCCACGTCTGGGAGAGGCCCTCCATCTTTTCTCAGACAATAGCCGCTGATCAGGCGTCGAGATACCACTCGTGGCCGTCTCTATCGACGACTCCCGCTGTCGCAAGCTCCTCGAGAACCTCCTCGATGACAGGAACGGGAGCGTCGAGTTCGCGCCCGAGATGCTGGGCTTCCTTGCTCTCGTTTGCCAGCGATAGCAACAGCTCCGAAATCAGGCGCGGGTCGCCGTTCCCGATTGCACTTCCAAGAGCGTCACGAAGCTCTGTTATCCGGCCCTGGGTCCAGCGCTGGGCCAGCGAGAGTTCGCGCTCGAGTTGTTTCAGGTCGTGCAGCCGTTCCGTGAGTTCGATAATGTCGTTGCTCGTCCCCTCGATGTTGCTCTCTGATTGCGTGTCGGCTGCCGGCTCGTCGGGGTCCCGTAACTCTCCGGTCGACTTGCCCCCGTCGGCCGGTCGACTGCTTGCTGTCTCGCCTTCACCGCCTGCATCCGGGGGTTGGGTCGTCCCGTGGCTGGCACGCTCGCCCTGTTTTGCTCCGTTCGCTGTCGGCGTCTGGTCCGTCTCGTCGATATCGATACTCAGGCGACGACAGGTGGTGAGGTCGAGCCGAGAACTGGCCGGGTAGGCGCTTTTCGTGCCGAACTCGTAGGGCGAAACCGTCACTTCCAGCCGGATATGTCGATTGATAGAGAAGTACTTACGCCGTCTGTCGTCGGTTCGACTGTTGACCAGTCCCGCCTCTTCGAGCTTGCGGAGGTGATCGATGACTGCTTTCGGACTCACGCCGAGGAATTCGCTGATTTCGGTCACGTAGCAGGGCTTTCGTGCCAGTAGCTGCAGAATACGACGCCGGTTCTCGTTTCCCAACAGGTCCAGAAACTCCGCAGAGTCCATTTTTGTAGGGTACGCCACTTGCAGTTAAAAAAGCATGGCTGTTTCGTCGCTCTGCGTTGTGTTAGGCAACTGCAAGCAGGACATTCGAGAGATGTTCGACGGCCGCTTCCCAGAGGCTGTTGTACCCGTAGACGGCTTCCGGTCCGGTCACCATACCGAGAATCGTATCCAGGCCGAAGAAGGTAAACAGCGTTGCGCCAAACAGGTGTGCCTTCCGGAGGTCAAACGTGGCCGAAAACCGATGGAAGAAATACGCGTTCACCAGACTCACGGGGATGATGACTATCATCTCGCCGACCCAGATGGCGGGCGTCGCCCCAAACTGGGCGGCCAGGCTAATAGTGACTAGCTGTGTCTTATCGCCGAACTCTCCGGCAGCCATCATCGCGAAGATAGTGAGGAAGACGCCGACCTGCCCGCCAACAGTGTACCCGAAGAACTCGAAGTCGGTCTCGATGTCGCGTATCTGTGTCTCCGAGACCTCACGCTCTGTCACCGAATTCTCTGGCATCGACCGGATGAGTAACACCGCAAACAGGAGGAACAGGGCCGCGGTCAGGCCGTCGAGGACGAACCCGGGAAGCAGCCGCTGAATTGTCTCCCCGAAGAGTATTTCGAGCGCCGTCCAACCGGCAAATGCCGTTCCGGCCGCAGCGACCACGAGAGAGGGAGCAAACCGCGTCGAAAGGCCCGCGATAATCAGTTGTACCTTCTCTCCCGGCAGGACCGTCAACTGTGCGATTGCGGCGACGACGACGATATCGAGAAACGATGTCATGTCTGTACGCTCCCGTCTCGAACGGGTATACCGCCGGCCAGTCCTGCGTCACTCAGCATTGTCCGAATCACGTCACACCGGACGCATATTAGACGTATCTAAATGAGTCTTTTGAAACTCCGCATATTGGACAGCCGCTGTCGGTCGGTTCAGACTGGATTGATTCTTCTTCGGTATAAGGATTGGCCAAACTACTTATATACGATACTATGCAATGTGTGTTCGTATCGCATGTTCGAGCAGTTCTCACGCGGCTACTACTTGGGCCGCCTGTACGTCGAACCGAGCAACGACGACACCGTGAAAATGTGTCGAGAGCAACACGAGTCTGTGAACGAACAGCTCTACGGCGACGACGGGATTACTCGACTCGACAATCCCCTCGTAATGAAGCTCGGCTCGACACACTTCACGGTCCGTGGCGGCGACGAGGTGCCGGTGGACACGCTCGTGGTGCCCGAGGAGTTGCTCGACGAGCGCGCCGTTCAAAACCCACCGAAGTGGAGTGAGGTGTTGTTGGCAAAAGCCGACACCGCCGCGCGGTTGCTCGGTATGGCGAGCCACCAGCCAACGCCCGAGTTCGACGGCGTGACCTACCAGTAGCGTCCCTCGTAGCGGGGGCTTTTTACCCTCGGGCGTCTCGTTCTCTGTTGATGCTCGACGACCTGCTGGGCCGGACTGAGCTCAAAGAGCGTATCGCCGAACTCGAAGACGAGCGCGACCGGCTCAAAGAGCAACTGTCGGCCGAGCAGCGGCGGCGCACAGAGGCAACCACGGCCAAGCAGAACGCAGAGCAACGACTCAACACGCTCGAAGACAAGATTGCACAGCTCGAAGACCAGGTCGAGCGCCTCCGGGACAACGAAACCACACTCTCGCCGCGTCGCGAGACGACGCTCTCGGGGGAGCGTCTCGACGAGATACTCGACAGGCTGTCCAAAGTCGAGACGGGAGCCGAGGGCGCACTCACTGCGTTTGTCGAAGACGGCCACGACCTGCCAGTGGAGGTACGGCAGGCCCTGGGAGACCGTGCGGCACTTGTCTCCAGAGCGGCCCCCTGTCTGGTCGCCACCGACGACGCAGGGCTGGTGAACGTCTGTCTGCGTCCGCCGGTGTCACCAGCGCCCTTCGCAGAATGGGGCCAGACGTTCCGTCTCGACCGCGAGTGGCTCTGCCCGCAAGGGCGATACACGCTTGCGCTCGTGCGCTCGGACCTGTTTGCGATGGGGACCTACGACGGCGACCAGCGGACCGCATTCCACGGATTCGACAGCGCCCTCAAAAGCCAACACTCGAAGGGAGGCTTCTCACAGTCACGCTTCGAGCGACTGCGCGACGAGCAGATAGACGACCACATCGACCGTTGTTGTGCCGCTATCGACGAGCGAGGGACCGACCGGCTGGTCGTCGTCGGTGAGCAGTCAATACTCGGGAACTTCGAAGAGAAAGCAGACGAGACAGCAACTGTCGACGCGACGGGTGACCCCGAGGATGCGCTCGAATCCGCCTGGTCGGATTTCTGGACTGTCCGGCTGTGGACTCTCTGAACCGCTACTCTGTCTGCGGGGCGACCGGCGCCCGCATATCGTCGATTGTCAACACGAGCGCGTTGTCGGTCTCGTCTTTGCCGTCGATCTTCCCGACGATTTCGAGCCGTGACAGCGGCGTCGGTCCGACAGTCACGGTATCGCCCTCGGAGAACGCCGAGAGCGACCCCTGAAGCGAGATATTTGCCCGGCACTTCTCGGGGTGGTGGACGCTTGTGAGGTCAATCTGGTCGACGTTCGCCGTCTCGACGTTCTCACCGTTGTGTGCTAGTGGCACGTCGGCGGCCTGGTCGAGGTCCTGTATTTCGAGCGCGTCGTAGGCCTTTGCCGTCGGCTTGTAGCCGCCTTTCGGACCCGGGACGCCTTCGACGAGTTGGAGCGCCTTGAGACTCTGCATCTGGTTGCGTACTGTGCCGGGGTTCCGGTCGACTTCGCCGGCAATCTCCTCGCCTTTGACGGCCGTTTCGGCCGTCTTGTAGAGATTGACCAGTTCCTGTAAGATTGTCTGCTGACTCGGGGTCAACTCGATAGATGACATGGTTCAGGATTCGACGTTGCCGGTATTAAAGTCGGCGGTCTGTTTAAAAAGACGAGGAGAGGTGTGGCGGCTGTGAATCCTGTATGCTTTTCTCCTGGCTCGGCAACCACTGGGTATGGAACGGACAGTCGAGACACTCGGTGTTCCGATGGACCTTGGTGCCGACCGACGAGGCGTCGACATGGGTCCGTCGGCGATTCGGTACGGTGGGTTAAACGCAGAGTTCGAGACAATCGAGCGGTCGATTGTCGACGGCGGCGACCTCTCGGTCCCACACCCCGAGGAAGGTGAGGCCGAAGCCGGCACACAACTCGGTGGCAAAGCGAAATACGCCGAAGAGACCCAGACCGTCTGTGAACGCGTCGCAAAGCGCGTGTCGTCGGTTCGGGACGAGGGTCGGTTTCCGCTCGTCCTCGGCGGCGACCACTCCATCGCTATCGGCGGAGTGAACGGCGTCACCGACGGCGAATCGACGGGCGTCATCTGGTTCGACGCTCACGGCGACCTGAACACGCCACAGACTACTCCGAGTGGCAACATCCACGGGATGCCACTGGCCGCAATTCTCGGACGCGGCGTGTTTGCAGACAAGCCCTGGGCACACTGTCCCGAGGTTGACGAGAAGAACGTGGCGATGGTCGGCCTCCGGAGTCTCGACGACGGAGAGACATCCTACATCCGCGACAGCGACATTCACGCCTATCCAATGTCCGAAATCGACCAGCGCGGCATCACGGCTGTGACAGAGGAGGCAATCGACGCGGCGACGACCGGCACCGACCATCTCTATGTCAGTCTTGATATGGACTTTCTGGACCCCGACGAAGCCCCGGGAGTGGGAACACCCGTTCGTGGCGGTGTCACCTACCGAGAGTCTCACGCTGCCCTGGAGATGGTTCAGGACAAAGCTGGCGACTCGCTCTGTGGGATGGACGTAGTCGAAGTGAATCCGATTCTCGACCGGGAAAACCGAACCGCGGAACTCGCCTGTGAACTCGCTGCGAGCGCACTCGGCAAGCGGATTCTCTGAGACGCGTCGGCGGCATTGCGAGACAGCGTATCGTCTCCCAACCACCGAACCAATGTTCCGCCAGCACCCGACGACGCGAGAGCCACGCCGGTTGTCTGTCTCCGATGGCTGCTGATACAGCCACCGTCGGTAGGTTTAGACGGCAGGAGAGCATCGCCCATACCATGAGTGACCCGCATCCGACACGCTGGGAGTACAAGACGTGTCGGCCGGAACGTGACGAGATTAAAAAGGAGGCCGAAGACCCAGAGGCGCTATTGAACGAGTACAGCAGCGACGGCTGGGAGTTTGTAGACACCATCGATTACGTTGGTGGCGGGACCAAATACCTCGTCTTCCGACGGCCAGTAACGGCGGGTGAAAACCCGTGAGCGATGAGGTAGATGCGAGTCCGTCCGACACGATGGATAATCGAATTGGCATCACTCGCCTCAGATATGCTGTCCTGTTTCAAGTCCATCGCGTTGCCCTCGCCGCAGGGATGGCCGTTGGAATCTTTGTGTCGTTCGTGGCTGTCGTCACCCACTTCGATTCGCTGTTCTTGGGGCAACTCACGTCCGGTGACATGATCGACTCGATATTTACGACGATGATTAGCGTCGTTTTGACCGGCACGACGCTCGTCGTCTCAATCGGCCAGCTCGTGTTGACCCAGGAGACAGGGCCCCTCGGAGACCAGCGCGAGCGCATGAGTAACGCGATGGACTTCCGAGGCTTCACTGCGGAACTCACCGGCCAACCGAGCCCTACCAACCCCGGTCAATTTCTCGCGGCCCTGATTGACGCCGTAGTAGTCCGGAGCAATCAGCTCCGCGAAGAACTCGACACCGCTCACTCGACCGAGCTTCACGACGAAGTCGACGTGTTCGTCGGCGATGTCATCGAAAACGCACAGACAGTGAGCAGTCGGCTCAAACGAACTGAATTTAGCACTTTCGGTGTGCTCTCTGCTGCACTGGATTTCAATTACGGGTGGAAAATCGCCAGGATTGAGCGATTCCAGAGCGAGTACGCCGAGGAACTCAGTGACGAAGATGTCGAACGTCTGGACGACATTAAAACCGCCCTGTCGATGTTCGGTCCGGCGCGAGAACACGTCAAAACGCTGTACTTTCAGTGGGAGCTTATCGACCTCTCGAAGATGATTCTCTACGCGGCACTTCCCGCAATCCTCGTTGCGAGTCTCATGATTGCTGTCGTCGAGCCAGCAACATTCCCCGGGACGCTGTTTGGTGTCGAGCACATTACGCTAGTCGTGGCAGGGGCACTTACTGTCACTCTTATTCCCTTTCTTCTGTTCGTATCGTACCTTCTCCGTATCCTGACGGTCGCAAAGCGTACACTCGCGATCGAGCCGCTTATTCTTCGGAAGTGAGGCCTGCGTTCCCGGGCGGGTAATCCGACAACAGAAGAAATCAGCGCTGTGTCGGTAACTGCGGTCGGTCGTCAGAAGCCGAGCACTGCGCCCAAGATGAGTCCGACGACGATGAGCACGCCAAGAGCCACGAACACGGCGTTTTCGAGGTCTATATCGCCCGGTTCGAGCGGCTGGCGCGTCTCCAGGGTACCCGCGATGTTACCGTCACCGTCACCCGAGGCGTCGGTCGCCGTCTCGCTGACCTCCCCGTCATCGAGGTCGTCGAGCGAGAACCGCCACTCGTCGTCTTCGTCGTCCTGTGTAGCCATATGTCGCCGTATGGTGTCAAGTGCTAAAAGCCGTCCGCACTCAGCGCACGCGCGTTCCGAGCGGGGCGTCTTCGTGGGTCGTCAGGAGGTCTGCCTCCTCGCCGGCCGCCAGTACCATCCCGTTCGACTCGACCCCGAATAGCTCCGCTTTCTCCATGTTCGCCAGCAAGACGACGCGCGTCTCTGGCAGGTCGTCGGCGTCGTGTAACTGTTTGATGCCGGCGACGACCTGACGCGTCTCGACCCCGATGTCGACTTCGAGTCTGACGAGGTCGTCGGAGTCCTCGATTGGGTCGGCAGTGACGATTTCGCCGACTCGCATGTCGATGTCCTGGAACTGTTCGAATCCGATACGCTCGTCCTCGATTGGGTCGATGTCTGTCATGGTTGCTGTTTCGCTGTCGTCTTGGTCGTCAGTTTCCTCTTGGGCCGTCTCGACGCGCTCGCGGAGCTGTTCGTTGAGGTCCTCGATTGTCTCGTCTTCGACCTGTGTGAACAGCTCAGTCGGCTCGTCGAAGTCGGCCGCTGGCGGTTCGAGCGCCGCCGACAGCTCTGCGTCGGCCACGTCGCCGTCCTCGCCGAGTTGCGCCCAGAGGTCGGCCGCCTTGCCGGGCATCACCGGCTGCATGAAGACGGCACAGGCTTTCGCAAGCTGGACGCAGTCCCTGATAACGACCGCCGCCGCCTCGGGGTCGTCGCCGATGAGATTCCAGGGCTCGTTGCGCTGGATGTACTCGTTGCCGAAGTCCGCGAGGTCGAGCGCCACCTCGCCGACCGTGCGAACGTCGTACTCTCGGACGGCCTGCTCGAAGGTCTCGGTGGCCTGCTCGATGCGCTCGCGGACCTCCTCGCTGGGGTCGGCATCGGGCGTGCCGTCGTAGTTGCGCTCGGCAAAGAGCAGCGCACGATAACAGAAGTTCCCGAGGTTGCCGACGAGTTCGCCGTTGACACGCTCGGCAAAGCGGTCCCACGAGAAGTCGATATCTGATTCGACCCCTGACCCAGTGGTGAGATAGTACCGCAACAGGTCCGGGTCGAAACCGGCGTCGAGGTACTCCGTGGCCCAGACCGCCCGGTTGCGCGAGGTCGAGAGCGACTTGCCGTCGATACCGACGAAGCCGGTCGCGATGACTGCACGAGGTTCGTTGAAGCCCGCGCCTCGGAGCATCGCCGGCCAGTAGACGCAGTGGTGTTGAATGATGTCGGTCCCGATGACGTGGATGATTTCGCCGTTGTCCTGGCTCCAGTCGTCGGTCCACGACGTATCGGGACGAGTCTGGCCGTCGAGTTTCCAGGCGGCCTCCCAGTCGAACTCGTCTGTTCCGACCTGCTCTGAGTACTGTTTCGTCGAGGCGACGTACTCGATTGGCGCGTCAACCCAGACGTAGAGGACGAGGTCCTCGCGGTCCTCGCCCGGGTAGTCGACACCCCAGTCCATGTCGCGGGTGATACAGAGGTCCTGTAACTCGCCTTCAATCCACTCCCGTGGCTGATTGCGGGCCTTCTCGGTCCCCTCCAGGCGGTCGATGAACTCTTGGAGGTACTCCTGGAAGTCCGAAAGCCGCAGAAACTTGTGTGGCTGTTTGCGGTACTCGGCAGGGTTGCCCGTCGTCACACTCACCGGGTCCTCGATTTCGCCCGGTTCGAGGTGGCGCTGACAGCCCTCGTCACACTCGTCGCCCCGGGCCTTCTCGCCACAGTACGGACAGGTCCCTTCGACGTACCGGTCGGGCAGTGGGTCGTCGGTCTCGGTATCGAAGGCCACTTCGATTTCCTTCTCGACGACGTGGTCCTGCTCAATCCAGGTTTCGACGAACTCCTGGGTGAGTTCGGTGTTGGTCTCGTCGTGGGTATGGCCGTAGTTGTCGAACTCGACGTTGAACGACGGGAACCGCTGTTCGTACTGTTCGTGGTGGTCCATCGCCAGCGCTTCCGGTTCCCGGTCCTGTTTTGCCGCGTTGACCGCGACGGGTGTGCCGTGCATGTCAGAGCCACAGACGAACGCTGTCTGTTGGCCGAGACGCCGGAGTCCACGGGCGTACGTATCCCCCGTAATGTAGCCAAGCAGGTGGCCGACGTGGAGGTCGCCGTTCGCGTAGGGCAACCCTACCGTCACCACCGCTGGCTGGTCCGTGGGAAAGTCCTCCTGACTCATACCACAATGTGGGGTAGCCGCCGTAAAAAGCCAGCCGGTTCGAAGAAGGGGCAACAAGAGCCGCAAAAAATGTGTGGCAATGCTTTTTCGTCTTGGTCACGTTCGATAACCACGGATGGACGACCCATTGACGAAGCGACGACGACTCATTCAGACGGCCGGTGCCGGCGGCGCAGCCCTCCTCGCCGGCTGTTCTGGGATACTCGACTCACAGGACGGCAGCGACAGCGAAGACGGTACCGATGGCGACGACGGCAGCGACGGCGACAGCGGTATCGAGTCCGGTGACGGCGACACTCGTGAGGTCGGCATGGTCGCAGAGCCAGACCAGCAGGCGCTGTCAGCCCTCCAACAGGAGCTCCAGTCAGGCAACCTCACCCAGCAGGAGGCCGTACAGCAACAACAGGAGATTATCGCGAAGTCTATCGAAGACCTGAAGACCGTTCTGTCGGCCGAAACGAGCATCGAAGTGACCGAAGAACTCCCACAGCTTGGTGCCCTCCGCGTCGACGGTGACCCGTACGAACTCGTTGACGCCATGACCGCAGACCGCGTGTCTGCGCTCGTCCCGGCCGGTTCACTCGACGTACAGCAGCCGACCGGATAACCGCCCTTCTTACCGGTAGCCGGCCCAGCGACTCCAGAGAACGAGTAGGCTCGGCAACGCGAGAACACTCGCTAGGAACGCAGCGACTAGCGTAAGTGCAATCAGTAGCCCGAACTGCTGTATAACAGGCAGAATGGCGAACGCGAGTACGCCGAATCCGCCTGCCGTGGTTGCGGCACTGCCAAGCAGTGCACCCCCAGTCCCGACGACACTCTCTTCGAGCGCGCGCTCCACGTCACCGTCGCTGTCGAGTTCGTGACCGAACCGTTCGCTCATGTGGATGGCGTAGTCGACGCCGAGTCCGATAGCGATACTCCCGATAAGCGCAGTGGCGAAACTGAATGGAAGGTCGACCACGTACATGGCACCGAGAATCCACGTGAGCCCGAAGAGGACGGGCGCAAGCGTCAGCGCACCGAGACTTCCCAACGACCGTCCATACCGGAACGTAACCACGAGGACAGCGAAGACGGTCACGAGCGTGACCGCCAGCCCCTCGACAGTCGTCGTCGCCAGTTGCCGCTGGACGAGTTCGTTGGTGATTGCGTCGCCGGTCACTGTGACTGCACTCCCGTTTCTCTCTGTCAGGTCTCCGACTGCACGCATCTGTTCGGCGACGACTGAGGGGTCTTCTGCACCGTCGACGACGACTGTGACCTGTGCGCCCTCGTAGCCGCCCTCACTCCTGTCCAGCAACTGGTCGGCACGGTCGGGCGACGCCTCGTAGAAACTATCGAGGACAGTTTCGAGATGACGGTCGGGGACGCCGTCGTCGTCCGTATCCGATGCAGCAAGCGTCGACTGGAACCGCTCGTTACTCGCTGCGAGGGTCTGCATCGCTCCCACGGGACCGGTGACGGCTGGCTCACCAGTCGGCCCGTCGACTGTCACCGGACGGGTCGCAGCATCCTGTTCCGCCGCTGCGAGGCGTTCCAGTGTCGCCGGCGTCACGGCCGTCTCGCTGACAATATGGACACGCTGGCCCGGTGACTGGAAGGAGCTGTAGAGGATGTCACGCGTCTCTCTGAGTTCGTAGTCGCCGGGTGCCAGCGACTCCGGCAGTTCCTGTGTCCAGTCTGGCGCATCCTCTGCGATGTAGTCGTCGGTCGAGAAGCTCGTATCGAGCTGTGTCGCACCGGCGGCACCCAGAGAACTGACGAGCAAGACGATGGCCAAGATTGCGACAGGCCGCCGATAGCTGACCCGGGCGAGCCGCCGCAAGCCAGCGCCCATTGTCCCGGTGGTTCCGACAGCTCTGTGCCGGCGCTCGTGGCCTCTCGTGACCAGCCACTCTTCGAGTACGACCTTGCAAGCGGGGACGAGCGACCCGAAGACGACGAGTGCTCCGACGATGCCAGCGGCCGTCGCCACTCCGAAGTCGGTGAGTGTCGGAACGCCGCTCACCCGAGTCGAGAGGAATCCGAGCATCGCCGTCACGGTGACAAGGGCAAGCGCCGGCCCCAGTCCGACGAGTGTCTCGTGCATGGCTTCGGCCACCGACGCGCCTCGCTGTTCGGTGACGCCGTTCCCCGCCCGGTTCTCCCGGTAGCGCATCACGACGTGAATGGAGTAGTCGATAGAGAGGCCGATGAGCAGTATCGGCACCGCTATCATCATGAGGTTGAAGTTGATTCCGAGCCACCCCATGACGCCGAAGGTCCACACCAAAACGAGCAGGATGCCGACGAGTCCGAGCACGACATCTATCAGGTCCCGGTACGCCAGCGCGAGCGTCCCGACGACGAACAGGAGCGCGAGCGGCCCGACGAGGCGCAGACTGTCACTAATTGAGGCCTGCTCCTCGACCAGTAAGAGCCCGTAGCCAGAGAGGCGATACTCGTCACGCGAGGTGTCCTCAGCGAGTTCGTCTGCCGCGACCTGTCCTTCTCTGACTGCCTCCGATAGCTCCGGAACCGACACCACCAGGCCGTCGGTCCGGTATGTCACGATGGTGATTCGGCCATCGGCGTCGGGCGACCCCGGCTCGTAGTCCTGTGGGAGCAAGCTGAGTGCGGCCTCGGTCAGGGCACTCTCACTCGTCGGGTCGAGGAGGTCCGTAACTGCTGCCTGTACCTCGGCGTCAGTCATCGATTCGAGCTGTGTCACCTGGGCTGAAAGCGGCGGCAACGCATCGCGTGTCAGCGGCCCCGTGGTGTCGCCGCGTTCCGACTGAATAGCCCCGGTCGCGACGAGATTCTCGATGCCGAACATCGCACCGCTGTCCAGCAGCGTGGCGTTTACCGTCTCGTTTTGCCGCAGCGTCTGCTGGTACCGGAGCGATTCGAGCAACGACGCTCTGTCGAGAACACTCCCCGACTCGTTGCGGACCATCACGACCAGTTCTGTGGTGTTTCCCTCGTGGGGTGTAAACTCCGACTGGACGTACTCCTGTGCGGTGACTTCCGGTGGGTCCTCAGAGAACAGTTCCATCTCCGGGGACTTCTCGATGTTCGCCGCGCCTGTCCCGACGAGGGCAATCAGGACGACCAGAACGGCGATAACTGTCTTTGGCCGACCGGTAACCGTACCGACCAGAGTATCGAGTCGACTCACGGCTGACACACCTCTGTTCTCGCGGTTCGTCTGGTAAACACACCGAGCGACAATCTGCAAGTAGTCATCACCTATACTGTGACGGTCGACAGCAATCGGACTGACGTGCCACATGTGAGTAGGGTTCATATACCGGTGCCCGTTGTTCACACCCGTCACCAGACCGTTCGAACACCGTATCACGCGGCGAGACGGCAGACCGATAGCGTGGCCGAGACAACGCAGAAGGTCAGGGGACGTACTTCTCGAATACTTTTGACTCGATGGAGCGAACGTGTTGACCGACGGTGCCGACAGAGATATCAAGCTCGGTCGCTATCTCGTCGAGTGTGGTCTCGCGGGGGTTCTCGTAGTACCCCAGGCGGAGTGCAGTTTCGAGCACTTCGCGTTGTCGGTCGGTCAGGTCGCCGAACACGCCCCGTGATTCAGGCGAGTACGGCCCCATCGAGACGAGTTCGATATCGGTCTCACCGACGCCAATCATCTCCGACATTTCGAGGAGTGACTCCTCAGTGCCGATAACAGTCACTTTTCTGGCGCTGTCTTCGGTGTACTCGATTGGCATATCGATGATGAAATCGCCTGCTTCCCGGTGTTCGAGCATCTCGCGTGTCTGTTCTGAGGCCTCGAAGTGACTGTAGACGTAGCCAGACTCGTCCCCCGAGACAGTGAACCCCTCGACGACGGGCGAGTCCTGCATGATTTCGCGGTACCTGTCGAGGTCCCCCTCTATCTCGCCCAGCAGAGCTATCGTATCGTCGTCGACGAGTTTGATGGAGTGAATCGCTTTGCGCTGAATCGAGGGTTCGCGGTCGAGTTCGTGGGCTATTGGATGGAACGCGCGTTCGTTCTGGTCGAGGATGACAGTCGCATAGCGCATCGACACCTGTAGTTGTAGAATCAGCTATATAAGAGTACTCGACCGAGACGTCTCCCGGTCCATTTTTCAGGGGACTCCGCCTACCCTCGCCCGATGACAGATTCGGTCGAAGCCGTGGTTTTCGATATCGACGGCACAATCTGTGAGTACGAGCGGACGACTGCAGACCTGCTCCCGCTCGCCTTCGAGCGCGCCGGCGTCGACCCATTTTTCTCGACCTCGGAATACGTCTCGCGGTACGAGACGTTTCTGGACAGCAGTGACGGGGTCGACGACCACCGCGAACGCTGTTTCGTCGATATCGCACGCGAGAAAGGTCGCGACCCGGACCTGGCTCGCGAGGTGGCCGCCGCCTACGCCGCCGAGCGTGACCACTCGCGCGTGCGGTTTCTCGACGGCGCACAGGAGCTACTCGAAACGCTTGCGGGGACGTACCCTCTCGCGGCAGTCACCAACGGCGACCCGGAGATGCAGTCCCAGAAACTCGCGTCCCTCGGTGTCGACTGTTTCGAGACGGTCGTTCACGCGGGCTACGACGCGCCTGCCAAGCCCAGTCCAGAACCCTTCGAGCTGGCACTGTCGGCAATCGAAACGCCACCGGAGCGAGCGATGTACGTCGGCAACAGTCTGCAGGCAGACATCGCTGGGGCTCGTAACGTCGGGATGCACGCGGCCTGGATAGCCAACGGTGAGACGAACGACCCCGAGCCGGTGCCGGACTACGAACTCGACTCCCCCGGAGCGCTGCTCGACGCGCTGGCGTGAACCGTCATTCGAGAGAAATTGTCTGCTGGTGGCTGTCGCGGACGAACAGGTCGGCGGTCAGCGGTCCGTCGAGGTCGAGTAACGCCCACGTCCCTGTGACCGGCCGGTCTGGGTGTTCCTTACTGACGGCGTTGACCGAGAGGTGGGGGACGCCGCGGTGTTGGACCGCCGATGTCTGGTGGATATGTCCGTTGACCGTCGCTCTCGCGTCGGGACAGAGTACGTCGAGTACTGCCTGCTGGTCGCTCAGAAAGGCTCGTGCGGGCGCGTCCCAGAACCAGTGGTTGTCTGCGATGGGTGCAGGACCGGCCGGATGATGCAGGAGGACGACAGCGCCTGGCTCTAGCGCTTTTGTGAGCCACTCGCGTTGTTCCGTACCGACGTTACCGATGACCCGATGGTCGGGCCGCTGTGTATCCAGATAGACAAATGGGGTCTCTCCTGTGTCGAGACGGCCACGGAACTCCGTCTGTCCCAGAATCTCGCCGATGTCCTCGCGCGAGAGCGAGACCGTGTCGTGGTTGCCGAGCAGATAGGTGACCGGAAGTCCGTCGAGTAAGTCGGCGACGCGGGCGACGTGGTTTCTGTCGGTGGCCGCATCGTCGCTGTCTTGAATGATGTCGCCCAGCACGAAGACGTGTGCCGGCTCTTCCTGTTCGAGCCTGACGCGAATCGTCTTCAGGGTCTCGGTCACCGCCGACCGATACTCCTCGCGCATGTGTACATCTGTGAGAATGGCGACCGTCGTCACGTCTCTCTCTCTCGGTGTGAACGTCTATAGGGGCTTTCGCTTCTGTCCTGGTAGTTCGCGGCGACAGTGCGTCGGCAGCGTCAGTACCAGTCCAAATCAGCAACGAACGACCGCAACATCGAGCGAGTGACGTGGGGCATGCATACGATACGCATTTCGTCGCTACCGGTTTTCGAAACGCGCCAGCCACGGCTCCGGAGTTCGTCGGTCATCGGGACCGAGAGGTCGGCCGTCACGAGTGGCAGGACAGGCCCGAACACGTCGTGACCGCGGGCGCGAAGCTGGTCGGCCAGCCACTCCGCGTTGTCCATCGAGACGCGGTACTGCTCGCGGTACCCCTCGGGCCAGAGCGCCTCCATCGCGGCGACGGCACTGGCGACGCCGGCCCCGCTCCGGGTGCCGGTAAGCGTGACCTGAGAGGTCGTTTCCAGATATGGCGTATCGATGGCGAGCGGGTCAAAGACCGACTCAGAGCGGGCGAGCAGCCCGCCCGAGGGAACGGCAGCCTGACCCACCTTGTGTGGGTCGATAGTCAGCGTGTCAATCTCGGCGTGGTCGAACTGCCACTCGAAGTCGGTGAACGGGAGATAGAAGCCACCCCAGGCGGCGTCGACGTGACAGAGCGCGCCGGCGTCGGTCGCGAGTTCGGCGATTTCTGGAATCGGGTCGACGACGCCGTACTCCGTCGAACCTGCGACACCGACGAGCGCGACGGTGTCCTCGTCGACGAGTTCGTTCATCGCGTCGACGTTCGCACGGTGGTCCGTGGTGGGTGCAGTCCGGAGTTCGACGCCCAACAACTCGGCGGCTTTCCGGAAGCTGAAGTGGGCGCTTTTGGGTGCGACGACGTTGGGGTCGTCCGTCTCGGCACGGTTGCGGGCGATGCGGACCGCCTGAATGTTCGCCTCGGTGCCGCCGCTGGTGATGTAGCCGGCAGGCTCGTCCAGGCCGGTGACGGCCCCCAGCAACTCGACCGCCCGGTCTTCGAGGTTGGCGACGGTCTGATAGGTGCCGGGGTCGCCGGGATTCGTCGCTAGAAAGCGCTCGGCAGCCTCGCGGGCCGCCGGGTGGGGTTCGGTACACATCGACGTGAGCACACGGTCGAAATCTTGGGGCTGCATCCCGTCGAGACCCGCCTGCTGTGCCTGCTGCATGGCAATTCATTCGAGCGGTGCCGGTTTATCTTCTGTGGTCTTCAGCGAACGGATTCGAGCAGCAGGCGCTGTTCGACGCGTTTGACCTCGTGTTGTACGTCCCGGACCGCGTCGATGTTCGCACTGATTGAGGTAATTCCCTCCTCGACGAGATAGCGGACCATCTCCGGGTCCGAGCCTGCCTGCCCACAGATGCTCGTGTCTACGTCGTGTTCGCGACAGACTTCGATGGTGCGAGCGATGAGGTCGAGGACCGCGGGGTGCATCGCGTCGTAGCGGTCGGCAACCCGCTCGTTGTTGCGGTCGATGGCGAGCGTGTACTGGACGAGGTCGTTCGTGCCGAAGCTAACGAAGTCGACTCCGGCCTCCGCGATGCCCTCGACAGAGAGGGCGGCGGCCGGCGTCTCTATCATTGCCCCCCAGGTCCGCTTGTTGGTATCGATGCCGACCTCCTCCATGAGGCGTTTCGCTCGAAGCACGTCCTCGGCGTCGTTGACCAGTGGAAGCATGAGTTCGACGTTGTCGTAGCCGAGTTCGTACAGCTTCCGGAAGGCATCGAGTTCGTGTTTGAACGTCTCTGGTGTGTCGAGACTGCGCCGAATCCCGCGGTAGCCGAGCATCGGATTGTGTTCGACAGGCTCGGATTCGCCGCCTTCGAGCTGTCGGAACTCGTCGGTCGGCGCGTCGAGCGTTCGGACCCGCACCGGTCGCGGGTAGAACTCGTCGGCGACGGTCCGAACGCCGTCGACGAGGGCCTCGATGTACTCGCCCGTGCTGTTGTCTTCGATGAACTGCTCGGGTGTCTTGCCGAGCGAGAGGATCATGTGCTCGACGCGAAGTAGCCCGACCCCGTCTGCCCCGGTCGCGGCCGCGCGCTCGGCCGCCGACGAGATGGAGACGTTTACCTTCACCTCGGTTGCGGTCATCGGCTTGACCGGCGTATCCGGGCGCATTTGCTCGACAGCGTCTTCTTCGTCGTTGTGGGTTCCCGTCACAGCACCGGCAGTAATCGTGCCCTTGTCGCCGTCGACAGTGATGAGCTGTCCGTCCTCGAGTTCCTCGGTGCCGGTCTCCGTACCAACCACCGCAGGCACGCCGAGCTCGCGCGAGACGATAGCCGCGTGTGAGGTCGTGCCGCCCTCGTCGGTGACGATGCCCGCGGCGCGTTTCATCGCGGGCACCATGTCCGGCGTCGTCATCTCCGTGAGGATAATGTCACCCTCCTCTACTTTGTCGAGCTGGTCGAGCTTGCGGACGATTTTGCTGTTGCCCGACGCCGAACCGGGCGTCGCGCCAAGGCCGCTCAGGATTACCTCGCCACCCTCAGTGTCGCTGCTGTCGTCTGCTGTCCCACCGTCGGAGACGCCTCCCTGTACGGCCGTCGATTCGCTCCCGTCGATTGTCGTGATAGGGCGAGACTGGAGGAGGTAGACGTCGCCGTCGTAGATAGCCCACTCCACGTCCTGTGGCTGGCCGTAGTAGTCCTCTATCATTTCGCCGGTTTCGTGAAGCTCTGTGAGTTCCTCATCCGAGAGTACCCGCCGATTACGCTTATCGTCGGGGACTTCTCGCTCGACAGTCTCGCCGGTTTCGTCGTCGCGGACGAGCATGGTCTTCTTCTCGGCGATAGTCGTTGCTTTCAGTTCGCCGGTCGCCCTGTCGATAACGTAGTTGTCGGGCGTGACAGAACCAGAGACGACGGCCTCACCCAACCCCCACGCGGACTCGATGGTGATTTCAGGCGCACCCGTCGAAGGGTTGCTCGTGAACATGACGCCGCTTTTGTCGGCATCGACCATCCGCTGGACGACGACAGCGATATCGACCTCGTGGTGGTTGAAACCCTGCTCACTGCGGTAATACAGCGCCCGATGAGTGAACAGTGAGGCCCAGCATTCTCGAACACAGTCGACGACGCGCTCTCGTGTGACGTTCAGGAACGTCTCCTGTTGGCCGGCGAAAGAGGCGTCGTCGAGGTCCTCGAGCGTCGCAGACGAGCGAACTGCGACGGAAGCGTCTGACCCGATTGTGTCGAAGGCATCGAGAATCTCCTCCTCGATACTCTCGGGCATCGAGGTCTCCGTGATGAGTTCCTGTGCGGCCTCGGCGGCATCCCCGAGGTCGGGGTCGTCGGCCCGCAGGTCGACGATGTCGAACAGTTCCTCGTCGATACCAGTTTCCTCGATAAACGAGCGGTACGTCGCGGTCGGGACGACAAAGGCCGGCGGAACGGGCAAGTCTGCGGCCCACATCTCCCCAAGCGAAGCGGCTTTCCCACCGACGGTATCGAGGTCATCGCCCCCGATGTCGTCCAGCCAGAGTACAGCCATGGCGTATGTGATGCAACTTCAGGTATTGTAATGAAGCTTCTGGACGGTGCAATTCAGGCCGGGTTAGACTTCGATGATGTCGTCGCCGTCGTCTTCCGGCAGCGAGAGTGTCGTTTCGAGCGCAGTGAGTCCGTGTCCGCCGACCTGTACCGGCGCGAGGAGTGTCGTCTCGACGGTCGCTGGCCGGTCGATGAACCGTCCGCATTCGACAGAAACTGTCTCACGTCCGCCTTCGAAGGCGTCGTGCTGTTCGAGATACTGTCCACAGCCCGCGGTTGCGACGCCACTTGCGGGGCGCTCACACCCTTCGACGCTCGGGTCGAAGACGCGGGCGTGCAGGTCGGCCCGCCGCGAGACGGTATCGAAGGTAAACGCGAAGACTCGCGCTGTGTCTGTTTCGGTCAAGACTGCCGCTAGCGCGTCCCGGTTGGGCGCGCAGTTGCTCAGGTCGTCGAGGAACCCGACCGGGACGAACAGTGTCCCGCCAAATGCCGTCGACCGGGAGACCGGCAGTTCTCGACCGACGTTTTCCAGGCCCGCGGCCTCGACACCGAGCACCGCGGCGAGCCGGTCGAACGAAACAGAAACTGAGTCAACGCTCTGACTCGGAACCTCGACGTGTACGTCTCCGGTCTCGTGTTCGACGGGGTAGGACCGTTCAGCCCCGTCGGACCCGAGGACGCTCATCTGGTCGCCGAGGTCGGCCCGGTTACGGTCGTGCCCGGCAGTCAGTCCCGCGACAGCGGCTTCGACGACGTTGTTGGCGGGCACACGCTCGACGTAGCGGAACCCCTCTCCCAGCGACACCGCGCCGCTGGCACCGAATTCGGCGGCGACAGTCTGAAGCTGGTCCGGTGTCGCGCCGTCGGTGACCACGGGTACCGGAACCCCGCCCAGTGGCTCGTCGGCGAACGTATCGACCAGCAGTACTGATTTCGTCTCCATGCAGGCTTCTCTCCCCGTGCGGTGAAGAAAGCTCCCCTCCAGCCCGGGGCCACAGTGCCATCGTCACTCCCGCGCCGACTGGTACAGCGCCGCGAGCGCAATCAATATCAACCATCCTGCGCCAGCTACCGCTGCCACGACCGGGTCGAACCACAGGGGACCGGATCCAATCGTGTACTCGCCGGTAGTTCCCAGAAAGAAACCTCCCGTCAGTACGACAACGCCGACGCCGAGATAGAAGTAGGCGTTCGACCCTGTCGGAAGCGTTGACTCTCCCATCGCTGTGTCACTGCGCGGCCCAGTGATAAGGGGTTACCCCCCCGTTTCAGGCTGGGAAACATCCCGCTGTGCGAGCCAGGAACAGACCTCCGGCCAGAGCTGTTCGTGTGCCCGCTCGGAGACGGAGATGCCGATGTGACCCGCTGAGAACGATATCAGACGCTCGTCCTCGCTTCCGACAACCTCGTTGAGCGGTTTGCTGGAGGCCGGCGGGACGATATGGTCGTATTCGCCGACAATCTGGAGCAGGGGTACCTCGACATCGGCGGGGTCAACCCGCTCTCCGGCGAGGGTTATCTGACCGTCGATGAGGTCGTTGTTCCGGTAGACGTCGTCGACGAACTGCGTGAACACGCGTCCGGCAACGTCGACACCGTCCCATGTCCAGCGCTCCATGCGTGCGAACATCTCGACGAACGCCTCGTCGTCGAGGCGCTCGAAAAACCGGACGTACTTCGTGAGCAGGTTCTCGACGGGCTCCATCATCGCGAACTGGGCGGCGAGCAACTCGGCAGGGACGTTCCCGTAGGTTTTGGCGACTGTCTCGGGGTCGTAAAACCGCGCCCACCGCTCCAGGAGGCCGCCAGTGTCGTCGAAGACGATTGGCGTCGCCATCAGCGAGAGGGTCCGCACCCGCTGCTGGAACCGCGCGGTGTACATGAGCGCTAGACTCCCGCCCATACAGTAGCCAAGCAGATGTACGTCCTCCGTAGTCGAACGGTCGGTGACAGCCGAGATACAGTTATCGAGATAGCGACAGATATAATCCTCCAACCCGAGCGACGTGTCCAGGCCGGAGGGTTCGCCCCAGTCGACGAGATACACCTCGAAACCGTCCGCAAGCAACTGTCCGATGACGCTTCTGTCGGGTTGTAAATCCAGAATGTAGGGCCGATTGACCAGGGCGTAAACGAGACAGATTGGCGCCTCGTGGCGTTTCTCCGGGGGCTCGTAGCGACGGAGTTCGAGTTTGTTCTCCTCGTAGACCACCTCACTGTCGGTGTGTCCAACATCGGCCCGAAACAGCGCAGCGAGCCTGTCGGGCGGGCCTGCCCCCTGTTCGATAGCCCTGGCAGCGAGATGTACGAGCCGGCGTCTGAGGTGTGCCGGCATGTCGTCTCTCATGCCGGTCGCCCCCGACCCAACTGTTCCGACGCGACGGCAGGCAGGCGGATGTCGTCCACCTCGCTGTGGTCCATAGACGGGTTTCGTCCACCTGTATTGTAGTAGTTTTCTTCTGACCTATCAGGGGACAAATGTCTCGGCTCGGCGTGTCGTCTCGACACCGTACTCAGCGGCTTCGACGCTCTCGGGGTACTCTCGGTCTGGGTACCGAGAGCGGAGACTGGCCTGAACTGCGTCCCGCGTGCAGGCGCGGGCGGCCGCGCCGACTTCAGTCGCCGCGCCAGTGTACTCTACTGGCTCGCCGGCAGGGTCGGTAGCGACGACGACCGCGTCGGTCGTGGTTCCGGGAAAGCCCGCCTCGGCCAACAGCGTCGCGCTCTTTGCCTCTGCGACCACCGTACTCAGGTTGGCGAGCGCACCGTCGCCGAGGGCTCGCGTCGTGCCGAGGATGATATTGACAGTTCCCGGTGGCGTCGCGGGGGAGTCACCAGTCCCGTCGTCGCCCGAAGGGTTGGCTGGCAGCGCCGCCGGGTTCGAAATGCCGGCCGTGGCGTAGGCTACGACAGGGCCATCTCGTGCGCCCCGTGCATGATTAAGATTGACACCAGTGAGAAGCGCCGGCCCTGCCGTCGAAAACTCTGCCCGACTGCGGCGGGTTTCGACGTATGTATCGAGGTCAGTCCGTCCCCACCCTTCGGGGACCGAAATGTTGTACGCGGCTCCGGCTTCAGTGATACCGCCGTCGTAGCCGCCGGACAGCCACCGAGTCCCGTCCCGTGTCACCTGCAACACCCCCTCGCGCACGGTCGTCTCAAACATCTCCGAGCACCTCCAGCAGTCGGTCGTTCTCTCGGGGCAGACGCACCGCGACCCTGATGTGTGAGTCGAGTCCACGGAAGCTTCGAGCGTCACGAACTGCGATTCCGTCGTCTCTGGCGGCCTCGAGGACGGCATCGACCGAACGCTCGCCTATGTCGAGCAACAAGAAAGGCGCAGCAGAGTCGAACACATCGAACGCCTCGCCGAGTGTTGCCGCCATCCGGTCGCGCTCTGCCCGGACTCTCGCCCGCGTCTGCTCGACGAACTCACGCCGGGTCAGACAGTATTCGCCGACAGCGATAGCTGGCGCGCCGAGATTCCAGGTCTGTCTGGCAGTACCCAACCGCCGGCGCATCTCGCCGGTTGCGGCCAGAAACCCGGCGCGAATGCCGGGAAGACCGAACATCTTGGTCAGCGAGCGCGCGACGACGACGCCCTCTGTTCCCGCCAGTGAGGGGCGGTCCGTGAAATCCAGGAACGCCTCGTCTACCAGCAAGCGGGTATCGCTCTCTCGGCACCGACTGGCGAACTCACGAAGTGCTGCGTCGTCGTAGGCCTCGCCAGTCGGGTTGTTCGGGTGACAGACGACAGCCATCTCGTGCTCGCTCGGGTCGGCGTCCAGTACCGCGTCGTGGTCGACGAAAACGGGCTCGGCTCCCTGAAGCCGAACCTCGCGACTGTACTCGCCGAAGCTCGGTGCGGGAAGCAGCGCCGAATCTCCCGGCGTGAGCGTCACTTCGGCGGTGAGTCGTATCCCGGCCAGTCCACCCGGCATGGGCAGGACCTCCTGACGCGAACAGCCCACGCAGTCGGCGGCAGCAACACGGAACTCGGCAGGTAGGTCTGGCGGGTACGACTGTGCGTCCGCCAGCGCCGACCGGTACACGTCGGCAACACCCTCAGGCGTCTCGGGGTTCGTGTTCGCACTGAAATCGAGAACGTCGGCCTCGCCGCCGTGTTCGACCCGTCCAACTTCGTCGACCGCATCAGGCTCCATCTATCGCTCCTCCTGTGTCTGTGAGGTTACCGTACACCGATTCGATTTGCCCGCGCACGTCACGCATCGACACGTCGCTCTCGGCTGCGAGCGCCAACGCACCGCCCATGCCAACGCCCTCCTTGGCCTCGCCCTGGCAGTACTGCTGCATTGCGACGTGGTCGGTGGTCTCGAATCCGGGGTCGGTCACCGTCAAATCGAGTCCGAAAGCGTCCGTCGCCTCCCGGAGGTCGTCTGTGTCTTCGTCGACGAACACTGTCGTCGCGAGCGCGAGGTCAGCATCAACCCCGAGGTGTCTGAGCAACGCTGCCACCGCGACCATCTGTGTTCCGCCTGCCAGTGTCACGTCGACGCCTGTGTCAATTGCTCCGGCGGCCACGCCCATGACAGCCGGCATCACCGGGTCACCCACCAGCCGGACCGCCCGTAGCGGGTCCTCAGCCGCCTCGCCCGCGGCAATTCCACTCGCCTCGAGTGCGGTGTCGACGACCGCTCCCTTCCGGCCGAGCGGGTTCTCGGGGAGTGAGGAGGAGACGCCGTATGGCTCGCCGAGCGCTCGCAGGACGCCGAGGGCAGTCGTTGTCCCACCGGGGACGCTCTCGCCGATAGAGACTGCATCATTAGAGAACGTTCGGCCGACTGCCCTGGCGCGGTCGAATATCTGGCGCGCGTCTGGCACTGCCTCCGCCTCTCGAATATCTGCGCCGGCCTGGTCTCCCACTTGGACTATCGGTGCGGCGGTGTCGACGGTGAGGCCGGCCTCGATGGCGACAGTCTCGAACGCCAGCAGGTCGCGAACAGCACGCGTAATGACTGCGGGTGTCGGACACCCGGTCGGACTCATCGGAACGACATCTGTGAACACCGGGCGACCGTACGTCACGAGTTCGAGGTCCGCGGCTGGCGTGTGATAGGTGCGGTCGGGGTTTGCACCGGCGGCACTGATGCCGTCTATCGTCGCCGTCGCCGTCGACCCCGCAACCAGAACAAACGTCACAGCAACGCCTCCGCTATCTGTCCGTCTCGTCGTCTGTTCACGTTCACGGCAAATCTAAAGTCCTCGGTCACGTGTCTACTGTCCTCTCTATCGCCCACGACGTTAATTCCGCTCGGTACGAGCGTCCGCTCGCCGGCCTCGACCGTGATATCGTATCCGAGACCGAGCGCCGTCTTCACCTCGGAAGGCGTGTAAACGCTCAGCGAGCCGCCCTCGTGGATTTCTAGCACGTAGTCAACAGCCTTGCCGTCGAGTAGCGGGAGGTCGGCAGCGACGGTCAACACCGGCAGTTCACGGCCATCGAGAACGTGCTGGAGGTCCTCGACGTACCCCGTCCCTGGGGTGTCAATAATCGCGACGTGCTCGGCGGCGAGCCTCTCGCGTGTTTCCGGCGTGGCCGGCGAAACCGCTGCGTGAATGTGCTCGACGGCGCTGGCTTCGAGCGCGTTGAGGACCCGACAGACCATCGGGTCACCGCCGATTTCGTACAGCGGCTTCTCGACGGGCGTGTCCAGTCGGGTTCCCTCACCGCCACACATCACAACTGCGTCCACGCAATCACCCCCGCGTGGAGTGCGACGGCGCGGGCTATCTCGTTTGCCGCGCCGAAGATATCACCGTTGACGCCGCCGAGTCGGCTGCGCGCCACTCGGAAGACGACCAGCGCCGAGAGCAACCCGGCGACGACAGCGACGGCACCGGCCGGATGTGGCCAGGTGATGACTGTCGCTGGAACCGCCGCGAAAGCCGGGAGTGCCAGGTCACGCGGCCCCGACTCGCCGGTCAATGTCGCTGCCATCCCTTCGTGTATTGCGGTGCCAACACAGACCAGGGTTGCCATCCCGAGTTTCGCGGACACCTCCGCAGCGATGACCAGACGCAGGCCGACGAGTGGGTCCGCCGCTACACTCACGACAGCCAGCGCCAGCCCAGAGACCAGCACGACGACAGTGACGACAGCGCCGACGCCGACAGTCGTGTCTTTCAGTACGTCCCGGCGTTTCTCGGCCGAACCGTGGACGACAAGGGCATCACCGAGGTCTGCGAGCCCGTCGATGTGCGTGATGCCGGTGAGCAGGTAGAGCCATGCGACCACCATCGCGGCGGCGGTCGGCTCGGGAGCAGGGACGAAAAGCGGGAGCGCCACCAGCGCACCGACGGCGTACCCCGCCAGCGGGAAGGTAACTGGCGACTGTCTGAACGCGTTCCAGGCGCGCTCGGTATGACCGACTGGAATCCGGGTCAAAAATCCAATAGCACCCCGGAGTGCCTGTAGCGTCACGCGACCACCTCCGACCGGGCGACGACGACCGCGAGTACGACAGCCAACAGCCCGGCAATTGCGACGATTCGGACACAGGCGTCTGCACGGTCGACGGTTGGGTAACTGGCGATCTCATTCAGCGTGTACGCACCGGGCTTCGAGAGTTTGACACTCGCTGCTGCCGCGAGTGTCGCCATTGGCCACCCTGAGTTAGGGGAGGCAGGCCTGTCTGCCCAGGGCCGTCCGCGCCGGATTGCGCCTGGGTCCCAGGCCGCCACTGCGAGCAGGAGTGCACTGACCCGGGCCGGGAGCCACATCGCCATGTCGTCGAGTCGTGCGGCCGCCGTGCCGACCGACTTCGATCGATAGCCGAGCATCGAGTCCATCGTGTTAACTGCCTTCAGTGTCGCCGCCGCGCCGACGCCAGCGGCGAGGGAGAGCTGTGCGCCGACGGCAAACGCGAGTACCGGCCCAACGAGTCCGTCGGCCAGGTTCTCGGCCGCGCTCTCGACGGCCCCACTACGAAGCTGTGCCGGTGACAGCGACCCGGCGTCTCTGCCGACGAGAGCTTTGACTCTGCTCCTCGCAGTATCGGGGTCGGACGCTGTAAGCGTGATTACTTCTCGGGCCGTGTCGAGCAACATCCGGTAGCTGAACGTGCTGAACAAGGCGAGAGCGGCGACAGCGACACCCACAATTGTCCCAAGTCGAAGGGCAAGGGCCGTCACGGCCCAGAGCGCTCCGCCAGCCGCGAGCGGCAGGGCCACTGCGAGTCCGAGGCCGACGGCTCGAGGGTGTCGCCACTCGCTGTCGAATGCGCCCACGACCCGTCCGAACCAGACGACCGGGTGGACCCGCTGTGGGAACTCCGACACTGTCACATCGAGGGCGAACGCGAGTGCCAGCACCACCGTCGAGAGTTCGACGGCCCCGGGTATTCGTATCAGACTGTCGACAACCATCGCTCGTTACGTGTCGTTTGGTCGGCCATCGCTTATAAACGCTGGTAGCGAACTCAGCGGAAGGTCATCGAGGAGCACCGCAGTCGCGCCGGCCGACTCCGCGCCGCCGTCGGTCTCGGGGTCGTCACCGACATGCACCAGTGCCGACGGCGATACACCCAGCCGGTTGGCGACGGTCTCGAAGGCGCGTTCGTCCGGTTTCCGCCAGCCACAACCGACGCTAGTCACCACTGCATCGAACCAGCTGTCATCGAGTGCTGACTCCGATAGGGCGTGCTCGACGAGCCCCGGGACACTGCAGTTCGAGAGGATGCCGACCGGTCCTTGGCCGCCGAGGGTACGTACCACGTCGACGGCACTCGCCCGGGTCGTTACGTCGGTCTCGAACGCGGCGCGGACAGCATCGTCGACGATGCCCGTCTGTGCTGGTGGGGCCTCGATACCGCTATCAGCGAGGGCTGCCCGGACGTGGGCCGACAGTGAAATCTCGGTGCCGGGTGGGGAGTCGACCTGTGGCTCGCGATAGCGCTGTTGCCAGTCGTCGGGCACGTCTATGCCCCGTGCCGCAAGCTCGTCGGCGACCAGCGTCGCTGGCTCTCCCGGCGTTTCGACGGTCACGAGCGTCCCGAAGAGGTCGAAACTGACGGCTCCGTCCTGACTCACGCGTCACTCACCGGTTGTGTGTAACCGAGTTCCGTTGCGAGCCAGTCATCGTCGATGCGAGCGACAAGTGTGGCGGCTGCGTCGTAGGGAGACGTATCCTGTGTTGTCTCGGTCGGTCGCTGTTTTCCTGCATGCTCGAACACCACGTCGAGGAACGCGTCGCGGACGGTATGGTTCTCGAACAGGCCGTGGAGGTACGTGCCCAGCACCGACTCGGTTGCCGTACTCCCCTCGTCGAGTGGCTCGGCAGCTCCACTCAGGCGTCTGGTTCGACCCATATGTATCTCGTAGCCCGTTGCCGTCCCGGTCGCGCCCGCAATCGGACCAGTCCCGTCGACCGACACTGTTGTTTGCTTTACTTGCTTGTCAGCCTCGAATCTGGTCTCGACGGGCAAAAGCCCCAGCCCACTGACCCGCTCGTGTGCCGCCGTCGACTCCACGGACGCGTTGGTAATCGCCTGCCCGAGCATCTGATACCCGCCACAGATGCCCACAATCGGTCCCCCGAAGGCAGTCAGGTGTTCGTCGAAACCCGCCTCGCGAAGCGCCAGCAGGTCGTCGACGGTGTTTTTCGTCCCTGGAACGACCACGGCGTCTACCGCGAGACCGTCCGCTTCGAGCGGGAGGTAGGCGACCCTGACACCTGGCGTGTCACGGAGCGGTTCCATGTCGGTGAAATTCGAGATATGCGGGAGCCGGGGGACGCCGATGGTGACTGTTTGCCCTGGCGGGTACTCGTCGTCGCCCTGCACTGCTCGCGTATCGGTCGCTGGCAGGTCGACGCTGTCCTCGGCGGGCAGTCCGGGGTCCTCGTATGGAAGGATGCCGACGACCGGGATATCCGTCAGCGATTCGAGTTCCGTGACGCCGGCATCAAGCAGGCTCGGGTCGCCCCTGAATTTCGTGATGACTGTTCCGCTGACGCGCTCGCGCAGGTCCGCGGGCATGAGTTCGATTGTGCCGTAGAGACTGGCAAAGACGCCGCCCCGTTCGATATCGCCGAGCAACAGAACGGTAGCGTCGGCGAAACGAGCCGTTTCGACGTTCGCCAGGTCCCGTTCGTGGAGGTTTATTTCGGCGATGCTGCCAGCCCCTTCTGCGACGATGACATCGTGGGCCGCTGCGAGGCGGGCGTGGGCGTCGGCGGCGGCCTCACGGGCCCGCTCCCAGTGGTCCTCGTAGTACGACCCCGTGTCGTAGTGGCCGACAGCCTCGCCGTCGATGACGAGTTGACTCTCGGTGTCACCGCGAGGTTTCAACAGCACCGGATTCAGGTCGGTCGTCGGATTGATGCCGGCCGCTCGGGCCTGGACGTACTGTGAGACACCGATTTCGCCCCAGCCGTCGTCGGCGACCACTGCTCGTGCGTTGTTGCTCATGTTCTGTGCCTTGAACGGCGCAACGTCGACGCCGGCGTCGGCGAGAAGCCTGCAGAGTCCGGCGACGACAGTGCTTTTGCCGACGTGGCTCGCTGTCCCGGCGACGAGCAGTGTGTCTGTCATCTGCGCTTCAGAACTCCGTTCCCTTCCTGGCTCGATGCCCCGAGGAGAACGGATGCTGCTCTTTGCTTACTTCCGTGACGAGGTCTGCGTGGTCGTAGAGATAGTCGGGCTTCTCGTGGCTCCCAGTGAGCACGAGTTCGAGGTTCGACGGTTTCTCCTCGACGAGGTCGAGGACGCTATCGGGGCTGATGAGCCCACGGTTGGCTGCGTACAGTATCTCGTCGAGAATCAGCATGTGAACGCCGTCCTCGGGGTCACCATCCAGCGTGAGTGGCTCGTCAAGGTCGGCGTCCCCCGCTGCCTCGACCAGTTCGCGGGCGCGTTCGAGTCCCTGCTGTGCCTCGCGCTCGTGGTCGTCGTCACTGGAGTTGTCGAGGCGCCCGTGCCAGCCGTAGTGACCCGCGTTTTCGTACGAGATAGCCGGCATCGCCGCGATAGCGTTGTACTCCCCTCGCACGTCTTCGACGCTCCCGGTCCCGCCTTTCATGAACTGTAGAACGTGGACGCGGTAGCCGTGTCCGGCGGCCCGGAACCCCATCCCCAGCGCGGCCGTCGTCTTCCCTTTGCCGTCGCCCCACCAGGCCTGGACGAGGCCGAATGACTCCGGTTCGCCCGGTCGAATCTCACGGTCGTCGAGTGGTGCCTGTCCTGGTTGTTCGCCCTGTGCGTGTGTGCTCTCGGCGTCTGTCTGTTCAGTCATCGGTATCAGTTGCTCGTACTGTCAGTATCGTCCGGTCAGAGTATCGGTCTTGTGCTGTCGCTTCCACTGCCGCAAGCTCGCCCAGCGTCGTTCGCTCGATGGACTCGTCGGGGAGCGTCAACTCCTCTAAGACAAGCGCAGGTGTTTCGGAATCTACACCGCGCTCGAGTATCGCTCGTGCGATGTCCGGTGGCATCCAGTCGTATGGCCTGACGATGACGACGAGATGCCGACCCCGGGCGAGGCTGTCGGCGAGTCGGTCGAACTCGCCTGCCAGGTCGCCGCGGCGGTGCAGGCTGGCAAACGTCGCGTGTTCGAACGGAATCCGCGACCGAGAGGCGGCAATCTGCACCGACGAGATGCCGGGAACGACCCGGACCGGTCGGTCAACCGCGCGCTCGACCCGGCCGAGAAACTGGTATCCCGAGATGTTGGGGTCGCCCCAGAGCACCGCGACGCCGCGCTTGCCGCTGGCAATCCGCTCGCCGAACTCCGCCAGACGTGCCGTCTGGTTGTCGTACGAACAGCGGAGTATCTCTGGGTCGCCGATGTCGGTGATTCTGTCGACCACCGTGTCGAACCCGACGACGATGTCGGCGTCGGATAGCAGGTGGTGTGCCCGCTGCGTGAGAAACGCCTCGTCTCCGGGGCCGACACCGACCGCATACACCGGCTCTGTCTGCTGGTCCCGTTCTGGACTGCTGGCCGCGTGCCGGGCGGGATTATCTGGTGTCATTCCGTACCAATACCTCCTCGACCCGCTCGTGGCGGCAGTCGCATTGGACAAAATTCACTTGTTATAATTAAATATTTATTGTTTTGTTCGCAACCGGGTGACGTGCAACGCACAATCAGTGCCATCGTGACAATGCTGTTGGTCGTGGGAGCGGCCAGCGGCATGGTAGTGACAGACGGTATCGTTGGCGAAACAACGGCACAAGACTCAGACGAGTGTACGTTCCCCGTCTCGGCGACGGATGCGACGGGAACCGAGGTGACCGTCGACGAAGAGCCAGAGTCGGTCGTCACGCTCAATCCGAGCGCGGCACAGACGCTGTGGGAAATTGGGGCAAAGGACAAAGTCACTGGTGTGACCAAACACGCCTCGAACCTGGAGGGAGCCAGTGAGCGAACGAACATCTCGACGGCCGGGCAAACGATTACCCACGAGGTTGTCGTCGACCTCGAGCCCGACCTCGTTCTCGCTCCGCTGTCGGCAGTGACGACCGAGGAAGATGTCGAGACGCTTCGCGACGCCGGCCTGACGGTGTTCGCCTATCCGACCGCCGAGTCCATCGACGAGGTCAGACAGCGCACGCTCCAGACCGGCGAGTTCGTCGGCGAGTGCGAGGGTGCCACCGAGACTGTCGAGTGGATGGACGAGAAGCTCTCGGTGGTCGAAGATGCCGTCGACGAGCAGGAAAAGCCAAAGGTCCTGTACACCTTCTTCGGCTACACCTCCGGTACTAACACGTTCATTCACGAAATACTCGAAACCGCCGGCGGCGTGAACATCGCCGCAGAGGCAGGCATCGAGGGGTACCAGCAGATTAATCAGGAAGTTGTCGTCACCGAGGACCCCGAGTGGATTGTCCTCAACTCGGATTCAACAGAGGTGCCCGACGGCAACGGCTTCCAGGAGACGACCGCGGTCAAACAGAACCAGACTGTAGTCATCGACACAAACCGGCTGAACAGACCCGCACCGCGAATCGTCTACGCGGTGACAGAGCTGGCAGAGACATTCCACCCTGACGCCTACGAGGAGGCCGTCAAAGCTGCACAGTCGACACCGACGCCGACACCGACAGAGTCACCGACTGAGACAGAGCCGACACCAACCGAAACGGAGCCGACTGCGACGGCAACCCAGACGCCTGCGGCTACGGAGACACCGACGGCAACCCAGACCCCGGAGAACTCCGACGGCGACGGCGCAGGGTTCGGGGTTCTCGCCGTGGTGGGTTCCGTCGTGCTCGTGAACGCCCTCGTGCTCGGCGCTCGCCGCCGAAACGACGGTCACTGATGCGAGTCGTCTCCACGTCACCGTCGTCGACGGAAATCCTGTACGCGCTGGGCGTCCAGCCGGTCGCGGTGTCACACGCCTGTGACTATCCGCCAGCTGTCGAGAACCGACCGGTCATCGATGTCTCGAAAGTCGACGCAAAAGCGAGTGCAGACCGCCACGAGCAGGTCCAGGCAGCGACGGCTGACGGCCACGTCTATCGGATGGACGCCGACACCCTGGATACAGTCGAGCCAGACCTCATCGTCACCCAGGGCGTCTGTGGCGTCTGTGCTGTCGACGAGGTGCTCGTCGACGAGACAGTGGCCGAACTCGACGCAGACCCCGACGTGGTGGCCCTCCAGGCGCATACTCTCGACGACGTACTGGCGTGTATCCGTGATGTCGGAGAGGAAACAGACACCGACGACCGGGCAAGGGCGCTCGTCGAGGACTTGCGGCGCCGTATCGAGGCAGTCGAGCGCCAGCGGCCGGCAGACGACCGGCCACGGACCGCCGTGCTGGAGTGGCTGGACCCACCCAGACCGGCCGGGAGTTGGGTTCCCGATGTCGTCACAGCCGCTGGTGGCGAGTACGGCCTCGGGGAGGCCGGCGAGCGGTCGCAGGCAGTCGAGTGGGAGGCGGTCCGCGAGTACGACCCGGAGCGACTCGTCGTCGCACCCTGTGGATTCGACCTCGAACGGACGCGCCGGCGACTCCACGAGTTGACCGACCGACCAGGCTGGGACGAGATTACCGCGGTCCAGACGGGACAGGTGTACGCACTCGACGGGAGCGCGTACCTGACCCGGTGGACGCCCCGGATTGTCGACGCGGTCGAACACCTCGCCCGAATCTGCCATCCGGAGACGTTCGGAAGCCCTGTGGAGACGATGGGCGTCGCGAGACTACGACGCGAGTAGCCACTCAGCGCCCGTCAGCGCACAGGTCGACGAAGTTTCGCAGAATCTGGAGGCCGGTCTCGCCCGATTTCTCGGGGTGGAACTGAGTACCGAAGACGTTGCCCGCGTCGTTGGCGATGACACTCGGGAATTCGAGCCCGTAGTCTGTTGTTGCGACGACAGCCTGTTCGTCGTCAGGGTCGGCGTAGTAGGAGTGGACGAAGTAGGCGTACTCGTCGTCGACGTTGCCGCCCTCGTGTCGGTCTCTGTCGCCACCAGTCACCAGCCGGTGGTCTCGGGCGACGGAGAGTCGGTTCCAGCCCATCTGTGGAACCTTGACTGTCCCGGGAAAGCGGCGGTTGGTTCCTGGAATCAAGTCGAGGCCACGCGCCTCGCCTTCGCCCGCGTGTTCGGCCTCCTCGCTCGACGTGAGCAGCATCTGCATCCCCAGACAGATGCCGAACAGCGGCGTCCCGGCCGCTGCTTCCTCGACGAGCAACTCGCGGAAGGGACCAGCGTTTTCCATCCCTTCACTGAACGCCCCGACGCCAGGCAGGACGATGCCGTCGGCGTCTGCAATCGCGTCCCGGTCGTCAGTCACGTCGACCGCTGCCCCGGCGCGTTCGAGTCCGCGGGTGACACTCCGGAGATTTCCCAGTCCGTAGTCCACGACAGCGACCTCGGCGGCAGTCTGTCTCGTGCCCATGGACGTTACGTGGGGTGCCCGGTGTAAATGAATTCGTTTTGGCACCGAACGTCCACGCGCTTCGATTGACTTATTCCTGCCCGGAGGCTAGTCTCGTAAGGATGACTGATTCGGACTTTGCCGTCGTCGAGTTCGTGTTGACCGCGCTCACGTACAACGAGGACGATGAACTCGACCCCGACGACCTGCCGCCCGCCTACCGGACGCCGTTCTGGAGTGAAGGGGCAATCGAACGGCCGCTGGCGGTCACTGTAGACACAGTCGCGAAGGCAACGGGGGTTTCACATCCGTGGGAAGCTGTTTCGGGTCTGATGTTTACCGACTACGACGACTTCACCGGGGAAATCCAGTTCACCGACCGGTCGATGGCCGACGACTGGTATCTCGACCGCGTCAGGGACGACGACCTCGAAGAGAACCCCGTGCTCACAGCAGCCTACGAGGGCGACCGAGACGTGAGCTACACCCGGGCGAGAGAAAACAACCGCCCGGCGAGAGCCGACCGGGCGTTTATCGACGCGCTGCTGGAGGAGTACTTCGACGACGACGAGGAAGACGAGATGCTCGACCTCGTCGACGTTCGCGCGCCCGAAGAAATCGAGATGACACTCGACGACATCGTCCTGACGGGCGAGCAGGAGGGCGAAATCCAGAAAATCGTCAAGGCAATCGAACACCGCGAGTACCTCGCGAACATCGGGCTCCGCGAAATCGGGAAGCTGCTGTTTGTCGGGCCGCCAGGAACTGGGAAGACCTCTGTCGCACGTGCGCTCGCGAGCAAGCTCGGCCTCCCGTCGGTCGAGGTGAAGCTGTCGATGATTACGAGCCAGTACCTCGGCGAGACGGCCAAAAACGTCGAGAAGACCTTCGAGGTGGCCAAGCGGCTCTCTCCGTGTATCCTCTTTATCGACGAATTCGACTTTGTGGCCAAGACCCGCGCAAGCGACGAACACGCCGCAATCAAGCGCGCTGTCAACACGCTGCTCAAGAGCATCGACGAAGTGTCGCTCATCCGTGACGAGGTGTTGCTCATCGGGGCGACCAACCACCCCGACCAGCTCGACGCAGCGGCCTGGCGGCGCTTCGACGAGATCGTAAACTTCCCCAAGCCCGACGCACCGATGCGCGCCGACATCCTCGAAATCGTCACCCGTGACATGGAGATTGTCGACTTCGAGCCCGAAGAACTCGCGGAGTTGACCGAAGGACTGACCGGTAGCGACCTCCGTCTGGTGCTCCGGGAAGCGGTGCTCGAAGCGCTCACCGAGGAGCGGACCACACTCACACAACAGGACCTCGTCGACGCTGTCGCTGACTTCGAGGAGCGAGACACGCTCAAGAACCTGGACATGATAGAGGGAGACCACGATGCGCTCGTTGCCGGTGGGAGCTTCGATAACGACGGGCACGACCACTGAACGGCCTCGCCGAGGAGTTCCGCATGTAGTTCGGGGTCGGTCCGCGCTGCTTTGCCTTCGCCGGGAACTAGCCTGGGCGTGCGTGAGGGCTGGAGAACTGGGAGACAACGCAGACCTATAACAGAGGCGACTATTGTCTGACGTACGTTTATGTGGAGTGGCAGTTTCTGTCATTATTATGTGTGGCAACAGAGTCGAGGAACTGGAAGCGCGAGTGAAGGAACTTGAGGCCTCAGTCGAGGGTCTGACCGACGAACTGGTTGAATGCAAGGTTCGTCTGCGCGAACTGGAGAACGCGGTCGACGACGAACTCGGGTTCGTCCCGGAGACCGACAGCGAGGAAGAACGTGTCGGGACAGAGCGCGTCCAATCGCCAGACACAGGCGAAGCATCTAAAACCGAGGCCGCCGACGAGGAAGATAACACGGAGGAGTCGGACAGCGATATCATCGTCGCCTGAGGCCGACGCTCCTCCGCGAGCACCCCATGTATATCAAAGAGCTCGTCCTCGACAATTTCAAGAGTTTCGGCCAGAAGACTCGCATCCCGTTTTACGAGGACTTCACGACCGTGACCGGCCCCAACGGGTCGGGGAAATCGAACGTCATCGACTCGGTGCTGTTCGCGCTCGGCCTCGCCCGCACCTCTGGTATCCGGGCTGAGAAACTGACTGACCTCATCTACAACCCCGGCCATCAAGAAGGCGAATCGTTCCAGGGCCAGCGCGAGGCGAGTGTCGAAGTCGTGATGGACAACGCGAACCGGACGCTCGACCGCGCTCAGGTCGTCAACGCCGCCGGGAGCGACGACATCGGCGACATCGACGAGATTACGATCAAGCGACGCGTCAAGGAGACTGAAGACAACTACTACTCTTATTACTACATCAACGGCCGCTCGGTCAATCTCTCCGATATTCAGGACCTGCTCGCACAGGCCGGCATCACTCCCGAGGGGTACAACGTCGTGATGCAGGGCGACGTGACCGAGATTATCAACATGACACCGGGCTCTCGGCGGGAGATAATCGACGAGATTGCCGGTGTCGCCCAGTTCGACGAGAAAAAAGAGGCTGCATTCGAGGAACTCGATGTGGTCGAAGAGCGAATCGACGAAGCCGACCTCCGAATCGAGGAGAAGACAGAACGCCTCGACCAGCTCGAAGACGAACGGCAGACTGCACTCCAGTATCAGGACCTCCGCGAGCAGAAAGAGACCTACGAAGGCTACCGAAAGGCGGCAGAACTCGAGAATAAGCGGGCAGAACGCGACGAGATAGACGCTGAACTCGCAGAGGCAACAGAGACACTCGAAAAGCGTCAGGCGACGCTCGACGAACGGCAGGGAGAGCTGATGCGCCTGGAGAGCGACCTCGAGCATCTCAACGGCGAAATCGAGCGGAAAGGCGAAGACGAACAACTCGCGCTCAAACGCGAGATGGAGGAGATAAAAGGCGACATTTCCCGCCTGAACGATAAAATCGAGACACAGCGCGAGCGAATCGAAGACGCCGAAACCGAGCGCAAGCAGGCGTTCGTCGAAATCGACCGCAAACAGGAGGAACTCGACGAACTGGAGAGTGAGATTCGGGAGTTGAAAGTCGAAAAATCCTCGATTGCTGCCGACGTTCAAGAGAAAGAGGAGTCACTCGAAGCCGTCGAGGCCCGTATCGACGAAGTCGGCGAGGAGTTCGAGGAGGTTAAAGAACAGCTTCAAGAAAGGAAAACACAGCTCGAAGAGGCCAAAGCAGAGAAAAACGACCTCCAGCGCGAACAGGACCGGCTTCTCGACGAAGCGCGACGCCGCTCCTCAGAGAAACGCGAGAAACAGGAGGCAATCGAGGCCGCCCGAGAGCAGATTCCCGCCCTCGAAGCCGATATCGACGACCTCGAAGTCGAGCTCGAAAAGGCGACCGAGAACCACGAGACGATTGGCGAGGTCGTCGACGACCTCCGCATCGAAAAGCGCGAGCGCCAGAGCGACCTCGACGAAATCGAGGACGAGCTCAACGCCGCCCAGCAGGAGTACGCCGAGCTAGAGGCAAAAGCCGGCCAGTCAGAGGGGTCGTACGGTCGGGCCGTAACGACGATTTTGAACGGCGGCATCGACGGCGTTCACGGCACCGTCGCCCAACTCGGGAGCGTCTCGAACCAGTACGCGACCGCGTGTGAGACCGCCGCGGGCGGGCGACTCGCCAACGTGGTGACCGACGACGACCAGGTCGGTCAGCGCTGTATCGAATACCTCAAATCTCGCAACGCCGGGCGGGCGACGTTCCTGCCGATTACGAAGATGCACCAGCGCTCGCTGCCGTCGCTGCCGAGTCACGACGGTGTCGTCGACTTCGCGTACAATCTCGTCGACTTCGACTCGGAGTACGCCGGCGTCTTCTCGTACGTGCTCGGCGACACGCTCGTCGTCGAGGACATCGAGACTGCCCGAGAACTGATGGGCGAGTTTCGAATCGTCACGCTCGAAGGAGACCTCGTGGAGAAATCCGGCGCGATGACCGGCGGTTCGAAGAAGGGGTCGCGGTACTCCTTCGAGGGAACCGACGGTAAACTCGAACGGGTCGCGGCCCGCATCAACGACCTCGAAGAACAGCGCCAGTCGATTCGCACCGAGGTCCGCGAACTGGAAGACCGCCTCGAAGACGCGCGAGACCGCGAAACCGAGGCCGCAGAACAGGTCAGAGACATCGAGTCGGAAATCGAGAAACGAGAGAGCGAAATCACAGAAACCGAGTCCCGAATTGAGACACTGACAGAGGAAGTGGCCGACATCGAGTCCGAACGCGAGGAGGTCTCGGACAAGATGGACGAACTGGAAGCGGCTATCGCCGACCAGAACGAACGGATTGCCGACATCCAGTCCGACATCGAGGAGCTCGAGACCGAGGTCGAAGACTCGGAACTCCCCGAGCTCACGGCCAGAGCCGAGTCCATCCGCGAGGATATCGACGACGCGAACGCACGTATCGACGACCTCGACGGACAACTCAATCAGCTCTCGCTCGAAAAGCAGTACGCCGAGGAGGCAATCGAGGAACGCAACGAGGACATCGAGGCGGCACAGAACCGTAAGGCCGACGCCGAGGAGACAATCGAGGAACTCGAAGCGGATATCGGGGAAAACGAGGCGAAACTCGAAGAGAAAGAGGCAGAGGTCGCAGAGCTCGAATCCGAGCTTGCAGACCTGAAAGCCGAACGCGAGGAGCTACGAGACGCGGTCGAGGAGGCACGGACAGAGCGCGACGAGGCCAAAGAGCGCGTCTCGACTATCGAGGACGAACTCGCCGAGTTGCGCCAGGAACGCGAAACCCTCGACTGGGAAATCGAAGAACTCGAAGCCGAGGTTGGCGACTACGACCCAGACGAAATTCCTGACCACGACGAGGTCGAGGCCGAAATCGCACGCCTGGAAGGCGAGATGACGGCACTGGAGCCGGTCAACATGCTCGCTATCGAGGAGTACGACAGCGTCAAAGGGGACCTCGACGAGCTACAGGACCGAAAGGCGACACTGGTCGAAGAGGCCGAGGGAATCCGCGAGCGTATCGACACCTTCGAGGCACGCAAAAAGGAGACGTTCATGGACGCATACGAGGCAATCGACGAGCAGTTCCGGGACATTTTCGAGCGCCTCTCGAATGGAACAGGGCGACTCCACCTCGAAGACGAGGACGACCCGTTCAACGGCGGCCTGACGATGAAAGCCCAACCCGGCGACAAGCCTATCCAGCGCCTCAACGCGATGAGCGGCGGCGAAAAGTCGTTGACTGCGCTGGCGTTCATCTTCGCAATCCAGCGACACAACCCCGCGCCCTTCTATGCGCTCGATGAGGTAGACGCGTTCCTCGATGCGGCAAACGCCGAACTCGTCGGCGAAATGGTCGACGAACTCGCAGGAGAGGCTCAGTTCGTCGTCGTCTCGCACCGGTCGGCGATGCTCGAACGGTCAGAGCGGGCAATCGGCGTTACGATGCAAGATGACAACGTCTCTGCGGTGACCGGTATCGACCTCTCGGGCAGCGAGGAGGTGCCCGCGGATGACTGACGGGGGTGACGGCCGTGACTGACGAGATACCGCTCGATATCACCGGCCACGAGGACCGTGACCCGCCCTCGGGAGCAGATGGACTTCTCGAAGAGCCCGTAGAGACTGAGAGCGAACAGGCAGAGAACACAGACGAGGCGACCGAGCAAGTCGACGACCAGGCGGCCGAGACAGACGAGGAGGAAGTCGAACCGGTCGAGGTGCTGGTTCAGCTCGCCGAAGACGGCGCTATCGACCCATGGGATATCGACATCGTCGAGGTCACAGACAAGTTCCTCGACCGACTCGACGAGGCCGACCTCCGGACCTCTGGACGGGCGCTGTTTTACGCGAGCGTCCTCCTGCGGATGAAAAGTGACGTGATACTCGAGGACGACGAGCCTGAAGCGGAATCGGCCGAGCCCTGGGAACAGGCGATGAACGGGGGAGATGTCCCCGAGGAGGCCGACCCGTTTGCCACTCTCGAACAGGAGATGGACCGTCGCCTCGAACGAAAGCGCGCACGGGGGATGCCACAGACACTGGACGAACTGGTGCGTGACCTCCGCGACGCAGAACGTGACACCTGGTGGAAGGAGTCACGCGAGTACGACACCAGCGACTCGCCCCAGCGGTACGACCGTGGCACTCAGGAACTCGATTACCGGTCGACAGACCAGCTTCGGATGGACGACGAACCCACGGAGGCCGAAGTCACCGAGAAGACCCACGGCGAGGATATCGATGCCGTCATCGACGACGTTCAGGCCGCGGTTCGCGACCAGTACGACCAAGGACGTCCGGAGGTGCTGTTCAGGGAAGTTGCACGCGTCGGCGGCTCGCGGGTCCAAACCTATCTCGGGGTGCTCTTTCTCTCCCACCGCGGAGCGGTCCGACTTCAGCAGGACGACCTCTTTGGCGACCTCTGGATACAGGACCCGAACGCAGTCGAGCGCGAGGAAGCACTCGCCGACTGAGATACCAGTCTCGCTGTCGCTGTGCAACAGATATATTCCTCCTGTGTCGGAATCTGAGGTATGGACCGACGTGGGTTTCTGGCGGCAGGTGCCGGCTTGGCGGCGGCGACGGCTGGTTGTCTCGGGACTGACGAGGAGGTCGACACGGGTCGAGTCGCTGCCGGCGGGACCATCGGCGACGAGGGCGAGACAGTCGCGAGCGGAGCGGTCGTCGAGGTCGATGGCGGGACGATGCGTCTCACCGCGACAGACGTACAGCGGTCGGTCGTCTCGCCACAGGAGGGAAACACCGTCTACGAACCTACAGACACACAGTTTCTCGTCGTCGGGCTGGACACCTCCGACCTGCTTATCGAAAGTCCACTAGAGGATATGAGCCTCCTGCTCGACGGCGAGCGGCCGGACATCCCACAGCGCGTGCCGCGTCTGGTAAATCTCGACCGGGGCGATATAACAGCGACCCGAGGGAGCGCAGACATCGCCTTCGCTGTCCCGACGGCGACGCCGTCGACGGCACGCATACGGTACGATACGCTGACGAACGTCTCCTGGCGGGTACCCGACGCACTGGTCGATATCTTCGAGACCGCACCGGAGTTCGCCTTGGAATCGGCCGCAGTTGTCGAGGACAACGGCGAGACAGCACTGGCACTGACAGTCGAGAACCGCGGCGACAGGGACGGCGTCTTCCGGTGTACCACAGCGAGCGGGGACGGTACCCCAGAGGTCGTCCGGTTTACTGTCAGTGCCGACCGTCAGGCGAATGTCACGATTACGAACGCGGCGGTCAGCGAGTGGCCGGCAGGGGCGGATTTCGCGCACCCGGTCGACCCAGACACCCGGGCGTTCGCTGTCGACATCTGAACGAAGCCACGGTTGACAGCGACAGGGCACGAGCGCAATCTTTTTGACCGGTGGCGAGATAGGGGGAGGTATGATGGTAGGTGTCCGTTTTACAGGCCCGCTGTGAGCAACACCTGCCAGTTCTGTCGTGCGCTGGTCCCGAGCAGCCACGGCGTCAGCGCGGTCCTGAACGCGTTCTCTCGGGGGAGGTATACTGATGTCACGACAAGCGTCTACCATAACTGTCGTCCTCCCGGACGGCTCGGAGATGGAAGTTGAGCAGGGTGCAACGGTCGAGGATGTCGCCCACGAAATCGGTCCTGGACTGGGCCGGGATACGGTCGCGGGCGTCGTCGACGGTGACTTGGTCGACAAAGCGACACCGCTGACCGAGGACTGTCGGATCGAAATCGTCACAGAGAGCAGTGACGAGTATCTCGACGTGCTCCGTCACACCGGCGCTCACGTCTTCGGGCAGGCTCTCCAGCGACTGTACCCCGAGGCAAAGCTGGCTATCGGTCCCCCGACCGACGATGGGTTCTACTACGATATTGCAGGCGTCGAACTCGACGAGGACGACCTCGAAGACATCGAAGCCGAGATGGAGAATATTGTCGAGGCGGACTACGAACTGCAGCGAGAGATTCGCTCCCACGACGAGGCCGTCGATGCCTACGACGATAACCCCTTCAAGCAGGACATTCTCGCCGACGAAGCCGCCGGCGAAGACACCGTTTCCTTCTACGTCCAGGACGACTGGGAAGACCTCTGTCAGGGCCCTCACGTCGACTCGACGGGCGATATCGGCGCGATTACGCTGCTCGAAATGTCGGCTGCCTACTGGCGGGGCGAGGAGGAAAACGACCAGCTCACCCGCGTCTACGGTACCGCGTTCGAGAGCGAAGACGACCTCGAGGCGTTCATCGAGCGCCGCGAGAAGGCAAAAGAGCGCGACCACCGGAAAATCGGCCGTGAGATGGATCTGTTCTCGATTCCAGACCACTCGCCGGGCTGTGTGCACTTCCACCCTAACGGGATGGAGATTCGCCGCGAACTCGAAGACTACATTCGGAACAAAAACGACGAACTCGGCTACGACGAGGTCTGGACGCCGGAGCTAAACAAGGCAGAGCTCTGGAAGCCGACCGGCCACTACGACAACTTCAAAGAGAACGGCGAGATGTTCGCCTGGGAGCAAGACGAGACCGAATACGGTCTCAAGCCGATGAACTGCGCGAACCACGCCCACGTCTACCAGGAGGGGCAGTACTCCTATCGGGACCTTCCGGTCCGGTTCTCGGAGTTTGGCACCTGCTACCGAAACGAGCAGTCCGGAGAGCTGTCGGGACTGCTCCGGGTCCGTGGGTTTACCCAGGACGACGGCCACGCGTTCATCCGACGCGACCAGATTGAGGACGAAATCACGCAGACGCTATCGAGCATCGAAGACATCTACGACAGATTTGGCATCGAGATTGCCTACAAACTGGAGACTCAGGGCGACAACGCCGTCGGAAGCGACGACATCTGGGAGGAGGCGACGGAGGGTCTGCGGGACTCGCTCGAATCGCTCGGACTCGACTACGACGTCGAGCACGGCGAGGCTGCGTTCTACGGCCCGAAAATCGCACTCAACGGTATCGACGCGCTCGGTCGCGAGTGGACCATCGGCACCGTTCAACTCGATTTCAACATTCCGGAGCGTCTGGACTTGAGCTATGTCGGTAAAGACAACGAGGACCACCGGCCGGTGATGGTCCACCGCGCGCTCCTCGGTAGTATCGAGCGCTTCATGGGCGTGATGATAGAGCACTTCAACGGGAACTTCCCGACCTGGCTCGCGCCAGAGCAGGTCCGGATTCTGCCGGTGTCTGACGACAACATCGGCTATGCCAAGCGGCTCAAAAACGCCGACCTCGGTGACTTCCGGGTCGAAATCGAAGACCGCTCGTGGACGGTCGGGAAGAAAATCCAGCAGGCCCACGACGACCGAGTGCCCTACATGCTCATCGTCGGCGACAACGAGGAGGAGGCAGGTACGGTCTCTGTCCGTGACCGCTTCGAGAACGAATCCAAAGACATCGAAGTCGAGGCGTTCCGCAACCACCTCGCTGACGAGGTCGAGAGTCGACGCGTCGAACCCGACTTCCTGGAATAGGTCCTGTCTGCTGCGATGATATAAGTGGGCACATCCCCACGTATCGGACAATGCCAGCAGTGGAGACACAGCAGTTGACCAAAGAGTACGGCGCAGTACACGCGCTCGACGGCCTGGATTTGACAATCGAGCGGGGCGAACTCTACGGGTTGCTCGGCCCGAACGGCTCGGGCAAGACCACTACTATCGAGATTCTGACCGGCCAGCGTGTCCCCACATCGGGTGAGGTGTCGGTGCTCGATATCGACCCGGTCGAGAACCCGCTCGACGTTCGCCGCGCGGTCGGCATCCTCCCCGAGCGAGAGGACCCGCCCAGTTTTCTGACGCCGCGTGAGTATCTCCAGTTCGTCGGCGACGTGCGCGATATCGCGGACGTCGACGCGCGCATCGAGGAGTGGTCGACGAAACTGGAGTTTCGCGGGATTCTCGATACGCTCTCGACGGACCTCTCTGAGGGGGAACGCCAGCGGGTGATGCTCGCACAGGTGTTCATCCACGAGCCGGAACTCGTGTTCATCGACGAGCCACTGGTGAATCTAGACCCGCTGATGCAGGCCGAAGTCAGAGACATTCTCACAGCCTACTGCGAGGCCGGCAACACGCTCTTTCTCTCGACGCATTTCATGGAGGTCGCAGAGGACCTGTGCAGCCGTGTCGGCATCATCGCCGACGGGAAACTGGTCACCGAGCGCGACCCACAGAGCCTCGACGAAGACGGACTGCTCGAAACCTTCGCGACCGAACTCGGCGGCGAGTCCGCCGTGGAGGCTGGTCGACCGTGACGCTGAATCGAACGCTGTTCCGGCGGATGCTCGTCGAGGAGTTCCGGATGCACACCTCGCTGTTTGGGGTTCGACGGTTTTTGCTCTTCCCCGTCTTCGTGGCCGTCGTCGTCACAGCCAGTGCGTGGCTGCTCGGGCTGACCGGCACGGCGATGGAGACCGTGGTGGCCGGCGTCCACCTGCTCGTCTTTTTCTTCGGCTTGCAGGTCGGTACCGCAGGTCTGGTGGGACGTGACGCGATGCGTAACGTGCTCGGTGAGATGACGCTCCTCGTCTTCTCGGGGCGAACGCTGCCTGTCTCGCGGCGACGGTTGCTGAGTGTCTTTCTCCTCAAGGACCTGGCGTACTACTTCCTGTTCTTTCTCACGCCGATTACCGCCGGCTTCCTGCCGCTGGTCGCCGTGGGCGAACTCTCGGCGGCGAATCTGGTCGTGTTGTGGCTCTCGGTCACCGGAACTTTCGGTCTCGGAGCGGCGACGAGCCTAACTCTCGTCGGTGTTCTCAGTCGGAGCCAAGTCGCGGTCCTCGGCATCGTCGCTGCTGTGGCCGCCGGTATCGTCGCCGAGGGGATTACACTCGTCTCGTACACGCCATACGGTGCGTATCTCGACCAGACTGTGGTCGGTGCCGTCGGTGGATTCCTGCCGTTTGCCGTCCTGCTCGTCGTCGGCCCACTGGCTTTCGAACCGACGGCCAGCCGGCGGGTCAGGCGCTTCGAGTCGGGCCGGTTCGACCGGCTTCGCTCGCTTGGCGACGGCCTCACCGCGCGGCCGCTGCTCGAAATTACGCGCTCCAGTGGCTCCGTCTGGAAGGTCGTATTCTCCCTCGGTGTGCTCTTTGGCGTGGCCGCACTCCTGTTAGACCGGGTCGCCGTTGCGACGAGAATCGAGCCGTCGGCAGGTATCGCCTTCGGGACGCTGCTCGCGCTCGGTACCTTCACCACCTACAACTGGGTGACGCAGTTCGACGAGCCTCGGGAGTACCTGCGGTACCCGGTCGGTATGGACGCGGTCTTCCGTGGGAAACGCCGCGCCTTTCTCGCGCTCTCGTTGCCGACCGGCGTGGCGTACCTGACCCTTGCGGCAGTCTGGTATCCGGTCGTCGACCTGTTGGTCGGGCTGGTCGTCTTCCCGCTCGTCTCGGTGTACGTCTTCGGTGTTACCGCCTACCTGACGGGACTTTCAGCAAACGAGTTACTGTTCGATACGGCACTGTTCGCCTTGTACGGCGCTGCCCTCGCTGTCGTCGCAACGCCGTTACTCGTGGCTGCGCTCGCACACGGGAGCGCGCCGGTCCCATCGCTCGCCGTTGCTGTTGCTCTCTCGGTCGTTGCGGCGGCTGTCGGCGCTGTCCTCTCGCGACGGGTGGGAGTCCGCTGGCACAGTCGGCTACGCACCGAGTGAATCACTGCCGTTATACCACTCCAGTCGTCCGGCTAGGTATGGACGGTGTCATCGTCGACCTCGACGGAACCGTGTACCGCGGCGAAACGCTGCTCCCGGGGGCGGCAGACGGTGTCGACGCCCTCCGGTCTGTGGGTCTCGATGTTCTTTTCTTCTCGAATAATCCAGTTCGGGACAGCGAGGCATACGCCACGCGTCTCACCGAGTTCGGGATACCGACCGAGCCACACGAAGCCTGTTCTTCGGGCGTCGTAACCACGGAGTATCTTCGCAAGAATCACCCTGCTGAGGACATTTTCCTCATCGGCGACGACGGACTCCGCGACCAGTTCCTCGATGCCGGTCTGGAACTCACTGCGACGCCCGAGGATGCAGACGTACTCCTGGCGTCGTGGACCGCGGAGTTCGGGTACACCGACCTGCAGGCAGCACTCGATGCGACCGAGAAACAGATACCGTTCTACGGCACCGACCCCGACAGGACCTTCCCGGATGAGAATGGCAGAGACGTACCTGGCTCGGGCGCAATAATCGGGTCCGTGGCCAGAACAATCGGGCGAGAGCCCGACGAGGTGCTCGGCAAGCCTTCGACAGTCGCCTTGGAGTATGCGCTCGGGCGACTCGACACGAACCCTGAGTCCTGTCTCGTCGTCGGCGACCGACTCGATACCGACCTTCTGCTGGGCGACCGCGCGGGGATGACGACTGTCCTGGTCGAAACTGGTATCGCCGACAGCGCGGATATCGACGACAGCCCTGTAACGCCGGACTTCGTCGTCGATTCGCTCGGCGATATCGAGAGTGTGCTGAGCCAGCTTTAGTGGTGGAGTAATCAAAAGTAGTATGCTACCACTCAACAAATAGGAGAGCGAAGAATGTCAGGTGAAACGAACGATACGGACCCACTAGAGGAGACGGTCGCCGGTGCGGTGACCGGACTGACGCTGCTGGTCGCGTTCGGGCTGTTGTTCGCGGGCGTCGAGTTCTTCTGGGTTGCCTTTCCCGTCGGCTTCGGGGGCGTGTTGCCGATGAGCATCGGTCTCACACGGTACTATCAACAGCAGGCAAAACCAGCAGAGACCGCCACCGAGACAGCGGACGCACTCGAATCGTTACGGGAGCGATATGCCCGCGGTGAGCTGTCCGACGAGGCGTTCGAGCAACGGGTCGAGCGACTGCTTGAGACGGAGTCTGTCGAAGACGCACAGGAGTATGTAACACGCGGCGACACCGAGACAGACCGGATACTCGACCGCGAATAAGACACGACCTTTCGCAACCTAAAGGCATAATAGGCCACGCCCGAACATTTCTGCATGCTGGATTACTTCGACATCGACGCGAAACTGTCTCAGGAGGAACGCCTCATCCGGGATGAGGCCCGCAAGTTCGTCGACGAACGGGTTCGCCCGGACATCGCCGAACACTACGAGGAGGCGACCTTCCCGACTGAGCTCATCCCAGAGATGGGGGAGATGGGGTTCTACGCCCCGAACCTCGACGGCTACGGCCTGCCGGGGGTCAGTGAAACCGCGTACGGACTGTTGATGCAGGAACTCGAAGCCTGTGACTCCGGGCTGCGCTCGATGGCCAGCGTCCAGGGGGCGCTGGTGATGTACCCGATACACGCCTACGGCTCCGACGAGCAGAAAGACGAGTGGCTGCCAAAACTCGGAGAAGGGGAAGCAGTGGGCTGTTTCGGACTCACCGAACCAGAACACGGCTCGAACCCCTCAGCGATGGAGACTCAGGCCGAGAAGACAGACGAAGGCTACGTCCTCAACGGCTCGAAGACCTGGATTACGAATTCGCCGATTGCCGACGTTGCCGTCGTCTGGGCGCGTGACAAATCCGAGGCGGACACGCCCATCCGTGGTTTCCTCGTCGAAACCGAGCGAGACGGCGTGACGACGAACAAAATCGACGAGAAACTCTCGCTCCGTGCTTCGATTACGGGCGAGATTGACCTCAACGATGTGTGGGTGCCCGAGGCGAACCGGCTCCCCGGCGTCGAGGGGATGAAAGGGCCGCTGTCGTGTCTCACTCAGGCCCGCTACGGCATCGCGTGGGGTGCGGTCGGCGCAGCACGAGACAGCTTCGAACAGGCCCGAGACTACGCCCTCGAACGCGACCAGTTCGGCGGTCCGATTGCGCGCTTCCAGATGCAACAGGAGAAACTCGCCGAGATGGCGACCCAAATTACGCTCAGTCAACTGCTCGCGTTCCGGCTGGCTGAACTCAAAGAGGCCGACGAGATGCGTCCCCAGCACGTCTCGATGGCCAAACGCAACAACGTCCGGATGGCCCGTGACCAGTCTCGCGTCGCCCGGGAGATGCTCGGCGGTAACGGGATTACGCTCGACTACTCGCCGATGCGCCACATGTCGAACATGGAGACCGTCTACACCTACGAGGGGACCCACGACATCCACACGCTGATTCTGGGCGAAGACCTCACCGGCATCCCCGCTTACAACCAGTAACACACAGCCCGGTGGTTTCTCCGAGTACAGTCACGGCATCGAATCGGGAGACTCAAACCGGGCCATCAGTAAGTACCGGCATGCCCATTCCAGCAGTCGACCGAATCGACGTGGCGACGTACGGATTCATGCTCGGTCTGCTGGCGTTCGTCTATTTCATCTATCCACGCCATTTCCTGCAGGTAGTGGCGTGGTACACGAACATCATGGTGTTCACTTGCTGGACCGGGTACTTCGTCTATCGGCTGGCTTTTGGTGAGGCCGAGTTCTGGGAGTGACACCCTCCAGGGATGCGATGTTTTACAATCACACCCGTCGAAGCCACCGCCATGCAGGAACGAACGTCAGTAAGTGATATCTGGACACGATACGAGGACGGTGAGACGCTGACGATGCTGACGGCGTACGACGCACCGATTGCGGCCCAGGTTGACGCTGGTGGCGTGGACATGATTCTCGTCGGAGACTCTGCTGCCGACAACCACCTCGGCCACGACGACACGCTCCCGCTGACGATGGAGGAAGCGCTCTCGAACACCGCTGCGGTCGACCGGGCGGTCGACGACGCGATGGTCGTCGGCGACATGCCGTTTCTGTCCTACGGCGCGTCGATGGAGGAGTCAGTCGAGAACGCCGGCCGATTCATGAAAGAGGCCGGCGCCGACGCGGTCAAACTCGAAACAGCGCCACACGGCGAGACGACAATCGAGATTATCGACCGACTGACCGAACTGGGCATCCCGACGATGGGCCACATCGGCTTTACCCCACAGCGGATGCACCAGATTGGCGGCCCCTATATCCAGGGTCGCGGCCAGACGACCTCCGCTGCGGCCGACGAACTCGTCGAGACAGCAGAGCGCCTGGAGGAAGCGGGCGTGTTCACAATCGTCCTCGAAACGGTGACCGAGGAGGTGGGCAGACGTGTCACCGAGGCCGTCGACGTTCCCACAATCGGTATCGGCGCGGGCCGATACGTCGACGGACAGGTACTCGTCATCACAGACATGCTCGGCCTGGGCGGAGAGGCATTCAAACTCTCGAAACAGTACGCAGACCTCGACAGTGAAATCGAAAGCGCAGTCGAGTCCTACGTCGACGAGGTGAAAGGCGGGGAGTTCCCGGCCGAGGAGAACACCTACGACCCACTGCCGGAGGGGCCGGACGAGGACTAATCGGTGCCGAACGATAGCGTAAAGGCCGGCGAGCATCGACAACAGGACATGGGAATCACGGTCGAACTCGTCGGTGAGAGAAGCCAGGAAGTCGAGGCTGAAGCGGGCTGTTACAGCGACCTTCTCTCGCCGTTCGACGTGAGCAAACACGAGGTCTCGATTTTCGTAGACGGGCGGCCAGTGCCCGAGGACGAACAGATAGACCCGTCGGTCGACCACGTCCGTGTTCTCCGCCTCATCAAGGGCGGCTAACGATGGACGTGCGTGCTGCGACAGTCGACGATACGCCCGTCGTACGGAACGTACTAGACGCGGGCCTGCTCGAACTCGACGGCTCGACACTCGAAGCGGCAATCGAACGCGAAGCTGTTTTGTTCGCGGTCAGCGAGCGCAGAGCGACGGTACTCGGCGTGCTGGTACTCGATGGCGACGAGATTCTCGCAATCGCGGTTCGGAAACGACGGCAGGGACAAGGAATCGGGACGGCACTCGTCGAGGCTGCGGTGGCTCGCCGTGGCTCTCTGTCCGCGGAGTTTCACGAGCGTGTTCGCCCGTTCTGGGAATCGCTTGGATTCAGCATCGAGGAACGTGACGAGGCGAACCGCTACCGTGGGGAGTTGCTGACAGTCACCGGCGAATAGCGTCGTCTTACTGGGTGTCGACCAACGGGTCGACGATAGCTTTCCCTGCGTCGAGTAGCTCCGTCACGCGGGCGTCTGCAGTCGCTTCGGCGTAGATTCGCAGTTTCGGCTCGGTGCCGGAGGGTCGCACCAAAACCCACGTTCCGTCTTCGAGGACGAGCTTGACTCCATCGACCCCGCTCGCGTGTTCGACGGCTGTCCCGGCAAGCCGGTCGGGACGGTCGCCCTCCAACGCGTCGAGGACCGCCGTTTTCTCCTCGTCGGGGCAGTCGACGCTGCGTCGGCCCTGACGTATCTCACCGTAGGTGTCGAAGAGTTCGTCGATACGCTCGTCGAGTGGCTGCTCGACGTGAGCGGCCGCCGCGATGAGCGCGACCAGCACGCCGTCTTTGTTCCGGAGATGGGCAGTCACGCCGTACCCGCCGCTTTCCTCACCGCCAGCGAGTACGTCGTGGTCACCCATCGCCTCGGCGACCCACTTGAATCCGACTGCCGTCTCGTGGACGCTACGGCCGTTGGCCGCCGCGATGCGGTCGACGAGACTGCTCGTCGGAACCGTCCTGACCACGTCGCCGTCACCGTATTCGAGCAAGAAGTCGTACACCAGCGCCAGGACGACGTTCGGGTCGAGAAATCCGCGCTCTGTGGTGACGATACCGACGCGGTCGGAATCTCCGTCGTTGACAAATCCGATGTCGGCACCGCCGGCTGTCACCTCATCGACGAGTCCGCTGGCGTTCTCGGGGGTTGGCTCCGGAGCCGTGCCCCCAAAGTCGGGCACCCGCTCGCACCGACGGCGGCTGACCGTCGCCCCGGCACGCGCTAGAACCTCGTCGGTGACGCCGCGACCGCTCCCGTGCATCGCGTCGTATGCGACGGTCAGCCCGTCGAGTGCAACATCGATGCCGAACTCCTCGCCGAGAAAGTCAGCGACGTGGTCGATGTACGGCCCCCGCAGGTCGCGCTCTCTGTGACTGCCGGGCGCGTCGCCTGTCTCCCGTGGCGGTTTTAACTGTCGTTCGAGTTCGTCCGTCACCGTAGCTACCGCCGGCGCACCGTCCGCAGGAACGAACTTCACACCGTTGTACGACGGCGGATTGTGCGAGGCGGTTACGACGAGCCCGCCGGCAAAGTCGCCGCTGGCGACAGTCCAGGCGAGAGCGGGCGTGGGACAGTCACGGTCGGAGAGGACGACATCACGACCGTTTGCCGTGAGCACGCTCGCGAGGTCCTCGGCGAAGCCACGTGAGTGTTCACGCGCGTCGTAGCCGATAGCAACTGCTCCCGGCTGTCTGTCTTCGAGATACGTGGCGACCGCTTGGCCGACCATGCGCACGCGCTCGCTCGTAAACGTAGAGAGCGGCGCACGCCATCCGTCCGTTCCGAAGGTTATCGGTTCACGCGTCCCAGGGTCCTCGTTTCCCATAGGCGCTTTTCCCCGGCGATGGCACTAAAATCCCCGTTCGTCGGCACGGAAACGTATAGCCAGGGGGGTCCGCGGAGTCGGTGCGTCAAGCTTCGTGGGCACGGCGTCGTGCCGCCTCGGCGATACCCGCGTTGGCCGAACAGCTTGGACAGGCACGGATGTGCCCAGCCTCGTCGGCGAATACGCGAGCGAAGCGGTCCGATACGTGTGCGCCACAGTGGTTACATTCAGGCATTCGTCTGGCAACCGGCCTCGTGCTGCCGGCGTACAGTTGTAGGAGAGGACCGTAAATACAGATAGTGCCTAACAGGTTGGGTGTGTTGTACCAACCGTCGCTGTCGCTCGGTATGGCGGTCTGTCAGGACTCGTCGTGGCTGACGCTAACTGTCACGTCCTGGCCAGACTCTAGTTCTCCTGCTGTCGAGCCAACGAGTTTGAGACCGAACTGGTCTCGGGCGCAGTACAGCGCGACGCCTCGCACGGGCGTACCGTTCGCCTCGACAGTTACGTCGTCCCAGGTCACGGTCCTGTCCGAGGCGGTGCCGACCGCGGTGTCTGTAAACGTCGCTTCTGTCCCGTCACCGAGGACGCCGCCGCGCTCGTAGTGAGGGAAGCCGCCGTCGAGGACGCCGCCGTCGCTCGCTAGCCCGACGAACGTCGAGCCCGGGTTCGGGTGGGTTGGGCTGTCGAGGCGGGCCCACGTCTCGCCGGTTTCGACGACTGTCCCGGTGCCGTCCCACGCAAGCGGCGTCGGGTCGACCGACACAGTGAGGCCCAGCGAGCCACTCGCACGGTAGGGGTTGGTGTCGTGGTCTCTGAATCCGAGATGGATGTGATTCGGGACCCAGGGTGCGAAGAAGCCGGCTCTGACGAGTGTCCCCAAAGGGTCACCCTGCACAACGTGGTCACCGGCCTCGACGGCCGGGTCGACGTGGAGCAGTCTGGCGACGTGGGTTCCGGTATCGACGAGTATCAAGTGGTCGTGGGTCGCGGCGTACGGTTTCGGTGGCGCTTCGACGGTTCGGGTCTCGAGCACCTCGCCAGCCACCGGTGACGGGGCCGTTCCAGCCTCGGGATAGAGGTCTATCGCCGCGCCGGTATCGTGGGCTACGTACGGCGAGTTATACAGCGTGAACCGGCGATACTGAAAGAGGGTGTCACTGTCGATGGTGACCGTCATTACTGTGTTATTTGCCGAAGCCTGCATATGCTCGTCGGTCTTCACGGTGGCGAGGAATGAACAGTTCTAAGCCTGCGGCTCGGTGACTGTGAACCGATGGGAACTGGGAGACAGACCCCGGTAGTTCACAGGGCAGAGCCATGACGACACACAGGGAGCCACTCGAATCCGTACTGGAGACGGTCGGCGAAACGCCGCTCGTCCGGGTCCAGGCGAGTCCGGACGACGTACCCGTCTACGCAAAACTCGAATCGTTCAACCCCGGCGCGAGTATCAAAGACCGGCTCGGCGTCTATCTCGTCGAGAAGCACCTCGAACGCGGCGATATCGAGCCAGGAGGGACGGTCATCGAGCCCACAGCCGGAAACACGGGCATCGGCATCGCACTGGCCGCGACACAGATGGACGTCGAGGCAGAGTTCGTCGTCCCCGAGCGGTTCAGCGTCGAAAAGCAGACGCTGATGCGTTCACTCGGTGCGACGATTGTCAACACCCCCACCGAGGAGGGCATGAAACGCGCTATCGAAGTCGCCCACGAGCGAGCCGAGCGCAAGGACAACGCAATCGTTCCACAGCAGTTTGCCTCGCCGCTGAACGCGGCGGCGCACGAGGCGACGACCGGGCCCGAAATCTGGGACGCCCTCGACGGCGAGGTCGGTGCCGTTGTCGCGGGTTGTGGAACTGCGGGAACGCTCATGGGTATTGCCGGCTACATCAGCGAGCGTCAGCCCGACGTGCACGTCACTGCCGTCGAGCCCGAAGGGTCGCTGTTTGCCCGGACCAAAGGCGCGGATGTCGACCACGAAGAGTACAACATCGAGGGAATCGGTACGAGCGACCTGGGGACAAACGAACTGTTCGACGAGTCTCTGGTCGACGAGGTACGGCAGGTCAGCGACCGCGCTGCACAGGAGGAACTCAAACGCCTCGCCCGCGAAGAGGGACAGCTGGTGGCCTCCAGCGCCGGTGCTGCGAGCGTTGCCGCGCGCGACGTCGCCGACAGAATCGCCGACGGCGACCTCGATGTTCCACACGAGACAGTCGTCACCGTCTTCCCGGATTCGAGCGAGCGCTACCTCTCGAAAGGCATCTACGACGAGTACGAGGAATGGGTCGACGACTAACCAGACGATAATACATGACACGAGATACCGACGACGACGGTTATCGCTTCGAGACGGACAGTATCCACGCCGGACAGGAACCTGACGCGGAGACGGGCGCGGTTATGCCGCCCATCTACGCGACCTCGACGTACGTGCAGGACGGCCCCGGAGACGACCGCGGCTACGAGTACTCGCGGACGGGGAACCCGACGCGAACAGTCCTCGAAGACAACCTCGCTGCGCTCGAAGGCGCAGAGTACGGTCGCGCCTTCGCCAGCGGGATGGCAGGCATAAACACGGTGCTGAACCTGCTCGAATCCGGCGACCACGTCATCGCCGGTGACGACGTTTACGGCGGCACACACCGCCTTTTCCGGCAGGTCTACGAGGATTACGACCTCTCGTTTTCCTTTGTTGATACCACCGACCACGACGCGGTCAGAGAAGCGATTCGTCCCGAGACTGAGCTGCTGTGGGTCGAGACGCCGACGAATCCGCTGATGCGGGTCAACGACATCGAGACGCTCGCCGATATTGCCCACGACCACGACGCGCTCTGTGCCGTCGACAACACGTTCGCGACGCCGTACCTCCAGCAGCCACTCACACACGGTGCCGACATCGTCTCGCACTCGCTGACGAAGTATCTCGGCGGACACTCTGACGTTGTCGGCGGTGCACTCATCACGGACGACCCAGAGCTGGACGAGCAGTTCGGCTTCTATCAGAACAGCGTCGGCGCGACGCCAGACCCCTTCGCGTGTTTCCTGGTGTTACGCGGCACGAAGACGCTCCCGGTCAGGATGGACCGTCACTGCGAGAACGCGCGAACGCTCGCAGAGCGCCTCGAAGCCCACGAAGCCGTCGATACCGTCTACTATCCCGGTCTGGAGTCTCACCCCAGTTACGACCTGGCGCGCAAACAGATGGACGACTTCGGTGGCATGGTCAGTTTCGAGCTGGACGCGACGCTTGACGAAACCGCCGAGTTTGTCGCCGAGACCGACGTGTTTGCGCTGGCCGAGAGCCTCGGTGGTGTCGAGAGCCTCATCGAACAGCCCGCGACTATGACCCACGCTTCGATTCCCAAAGAGGAGCGTCTCGCGGCTGGTCTAACCGACGGCCTCGTTCGCATCAGTGTCGGCATCGAACACGTCGACGACCTCTGGGCAGACCTCGACGGCGCAATCGAGAGTGCAGTCTCGTCAGAAATCTAATATAGGCTGCCGACGGAGACCCAAGCTGTTAAAAGGGTTTCATCCAGATATATAGGTAGACAGCCGACCGGGGGAAGCCGCCGAGATGGTCGGTACCTACAGTCAGACGAAACAATGACAGAAACTGACGATGAACGTGTCCTCGTCGTCGACGACGAGGCGGAACTGGCGAACCTGTACACGACGTTTCTCGAGCCCGAGTACGATGTCGTGACGGCAACGAGCGGGGAGGACGCACTCGATGCGGTCGACAGTACGGTCGATGTGGTGTTACTCGACCGCCGAATGCCGGAGATGTCCGGCGACGAGGTGCTCGCAAAACTCGCCGAACGTGGTATCGACATTCAAGTTGCGATGCTCACTGCGGTCGAACCCGAGCGGGACATCGTCGACTTACCGTTCGACGAGTACAAGACAAAGCCAGTGACGCGCGACGAACTCCTCGCGCTGGTGCAGGTCCTGCTCGACCGAGCGGAGTACGACAAACACAGTCAGGAGTTTTTCAGTCTCGCAGTCAAGAAGGCGACACTCGAAGCAGTCAACGAACACGGGACCGAGGAGTACGAGAAAGTCGTCGACCGGCTCGACGAGCTCCGTGAGGGTATCGACATGACCCTCGAAGAGGTAAGCGCAAACAGAATCGTCCTCGACGACTCTTGAGGGCACTGTCACCGTCCTGGGATGCGAAACCACTTTCACCCAGCCTCGTCACCCTGTGAGTATGGCGCGAGTCTGTCTCGTAGGAGAGGAAGAGATAACGCTGCAGTACGAACTCCTCTCCAGAGAGACTTCGCGAAACGCGCTTGCGGCATACGACCTCGAGGAACCTTTCGCCAACTCGATAGCCGTCGAGACGGTCAGTCTCGGGGCCGCTGTCGCGCTGTTGAACGACCTCGATTGGTATCTCGCCCGCTTCGTCGAGGCCGCCTTCGTTCGCGAACCCTCGGTAAGCGACACAGAGTGGCTCTCACGTGCGATGGCGACCGCGATTCGAGACGGTGACGTTGCCCCCACAGACAGCGGGCGCTTCCTCAAAGTGTACGGGCTCGAGCCTGTCGAGACAACCGTTGACGACGAGTCTGGCGAGGATTCGCCACAGTACAGGCTCGTTGAACCGATGTTACTGGCCCGGACCGGCCAGACTATCCCGGAGTACGACCTTCGCGACGTCGAACAGACGCTCACGGTCCGAGTCACGGAGTCCGAATTCGGCGCCTGAGCGCGCTCTGGCGGGCCGGGATTTTTCGAGAGCACATGGCTGTATTACATAAAACTTATCCCCCCCGTTCTGTTCTCATCTTGTAATGAGCAACTGGCGGGAACAGCTCTCCGAGGAGTCGGAATCAAAGGCGCTGGCAGCGTGGCTGGAGGACTACTACCACTTGCCAGTCCTGCTCCTTCTCGTCGGATTTGTGGTGTGGAATCGCTTGCGGAACTACGGTAACTTCATCGTCGACGGAACGGTCTATCTCTCGGGGAACGACCCGTGGTATCACCTCCGGATGACCGAATACGCGGCGAACAACTTCCCGTCGACGCTGTCGTTTGACCCCTGGACGTACTTCCCGTACGGGTCGGCAACCCAGCAGTTCGGGACGATGTTCGACCAGATTGTGGCGCTCGTCGCACTGGTCGTCGGCCTCGGGAATCCCAGTACCGAGCTAATAAACACTGTGGCACTCATCACTCCGCCGTTCTTGGCTGCCCTCGTCTGTCTCCCCGGGTATGTCATCGGGCGCCGTCTCGGCGGCCGTATCGGGGGACTCGTCGTCGTCGCGATGGTCGCGTTTATGCCCGACCGCCTGCTCGCAGTGACGATTGCCGGGACCTTCGACCACCACGGCTGGGAGGTCCTGGTGATGTCACTCAGCGTACTCGGCCTCATGGTCGCCCTCTCTGCGAGTGAACAGGAGAGGCCCGTGTTCGAACTCGTTCTGGCACGTGAGTTCGAGGCGATGCGCAAGACCATCGGCTACTCGATGCTCGCTGGCGTCGCGATGGCGATGTACGTCTGGACGTGGCCGCCCGCGGTGTGGATTTTCGGCATTCTGGCCATCTTTTTCACCATCCAGATGAGCCTGGACCACCTCCGCGCGCGGAGTCCCGAACACGTCGCGTTCGTCGGTGTCATCAGTATGACTACCGCGGGACTGTTGGTCATGAGCACGACCCGGACGTTCGAGTTGACCGGCGTGACGAGTCGGTCGCTGCTCCAGCCGGGGCTGGCCTTCGTCGTCGCTGGCGGCGTCGCCACGCTCGCCGTGCTCTCGCGTCAGTTCGACAGACAGAATCTCAGTCGGTACTACTACCCGCTGACCGTCGGTGGCACAATCCTGCTCGTTGGCGTCCTTTCGTCGCTCCTGTTGCCGGAGCTGTTCGATTTCTTCGTCGGTCAGGTCGACCGTGTCTTCGGCTTCGTGACCAGTCCTGGTACAGCCGCCGGAACCATCGGCGAAGCACAGCCGATGGAGTTCAGCCAACTGCGAGACACCTATCAGCTCGCCCTGTTCACGGGCGGCATCGGCGGTGCAATCGTGCTCGTCCGGCAGGTCATCAACGACCAGCCCCGGAGTGAACAGCTGTTGATAGTCCTCTGGGGGCTGATGATGCTGTTGGCGACGCTCACCCAGCTTCGCTTTGCCTACTACATGACTATCGTGGTGGGCGCACTCAACGCAGTGCTGGTCGGCTTCGTCTTCCAGTTCACCGGGAGTTCCGCGGAGAAATTCGAGTTCGAAACGTACCAGGTACTCACCGTCGCGGTGCTGGTGCTCGTCATCTTCGCTCCCTTGCTTGGTCTCCCGGTTATCAGCGCAGATACGACCGCGACCGAGTTCGCGTCTGACCGCAGCTACCCCGGTGATGTCGTCGCCTGGGACGACAGCCTGCAGTTCATGAGCGAGAACACGCCACAGCCCGGTCAGTTCGGTGCGCCCGACAACGACCCGATGGAGCTGTTTGGCTCCTTCGACCAGACTGACGACTACGACTATCCCGACAGCTCGTACGGCGTGTTGTCTTGGTGGGACTACGGTCACTGGATAACCGAACGCGGCGAGCGGATTCCGACAGCGAACCCGTTCCAGGAGGGGACCGACACCGCTGCGCGGTTCCTCCTCGCACAGACCGAAGAGCAGGGACTCGACGTGCTCTCGGAGATGAGCGACGGCGAGAGCGCACAGACTCGGTATGTCATGATCGACTGGCGAATGGTCGAAACCGAGTCTTCACGGCCAGTCAGAGGGAAGTTCTTCGCGCCGCCGGAGTTCCATCCTGATTTCGAGCAGAAAGACTTCACCACACAGCTGATGCAGGTCGGGGAGCGCGACCGGCTCCGACCGCTTGCGCGGATACAGAAACAGCCGTACTTCAATTCGATGGTCTCGCGGCTCTATCACTACCACGGCAGCGCAAAGAGTCCGGAGCCGGTCGTCGTCGAGTGGAACGGGCAGGAACGCGAGTTTCAGCGTGAGGAACTCGACGGCCGGTCGTACATCGAGGCACCGTCGGGCGGAAGTACACAGGTGTTCGAAACGGTCGAACAAGCCCGTGATTACGTCGAAAACACGACCTCCGCACAGCTGGGTGGTATCGGCGCGATGCCGAGCGAGCGAGTCTCTGGGCTCGAACACTTCCGGCTGGTTCACATGAGCAACACGACGGCCATCCCGCAGACAAGGCAGGACCGCCAGATGGCCAGCTACGGCGTCAATCTCGCGATGCGGCTGTCGTACCGCCAGAACTTCAGAAACACTGGCTTTGGACAGGCACTCATCGAGCAACTCGATAACGGCGAGATGAGCGACGAGCAACTCCGGCAACGGGCTGCTCTCAGGGCCATCAATATGATGTATCCCACGACGCCTGCGTTCACGAAAACCTTCGAGCGCGTCCCCGGTGCAACGATTCAGGGTACTGGACCGGCGAACGAAATCGTCGACGTGTCGGTCGACCTGCAGCCAGAGAACGGTCAGCGGTTCACCTATCGTCGCCAGGTGGCCACCGACAGCGAGGGTAACTTCGAACTCACTGTCCCGTACGCCACGACCGGGTACGACGAGTACGGCGTTGAAGAGGGGTACACCGACACCGCTGTCAAGGCAGTCGGCGAGTATCAGTTCACCGTCGGCACACCGGAGCGCGTCGACAACAGCACTATCGTCCGCCAGCAGGCGACTGCGAACGTCTCTGAGGCGAAGGTCATCGGTGAGGATACCGACCCGGTGACCGTCGAAATCGAAGAACAAGAGCTGGATCTCGGGGGGCAAGACGGCAACGAGTCGAGTGACGGCACAACTAACGGCGGAGCGAGCGATGGCGAAACCGACGACTCGGGTGGTGACGGAAGTAACAACGAAACACAACATATTGCGCTGTCGACCGGAGTGACAGCCGTGGCACCGGCAGCGAGAACGTAGCCGTGCAACCCTCCGAAACCATCGGGACCGAAGAGACCCGACCCGCCGTTGTCGGCCTCGTCGTCGTCTACTGCAAGGGGCTGGCGATGGGTGCTGCAGACGCCGTCCCCGGCGTCTCCGGCGGAACTATCGCCTTCATTACCGGCATCTACGAGCGCCTCATCCGGGCGGTCACCTCACTCGACCCGTCGGTGATACTGCTGGTACCCTCGCTACGTCGCCAGCGTGGCCGTCAAGAGTTCGTTGCAGAGCTCCAGCGGATGGACGTTCCGTTCCTTATGGCCGTCGGGACTGGAATGGTGACGGCTGTCGCCATCCTTGCTCGCCTGGTCCAGTTCGCGCTATCGGCACTGCCGGGGCCGACCTTCGCGTTTTTCTTCGGTCTCATCGGCGCGTCGGCAGTTGCGCTCTTCGAGCGAGGGTGGGTATATCAGTCCGGTCCTGCGGTTGCGGCACTGGTCGGGTTCAGCGCCGCCTTCCTCGTTGCCGGCGAGACTGCGACCGGGACGTTCCCGCACAGTTTCCCCGTCATATTCGGTGCCGGCGTGCTCGCCATCTCTGGGATGGTACTCCCGGGCATTTCGGGAGCGTTCATCCTGCTCTTGTTGGGGCAGTACGACTACATGACGACGACACTCAACGAGTTCATCGACGAGTTTATCGCAGTGTTACAGGGTAGTTCGCCCGACGCGTTCCTGGATGCAGCGCTGACTGTCGTCGTCTTCGTCAGCGGCGCACTCATCGGGCTCTTTACGATCGCCTTTGCGGTCCGGGCCGCACTGGAGCGGTACCGCATGGCGACACTCGCATTCCTGGTGAGCCTGATGCTCGGAGCGCTTCGCTACCCAGCGATTCAGGTAACGGAGACGACATCGGCGTGGACGGTGCCCCGCGTCGCCGCTCTCTTTGCTGCGCTTGTTGCCGGTCTCGGGGCAGTGTTACTCCTCGATTATTACACCGAGGACTTCGGCTACGAAGCCGACGCCTGAGCCGAGACACAAACAACTATCATCCCGGTGGACGCACTGATAGCTGAGTATGCGACGGGAGTTGACCGGCGTCGAGAGCGAATCGAGAGACGACCGCACCCGAGGCGGCGTCCGCTGGAGGTAACGATGGTGGTTTCCGAGTTGACTGTCGAGATTTTGATTGCAGGGTTTGCCGGCGGAATGGTCGGCGCGGCCATCGGTGCGCTCCCCGCACTGAGCCTGTCGGGTATCGCTATCGTTGTCGGCGAGATGACTGGAACGCTCGGCGATATCGAGGGGACAGCAATCGCCGGCGTCTTCGGGGTCGACCCAGCAACGGTCGACGTTCTCGGCCTCGGCGGCGCTATCGGCTTCGGGCCGGTACTTGGCCCACACGTCGCTTTTGCCGGCGGCGTAGCTGCAACGGCGTTTTTGGGCAGACGAGAGACGTTCGATACCACGTTCCGGTACCACCAGGCCAAAAACATCACCAAACCGCTCGGTTCGGAGCCGGCGACACTTCTGGTCGGCGGCGCATTCGGCGTCTTCGGCGTCCTCGTGGCTCGCCTCGCCGTCTCAGCCGAGGTGCCGGTCGACCCAATCTTCTTCGCGGTGGTTCTCTCTGCGTTCGTCCACCGCCTCGCACTTGGTTATCCGCTGGTCGGTCGGGTGCGTGGAATGAGCCGTTCGATGCTCGATATGACTCCACACGTCCGTGACGAGCGCTGGGGCGAAGAGCCATACGAGACTGAACAGGGAACCGAAGGACGGCTGGTCGTCGAGGTGTGGCTCCCGGACCATTACGAGCCGGCAAACGTCGCCGTGCTCGGGCTGGCCGTCGGTCTCGCCTCTGGCTACATCGCACTGGTGAGTGATAGCGCCTTCTTGGCCTTTGGTATCTCGCTTTTCAGCCTCGCATTCCTCGCGCTTGGCCAGTACAGGTTCCCAGTCACACACCACATGGCGCTCCCGGCCGGAATCGCAGCTCTCGCCGTTGCAAGCGAGTTCGACCCGACAGTCGGCCTCATCGCAGCGGGTGTGTTCGGCGTCCTCGGTAGTCTGCTCGGTGAAGGAGCTCAGCGCCTCTTCTACGCTCACGGCGACACTCACGTCGACCCGCCAGCCGTCTCTATCGTTGTAACGACGCTGCTGTTGGGCTTGCTCGCGACCGCTGGCGTCATTGACCCCGAGTTGATTCCGTACCCGACTCTGTAGCCCTCAGGAACTGGTTTCTTCCTGTACCCACTCGCCGACGGGGTCGAACCGCTCTGCCCCGTCGAAGCGCAGTGATGTATACCGTCGGTATCGTGGTCACTGAACGCCGGTCGGGTTGTAGTTTCCCGTGATGTCCCATTCGTGGACGCAGTGGGGCCGGCCGCGCCGTGTCTCACCATCGACCGTCGCCGCAACCCACGACGTGCGGTCCTCGTCCCACGTTTCGATGCGGCCACAACGAAGACACTCCCGCTCGGTCGGGGGTGCTATCGTACTCATACATCCGGGTACGAGGGAGAGAGACTTGAATCGTGTGTCTGGCACCCACAGCGGTTATCAGCGGGCTCTCCCTAGGACGGCTATGAGCGAGGAGACGAACGTGCTTGGCACAGAGCTGGAACCCTGTAGCATGGACCCGACGACAGGCTACAAGCGTGACGGCTGTTGTCGGCACGTCGACGACGACCCCGGCAGACACGAGGTGTGTGCGGTGATGACCGCGGAGTTCCTCGACTACAGTAAACAGAAAGGAAACGACTTGATAACACCCCGACCGGAACTGGATTTCCCTGGCCTCGAACCCGGTGACCGGTGGTGTCTCTGTCTGGGGCGCTGGATAGAGGCGCTTGAAGCCGATGTCGCGCCGCCGGTGATTCTCGAAGCGACAAACGAGTCTGTTCTCGATTCACTGTACTTTTCGACACTCACCGAACACGAGTACGAGGGGGAGACAGGCGAGGACGCATCCTGACTTATCGTGGTTGGTGTGACAAGGCCTCTCTGGTATACGCTGAGATGGGTTCGAAACCGGAATCCGCACTATCGGCTGCCGTCTGGGGCCTCGAATTCGACGAGGGTAAGCTCGCGGTCGAGCACGCAGTAATCGTGTGGCGGGTCCCCGACAACCTCGTCGATGCGGTACTCCTCGTCGAAGGCGGCACCTGCCGGTTCGCAGTACTCGTGGCTCGGACAGCTCGTGTGTGGGCACGGTCCCTCAAGCGAGGCCTTGCTGCCAGAATAAGCGCTGCTCGATGCGACGTTTGCCCGCACCGGTGTCGGCTCGACCTCGACTGCGGTAACTCCCGTGTCGTGAACCGCACAGTCGAGCGTGCTCGCATCCTCACGAATCGAGGTGACACGGTACTTGCGTCCTTCGGTCAGATTGAGACACTGACTCCGATAGGGACACCCCTCACAAGCGGTTGACTCCCCGTTGTACACGAATTCGACCCCCTCCTCAGCGAGTCGCGTCCCGATAAGTGTCACCGTCGTCATTGGGTGCTGTAGGGCCCCTGGTGGATTAAGTCCCCCGCCTCAAAACAGTGCGTTCTCCTCGGGCAACACCTCTGCGGGACCGCCGACGTGCCAGCGACGAGTCTCGACACCGCAGTCGGCGATGGCGTCCTCGACACGGTCGGCGTACTCTGCAGTTGTGTTGACGTAGACGCTCGCGCCGGTGTCTGCAGAGAAGTAGACAGGCACCTCCTCCTCAGTCCGGAGCCGTCTGACCGTGTTGAACACCTCGATGGTCTCGGGCTGCCAGTAGACCCACCCCGAAGGCCCGGTCATCGTCGTTGCAGTCAGCGAGAGCGTGTCGTGCTCGGCGAGTTCGAAGGTGCGATGGAAGTTCCCTTCCTGCAACGCGTCGCGCATTTTCGCAATCTGGCCGTGGATGTGAGCCATCCGCGCCTCGAACATGTGACTCGCAGCCGCTTCCTCGTGGGCGTGCTCGGTCTCTTTGTATGAGGGGACGAGCGCACCGATGACACGGAGGTCTTCCTCGAAGGCCTCGGGCGAGGAGACCGTCTCCGAACGGCAGTCAGCGTCGTTGAGTCCAGAACGGAGATGCGAGAAGCCGCCAGTGACCGCCCGCGCCGCCGAACAGGAGCCACGCCGGGCGATTGTTGAGATTTCCGGCAACGTCAGGTCCAGTCCCGCGGCGTCTGCGAGCGCCGTTGCGGCGGCCGCAAAGCCAGAGGCAGACGAACCAAAGCCGACGTTCGTCGGGAAGGAGTTCTCCGATTCGAACCGGACTCGGTGGTCAATGCCTGCCAGCTCGCGGACGTGGTCGACGACGTGACAGACGCGTTCGGCCGCCCGACCGTCGACTTCCTCGCCATCGATGACGTAGCGGTCCTCCGTGAGTGAGGTATCGAACTCGACGGTCGTCGTCGTGTTGCTCGGTGCGGTACAGAGGCTGATGGAGTCGTGATACGGGAGCCGAAGTTCCTCGTCACGCATCCCGTGGTATTTGACGAGCCCCTCGATTGGGTGGGCTCTCGCAGTCGCCTTCATACCCTGAGCAATTCGGCGTCGGTACTTGGCAGTTTTGAACCGCACCGTCGCAGGCGGTCCCAGCTCCGCCAGCAGATTTTTGACCGAATCGGCCGTACGAGCGCCATGCGCAAACGGTTTCTCGTCGTTATGGCCATCCTGACGGTGCTGCTGTTCCTTTTGGTTCCAAGCGACGGTTCGGCGCCGACTATCACGGACCAAATCGAGTCTGCTGACGGTGATTGCTATACAGACACCTCCGTCGGTGACCCCGTGCCGACGTACTGTCTGGTCTCCGAGAAACCGCCAGACATTAGGGTCATCAACGACCACGGCGAGCAACACGAGGTCTTCGTCGAGGTCATCGAAAACGGGACCACGCGGTACGCAGAGACGGTTTCGCTTTCCGGCGCGGACAGCGGTCAACGGCGCCAGATTCTCGAAGACGTAACACGGAGCTCAGGCAACTACACGATTCGGGCGACTCTCGACGGTGGCCGACGTGCGTCGCTCGTCTGGCGTCTCGAGGAGGGGTATCTCGGTGAAGGTGGTCCGACGTGGGTCGTCAGAATCGGCGCAGACGAGTCACTGGCAGTCCGTCACATCAAGGAAAGCTAACCCACAGGCGTCAGGGGACGACGAGTTTTGCCGCCGTGTTGGCGAACTCGACCGCGATGCCAAAGCCAGGCAACAGCAGGACAGTGACCAGCGCCGCCAGCGCGAGCGCGGTGTACAGTCCGACGGGCTGGCTCTCGATTTCGAGGTCGTCGCTTGGGTCCTCGACCCACATAGCCTTGATGACTCGCGTGTAGTAAAACAGCGAGACGACGCTGTTGAGCACCAGCGCAACCGCAAGCAGCGCAACGTCGGCCCTAACTGACGCTATCAGCAGATACAGCTTCGAGAAGAAGCCGCCGCCGATTGGCAGGCCAGCAAGCGAGAGCAAAAACAGCGTCATCGCACCACAGGCGAAGGGTGCCTGTGTTGCGAGCCCGTTGAAGTCCTCGATGCGCCGTCCGATACCCCAGTGTTCGGCAAGCGCGATGAAGAGGAACGCCCCGGTGTTCATGAACGCGTACACCATGAGGTGGACCATGCCCGAGCCGAGGACGAAGGCACCGCTGGCCTCGCCGGTAAGCGCCGCCACCGCGATGAGAACGTACCCCGCGTGCCCGACAGAGGAGTACGCGAGCATGCGTTTGACCTTCTCTTGTCTGAGCGCCGCGAAGTTGGCGACGGTCATCGTCACGATGGCGATTGCCTGGAACGCCATCACCCAGTCGACGGTGCCTTCGACGACTTCGTACGGGAAGACATCGACGAAGACGCGGAAGAGAATCACGAATCCAGCGGCCTTCGAGGCCGAGGAGATGAACGCAGACACTGGGCCAGGTGCCCCTTCGTAGGCCTCGGGTGCCCAGAAGTGAAATGGCACGGCAGCGATTTTGAAGCCGAAGCCGGCCAGAATCATCACGATTCCGAGCCCGAGAATACCACCGACGCCCCCGGAGAGTGCCTCGGTGACCGCACCGAACTGGAGGGAGCCAGTCGAGACGTAGACCAGTGAGATGCCGTAGGCCAGAATTGCCGACGAGAGCGCACCGATGAGGAAGTACTTCAATCCGCCTTCGATACTCCCGCGGTTCTCTTTCAGCGAGGCTACGAGCGCGTAGGAGGGGAGCGACGAGAGTTCGATGGCAATGAAGGCGGTGACGAAGCTGTTTGACATTCCGACCATCACCATCCCCGTGGCTGCGAGCAGTGTCAGCGAGTAGATTTCGGCCTGATGTGGGTGATCGACGAGGTAGTCGTAGCTCGCCAGCGTGACGAGGACGACGACGCTGGTGACGATAGTCGCGAAAAACAGCGACATCCCGTCGACGACCAGCGTTCCTTCGAACAGTTGGATTGCGCCGCCGCTCTCGGCCTGGCCGGTGCCAGCGACGAGATACCAGACGCTGAGAGCGAGTCCGGCGAGGCCGCCGGTAACCGAGATGCCGGCGAACAACTCTCTTTGGGGCCTTTTGGGATAGACCATATCGGCGACAAACAGCGCGAGCGCGGTGAACCCAAGCGCCAGCGCCGGACCAAGTGCCGCCCAGTCGGGGAGCGTTCCGAAGTCCGTCATCGCAGCTCACCTCCGAGGTCGACGACGAGCGCAAGTGGGTCGTTCAGCGGGTTGACAGCGTTCTGGATTGTCTCGTAGATGATATCGGGTTGGACGCCGAGCGCGATAATCAGCGCGATGAGGACGAACATCGGGGCAATGTCGTGAAGCGGTGCGCGCCCGATTTCGTAGTCGGTTTCGACGGCGAACTCACCGAACAGCGTCCGCTGCATCGCCCACAGCAGGTAGCCCGCGACGATGACGATACCGAACATCGCGGCGGCGGTGAACAGCGGTGCGCCCCCGATAACCGTCGATTCGAAGGCACCGATGAATATCAGCACTTCGGCAGCAAAGCCGCTCATCAACGGCAGTCCCATGTACCCGAACGCACCGACGAGGAGGATACCGACCGCGTATGGCATCCGGTCGGCCAGCCCGGACATGTCACCGACCATCCGGGTGTGGGTCGCGTTGTAGATGACGCCGACGGCCATGAACATCAGCCCCGAGATGAGGCCGTGACTGACCATCTGGAATGTCGCCCCACCCATACCGTGAGGTGAGAACGCGACCAGCCCGAGGATGACATAGCCCATCGAGGATATCGAGGAGTACGCGACGATGCGTTTCAGGTCACGCTGTGCGAGCGCGAGCAGGGCACCGTAAATAACACTGAAGACGCCGATTGCGGCGATAAGTTCGGCGTTTGCGCGTGCCACGTCCGGGAGCATCGTGAAGTTGAACCGCAAGAGTGCGTAGGTCCCCATCTTCAACAAGACGCCTGCAAGCATGACCGACACGGGTGTCGGGGCCTGAACGTGAGCGTCGGGTAGCCAGGTGTGGAACGGTACCACCGGCACCTTGACCGCGAACCCGAGAAAGAGCAAGACGAACGCGAACAACCGCAGTGTGTCGGGTTCCATCCCAGCGAAACCACTCAGTTCGCCCCCCCGCAGCGCCTGTGCGATTTCGGCGAAGCCGAGCGTCGAAATAGCGTCGCCGAGTCCGAAGATGAGGGCGAACATCCCGACGAACATCACGAGCGATGCCAGATTCGTGTACAGCAGGAACTTGATGGCGGCGTACTTCCGGCGAGGCCCGCCCCAGATGGCGATGAGGAAGTACATCGGAATCAGGACGGCCTCCCAGAACACGAACCATAGCAGAAAGTCAAGCGTCGTGAAGACGCCGATGAGCGCCGTCTCCATCAACAGCATGAGGCCGTAGAACTGCGACTGGCGGCCGTCGATTGGCGTCCACGAGGAGACCAGCGCGAGCGTCGTCAACACCGTCGCAAGCACCAACAGCGGGAGGCTCACGCCGTCGACGCCGACGTTCCACTGGAGTGTCCACTCGTAGGTGTCGAACGTGAACCTGAACCAGTCGACCGTGTTGCCAAACGCGACAGTGTCGTCCGCGAGCAGCGCGTTCCCGTCACTGGAAAACTCGCTCCACATCCAGAGGCTGCCAAGCAGTGGAACGGCGCTCAGGCCGGTCGCGAGTTTCCCCGCGTACCGGTCAGGGACGCCAAAGACAAGCATCGAACTGGCGAGTGTGAACGCAAGCAGTGCCTCGATTATCATCTAGAACCACCCCCCGAGGAATCCAAAGACCAGCAGCAACAACACGAGGCCAAGCGATAGCAGGGCGGCGTAGTTGGTTACGATACCGGTCTGTATCCGCCGGAACCGCTCTCCGGTGAACATGCTCACGCTGCCGGCACCGTTGACCACGCCGTCGATGCCGCTTTGGTCGAACTTGTTCGCCGCGCGGGCGAGCGGTGCAGTCACGCCGGTTGCCAGCCAGACCTGGAACTCGTCGAGATAGTAGTTGTTCATGAGTAGCGTGCGAATGCGGCCGAGTTTCGTCATGTGCGGCGTCGGCTCCGGAGCGCGATAGAGCGCCACGGCGGCTCCGAGACCGACCAGCCCGAGAACGAGCGCGAGCGCGCCGGGACCGAGCGGTGAAAGCTCAGTAACCTCGTAGCCGGCGGCAAAATCGCTTTCGAGGATGTGATGATACTCCTCTGCCGAAAGCGGGCCGAGTTCGCCGCTGATAGTTTTGCCTTCGAGCCACTTCTTCAGAAAGAGGTTTTCTGACCCGATGAAGTCCTTGAGAACGCCCATGTTGAGGACGCCACCGACGACCGAGAGCGCACCGAGAACGACGAGCGGGAACTTCATGCTCCAGCCGATGGGTTCGGGCGACGCTGCGGTGTCAGTCCGGGGCTCACCGTGGAAGGTGAGATAGACCATCCGGAACGTGTAAAACGCCGTCATGACGACGGCAAGCAGTCCGAAGGCGTAGCCGACCAGAAGCAGCGGCTCACCTGAGAGGGCGTGCTGAAGCGTCTCGAACAGCACCTCGTCTTTCGACCAGAACCCTGCAAACGGGAAGATGCCCGCGAGCGCGAGCGACCCGAACAGGAACGTCCAGTAGGTGACCGGCATCCGCGATTTCAGGCCGCCCATGTCCCACATGTTCTCGTTGTGGTGCATGGCGATGATGACCGCACCGGCACCGAGGAACAGCAACGCCTTGAAGATGGCGTGGGTCGTGAGGTGGAAGACTGCCCCGACGTAGCCGCCACCACCCAACGCGAGCATCATGTAGCCGTACTGTGAGACAGTCGAGTACGCAAGTACCTGCTTGAGTTCCTGTTTGACCAGCGCCATCGTCGCCGCGAAAAACGCGGTGAAGCCGCCGACGAGCGCGATGACGCCGAGTGCGGTCGGCGAGAGCGCATAGAAGCCGTACATCCGCATGACGAGATAGACGCCGGCGGCGACCATCGTCGCGGCGTGAATCAGCGCCGAGACCGGCGTCGGACCTTCCATCGCGTCAGGAAGCCAGGTGTGTAGCGGGAACTGTGCGGACTTGCCCATCACGCCACCGAGCACCAGCAGACCAACGACCGTAATCCAGGCCTGCTCACCGAGGCCGAGGAAGGTGTTCATCTCTCCCGTGGCGTCGGGTTCGAGGACGTGTGTCGCCTCGACGATGAACGAGTGGTCACCCGCGAAGGCTGTCGTTCCGAAGGTGGCAAAGACGGCGACGACCCCGACGAGGAAGAAGTAATCCCCGAAGCGGGTCACCAGAAACGCCTTCTTCGCGGCGCTTGGCGGGCCAGCCTCCCGGAACCAGAAGCCGATAAGGAGGAACGAACACAGCCCCACCAGCTCGAAGAACATGAAGGCCATCAGGAGATTGTCGCTGTAGACGAACGCAAGCATCGAAAACGTGAACAGGCTGAGACTCGCGTAGTAGCGTCGTAGCCCGATTTCGCCCTCGTCGTTCATGTAGCCAAGCGAGAAGATGTGAACCAGGAACGAGATGAGCGAGACGATGGTCAACATCAGGGCCGCCAGCGGGTCCACGAGCAGACCGAAGGAGAGTTCGACGCCTGCGCCGTCGCCAGCGACGAACGTGAACAGCTCCTCGTGATAGACCTCGCCGCCGGTCGCGAGGTCGAGAACGACCAGCAGTGAGATAGCCAGCGAGAAGCCGGTCGCGGCAATCCCAGAGAGCGCGCCCTTCTTGGGCATCCGGTTCCCGAGGGCGAGAACCAGGAGGAACGATACGAGCGGAACCAGTGCAATCGCCTCGACAACGTTGAAGACATCTACCATCTGTTACCACCTCATCGTGACTGCTTCAGTGACATCGATATCGTCGAAGTTGCGGTTCAACACGAGGATGATTCCGATGCCGATAGCGACTTCAGCGGCAGCCAGCGCGATGCCAAAGAGCGCGAACACCTGCCCCGTCAGATTGCCGTGTTCGAGCGAGAACGCGACGAGATTGATGTTCGCGGCGTTGAGCATCAACTCGACTGCCATCACGAAATGCAGGGCCGACTGTCGGACGAGAACGCCGAACAGACCGGCACAGAAGACGCCGGCCGAGAGTACGAGATACCACTCCAGGGGAGCGGTCACTGACCCTCACCTCCGTCGTCTCGCTTCGCGAGCATCAGTGCGCCGTCGAGTGCCGCGTCCAACAAGACGGCGATGAGGATGAGCGCGACGACGAAGTTCTCGGTCGCCTCGACACCCTGCTCGGCTGCCCCGATGAGCGCGTACCCGATGCCGCCGACGATGCTCGTGTCAGGGAATCCTGCCGGGTCGGTGAATACCCACTCGAAGAGACCCGTTCCGTCCGCAGTCAGGAACACAGCGGACATGATGCCAAAGAGTACGAAGGCGATGAGTCCCGGGACGAGACTCCGGTCTATCTCGATGAGACGCGGTCCCGTCGTCATGCCGTGACCTCCCCTGTTTCTTCCGTGTCGTCCTGCGTGAGCATGACACCGAACGCGATGAGTATGAGTACACCGCCGATGTAGACCAGAAGCTGCATCACGGCGATGAACTCGGCCTGTAACAGCACGTAGTGTATCGCCACGCTCGACAGCGCGACACCGAGCAACAGTGCCGCGTGCCACACGTCACGGACCAGAACGACACCCAGGCTGCTGGCGAGCGTCACCAGCGCGAAAAACCCGAATGCTAGTTGGTCGAGTACCATTGTTACTGTAGTGGTGTACACGGCGTGCTTTTCAAGATTCCCTTTTTATGCCGCGCTCGTGTCAGAAAGTGGTGAGAAAGTAGCGCGCTGCGGTCGCTTGCCGGTTGCCTCGGACCCCTCTGGTGCGCCAGCCTGTCCCACTCGTAATCGTCTCGCTTAAGAGTCGGGCAGCCAAGGGTACGGACATGCACGATTTCGTCGTCGTGGGCGCTGGTCCCGCCGGCTCGCGGTTCGCACGCGGGGCCGCTCAGGCTGGCTACGACGTTGTCGCCTTCGAGCAGGGGGAGGTCGGCAAGCCACTGGCCTGCTCGGGACACGTCAGCACCGACATCTGGGAGTTCGTTCCCGAGGCGGCCCACGACCGCCTCTTTCAAAACGAGATTTACGGAGCCAGGTTCCACACGGGCGGTCCAGACAGCCAGCCCTATCAGTTCTACAAAGACGAGGTCGTCTCCAACGTCATCGACAGAGTCGAACTGGACCGCCAGCTGGCCAAGGCCGCACGCGAGGCTGGCGCCGCCGTCCACGAGAATCATACCGTCGTCGACATAGCCGAGTACCGCGATTACGTCGACGTAACGGTTCGGGGCCCCGACGGCACTGAGACACACCGCGCCCGGATGGTCGCGGGCTGTGACGGACCAAAATCCCGGGTCCGACACGCCGTTGGGCTGCCGGAACCGGACGAGTTGCTCCACGGCGTGCTCGGGTTCGACGAGGAGCCCGACCACGAGGAGTTCGTCGACGTTCACCTCACCGTGCCGCGGTTTTTCGCCTGGCGCATTCCACGAGGTGACGCCGGCGTCGAGTACGGGCTGGCAATGCCCCCGAGCAACAACGTGAGTGCACGCTTCGAGGAGTTTACCGACAACTACGGGGCTGAGACAGACCGGCGCTGTTCGGGACTCATCCCTATCGGACCGGCGAAGACGGTAACGACCGGACGCGTGTTTCTTATCGGGGACGCCGCAGCCCACAACAAACCCTTTACCGGCGGCGGCATCCTCTATGGGATGACAGCCGCGGACTGCGCGGTCGAGACAATCGACCCAACGGAGCCGGAGACCCTCGACGCCTACGAGTCGGCCTGGCGGTCGGAACTGCTCGGGGACATCCAGCTTGGCCATCTCATCCGCAAAGGGTACTCGGCTCCCGAGACGATCCAGGAGACTGGGATGGGACTGTTCGAGGGGGAAATCGGCGTCCACATGGACCGACCGACGACGCTGTTTTCTGCAGATCAGTTCCGCGCGATGCTTCCGCGGTGAGTGAGTGCTGTTTTTAGGTGGTGGGGTTGTACGAGCCTACATGACTACACACGACGCCGACCCCGGTTGGTTTGCGGGGCTCGACCCGGAGGACCTCGATTCCGGAGTCGACGCAATCCGAGACGGGTCAGCTACCGAGCCACGAGAGTGGCCCCAGGAAGCAGTCGAAGACGGAGCCATCGGCGACAAATCGACGTACTACGACTGGCTTCACGAGGCGACGGTTGCGGCCAGCGAGCGAGCGGTTGCCGAACGCGAGCGTGCCAGCGACCAGCAACTCATCCACGCTATCCGAGCGCTCGACGACTGCGAGCGAGTCACCAACGAGCTGACCGAGCGGGTCGCTGAGTGGGCGGGAACCCACGACTGCGACGCGACGGTCGACACCGAGTACGTACAGGAACTCGCCGAGCGAGAGCCCGAAGACGCCCTCGAGTCTCATATCGTGACCTTCGCCTCTCGGGTCGCGGCGCTCGACGACCAGGCCACCGAGCTACGGGCGTTCATCGAGCGATGGACGCCCGACGTTGCGCCGAATCTGTCGGCGCTGGCCGGTTCAGAACTCGCGGCTCGGCTCATCGCACTCGCAGGCGGACTGGGAGACCTGGCCAAAAAACCCAGTGGAACGGTCCAGGTACTCGGGGCTGAAGACGCGCTGTTCGCGCACCTGCGTGGCGGGGCAACCTCGCCGAAACACGGCGTCATCTACCTTCACGAGGCCGTCCGCGGCACCTCGCCGGAACACCGCGGCTCGGCGGCCCGTGCACTCGCCGGAAAGCTCTCGATAGCCGCCCGAGTCGACCACTACTCGGGTGAACGGAAGCCGGAACTGGACGACGAACTCGCCGAGAGAATCGAGCGAATCCGCGCTCGTGATGAGTCGTGACGCTGCCCGACGGCGTCGAACGTCGCAGTATTGCCGGGGAGACTGGCCTCGCGACACGCGGTCAGCCGGTGTACGGCGAGCCGACAGAAGACGGCTGGCGGCGGTGGAACCCGAACCGCTCGAAGCTTGGCGCGATGCTCGAAACCGGAATGCAGACGGGGCTCTCCGGCGGCGAGACGGTACTCTATCTCGGGGCCGCCTCGGGGACGACAGTGAGTCACGTGGCCGACTTTGCGGGGCCGACCTACGCCGTGGAGTTCGCGCCCCGGCCGATGCGCGACCTCCTGACGGTCGCAACAGACCGGTCGCGCCTGTTCCCGTTGTTGAACGACGCCAGAGAGCCGACAGCGTACGCTCACGTCGTCGAGCCGGTCGACGTTATCGTCCAAGATGTTGCCACACGCGGCCAAGCACGCGTCGCTCTCGAAAACCGGCGGTTCCTCGACGATGGGCGACTTCTGCTGGCAATCAAGGCCCGAAGCGAAGACGTGACACGGCAGCCTGAGAACGTCTTCGACGACGTGCTCGAGGAGTTACGCGAGGGATACGAGGTCCTGGAGACAGCGTCGCTCGAACCCTATCACGACGACCATCTCGGGGTCGTCGCTCGCCCCGACTGATAGCGGGGAGGTATCTTCAAGTCTGTCGAGAGTCCAGAGAGACTATGGACGAGACGGCCGGCATCTACGCGGTACAGTCAGCGTATCTGGAACGACACGTGCAGGTCGGCATCGCACAGGGGCGTGTGTTATCTGTCGAGTTCCCACAGACACCCACAGCGGATGCCAGCGATGAACACGACCTGCTCGACCGTATCGAGGCATACCTCCAGGGCGAGCGCGACGATTTTGCCGATGTCGAGGTTGCCATGACGATGCCGACCGACCAGCGTGAGGTGCTGTCGGCGGTCCGACAGATACCCTACGGCGAGGACGCGACCGTCGAGCAGGTCGGACACATGGCAGCTGGCGTCGAACCAGACGACGACGGAGGCAAGATACGAGAGGCGTTAGCGGCGAATCCAGCACCCATTTTCGTGCCGACACACCGCGTCAGAGATGGACCGAACGGCATGCCGGCAGCGGTCGAAGGTCGGCTACGAACGCTCGAAGGGTTGTAATCAGTCGTCGGCGCCTGTCGGGACGAGAATACGGACCGTGCTACCGTCCTCGGCAGCGTCGACAATCCGGAGCTCTCCACCGAGGAAGGTGACGACCCAGTGGACGAGCCAGAGGCCGAGTGAGCTGCTGTGTTCCAGGTCGGTCTCGTGGCCGCGTTCGAGCGTCTGTCGCTCGACTTTCGGAATACCTGGCCCGTTGTCGGCGATATCGACCTCGACCATTCCCTCGTGTGTCGCGGACGCGCGGGCGCTTACGGTTACCTCGGGACTGTCCTCGTCGTGGACGATAGCGTTAGTCACCAGCTCGCGCAGGCAGATTTCGAGGGGGCCCTCGGGCACCGGAGTGGATTCCTCGACAGTGGCCTGAAGCGTCGCGTCGGGGTACTGGTCGTCGAGGTCTGTTACCACCGCATCGACGACTGCCGACAGCGAGGCTTCGGTGTGTTTCTCGTCGTCGTTTGTCGTCTCGACGATGCGGTTTGCGAGGCGTGCCTTCTCGCTGAGGTCGAGCAGGTCTTCGATTTTGGCCTGTGCCCGTTCGGCGTGGGCTATCCCTTCCTCGGATTCGAGTTCCGAGAGCAACAGCGATATATTTCCCGTGACGACGTTCAGGTCGTTGCGGAGGTTGTGTCGAATGACACGGTTCATCACTTCGAGACGCTGCTCCCGGGCTTTCAGTTCGGTGATGTCCGACTCGACGATGATAAACCGCTGCAGTTCACCCTCGACAGCGACTGGCGCGACAGAGAGGTCGGCGACGAACTGGCCGCCGTCGCGGCGTCGCTGGACGACTTCCCGCCTGACAGTCTCGCCATCTGTGACCCGGTCCCAGAGGCGCTCGTAATCCCCGGCATCGAACGACTCCGAAGCGAGGCGGTCGACAGAGCTCTGACGAAGGCTGTCGGGTTCGTATCCCGTTATCTCGTAAAATGCGGAGTTCGCATACGTAATACAGCCCGACGTGTCCGTGATTGCGATTGCGGTTTCGGCCTGCTCGACCGCGGTCTGGAAGAGTTCGACCTCTCTGCGCATCTCGGTCGCCGCGAGCGCATGCCCGATGGTGGTCCCCAGATGAGAGAGCGACTGTCGGTCCGATTCCCGGAAATCGACGCCGGGTTCGCTTCCTACGACGAGCGAGCCGTGGCGCTCTCCCCGATGCTCCAGTGGTACCGTTACGACGGTTCGCTCTGTGCCATCTGCGAGCGAGAGCTGGGTGCTAGTGAGCCAGGCTGCCCCGTCAGCGTTCTCGTCTGCGAGCCTGTCTTTGATAGAACCGAGGTCGACCGACTCGACTCCTGCCGACCCGAGTGTCGTCTCGTCAGGGGTTTGGACCCACGTGAACGCGAACCGGTCGATTTCGACCAGCCGCTGGCAGACCTGCCCGCACATCTGCTCGTGGCTACCGGCGGTGAGCAACTCTTGAGTGACGTTCCAGAGCTGTTCGTGAAGGAGTCGCTGGCGTTCGAGGCTCGCTGCGGTGCGTCGCTTCGTGACGATATTTTTGATGCGGTTACCCAAGATATCGAACTGGTCGTCGCCGCTTGTCTTCGGAAAGTAATCGTCGATGCCAGCGGTAATCGCTCTGCTCGCGACTTCCTCACTCCCGGCGGCCGTGAGCAGGAAAAACGGCATTTCGAACCCGCGGTCTCGAACCATCTCGAACAGCTCGATGCCATCGGTACCCGGCATGTCGTAATCGCTGACGATACACTCGAAGCCGTCGTCGAGGCGTTCGAGCGCCTCTTCGCTGCCGGTGGCCTGGACAACCTCCATGTCGTACAGTCGCTCGAGCTCTCCGGACACGAGTGTCCCGAAAAACTCGCTGTCGTCGACAACCAGGACCCGGATGCGCTGGTTCACGTTCGCCCCTTCGAAGCAACCCTTGAAAAAAGATTTCCTCGTTACTCCGTCTCCATATTTGCCAACAGGTGCCGTGAATCGGCCTTCCAAGCGAATCCGTGTTGTCGTGTCGGACCAGTCTCGCTTCCGGTGTCGTGTCGAATGTTACCGCACCGTGACCGTTAGTCGGCAGCTTCCCCACGGCGACGTGGGACGTGGCTCCCGACGCGAGTGTAGGTCCAAGAGAGAGCCAACCCGATGCCGAAGGCGATTGCTGCCGGGATAGCGACGATAAACATCGTCCAAACGCCGTTTGGCGACAAGAACCCGGCCGCTGCAAAGAAGGCCAACACGACTCCACGCCAACTCTCGCGCATCCGGCCGTACGAGACGATGTTGCCGTGGGTGAACAACACCATCGTGACAGGAATCATCGTGAGCGCACCGATACCGACAGTCAGGTAGATGACCAGCCAGCCGAAGCTGCTGATGCGGTAGGCTACGATCATGGAGTTGGCGACGACATCCTTGGCGAGCAAAGAGAGTATCGTCGGCGCGATATAGAGGAACCCAAGCGCCGTCCCACCGACCAGCGTCACGAACAGCGTCGCGCCCCAGTAGAGGATGACGTTCTGGTCGCCGCTGGAGATGCCACGTTCCTGGATAGCGGGCCAGGCGAAATAGAGCACGATTGGCACTGTCGCCACCGCGCCAAGCAGTGTCGAGAACTTGAGCATGAAAATGAGGGCCTCGACGGGATGGAGGACGACGATTTCGGGCTCTTCGGCGATTGCCTCGGGCATGTTCTGGAAGAATATCTGGCGCACCTCGTCGATACCGCCGAGATACAGCCACATGAACGAGCCGGCCATGACGACCATGAACGTGGCGACGACCCAGATTGCCCGCGAGGTCAGCGATTCGAGGATGAACCGGATGTCGTAGTAGTAGCCGCCGATGTCGTCTTCGGTCGTCTCGTCTTCGGTGAACGGGTCGAGCATCCCTGCCGCCGTCGAGGTAACGAGGTTCTCGTCTTCTTCCTCGGCCTCGGCTTCTTCGCTTTCCTCGTCTTCCTGTTCCTGTTTGTACTCCGCTGCCTCGTCGAGCCTGTCGAGAATCGCCTGTGCCTTCTCGGGGTTGTCGTTCTCGACTGCCTCCTCGGCGAAGGCGATAGCCCGCTCGCCGTCCATTTCGACGAACGCCTCGACGTTTGCGGCCTTGATTGCCGGAGTCTGCATCGCGCCGAGGTCCATCTCGGCGGGCTCGCCTGCCTCAGCGCCCTCGGCGTCCGCGGGCGCTCTTTGTCCGTCCTGGCGCTGGCTCGCCGCGACACTCCGCTCGAGTGCCTTAATTCGGAAATAGAACAGCGTCACGCCGGCGATTGGGAGCGCGGCCAGCAGACCGACGCCGACAGCAACGACCGTCGGCTCGAAGCCGAACACGCTCAACTCTTCGGGTGTAATCAGGACGCGATACTGTGACCCGGCCGAATCCAGCAGGTCGTTCGTCGCGGCGATGCCACCCTCGAGCAGATAGGCATAGACGCCGCCGACCGTCAGGAAGGCGACGCCTGCGAGGACGTTCCAGCGCGATTTGGCCACGTCAACCGTCGAGACCTGTTCACCGGCGCGTTTCGAGAGTACCGCGAGCTTGGCGAAGCCGAGGCTGATGAAATACAACAAGACGAGAGGCACACCCCACATGACCTGCGTGAAGGGGTCCGGCGGAGAGAACATGGCTCCGAAGACGAAGATACCGACGACCGCGTACCGCCACTTCTCTCGGTAGGTCTCGTACGGGACGATGCCAGACCGTGCCGTTGCGCTCATAAATAGGGGAAGCTGTGCGGCCAGCCCGAACGAGAGTGCCAGGAAGAAAATAAACTCCGTCCACATCACGATAGACCAGGTCGGCTTGAACCCGGCCTGGACGGCGTTAGCGGCGAGGAAATCGAACATAATCGGGAAAAACAGGAAGTACGCGTAGCTGACGCCTGCGAAAATCAGCAGGAAGATGATAACCACGAACGACCAGATTTTCCACCGTGGAACCTCCGACGACGGCCAGTACCCTCGGGCACGGAGCGCGTCCCGGCTGTAGTAGATGAGCACCGGCAGCGAGAACAGCGCACCGAGGATAACGCCGATTTTGACCTGGAGGAGAATGACGTCGAACGGCGTCGTCACGATAATCTCGGTGGCCTCTTCGGTGCCGGCATCCATTCGGTCGTAGACGAGGTCCGCCTTGAGCTGGTCCCAGACGAACGCGCGGAGCGCCCAGATGGTTACCATCATGAACGTCACGAAGACCAGAAACACCTTCTTCAGATGAGTCTGTGCCGTCGAAAGCATCGAACCGACGGCTGCCCGGCCGTTCGCCAGCGACCGAGTCGCGTCTTCCGGGAGCGCTCCAGACATCTATTCCGGTCTAACTCGTTGTCGGTTATCAATCTATTCATACCGAAACCGGAGGGCAGCACCCCTTCGGCCGAGAGAGAAGGCTTACAAGAGCCGACGGAGTATTCCCGTATCGATGGCTGACGGTGACGAGGAGACGGACGAGCCCGCACCGAGCAGCGACGCCGACGACACAGCACTGAACAACGGCACGGACGGGCCCACGACGCAGTACAACATCGACCAGGAGTGGTCGGGCGGGGCCAAGGCAACGCCGTCAGGGGAACCACAGGCCGCTGAACCGGTCGAGGAGAGTGCGGACGGCACATTCGAGGGCGCACCAGACGACCAAGAGATGCCGCTTACGGAACATCTCGAAGAGATGATAAAGCGCCTCGCCGCCGTTATCGTCGTCATGGGCGGCGTGAGTCTGCTCGTCTTCCCGGTCGCGCCTGACCTCATCAACTGGCTCTGGTACTCCTATCTGCCGGGGAGTCCCGAGGCGTGCGAGGCCGGTGCAAGCAGCACGAGTGCCTGCCCGCGTGTCTATCACCCGCTCGGACTCCTCTTTTCACGTATCAAAGTTGCCTCGCTGGTCGGGTTCGTCGTCGCCTTACCCGTGTTCGTCTACCAGACGTATCTGTTCATGCGCCCGGGACTGTATCCTCACGAACGGCGGTACTACCTGGCGGCGGTGCCGACGAGCCTGCTACTGGCCTTTGTCGGACTCTCGTTCTCGTATTTCCTCGTGTTGCCGGTTATTTTTACGTACTTCCTGTATTACTCCGAGGACGTGGCCCAGATTGCCTTCGGCCTCACCGAAACGTTCGACCTCATTCTCCTGATGATGGGGATGTTCGCAGCTATCTTCCAGATTCCGCTGTTCATCATGCTGGCTATCATGATGGGCGTCACGACACGCCGCTGGCTCGAACAGAAGCGGTACTACTTCTGGCTCGGCTTCGCTGGCTTCGCGTTCATCTTCAGCCCCGACCCGACCGGAATGGCACCCTTCATCGTCGGTATCACGATGGTGGCACTGTACGAACTCACGTTGCTGTTGTTGCGATGGACCGGGCGGTAACTCAGACTTCCTGGGGGTCTCGCAGTGAGTACACGTTGTCAATTTCGAACCGTGCACCTCCCTCCGCGCTGTCGGTTACGCCGACTTCCCAGCCGTGGCCGTCGGCGATATCGGCCACGATAGCCAGCCCGTAGCCAGTCCCCTCCGTGGCGTGTGTCACGCCCTGTTCGAAGATTTCATCCCGCTGGTCTTCGGGGATGCCGGGGCCGTCGTCGGCCACATAGAAGCCGTCCTCGGTCGTGCCGACGCGAATTGTCACCCCGTCGGTACCCTGTGTGCTGTCTGCCTCTGGTCCCGCGTGTTCGACGGCGTTTCGAAAGAGGTTCTCGAAGAGTTGTTGTATCCTGTCGGGGTCGGCGGTGAAGTGAGCGTCGCCGTCGAGTTTGAGCGTCGCGGTCTCGGTGTCGACGCTCTCCCAGGCCTGCTGTGCGGCCTTTCCCAGCGAGAGCTGTTCTTTCTCCATCTCCTCGTCTCCCCGTGCCCGGGCGAGGATGTCTTCGATGAGCGACTCCATCCGGAACAGCGACTGCTCTATCTTGTCGAGGTTCTCTCCGGGCTCTTCGGACAGCCGTGCGAGTTCGAGATGAGAGGACGCGACGTTGATAGGGTTCCGGAGGTCGTGTGAGACGATACTCGCGAAGTCGTTGAGTCGCTCGTTTTGCCGTGCCAGCTGTCGCTCCCGCTCTGCCCGTCTGAGTGCAGACTCGACCGTGCTGGCGAGGATTTTGAACAGCCGAATATCCGTCTGCTCAAAGGCATCGCGTTCGTCCGAATACGCTCCCAGGACACCGTACTCTCCGGCACGAACCAGAAGCTCTGACGAAACTTTTCCCGGGTGGTGGGACGTGGCTGTCGTAGCCGGAATGAATCCCATGTTGCGGCTCTCGCCAGTCTCGTAGACCTCCCAGATGAATTCACTATCGCGTCCGAGCGAGTCCATCCTGCCGACGCGTTCGTCTATCTCGTCTGACCACGCCAGCGGGTCGAGCGTATCCGTCGAATTCTCGTAGCGCCAGACGGCCACCATCGGGAAATCGAGTATCTCTTCGGTCGCCGCGACCGCGCATTCGGCAATCTCGCGGTCGGATTCGGCGACGACGAGGTCTCGGGTAACGTCGTGTAGCTGTTCCAGATTCTCCTGAAGCGTGACCTGTTCGGTGATGTCGCGCAGGAACACCGACAGCCCGTCGTTCGATGGGTACGCGTTGACCTCGAACCACCGCCCGAGCGGCCTGTAAAATTCCTCGAAACTAGTCGGCTCCTGTGTCTCGATTGCCCGGTTGAACTCCTGGTAGAACTCGGTGCTCACCGCCGCCGGGAACGCGTCCCAGAACCGAACGCCGGTCACGTCTTTGGCATCGACATCGAGCAAGAACTCGGCCTGGCTGTTGAGGAAGACGAATCGCTCTTTCGTATCGAGTGCAAAAAACGCGTCGGTGATGCGGTCGAGCGTCTCCTCGAAGCGCGCACCTGTCCCCTCGATTTTCCCCCCGGCGTTTTGAAACTCGGTCACGTCGAGCAGATACACCTCGAGTCCGCCTCTCCCGTGGCTGACGACCTGTGCGTGGAGCCACTTGCGCGTCTCGTCATGAAAGACACGCACGTCCGTTTCACCACCAGACTCACGCAGTTCCTGACACGCCGCCGCCAGGTCGCTGTCTGTCCACTCTGGAAACACCTCCCACAGCGACGTTCCGAGTGCCTCCCTGGGAGCCCAGCCCGTCCAGGAGGCGAGGTCGGGGTCCCAGTCGATGATGTCGTCCTCGGTATCGACTGCGAGATAGTGGTACGGTCCCCGCGCCAGCCTCTGCTCCTCCGTGGAGTCGAGGACTTCGCTGAGGAGCGTCTGGGCGTTGACCTGTGGCGGGGCCGACGGGTCCAGATGGTGTATCTCGACTCGCTCCGGGACTGCTGCCACCTCGCCCGTAAGCTCGAAGATTGGGACGGCGCGCGCGTCGACGGTGTCGAACACCGCTTGCTGGAGGTCACCGTCGGACAGTGCTGGCCCACACAGCACGCAGTCGATGCGGTCGTCTGTCAGCACCGACCGGAGACGGTCAAGTTGTGTCGTCACCACTCTGGCGGGCCGCTCAAGCCGCTGGTCGAGGCCCGAGACAATGTCGAGCCCGTGTTGTTCGTCACCCACGTATGCCACGACCAGCGGCTCTCGCATGGTATATTCATCGTTACTCTACTGAATAATAATTGTGGTACTGGCGAGCCCTTCTCGACAGAACGAACTTTCGGTGACAGGCCAGTATGGACCAGACCAAGCAGTAAAGGGCAGATACGGTGTCTTCGTGGCTGCCCACGCCGGATTATCCGCCCCAGAAGTTGTCCCGACTGCCCAGCCTCGGGTCGTCTTCCTCGTCTTCTTCTTCGTGGTCGCTCTCGTCTTCTGCCTCTTGTTCGTCGTCCTCGTCGACTTCCTCTGCATCTTCGTCCATCGGGAGGCGTTCGACTTCAGTTGCGCGGGCGTGATTTGACCGCACTTTCGTCACCTTGACCTGAGCGCGTGCAGGCGGGAGGAGGCCGTCGACCATGATTATAAAACCGTCTTCGGTTCGACCGACGCCAGCCCCGCTCTCGTGGATATCCTCGACGGTAACAACGACCTCCTCGCCGGGCTTGACCGGCTGAGATTTGAGGTCCGAGATCGGCTGGTTGTAGTGGTTACACCACTCCGCCCCACCACGGTCACCGTAGTGTTGACATCCCATCCCCTCGATTCGCTCACTGTAACTGGGACAATCGTCGGCGAGTGGGCAATCGGACATTACCCTCAATACTCCGGGGTTGGATTAAACGCTTACGCAACGGCGAACGCACGCTCTCGCTCCGAGAAGTCATGACAGACTACGACATATCAACTGGTAACATGAAATCTGAACGAGGGGGCTCCGACGGCGGTCGACTACACACAGAACATGCTGAGACACAAATTGTATTTTGAATCTTGGGCAGTTATTTGAAGACTGGCTGTGACGGCCCCCGCATGAAGCGCCGGAAGCTGCTTCGGTGTGCGCCGCTGGTGTATCTGGGGATTGCTGGCTGTGCGACCGAGAGTGAGCCAACACCGACCGAGACAGCACGGACCTTCGAGCGCCACGTCTCGGTCACGGCCGTCGACCAGCCGTCGGGCAACGGCCCTGTCGAGTTCGACGTGACAGTCCCAGACGTTGCGGTTACCTCCGAGACGACGGCGTTCCTCGAGATCTCGACGACGAACACGGGCGGCTCCGTCTGGGAGGTGCAGACACCGTTCTACAAGGGAAAAAGTGCCAGCAACGAAGGAGTCTTGTTGTACTCGCTCGATGCCGCCGACCACCCACCCCGAGAGTACGAGCCGTCCTGTTATGTCGACCCGGAGCCAAGCCAGGAGTCTGTCTCCTACACGGGCGAAGGACTCCCAACTCACGACCTCGCACCGTCTGAGACGGTAACAGACGAATACATTCTCGTCGACGACCCGACCCACGCCGGCTGTTTTCCGGCCGAGCGGTATCGGTTCGAATCGACGCCGGCCCTGTCCGACGAGAACGACGACTGGATGAAAGACGTTGACCTATCCTGGGGATTCAGTATCGAACTCGCTGAGCCTGTCAGCCAGCGGTAGCTACGGCGCTGGTAACTGGTTAGTAACTATATCAGCGCTGTCGGACCGTGACCGCGCGAGAACAAAAAGAGGTGAGCGGCAGACCTTAGCCGAACATCTGGCGCATCATCGGGTGCATTTCCATCAACTGCTCTTCGGCCATCTGCTCGTAGAGCTTGTAGGTGATAGAGACAGTCAGCAGCAGTCCTGTCCCCGAGACGCCACCAATGGTACCGAGCATGTTCGCCGCCACCGCCAGCACGCCGACCAGTGCACCGCCGATGACGGTCACCTGCGGGATGTACTGGCCGAGCACGCGCTCGATACTCTTGACGTTCTGTCGGAAGCCGGGAATCTGCATCCCGGAGTTGTGAATCTGTTTTGCCGTCGCCTCCGGCCCCATGTCGGTCGTCTTCACCCAGAAGATGGCGAAGATAGCACCGCCAACAATCATCACGGTCAGGTCGACCCCGACGCGGACCATGATATCGATGGCTTCCTGACCGCGGCCGCCGCCGGCGAACCACATCCAGTCGTCAGGGTTCTGAACCGGTGCCACGTAGTAGAAGAACCCACTGATTGGGTTGCCTTCGCTGCTGTAGTCACCGAGCCAGGCGGGCATGCCCGCCCACTGTGAGTGGACGATACGGCCCAGGAACTGGAGGTTCATCTGAAGCGCTCGGACGAGAATCATCGGCAGGACGCTCGCGTAGATGAGCTTCACCGGGAACCGGCCGCGTGCACCTTTGACACGTGCGTTCGAGAGCGGTATCTCAACGCGGACGCTCTCGGCGTAGACGACGATAACGAAGATGGCGACCGTCGTGAAGATAGCGAGTAGCTGTCCCTGTCCGAAAACGAGGTCACGGATTCCCTGTGTCGTGAGGAGCCCGCCTGAGAGGCTCTGCTGGCCCAGGGCCAGGCGGAACCACGTTGGGATTATACCGTACGATTCGACGTTAGCGGGTGTAATGAACGGGAACTCAATCAGGCCACCAATCAGTCGCTGGCTGACGCCGGCGATAATGAACAGCCCGACACCGCTCCCAATGCCCCACTTGCTGACGACCTCGTCCATATAGAGGATGAGGACACCGCCGATGAACACCTGCAGGAAGATAATCCACTGCAATCCGGCGTCAGAGAGTCCGAGACTGCTCGCGAGCCCCGAATCGACAGGGAGGAAGCCGCCGGTGAACACCATTGGCATGCCCGTCAGGACAATCATCACGAGCACCAAGAACTTCTGGAGACCCTGGTAGAGCACCTGGTCTCGGGGGTTGTTCTGCGTGTCGAGTCCGAGCAGGTCGGCACCACCGAGCAACTGGAGCACGATGCTCGCAGTGACAATCGGGCCAATTCCAACCTGTAGAATCGAGCCCGACGACCCTGCGAGAATCGACCGGAACTGGCCGAAGATGTCAGTTCCTTCCCCCTGTGCCACGCCAAACAGCATGACGTTGGTCAGGAAGAAGTACAGTACCAGTATCCCCGCTGTCCAGCCAAGCTTGCGCTTAAACGGGACGTGCCCGTCCGGCCGTCTGACCGAGGGCATGCGGGTGAGTACGGGTTCGGCGGTGTCCTTCCAGCTCATACTAATTCTCTGTCTCGTCGTCTTCTTCGGCCGCCCGCTCCGAGAGCTTTACGAAACCGTCTGCCGACTTGATTTTCGATTCGGCCCCGTCGGAGAAGGCGTCTGCGGTCACTTCCAGGCTGTTTCGGACCTGGCCGCCACCGAGCACCTTGACGACGTCGGCATCGTGGCCGCCGTCAACGACATCGCGCGCGTCGATGACGTACCGGTCGTTGGCTTCCTCTGCCACACCCTCGGCAGCATAGAGGTGGACGTCCTCGTCGAGTTCTCGCACGTCGACTGTGAGGACTTCCTCTTTGACCTTCTCGGGCCGGGAAAATCCGGATTTGCCGAGAGGCGGGTGGTTGTGCATCTCGTGTTTGTCGCGCCCGGCGTCACCGCGACCGCCACGGTGGCCGGCACCACGGCGGTTCTTGTGGGAACCGCCGCCGTGTGTGCGAGAGCCGCGCTGTCGTTTCTTCTTGTTAGACATTATCGCATCGCCTCCAGTAGCGAATCGAGGTCGTCGGTGTCGTGAACACCAATCTGTCCGCCCGTCGAAACGGGCTGTTTGATGCCGTCGTGGCCGCCACGTGGCGGGTGAAGCCGGAGCGTCGGCGACAGTCCTGCGTCCTGCAGGGTCGTCTCCTCCTCGAGCAGTGCGCTCGCGAGGTCGTCGACGGAGTCGTAGTCGGTGTTTTCGCCGACCCACTCGTCGTCGATATCACCGTCGCCCGACGCGGGTTCGCCGCGCTGGCGAATCAGGAGCGCAACCGTCTCTTGGCTTGGTTCGCCGTGGGCCACGTAGTCGTTGACTTTCGTTATCATCCCTTCGTAGGTCGGCTCCTCGGGGACGAACGTTGCGTGGTTGACGCGGCCGATGTTGAGCATCTCGAGCGTGTCGACGATGTCGCCGTCGATGTTGACCTCACCGCGAAGCTGAACGATTGCTTTCATTCAACCACCTCCTGCTGTTCCATTGCGTGCTCGGGAACGCGTGTCTGTGCGGTCTTCTCTAGAGCGTTGAACGTCGCCTTCGCGAAGTTGACCGTCGTCCGGGTGTTCCCGTCGCTGCGCGTCCAGGCGTCCTGGACGCCCGCGAGTTCGAGCACCTTCCGGGGTGTCTCGGCTGCCGCGAGCCCCAGACCGCGAGGTGCCGGACGCAGTTCGACGGTCACGCTGCCGGCTTTGCCCTCGGTGTTGCGAACCAGGGAGTTCGTTCCGCCGGGGCGGTCCTCCCAGGAGCCACTGCCAAGCGGAACCTTCACCAGGTTCAGCTTGCCGATGTCGATGGCCTTCTGAATCGCGCCGCCGACCTGGTCGTCACGACCTTCGGCGTAGCCGATGAGGCCGTTGCGGTTGCCGACAACGACGACACAGCGAAACTTCACGCGTCGCCCCGAGTCGGTCATCCGCTGGACCATGTTGATGTCCAGAACCTCGTCTTCGAGGTCCGGAACGAGCTGGTCCGCAATTTCGGGTTCTTTGAGCGGGAGCCCCGAGTTCAGGGCGTCCTCCATCGAGTCGATTTCGCCGTCGGCGACTTTTCGCCCGAGTCGCGTCTGTGGTTCCCATCCGTCTTCGGCACTCATAGTTCAACCTCTCCTTCCAGCAGTGTCTCGCGCATCTCGTCGAAATGCGCTGGCAGGTCTGTTGCGTCGAACTCCCCGCTGTAGAGGCCGTCCTGCTGGTCGGCGTACTCGGCGATATGTTCGCCGCGCGTGCGCGGCCACTCGGCCAGCACGTCGTCGTTGTGGGGAATGTCGAGTCCGGCGTCGATTGCGCCTTCCTGTACTGCGAATACCTTGCTTCCCGGCGTCGGGGAGTTCAGCCCAATGTCGAGAACGGCCTCGTCGAGACCGGCCTCCTTGGCACGCAGTCCCGCAAGCAGTCCGGTCAGGTACGCCGCCGGCATGTTGCCGGTCGGCGCTTCCCAGCCGTACTCCTCGAGGTCCTGTGAGTGTGCGCTTGCGACCGTCTCGTCGCCGTGAGGGCCGGTCACGACCAGCTGCGCCCTGACGTGGCTGTTGCTCTTCCGAGCAACGAGACGAGGTTTGCCTGATTTCAGCAGGCGCAACCGCTGATGGTAATCCGTTCGGGCCTCGCGGCGACGCCGCATCGGCACCGTGTATCGTGGTCCTGTTGCCATTATGCATCACCGTAAGTTTCGTCGATGTATCGTTCTAGGTCTGCGACGGAGTCGAACTCGCCGCCACCGGCCTTGTCGTAGAGGTCTCGGTACTGCGAGCGGTCGAGGTCGCCGTCATCGCGCAGTTCACGCAGGTGACTGCGGAGTGCGCGAATGCTCGATTGCCATTCGTCTGTCTCGTCCTGTCGGCCACCGGCCTTGCCCTTCCGGGAGCCAGGCCCTTTCTGGTGGCCGTAGGCGCGCTTTTCCTGTCGTTCGCGTGCTCGGCCGCGGGAGTTCCCCTCTGGGGGGTCTGCTCTGATAACTCCCTCGTCGATCAGCTCACGGATGTCTTCGCGGGTAATCGCCTCAGCGATATCACCCTGTCGGTCGGGGTCGAACCAGAGCTTGTTCTTCCCGACATCGAGCACGTCCGATGCGAGTCGTTTCTGTGCTGAGAGGTCTGTCATTCTATCTCAACCTCCTCGTACGTTGGATTCAGGACGCGAATCTCTCGCTCCTCGGCGAGCGTTTCAATCTGTTCGCGCTTGCGACCGCCGACTTTCGAGGCGATGCGGACTGCCTGCGTGTCGGGGTCGACGCCGTCGAGGTCGTCCGTGTTGTGCACGCGGACCTCCTCGAATCCGGAGGGGTGCAGGCCACGGACCGCTTCGGGCTGGCGGTAGCCTGCTTCGACGGTGTCGCCTTTTCCTTTGACGCCTTTGCGCTGTTTCGAGAGCTTGCCACGCGGGCGTCGCCACGAGGTGGGGACGCGCTTTTTCTTGTGGTAGTCCTGTCGGTTGAACTGCGGCTTGCTGCCGCGGTCGCGCTCGTTGAGAAGCCGTTCGGTCTCCTCGTCGAGCTCTGGCGTCTTGTCGACGAGACCACGTGGTTGCAGTTCGGTCTCGACTGCATCGTCTTCGGCTGGCTCGTCGGCCTCGATTTCGGCCTCGACGTCTTCGCTGACTTCGAGGTCACCGATATCGGCCTTAACACGGGCGGCGAGTGCCATCCCGATGCCGTCGACGTCTGCCAGTTCGTCCTGGCTTGCGCCTTTGACTTTCGCGACGGTGTCGTAGCCGGCCTCGCGCAGTGCCTCGGCCTTGGAGTCGCCGACGCCGCTGATGTCGGTCAGCTCTTCGATTTCGTCTTCGTCGTCTTCGTCGTCTGCGTCTGTGTCGTCGGTCGCCTCGTCAGCGTCGTCCTCGCCAATCTCGGCTTCGACGTCGTCGCTGACCTCGACCTCGTCGGTCTCGGCCTTGATGCGGGCTGCCAGCGCAGTGCTGATATCGTCGATGTCCTGCAGCTGGTCCTGACTCGCAGCGCTGACGTGTTCGACCGTCTCGAAGCCGGCCTCACTGAGTGCCTCGGCTTTCTCCTCGCCGACGCCGCCCAGGTCGGTCAACTCTTGTACTTTCTCGCCCGCTTCCTCTTCGACATCCTCCTGTTCTTCGCTCATTATGCGTCACCTCGGTTCGGTTTCGCGGTGATGTAGACGCCGTCTTGGAAGACGCGAACGTCCTTGTCGGTCACGCGCGTAAGCTGTTCGATGTCGGCAGCTGTCTGGCCGACCGCTTCGATGTCGGGGCCGCTCAGCGTGATTTCTTCGCCGTCGACCTCGACGTCGGTGTTCCCGTGAATCGGGGCCCGTCGCGGGGCACGCTCACCGAGGAAGTTCTCGATGACCACGTCGCCGTTCTCGACGTCCACCTGCATTGGGAAGTGAGAGTAGAAGACTTCCATCTCGTACTCCCAGCCCTCGGTGACGCCGTAGAACATGTTCTCGACGTGACTCTCGAACGTCCCGAGCGTCGACATCGTCTTGGCGTCCTCGGCCTCACTCTCGATGACGACCTCGTCGCCGTCGACCGACACCGAGACGTCGGGATACCACAGTCGGCGTGTAACGCTGCCGTTCGGTCCTTCGACGGTGAGCTCGAGATGGTCCATCTCCGCGCTCACCTCCGCCGGTATTTCGAGTCGTACTTCTGGCATTGTTAGTAGACGTATGCGATGACCTGGCCGCCAATCCCCGCGTCGCGTGCCTCGTAGTGGCTCATAACGCCTTGGGAAGTGGTGACGATGAGTGTCCCGTAGTCACGGGCCGGGAGGAATCGCTTCTCCCATTTCTCGTACTCGTCGGCACCCACGGAGTATCGGGGTTTGACGGGGCCACACTCGTTGATGGCTCCTTTGAGTTCGACCTCGAACTGTCCAGCTTTGCCGTCGTCGACGTGCTGGAAACCGTCGATGTACCCGCGGTCGTAGAAGACCTCGAGTACGCTACCAATCTCGTTTGAGGCGGGCTGTACCACCTGCTTCAGATGCCCAACGCCCTCGGCGTTGTCGATAGACGAGAGCGCGTCGGCGAGTGGGTCGTTTCCTGTCATGAGTATTTCTTGAATCCCATGCTTCGGGACACCTCGCGGAAGCATTGCCGGCAGAGGTAAATCTCGTATTTGCTGACCAGACCCTGTTTGCGGCCACAGCGCTGGCACTCCCGGAGCTGGTCCGTCCGCTTTGCGGCTTGCTCGCCGGTCGTGGGCTCGTCTGGTTCGCTTTCGCTCATGCTGTCACCTCCACGTCGAACGTGGACTGGATAAAGCCAACTGCGTCGTCTGTGTTCAGTCGGTGCGCCGACGGAATGGGCCGCGAGGCCTTGTCCCGTTTGGCGACACGGTAGCCCGGCCGGACCAGATTCACCGTCACGTCGAGCCCGTAGATGCCGACTGTCGGGTCGTACTCTTGGCTCGGGAAGTCGGTGTGGTCCTCGATACCGAAACTGAAGTTGCCGGTCTCATCGAACTGCGTCTCGGAGAGCTCGACCAGCGGCAGTGCCGTCTCGAGGAACTCGCGGGCGTCGTCCTCACGCAGCGTAACCTTCGCTCCGATTGGGTCGCCCTCACGGATGCCGAACTCCGGCTCTGTCTTCTTTGCCGTTGTCCGAACGGACGCTTGCTCGGTCAGCTCTTCGAGAATCTCTTCGGCTTCGGCGAGTTCGCGGCCACCCTGCCCGACGCCCATGTGGACGACGACCTTCTCGATGCGTGGCTCGCGCATCTCGTGGAACTCAGTCGAACTCATTCATCTCCCTCCTCGTCGGTGTCGACGAAGTTCTCGTCGATGGTGACGATGTACTCCTCGACGGTTTCGAAGCTGTCGTCGCCGTCGTACGTCGAAAGCACGACATCGTTCGGCGCGCTGCTTTTCGTCACCTGAATCTCTTCGATGGTGCCAATCTGACCAGCGTGTTTGCCGGCGACGGCAGTTGCCAGCGCGCCCTCTTCGTACTCGAAGTGGGCGACGACATCGCCGTCCTCGTTGTCGACGACCAGCGAGTCGCCGACATCGTAGTCGCTGTCCTCCTCGACGAGCAGCGTCTGCCCGTCGTGGAGTGTCAGCTGTACGTTGCCGCCGGAGACGTGCTGCTTGCCGTCGATTTTGCCCAGTTTGCTCCCTGCGGCATCGCCGTCGATTGGCGTTAGCGTCAGCCGGCCGCCCTCGTCGGGGAAAACGCGGTAGTACTCCTCGCGTTCGGTGAAGGCGATGATGTCGAACATCCCGACGGGCCGTTCCTCGTCGCTGACGGCTTTCCCGTTGATGTGGATGCTGTCCTGGTTCAGTGCGTAGCGGGCCTCTTTCCGGCTGTCGACGTAGCCGAGCACGTCCCGCAGGAGAATCAGGAGCGGAACCCCCGACTCTCCGTGTGGGCCTGCGCCCGCCTTGACCGTGAACATCTCCTCTTTCCGTTCGACTGGCCAGCTCTTGGGAACTGACAGCCGTTTCTGGTGGTTCGTCATTCGTTATCCTCCTCCAGTCGCTCGATGCGCCGCGAGTCAGAGCGATCGAGGCTCGTCACGCGCAGGTTGCTCGCGTCGAGTGGTTTGGGCGTTTCCTCGCCGTCGACGGTTTCGACAGTCACGTCCTCGATGTGGACGACCGCCTCGCGAAGGTCGACGGTGACGACTTCACCCTCTTCGCCGGCGAAGTCACCGCGCATCACTTCCGCGGTGTCGCCTGCGTTGACACGGACAGAGCGCTGTCCGAACTCCTCGCGGAGGTCACTCGACAGCGTCGCTTTCACCTGCTCGTGTCGCTCGTGCAGGGGCGCGTCTCGCTCTCGTTTTCGCTGTTTGTGTGGTTGACGCGTCATACTATCATCGTAGCTGTTGAGGCGATTGCACCGAAGCGCTCCGCGACTTCGCGCGCAATCGGTCCCTTGATTTCGGTTCCTCGGGGGTCTTCGTTGTCGTCGACGATGACGGCGGCGTTGTCCTCGAAGGACATCCGCGTGCCGTCGGGCCGACGAATCGGCTTGCGCTGTCGGACGACGACGGCTTCGAGCACCTGGCGACGCATCTCTGGCGTCCCCTTGGTGACCGACACCGTCACTTTGTCGCCCAGACCCGCCTTCGGCTGGCGGTTGAGCGTCCCAGTGTAGTTGTGAACACTGATGACCTTCAGCTCACGAGCGCCGGTGTTGTCGGCACACGTGATGAGCGAGCCCTTCTTGAGGCCCTGGGTCACGTCAGCTTTCATTGCTTCCATCAGTGGTCACCTCCTGCGCTCTCGGTCACTTCGACGACGACGTGTGATTTCGTCTTCGAGAGCGGGCGCGTCTCCGCGATTTTGACGCTGTCGCCGTCCGACAGCGGCTCCAGCACCTCCGGCGTGTGTGCCGGGATGCGGGAACGTCGTTTCATCTTTCGGTCGTATTTCGGCACGTTGACGTCGTACTCTCGCTCGACGACGACCGTTCGGTCCATCTCTGTCGAGACGACTTCGCCTTCAAGAATCTGTCCACGAACCGGCAACTCACCGTAGAACGGACAGGTCTCGTAGTCGTAGTCGTCTGGATTATCGGGTTCTGGTGGTGTCTCTACGTCTAATCCTATTCCCATTTCGAATCACCCTTCTGTTCGGTGCGCCTGGCTGGGCGGGCGATGAGTGTCTCGCCCGCCGTCTCGACGACTTCCCCGGAGGGAAGCGTCCATTCGAAGGTGGCGCAGTCCTTCGGCACGTGTGACACCCGTCCGTCGTGCTCGATGCCGAGTGTTCGCGTCGTCTCGGAGACAACTCGACCGTCGAGGTCGATGACCTCCGGGTTCGACGCAGCGACGACTCGCACGTCGAGTCCAACGAGTTCGTGACGCGTGAGCGTCTCGGGTGTCAGTGCCATTGTCATTCGAGGTCGCCTTCTTCGTTCTGGATGGTCTTGATGCGCGCGATGGTGCGTCGGAGCTCCTTGATACGGGCAGGGTTCTCCGGCATTCCACCGGTCGCTTTCACTGCCTCGGCGTTGAGGAGTTCCGTCTCCAGTTCCTCGAGTTCGACTTCCCGCTCGGCGGGAGTCATGTCTCGAATCTCAGCCGCGTGGAGTATCGTCATTCGTCGTCACCCTCCTCGCTTGCTTCCATCTCGTCCATCAGCTCGTCGGCTTCTTCCTCGGTCTCTTCGTCGAGTTCGTCTTCGACAGCGGCGTCGAGGTCGTCGAGTTCGTCTTCGAGGTCGTCCTCGTCAGGAACCTCGGGGTCGTCGTAATCGGCTTCTTCCTCGACGACTTCCTCGTCGACGACTTCTTCTTCGACGGGCTCTTCGTCGGCACCCGCTTCGTCCTCAGACGGCGGCGCGCCGAGTTCCGGCTCGTCGGCCTCCTCCTCGTCGGGTTCGCCTGCGAGCAGGTCGTCGACGCTGTCGCCTTCGACGACGTAGTCTTCGACTTCGACATCGTCGTGAATCTCGAAGTCGTCGGGGAGCTCGGCGTTCGGCGGGATGATTTTGACCTGTACCCCGATGGTGCCGAGTTTCATCACTGCGGTGCCGACGCCGTGGTCGACGATTTCCTCTGCGGGTTCACCGTTGTGCTTGATGTAGCCACGGTTGAACTTCTCGACGCGCGAGCGTGCGCCCGTGACCTTTCCGGAGAGGACGATTTCGGCGCCGAGTGCGCCGGATTCCATGATGCGGTCGATGGTCGTGTGACCGGCCTTGCGGAAATACCAGCCGCGTTCGAGCGCGTTCGCCAGCTTGTCGGCGACGATGCGCGCGTTGAGGTCCGGCTCGTCGACCTCCTGAACGTCGACCTGAGGGTCTTCGAGACCGAATTCGTTTTCGAGCGTGCTGGTGATTTTGCGGATGTTCTTTCCGCCCTTGCCGATGACCATGCCGGGCTTTTCGGCCTTGAGCACGATCTGGGTGCCCATCGGCGTCTTGGCGATTTCCATGCCGCCGTAGCCTGCGCGGCCGAGTTCGTCCTGGAAGAACTCGTCGATCTGCGTGCGCTGGAGTCCGTTTTCGACGAACTGGAGTTCGTCTGCCATTATTCCTCACCTCCCTCTTCGAGGATGAGCTCCACGTCACATTCGGGGGTGTTCCAGGGCGAGGCACGTCCCTGTGCACGGGGCTGGCGCCCCTCGCTTTCGCCCACCTTGTGGGGGGCGACGTGCATGATATCCATCGACTCGCCGTCGAATCCCTGGTTGTCGGCGTTCGCAATCCCGTTGTTGACAAGGTCGAGGAAGGCGTTCGCTGCCTTCTCCGGGAAGCGACCGGCGTCCCAGCCGTCGATGTTCTTGCGGTGACCGACGCCCGTGTTGTGTTCGCGGAAGGGTACGACCTCGTCGCCGTCGACGACGCCTTCGAGGAATTCGACTGCCTCGCCGGCGGTCATACCCTTGAGCTCACGGGCGATAGCCTTGCTGTGCTTGATGCTGATGGGCCGCTCTCGGAGCATGGCTTTCGCCGTCGTGTCCGGGTCGGCCTCGACTGAGTAGCTGATTCCCATGGTTTATTTCAAGGGTACGAACTTCGAGGAGCGCGTGGCTCCGATGCCGGCCTGTCCGTGCTCGACGCTCGTCCGCGTCAACTGGAACTCGCCCAGGAAGTGGCCGAGCATCTCCGGCTCGACTTTGACGCGCTCGAAGCTCTGCCCGTTGTGGACCGCGAAGGTCACGTCGACCATCTCCGGGAGAATCGGCATATCCCGGAGGTGGGTCCGAATCGGGTTGTTGGCGCTTTCTTCCTCGCCAATCTCGCGTGCCTCATCGAGCAGCTGTTCGTGCTCGTAGGACAGGCCGCGGTCGATAGTTCGCCGCTGTCGTGCGGGAAGCAGTTCCGCTACCTCGTCAACGTCCATCTCCTGCAGTTCCTCGAGCGTGTGACCACGGTAGGTAAACTCACCTTCGTGGCCAATCTGGTATTCGTCAGAACTCATGTGTCACCACCTCGGCCGGTGCGGCGCGAGGAGATGTCCCCGACCTTCCGTCCCGGCGGGGCGTCCCGCGAGACACTTTTCGGTCGGCCCGGGTGCTGTCGGCCGCCGCCACCGAATGGGTGGTCGACGGCGTTCATCGCAACACCACGGACACGCGGCCAGACCATACCGCGGGCCTTGGCCTTGTGGTGTTTGTTGCCTGCTTTGACCATCGGTTTCTCCGTCCGGCCACCACCGGCGACGACCCCGATGGTCGCCCGGCAGTCGGGAGCAAGCTGTTTCATCTCGCCGCTTGGCAGCTCGACGACCGCGGCGTTGCGGTCGTGGGTCAACAGCGTGGCGTAGACACCCGAGGAACGAGCGAATCGACCGCCGTCGCCCGGGTTCGCCTCGACGTTACAGACCGGAACGCCCTCCGGAATCTCCGCCAGCGGGAGCGTGTTCCCCGGCTCGATTGCCGCGGAGACGCCCACCTGAATGGTGTCGCCGACCGTGATTCCCTCGGGAGCGAGCACGAGGCGCTGGTCTCCGTCGTCGAACTCGACGGCGGCGACCGGTGCGCTCCGTGCAGGGTCGTGTTCGATGTCTACGACCGTCCCGGAAACCAGGTCGTCGTCCTCGACGGTCCGGTGGGAGAGCTCTGCTTTGTACCTGTGTGACGGGGCACGGAACGTCGGTGTACCACGTCCACGTCGTTGTCCGCGAATTCGTCGTCCCATCGTTAGAACACCCCGATTCGCGACGCAATCTCCTGTGCGTCGTGGTCGTCAGTCAGCTGTATCTCTGCCTTTTTCGTTCCATCTGTCGTTACCATCGTGTTGATACCCTCCGTCTCGACGTCGAACTGCGATTCGACTTCCTCGACGATTTCGTCCTGCTCGGCGTCGGACTGACAGATGAACACCATCTTGTTCTCGAAGTCCATCTTGTCGACGGACTTCTCGGTCACGTGTGGATGGAGTATCGCGTCCATCATCGGTCGGCCACCTCCTCGACTGCGCTCTCGGTCCAGACCGTGAGCCGTCCGGCGTCGGTGCCGGGCGCGAGGTCCTCAGCGTCGAGTTCTGTCGCCGTCGTCACGTCGGCTCCCGCGAGATTCCGGGCGGCGCGTGACTCTGTCTCGCTTGTGACGAACAGAATCGACTTGGGCCGGGTGTATTTCCGACCGCGTGTCTTGCCCTGACCGGCGCGAATCTTCGTCTTGTCGGCGCGCTCGATGTCGGCGTCGATGCCGAGCGATTCGAGCGTGTCGGCTGCGTCCTGTGTCTTCGTGAGGTCTTCGAACTCGTCGCTGACGACGAGCGGGAGCTCGACATCGTCGTCGAACTCGTGACCGCGCTCGCGCACGACTTCGGCGTCGGTCGTGGCCGCGATGGCCGACCGAATCGCCTTCCGTCGGGCTTTGTCGTTCATGTCGAACGAGCGGTCTTTCTCTGCCTTTGGCGGGTGTGCGGGGCGACCCCCGACCGTCTGGGGGACGCGCCGGGCCTGTCCTCCTTCGCGGGGGACGTGGGCCTGGCCGCGCCCGCTGCCGAACGATTCGGCCGGTGTTCGGAGACCGGCGTACTCGTCTGCGCCGTAGTCCTGTTTGCGGTTCGCCTGTGCAGCAAGCACCGCACGCCGGATGAGGTCCGGTCGGAACTCACTGTCGAAAACGGCCGGGAGGTCGATTTCCCCGTCCGTATCACCGTCGAGTGTGTGTACTGGTACTTGCATAGTTTATCCCTGGTTCGAGGCTGTCGAAACGTAGCGCACCTCGGGGTCGAGGCGCGGTTGGTCGTTGGGACGCACCGCGGGACGGAGCCGAACCAGCCGTTTCTCCGGACCAGGTACCGAACCCTTCACGAGCGTGTACTCGCCGTCGACTTCGCCGTAGTTGACGAAGCCGCCGTCGACGCTCGAATCGTCGCCGTCGCCGATATCGACGAGGCGCTTGTTGAGTTCGGTCCGCTGGTGGTAGCCGGTCTGACCCAGCTGGGGCACCGTCGACCGCACGCGCGAGGGATTCCAGGGGCCGAGGTTGCCGATACGGCGACGCCAGCCCTGGCGTTTGTGTTTCCCTTTGCGCTTCTGGACTCCCCATCGCTTGACGGGGCCCTGCGTGCCCTTGCCCTTCGTGACGGCCGCCACATCGGCGTACTCGCCGGCGCGGAACACGTCGTTGACGGTGTACTCGCCCTCATCGAGGAGGTCAAGTCCGTACTCGACGCGGTCAGCGAGCGAGCCGCCGCCGATGCGGTTTTCCATCACGTCGGGGCGTTTCTTGGGCACACCGTCGAGCGCCTTCGGCGTTGTGTGCGTAATTGCACGAACCTCGCCGAGGGTGCCCGAATCGAGTGCGTCCTGAATCTGTTCCTCCGCAGCGGCCGCGTCGTGTTCGTCGGGAAGGTCAAGGGCGCGTTCGAGTTCGGGATCGAACTCGTCTGCCCAGACCTCCGTCAGCGGTCGCTGTCCGTACGGCGTGTCTTCGTAGGCTCGAATGGCGACGACCTGCATCGGGGGCGTCTCGATGACGGTTACCGGCACCGTCTCTTCCATCCCCTCGCGTGCAGACTCGGGCTGGTCGTTAATCATGACGACGTGGCTCATTCCGGCTTTGTAGCCGGCGATACCCTGCAGTGCAGGTTGGCCGTCGTCATCGGGCCAGCTGTTGAAACGCGGCGTCTCGCTGGCCGCTCGCCCGCGCGGGCCGAAGCCCAACGAGCCTTTGCGTGGTCGTTCTGGTTGTGGCATGTGCGTTCACTCCATGAGGTTCAGGCAAGCGAGCGTTGCGAACAGTGCTTCTTCGGTTCGCACCACATCGCTGCCCTGATTTGGAACCGTATTGAGCCAGAGGTCAAACCGTCCGGTCTCGTCGTGGTCGTCTTCGCCGGCCGCCTCGGGCGGTATGTCCAGCACCTCCGGCAGGCCACGCTCGGGCGCGCCGAATGCGACCGTGTATGCCCGCTCGCTGGTGTCGGCCGCCAACTCGTCGAGTTGGTGTGGACGCAAGCGGTCACCGTGCCTCGATGAGGCGATAGTGAACCCTGCGTCGGCACGGGTAACTGCGGTATCCAGGTCCGCGGTGTCGACGACGTAGCCTGGTTGTGGCTCGTCGACGAGCTTTGCCCGGACCGGCTCTCGCGAAGAGACCCTGACGGAGACGCGCTCCCCCTCGCCCAGTTCCATACCGTCTGGAACGGGCAGGGAGACCGGGTGTTGCAGTCCGCAATTGACCCGCACGCGCCCATCAGCTCCGACCTCGGTCACGATTCCCTGTCTTAACGACCCCGAACCCTCGGATCCGGAGCCGGTCTGTGTCGCCACGCGGAGCGGCGGCAGGACGCCCGCGTACTCTAGTTCGTCCCGCGTCCCCCAGACCTCCTTTCGGAGGTGCGGGGGCGTCGCGGCGTACCGAAGCACGGTTTCGACGAACCCGTCGTCGTGATGTCGTTGCCCGCCGGGGTCCGGGTAGACCGTGAGACGGTCCACCCGGAAGACCGTGGCCGCGCGGGCCACGTAGCCGAGCTTGCGAGTTGCCTCGCGTTTGTCGGTTGCTTCCCTGGCGAGCGACGACGGCACGAGCACGCTGACGGTCATGCCGTAACGCTTCCACGTCGCGCCACTAGACTGTAGCGATTAGTCTCTCACACACACTTAAAAAGAGTCCGCTTTGGGTTCGTGCTGGGATGCGTTCACATGCCGGAATAAGCGTCTCTTCGCCGCGGTTACGGCATCAATCGAAGTCCAGTCCCTGCTGGGCGACGCGTTTGCTCGCGCGCTCGACAAAGCCCTCAGGAAGGTCCCCGATTTCGCCGGCCTGGATACGCCAGAGGTTCGCGTAGAGACCGTCTTCGGCCAGCAGGTCGTCGTGGGTGCCCCGCTCGACTATCTCGCCGTTCTCGATGACGAATATCCTGTCGGCGTCACGAACCGTCGAGAGCCGGTGGGCGATGATAAACGTCGTCCGGTCTGCCGCGAGGTCGTCGATAGAGCGCTGGATGAGCATCTCAGTCTCCGTATCGACCGCGGAGGTGGCCTCGTCGAAGACCAGGATTTCGGGATGCTGGAGGATGGTGCGGGCGATGGCGACGCGCTGTCGCTGGCCACCCGAGAGTTTCACGCCGCGTTCGCCGACCTCGGTGTCGTACCCTTCTGGCATGTTCTCGATGAACTCGTGAGCCTGTGCTCGTCTGGCGGCCTCGACGACCTCTTCGCGAGTGGCATCGAAGGCGCCGTATTTGATGTTCTCGGCGACGCTGCCGTCGAACAGGAAGTTGTCCTGCCCGACATAACCCATCGAAGTGCGTAGACTCGACAGCGTGACATCGCGCACGTCGTGGCCGTCAACCCGGACCGCGCCCGCCGTCGTATCGTACAGGCGCAAGAGGAGCTTGACAATTGTCGTTTTGCCGGCTCCGGTCGGCCCGACCAGTCCGACCGTCTCGCCGGGCTGGACCTCGAAGTCGATATCTTCGAGCACGGGCTCCTCGTCGTAGGCGAAGGTTACGTCGTCGAACTCGACGGTCCCTTCCACGGCGTCGAGGGGCTCGGCGTCTGGGCTGTCTTCGATGTTGACCGGGAGATTCATCACGCCGAGGATGCGCTTGAGCGAGGCGTTGGCGTCCTCGTAGCGGTCGATGATGTTGCTCATCTGTGCGAGTGGGTCGACCAGCCGCTGGGTGAGCAACAGGAAGATGACCAGCGTCCCCTCGGTCAGCTCACCCGAGAGCGGGCCCGGTGGCCCGTCGAGAATCCAGATGCCACCGACGACAAAGGTAGCGATGAACGCGAGCGACGTGAGCGCCTGGAGACCGGGCCGGTAGATGAAGTTCAGGCGGAGCGCGAGCCAGTCGAGTCGGAAATACCGGTAGGAGTGGTCCTCGACGCGATCGTCCTCGTACGACTCGGTGTTCGAGGCCTTGATGACCTGGATGCCGTTGATGTTGTTCTCCAGTCTGCTGTTGAGGTCGCCGACAGATTCGCGCACGTCGGAGTACCGTTCCTCCACGAACCGCATGAACCAGTAGGTGAACACAGCAGCAATCGGGACGACAACGAGGGTAACCATCGCAAGCTGCCAGTTGAACCAGAACAACACGACGGTGATGCCGACGATGAGCACGCTCAGCTGGATGGCCTGGCCGAACATGTCATCGAGGAACTGTTCGAGGCGGTTGGTATCGTTCGAGAGAATCGACATCAGCTCGCCGGTCTGAACCTCGTTGAAAAACTCCATATCGAGGCGTTGCATCTGCTGGTAGGTCGCTGTCCGTACCTCGTGTTTCACGCGGTGGGAGAAGAGATTGAGCGAGGACATCCGGACGAAGTTCAGAAAGGCCCGTCCGATCATCGCCACACCCATGAGCCCGACGACGAACCAGAACTGCTCGGGGGTCTCGGTGGGCAGCCACTCTCGGGGTATCAGCGGCAAATCGAAGTCCTGTTCCTCCCGGAAGATGGCGTCGATAGCGACCCCCAGCAAGACCGGCGGGACGAGCGAGGCGAATCGAGCCCCAATCGATGCGAAGATACCCAGCACGAACCACCGCCTGCTGCCGTGGCCGTATTTCTGGAATAGCGTATAGAGCGGTCGTTCGACCCGGTCACGATGCTCGCGAAGATACTCGACGTCAATCTGGTCATTGCTCATTCGCAGCGATGTACCAGCCTCAGGGGTGGCCCACTGTTAACTGTTCGGTCACCTTTCAGTCAGTCTGTTCGTCTCCGTAACATTTCTTCGAATGTTGTGACCGATGCACGCACATCATCCGGAACGTTTTTATTATCTACCCCAGTACGATAGGATGCAGCGCGCTGGTGGTGTAGTGGTATCACAGGACCCTGCCACGGTCCTAACCCGAGTTCAAATCTCGGCCAGCGCACTACGTATATACGCTTTTTCCAGGGTTCTCTGACACTTAGCGGCCGCTTTAGGAGGTGGTCCGCGTGAGCACAATCGAGTGGTCCGCAGACACCGGACCCGTCGACGAGCGAATCGGCGAACCGCCGACGCTCCGATTTCCCGACGGCTTCGAGTACACCGAGAGCTGGAAACGCGCCCAGACCGAGAGCGACCAGGGCGGCCCTATCAACGACGCCGAGCGCATGGTCTACCTGGAGGAGTCGAGCAAGCCCCACCGAGTTGTGTTTGTGCTCGACGGGGCACGGCTTCGCGCCGACTGTGGCTGTGCCGGGTATCACCACCGCCAGTGGTGCGCTCACGTCGCTTCGCTGTGGTGGCAGTGGGTGCGTGGTCGTATTCAAGTCACCCACCGACAGACCGGCCGTGAGCACGAGATGCCACCGTGCTGGCTGCGCTTTGGCGACGAGCGCCACGACGTGCGAGAGGACCATCTCGACGGGCTCACCAGCGCCGAGCTCGACGCCTACCTGACCTGTGACCTCGGCGAAACCGGTGTCCGAGAGTACGCCCGGAAGACGAGTCGCGCGCCGGGAACAGTCGGCAATCTGCTATCGCGGGCGAGACAGAAGGTCGAGGACGGTGTGGCCGTCACCGACGGGGGGCACCGATGACCCGCCCAACCCCCCACCCGCATGCGGGTGCTGATTTCGAGTACTTCGTATCATCACACGCGGGGACGCCCGCCGGCGCGAGACCTTCGCACGAACACACCCAGGGTGTGCATACGAATACCGTCTCGTTGCGCCGTCTGCGTATTCACGGCGTATTCACGATATGCAAACAGGGGGGTCGGTAAGATGACGATGGACTGGAATCCCGACAAACGCTACTCGTTTGGCTGTAGCTCCGACGCGATGGAGAAATTCGACGAGATTGCCGACCGCGAAGGCAAGAGCCGGAGTGAAAAGCTTCGGGAGCTGGTCGAGGAGGAAGTACGGCAAAAGACGAACCTCAGTGGTCGAGCGGTCGACCTGCCGGATAACGACGAGCTGGCGGCCGCCTACCAGACACTCCACGAGGAGGTTTACGCCGACCATCGGTCCCGGCCGAAGATGCGGATGGAGGACGCGAAGAATCTGCTGTACTCGACAGAACTCCCGAAAGACAACGTCGTCGACAAACTCATCAAGCCGCTGGAAAAGCGCGGATACGTGACGGTCGGCTGGGGTCTGTCCACTGTATGGGTCGGTGTCCGGCCGATGACCGATAGCGAAGACTACGCAGAGCCACCACAGGAGGCTACAGCATGAGCGGTCAGTCTGGAGACGACACTTATCGATGGGAGTGCGTCTGCGGCTGGTCTATTGAACGCAAAAAGCGCGCGTCGGATCTCCCTCCGGAGAATAATAAGCGGCTCGCACGCTCCGTGGCCGAGATTCACGAGACGCGGCCTCGTTTCGGCGCGTTCGGAGATGAAACGCATGCTGTGTCGAGAACGGAGACGGAGGGCGAGAACCATGTCTGAAGACGGTACTGAGCGGTCAGTGGCTCGTGGCAAGTTGGTCGAGACTGTTAGCGATGACGGCGAGCAGGTAGACTGTAGCGAACGCCAGTCCGGTCCAGACCCCCGTTATCAGCATTTCTCCCCCTCCCGATTGGATAATAGTAACCCACCATCCAATGAGTGTACAGCCGCCGATAATCAGTATCGATGCCTTACCGTGGTTAGGGGACGAATCAGAGGGCATAGTGTCGACTCGACACAGAGAGCTATTCGCTCTTACGGTCTTTCTTTCGTGAGAGTCAGGAATAATCGGTCACTCCAGTTGGGGGCTGACTGCTCAGACCCCCACCCGCATGCGGGGGTGACTCACAGTGATTCAGTCCAACCCGATGCATCCGAAGCGAACAGGCCAGTCTGTCGAGGCCGCGGTCATCAACGCCGAGCCCGCGCTCGACTCGGTGAGCGACCGCGAGAACCACGCCTGGGACGCCCTAACGACCGCGGCCATGTCGCCGACGCTCGACCGGCCGTTCGGTGGGATTTGTGTTGTGGAGAGTAACACACCAGTCGAAATCAAAGGGTGCATCCCCGAGACGAGCAACGGGTCCGGGACCGTTCCCGGCCGGTGGTACATCAAGCGCGAGAGCCACGACCAGCTCGCCACAGAGGGCGGCGTCTACTGGCTGACCGTCTACGCGCCCCGGCCAGAGACACCGATTCTCTCGCAGTTGGTCGTTCCCGCTGCGACTGTCGGCGACTTTCTCGACGGGAGTTGGTACGACAACGGCCGCCGGACGGTGGCGAAACTCACATGGACGCGAGTTCTTAACAGCAAAGACCTCAGCGCCAATTGAATCGCCACTGCTGCCGTTCTAACCGATAATTCTCCGAAAGGTAGTTTGTTAGTCGTGGCAGACCCTGAGAGTGTAAAAATGAATATGGAATGTCAGATTAATTTGGTTAGATTTAAGTCTACATGGGTAGTTCATTAATTTGGTGAGGCGCGAGAGTCCTGGTTATTTTTAAACCAGGACAAGCATTACGCCGATAGAGAATTCTACTTCTTTCGAGAATAGTGGTGTCTATTTTTGTCTGTATCCGTGTGTAGGGTATATATAAGAATAATCGAATTACTGTGGTGCATTAGGAATTGAATGGATACTATTGTGTTGTGCCAGATCTGCCTGTAATACAGGATAGCCCAAAGTTGTGTTTTAGGCCCTGTATTACAGGATTGGCATTTATACATACTAGACTAGTAATTTTCGTTATACAATCTTGGGACCTGAGTGAGGGCAAGGCTTAATACCCCTTCCAACATACTGTGATTTGGATGTCCTAACAGGGCTCTCGCGTCTCACCAACCGGGGTCCTTGTCATCCATTAGCAGAAGGTGTAAATAACATATGAACATTGAAACCGTTGAAGTTGATAGTGAAACTCTATCAGCTCACAAGACTGTAGAGGTCGCGTCAAGAAATTACAGCACCCCGGCAAAAGCTCTCCAGGTTGGAAAGCTACGAGCGTCTGAGAAAGTCTCCCCGCTTGCGCGAGGGGTAGCTGAAATCTATAGAAAAGGCAATGCAACTGCCCTAAAAAACTCACGAACAGGATGGGATGGTTTAGCGAAGGGGTTCAAATCCCAGGCTGATAGTGCCGACGATGATGAATTAGTTGTCCCATTCTTCGAATATGATGATACCGCACATTTGACCGAGGCAAATGCGGCTGAGTTGGTCAAACTCCAAACAAACTATGGGGATATAATTACTGTCCCACTGATGACTCCGCTTGTTGATGCTGCCGACGACGGCGACGACCGTACAACAGCGCACGTATCCTCAATCATTGACAACACAAGGACCTTTCTGAAAGCATGTACGGACCTGAAAATAAACAAACCAGTTATGGGCGTTATCCCGCCAATTAGTGAAGACTGCACTAACGCATTGGTCTCTCTCTATCTGGAAGAAAATCTTCGGGCTTTCTGTGTCGATTTCAGTCGGAGGTCACCAATGGCCCAATCACAGATTGATAATGTTTCAAACCCGATGATGCAAATGTTGGAAAATTATGACGTTCTCGAAAGTAGTTTAATTTACGCAGTGAATGCCCATTTCGGCCGCACTCTATCCGGTTCTCACAGGACACCAGATACGGTGTATGCCTACACACTCGGGTATGATATTGTAGGTGACAATCATATTGCCCCAAATCTACCCGAGTCGGTACTTGAGGACCTTGCTAAAGAGGCTGAACAGGGAGAAATAGAGTTGAGATTGTTCGATGCTGACACGGTTTCATTTATAGAAGTCCCTGTGAGTGACCTACATTCATTTCTTCCACCAGGGACAGATATCCCTGTTCGGCGAGTGAGGACCCGTGTCCGTACAAACTCGAACGAGCGATATCGGTTTGAGAAACTCATTAATACTGAATTGATCAGTCTGTATCTTGATTCCACTGGAGGGGTTAGTCCAAGCGAGATATTCGCAGAATTAACCTCAAGTCCCCTGACGCAGGACTCTGATATTGAGAGGGTGCTCGAACTGGCAGATACGCTCAGTTAAGGAATTATTCACACGCACCTACTACAGATCGGCGTCGGTGCGCGACTGTCGACAGGGGCTCGTTGCAGTGAGGACAAATATCATATTGAGGTGCCGTTTCTTCAAATTTTAGCGTAGCTTCTGCAATCTTTTGTGTATCTTGGCCACAATATTTCCACATCATTGCTTGGCTTTCTGGGCCGGGTGCCGTTATTATATACTGCTTGTTTTCACTCGTCTCTTCAACTCTCAACTTTGGTCCATAATAGGTCAAGTCCCGTTGCACTACAGACACTCTCTCTGGAATATCCATATCTTGAAAAGTATTGATTTTTTCTATAATTAGTAGAGAATCACCGTGTTCTGCTCGCATAAACACACGTTTTGTTGGAAAATCTGTTTCTCCTTGGTTGTTTTGTTGTCGGAGCGCCCCAGACATATCTTCTAATACAGTGTACGATACTAGAAATATTTCGGTACCGGCGAAATACTACACCTAATTTGAAGAGAGAACGTCTATATCCTCAATTCTCTGTTGAGTGGATTAATCCTCTAGCAGGAATCTCGGCCTGTTCTTGCCCGCGCGGTTGGGTATCACCGTACCACTCTATCGAGAGCGAGCTGGCGCGGACGCTCCGCGAGTGCGTGACTCGGATGCCGTCGGCCTGGAGTCGGTAGGGTCGTGTTTAGTTAAGCGTGAAAAGTGAGGCGGGAGAATTTTGTGGTGATCTATGCCAGAAATCGCCCGCCTCAGTGGGAATAGTGACTGGATTGATTTGGATTTTGTGGAGCGAGAACGGACACCCGAGCACGCGATGAAGCTCGGTATTCAGATGCACGTGGCAGGACTATCACTTTCGAATACCATCTCTATTCTTGAAAGGTTGGGTGTCCAACGGTCACGAAAAGCCGTCCATGATTGGGTACACAAAGCCGATCTACAGCCCACCAGCGGCAAAGCTCCGAATCAGGTCGCGGTTGACGAAACAGTGATTCAAATCGACGACCAGCAGTACTGGCTGTACGCCGCTGCTGATCCACAATCGAACGAATTACTCCATCTCCGGCTGTTTTCAACGACAACAACCGCTCTCACAGAAATCTTTCTCAGAGAACTTCGGCAAAAACACGATGTCGAAGACGCCGTCTTTCTCGTCGATGGCGCGAACCACCTCCAAGCTGCACTCCACCGAGCAGGCCTCCGATTTCAGACCGAACGCCACGGAAATCGGAATGCTGTCGAACGTATATTCAGAGAGGTAAAACGCCGAACCTCCTCGTTTTCAAACTGTTTCAGTCACGTCGAACCGGAGACAGCTGAAACTTGGTTACAGAGCTTCGCTCGCTGGTACAATGCTCCAAACTAAACACTACCGTCGGTAGACCACGAACACGTAGTAGCCTCCCGCCTTCTGGAGCGCCGCGTGTTGGTCCCGCCAGACTTTGAAGCGCGTCTCGTCAGCACGGCCACCACGCCGGTTCGAGGCCACGGCTTTGATTTCGACGGGCTGTCCGTTCTCAGGCACCTCTGCATCCATGCGAGCGCCGTGTATCTCGTCGTAGTTCCGTTCAAGACCGTAGTGGTCCAGAACCCACGACTCTACCCGAGCGCCGTAGAAGCCGGGCGAGCGTCGCGTCTCGTCGCTCACACGCCAGCCACCCCCCTGAGCCACTCTATCGGGACCGCGCGGATGAGTTGGTCGAGTGCCTGCACGCCCGTCTCGACGTCGAGCCACGCCAGTGCGACCAGGACGACCGCCGCAATTGCGCCGTATTTTTTCAGCATAGGTTCACCGTTTTGTGTTGTGTTTTGTGTAGATTCGCCAGACGGCGAGCGACCAGCGCCGGAGCCATTTCCGTTTTGTCCAGCCCGGTTTTCCCCATCCGGGGACCCTTCGCAGAATCAGTTCACGAACCCCGCTCACGCACGTATTAAAATGTATTTGCACGGGGGCCGCTGAATGAATGAACGACGGCGTCGGCTTGCCTTCACTCACTTTCGCTCACCTCCAGATTCAGCTCTAACTCCTCGTTGCGGAACTTCTGGACCTTGTCTGAGACCCAGCCAGCCGAGTAGCCAACAGCCTTCCCCGCCTGTTCCTGCGTGAATCCCTCGTTGAGATGCAGGTCGAGCGCCCGCTGAATCGCCTCCTGCTTGTCGCTGGCTGAATCACCGCCTTCGTCGTCCTCGTCGTACTCTTCGGAAACCTCGAACTCGGAAGCCTGATACTCGTCGTATGTCTCGGCCGTATCGGTGATTCCTTGGTAGGTCGAGAGTTCCTGCCACTCGTCTTTGCCGCCCTCACTTTCGAGAATGCGGGCGCGGTCGGGCCTCGTTTTGTCGGGCTTCTCGACGGCGAACGAGGCAACCCGGCGTATCTCCTTGGCCGTCTTCGTTCGCGTGTGAGCCACGCTCAGGACCGAGCCGCGTTTCGCGTACTCGCCGTGTTCTTCCTGCCGTTTCCGGATGAACAGCAACGAGTCAGAGAACGCTTCGGCTTTCTTCGAGCCGGTGCCGAACCCGCTAAGCTCTTGTGCCACTTCGTCGAGGACAGCCAGCACCGGTCCCTGATAGGAGGCCATCGTTTCGAGCATCTCGTCGTCTGAGTAGAACTGCGCGTCTGCGCCTTCCCAGTCGACGTTCGCAATCACTTTCCCGCCCGTGACCGCGCGCCAGACGTTCGCCGTGTCGAGAACGAGGCTCGTCTTACCAGAGCCCGGAGAGCCGAAGACGAGCCCGACCGCGCCCTCGTGCGTGAGTCGGTCGGCAATCTCGACGAAAAAGCGCTCTTTCTTCTCGGACTGGTTCGTGAGCCCCGTCGCCGCTTTCATCTGTGAGACGTTTCCAGACCGGACCGCCTCGTCTACCGTCGACGTTGCCACGTTGTCGATTATCTCGTTTCCGAGTCGGGTGTCTTCGAGGTCGCGCTCGGTCACCATGTCGAGATAGTTCAGGAGTTCGAGCGTCTCCCGGTCGTCGATGAGTCCCGCCCACGGCCGGACATGGTCGCCGGGCTCGTCGCGCAGTGCCGACGCCAGTTCAGCCGCGGCGTAAGCGTTGTTCTTGCTCATGGTCACAGCCCCCTCGGAGTCGGCTCGTCGTCATCGAGCAGCGCGTCGTACTCGTCCTGTTGGAACTCCCACTGCGCGTTATCTCGGTGCCCGTTGGTCGACTCGTCCACATCGTCTAACCCCCCACCCGCATGCGGGTGCAGGTCGTCGGGCAACTCGTCTTCGAGCACATCCGAGATGCTCGTCGCGTCGATACTATCCAGGCCGGTTGCCTCGTCAAGCTGGCGAGCCCGCGCCTCGGTCCGCTCGCGGTCCAGTCGCCGGATGATACCACGAATCCGGCGTTGGAGTCTCCGGGCTTTCGCCGCCTCGGGTTCGTACACCTCCCTGAGTTCCGCCACCGCCTCCATAGCTCCGGCAGGCGTGTGTTTGTCGAGTATCTCGCTCGCGGGCTCGCCCTCGCGCCAGTTGCCCACTGCGCGGTTTTGGTCGGGATAGTATCGCCGCACCTCGTAGACGCGCCGCGCCGAGTTGTCCCACTGGTAGAGTTCGCCCTCGTAGCTCATATCCTCGAACTCGTCTTCTGAGAGTTCCCATATCTCGCCGCCGGGCTTGTCGCCGCGAAGCGACACCAACAGGATGCCCTCGGGCTCGGGTACGAGTTTCCAGATATAGATTCCAGCCCCGGCCGCGGTGACAGCGGCCGCGCCGACCATCCACGGGATGAGCGGCCACCACGCAGGAACGCCGGGGTTGATGATGCCCGACAGCGACAGCACCACCACCACCGCCAGTGTCCCGATGATGATTTGGCTGTTCTCGTCGGCCACTCGTTGCACCGCATCGAGCTTTTCCATCGCGCGGCGTTCGAGGTCGTCGTAACTGTCGTTCGAGTCGGTCATGCTATCCGCTCCTTGGTTCGATTTTCAGTGTGTTTTCTTCGCAGGACGACGATAAACGCCCCCGCGCCGGTCAGCACCGACGAGAGGCCAATAGCCATGATAACCGACCGGAATTTGATACTCGGCCGCTCGGTCGGGTCGCCGTCTTGAAGGACGACCGCCTCGCCCTCCTCGACGCTCGATGCCGTCGAAACGAGGATTGCGGCCGTCCCGCCAGAGCGCACCTCGGCGTTCATCGTCACTTCCGTTCGTTCGCCGGGCGTGAGTCGTTGCTGTTGAAAGCTAATCTGAGTCGAGCCGCCCGAGTCGAGTTCAAGCATCTCGGTCAGCGTCACCTGCTCGGGCGCTCTCCCTTCCCAGGTCATATTGATAGTGAACCTGCCGGGTCCCTCGTCACCGTCGACGTACTCGTAGGAGTGAATCACGAGGTCGCCCAGTTGCTCGGCTATCTCCGCGTCGGGAGAGTCGGCCGTCTGGTTCGCCGCGGCCTGCGCGCTTGCCCCTGCGACGAGCGATATCGACACAAACAGCACAAACACAAAGCCGACGAAAGCCCACGCTACCAGTCTGTGAATGGAATAGTTAGAGGGCATGTTTAGCTCCTGAGTTGGCCGATTCCGAACAGCGCGAGTCCTGCCACAACCAGCGATTCGATAGCTCCGAGTCCCGGCAAGGTCGGGAAGTCCGGGCCGAAGTTGAGGCCGCCAAACACACCGTCGCCGCCGTCGTCTTCGAGGTCTTCCATGCGGTCCACGAGGTCCTGATAGAATTGTTGCTGTTGCTTGGACCACTGCTGATATTCTTCGGCAGTCGTCCACGAATCGTTTCGCTCAGGGGGTGCAACGTCGGTAAACTCCGCCTTCTGGATTTCCTCGCCCGCCGAGTTCTCGATTTTCTCGATTGTGAACGACGACGGCAGCGAAACCTGTGTCCAGGTGTCGAAAGCGCCGTCTTGGAAATATGTTTTCACCCCCGCAACGTCGGCGATTGGGTTTTCGAGTTGGCCGGATAAATCAATCGTCCACTTTTGCGACCCATCGACTTCCGAGAGGTCGGCGGGCGTGAACGTCGCCGTTTCGCCCTTGTTCGTCTTGACGCTATAGACGAGCTTGGACACGGGCTTCTTGACCATCTCGAAGATGCCGCCATCAAGACTCGGGGAGTGTGCCGAGGGGTCGAGCGTCCCGACGGCCTCGGCCGGGCGATGGGAGAGAAACGCGGTTCCGACGCCCGAGCTATCGGTCGAATAAGTCTGCCCGGATTCGAGCGCGGTCGAGGGGGCCGACGTGAGCGCCACGACTCCCCTGAGACTCCACGTTATCGGTTCATCCGGCCAACTCGTTTGCACGGTATAGAGCCGGTTCACGTCGGTCGGAATCCCGAGGCCGATAAGGTCCGCAACCGCCATCGGCGTTTTCTCGCTATCGGCAAGATTCGAGCGCATCCGGGCAGGAGTCCAGAGGTCCGAGACAGTCGTGTCGCCACTCTGCCAACTGTCATAGGTCTCGCTCACCCACGTCGAAACCTGGGTTCGGACATCGCTGTGGGCTGTTTTGATGTATTTCCAAGACTGTTGCCAGTACGCCCAGTGCAGAATAAACTCATATTCATCATTCTCCACGGGCAGGGCATAGTCATGATTTGAGGGGACCTTCATAGTCGAATCACTCCGGTTCGAGATATTGTCCAATTTGGACGGATTCGAGACAGCAGGGACAAGACTCCACTGTGTCCCAACACTCGAAATATCCGAGTCGGTTGGGAACGGAAGCGCATGAGTCCCATCAGAATAGTCAAGCACGAACGAGTCAAAGCTGTATTCCGACCCATCAACTAATTGCGTGGAGAATTTTTGCGTCGTGACCGAGAATCCAGCCTCGAACTCCTTGGGTCCCGCCGGGTCGATAGCGAACCAGGAGACAACATCCCCAGTTGAGAGTTTGGACGAAATATTAGAAGCGGTGGCTTGGAAGCTTCGAGACGTTGCGCCCCATGCGTCCAGCATGTCTTTTTGCGGATTGGCAAACATCTCGTCGACTTTAGCGAGTGCGGCACTCTCAACATCTGAGAGCGTCGCTCCCTGGTCCATTTTCTCGACGGCCTTTGCCGTCGCCTCATCGAATGCAGTTGACTTGAGCAGGTCGATAACCTCCTGTTCGTTGTTCAGAAAACGCTGATTAGCTCGTCTGCGCTCCTTAAACATCCGATGAGTCGAGATATGCTGAGCTTCGAGAACCGTCTGCTTTGCGGCTTCTTCCGCTTTGCTGTCGTCATCCCCGAAAGCCCATGAATAGAGCGATGACCCAATCTGTGCGGCTGGTGACATGAATACCGCGTCGGCCACTTTCTCCCCGATGCCGTCCCCCCCGCCGTCGCCGGGGGTAGGCGTGGGGGTTGCCGTCGCGGTCTGTGCCGCGCCCGAGCCGGTCGAGGCCGCGGCGACCGCCGCCGCGCCGATTGCGGTTCCGCCCGCCTTCATGAACGTTCGCCGTTTCACTGATTGGAGGTCTATTCTTGTGTTGTGTTCTTGTGCGTTGGATTTTCTCATAGTCCTGAAAAACGGGTTTTTAGACGCTTAGAAAACGTCTCGGTTGTAGGCCGCTACCAGCACCACGACGACCGCGCCGAAGCCGAGAAGTTGCTCTTGGGATGCGCCAGCAACCACGCCGCCACCACCCAGGAAGCCGCTATCGTCTTCGACGGAGACCCACATCTGAGCGAATCCCGATGCGGGTGATGCATCGACGCTGGCATTCAGCGCCGTGTAGTTCTGCGACAGCTCGAACTCGGCGGTCTTGATGCCCTGGCCGTCTGCAAACTCCACCGGGTCGAATGAGAGAGTCGTGCTGTTGACTGTCGTGCCCCCTTCGGTGAGGTTCACCGTCGCGGTGACTGTCTCGGTGCTGTTGAACTCCACGTCGACCAGCACGGAGTCGTTCTGCGTGGCGTTCAGACCGGGAGTTTTCGCGTCGGTCGAGGCCGCGACCCCGCCGGTCATCACGACCGCCGCGAGAGCGACGGCCGCAGCGACCAGGAGGCCCAGCTTGTATTGTGTTCGTGTCATAGTTCAGTTGATGTAGGTAACCAGCGAGAAGCCGATGCCCTGGACGATGAACGCCGCGAGCGCCGCGGGCGTCGACGCGAGTGTCGACTCTAACGCCGGGAAGAACGGCGGGGCAACGATGAGCCCGATAGTGACGTATACTGTCCAGGCTTCGATGATGCCCCAGGCGTCGAAGTCGAGGGGCTCGTCACGATTGATGACAACTGCCGCGAGCGCCAGCACGGACATCACGCGCCCGATAGTCCAGTCGATGTTTCCGGTCGAGAGCAACGTCTCGCCCAGGTCTACGACCGGAATTGACGCTGCCTCGATGAGCCCGAGGGAAACGCTCGTTCCGAGCGCGAAAATGGGGAAGATGACGAATGTCTCTAAGTCGAGCTCAAACTCAGACATACGTCATTCATCCCCGTCTGTGAACCACGCCGATGCGTTGTAGACTGCGAGCGCGCCGGCCACACCGATAACCGCGATTACGGCCGTGTAGGTGTCTCCGGTGAGTCCGATTGTGTCGACGAGTAGGTCCGTGTCGAAGAACTCCAAGGAGAGCCAATTGAGCGCGCCGATTCCCGCGATGATTTGAAACAGTACCTGTAGTGTCTTGTCGCCGATTGCGTTCATAATTCGATTTGAGGTTGTTGTCACGCCGCGATTCATAGCGAGCGTGATAATTGATATTACTTGGTTGTACTACTTAGTGGTAACGGCGTTTCAATTCCGCAGACTGCGCGGGTATTCGTCAGTTATTGCCCCTACTCGGATGCGGAAGCGGGTGGTTCTGGGCTTATGATTGTGCGCTCTTTGTCGGTGCCGACTTGTTTTAGAAGTCGGAAACAGCACCCCGGAACTCAGCTTGTGTTTGTGCCTATTGGGTGTCTGAATGCAGGTTATCGTGTTCGACATTAGATATAATACGGCGGAAAAATAACAAAGCTACATGCGATTGGAAGCGACAAATACCACTGGAGAATACAAAGTCTGGCTGACCGACAGCGAGATAGACGACCTTCGGCGAGCCGCTGCGAGCTACCGGGACGACGTTATCATTCAGTTGGGTGCCTACGTGGGTCTTCGCGCCTTCGAGGTCCCCCAGGTCGAGCCCCAGCACATCAAAACGACCGAGAGCGGTCAGTACCGGCTTCGCGTACCACGAGGCAAAGACACCACAGGGAACGGTGGGAAGCCACGCGATGCCTACCTGCCCGCACACGTCGAGCGCGACCTCCAACAGTTTCAGAACGCCGAGAATATCGCTCCGAAGGACGCGTTCGTCGAGCTATCCGAGCGCGGTGTTCGAGCTGCGGTGAAGCGGACTTCCGAGGCCGCTGCCGACCAGACCGGCGACGGAGATTTTGAGCACGTGTCGAGTCACGACCTCCGGCGACGGTTCGCACAGCGGTTGCTCGTCGACGAGAACATGAATCCTCGCGTGGTGATGCAAGTCGGTGGGTGGGACTCGTTCGCCGCAATTGAGCCGTACCTGAATGCGCCGACGCCCGAAGTCGTCGACGACGCTTTCGCCAGCGTAGACGTGTGACAGTTTCGTTTGGGACAGGTGTTTCTCCGTGTGAAAATATGCAAGGAATTTTAATGCTAGGATATCCCATATCCGGTGCCGGGAGTATCTGCATGTTGCGGCGACACTCAGTCGTCTTCACTCCCGGTGTTTCTCACGTCGAAAAAATTGAACCGCGGCAGTCAGTTATGCGTCCGGTCCGGTGTCGCTGTCAAGCGTTGCAGAGTCGTCACCGGTGTCCCAGACGAGATCAACGCTGTAGTTACCTGCCACTGCGACAGAGAAGCCTTGGCTGGCCGAGAAATTACTGCGTGTCTCAAGGGCAGAAATTTCAATTTCATCGGTAATGCTGGGATCGGTGTCGTCGGTAATGAGGCCATCGCCACGGAGATAGAGGTCATCTGGTCCAATCCCTTCACCTGAGGACTCAACGGTGAACGTCAGTATTCCATTATTTCCGCTACTGGACGTTGGAACTTTGCCTCCGCTATCCCAATCGCTGACAACGGTTGTACTGTAATCTTCAATTTCTCTCGCACTTGAAGAATTCCACTGATCTGTGTTTATTTCATCGTACTCAATATTCCACGTTACGGTCGGTTGCGTTTCGCCTGCCGTGTCTCCGAGACCGAGCACGAACGATGCGATGACGGCCGCCAGAATAACCGTAATAGCGACCATCAGGATGACGCCGATGACCGGCGACACCGCGTCGTCTTCGTTGAAGAGATTTCTAATCTGCATTGCGGCCGGTACTTGCCAGGATAGTGGTATAAAGTATGCCGACGTTTTTCGGTCTCGTCTGTACTTTCGGGGGGTTATCTCATCGAGAAAAAGCTAGCACAAATACGCTCATAAAATGAAAATAATAGAGAGACGCCGTCACACTCCAGAAACTGGTTTAAAGTGTGATACGTTCTGAAAATCAGGTCTGTCATCACTTCGACGCCCACAGCTTCGTGAGGGTGTCGAGCGGGAGCGACGGCGCGCACACAACACAAGCCAGCGTGGACATTAGTTGCGTTGCACCACTGTCGGAGGTAGCCGGCAAAAGTATGAAAGAACCAACTCCGAATGTTTGATTCTCCTCACAGAAGCGAACATTCTAGGAACCTGAGTGCATGGTTCTTTATATGGCACAGTCTTGCCAGACCCGTCAGGATACGAATTCGAACATTCACTGGCTCAAGCCAGGGCAAGTCGAGGCGATGCGTGATGCTGCATACGAGGGTCGTCATGGTGCACGTGACGATGCAATCGTGACGTTGCTCTACGATACTGGATTGCGTCGAGGTGAACTCTCACAGGTCGACAGGGCGATGCTCGATCTCGACGAATGTGAGCTTCGAATTCCGGCGGCAATTCAGAAGGACTATCCGAACGAGAACAGCCCGAGCGTTGCGACCTTCGAGCTGGACCAGAGTGGAGAACTACGGACAGTTCGGACGCTACGTGCGTATCTTTCGAATCGGGACGACACAAGCGCAGCACTATTCCCGAGTCGGAAGAGTGACCGTATGAGTGGGAAGGGTATCAACGATGTCGTGAAACGGTTGGCCGAGAGGGGAAATATTGAGCCCTATGGGTACTCAGGTCGTGGTTCAGCGGGTGACGTGAGCGCTCACACGCTTCGGCACAGTGTTGCCTGGCGGATGCTCCGAAGTGAAGATGAAAATTCACTCTACGATGTCCGAAACAGGCTGCGCCATGCAACTATTCTCACGACAGAACGTAAGTACGACCACTTCGAAACTATCTGAGGGCATCGACTTCTCGGTATTGGGGTCTAGTTCATCGAATCAAGGGTTACCTGCTTGGTTACGCCACCAGTCTCTCCGTCCTGCGACGTATACTCTTCGACAGGAAGAGCACCTGACCGCAGTATGTCAATACGCTCGTTGTCTTTCTCAGTCAGTTCTACGCCGAAGACAGCCTCCTTCAGATAATATCCCAGAGATTCTCCAAGATATGGGGGTACAGCGTTTCCGATCTGCTTTCGAACCGACACAAGGCCACCAACGAAGCGGTAGCTATCAGGGAACGTTTGGAGTCTTGCCCCTTCGCGCGGAGTCAACCCGCGATTTTGAAACGGATGGACACACCGAGCACTTGATGGTTTAGACATATTCGAGGTGATCGCTACAGCCGGCTCTTGAGAGTCGAGTCGTGAATACGAATTATGATAGCCAGAAGAGGGCTGCAACTCCTCAGGAATCTCAGATTTGTTTCCGCCATCCGAGACATGTGAGATCATTTCTACAAGCTCATCACTGTGATTAGCTGCTTGATGATGAGTTAGTTCTTGGGTGCTACCTCGAAGGTCCGACTGAAGTACCGTCTGTGGCTCTTGATCGTACTCAACTGCTTCCTCACCAGGGCCAACTTCCGGTAGATCACCAATGCCGTTGATAACTCCAGGCGTCTCAACGGGATTTAGTTCGTAACCATCTATCGAATGTGACGGTGGATCGTCTTTGAACGCTAAAACGATGAGACGTCGTCGATATTGGGGGACTCCAAAGTCAGATGCGGTCACTACGTTGGGAACTGCCTCGTACCCAATATTTTCGAAGGACTTCTGAACTGCTTCAAGGAACTTTCCGTCTGCCGTTTTTTCCATTCCACGAACGTTTTCGAAAAGCGCGGCCTTTGGCTGCAGCTCGTTAACCCACCGAATGAAGTCCCTGAAGAGTTGATTACGCTCGTCAGAACCGTCTGGGCTAATCACCTCAGAAAATCCCTGACAGGGAGGCCCACCAGCAACAAGATCGACAGAATCCTGACCAACAACCTCTGGAATCTCTGAAGACTCTACCTCGCGGATATCACCCGTTAGATCCTCTTGGTCAAACTCTTCTCGATTTTTAGCGTAGGTGGCCCGGGCGTCCTCGTCAATTTCTACTGCGTGAATAGGCTCAAGCCCGGCATTATCAAGGCCGGTAGAAAGCCCACCAGCCCCTGCAAAGAGATCTACATATTGAATCTCCTGCTTAACCATTTGTTACCCACTTTCGGCTAGATCACATATAACCGTTCGCACCTCTTCGACTTTATCGTCGATCAAATTTATCTGTATATTACATTCGTCCGTAACATTGAATGAATGGCTCCGCTAGCCCAAATTCATATGTGCCCTGATACAGTCTCAATTTCCACTTCAATACTCCAGTCAACAGTCAATCAAGCTTTGTGGAGGTGCGGATATGGGAATTGAGTACGCGAGATCTGAGGAAGAAGCCAAAGCAATCGCTGACTTCCTTTCTGAATACTTCCCTGAGCGGTATCAAGAGGAAAGACAAGTTACCCTTGGTCAAAGTCAGGTAGATGACAACGAAATCACTCCACAGGAGCAGGAAGAGATTGACTCTTTTGTGGAACAGACTGATGAAGAATTCCGGAGTTCAAAGGGGGCATTGGGAGTTGCAATAGACTTTCTCATGGTCGCCGAGCAACTGTCCCGGGACGACGAACATCTCGGTGGATTTCAGCCAGACATAGATCGGCAGACACTATTCCAGTGGTACGACAATGCCGCAAAAACTAGTTTGACTCTAAAATTCAGCGGTACGAGATACTCTATCCGGTCGGTTCATAACGAGGTGATTGATCTCTTCCGAGAGGATTTGAAGCGCACGAACTTTCCCAGCTCGCCAGGTCACCATACCGGAGAGTGGGAGCGATACGACGATTTGCTGGAGGCGAGTTTCCGACTCTCAACCGAGGGTCGATACGAAACTGTGCAGCGGCTGTTTAACCTTGGATTGGTCAGACTCGCCGCTCAGAAGTTCGAGACCAGGGAGCCGCCGTTTCCGGACCCATTGAAGGAGGTTCTGTTAAATTACCCACGGAGCCATCCTGACGAGGAGGGTGGGCTAACCTACCAGAGTCTTGCATACGGATACGCCAAAACGAGATGGTCCCATCTGTCACTGGAGGCAAGTAAGGTACGTACAGGCTCCTCTCGTCAGAATCGCTTCGGGGATATTGACGGCTACTACGGTCCGGACCTGATGGTCTCGGTTGAGGTGAAGGATCTAGTTATCGACGAGACGAACGTCAACAGCGAACTCGGTATGATGATGGATCTTGCTGAACGGACAAACGTGGTCGTCGTTGCAATGTGTAGGAGGGTTAGTAGTGGTGCTACCGAGGTTCTGGAAGCGTCGGGAGTGAACGTCATTACTGATTCGGACATCGAGTCCGAGCTTGATTACTGGGATTACCACAAGCAGAACAGAGCTATTCAAGGAATGGTCCATTTCCTAGGTAGTATTGAAGAAGATCCGGCGGCAGTACAACGACTGCTTCGGTTTATAGAAGAGATCGACCCACGAAACAAAGCGTTGGCTCACTTACCTGGAACTCCTGAAAACGAGACTGAATAACAAGAATAATCGAGAGGATATGTTTCCCGACTTTGTATACGAGATTGAAGCAATCAAGTAATCCGGAAACATTCAATAACCAGCGCGAAATAGAGACGGTAGACCACATCATATGCCTCCGATTGATCAGATTGATAGACGAACTGATGTGGTATTCCTTCTCTTTCTATACGCAGAAAGCATTGAAGGAGTTACAAAACTTCAAAAACTACTGTTCCTGGTTGAAAAGGAAAGCGAATTTTTCCAAGAATACAAAGAAGAAGTGGAATTTGAGTTTGCACCTTATCGAATGGGACCCTTTTCTGAGCACGTATATGAGGAATTGGAATTCCTCCTCTCGCTCAATGCAATCGAAAGCGAGCCAATGTCTGAGAGCCCTCCAGAGCTTTTGAAATCCGATTTATCTCACAAGCGGTTTACTATAACAGCGAAGGGGCAGAAAATCGCAAGGGAACTTGAATCACAGCTGGAACCAGAGTACCAAGAAGAATTCCAGCAGATCGCGCAAAGGTACAATCAACTACCCCTTCGTCAACTGCTTGAATATGTCTATACAGAGTATCCGGATTATGCTGCCGAATCAGAAATACTAGAGGACCTAGAAATAGACCTTTCGGTATAACACAAAAATGAGCAAAACAAATCCACTCTCGGCAAGGCAACAATACACAAAACGCTGGCAAGACGTTCTCGATCAAGAGGATTCCTATTATACTCCTGAGAAGTATCAACTGGGAATTGTCGCCGATTACTTAAAGAACAATCAAGTGACATACACAACAGAGGGCGAGATATTTTGTTATCCAATAGATATTTTGGGAGTGAAACGAGGGACAACAATAGCAATTGAACTGAAGTCACGAGATATAAAACGGGGCGTTGAACAAGCTCAACGTAACAGCGATTTCGTAGATTACTCATTTCTCTCAATTTGGAATGATCGAGTTTCTGATGAACTAATATCCGAGATAGAAGACCTAAACATCGGTCTTATTGGTATCGAGGAAGATGTCACTGTTTATTCGGGTCCTGAAAATAGTGGTCAAGAATTATGTAAGAGGAGCAGTGTAATTGAAACGATATTGGACGATGTTCGAAGCGACACTCCGCTACAACAGCAACAGTGACAAGCAGTCAATCAATACCTCGTTAGAATACATCGACTCGCTCATCATTCCCGGCCGAATGATCGCGGCTAACTCAAAAGCAATTCCCTCTAACCTCAAAAATTATCGTGATGAGGCCGATGTGGGTTATTATATTGAACCGTCAGTTGCCGATTTCCGTGTTGGTGATGATTTTACCGATGATGCTGGACGGGTTCGAACTTGGCACTCGAAATATATTCAGCAAGTCGATGAACGACTGGCTGACCTGCTAGAGGAGCGGGAAAATATCGATCCTGCAGACCTACTTGAGGAGGACGTTCGGAGGATAACCTCATCGTCTGTGGAATTTCAGGAAAAATTTGTTCCAGGGCGTATCCAAGAGGAAGCGGGCAAATACGACACGATCGAGAACGTTGAATCATACCAGCCGGAGGCAGTCATCCCATGGTACAATAAGATTCGACGTGAAGCGGATTTTGAAGTCGGCGACACGATCATTGATGAGGCTAAGGACGCAGCTGAATTGCCAGTCAAGCCTTGTTTGTTTGTGACGAAGAGCTTGATTCGAGATCAACAGCGATCTGAGCAGCTTGTGGAACTGCTCACATCAAATGGTATCGATCAGTGCTTCCTCTGGGTTGAGAACTTGGACAAACAAGCTACAGGGCAAGGCGAATATGAAGATCTTGCTCAGTTGGTAGTCAACTTGGCTGATGAAGAGATATCGGCACATTTCTTCTACGGCGATTACTTTGCTACGCTGCTTTCTCATCTCGGTCTTGAAGGCACAGTCTATGGATCTATGTATGGTGAGGAAGAAACTGAGCAACGGGAACAGCGTAGTGGTCAAGGCGTCATCACTCGGTACTACACTGACGCTGTCAAAGACTTTCTGAAGATTCCGGCGGCGGTCGACCTTCAGCAAAGAACTGATGCGATGATGTGTTTCTGCGACGTGTGTGATCGACAATTCGATAGCTGGCAGGATTTGGCTGAAATGGAGCAGGATGACGACGAGAACATTCAGGCACCGATGAAGAAGCATCATATTCGTGTCCGGTGGGATCAGATTCGTCGAGTCGAATCTGAGTCTCTTGAGGATACGATTGATCGGATCGAATCCGACTATCAGGATTATGTCAGTGAATTCTTCCGGTCTAACCAGATTGCAGATTCAAAATCCTTAGATTATATTCCTAGGTGGGTGAATGCTGTTGAATCGGTCACCGACACTGATCACGAAAGGGCAGAAAAATAAAGATATCATAAATTATTTATTAAATTACTCTCTGAAGTTGGCTCCTTCGTTAATCCCGATAAAATTAAGTTCTTTAATGAGGTTGACCAATCAGTCCTATATACCAATAAGCAGAGTAGTGGTTTCTTACTGTAATTAAATAAGGGACTGTTCACGCTGTTAGTAAATCTTTTTAGATATTAATGCACATAATCGGTATGTTCCACTTTGTAAGAGATATCGCCAATGGGCTCGCTGAGGGTTTTTATAATGAGGCTGATAGTTCTAAGCTGAAAATCTACAGGACATCTATGCAGATACAGATTAAATTATTCGGAACACTCCTCGCTACCATGTTTTTATTTCGAATAGTCAATATCCTTGTTATATTGGCCACCGGCTCTGATCTGCCGATTGCTACTCACTTGCACGCTTCTTTTGGCATAAATCTCATATTTTTAGGAACACTACTAACACTATCAATTACCGTCCTACCGAACCATTGGCAAAAAGACAACATACTGGCGGCGTACAGAAGTTCTACACACATCGGCGCCTTATTTATTATATCTGGTACGTTACACCAAGTAGTGAACGAAAGTACAACCCCGAAGCAAGAAATTGTGGAGTTGTCACTAAGTTTTACGCTTCAGTCAATGGCAGGTGATAGCGTTATACTTGCTTTCACAGTTTTCCAGTTACTGATTGGTTATATCTGTATAATCTTAATTGCTGTAGCTGTACGTTCCTTTTTAAACTCAAGAGGGGATAGTGGACAATTTGTAGAAATAGAACATATAGAGTCACTTCCCAACTTCCAGGAATAGGGCAATAGAAGTGGATAGAACAGGGCCTTAGATAAGACAGATCTGCCGTGTTGAATAGCGGTCTCTGAGCCACGATGAGACGATACCGGTCTTGAGGCCACTAGCGTCAGCTGCTAACAAGACGACTCAAATCTCAACTCCTTCGGCCAGCCCCGCTATTCAACAGAGCAGACAGATCAAATCTACCCAAAATTCATTAACTGGCAAGATATCTATACATATAGAACCTAGTCGATGGCCGAGGAATTCTTGAAAGCTGCCAGCACGTACAAGGTGTTTGGAAAGTCTATTCCAGGGCCCGTGCTCATAATTGGAATAGTTTCAACCCTTCCAGTACAGGAGATAGACATTAATACGGTACCCTCCTTTCTGAATTTAGCTGCATTTCTATGTTGGAGTACAAATACTATTAAGTTCGCAGAGCTCGCTCAACCGTCAGGATAGGCTGATGTTCAGCATCTAACTCTCCATCAAGATACAACAACCCCCACTGCGTAATCTCGTACATCCCACCATGTAGCGGAGCCACAAAACCTGCGTACACAAGACGCTCACACCGCTCTCGAATCCGCCCTGAACTCGACTCAAAACCGCGCTCTCGCTCCATAATCCCTGGCGTCGACTAGCCGTTCTCTGCCAGATGCTCCAAAACGCGTTCGTCGACCTGTTCCATCCAGTAGGCGGACTTGCGGGGACACATTGTAGCTGTTAGACCGAGTTCTCGGACTCGCCGGCGGAGGGCTCGCTCTCGAAGGGTGACTCGATTTCGTCAGGGGCGTCTTCGGAGGTGTCGATCTCGCTCGGATCGTTCTACTGGGCGTATACCAACATTACGTTGCTCTCTAGAGAGTATCGAAACAGTATCGATCAGTTGCCTATCTTTTTGAAGGTCTGCTGTGTACCTGGGTTCAATGACGGTCTCTCAGTCATCTGACCCTCCACAAACGCAGGAAGTCGATCTCTCTAAAGAGTTATCCGTCTATGCTGCAATTGCTGGTCTCACTCTGTCACATGAATCTATCCCACTCCTAGGTTCGGAAAATCCGTTGGACGAAGGAATGATTCTTCTTTCAGTTGGTTTGACTATTGCAGTTGTGTTCGTCTACGTTGACGATCGATACGATACGGCTGGTTTCGGCTTAGCAGCTGCACGAACATTGTCGACAATTCTGTTGATATATTTGATGAGCAATGGAGTAAGAGGAATTTCCAGAGCAGGCAATCTTGATCTCTCTGGGAACATTCAGAGCCTGGTCACCTTTTTGTTCCTGGTGATTCTCTTTGCTCGACTATTGGTTCAAAGAGGGCTTTCAGGCAACATGCGTGATTACGAAGTGGGTCGACACTACGAAGAACAAAGCGATTGGACACTATTTGAAAAACTCAGAGCGATCAATCAAAAAGCGATTTTTGCCTCTCTCCCACTACTGATTGTAGCTCTGGCAAACTCGTTACAGTATCTCTTTCCCGTGGTTCTGGGATATTTTTCTGCTTGGTTAATGAGTCTGGTCCTCGGTGGTCTATTTTATCGATCTGCCTCTCTTGAGGATGTTGATGCCGGAACTGGGTACATTGTATTCGTCTGCCCGAGTTCGATTCTCATCTTTCTCGTTCTCTTCGCCGGTATTGATTTCGCTTGGTAATGTGAGTTGTTACCCGGAACCCGGAAGCACCCCAGTTAGATTCTTTCTGGGTCCGCCCCTCGTCGAGAGTATGGCTTCGACAGAAGAGCACTCGATCGTCGATGAGCACACAACACAACCCGTTCGGACGCTCATTGAGTTGCGCCAGCGTGACGATGGCACTTGGGTCGCATCACAGATGGATGTCGACGTAGAGGGGACCGGCGAGACCGGGGCGCTCGCTGCGATGGACTACTGTCGGTGGATGGCAGCGGGAGAGTATTTCGACGAGTAGTTGTGTGTTAGAATTGCTCTCGGTTGCCGAGAATGTAGCCCAAGAGGACGATCATGAGAGTTCCGAGGAAGGTCTCGATCATGACGATAATCTGTGTCGCAGCGTCTGTGAGGTCTGTCGGAGGTGGAGCTGCGGTGAAGGCGATAACGCTGTAGAACATGTTGTTCAGGAACGTCTCTTTGACGCCGGCGATGTTGTACCATGTCGTCGCTCCGAGAAAAATAAGCAGCATCCAACCCAGAAGTGGCGACATACGAACACCGTAGCCAGTGGTCCATCGAGAAATTAGGGAGCCGAGATACGTGCGATTCAACCGGCCACTCTCTGCCTTTTCTTCGAGACGACGAGCGCGGCGCTCTCTGACGTGCATATCGCGTGCCTTTCCGACGAGACCGTGGTCTGCAAAAATGGTTTTGAGGTTGTGGTAGGCGCGTGCAGTTGCATCCCAGTTTTCTGATTCTCCATTGTCTCCTTCATAGAGTTGTTTCACTGTCGTTGTGGAGTTCGCTTTGTTGCTTTCGAAACTTGCTTCGCTGAGTTCAGCGTCGGTGAGTGTGGCATGCCGGAAGTCAGCACTGTCGAGGTTGGTATGTTGACAGTCGGCACGGCGGAAGTCAGCATACCGAAAGTCGGTATCTTGGCACTCAGCATACCAGAGGTCGGCGTCAATAAGGTCGGCGTGTCGGAGATTTGCGTCTTTGATCTTGGCATTTTGGAGGGTGGCGTTGGTGAAATCGACAGTCCAGAGGTTAGCTTTGGTGAGGTTTGCCTTCATGAGGTCGGCTTCGGTGAGGTCAGCACCGGCGAGGTTAGCGTCGGTAAGGTTGGCATCGATGAGGTCGGCATCTCGAAGTGCTGTCTGCTGGAGGTCAAGAGTACCACTCAGATTTGTACCAACAAGATTCGAGCCATCGAGCAATTCTGTATAGGGGGAATTGAGGAAGCGGGTCTCCGATGGAGCAAGGTTGCGTTTGAGCATCTCAACGGACTGCTCATCCACTTCATTGGTATCCGCATGCCAGATACACTCCCCAACCTCCGTAGAAACCACCTCCCGATAGCAACAATTCTGGTGGAACGCATCATCTTCTTCGTCGGCATCGTAACCCTCCGGCCACGTGTATCCACAACGATTATCCGGTGGCTCGTTCATACCTGCTGGTGACTCAAGCGAGTGGTATTAATCCATTGCTGACACCCTCCCGCATGCGGGGTGGGGTTACACTCGTCGCATTCGCCTCGGTGGCGTGACCCGCGCCGCAGCTCGGACACTTGAGTTTGTCAACCCGTCGGTCGGGATGGCTTGGGCGGAACTCCGCATCTACCGGGTCCGTACCTTTCGAGCGGAAGCCACAGTCGGGACAACGGTACGTCTGCAAGGTTTCGAGGCGCTCGACCATGCCCGTGGGTGGCTCGGGATTGGGTATAAACCGTGGTATTGGGACGGATTCGTGTGCAAGATAGAACGCACGTATCGGCTTTAATCGAGACAGCAGTGTATCGTTCCCAAGGACCGCTTTACCGTAACCCAGGCACTAACAGGTAGTATAAGACGAAAAGCTATAGAATCAACCTTCCTTCGGAAGCGTAGCAATAGATACTCCGAACCAATAACGTAGCAGTAATAGCGCAGTGGAGTGCAACCTCTGAAGAGGTATCCCACCTCTCAAGGACCTCAGTATCATCTCCGTGCGCGCCTCCTTTGTTTCTGATCTCAGCTAACGCGAAGACTCTACGCTTGTGAATACGCTTTACCAAATCATCTCCCTGTAGATGGTTAACAACCGGAATTATTCCAGAGGCGCTTCCATAGTCACGATCATCACTCCCGTACTTGTCTCCAACATTTCTAAGAAAGTCTTCAAACGCCCTCCCTGTAGCACTAATTGAATCTCGTGGACTTTGTGTATGTTTCAGATAGCCGTTTGATAAGTCAGTCTTTGTGTCTTCATCTAAGAAAGACATCAACTCTTCTCCCAATATTTCGTCCAGATATATCCTTACTTCAAGTTCCGAATCAAGAGACTCTCGAAGTTGTTCGATTGAGTGGGTGGAATCTGTTGGGATTTCTCGAACCTCAATAGAAACGTCTCCTTCTTCGGTCAATATTCCTGCATACTGACCTAACCGTTCAAAATACGTGTTCATATACTCTTGCCCACTTGCTAAGTCCTCATATGCCGCGTATACCATCTTTGAAGCTTGTTCAGATGAATAGCCACGGTTCAGATAGGTTGCATAATCTATGAATGGCTGATACCTCAATAGTGCTTTCTCGAAAACAGCGTTTCTATCATCTGGAGGCAACTGCTGTATCAGGTCACTGTATTCAATATCGACGGTGTAACCACTCTCTACAATAATCTCCAATTCTTGTAGTACCTTGACTGATTCCCGAACCTTACGCTCGGAGTCATCGACGAATTGTGCCACTGTTTTCTCATCAGCACGCTCATCCAACTCGGAAAGAGCGAACAATATCTCAGCTATATCCTCTGGAGGGACTACGTATGCGGGGAACATTCACTCTGAATCTTTGTTCTTGAGCGAGTTTATCAAAGATATAACTTCTTCGCTCTCCCAGTCAGCTGATGAGACTTCGATATCAACAGTGACATCGAAACCTGATTCTATACTCCCTTCGATAGTTTGGGATATCTCAGTATTCTCATTCTGAGTACTTGTCGGAGTGGAAGAAGTATCCGTGTCTTCAGAAGATTCCAAGTCCTCCTTTTCTCCTTCACTATTATCTTTCTCTTCGTCATCTTTGTCAATTGGAAGTTCTTCTTGAGTAGGTTTCTCTGCTTCTTCCTCCGGTTCTTCCGACGCTGAATCAGAGAGAAATTCAGAATATTCTTCGTTCACAACTAGACGAGTCGGATAACCGCTCTGTCCCCGCTTATATTCGCCGACACCACATTCATCTAAGACCTGTAAGAACGTACCTGCGGCAGACTCAAGCGTTCTATCACTCACCCCAAAATCGAAATTAATTCCCATCTCACTTTGAACAACTTCTCTCTCAAGATACTGTCGGTACTTCCCAACCGGCGTGAGCAGCGGAGCTAAAGCGTCGCTCTGATTGAGGAAGATGTCCGGTTCAGAAGTGTGCTTGAGCTACCCGAACCGGACGGTGTTCTTTCGGCCGCAGACGTAAAAGAAGTAGCGGCTGACGTGATTGGACAGCTCCCAATGGAAGGAATCGAGGGCTCGCCCCTCGATTCCGGTGATATCTGGCCTGCCGTCACCATGGCCAGCGTCAACCAGTCGTCCGTTTGGGAGGTCACGTCCCAAACGGACGATACTCCCTGCGACGATACTGTCATGGACTGGCTCCACA